>JACCER010000010.1 GCA_013416445.1 Alcaligenaceae bacterium
CCGCGGCTGTTTGAGCCCGACGCTTGTCGGACCACTGGTCCGACCGGGCGAGTTCCGCGGACGCCTCGATGGCGCTGACCGTAACGGGAACCCCGCCAGGGGCGCAGCGCGTGAAGCCGAAACAGCCTCCGACACACCCGACTTTCGCAAGAACGAAAAAAACACACACCTGCCCGCCAAGAACTAAAAATCGTTCCCGACATAGCTGAAGCCGTAGTGCAGCCTGGGCACGAATGCCTGCAGTTTGGGTATGCCTATAGACTGCAGGTGTCGGATTACGCGCCTGGCGGCGCTAACCCGACAAACAACCCAACCATCAATACAAGCGCAGCAGCACCGGCAACCACCCCGCCGACTGCCCCCATTCGATCAGCTCAAACAACGGCAGCGCCAACAAGTAAGGCGCCGCATCGCGTATCGTATTCCACAATCCCGACACCGAGAACATCACTTGGTCATCGCTTTTCCAAAGACTGAAGCGCGGCAACAGGCGCGGCACTCGCGCGCAATATTCCGCATAATGCGGCCCAAACACTTTGCGCAGCAGCCGCTCTTCTTCGTCAATGACATTATTGAATACCGCATATACAAACAACGCCAGCACCAGACCCAGCAATATGCTGCCCGATTGCGCACCTATGCCAGCCACCGCCATCATGGAAAATAGGTACAAGGGATTACGGCTAATGGAATAAGGCCCCTGGTCGATCAGGTCAGCGCCCTTATGGCCACCCAGGTACAACATGCACCAGCAGCGCCCAAGGATGGCAATCACTATCAGGGCCAGACCTGCCCATTCCACGCCTTGATGCATCAGGGACGAGTCCGTCCATGTCGAGGCCAAAAACGGCAGTATGCATGCCAGCACAATCCCATAGACGGTCAGAGTATTGCGTCGACGCACCTGCACCTTGGACAAGTGACGCCAGATTTCGTCAATGGAGTGATCGTCGTCCTCACCCGGCTGCCGCCGATAGCACCCTGGCAACAAACCTGTCATGCCCACGACTTTCATGATGGCGTCGAACAATGAGTTCTCGTAGGGTATGCCTGCTGGCTTGCTCATGTATGTTTCCTGCGTGAAATCCGCCCCTGGAGGCAAAAGGCAGACAAGCGCGTGCCTGCTCAACAGCTTGCACAATAGCCGGCAGCCCGTGAAATAAACGTTGAATTATGAAGAGTCAGGCCACGTGACTGGCATGCCGGATAATTCCGTTTCTAAATCAAACAAGGCCTCGAACCCTAGCTTGAAGCATCCCGCCTGAATCGCAAGGTAAAAACCGTGCCCGCATGAGGCCCGGTTTGCTGCGACTGCACGGTCAAGGCCCAGCCATTGCGTTCACAGACTTGCTTGGCAATAGCCAGGCCTAATCCCCGCCTGGATTCAGGCCGCAGCTCGACTGGCAGGGCATCACGCCGACGGGAACTGAAATAGCGCTCAAACACCAAAGGCAGGGCATCAGGGGCTATGCCCGCGCCATTATCGGCAAAAGCAATGCTGTTTTTATCCGCCTGGCTTACCACCAGGGCAGCCGGGGCCGCGTGGTCAACCGCATTGCGTATCAAGTTGCGGACCACCATCAGCAAGGCATAAGGGTCCAGCGTCCGAACCAGGGAAGCGGGCACATCGTTGACAAAAATCAGCCCCTGGCGGGTCGCCTCGGCTTCCAGCCCCAACCATGCCTCTTCGATGCGATCCCTGACGCACACCTCGGTACCCGAAACAGGCATGTCGCGGCTCAGGCTTTCCGCGCTGGCCAGGCTGCTGCTGATCGTATCCACATGCAATGCCATGCGTTCCAAGCGCTGATGGCCGCGTACCGACAAGGCCGGGTCCATCTGCAGCAGTTCCGCATCGCTGCGAATTGCTGTCAGCGCGGTGCGGATTTCATGACCCAGGTTGGACGCAAACTCACGCTCAAAAGCCATGGAGACTTCAACCCTGTCTTGCACCCGGTTGAACGCCTCGATCAGCCGCCCGACTTCGTCGTCGCTGCGCACGGTAATATCGGGCGCTCCGGGGGCCCAGCCAGACAAGCGATTGGTCAGGTCAAGCAAAGGGCCCACCACCAGGCTGCCCAGCCACTTGGCCAGCACAAAAGCCAACGCAATCGACAAACCGCCCAGAGCAAGCACGATCCAGCCGAATTCAAGCACGCGCGCTTCATGTACGGTAGCGTCGTAGCGCAAATACAACTTGCCCGCAGAGGTATCAGCAACCAAGACATGCCAGGTTGCATCGCCCGGCGACAAGATATGCATACCCAGCGACAATGTGCGCAAAGGCTTGGGCAGCAAGGCCGCGTCTTGAGGCGTGGCAATCAGCCACGACTGCAATATGGCGCCCAGCGCAGTCTGGCTTTGCTGGCGCGGTATGGGCTGCCCTTGGCGCAACTGCTCTTGCAAATGAGCAGCTTCGGTAACAAGCACGGCGTCTACCATGTCGTCCTCCATCTGGTCGAACGCCAAGTAAAAAACCGTGCACAACACAACTATCAGCAAAGCCGCCGAACCGGTCAGCGCCCACACCACGCGCTGAGCCAGCGAGTGTCGCGCCTTTTTCATACAGATGGCTCGACTATTTTCCAGCCCAGGCCATGCACCGTTTCAATTCCGTCGAAGCCGGTTTCCTGCAAGGCTTTCCTGAGCAAATGCAACTGGCTGCGCACGGCTTCGTCGGAAGGAGGATCATCTGGCCACAATGCCTGTTGCAAAGATTGGCGCGACACCAGAACGTTGGGCGTGCCGAGCAGCAGCTCCAGAATAATGCGTGACTTCTTGGTCAGATGAACAGCCCGCCCGTGAACAGCGACCGTCTGTGCGGGGATATCGTAGACAATGCCGGCAAAGGCCAGCATTGTCACACCCGTGCTAGGCTTGCCACGGCGCAACATGACCTGCAGGCGCGCGTGGACCTCGGCTAAAGCAAAGGGTTTCACCAAGTAGTCGTCGGCGCCCAGCGTAAAAGCGGCGAGCTTGTCTTCTAGCTGTGCGCGTGCCGTCAGCATTAAAACAGGCAAGCCCCCATCAGGCCCTTTTTTTATCATCTGCAAAACGCGATAGCCATCGATGCCGGGTAGGCCAATATCAAGAATGATGGCATCAAAGCTGCCATTGGCCAACATCGTCAAGGCGGCATGGCCATCATAGGCCGCATCAGGCTCATAGCCCTGAATTTCAAGATAGCTGTACAAATTCTCGGCTATCGTGAAATCGTTTTCGACTATCAGTATTTTGGGCCGGGTTGGAACCATGATGGCTACGGTGTCAGGGAATAAGCATTTTCCCCGGATTCATCAGGCCTTGGGGATCGAGCGCCTTCTTTACGCGATGCATCAGGGCCAGTTCGACCGGGTCTTTATAGCGCGGCAAGGCATCGCGTTTCAACTGGCCTACCCCGTGTTCGGCACTGATCGAGCCACCATAGGCATGTACGCTGTCGTGCACCAGTTGGTAAATGGCTTCTTGCTTTGCCAGGAGCTCATCTTCGGTGTATGACTGGCCCTTGGCTACGTTGTAGTGCAGATTGCCATCACCCAGATGCCCAAAAATGACATGCTGGATTCCAGGAAAGCTGGCTTGCAATGCGGCATTGGTGGTTTTTACGAAATCGGCCATTCTGGATACCGGAATGGAGACATCGTGCTTGATGCTTTTTCCGAAGGCTTTTTCAGACAAAGGTATGCTTTCGCGCAAATGCCACAGCGCCTTGCTTTGCGAAATGTTTTCGGCAATGACCGCATCTTGCACCAGCCCGGCCTCGATGGTCTCGCCCACAATGGCTTCAAAACGCTCGCGCGCATGCTCGGCGCTTTCGCTGTCGGAGAGTTCAAGCAGGGCAAACCAGGGCAGACTCGCCGACGCGCCATCAAAAGGGATGCGTTGCTGCGGATAACATTCGACCACGCCCTGCAAACACCCGCCGGCAATCAGTTCAAAGCCAGTCAGAGAAGCGCCGAACCCCTTGCGCGCCACCGACAGCACCGATACGGCATCTTCGATGGAATTGAGGCCCAGCAGGGCCGTGCATTGCGCCACAGGCAACGGGTACAACTTGACGGTAGCCGCGGTAATGATGCCCAAGGTGCCTTCACTGCCTATATACAAGTTGCGCAGATCGTAGCCGGTGTTGTCTTTGCGCAGACCGCGCAGGCCGTGCCAGACATCGCCCTCGGCGGTAACCACTTCGAGGCCCAGCACCAGGTCGCGGGTATTGCCGTAACGCAGCACCTGCGTGCCGCCGGCATTGGTCGCCAGATTGCCGCCCAGCGTGCAACTGCCTTCGGCGGCAAGGCTTAAAGGGAACAGGCGGTCGGCATCGCGCGCCGCTTGCTGTACCGCTTGCAGTATGCAACCCGCCTCGACCACCATGGTGTCGTTGACGGTGTCGATGCTGCGCACCTGGTTCAGCCGCGTCAGCGACACCACTACGGCCTTGCCGCTGGCATCGGGCGTTGCACCACCGCACAGGCCGGTATTGCCGCCCTGGGGCACCATAGGCACTTGGTTGGCCACACACCAGCGCACCACTTGCGCGACTTCGTCGGTAGAACCAGGCCTGACCACGGCCAGTGCCTGGCCACTATAGCGCCCACGCCAATCCACCGTGCAGGACTCGGCTTCTGGGCCGGTCAACACATATTGGCGACCTAACATCTGTACCAGTTCTTCTACTTGACTCATTACCCAACCTTCTTGACGACGGTAACCCCGGAACCAACTATTCTAAGACAGATATTGCCAGTCTACGATACTCCACGCCAGCACTCGCCAGCAGAATCCGGGATAATTGCTGTCAACACCATGATTTTTGTGAAGGATATTACTTGTGACCAGCCATCAGCCCCTGCCCGACGCCGTTTTTAAAGCCTACGACATCCGCGGTACGGTTCCCGAACAACTGAACCCTGGCTTTGCCCACCTGCTCGGGCTGGCCCTGGCCGAACGCGCTCACGCCGAAGGCATCAATACCCTGGTAGTTGGCTACGACGGGCGACACAGCAGCCCGCAGCTTGCCCAGGCATTGCAAGACGGCCTGATGCAAGGCGGCATCGACACCATCGACATCGGCATGGTTCCCACCCCCCTGGTTTACTTTGCCACTCATACGCAAAACACCGGGTCAGGCGTAGCCATTACCGGCAGCCACAACCCGCCCAATTACAACGGCTTCAAAATGATGATGGGCGGCAAAACGCTGCATGGCGCCGACATCCAGGAACTCCAGCAAATCATGCTGCGCCTGGCAGCCAGCAGCGCCAAACACGCAACACCGGGCAGCCGCAGCACACTGAGCACCCTCGACACCTACGTAGAACGCATCAGCACCGACATAAAGCTTGCCCGCCCCATGAAAATAGCCGTAGATTGCGGCAATGGCGCCGGCGGCGTAGTGGCGGCACGCCTGTTCCGGGCTCTAGGCTGTGAAGTCGACGAACTGTTTTGCGAGGTCGACGGCAACTTCCCCAATCACCACCCCGACCCGGCCGACCCAGACAACCTGCAAGATCTCATTCGGCATGTAAAAGCCACCAACTGCGAACTGGGGCTGGCCTTCGACGGCGACGCCGACCGCTTGGGCGTCATCACCAAATCGGGCGCCATCATCTGGCCTGACCGCCAATTGATTCTATATGCGCAAGATATCCTGCAGCGCCAACCTGGCTCCACCATTATTTTCGACGTCAAATGCAGCCGCCACGTAGCCCGTTCCATCAAGCAGGCCGGCGGCAAACCGCTAATGTGGCAAACCGGCCATTCGGTGATGAAAGCCAAACTCGCCGAAACCGGCGCTCCCCTGGCCGGCGAAATGAGCGGCCATATTTTTTTCAAGGAACGCTGGTACGGCTTTGACGACGGCTTGTACACCGGTGCACGACTGCTTGAAATCCTGTCCCGCCACGACGACCCTTCGGCCATCCTGGAAGCCCTGCCCCAAGATATCTCGACCCCTGAGCTGAAACTGGAAATGCAAGAAGGCGAGCCCCACGCCCTGATAGCCCGCCTGCAAAAAGAAGGCAGCTTCCCCAAGGCAGCCAGCATCAACACTATAGACGGCGTACGCGCTGAATATAACGATGGCTTTGGCTTGGCCAGGGCATCCAACACCACGCCCGTGATTGTTTTGCGTTTTGAAGGCGATACCGCTGAAGTCCTGGAGCGCATCAAGGCCGAATTCCGCCACGCACTGACGGCGTTGTCGCCAGATATTGTATTGCCGTTTTAAGCCTTCATTTGGACGGCACAGTACGCGAAAACCCATGCTCTTCGGGGCGGTGGGTTCTGTTTCTTTGAGGCGGCACTTGTCGGATTACGGGCCCGAAAGCCCTAATCCGACCTACGGTTTTACCTCCTGCGTCAGCAGCCTATACAGTTCCACATGCCTTTGCACTATCTTCCGGATATCGAATTCCTGCTCGGCCAGATGCCGACCCGCCGCGCCCATTTGACGCCGTAACTGGCCATCACTTGCCAACCGCAACACCGCATCAGCCAGCGCCCGCGCATCACGCACCGGCACCAACAAACCTGACACCCCAGGCTCTATCGCATCCCGACACCCTGGAACATCCGTTGTCACCACCGCGCGCCCGCAGGCAGCCGCCTCGACCAGCGACTTGGGCAAACCTTCGCGATACGATGGCAGCACCGCAATATGCGACTGCTGATACAGCGCCGCAATATCGGCACGCTCACCCAGGCACTGCACTATCCCTTCGTGCTGCCAACGCGCAAATTCAGCCTGCGTAATACTGGCTGGGTTACCTTGATCAGGCCCGCCCACCAACAACCACCGCAACCCACTTGCATGCCCCACCGTCAGCCTAGCCGCCTCGACAAACTCTGCAGCCCCCTTATCTGCCAGCAAACGCGCTGCCATAATCGCCACTGGCGCACCATCGGGCTCGGGAACCGCCTGAAACTCAGTCAGATCAACCCCCGACCCCCGAACCAGCACTACCTGATCGAGCCTGACCACACCTGCCCGACGCAACACATCGCGGTCATTCGTATTCTGGAAAATAACCCGACTATTGGAATGCCCCAAAGCCAGCCGGTACAACTGCGTGGCTGACCAGCGCACGAAGTCAAAACCCTGGCCGTGGCGCGTAAAAACAAACCCCAAACCTGAAATAGCCGCAATATAAGCCGGCACCCCGGCCAGGCGCGCCGCTATCCCTCCATACAGCACTGGCTTGATCGTGACGGCATGCACCAGGTCAGGCCGCAAGTGCCGGAACAGCCGCCACAGTGCATAGATACTTTGTATTTCTTTGAGCGGATTCTTTCCGCTGCGCGACATGGGAATCACATGATGCGCCAGCCCATGACTTAACACCTCGGGCACCGACGGCCCATCCATGGTCGCCACATGTACATCAAAGCCAGCCGCGCGCGCGCCCAGCGCCAACAGCAACCGATGAGACAAGAAAAACGCCGGATTATTCACCACAAACAGCAGGCGCCGCACCTGACTGGCCTGCCTCACGCCATCGTTGTCATACGGCGCACGCGCAACGCCTGCCGGCCAGGCCGGGTAATCGGCCGCCAGACGCCGCCAGACCACACGATAGGCGTCAACCATAGCTTCAAGGCTGAACAAACGCCCTACCCGCTCGCGCCCCTGCCGCACCCGCTGCAACAAAGCGTCAGTTCCCCGTTGAGCCACCACCTGATCCATGGCGCCCGACAATGCCGTGGAATTTTGCGGCGTCACCACCCAACCCGCATCGCCGACTATCAGCGCCGCATCGCCCACGTCAGTCACCACGCAGGGCACTTCTGCCGCCATGGCTTCAGCCACCACATTGGGAAAACCTTCAGCGCGACTCGACAACACATGCACGTCCAGCCCCTGCATCAGCCGGGGAACATCGTCGCGACGACCCAGCAACTTGACCTTGTCGGCGATGCCATGGCCCCGGATTAACGCCATCAGCTCGTTATTCGATGCATCCATGCCTTGGCCTATCAGGACACAACGCAAAGCAGCATCATGCGCCGCGCTTTGCGCAAAGGCCGCCAGCAGATTGGCGTGATCCTTCAGCGGATTCCATCGGGCCACGCTGCCCACCAGCACATGCTCATCCCAGCCCCACTCTGCCCGCACAGCAGCCCGCGCCACAGGGTCGGGCTGCCAGCATGACAAATCGTAGCCATTGGGAATAACCAGCATCTGGTCGGCCCTATAG
This sequence comes from Alcaligenaceae bacterium, assembly GCA_013416445.1. Taxonomy (GTDB): domain Bacteria; phylum Pseudomonadota; class Gammaproteobacteria; order Burkholderiales; family Burkholderiaceae_B; genus Pollutimonas. The sequence goes on from JACCER010000010.1 coordinate 8,193, forward strand.
CCCCATTGCTGATGGCGTTGCGCGGCATTTTCAGCACAGGAAACTATGACGCCCGGCAGCCATCGCGATGTACGCGCGCATACCCACGACAACACCCTGGCCGTGCGGCTGCTTTTATGTAAATCAGCCCCTGAATTGCGTATACCCCAGGCCAGCGCCTTGACACCAGCCAAGCGCGCGGCAAGGCCGCCTATCAGGTCGGCGTGGTACATCCAGGTTTGCACCACATCGGGCTTGAGCTGACGCAACAACCGATACATGCGCCACAAGCCTGTTAGCCCCCCTTTAGGGGTTTTCATCTCCAGCGTATAAACCGCAATGCCGGCTGCGCGCAAACGCGGGCCGAACACGTCAGCGCCACCCATAGAAATCACGCAATGACGGTCTTGCTGCGTAGGCGCAGTCAGCAGGCGATGCAGCACCGTTTCGGCGCCCCCATGCCCCAGGCCCGAAATAATATGCACCACGTGCAAGGGTTCAGGGGGAACAACTGTGTAATCACTCATTCATCGACTTCCTGGCCTTCCTGGCCCCGGACGCTGGCAATCAGCCCGTCCCATTGAAACAAAACTTCTTGAAGATCGTAGCGATTTCGCACTGACGCGGCGGCATGCTTGCCCAGAACACCGCGCAACACGTTATCAGCCATCAACTGAGCCAAGGCCTGGCTTAGTGCGGCCTGATCACCCAGCGGCACCAGCAGCGCATCTTGTCCGTCACGGCTGATTTCACGCGGCCCGCTGGGGCAATCGACCGTAACGCAAGCCACCCCCAGGGCCATGGCTTCGAGCAAAACATTAGGAAAGCCTTCCACCTCGGAACTCAGTACAAAGACATCAGCCTGGCTCAGCTCTTGCCAGGGTTCGCTAGTGCGCCCTGGCAGGAAAACCCGTTCAGGCAAGCCTGCGTTCGCCACTTGTTGTGCAAGCTCAACCCGCAAAGGGCCATCACCCCAGATATAAAGATCCCAATCGGGATAATCGGCGACCAGCGTGGCAAACGCCTGTATCAACAACGCAAAACGCTTGATCGGCACCATCCGGCCCATGGCCACCAATCGATGACGACGACCCGCCTCAGGCTCTGGCCGGGCGAAGATGCCTGCTGCCAGCTCTGGTGGCAAGGGGTTGGGTATGACGGCCAGGCGTCTGATGCCAGGCAGCATTTCTTGCAAGGGCGCCACGCTGGCCTGCGCCTGTACAGTTACCAGGCTGGCCCACGGATAAACCCAGCGACGCAGTACAACCAATGCCCTGCTGGCGCTGGAGCTGAACGCGGGATTGGTCCGTTCGCAAACGATAGTGGGCACGCCCATGCCGCGCGTAGCCAGCAGCACCATGACATTGACGTTGGTCAGAAAAGAAATTATCACGTCGGGCTGGGTTTCTTTAACCACGCGCCGTATGGCAAACCACTTCCGAACACTGGCTAAGCCGATTTTCCCCAACCAACCCATGCGGTCTGCCAACCAAATCAGTTCAACACCCCTGCCAAGGCGATAAAACAGCTTACCCTTTTTGGTATAGGTGGGAACCAAAATGACCTCGTCACCGCGCTCTGCCCATGCGCTGGCGAGGGTAGCGGCCACCCGTTCGGCCCCCCCCGCGTGCATGGAGCTGACGAAAAACAGTATTTTCATGGCTGCCTCACGCGTGAGGCCTTATTTTCATCCAGCCAAGCCTGTGTCATGAGTATGCTCCACAAATGGGTACTCCAGTCGTGCTTGCCAGACTGATGCTCCTGCCATTTACGCACGATAGGCTCCGCATGAAACAAGCCTTGCTGGCCCAGGCGCACGGGATCAAGCAAGGCAGCAGCCCACTCTTTTAATGGCCCGCGCAACCACGTCGCCAGCGGCACGGAAAACCCCTTTTTGGGTCTATCCACCATAGCCCTTGGCACGTATCGGTATAAAAGCTGGCGCAATAGCCACTTGCCCTGCCCATCGCGTATCTTGTAATGGCGCGACAAGCGTTGTGAAAACTCGAACACGCGGTGATCTATCATGGGCACCCGGGTTTCCAGGCTGGCCGCCATGGCCGCCCTGTCTACCTTGACCAGTATGTCATCAGGCAGATAGGTCAGCACATCCAGCAGCATCATGCTCTCGAAGATACCGGCGCCCAACGGCTCGTCAAAAGGCGTTGCAGGCATATCGGCGCCTATCACCGCCTGCGCCGGGTCTTTCCAGTAAGACACGAACTGCCGGTAGAACTGGCCAGGGTGCCTGGCTGCCAGAACTTCAGCCAGCTTTTCGACGCGATCACGAGTATGCCCGGCAACCAGCAAGCCCGCACCCAGGCGCGCTGCAGGCGCCATGAGCCCGCGCAGGACGGGCGGCACCGACTCGCGCTTGCCCCACCAGGCCTGAGCCCGAAAATAGCGCGAATACCCACCAAACAATTCATCGCCGCCATCGCCAGACAAGGCCACCGTCACGTTGCGGCGCGCCATGCGAGTAACCAATACAGTGGGAATTTGCGACGAGTCAGCGAAGGGTTCATCGTATAGTCGCGCCAGGCCAGGCACTACCGCCAGCGCATCGCTGGCGCTGACATACAGTTCAGTATGCTGCGTGCCCAGATGGGCGGCCACAGCCTTGGCATGCTCGGCTTCGTTGTAGGCGGGATCATCGAAACCTATGGAGAAAGTCTTGACCGCCTGCGCGTTATTTTTCTGCATCAAGGCGGCAACGACCGAGGAATCAATGCCGCCGGACAAAAACGCACCCAGATCAACGTCGGATATCATCTGGCCCTTGACCGCCAGGGCCAATACATTTTCCAGGGCGTCGACAGCCTCGCCATCCGAATCGAATAAAAGCGGACGTCCGCCTGCTTGCTGGGCCACCTGCCGCGCCGACCAGTAATATTGCGCCTCGGGCGTCAAGGCCTGCGCCAGATGCGCCGCGCTCAGCGAGACCCAAGAGCCAGGCGCCAGCTTGCTGATCTGGCTATATATACTGAAAGGCGCGGGAATATAATTGTGACGCAGCAGCAAAGACAAGGCTCGGCGATCGGGTTCGTGGTCGAAACCGGGTATGGCCGTTAGTGCCTTGAGTTCTGATGCAAACACAAAGTTGCCGCCTACAAAGCCGATGTACAGCGGCTTTTCGCCCATGCGGTCACGCGCCACGCTAAGGCTGCGCTCTTGACGGTCCCATAAACCCAACGCAAACATGCCTACGGCCGCCTGCAGCGTTTTTTCCATGCCCCAGGCAGCAAAGCCCGCCAGCAAGGTTTCGGTATCGGAATGGCCACGCCACGCCGGTGCGCTGCCCTGCACCCGCAGCGTTTCCCGCAGTTCCAGGTGATTGTAGATTTCCCCGTTCAGCACCAGCACGTAGCGTCCGCAAGCCGACAACATAGGCTGATGCCCGGCCTCGGTCAGATCGAGAATCGCCAGGCGCACATGACCCAGGGCCATCCCGGACTCAGCATCTTCCCAATAACCCTCGCTGTCGGGGCCACGATGACGCATGCGACGGCACCCCCCTTTGATGAGCTCTTGCTTACCCGCCAAGCTACCCCAAACTCCAATGATTCCGCACATAGCCCGCTCGCTTATAGAGCCCACCCAAGGGCGATCTTATTCCGTTTCAAACAAATTGCCCCATAGCGCCATGACCCGTGTTGTAGAAAACCGGTCACGCACATCGACGGCACGCCTGGCATAAGCAGCACGCTGCTCGCCATGCGCCATCATGTCTGACAAATGAGCGGCCAGGGCCTCATCGTCTTCGGGCGGATACACCAGCACACCGTCTATGCCATTGCGCACGATCTCGCGCGGACCAGTTTCGCAATCGAACGCCACCGGCGCCAGGCCACTGGCCATGGCTTCCAGCAAAGTGTTGGATAACCCTTCGACACGCGAACTGAGTACATACAAGTCAGACTGCGCGTACCAGTCGCCGACATTACCCACCCGCCCCGGCATGCTGATGCGGTCACCCAGGCTGGCAGTGTCTATCTGGCTTTGCAGCGTGTCGCGGCAAGCGCCTTCGCCCAGTATCACCAGATCCCAATCGGGAAACTGCCGGGCAATCGCCTGAAATGCCTTGATCAGCAAATCGAAACCCTTATGCGGATGCAAGCGCCCCGCAGCCAGCAGCCGGTAACGCCCATCGCGCGGCGGAGGAACCAACAACGGCTCTTCCTGATCCAGCGGCCAGCGCACAGCATTCGGAATAACCGTAAGCTGTGACCCCGGCACATGGGTTTTAAGCCAGGCAGCGGTACCCGAGGTAAGCGCCACCACAGCCGTAGCCTGAGGGTAAGCCCAGCGACGCAGGCGCTGCCACATTTCCGGTAGATCCTGGGAAGGCGGATGGGTATGCTCGGTAGCAATCACTCGACATGCCTGGCCGCGCGCGGCGGCAACGGCCAGTATGGATGCCGTAGTCATCATGCCCAGTACGATGGTGGGGCGCTCGCGCCGTATCAGTCGGCGCAAGGCCCACACGCGCCGCAGATTGGCCGCCATCGCACTTAAGGTACCCCTGCTGAATGCCGCGGTTCCCAGCGCATGGCGCTTGACCGCCGGATGCAAGGCGTAAACATCAGTGCTGACGTCGGCCTGGGTAACCAGCGTCACCTTGTAGCCGCGCTGTACCCAATATGCACTTAAATCAGCCGCTACCCGCTCGGCTCCTCCGCCGCTCAAAGAATGGATGACTATCATCAAATGAGGTTGAAAACGCAAAGAACTCAAAACAATACCTGTATCTGAAATACTAACTAGATGTCGCCGCTGCGGGAGCGGGACGCAAAGCCACGACGACATAGCAGATATATGACAGGGCATACATCATGCTGGTCGCCAGCATGATTCCGGCCGGACCCATGATGGGCGCCAGCACCTGATTCATGGCGGCTTTCAAAATAAAATTGGCCACGGCGATCATTGCCATGATTGCATAACGGTTCTGGCTGGCCAGCAACTGCACCAGAATCAACACACCAAAATAAAAAGGCAACTGCAACAGCCCCCAGCGCAACACATGCGCCACCGTATCGGTATTTTGCGCGGTAAATGCGCCACGCTCGAACAGCAAGGCCACCCCCCAGGGAGCCAGCACCCAGCCCACCAAGGTAACCACCGCGCCGGCCAGCACCATCAACACGGACCATTTCAGCGCAGTGGATCGCGCCCTGACACGATCGCCACGGCTTTGTATATCGGCCAACACCGGCAAAGCCGCCCGCCCCACTGAAGCGGCGCCCACCCCCAGCAACAAAGACAAGAGCCGGCTGGCATAGCCCAAGGTGGCATTGGCATTGGCGCCAAGATTGGCTGCGGTGTACTGGTCTATGGGCCCGACGAAACTCATGGCGACTTGACCTATGAGCATCACCCCTGCCGCTTTGACCAAATCAGGCCATTGCGGCGCACTCAGACTGAGCCTGGGACGGGCCCACATCCCGTCGGCCTTTTTGGCCAGAGCCAGCAGCCATACCGATTGGATCAGGTAACCGACCAGCGTGCCCCAAAGCAGCGGACCCACATCGGCGGCCGTGGCCGCGAGCATGACCCAAACCAGTATGACCACCGCCGGCACGCTGTCAAGCAAGGTATTGATATGTCGCTCATGCGCCCGTAAACGCGCCGCGCTGATGCCGGTAAGCAGAGTCAGTAGCGCAGCTGGCGCAAAAGCCAGGGTCAGTTCGGAGCTCATGCGTCGCGCGTCGACCGACAAGCCCTGCCCGGCCAGCTCCAGCATCCATGGCCAGGCCAGGTAGGTCAAAACGGCCAGCACCGTACCCACGGCAATGATCATGCCCTGCAACTCGCCCAGGAAACGCGCACGCACCACCCGCTCGGCATAACGTGTACGCACCAGCACGGGGATAAGCACTACCGACAAGGCGCCAACTATGGTGACCGGCAGCCAGTTCGCCATGGTCATGGTGAACTGGTAGGCATCGACGACATCGCTGATGCCGTAGCGGTAAGCCACCGCCATTTCCTTGAGCGCGCCCGCTGCCTTGCCGAGCAGCAAAAAAAAGGCCACCCGCATTGCGCCCTGCGCAATGCGCTTGTGATCGGAATGCAGGCCGGAAAGTCGCTGTTTTAATGTTTTCAAGCTAACGCAAGAACTGCGTATACCAGGGCATGGAAACTTCTAGCCCCTGAACAATATTGTGCATGGGCTCGTAGCCCAACAACTTCTTGGCCTTGCTGATATCGGCCTGGGAATGGCGCACGTCGCCGGCCCGGAAGTCGCTGTAAACCGGTTGTTTGTCGTAGACTATTCCATTATTACCCAATGCCTTGGCCAGGTACTCGAACAGTTCGTTCAGGCTGGTGCGGGCATTGAAAGCCACGTTGTACACCTGATTGACCCCTTCGGGCTGCGCCAGGGCAGCCAGGATATTAGCCTGCACCACGTTTTCAATAAAGCAGAAATCACGGCTGGTTTCGCCGTCGCCATTCACGATGACATCTTCGCCACGTATCATGGCAGCTACCCATTTTGGAATGACCGCTGCGTAGGCGCCATTAGGATCCTGACGCTTGCCGAATACATTGAAGTAACGCAAGCCTATGCTGCCAAACCCATAAGAACGCGTAAAGACATCGGCGTAGAGTTCGTTGACGTACTTGGTGACAGCATAAGGCGACAAGGGCCGCCCTATGTGCTCTTCGACCTTGGGCAAGGCTTCGAGGTCGCCATAGGTGGAACTTGAAGCGGCATATACGAACGACTGCACCTTGGCGTCGCGCGCCGCCACCAGCATATTCAGGAAGCCGCTGACATTGACGCTATTGGTAGTGATGGGGTCTTGCAATGAGCGCGGCACGGAACCCAGCGCCGCTTGATGCAGGACGTAATCGACGCCGGCCACCACCTTGGCGCAATCGTCAAGGTTGCGGACATCGCCCTCGTGGAAGGTAAAGTTTTCCCAGCGCTGGGCCCCTACTGTACGCTGGACCTCATCAAGGTTGTACTGGTGCCCGGTAGAAAAGTTGTCAAGGCCGACGACTTTCTGGCCCATTTGCAACAATGTCTCAAGCAGGTTGGAGCCAATGAACCCGGCGCACCCGGTAACCAGCCATATTTTTGGTTCAGACTGCAGGCTTGCAGTCACTTCCTGATAACGATTATTCATATAAGGCCTTTCTACTTTCGGGATTACAGCCGCAGGTCGGACTCGCTGGCGGACAATATGTATTTAAGATCATAGAGAACGTGTTCGGGTTTGCCCAAGGCGCGTATGGCCTTGCCGCCCATGGCGACGAACTGTTCATGGGCAACGGCCAGGATGATTCCATCGTAGGCTCCTGCTGCCAGGCTTGCAACCGGCATAATGCCGTATTCGTGCATGGCCGCGGCGGGATCCACCCAGGGGTCATAGACATCGACCTCGATGTTGTATTCGCCCAGTTCATGAACAATGTCGACGATACGAGTATTGCGCAGGTCAGGGCAGTTTTCTTTGAATGCCAGCCCCATGAGCAACACCTTGGAACCCTGCACCTGTATGCGCTGCTTGGTCATGTGCTTGACCAGTTGTGCGACCACATAGCCGCCCATGGAGTCATTCAGGCGGCGACCAGCCAGTATGATTTCCGGGTGGTAGCCCAAAGACTGCGCCTTATGCGTTAAATAATAAGGATCAACGCCTATGCAGTGGCCACCCACCAAACCTGGCCTGAACGGCAGGAAGTTCCATTTGGTGCCGGCAGCTTCCAGCACTGCCTGGGTATCAATGCCCATTTTATTGAAAATAAGGGCAAGTTCATTGATCAGGGCGATGTTGACATCGCGCTGGGTGTTTTCAATGACCTTGGCGGCCTCGGCAACCTTGATGGACGCTGCCTTGTGCGTGCCGGCAATAATGATCTGACCATACAGTTCGTCGATCAGGTCGGCGATTTCAGGCGTGGAGCCAGAAGTGACCTTTTTGATGGTTGAGACCCTATGCGCTTTATCGCCCGGGTTGATGCGTTCCGGGCTGTAGCCGGCAAAGAAGTCTTCATTAAAGCGCAAGCCCGAGATACGCTCGAGCACGGGCACGCAGTCTTCTTCGGTTGCACCTGGGTACACCGTAGACTCGTAAATGACGATATCGCCGCGCTTGAGCACTTTGCCTATGGTTTCGCTGGCCCGTATCAATGGGGTCAGGTCGGGCTGCTTATAAGCGTCTATGGGTGTAGGCACCGTGACGATATACACATTGGCCTCGGCCAATTGTGCGGTTTCGCTGGTAAAGCTTAAATGGATGGCTTCGGCGAGTTCCGCAGCGTCAACCTCAAGCGTATGGTCTTCCCCGCCTTGCAGTTCAATGATGCGGCGAGCGTTGATATCAAAACCCAAAACCCCACGCTTTTTCCCGAACTCGACCGCCAAGGGCAGGCCCACATAGCCCAGACCAACCACAGCAAGTTTCACGTCTTGAATTTCCAACTTGTTCTCCTAGGCTATATAAGTAAAAAAATATTGTTATAGAAAAACCAACTACAACTATTTGCGGCGATGATTGCGGCCCAGCGAAGGCAGCAGCAGCCAAGCCGGACGGCGCCACGATACCAATCGGGAATAAAGCCAGATATACACCCAGCAAAACACCGCTATGCTGGCGCACAAGGCCCAGGCGTTATCCCAGAATATCGTAGCCGGCACCAGGCCGATAAGCGCAAGCACCCACAGGTAGGGCGAGGTCATGGCATTGCACAGTGCCGGCACGGCATGGCGTCGGTCACGGCTGAACGTAACGCGCACCAGGCGGCGAAACACAAGCTGGTGCAAATGCAAGGCATCGGGCTGGTCAACAGGTACGCCACGCTTGAAACGGCGGCGCCAAATGGAAAAGAGCGTTTCAAACACAGGGTAGAACAAGACAGCCAACGCATAAAAAGGCGAAACACTGGGATTACGCACCACCAGTTGCACAGCCAGTTCAGCCAGCATGAAACCCAGAAAATAGGCGCCGCCATCGCCTAAAAAAACCCGCCCAAAGGGAAAATTCCATACTAGAAAACCCAGGGTGGCGGACGCCAGCGCGGTGGCGATCAGGAAAATGGGGATATCCTGCACCTGCAAGGCGACCAGGGCAATCGACAACGCCATCAGCGTGGCTATCATGCCGGCCAGGCCATTCATGCCATCGACAATATTCAAGGCGTGCGTACAACCGCCTACGGCTATCATGGTGAACAACAATGAAACAGGCCAGAACGACAGCATCCAGTCGGCCCAGCCCAGGCCTACGCGCGAGACACCGCCCAAAAGCCACCAGGCAATTGCTGCCGATAGAAAAGCCGCCAGCAAACGCTTGCCCGAACCGACATCTTTGGTGATGTCTTCAAGCAGGCCCGCCACAAAGACTGGCATTGCGGCAATGAACAGCACCGGCCACAGCCAGGTCAGGGTCATGTTGCTGGGACCCAGGACAAGCAGGCCAGCCAAGGTTCCCGCCAACACAGCCAAGCCACCCACGCGCGGCGTTGCGCGCGAGTGGTTAGCCTGCGGCTTGTTCAGATCGGTATCGCCAGTAAATGCGCCATGCCAGCGTTCGGAGGCGACGATAAGGCCACCCACCGTGAACGCGACTATGCAAATATAAAGCCAGGTAAAAGAACCCCAAAGGTGAGGCGAAATCACACAATCCCCAAAAGCAATGTAAGCATGATCATTATCGGATGTTTTTGTAACAAGAAGGGCGCAGCTTAAGAAACAGGTGCAACAAAAAATATTACCGGCAACAGTGGTTTCTTGTGATCAGGGGCTAATTCCACCCACAAGTAGCGCGTAGATAATACATTACACAAAACTGAGGATAAAACCATAGGCCAAAGGAACAAAAAAAAGCCCAAGATCTTGCGATCTTGGGCTAAATCCACCAAAGGAGGAGGGTGGAGGAGACAACCTTGGCATGTCGGGCTGCTAAAGCACTTGGCTTGAGACCGGGTGACTGGGGTTTTCCCTTTGCAATCACGTTTCGACATCCGATAAACAAAGTGTATAACGACTATTTGTGCAATGCAAGGTAAATCTGTAAAAACTTTGATGAATCTGCATTGTGTGGTTTTTTTAACACTTTTCATTCATAAAAACACACAAAAGTAATTCAGTATAAACCCTTGCACGTTTTTTTGCTTACAAAACCATAGAGACCAGCTAGATGCGATAGGCCGTTATCGTCATTACCTTGGACATTGCCCGCATGGCCAGCTTGGTCAGCCTGTTCAGTTTCCTGGCGCCATGATTCTGGGCAGTGGTGCGATGCATGATTTCATCGTCGCGCATTTGCTTGACTATGGCGCGTGAGCGCTCGTCGGTGACAGGCAGGTCGGTCAGGTGTTGATTCAGGTGCTGCTCGACCTGGCTTTCGGTTTCAGCCATAAAACCCAGATTACTGGCGGTTCCGGCCCGACCCGCCACAACGCCCAGCGAGAACGACCCTACGTACCAAAGCGGGTTCAAGAGACTTGGCCTGCTGTCGAGTTCTACCAGGCGTTGGCGACACCACACTAAATGATCGACCTCTTCACTGGCTGCATCAAGCAGCAACTTCCGAATTGGTGCATCGCCGCAAAATAACGCTTGTCCTCGATATAAAGCCTGGGCGCAAATTTCACCCACATGATTAACCCGCATAAGACCAGCGGCGTGCTTTTGTTCGGCGTCGGTCAAGGAGGCTGTTGTTTGTTCCGTGATGACAGGCAATTTACCGGCAGGATTAGGCCGGCCTGCGTGAACGGAGCCATCAAGCACTTGCGCTGCCCGGCCAACTTCTGCCAACAAGCCATCCAGCCGGCTCATGCGCCTGGAAAAACCTGAATGTTTGTGCATGGTGTTTTGCGTGGCCATGGGTGCTCCTTGTACAAAAAAGATGAAACGCGTGCGGATGCATAAGGATAACGCGGTTGATGCTGTCTTGTCGGATTACGCCTGCGGCTAATCCGACACCCCCCTACTTGCGCAAATACCGCCCCAGCTGTTTATGCTCCATCAACAACCAGACTGCAGGCAACACCACGGCCAATACGACCAGCCCCTTGCCTGCAATTTCCTGGTCATTCAGCAAATAAAAATTGCATAGCCTGGTTGGGTTATCTTGGTACAACAACCCTACTATTGCTGTCATCCATGAGAAATTACCCAGGAAGAACAGCTTTATTACCTTATCGGCCCGGCCCAGCGAATCGAACAACACCATGCCCGCCACAAACAGCCCCAAGAACTTCAGGCTGTCGGCCAGGCCCGAAACCAGCACCTGATCCAGCGACTTGGGTATCATCCAGTAAGCCATCATCAGGGTGACAAATAGCAAACCCGCCAAGCCATGAGCATTATATTTACGGTATTGAACCACCAGGATGGACCGGCGCAAAGACATGCTGCGCCGCCTGCCTGCCAACCAAGCCATTGCCGCAAATGCGCCTGCCATCAAAATCAACGGTATGTGCACCAGCATATGTAAAGACATGGAACGGGTCATCCACGCTTTGAATACCAGTGCAAGCAATAACAAGCAGATGCTCACAGCGCCATAAAGCCAGGGAGAAACAGGGCGGTACAGCCAGGCAAAGGGATTCATGGGCGCGCCTTTTCAGTCACCAGCGCCACAGCATGTTCAAGCAACGACTGCGTGTCGTCCATATCAACGATACGCACCAGGCGGCCGCGTGGGGTCACAATATGATAGGCCGCATTGTGCTCGTACTGCCCCAATTCGGCAGGCACGACGACTATCCCAAAGGTATCCAGCAGTGTCGCCAGCGACGCCAGGTCCGTCACGGCAACCGAGCGCCAGATGGCGGGGTCGGCCTGCATGCGTTGCTGATATCTGGATAACAGTTCAGGCGTATCCCCCAGATCAAAGCTGATGCTCAGCAAGCGAATCTTGTCACCCAGGCCTTGTTTGCGTATGTCGGCCTGCAACTGCTGGAATTGTGCTCCCATGGCCAGACAAATCGAAAAACAACGCGTATACATGAAATTGACGATAGCAACCCTGCCATCTGCGCGCAAAGCCTGCAGCAGCATCGCATCAACGGCTTTATCGACGGTACGCAAAGGCGCGTCAGGCACTGCCCTGGGATGCCGCAATACCTCGGCCCTGCGGGCTGACTCAGTGGTCACCACGGTAAAACCATCGGTTTGAGCATAAATAGCGCCTATGCCCAGACAACAAACCATCAGGACAGCCAGCAATCCCCTCATGACGGGCCGCGCCTTACTTCATGGCCTGCAGCTCTGCGTCGCCATTCCAGGGTTTGTCGTGAGATGCGGTAGCGTCACGCTCTTTTTTGACCATGGCAGCATCGACCTTGCTGGCCGAATTGCCAAAGCTGGTACGTATATGGGTAACCACAGCAGCGATTTCAGCATCGCTGAGCTTGTCTTTAAAGGTTGGCATCTCGCCGTTGTAATGTTGTCCGCCCACGGTCAGGTCGCCAGTGATGCCATGCAGCACGATCTGGATAGCCAAGGACTCTTTGCCTGTAACCCATTCGGAACTGGCCAAGGGCGGAAACACGCCAGGCAGACCCGCGCCCGTCGCCTGATGGCAAGCCAGGCAGTGCGCGGTGTACACCTGAGTACCATCGACCGCTCCTCCGGCGCTGGCTGCCGCCACCTGGAAGTCCGCCGCGGAACGATGATCGCCATACGACGCGGGGTACTTCGGATACATCAGCCATATATAGGCGATGGCGGATGCAAACAACGCACCCACGATAATAATGACCAGCCAGGGAACGGGCCGGTTGCCCTCATAAGGCTCCGGCATTTCCCGTTGCTGGGCCTGAATTCTCTTTGATTTGTCTGACATTCTGTTCTCCAACGTGTCCTTCCCGCGCCATGCCATGGGACTGAGTGCCTGGCCTTCTTACTTGTCGGATCCGGGCGGCGGCTTAACGGGGTAAGTACGATCCAGCGCCAGCAAATAAGCAACCAAATCCAGGGCTTCAGGCTTGGCGACGACCTGCTGCCCTACCGGCGCGTAGCCCGGCGGCAGATTCACGACTTTATCGCCGGATTCAGCTTTATCTTTGAGCTCGAACATGAATGGATATGAAGGCATGATACTGCCTGGCACATAAGCCCTGGGCTGATAAAGGTGGCCCAGGTTCCAGTCGGCGCTGGGCTGGCGAGCGCCGATATTAAGCAGATCGGGACCGGTGCGCATGGTGCCCAGCAAGTGCGGCCTGTCGTAGAAATAGTCGCCCGCCACTGGCGCCCTGCCCCAGCCCCGCTTGAAATCAGGCGCTTGCGACTGAGAGCGCGGCTGCTGGCTATGGCAATAAACACAGCCATTCTGGATGTATACCTCACGGCCCCGCAACTGCTGCGACGTGTAGGGCTTGAGTCCTTCGGAAGGAGGCAATTCGCGCAACTGTAAATAAGGCGCCACGACCAACGTGGCAGTTGCCAGGGCCAGCGTTACCATGGCCCCACCCAATAGTTTGTATTCGCTTTCCATGATCAGGCCTCCGCCAATGCAGCTCTGGGTCGGCGCGACCGGTGAAACAGGGCCGGACCAACTCGTTTGGGACCATAGCGCAATGCCATCGCCACAAAATGACCGGCAAACACCAGATGACCCAGCGTCATGAGCGAGCCGCCCACGGTTCTGGACTCAAGATAAGGTATGGTCACGCGCACCGACTCCATGAATGGCACGGAAGCATCCAGCATGGCCACGCCCTGCAACCAACCGCCTATGCTCAGACCGACAAAGTAAATGCCGAAACCAATCACAACCAGCCAGAAGTGCAACGCAATCAGCTTGGGGTAAGGCCATTCCCACGACATGACGCGCGGCATGACAAAGTAAATGGCGCCAAACATCACCAGCGAGAAGAAGCTGTACAGGCCCAGATGGGCGTGAGCAACGGTGAAGTGCGTGAAATGCACAACGGTATTGATGCTGCGCAAGGCTTCCATCGAGCCCTGCACCGAACTGAGCGTATACATCATGCCGCCGGCCACAATGAAACGCAACGTAGGCGAATAGATCAAGGTCTTGAAGTTATGCCGCATGGTCAGGTGCTGGTTCACTGTGAAAGCCAGCACAGGAACCACCATCATGATGCTCTGAACGATGGAAAGCGTAATCAGCCAGCCAGGCACTGGCCCGCCTATCAGGTGGTGGCCGCCGACTTGGCCATAAAAAAAAGCCAGCGCCCAAAAGCCCAGCAAGGATAGGTTATACGACTGTATGGGGCGCCCGATGATCTTGGGCAGAAAGTAATAGATAGAAGCCAGGGCAATGGGGGTATAAAACAGCCCCAGCACGTTATGCCCGAACCACCAATTCATGGTGGCCTGTTCCACGCCAAAGTGCACTCCAGGGATATTGCCGATAAAAAAGAGGACGGGAAACCAGAACAGCGCCGCACCCATGTACCAGATCGACACATACAAGTGCTCGACCTTACGGTTTTGCAAGGTAAAAACCAAAGGCAAGCCTATGAGCGCACCACCAATCACAAACAGGATGTCTATTTGCCAGGGAATTTCCAGCCATTCAAGACCGTCGTTAAAGCCGGCGGCGATGCTGCCCAACCCGGCAATCAGCGCGGCATTCCAGAGCATGGCCCCCAATAGTGCAAAGCGCCCACCCATCAGCTCTGTTTTCAGCAGGCGCGGCAAGGTCCAGATAGCAATGCCAAAAGCGGCCATGGGCGCCCAACCGTAAGCGACCGAATTCAGGTGCAAGGTGCGTACACGCCCAAAGGTAAGCCAGGCATATTGAGAAAGGAAGTCGGGTTCATGCAGTTTGATAGAACTGATCAGACCTGCAGTGGAGGCGAAGATCAGCCACACGATGGCACAGGCCAGGAACACAAAGGTCACGTAGGCAGTCGACTGGTCGGCCTGTACACGCTCGGCAAGCTCGACCTTCATGCGCGCCGCGCGGGCCGGATCGCTGACGGCGATATGAGTGGAGCCCACCGTACTTTGCAAGGCCTTGTGCTGGGCCGCGGTAGCCGCTGGCTCTTCAACCGTCCCGATTTCTCCTTCGGAAAAAATAACATTGGCGGCGGCGGGATTATCGTCGAACAAATGCTTGCGCAACGACCAGATAAAAACGAACAAGCCGGTTACTGACAAGACGAATGTCAGAAGCAGTATGGTGAGAGTATTCATAACATATCGCTCTACGATAAAAACTCGTAAATCATACCTGATATAGATCAAAGCGACAGAGAATTCCCTACGCAGAAAGTTACTACTGTCTGGTGTATTGTTTGTCGGATTACGCGCCTGGAGGCACTAATCCGACAAACAACGCCGCAACCATACAAGCGGCAAACGTAATCCAATAAACAACGCCACAATCAGACAAACACATAAGCCAGCGCCATCATGTTGCGCTTGAAGGCTGAATGGGTAATGATTAACGTTTCAAATTCACGCGGGAAATCTTCACCATGGAATGCACTATCGACTGGGGCGGCCCCGAGGGCATGCTGTTTGTGGCGCGTACGGGCAGCGGCCATGTAGCCGCTATGGACGGAGCACCAGATGGCGGCGGGCATAATTTGGCTCCGCGCCCCATGGAAATGCTGCTTAGCGGCGCGGGCGGTTGCGCCGCCTACGATGTCGTACTTATCTTAAAACGCGGGCGGCATGTGGTCAGCCACTGCCAGGTCAAGCTGACGGCCGAGCGGGCAGAAACCGACCCCAAGGTATTTACAAAAATCCATTTCGCTTTTGTTGTAACGGGCAAGAATCTGCCGGTATCCGCAGTTGAACGCGCGGTGCAGTTATCGCACGACAAATACTGCTCGGCCTCGGCCATGCTCGCCAAGACAGCCGATATTACCTATTCTGTTACTGTACAGGAAACCTAAAAACAGCCTGATACCTATGCCCCATCAAACTGAAAATGGATAGGCTATGGGATCATGGTGCTGGTATCCCTCTAGCTCGAAGTCATCGGTGCTTACCCATGTTTCCAGGTCTTCCAGGGTCTTGATATCGGGGTTGATGACCAGCCTCGGCGCGGGGAAAGGCTCACGCGTCAACTGCACGTTTTTCATCAAGTCGACCTGGTCCTCGTAAATATGGGCGTTGACGATTTTATGGTAGGCCATGCCCGCCTTGTGGCCGGTTATCTGGGCCATGATGGCAAGCAGGAAATAAACCTGCACCATGTTGAAATTCAGGCCTAAAGGTACGTCGCAACTGCGCTGTGTACTGTTCAGGTACAAGGTGTCGCCCAGCAAGGAGAAATGATGGCTATACATGCAAGGCCGCAAGCAGCCCATATGGAAGGCGCCAGGATGATAAAAGGTATAGATTTCCCCCCTATCGTCTTTGCCTGCGCGCAAGTCGTCGTAGATTTTACGTAAAAGGTCAACACTACCGCCGTCGGGCTTGGGGAAATTACGCCCTATCTTGCCGTAGATGAAGCCGCAATCATCCACCCCTTTTCTAAGGGGATTGTTCAGCCAGGCCTCGTTCTGGTTGGCGTTGGCGTCCCAGGTGCGCGTGCCTATTTTCCTGAAATCAGCGGCATTATCGTATCCGCGGATATAACCGATCATTTCCGCAATGGCTGATTTGTAGTAGCTTTTTCTGGTGGTCACCAGCGGAAACTCGCCATTCGCGACATCGTAGGTCAGGTCTGCATTGATAACGGTGAGACAGTTTTTCCCTGTCCGCTCGTTGCTGACCCAAACTCCTTCATCGATAATGCGCTGACAAAGCTGAAGATACGATTTCATCTGGCTGCCATTCTAATTAATAAAATTCTCAACTATTGTAATCGGTGATGGCAAGTAGCTTAAAGCGCGATAGCCAAAAGGGATGTCATGAAACCCGCATTGTCTTCACGCCAAAATGCCATAATGCCCCTCAATAAACATTCTCTTTTTCAATACGGTATATGAAGTCTTCTCCTCTTGTGCAACTGGTGGTTGCCTATTCCAACAACCGCGCCATCGGCCGTGACAACACCTTGCCCTGGCGCTTGCCTTCTGATCTGGCCCATTTCAAGCGGGCCACGCTGGGCCAGCCCATAGTGATGGGGCGTAACACCTGGGAATCCTTGGGCCGGCCTCTGCCTGGTCGCCCCAACCTGGTCATCAGCCGCAACCCCGACTATCAGGCAGTAGGCGCAACGGTATACCCCACGCTAGAATCCGCGCTGGCAGCCTGCCACAATGCGGAACGTATCTGCATCATAGGCGGCGAGCAAATATTCAGGCTGGCCCTTGATATTGCCGATGAAGTCATAGCCACTGAAGTCCACGCCCATGTCGATGGCGATACCTTTTTCCCTCCCATGGATAAAGACACATGGCAAGAGGCCGAAAGGCTGCCGCAGCCTGAAGAAAATGGCTATGCTTTCGATTTTGTGGTGTATAGGCGGGTGGTAAAGGCCTGATGCCGACAGTGTTTTTGATCAAGGATGGCGCTTGCGTCATGGGTGCTTTAGCGACGCTGTCGGTTTCTTGTGACGTTGTCCGGAGCTGTGCAGGCGCCTTGCGCAGCGCGTGAAGCCGAAACAGCCCCCGACACACCCGGCTTTCGCAAGAACGAAAAACCACATGCAACACAGCCATTCATATTTTATTCAACAATCGACGCCGCCCCCACGCGCCGCATGAATTCCCACAGCGCCGGATGCAAAGAGTATGCAACGTTGAAGCGTATCCAGCCGTCGTCCACCTGATCGGGATAAAAGTAAAACCCCGGCGCAAGCCAAATGCCGTCTTTCAAGGCCAGTTCGGCCAGCCTGGCCGTTCCGCGCTCGCGCCATTTGCCTTGCGGACGAGCCCACATGAACAGGCCGGCACGCGGCCTGGAATACACTTCAAAACCGTGCTGATCCATGAGGTCAGCCAATTCATCATGGGCTTGCCGCAGACGATCCTGGACACGCTGCAAATAAGGCCGATGACGCCCCAGGCGCAACACCTGATACACCGTGCGCTCCATGATTTCAGGCGTAGTCAGCCCTATGGTCATCTTGGTCTTGGCGAATTCCTCGAGCAAGGCTGGCGTTGACACAATGTATCCAACACGCATGGAAGGCGCGATTGTCTTGGAAAAGCCTGAAACATACACCACGCGCTCAGAGCCTGCCATCGCGGCCAGCAATGGCCCAATATCAGGCATCAAGTCACGCGACACATCGTCTTCGATCACCAAGAAATCGTGCTGCTCGGCCAATTGCAGCACACGAAAGGCATTGGCAATGCTCAGGCTCGTGCCTGTGGGATTCTGCAATACTGTATTCAAAAACAAGGCCTTGAAGGGATGGGCACTGGCAAGTGCCTGCAATGACTGCACACACACGCCGTCAGCATTGCGCGCCACCCCAACCACAGTCAAGCCAGCCAAACGCAAGGTTTGCAACAAATTGGCATAGCCTGGTAGTTCGACCGCCACGATGTCGCCAGGGCGAAACAAAGTGCGTGCCACAATGTCCAGACCCTGGGTTGCACCCTGAGTCAGCAAAACCTGCTTGATATCGATATTCAGGCCATGCTGGGCCAGTTCTTGGGTTAAATGCTCGCGCAAGGGGTGATAGCCATAGGGATGGCCATAGCCCCCAACCTGACTGGCCGGTACGCGCGCCGCCTGGCGCATGGCCTGCTCCAGGCCGGTTTCATTCAGCCATTCTGGTGGCAGCCAGCCACACCCTGACTTGATGGGTATGGAGTGATCGGCAAAGACGTCGGAAAGCAGCCAGGAAGCGCTGACCCTGGGTGGGCTCCAGTTCGGGGGCGCCGACACTGGCGGTTCCGCCCTTGCCCGCAACACAACCCTATAGCCCGAGCCCGGCCTGGCCACCAGCCAACCCTGCGCAACCAAGCGGTTATAGGCCGCCGATACGGTAAAGGTGCTTAAGCCGTGGGTTTTGGCAAATAGCCTGACTGATGGCACGGCCATGCCAGGGCGCAGCACCTGGCTCCGGATGGCATGCTCGACAGCTTGAACCGCCTGATCCACCAAGGAAGGTCCGGTGGAGCGATCGCGAGAAGCTTGGAAATAAATCATATTCACCATCAATCAATACAGTTGCTCTTATAACACCAATACGGTTATGCATCTTTAACTCAACTGTATATGTTTTTAGGTGACCGCGCCGACGAGAATGATAACTTCAATCTTCCTTTATATTCCCTGCCCATCGAGGTAACCATGACGACCCTAGCCAATACCCCCGATCTCTCGAATTTGTGGATGCCGTTTACCGCCAATCGCCAATTCAAAGAGCATCCACGCATGCTCGCCAAGGCCAAGGGCATGTACTACACCACCGTCGATGGGCAACAAATACTCGACGCCACTGCAGGGCTTTGGTGCGTCAATGCCGGCCATGGCCGTGAAGAAATCGTCGAAGCCATTTCCCGCCAGACGGCCGAAATGGACTACGCCCCCAGCTTCCAGATCGGCCACCAGGACTCCTTCCGCGCTGCCTCGGCCGTTGCCAAAATGATGCCTGCCGGCATGGACCGCATTTTCTTCACAAACTCGGGCTCGGAATCAGTAGACACTTCGCTGAAAATGGCGCTGGCTTACCACAGGGCGCGTGGCGAAGGCCAGCGCACCCGCCTGATCGGTCGCGAGCGCGGCTACCATGGTGTAGGCTTTGGCGGTATTTCGGTAGGCGGCATTTCGCCCAATCGCCGAACATTTTCAGGCGCCCTGCTACCCGCCGTCGACCACCTGCCACACACCCACGACTTATCGAAAAACGCCTATTCGCGTGGCCAGCCCGCCTGGGGCGAACACTTCGCCGACGAACTCGAACGCATTGTCGCCTTGCACGACCCCTCCACCATAGCCGCCGTTATCGTTGAGCCACTGGCAGGCTCTACCGGCGTGCTGCTGCCGCCCAAAGGCTATCTGGAAAAGCTGCGCGCAATTACTGAAAAATACGGCATACTGCTTATTTTCGACGAAGTCATTACCGCTTTTGGCCGCCTAGGCGCTGCCACCGCCAGCGAACTGCTCGGCGTAACTCCCGACCTGATGACGCTCGCCAAAGGCATCAGCAATGCAGCCGTGCCCGCCGGCGCGGTGGCCGTCAAACGCGAAATCCACGACACCATATTGGCTGCCGCCGCCACTGGTATCGAATTCTTTCACGGTTACACCTATTCGGCGCATCCTCTGGCCACGGCGGCAATGCTGGCCACGCTAGGCATCTACGAGCGTGAAAACCTGTTCCAGCGCGCGGCTGACATGGCCCCTGCATTCGAAGTAGCGGCCCACAAACTGCAAGGCGCCCCACATGTCATCGACGTACGCAACATGGGGCTGGTGGCTGGCATAGAACTTACACCTCGCCCCGACGCTCCCGGTGCACGGGCCGCCGAGGTCTTCAAGAAGTGTTTCGACAAGGGCATTATGGTGCGCTACACCGGCGACATCATCGCCATCTCGCCACCGCTTATCATTGAAGAAAGCCAGATCCAGGAAATTTTCCACACAATAGGGGAAGTGTTGAAAACGGTTGCATAACAAACGGGTATAGGTCGGGTTACGCCTTTCGCGCTGATTCTTATGACGTTGCCCGGGGTGGGTGAAGCTCAGTGCGGCACGGCGTGCTTGTTTCCGCGTCTGCCTCGTACAGCCGGGCGTCGGCCGAACTCGCTGCGCTCAAACAACGGCCGCCGACACCCCCCGGCTTCCCTTCGTCAGCACGCGGCGCACGCCTACCGCCGCACTGAGCTTCACCCACCCCGGACAACTGCGTAATAGAAAATTGGCCGGCCTGACAGCCTTGCAGCCTGAAAAGCTGGTTTTATTTGCGCGGCTGGTTGGTGATGTAATACTGCTCCAAATGTCGCTGATGCAAAAAGTCGGGTGTGTCGGGGGCTGTGCAGGCGCCTTGCGCAAGCCGTTACGGTCAGCGCCATCGAGGAGGCAAGGCCGCGGCTGTCTGAGCCCGACGCTTGTCGGACCACTGGTCCGACCGGGCAAGTTCCGCGGACGCCTCGATGGCGCTGACCGTAACGGGAACCCCGTCAGGGGCGCAGCGCGTGAAGCCGAAACAGCCCCTGGCACACCCGACTTTCGCAAGAACAGAAACCCGTCGCTAATGCATCAAACTTGCATTAGCAAAAGACATAACCCAGCACCAACCCAACCTGCTATTTACTTGCCTTTCCATACTGGCTTGCGTTTTTCAGCAAATGCCGCCGAACCTTCACGCGCGTCTTCCGATGCTATTACGTGCTCGGTCAGTTCGGCCTGTTTATCCCACATTTCTGCCGATGACCAGTCTTGCGACTCGACCACCACGCGTTTGCTGGCTGCGACCGACAAAGGGCCGTTACATACAATTCTTTCGGCCAGGCGCCGTGCTTCCGCCAGGGCTTCCCCAGGAGGAACCAGACGATTGATCAGGCCGTATTCCAGGGCGCGAGTTGCCGGAAACAAGTCCCCGGTAAGCGCCAGTTCAAGTGCTATACGATAAGGCAATTGCCGGGGCAAGCGCAGCAACCCGCCACCAGCGGCAGCCAGGCCGCGCTTGACTTCGGGTATGCCGAACTGGGCGTTGTCGGCGGCCACGACAAGGTCACAGGCCAGCACCAGTTCAAAGCCTCCGGCCAGCGCATAACCTTCTACAGCGGCAATCAGTGGCTTGCGCGGCGGCCTGCCTGCCAAGCCGCCGAAGCCGCGCCCTTCCAGGCTGGGCCGTTCACCACGCAAGAAACCCTTTAAATCCATGCCTGCGCAGAAGTGACCACCAGCGCCAGTCAGGATGGCAATCTGGATATCGTCACGGCTATCGAGCTCATCAAGGGCGGCGGCAATTGCGTGCGCCGCCGTCAGCGTCATGGCGTTGCGCGCCTCGGGCCGATTCAGGGTAATGGTCTGAATACCATCTTTAATATCGATCAAGACTTCGCTAGTCATTGTGCTTCCTGAAAATATCAAAAAAAAACATACCTCACAGTATGCTTTCAACAGAAATCTTTATCGTCGGTAAATACCCTAAATCAACTAGCCATTATTTAAAAACAGCAAGCTCAAGTAAAACGCATTGACCTATAAACATACTAAATGGTATCTTTTAAAAACAGCAAGTCAGATTATTCTAAAAATATGCTGTTCAACTAGGCTGGGTTCTTTAATCACAGCCAGATGCCATCGCGCATCCATACGTACACCGTCATCAATAACAAACCGTCGTACAAAAGCAGTCGCGTCAACACAGTTGCTTCACTATCCGCTGTAGTCATATCTATAAGACCGGAGACAACCATGAAACTGATACGCAAACTTCTCACCATCGCAGGACTCAGCCTGGCACTAGGTACAGCCGCCCAGGCTCAAGACCCTATTAAAGTCGGGGCCATCTTCCCGCTTTCTGGTGGCGCCGGGCCACAAGGCCAACACGTAACCCAGGCCATCAAGGCAATGGCGGCGGTCATCAATGAAAGCGGTGGCGTAATGGGCCGCCAGCTCGACATCATCATTCGCGACGACGAATCCACCCCCGCCGTTGGTGTTTCACGCGCAACCGAACTGGTTACCTCGGGGGTGTCCGTCATTATCGAAGGCTGGAACAGCCCGGTAACCCTGGCATTGCAGCCTGTCATCAGCCGCGCCGGCATCCTCGACATTACCGCTGTGTCCAAGGCCGATCCTATCTTGTCCGGCGAGGGCAATCCGCTGGCCATACGCATCAATAGTTCCAACGGGCAAGATGGCGCGGTTATCGCCAACTACATCGCCAATATCGCCAAAGCCAAACGGGTCGCCTTCCTTACCGAAAACGACGCTTACGGTAATGGCGCACAAGAGTCCATAGAAAGCGAACTCAAAAAACTGAACTATTCCTACGAAAAAGTAGCCGAGGAAAAGTTCCCTTTTGCGCAAGCCGACTTTCGCGTAGCCCTGACCAACATACACGCCGCCAACCCCGACGTCACCGTCGCAATTAATGCCAACGAAGGCTTGGGCATGCCGGCCACCATCCGCCAGGCCAAGCAATCCCGTTTACCCGGAAAACTTATTACTGCTGTTGGCACCGTTGCTCCCAGCGTCATTGCCATCGCAGGCAAAGCCGCCAATGGCATTGTCGGGGCCGACATTTACTTCCCCACCATAGAACCCTTTGCCTCCAATCCAGTAAATACGCACTTCGTCAAGAAAACCCAGGAAATGTTCAACTACACGCCAGATAAATACATGGCACTGGGCGGCATGGCGCTACAAGTCTGGGCCATGGCCGCCAACGAACTCAAAACCCTGGACCGCGAAGCCATTGCAAAAAGAATACGCGGCGGCTCCTTCCAGAACACCATCATGGGAAACGTAAAATTCGCCCCCAACGGCCAGCTTGAATCCCACTATTACCTGTTTACCGTCAAAGATGAAAAGATCGTTGTCCAGCAATAGGAGCCAGCAACGATGCCAGCCACCACTGCCAGCACGCCGCGGCAGGGCCATTCAGCGCCGGCCCTGCGCGTCGACAAACTTGGCGTCAGCTATGGCGCGCTCGTAGCCCTGGACAACGTAAGCTGGGCGGTTCACAGCGGTGAACTCCTGGGTATCATCGGCCCCAACGGGGCCGGGAAAAGCTCTTGTTACGAAGCAGTAACCGCCATGCTGCCTCGTAACGGCCAAGTCTACCTGCAAGGGCGCGATGTCAGTCACATTGCCCCCTACCGCCTTGCCGAACTCGGCCTGAAACGCGCCTTCCAGCAAAACGCTTTTTTCAACGATTTAAGCGTTATCGAAAACATGATCGCCGTACTTGGGAAAACAGCCCATTCAAGCTTGTTTTCCTGCGTATTCAGGCCCTTGTACTCAGCCCGCAAGTACGCACTAGCATCATGCTTTGCTGCCCAGCAGCTCGAACGCTTTGGCATTCCCGCAGCCTATCACGGCATGAGCCCAACAGAAATCCCCTACGGTATTCAGCGCATGTTGTCTATTGCCCTGGCCTATGGCGACGGCGCTCAGGCACTGCTGCTCGACGAGCCCGCCGCAGGCCTGGGCGGCGAAGACATGGAACGCCTCAAGCATCTGTTGTCCGAACTCAAGCAGCAAGGGGTCGCACTTGTCGTCATCGAACACCACATGGACCTGATCATGTCGGTCGCCGATCGCATTTGTGTCCTCGACCTCGGCCGCCAGCTGGCTTACGGAACACCAGCCGAAATCCAGCGAGACCCGCGTGTACTTGAAGCCTATTTGGGAAAATCGCAATGAACAGCCAAATACCAGCATCGGCGGTGCTCCAGATCCACGCCCTGCAAGTTGCCTATGCAGGCAATGTCGCGCTCGATCTCAACAGCCTGTCTATCGGCAAAGGGGAAATCGTAGGGGTGGTGGGTGCCAACGGTGCAGGGAAATCAACCTTGGTCAATGCTCTGGCCGGGTGGTCGCGTGGCAGCCCCACAGTCAAAGGCGACATTTGCTTGCATGGCGTGCAAGTCAGCCAATGGGCCACGCATGATCGCATACGGGCGGGCTTACTGCTGGTGCCCGAAGGCAAGCTGATCTTCAGCAGCATGAGCGTTGAAGAAAACCTGTCCACCACCTTTACTCCCAAAGCCGGCCCAGGGAAAAAGGTGTATTCACGCGACGAAATCTACGATTTGTTTCCCCGCCTCAAGGAACGGCGTCAGCACCTGGGTTCCCAGCTCTCCGGAGGCGAGCGCCAAATGCTGGGTATCGGCCGCGCCCTGATGATGGGACCACAAGTGCTGATGCTGGACGAACCTTCCATTGGCCTGGCGCCCAAGCTGGTGGCGATCGTACTGAATACCCTGCGCACTCTGGCGCACTCCGGCTTGTCCATTTTGCTGGTCGAACAAAACGTACGCGCCGCCATCGAAGTCGTCGACCGCCTGGTGCTGCTGGAACGCGGCAAATCCGTCCTCGAGGGCTCAGCGAAACAAATGGAAAACGACCCGCGCATTGCCCAAGCCTACCTCGGAGTGCAAGCAGCATGAATCTGATTCAACAACTGGTCAACGGCCTGGTGCTTGGCCATGCCTACGCCCTTGTCGCCATCGGATGGACGCTGCTGC
This sequence comes from Alcaligenaceae bacterium, assembly GCA_013416445.1. Lineage (GTDB taxonomy): Bacteria > Pseudomonadota > Gammaproteobacteria > Burkholderiales > Burkholderiaceae_B > Pollutimonas. The sequence goes on from JACCER010000010.1 coordinate 33,159, forward strand.
TGGGGGTCGCCCGGCTGGTGAACTTCGGCCACGGGCAAATGTACATGCTGGGTGCTTTCGTCACCTGGTGGGCCATGTCTTCGGCCGGGGCCCCTTACCTGCTTGCAGTGCCCATCGCCATGGTGGCCGGGGCACTGATCGGTCTGTTGATGCAATACGTCATGCTCAAGGCCACCTTCCAGCAAAACCTGGTCTCCATCATGATCATGACGCTAGGGTGGGGCTATCTGCTGCAAGGTGTCGCCGCACTGGTATTCGGCTCTACCGGACAAATACTGGAAACCCCCTTGTCGGTGATTGATTTTCCAGTCAGTGAGCTATGGCTGACCTGGCAGGATGTGGCCATAGTCGTCGTTACGCTGGTTTTCTTCATCGCCTTGCAGCTGGTACTCGACAAAACCAAAATCGGACGCCTGGTGCGCATGGTGGCTGAAGACCCCAAGCTGTCCCAGTTGTCGGGCATCAATGTACGCCGAATCTACTACTGCGTTTTCGCCTTCGAGGGTGCGGCCGTGGCGTTCGCCGCCGCCATGGTGGCCCCACGCACACCCATCCTTACTTCCATGGGTTTCGAAGAGGTCATCATGACATTCGTGGTGGTCGTGGTTGGCGGCATAGGCAGCGTGAAAGGCAGCTATTTCGCAGGCATAGGACTGGGGGTTTTCACAGCCCTGTTTGGCGCTTATGTATCGCCCGCCTATACAACCGCCGCCGCATTTCTGGTATTGATCATGTTGCTGGTCATCAGGCCTGGGGGCTTAAGCTCCAGCACCGGCATGGGGGTGCACTAATGGCTCGCCTCAAACTACTGGCGCTGGCAGCCACAGGCATTGCGGTTTTTCTGTTGCCTGGGTTAACTGGCGCTAGCGGCGCCGCATATAGCGCGGCGGTGCTTATCGCCATCTTTGCCGTCATGGCCTACGGCCTGGATGTCGTTGTCTCCGATCTCGGGGAAGTCAGCCTGGCGCATACGGTTTTCTTTGCAACCGGCAGCTATACCACTGCCCTGCTCGCCACACAGGCCGGTGTCGGCTCGTGGGTCACCCTGGCGGCTTCCATCGCCACGTCGCTGGTCATGGCCCTGATCATCGGCCTGGTAACGCTGCGTTTGCGTGAATTCGTTTTTTCGCTGGTTACCTACGCCGTCGCCGTGGTGGCCATGTCGATTGCCGCCAATTGGGACTTCCTGGGCGGCTCCGATGGCATACGGGGCATCCCCACACTGGATTTATCCATTCCCGGGCTGGCACTTACCGCTGGCAACGACACCGAGCTCTGGCCTTATGCTTTCGCCCTGCTGGTAATTACCATTTACCTGATAGACCGCTTTCGCCACTCCCGCCTGGGAACCGCAGCCATGATGACGCACCTGAATCCACGCCTGGCCACCATGACCGGTATTGATCCGGCACGCGTTCGCCTGCAAGTATTTTTATTTTCCGCGCCTATCAGCGCCTCGGCTGGATGGCTCTATACCTACCAGCGCGCCTACTTAAGCGCCGACATCCTGGAAATCTATTTCCTGATCCTCATGCTAACGGCCGTCGTGCTGTTCGGGCGGCGCCAGTTGCTGGGGCCGCTGGCGGCCACCGCCTTAATCCTGATCCAGGAAAAATTCTTCTCGCTGGGCGGCTACTTCGACAAAATCATCCTCGGCAGCGCGCTAATCCTGATCCTTGCTTTCTTTCCGAACGGGCTTATCGGCATGGTGCATCAACTCTACCGACTGATCAAACCTGTTAAGCCAACTACCACAGCCACCTCCATCACCACTCCGGAGAATTGACAATGACCGTAATCTGGAATCCTCAGCTCGACGAACCTGCTACCCAATGGCAAGCCTTGGCCGACCGCCTCGGCAACGAACGTTTTGGCCCTTTGGCCCCCGAACTGGACCGCGACCAGCGCTACCCCTGGGAAAGCATAGAGGCACTGGTGGAACATAAATTCACCGGCCTTTTCCTGCCCAGGCAATGGGGAGGCGAAGGCGCAAACCTCGTGTCCACCATCGCTGCCGTAGAAACATTGGGTAAACATTGCTCTTCTACCGCTGCCATCATGTGCGCCTACCAGTTGGGTGCATTTCCCATACTATTGGCTGGCAGCAATCAGCAGAAAGACTTCTACCTGCGCGAGATGGCCCAGGGCCGAGCCACCAGCTTCGCGCTCTCCGAACGCATTGCCGGCTCTGACGCCGCCGCCATCGAGGCCAGCGCAGTGCGCGAGGGCGATAACTGGCGCATCACCGGTGAAAAATACTGGATAGGCAACGGTGGCGCTTCACGCTACTACGTTGTCTTTGCCAAGACAGACCCCGAAGCCGGCGGCCGAGGCGTATCGGCCTTCATGGTCGACAAAGAGCAAGCCGGTGTCATCATTGACGACTATTCCGACAAAATGGGCATACGCGGAACACTAACCTCAAACCTGAAACTAGACCTGCTGGTTCCAGACAGCGCACGCGTGGGCGAAGTCAATCGCGCCCTGCGACTGGCACTGCAAACACTGAATGTCGGCCGCATCATGGTTGCAGCCCAGTCTATGGGCCTCGCCCTGGCCGCCTTCCATGAAGCCGCCAAGCGCGCAGTCCAACGAAAAACCTTTGGCCAGCCTATCGGCGAAAACCAGGGGATAGGCTTCAAACTGGCCGACATGGCGACTGAAATTTCCGCCGCACGCATGATGCTGTACCAGGCCGCCGCCGCCTACGACAGGGGCGACGACGTATCCAGCCTTGGCGCCATGACTAAACTTTTCACCTCTGAAGTCGCCCACCGGGCGGCCAACAATGCCGTACAGATATGGGGTGGACTGGGTTACTGCAAGCCAACAGTCGTCGAACGCCTGTATCGCGATCAGCGCATTCTTGAAATCTATGAAGGCTCTTCCGAAATCCAGCGCCTCGTGCTTGCCCGCGCAATTCGCAAGGCAGCAGAAGAATCAGGCTCTTAACCCTCGGCAACATCAAACTACATGAAACTTGTGGAACACGCAGACCAAATCGCCTACGCCAGCGCATCACACGATGAGATTCTTCGTGCGGCGGCGGAACTATTCATGGAATTCGGCTATACGGCGACTTCCATCGATGCCGTGGCCAAACGCCTGGGCTCTACCAAAGGCCGCATCTACCACCACTTCCGCAGCAAGGCCGACCTGTTCTTCGCCGTGCAGATCAGCGCCATGACACGCCTACTGACGGAAATCGAGCCCATTGCCTCGGCCGCCGGCGATCCGATAGAGCGACTGGGGTTGATGGCCCTGCGGCATACGCAAATCCTGCTCGCTGAAATGCCTATGCAAAAAGTAGCCGTTCAGGGGCTGGAGCGCCATCTGCTTGGCGCTTCCGCCACACGCCATATGAAAACACTGCGTTCCATCATCAAGATGCGGGACGACTACGAACAGTTATTCGCCGAAGTGATCGACGCAGGTATCCGCAAGGGCTTATTCGTCGACCTGCCGGTCAAGCTGGCTACCAAGCCGTTTTTCGGGGCCTTGAACTGGGCCACGATCTGGTACAGCCAGCGCCGATTGCAAAAGGCGGATGAGATCAACGAAATCGCCTACGAACTCGCCGCGTTCGCGTTGCGAGGCATATTAAAAGGCCCTAGCCATGACGCAACACAAGCTGCCTTACTCCGACACCGTCTGGGATGAATGCGAGACCTGGTCCCGCGACCAGATCACATCCTTCCAGTTAACCGCACTGCGCCGGCAACTGGACTATGTCAACAAAAACAGCGCACACTACCAAACCGTTTTCGCTCGCGCCGGCTTCCAGCCACAAGACCTGAAAAGCCTGGATGACATCCGCAAGCTGCCGTTCACCCATAAGTCCGATTACCTTGCCGGCCTGCATGCCCAGCCTCCGTTTGGCTCCCTGGCCGCCGTCAAGCCCGGCCAGGCGGTAAGGGTGCATTTCTCATCAGGCACGACAGCGCGTCCAGCCCCGGTACTATGGACCGAACCTGATATCGAGCGCTGGTCCGATCTATATGCACGCTACCTGTACGCTCAAGGCTTAAGACGGGGCGATATCTTCCAATGCATGTTCAGCTACGCCTGGTTCGTGGGCGGGCTGGGGGCAACACTGGCGGCGCAACACTTGGGTGCTCTGGTCATTCCAGCCTCATCAGGAGACACTGAAAGGCAAATCGCCACCCTGTTCGAATACGGCAGCCGCTGCGTTGTTGGAACACCCTCATTCATGGCACATCTAGCCGAAACCGCCGAAAACATGGGCCGCAGCCTCACTCAATCCAAGGTTGAAATGGTCTGCGTGGGCGGCGAGCCCGGCGCCAGCATCCCGGGCACCCGCGAGCGCATAGAACAGCAATGGGGCGCAAAAATGTTCGACTGCTACGGCGCGCTGGAATGCCAGCCCATAGGGTGGGATACCGCCGCACAAATCGGGCCAACGCTGGCGGAAGATTTCATCTATGTGGAAATCCTGGACCCTGACACCCATAAAGCAGTTGCCGACGGTGAACGCGGCGTTCTGGTATTAACCCACCTGGACAAACAGGCCAGCCCCTTGGTGCGCTGGTGGACCGGCGACATCGTGGTGCGCGACAGCACTCCCGCCCCCGACGGCCGTACTCATGCCCGCCTCAGCGGCGGCGTATTGGGCCGCGCCGATGACATGCTGGTGATACGCGGCGTCAACCTGTTTCCGTCAGCAGTCGAAGACATTGTTCGCGCCTTCCCCGGCACATCCAACGAGTACGTGCTGGTGCTGGACGATACCGTCAAAGATCCAAAAACCGGCTTCCTGACCGGCATCAAGCTGCGCGTCGAACCTGGCAGCACAGCAACACCAGACCTGGGCGACAGGCTGGCGCAACGCCTGCGCGAAAAGCTCCAGGTGCGCTTCCATGTCGAGGTCGTGGCAGCCGGCACCCTGCCCCGGACGGTGCACAAGGCCAAACGGGTGATTCATGAATAAGGCCGCAACAGCCGCCATACCGCAGCCACGGGCTGGCAAGCGTGTCGCCAATCAATACTAGGAAAACCATGACCCACGACAACGCCATTCATCTCCACCCTGATGTCCGGGTCATGCAGCCCGGCATCCTCAAGCATCGCACCGCCTTTATTACCGGCGCTGGTTCGGGTATTGGGCGCGGCATTGCGCTGCGCCTGCTGGAGCTCGGCATGCAAGTATTCGGCACAGGCCGCCGCGCCGACGCCCTGCAGGAAACAGCCAGGCTGGCGCAAGCCTCGCCCGGCAATTTTCTTTTTGAAACCTGCAACGTACGAGATACCGATGCGATCGAAGCGCTGGTCAGCAAGGTAGGCGGGCAATATGGCATAGATCTGCTGGTCAACAATGCGGGCGGCCAGTTTTTTGCCGCTGCCAAAGACATCAGTCGCAAAGGCTGGGATGCCGTCATCGACGTCAATCTGACGGCAATATTTATTGTCACCAAGGCCGCCTATCCCTATTTGAAATCGTCAAAAGGCACTGTGGTCAGTATTTCTCTGTCGGGCGTGGATCGCGGCTCGATGGGCATTGCGCACTCCATTGCCGCCCGTGCCGGTGTGCTGGGACTGATGCGCACGCTGGCTCTGGAATGGGCGCAGGACGATATTGCGCTCAACTGCATTGGGCCCGGAGCAGTTCTCACCGAAGGCCTTACAGCCGAAGCAGCCCGCCCTATGCTTCAACGCCTTATCGATGCAACCCCCATGGGTCGTGCCACCAGCGTGGAAGAGGTCGCCGAACTGGTCGCCTTCCTGGCCAGCCCGGCAGGTCACCTGATGACGGGCCAACTGCTGCAAATTGACGGTGCTGCCCATTTAGGGCCAGGCCTGCACATGATGGAGGCGTGAAAGCGGCATGCTCGCTGAACCAATGGATAACACCCTGCTCTTCCAGCCCTTCCAGCTTGGCGGCCTGACGCTGCGCAACCGCATCATCATGGCGCCCATGGAAACCAATCTTGCCAGTCCGCAGGGCGAAGTCACACCAGAAATGATCGCGTACTACGCTGAGCGCAGCGCAGGAGGAGTCGGCATGGTTACCGTCGAATTCACCTGTGTTGACCGCAGCGATGGGCTGGGCTGCACTCCGCAACTAAGTCTGGACGCACCACAACTGGTCCCGGGCCATCGCCGTCTTGTTGCTGCCATCCAGGCCGGTGGTGCACGTGCCTGCCTGCAACTGCATCACGCCGGCAGGCAAACTACGCCAGCCATCATTGGTGGGCGTACTCCCATTGCACCCAGCACCTTCGAATCACCGGTGTTTCGCATAGGCCCACGAGCCATGGACGACACCGATATCAAGCGTGTGATTACAGCCTTTGCTGCAGCGGCCAGCCATGCCCGGTCTGCCGGCTACGACGCGGTGGAACTGCACGGCGCCCATGGCTATTTGCTGGGCCAGTTTCTTTCTCCCTGGACCAACCGGCGCAACGACGCCTGGGGCGGCAGTTTCAAACGCCGGCTGGCCTTCCCTCTGGCTGTCATTCATGCCGTCAAAGCACGTATAGGCGCCATGCCTCTGATCTATCGGCTGTCGGCCGACGAAATGATCGACGGCGGACTGGGCATAGAAGACACCGTCCTGATTGCTCCCCATTTCGCGCAGGCTGGCGTCGATGCCTTGCACGTTTCCACAGGGGTTGCCGAGCGCATCGACGTCAATGTCGAACCCATACACATGCCTGACGGTTGGCGCCTGCCACTGGCACGCCAGATACGGCAGGCCGTAAAAATTCCCGTTATCGGCGTAGGCGTCATCCGCACGCCAGCCACTGCCAATCAGGCCCTGGAACGGGGTGACATTGATTTGGTAGCGTTGGGCCGGGCCCTGCTCACCGACCCACAATGGCCCAACAAAGCGCTGGCAGGCGTAGCGGACCAGATACGCCCCTGCACCTCTTGCAACTGGTGCATTGACCGCCTGGCACACCAGCTGACTATAGGTTGTGCAGAAAACCCCAGGGCAGGCCGGGAACTGGACTTGCCTCTTGGGCGCATTGCGGCAGCCAAGAACGCAGTTGTCATCGGCGGCGGCCCCGGTGGTATGAAGGCAGCACTATTGCTTGCCGAGTCCGGCTTTTCGACCACCCTGTACGAAAAGCGCAACACCCTGGGAGGCGGGCTGATCGCATCAGCCGTACCGCCGGGCAAAGACAAGATTTTTCGCTACCGCGACTATCTGCTAAGGCAGATCAGCAGCAGTGCCGTAACGGTGCGCCTGGGCTGCTCACCCACGGCGCTCGACATTGCCGCACACGCCCCAGACATCGTCATTCTGGCCACCGGCGCAAGCAAACGCCCTGCTGATATCCCTGGCGGGCAGCTTGCGCACGTAGCCCAGGCCTATGACGTGGTAATGCATGATATCGACATAGGCCCCGGCCCCATCGTCGTATTGGGTGGCGGGGAAACTGGCTGCGAAGTCGCGGAGCTTGCCGCGGCGCAAGGCGCCCAAGTGGTTCTGGTCTCGCGTTCGCCATTGAAGCAATTGGCGCGGGCCGCCGAAGCCATTTATCGACGACATCTTGTCAAGAAGCTGGCGGCAAACCCACTGATCACCATTCTTCCTTCAGCCACTATTTTGCGTATCGAGCCCGACTGCGTGCAACTGCACCTGGCCGACGACAACATGCTGTCCGTGCCGGCGGCCCAAGTGTTTACGGCGCTGGGCCGAGACACAGGGTCGCCGTTGATCAGCCAATTGCAATCACTGGGAATCAATGTCGCCATCATTGGCGATGCGCAGCGCATCAGCCGCATTGGCGAGGCCGTGAACGGCGCCTACACGGCTGTGCGCGAACATATCAAGCGCCATGCGAGGGTAAGCCAGCCAGGCGACCCTTCCTTTACCCAGTAACAACTATCAAGGAGTTTGCTGACATGGAAAACGCTCGTTGGAAGATCCGGCCTGAAGGATCAAACTGGGGTGATTTTGGCCCTGACGACCAGATTGGCCGCATGAATCTGCTGACTCCCGCCACCCGGCTACGCGCGGTGCGTGAAGTGCAGCACGGCGATGCATTCTGCCTAAGTCTGCCGCTGGATTATCCCGGCGGCAATGCGCTGTTTCAGCACCGCAAGGAACCCAGGCTTTTTCATGACCGGCGTGGGGACGGCTACAACTATAACTACAAGTTGTCGTCGGTTTGCGGTTGTTTTACCGATGTGGTGTCCGATGACGCGGTAATGCTGTTCACGCAATACTCTACCCAATGGGATGGGCTGGGGCATGTGGGGCAAATGTTTGACGCCATGGGCACGGGCGCGCCGGAAAAGGTGTATTACAACGGTTTTCGAGGCGGAACCGATATCGTCGGGCCTGACGATGCGGCCAGCGGCTGGGGCGCCAAGTCCATAGGCATCGAACACATGGCAACCGCTGGCATACAGGGGCGCGGCGTCATGGTCGACCTCGAGCGTATTCATGGCCGCTCACGGGCGCTGGTAGGTTATGAGGAACTGATGAGGGTACTGGAAATGCAGGGTGTTACGGTGGAGCCCGGCGATTTCTTGTGTTTGTATACGGGTTTTGCCGATTTGATTCTCGAAATGAATAAGCAGCCCGATGGGGATGTCTTGGCACGATCATGCTCTGTGCTTAATGGTCGCGACGAGAAGTTGCTGCAATGGATTACTGATTCTGGCATTGTTGCCATTTGCGCGGACAATTTTGCAGTCGAGGCTTATCCGGCGGAGGCGGGCCAAGGGGATCATTATCCCGCATTGCCCCTGCATGCGCATTGTCTGTTCAAGCTGGGTTTGCATCTAGGCGAACTATGGTATTTCGCCGAATTGGCGCAGTGGTTGCGTGAGCATAAGCGTTCTGCTTTCTTGCTGACAGCGCCGCCTTTACGCTTGCCCGGGGCGGTCGGGTCACCGGCTACGCCGATTGCTACGGTTTAGGATTAGCGTGTTTTCGGTTCAAGTGTTTATGGCATTTAGTGATGCTGTCGCTGTCCGGTTTTTATAACGTTGTCCGGTTTTTATGACGTTGTCTGGTTTTTATGACGTTGTCTGGGGTGGGTGACGCTCAGTGCGGCACGGCGTGCTTGTTTCCGCGTCTGCCTCGTACAGCCGGGCGTCGGCCGAACTCGCTGCGCTCAAACAACGGCCGACGACAGCCCCCGGCTTCCCTTCGTCAGCACGCGGCGCACGCCTACCGCCGCACTGAGCGTCACCCACCCCAGACAACTGCGTAACAGAAAATTGGCCGGCCTGACGGCCTGAGCTGCTGGTTTTACTGGTACGGCTGGTTAGTGGTGAATAGGCTAGTCCAAGCTTCGCTGATGCAAAAAGTCGGGTGTGTCGGGGGCTGTGCAGGCGCCTTGCGCAAGCCGTTACGGTCAGCGCCATCGAGGAGGCAAGGCCGCGGCTGTCTGAGCCCGACGCTTGTCGGACCACTGGTCCGACCGGGCGAGTTCCGCGGACGCCTCGATGGCGCTGAACGTAACGGGAACCCCGTCAGGGGCGCAGCGCGTGAAGCCGAAACAGCCCTCGACACACCCGACTTGCTCAAGAACAAAAACTCAGCCCCCGACACACCCGACTTTCTCAAGAACGAAAAACCACCCGCAACAACATGCCCAAAAAAGCCAAAACGCCCGCATATTCGCGGGCGCCTGGTTAATCAAACAACGATCAATCTACGCCGCCGACTGCGCCGCCGTTACATCAGCATCGTCCAGGTAGTCTTCCATGGGTGGGCAAGAACATACCAGGTTACGATCACCGTAGGCGTTGTCGACCCGCGCTACAGGCGGCCAGTATTTATTGTCGCGCAAGCTGGCAACGGGATAAGACGCTTCTTCGCGGGTGTAATCGTGATGCCAGTCGGTAACCAGCAGCATTTGCGCCGTATGTGGTGCATTTTTCAGGACGTTGTCTTCGGCATCTTTGGCACCGCTTTCTATGGCGGCGATTTCAGCACGTATGGCAATCATGGCGTCGATGAAGCGGTCGAGTTCGGCCAGGCCTTCGGATTCGGTTGGTTCCACCATAAGGGTGCCGGCAACCGGGAAGCTCATGGTGGGGGCATGGAAACCGTAGTCGACCAGGCGCTTGGCAATGTCTTCGGCGGAAATGCCGCAAGCGTCTTTGATGGGACGAATATCAAGTATGCATTCGTGTGCGACACGCCCATTGTGCCCGGCATACAAAATGGGATAGTGCTCTTGCAAGCGGGCAGCAATGTAGTTGGCATTCAAGATGGCCACTTCGGTGGCGGCCAATAAGCCTTCAGCACCCATCAGGGTGATGTACAAATAGGGAATGGGCAAGATACTGGCCGAACCGTAAGGCGCTGCCGAAACCGGACCCACCGCCACGCCAGCGGGCAATTCGCCCGATTCGTTCAGAACGCCAGGCAGGTACGGAGCCAGATGCGAACGCACTGCCACTGGGCCTACGCCCGGGCCGCCGCCGCCGTGGGGTATGCAAAAGGTTTTGTGTAGGTTCAGGTGTGATACGTCGGAACCAAATTTGCCAGGTTGAGCCAGCCCCACCATGGCGTTCATGTTGGCCCCGTCCAAATACACCTGGCCGCCGGCGTCGTGCACCAGCGCGCAGATTTCGGTTACGGCCACTTCAAACACACCGTGGGTAGACGGATAGGTAATCATCAAGGCCGACAGGCGGTCGCCGACTTTGGCAATTTTAGCCTTCAGGTCGGCGACATCGACGTTACCGTTTTCGTCGGAGGCCACGACCACGACGTCCATGCCAGCCAGTTGCGCCGAGGCGGGATTGGTACCATGCGCCGACGCAGGTATCAGGCAGACATTGCGCTGATGCTGCCCATTAGCCTGATGATAGGCGCGTATGGCCAGCAAACCGGCAAATTCACCTTGGGCACCCGAGTTGGGTTGCAGGCTGATGGAGTCGTAGCCGGTAATTTCGCACAACGCGGCCGACAGGCGATCGATGAGTTCTTTGTAGCCCTGGCTTTGCGACACCGGCGCAAACGGGTGCATATTGCCGAATTCAGGCCAGGTGACCGGAATCATTTCAGCCGTGGCGTTCAGCTTCATGGTGCATGAGCCCAGCGGAATCATGGTGCGGTCGAGCGCCAAGTCTTTATCGGCCAGGCTACGCAAATAGCGCAACATGTCGGTTTCAGACTGTATGCGTGAAAAGACGGGATGCGCCAATATGGCGGAACCGCGCAACAGCGCAGCAGGTATGCCGTGTGCGGCAGGCAAGGAGCGCTGCGCGGCGGCGTCCCATGATTTACCCAAGGCTTGTGCAAACACCTGCAACAAGGCGTTCACGTCGGCCACGGTAACGGTTTCATCCAGAGACACGGCCAATTGCGCACTGCCCACTTGACGCAGGTTGATGGACGCAGCCTGTGCCGCCTTGACGATGGCCTGAGTATGCGTACCGGTGTCCAGCAGGAGCGTGTCGAAAAATTGCGCGTTTACTACCGTAACGCCTAATTCACCCAGAGACTCGCGCAAGAAAGCGGTCAGGTAGGCCACGCGTTCGGCGATGCGTTTCAGGCCGGCGGGGCCATGCCATACGGCATACATGCCGGCCATGACAGCCAGCAAGACCTGGGCGGTACAAATATTGGAAGTGGCTTTCTCGCGGCGTATGTGCTGTTCGCGAGTTTGCAAAGCCAGACGCAAGGCGGGCGCGCCCTGGCTGTCTTTCGAAACGCCAACCAAACGGCCTGGCATATTGCGCTTGAAGGCGTCTTTGCAAGCCATGAAGCCGGCGTGCGGACCGCCAAAGCCTAATGGAACGCCAAAGCGCTGGGCCGAACCGATAGCGATATCGGCGCCCCATTCGCCCGGAGGCGTCAGCAAGGCCAACGCCAAAAGATCAGTGGCCGCAGCCACTACGGCGCCTTTTATATGGGCCTTGGCTGTCAAGGCGCGGTAGTCGGCCACGCCACCCAGGCTGTGCGGATATTGCAGCAAAACGCCAAAGCAGTCAGGCAGGCCTTGCGCTTCATCGCCTACGACCACATCAATACCCAGGCCGCTGGCGCGAGTACGCAGAATTTCCAAGGTTTGTGGATGGCAGTGCATCGAAGCAAAGAACACATTGCTTTTGGAACGTGAACCGCGCCGCGCCAGGGTCATGGCTTCGGCGGCGGCAGTGCCTTCGTCGAGCAAAGACGCATTGGCGATATCCAGACCGGTAAGATCAGCTACCATGGTTTGGTAATTCAGCAGGGCTTCGAGGCGGCCCTGCGAGATTTCCGGCTGGTAAGGCGTGTACGCCGTATACCAAGCCGGATTTTCGAGAATATTGCGCAAAATCACATTAGGCACGTGTGTGCCGTAATAGCCCTGGCCGATATAGTTGCGAAACACCTGATTACGCCCGGCGATTTCCTTGAGTTCAGCCAATGCATCGGCTTCACTGCGCGACGCGGGCAAATTCAGTGCCCCGCGCTGCAGGATGCTGGGCGGCACCACTTCTTTAACCAGGGAGTGCAGATCGGGCGCCCCGATCACCGACAGCATTTTTGCCTGATCGGCCAAAGCCGGCCCGATATGGCGAGGAATAAAATCGGAATGAGGGTCTAGTTCACGCAACATAATCAACCTAAACAGAGCAAGTTTGCAGCAAATACGTTAATTGGAATCAGCCGGCGTTGATACTGGCTTCGTAACCTGCAGCATCCAGCAGGCCTTCGATATCGGCGATGTTATTGGGCTTGATCTTGAAGATCCAGGTGTCGAACGCCGCATCGTTGATGAGATTGGGCGCGTCGTTGAGGGCTTCGTTGAAAGCAACGATTTCGCCGTCGACTGGCGCGTAAATGTCTGATGCCGCCTTGACCGATTCAACAACACCCGCGGTTTCACCTTGAGCCAGGACGGCGCCGGGGTTGACGTCACCCACAAAAACCAGGTCGCCCAGTTGGTCTTGTGCGCTGTCGGTAATGCCCACAGCCAGAACATCGCCCTCGACCTTTACCCACTCGTGCGAAGAAGTATATTTACGATCCGTTGGAAGACTCATGATTCACCTTGTATAAAAAATGATATTCGTTATTTAAAAGCTTTATTAGGCAACAACTTTGCCATTACGTACAAATGGCATTTTCACCACTTGTGCCGGTACCCATTTGCTGCGTATTTCAACCTGTATATTGTCGCCGGGTTGCGCACCCAACGGCACCCGGGCCATGCCTATGGAAACACCCATGGTGGGCGACATGGAACCGCTGGTGAGTTCGCCTTCGCCCTGCTGGGTGCGTACTTTCATGTGGCCGCGCATGACACCGCGTTCCAGCAACTTGACGCCAACCAGCATGCGGTCGACCACGGCGGCTTCAAGCGCCGCGCGCCCGATGAAGTGGCGTTCGGTATCTTTGAGCGAGACAGTCCAGCCCAAGGCGGAAATCAGGGGATTGACGTCTTCGTGCATTTCCTGGCCATACAGGTTCATGCCGGCTTCAAGTCGCAGCGTATCGCGCGCACCCAGGCCACAAGGCCGCACGCCGTGCGCCACGAGGTCACGCCATAAGTCAGCGACCTGATCCGCAGGCAGCACGATCTCGAAGCCGTCTTCGCCGGTATAGCCAGTACGGGCAATCATGACTTCGGCCGCAACGAACACACTGGTAAAAGGCACGATGGCAGCGCTGGCTGGCTCCCAGTCTGGGCGGGCAGCCCACAACTTGGCGCGGGCATTGGGGCCTTGCACGGCAAGCATGGCCAAGTCCCGACGCGGGGTAATAGCGACATCGAATTTTCCGGAATCGGCCTGCTGCTGCATCCAAATAATGTCTTTGTCTGCTGTGCCAGCATTAACCACGACACGCCATCGGTCGATGCTGAAAAAGTAAACGATAAGGTCGTCGATGACACCACCCTGCGGATTGAGCATGCACGAGTACAAGGCTTTCCCGGGTACGGTCAGCTTGCTGACGTCATTGGCCAGCAAATGCTGCAGGTAGGCTTGCGCACCCGCACCAGTGACATCAACATTAAGCATATGGGATACGTCGAACATGCCGGCATCCTGGCGTACGGCGTGATGTTCTTCAAGCTGCGAACCATAGGAAACGGGCATGTCCCAGCCTCCGAAATCGACCATTTTGGCGCCGGCTTCCAGATGAATTGCGTGCAGGGGGGTATGCTTTAAGGTGGATGACATGGGGACTCCAGGAAACAGAAAATGAACGACGTAAGCCATCGGTATGCTGGCCGGCACCGCCCTTCTGTCCTTTTGCCTGAGAGTTGACCCAAATAACGGGGGTTCACCTTCGGCGCTCGCTGCACGGCTCTAGGCGCGGCGCGAGTCTCTCCAGAGTGCTGCCCTGCAAAGCTTACAAGACCAGGCAATACAAGAGCGGTATGGGGTACCTGAGCGATTCTGGGCGAATTGCGCCTTCGGTGGCCGAAAAAACGGCACTCTCCCACTCTGTGTAATGACAGCAATCGCAAAGAATAACTCGAAAGCGGCTCGACGACAAATGAAATCATCAAAAACCGGCCAATTAAACTGGTGTGAGTTATTCAGTTATAGGGAATGTTTAAGTGTGTTCGCGACGCTGTCGGGTTCTGGCGGCGCTAGTCTAATCTACAAGCCCGCCCGCATGCCACACCCGAAGCCCAGGCCCACTGGAAGTTATAGCCACCCAGCCAGCCAGTTACATCTACCGCTTCACCAATAAAGTACAGACCCGGCACGCTGGTAACTTCCATGGTTTTTTGATTCAAGGCGCGCGTATCGACACCTCCGCGCATCACTTCGGCTTTTTTATACCCCGCCGTGCCGCTGGGTATCAAGGACCAGGCGTGTATCTGTGCAGCCAGATGCCGCAAGGACTTGTCAGGCGTATCGGCCAGGCGCAAAGCACCGGCATCCGGCCCTAGCCCCTTGATGTTAGCCAACCACTGATCCGCCAGGCGCTTGGGCCATAGGCCAGCCAGCACCGTGCTTAACTGCTGGCGACTGCCCGGCTTGGCATCAAGAAGTTCTTGTTCCAGGTCCTGATGCGGCGCCAGGTCGATATGTATGGGTTCGCCCGGATTCCAGAAACTGGATATCTGCAAAATCGCCGGCCCCGACAAGCCGCGATGCGTAAACAATAAATCTTCCAGAAACTCAGTGTGCTTGCGCCGCTTGCCCGAGCCAGCATCACTCACCTGATTTTTCACCGATACTTCCAGCGCCACGCCGCTGAGCGTCGAAAACGCTTGCCAGGCCTGCGTATCGAAAGTCAGGGGCACCAGCGCTGGCCTGGGCTCGACCACCTTCAAGCCAAACTGACGCGCTACACCCAAGGCAAAATCAGTCGCCCCTAACTGCGGTATCGCCATGCCGCCGCTAGCCATGACCAACTGGCGCGCAGCAATATTACCCTGGGAGGTACACAGCAGGAATCCGCCCTGATGACGCGCAATGTCCGTCACAGAGCAAGGCATGCGCCACGCCACACGGCCATCATCGCATTCGCGTTTCAGCATGGCGATGATGTCTTCGCTGGACTCATCGCAAAACAACTGCCCCCGATGCTTTTCATGCCAGCGTATGCCGTGTTTTTCAACCAGGTCGATAAAGTCGCGCGGCGTATAGGCAGCCAACGCTGATCGGCAGAAATTCGGGTTTTGCGACAGAAAATTGGCGGGTGTCGTGCCAATATTGGTGAAGTTGCAACGGCCACCCCCTGAAATGCGTATTTTTTCCGCCAGCTTGGCGGCGTGGTCTATCAGGACCACGCGCAAACCACGTTGCCCGGCCACAGCGGCGGCCATCATGCCCGCCGCCCCGGCACCAATAACTGCTACATCAAAAGCACTGGCCACGTACGCTATGCTTCTTTGATGCAATCAACGTAATAGCGGTCATTGCCGTTATCGTCGGTATCGTGCGCCAGGCCATGCACGTAGGTTTCAAAGCCAGGGAACTTGGCATTGAACTCGCGCGCAAACTGCAGGTAATTAACGATGCGACTATTGAAGCGTTCACCTGGTATCAACAATGGAATGCCGGGTGGGTAAGGCGTAAGCAGCACGCCTGTTACGCGCCCTTCCAGTTCATCAATAGTCACACGCTCGGTTTCCCGATGCGCCATTTTGGCGTAGGCATCCGAAGGCTTCATCGCTGGGACCATATCGCTTAAATAGACTTCCGTTGTCAGGCGTGCCAAGTCATACTTGCGATAGGTTTCGTGAATTTTCTGGCAAAGATCACGCATACCCATTTTTTCGTAGATGCGGTGTTGCTTGCAGAAATCAGGCAAGATGCGCCACAAAGGCCGGTTCAGGTCGTAGTCATCTTTGAACTGCTGCAATGCCGTCAGCAAGGTATTCCAGCGGCCCTTGGTAATGCCTATGGTGAACAGGATAAAGAAGGAATACAAACCTGTTTTTTCTATGACCACGCCGTGCTCGGCCAAGTATTTGGATACCAGCGCAGCCGGAATACCGCTTTCCGCAAAGGTGCCTGAAATATCCAGCCCCGGCGTAACAATCGTGGCCTTGATCGGGTCCAGCATATTGAAGCCTTTCGCCAGATCACCGAAACCGTGCCAGTCGTCACCCGACTCCAGCAGCCAGTCGTCGCGATTGCCTATGCCGTCGGACACCAGGCGATTCGGACCCCACACCTTGAACCACCAGTCGTTCTTGCCGTATTCCGATTCCACCTTGCGCATGGCGCGGCGGAAATCAAGCGCTTCGGAAATGCTTTCTTCGACCAGCGCCGTACCGCCCGGTGGTTCCATCATGGCTGCGGCCACATCGCAGGACGCAATAATGGCGTACTGCGGCGATGTAGACGTATGCATTAAATACGCTTCATTGAACACGTTGCGATCCAGCTTGCGACTGACCGAGTCTTGCACGGTGATTTGCGATGCCTGCGACAGCCCCGCCAGCAACTTATGCGTGGAGTGGGTGGCAAACACCATGGTGTCCTGGCTGCGCGGGCGGCCTTCGCCTATGGCATGCATGTCTTTGTAGAATTCGTGGAACGTGGCATGCGGCAGCCAGGCTTCATCAAAGTGCAGCGTATCGATTTGCGCATCAAGCTTGGTCTTGATCATTTCAACGTTATAAATAACGCCGTCGTAGGTGCTTTGCGTGAGCGTCAGGATACGCGGCTTCTTGTTCTTGGCGTTACGTGCAAACGGATTGGCTTCGATTTTCTTGCGTATGTTTTCCGGATCGAATTCTTCTAGCGGTATCGGGCCGATAATGCCCAGGTGGTTGCGCGTGGGGCGCAGAAACACCGGGATGGCGCCCGTCATGGTGATGGCGTGCAGTATTGATTTATGGCAATTGCGATCGACCACCACCACGTCGTCGGATGCCACGTTGGCATGCCACACGATTTTATTGGACGTAGACGTGCCGTTAGTCACGAAAAAACAGTGATCGGCATGAAAGATACGCGCCGCATTCAGTTCAGACTCGGCAATGGGGCCAGTGTGATCCAGCAATTGCCCAAGTTCGTCGACCGCGTTGCACACGTCGGCGCGCAACATGTTTTCGCCGAAAAACTGGTGGAACATTTGACCCACCGGGCTTTTCAGAAATGCAACGCCGCCCGAGTGCCCAGGGCAGTGCCATGAATACGAGCCATCGGACGCATACTTGACCAATTCACGAAAAAACGGCGGCGCCAGGCCATCGAGGTAGGAACGGGCTTCACGAATAATATGCCGGGCCACGAATTCAGGCGTGTCCTCGAACATATGTATGAAACCGTGCAGCTCGCGCAAGATATCGTTGGGAATATGCTGCGAGGTACGGGTTTCACCATAAAGATAGATAGGAATATCTTCGTTGCGAAACCGCAGCTCGCCAATGAAGGCGCGCAAGTTCTTGATGGCATTGGCTACGTCTTCGGGCGAGTCAACGTCGAACTCCTCATCGTCGATAGACAAGATAAACGCGCTGGCGCGGCTTTGCTGTTGGGCAAATGAACTGAGATCGCCATAGCTGGTAACGCCCAACACCTCGACACCTTCGGCCTCGATGGCCGACGCCAGGGCGCGGATGCCAAAACCGGACGCGTTTTCAGAGCGGTAGTCTTCATCAATGATAACGATGGGAAAACGAAATTTCATGCAATATAGCTCCTGCTAAGTGCGAGGCAGGGTCACGCCAAGCTGACCCTGGTACTTACCGCCGCGATCTTTGTACGAGACTTCACAAACCTCGTCGCCTTCGAAAAACAGCATTTGCGCGCAGCCTTCGCCTGCATAGATTTTTGCGGGCAGCGGTGTAGTATTGGAAAATTCCAGTGTGACGTGGCCTTCCCATTCGGGTTCAAGAGGCGTCACATTGACGATGATGCCACAGCGGGCATACGTGCTTTTACCCAGGCAAATGGTAAGGATACTCCTGGGTATGCGGAAATACTCTACTGTGCGGGCCAGCGCGAACGAGTTCGGCGGAATAATGCACACATCGCCCTTGAAGTCGACGAAAGATTTTTCGTCGAAGGCTTTGGGGTCGACGATGGTCGAGTTGATATTGGTGAATATTTTGAATTCATCGGCGCAGCGCACATCGTAGCCATAGCTGCTGGTTCCATAGCTGACAATACGCCTGCCATCTACCGAACGCACCTGTCCCGGCTCGTAGGGTTCTATCATACCCGCTGCAGAAGCGCTCCGGATCCAGCCATCATGTTTTATGCTCATAGCCCTGACCTTATTTAGATTGGCGCGTATTTTATCGCTCTTGCAGATTTAAAGTGCGAGTCTGTCAAAAACAATTTCAACCGCGCAGTTAGTCCCTGGAAAACCAGCGGTAAACCAACGCCAGGCCATTGATCGTGCCCACACTGAGTTCGGCAGTCAGGCCACGCGCCAGACGGTAGCCCACCCGCCCCACAGAACCCGTATCCGACAAGGCCTGCTGAACGCTAAGTGTGATGCCGCCAGACAAGGTTTTGCTGACCGAGATGAACTTGCGTTCGATATCGCTGGTGCCGCTATCGAGCCCGCTGACCACGCTTTCGGCAGGCAAGATACTGCCCGCGCTGCCTAGTTGGCCCGACTTGATGCTGACCTCGTCTATGCCGAATTTGCGATAAAACGGCTCACCGCCGCCAAGGAAGGACGTGCCTACGGAAAACAGCAACGCCATGTCTCCGCTGGAATCGTCAGCACCATGACCCAGCAGCAGCCACGACAATTTTTCAATTTCGCTGACAGCCGGATACGATACCAGATCGATGCGTGGGCGTTTGGCCGTACCAGCGACGCGCACCCCGGCTTCAACCGCCAAGCCAGTGCGCAAGGCCTCGATATCCAGCACCGGGCTGGTGATATCGCCCTGGAAAGTAACCGTACCACGGCGCAATTGCAAACGCTGACCATAGGTTTCTATGGCGCCCCCGCGGGTTCTCAGCGCCCCCACGCCAGTCAGCTTGCCATTATGCATCGCAACATGCATCTGCCCTATCAACCCCGAGTTCACGCCATAGCCCGTCAGGTAAAAGCGACGGCCCAGGTCTACATCAAGATCCATGGCAATATCCATGGGTGCACTGGACTCTTGTTTCTTCTGACCTGGGCGCAGCACCACCACGTCGCTATCCACTGAAGGAATACCACCCAGCATATCCAGGTCGAACCAGCCCGCATCAACAGTAATTGCGCCATTCATCGTTATTTTCGGTAGCTCTGGCACCAGGCTCAGCTTGCCGGTAATCATGGCGTAGCGGTCCGAGCGTTGCAAAATCGGATACCGGTATAAATCGACATCGACCACACCGCTGGACTCAAGCAGGTTCCAGCTCCCCGTCATTGTCAGCTTGCCGCCCTTGGCCGCGTCATTGGTCTTGAGCCATTCCGCCGTGCGCCACTCTTTAGGCTCAACCCGCAAACTGGCTGGAAAACTGAGGCTATCGAGAATCAGGCGTTCATTCTGCAATCGCGCCGACAAGGTGCCGTTCAGCAGGCGCACGCCATCATCGATACGCACCACTCGCAGCTTCTGGCCAGTAATGGCGCCGCTGCTGTCCCAGGTGCCGTCAGGCCGGCTTTTTAGCTGGACATTGGCCTTGACCGCGCCCCCCAGTTCCATGGCATCGTCCAGGAACAGGCTGGTCCAGCCCAGGTCGCTCATATCGGCAACGATATTGGCGGTTTTGATATCTTTAGGCTCGAGAGCCAGGCCGCCGCCAGCAGTCGCGTGGATCAGCGTCGTGGCCGCTACCGTTGCCCGCCCCATTTTTGCTGTAGCCAGCTCCAGATTGGCGGCAAGCAAGCTGCTGGACGCCGTGCTGCGCTTGGCATTGACATTCAGCTTGAAGGTTTGCAGCCCCAACGGGAAAGCAGGCTCAGCCGGCACCATGATATCGCCCGACAGGCGCTCAATAGTTGCCTCACCTTCCAGCGTGCCCGCAAACCTCAGATTCCAGTTCAGCCCGAATACCACTTCAGACAGCGCACCGCCTTTATTGGCCTTTACCTTTACACCGCCACGATCAGTTTTCTTGACGCCTGACTGATCGAGTTTCTTACGCAGATCGATAATCAACTGTTCAGAAATCGGCAAACGGGCAATTGCACCCTGGGTCTCCCAGCGCCCCGCACCGCCACGCGAACCTTGATGAGCAAGCACAAACAAGGGGCGCGACGCCATGGACAAAGCCAGCTCGGTAGTGCCCACCTGCCACTGCCACGCAGGCGCGACGGCATCAGGCAAAAAACTGACACTGGTAGCGGTACCCGCACGCAAACCCAGGCCGGCATGATCAACGTCGAGCACCGACACCTTGCCCCGCCAGCCTATGGCCTCATCTTGCCCGGCGCTTCCTTTGCCCCAGCCACCATCCAATACGACATGCACCTTGACGGGGGCACTGCCTACTTCCTGGGGCTGGCTCTTGGCCGGCGTGTACTGCGCAGTCAGGTCCGCCTTGTGGCCGGCAAGCGAGCCCGCCACATCGCCCTTCACGTTTGCGCCGCCCGGCAGATCGGGCCAGAACGCATCCAGATCGGGCGCCAGCATATCCAGCTTGAGCCTGGTGTCGGCCGCGCCCAACGCACCTTCAGCCTGCAAGCGGTTCTTGCCCAGGCGCAAGTCCATATCAAGTGCGGCCAGTTGCAAACCCTGCCATAGCGGCGTGGTGTTAGCGCCGGCATCGTCAGCAGAAGTATTAATGACCTTGCCCTTCAGGCCGCCCGACAAGGCCTGCTTGTTCCAGCTGGAGCCCGACGCAACGTTCAGGGCCACATTGGCCGACAGCAAATCAGCATGATCACGCAACTGAACATCAAAATCGGCGCTGGCGGTAATCACCGCAGATGGAATGGCAGAGCCCACCAACTGGCCTACATTCAGCTTGTCGGCGCGCAGGCTGCCCGCCAGGCTATCAAGCACGGCATCCCCGGCCTGAATGGAAGCCCAGTCCAGATTGCCGTTCAAGGAAGAACCGTCAGGTAGCTGCAAAGCCAGCGTGGCGGTTTTCAAGGGGAATACGCCCGTAGGGGTGAGCGCGGCATCCAGACTCAGGTCAATACCCTGGCCTGAGCCTTGTACGCTTAGTTGAAAAGCGTCCAGATTGCCCGTTATTTGGGTGTTCAGGGCGACATCGCAGGAGGGAGCCTGGTGGGGCCGCGTGGCTACGGGCGCGGGTGGTGTAGCTGACTCGGTCTCTGGGGACGTGCCTAGTGTTGCTGTGGATGCGCGATGTTGGTCTGGCCTTGCATCGGGCCTCGGATTATGCGCTGGCGCGCTAATCCGACCTACGGGGGGAAGGTAATGGCTGGCGCAGAGGGGGGAGTCGGGAGTGACAGCGCTGGCAAGAGTCACTAGGTGGGCTTGTAGCGGCCAGGGGGCCTGTAATGCAAGCACCCTGAGCTCGCCTTCTATGCCGGCATTGATTTGCTCGTTGCCCAACTTCAGGCTTTGTATCACTAATTGCCCGCCATCATGGCTCAGGGCCAGCGAGGTTTGCAGCTTCTGTATGCTGACCGGTAGCGGTTCGCCGTCCTGGCTTAGCGCCAATTCATCTATAGCGAAACGGTCTATGGCCACGGTCAGCGGCAAGACGGGCATGCTGAAAGCTTCGCTGGGCGCCTCGTCGGGCGTCGCCGTCAATGCCACCGATACCGCAGCCGCTGACAAGTCCCGGATATGCAAGCGCCTGTTTAGCAGTTCATGCCAGTTGGCCTGCAAGTGAAACTGCTTCAGTGTCATGTCGACGCCCGGAACGCTGAAGGAGAAGTCCCCCACGCTCAGGCCGTCCCAGATGGTTCCGCTGACACCGCTGATCTGGCCGTCAAGCTGCTGGGCGGCTGTATGCATGACCCAGCGGCTGCCAGATGCCGTACCCAGCACCCAATAGAGAAAGCTGCAGCACACCAGAATCAGCAAGACCACAATGGGCCCAGCCCAAATAAAGATCCGGCGCAACCAGCGCAACACCCAGTTCAAAATGCAATACCCAAGGAAAAATGCAGGCGCAGCCGGCGATCACGCTGCCCATAGGCAACATCGACAAAAAATGGTCCGGCTGGTGTTCGCACAGCCAGCCCCACCCCATAACCCAGCGCCAGTTCCATTTGCCCGAAAGACGCCGCCGCATCGCCCACGTCAACGAAATAATTCATACCGAATTGTTCAGTAAAGTAATGGGTGTACTCGACACTGGCCACAGCCAGGGCGGGCGCCCCCACCACGGCGTCGCCACGATGCAAACCTATACTGTTATAGCGATAACCGCGTATAGACCGGGCTCCGCCCGTCCGATAGCCAAAGTCTTGCGGCAGCCTGTCGGTTTTCGCCCATACCTTGCCGACTTCGCCGCGCAAGGTCAGGACATCACGTCGGCCCACTGGCCACCATTGCTGCAGGCGTAGGCCGGCACGGTAAAACGGCTCGCCCTTGTCCAGGGTGACGCCAGCCCCCAAGCCCAGATCGATCAGATTGCCCTCGCGCGGATCATACTTTTTATCGACATCACGACGCAGCCACTGCCAGGTACCCACCAACGTCGGCACCTTGAACGTTTCTGCGCCTTTGATCTTGGTTCTGTCATAAGCGCCGATCAGGCCCCACTGGGTCTCGTATTCGACCCGACTATTGCCTGCCGCCTTGCGCTCTTGTTTGCGTTTCCAGCCCAGCCCCATGCGCGTGTTGTCCAGCCCTTCGATATCGGAGTGGTTGTACAGCACGCCCACACTGTCTTTATAGCCCCTAAGCGTAGGCGGCAAATTGACATCGAAAAACGCCCGCTGACGGTTTTTATCTATGCCTATGCCTGTTTCTATCCAGACCGGCTGCCCGAACACGACATTCTGGCGGTACAAGCCTTCCACGCCAATGCCGTTATCGCTATCCACCCCTATCGAGGTGGTGAAACGACGTGCAGGCGCTTCGGACACCTGTACACGCACTGGCAACTCAAGGTCACCGTCAGGCGATTTTTTCTGCTCGTTGGGCGTTTGATCCAGGGTAACGAAAGCCCCCCTGAAGAAAGAAGTAGCCTGCAAAGCCTGCTGCCAATCGTCAAGCTTGTCTTGGTCGTAAGGGTCTCCTGGCGAATACCTGATGTAACGGTCTATCAGCTCGGGCGGAACCCGCTTGAGACCAAGAACGGTCAATTTACCAAACTTGACTGGCGGGCCACTATCCACCTTGACGGACAGATCGGCCTTGGCCTGTTCAGCATCAACCGTAGCCTGGGTGCTGGCCAGACGGGCGAAGAAAAAGTCTTTACGGCTAACGTCATCCAGCAAGGTCGACTTGGCACTGCTCCATGACTCATTGATAAAAGGCATGCCTTTTGCCAGCGGCCATTCCTGCTTCAGCGTACTGATGCGCGACGCGAATTCCGGCCGCGTGATTTGCCCTTCGAATTCCAGCTCCACCTGATCAACATGCGCCACCTGACCAGGATCGATGGTGATTTCCCAGAACTCACCGCCTATGCCCTCGCCAACTTCCAGCGTGACTTTGGACGCAAAGTAGCCCTGGGTTTCAAGCGCCGACACGGTTGCATCGTGCGCTCGCCGCCGCAAACGCGACACTTCACCGCCATCTTGGTCTTCCGCCAGACGGGTAATGGCTTCAATAGCGCCGTTAATGGATTGCAAGGCCGCAGGAGAAACACCGCCCGGATCGATCACCACTTCGGGCTTGGCGTATGCACTGCGCGCCAGGCCCATTGCGAGCAAAAAGCAAATAACGCCAAACCGCATCCAGTTATGTCTTCCGTGCAACAACGCCAGGCATCTTGGCGGACTCATCGCGCGGCAGCGCCGCGACATTGGCAGCCAGCGCCGCAGCAATAGCGTGATACGCCTTGGCAGGTTCGCCGCCAGGCTCGGCCACCACGGAAGGCGTGCCCGAATCGGTCTGGGTGCGTATGCTTAGTTGCAAAGGCAAGGCGCCCAGCCAGGGCAGATGGAATTCGTTTGCCATATCGCGCCCGCCATTCTGGCCGAAAATGGGTTCGGCATGACCGCATTGCGAACACACATGCACAGACATGTTTTCAACCACGCCCAGCACTGGCACATTCACCTTCTGGAACATGCGCAAGCCCCGGCGCGCATCGGCCAAGGCAAGATCCTGGGGCGTGGTAACGATGATGGCGCCTGTCAGGGGTACTTTTTGCGCCATGGTCAGGGCAATATCCCCTGTTCCCGGCGGCATATCGACAATCAGGTAGTCCAGGTCGTTCCAGTTGGTTTGACTGAGCAATTGCATCAAGGCCTGGGTCACCATGGGGCCGCGCCAGATGGCAGGCGAATCCTCTTCGATGAGAAACCCTATGGAATTTGCCTGCAGGCCATGGCCCACCAAGGGCTCCATACTTTTGCCATCGAGGCTTTTGGGCTTGCCCGACAAACCCAGCATAATAGGCACGCTGGGGCCGTAGATATCGGCATCCAGCAAACCTACGCGCGCGCCCTGGCTGGCCAAAGCCAAGGCAATATTCACTGACGTCGTACTTTTGCCAACGCCACCCTTGCCCGAGGCCACCGCGATGATGTTGCGCACATTGGGCAGGGGCTTAAGACCAGGCTGAACTGCATGAGTCTCGATTTTCACGGTAAAATTCAAGGCCTTGACTCTGGCGCCTATGGTCGCCAAAGCCGTTTCAATGCGTTTCTGCAACTCGGGTTGCCCATTGTGCGAAGGGTAGCCCAGGGGTAAAGTGATAGTTGCATCCATGCCCTCAAGCCTGATGTCGCAGCTTTTTGCGGTAAGCGCCAGTTTTTTCTGGGTATTGGGGTCTATAACTTCGCTCAACACCGCAAGTATTTGCTCAGGATTTACACTCATATCAATATGCCTTACTTGGAAAATTACACCGAAGCCTCAAGAATAGCGGATTAAGGGAATTATTTTCCCCCAAAAGGGTCTACATAATCACGATGAATATATTTAACCAAATTATCCGCGGCATCCTTTTCCTTGCTCTTGCCATCTTTGGCATGGCGATGGCCTTTGTGTTCATGATTTCCACCGCACTGGCCATCGGTATACTGTACATAGTAGCCAGAATCAAGGGCCGCCCCTTCGGCGTCAAGGCCTATTGGGCCGAACGCCGCCACGCCAGCGATGGCAAGGGCGTTTTTAAAAACAAAGACGTTACCGATATCGAAATGCGGGAAATCCCGTAATCGGCCCGCTGCCCGGCTATCATACGGGCAGTCGGCATACAAAATAAGCACCTGCACGCCAATTTAACGATTCCTCACAATTCCAGCAGGCTTTGTGCCTGTTGAACTGTGGGAACTCGTAGGTCGGATTAAGCGCAACAGCGCCGTAATCCGACAAACAAAGCCACCCCAACACACCTATCCCAAGCAACAAGCCTGGGAAAGCCCTAAAATCCCTGTTCCATTTTTCTTATAACGTTCAGACATGTCGCGCACGCTATTTGTTACTACTGCCCTGCCATACGCCAACGGTTCATTCCACATCGGCCACATCATGGAATATATCCAGGCCGATATCTGGGTGAGGTCCATGCGAATGTCGGGTCACACCGTGCATTTTGTTGGCGCCGACGACGTTCACGGTGCGCCCATCATGCTCAAGGCAGAAAGCGAAGGCCTTACGCCGCAGGCACTGGTGGCCCGCTACGCCGCCGAACGCCCCATCTACCTGAACGGTTTCCATATTGAATTCGATCACTGGCACTCAACCGACTCAGCTGAAAACGTGGCCTTGTCGCAAGATATCTATCGCCGTCTGAAAGCCGCCGGCTTTATCGATACACGCACCATCGAGCAGTTTTACGATCCGGTCAAGGGCATGTTCCTGCCCGACCGCTACATCAAGGGCGAATGCCCGCGCTGCCACGCCAAAGAACAATACGGCGACTCCTGCGAAGTATGCAGCGCCGTGTACTCGCCCACCGAATTGATAGAACCCTATTCCACGCTGACCAAGGCCACGCCGGTGCTGAAGTCATCTGAACACTTCTTCTTCAGGCTATCCGACCCGCGCTGCGTCGAGTTTTTGCAATCCTGGACCACAGGCAGCAATGCCAATGGCGACAAGCGTCTGCAACCCGAAGTGCTGGCCAAGACCCGCGAATGGCTGGGTACAGGCGACGCTGACAGCGCCGCCAAGCTGGCCGACTGGGATATCTCGCGCGATGAGCCCTACTTCGGCATCCCCATCCCCGACGCGCCCGGCAAGTTCTTTTATGTCTGGCTCGATGCGCCGGTAGGCTACCTGGCTTCGCTCAAGGCCTATTGCGCCAAGAAAAACATTGATTTCGACGCCTTGCTCGACCCCGAAGGTGACACCGAACAAGTGCACTTCATCGGCAAAGACATCATGTATTTTCATGCCTTGTTCTGGCCCGCCACCCTGAAGTTCTCGGGGCGCAAAACGCCCGACAACCTGCATGTACACGGTTTTATCACAGTCAGCGGCGAAAAAATGTCAAAAAGCCGGGGGACCGGCATTTCACCGCTGCGCTACCTGCAACTGGGCATGAACGCCGAATGGATGCGCTATTACATCGCCGCCAAGCTCAATTCCCACGTCGAAGACCTAGACTTCAACCCCGACGACTTCATCGCCCGCGTCAATAGCGACCTGGTCGGAAAATACGTCAATATCGCCAGCCGTGCAGCCAACTTCATCAGCAAGCACTTCGAGGGCAAGCTGGCCTACCTGGGCGATGTCCAATCGCTGCAAGATCAGATCGCGCTTGTTGCGGATCAGGTCAGGGCCGATTTCGAAGCGCGCGAATATGGCCGCGCCATACGCCGGATCATGGCGCATGCAGACCAGATCAACCAGGCTTTCGACGCAGCTCAGCCCTGGGTCATGGCCAAGGGCATCAGCAGCGCCGACGACACCCAAAAGGCCACCCTGCAAGACATCTGCTCGCGGGCGCTGGCAGGCTTCAAGGCGCTTTCCGTCATGCTGGCGCCGGTATTGCCAGCGCTGACCGACAAGGTAGCCAAAGAGTTGTTTGGCTCAAGTTCTGGCTACCTATGGGCCGACGCCACCGAACTACCAACCCAGATATCGCCGTTCAAGCACCTGATGCAGCGGGTCGAGCCAACAATGTTCGACGACCTTTTCGAGCCACCTGCCGCCCCCGTAGTCACACCTGGCGGCGAGGCCATCGCCGACACCATCGACATCAAAGACTTCGCCAAGGTCGACCTGCGCATTGCACATATCGTCAATTGCGAAGAAGTCGACGGTTCCGACAAACTGCTACGCCTGACCCTGGATGCAGGCGAAGGGCGTCACCGCCAAGTTTTTTCCGGCATTAAATCTTCCTATACGCCTGCCGATCTCATAGGCAAGCTAACCGTGCTGGTCGCCAACCTGGCTCCCCGGAAAATGCGCTTCGGCGTATCCGAAGGCATGGTGCTGGCCGCCAGCCACAACGATAGCAAAGTCGATGCCGGCATTTATATTCTTGAACCATGGCCTGGCGCGCAGCCCGGCATGCGCATCAATTAGCCGGGGCAGTCACATGAGCATACATTTCGACCCCGATAGGCAGGCCGCAGGACACCGCAGCACAATGATCAGCGTTGCGGTCAATGTCGTACTCACGGTTTTCCAGATGGCAATAGGCTTGTTCGCCCAATCAACAGCCCTGGTTGCCGACGCCATCCACTCGCTGTCCGACCTGGTTTCCGACGGCGTGGTACTGGTCGCCAACAAGCACAGCCAAAAAGCGCCCGACGCCGATCACCCTTATGGGCATCGCCGCTTCGAAACCGCCGCCTCGCTGATCATCGGCGCGCTGCTGCTGTCGGTTGGCATAGGCATGCTCTGGAACAGCTACACCAAGCTGATGGACCCCAGCGCCATTCCCAAGGTGCACAGCATAGCCCTGGTGGTGGCGCTGATGGCACTGATTGCAAAAGAGCTGCTTTTTCGCTATTTGCTGGCCGTTGCCAAAAGAGTACGCTCTTCCATGCTCACGGCCAATGCCTGGCATGCCCGCTCTGATGCCGCGTCGTCCCTGGTGGTCGCCATCGGCATTCTGGCCAATCTCATTGGCTTCCCGCTGGCCGACCCGCTTGCAGCCCTGATAGTAGGCTTGATGATCATCCGCATGGGCTGGAAGTTCTTTTTCGTATCGTTCAGCGACCTGATGGACAAGGCGGTAGACGATGTCACCGAAGACCGCATACGCGCGCACTTGCTGTCTACACCAGGCGTGTACGGCATACACGATCTGAAAACACGCAAGCTTGGGGACATGATCTGGGTAGAGGTGGACCTGGAAATGGATGGCACACTAAGCATTACCGAAGGGCATGCCATTGCCACCGAAGCCCGCGAGCGAGTCATGCGCCATGAGCCCGTACTTGACGTCATGACGCACTTTGATCCGGTAAAGGTCAATGGCACCGATACCGGCACCAAGGGCTGACCCAAGCCCCGCCCTGCTAGCCGCCGTAGTTCTTAATCATCAAACTTGACGCCTGTGGTTCGCACCAGATCGCTCCACTTCGTCAGTTCGTCCTCGACGAACTGGCGCGTCTGGGCCAGGTCCATGGCCGCAAAGGGCTCACTTGAATGAGTTTTAAGGCTGCTGACCATTTCCGGCGAGTTCATGATGCTGCCAATGGAAGCGTTGAGCTTGTTCAGAATTTCTGGGGGAGTTCCGGCGGGAGCGTGCAAGCCTACCCATGTATAGACATCAAAATTCTTGAAGCCTGACTCATGCAGCGTTGGTACGTCTGGCAAAAGCGCGCTGCGCTTCGCGCCGGTTATCGCAATAGCCCGCAACTGCCCTGATCTCAGGAAGGGAGACACAGTTCCTCCGTCTTGGAAACCAACCTGCAACTGACCCGATATGGTGTCCAGAGCAGCAGCAGCGCCCCCTCGGTAAGGAACGTGAACAAAGGGGATATCGCTAAGTTTACGCAGCAACTCTCCTGCAAGGTGTGTAGACCCGCCCGCGCCAGGTGTGGCATAGGGAACACCATCTTGCTTGCGGGCCCAATCCAGAAACTCGGGGACGGTTTTGGCGGGCACGGCTGGATTGACCACGATTACGTTGGGGATTTGAGCCAATGCGGCTACAGAAACCAGATCTTTTCTTGGATCGTAGTTGATTTTCGCGCGTGTATAGGGTGCGATCACATAGCCTGTGGCCGCAATCAGCAGCGTGTAACCATCTGCAGCCTGACGCGCGGCATATTCCGTAGCCACCTGCCCACTTGCACCAGCCTTGTTTTCAACGATGAAAGGCTGCTTGAAGGTCGCTGACAACTCTTTTGCCAGGCCGCGGGACACGACGTCCGTCATTCCGCCAGGAGGGAATGCCACCACAATGGTTACTGGCTTGCTGGGCCAATCAGCTGCCTGGGCCGAAGCAGGCCCTGCGGCCAGAAAAACGGGGGCAAGCAACATCATTGCGCCAGTGCGCCACCGAAAAACCGAATTAAACATAGTGTCTCCTTGTTGTGTAATTGACATGGCTGAAGTTCGCCCACGCTACAGCGGCATTCGCATCCTGTAGCTATGCAAATGGCTGTAGCGGTGCAAACGCTTCAAGAAGTATAGGGAAGAGCACGATGCCCGACCATATAAAAACTCCGAATAGCCAATTTGTTATTTTCAAAGACAATACTCGGGTATTTACCCTGGCATTTCAGCCCAAAAAAAGGTAACGCCGCTTAATTGAGCATGACGCTGCAAGCATGCCGCACGTTGCAGCGCAATATGCATCCCGCCGCCCTCATTGCTAACCGTATCAATGACATATAGATACATTTAGATAAATACTCGCATACAAACTCAGCAAATATGAAACATTTTTTTGCCGAGCTGTATTAGGCTCAAGGTGCAGTACTCCCTCAATTAATACGATCCTGACTGGAGGAATCCATGCATCCAACCAACCATCCGAACTGCCGTCCATTTACCGAAGCCGGAAAACTGACACAAATAGCTGCCTTCTATGAAGATGATCGACGCGCAATGTGGATGATGCTGCGCGCTGCACCGCGCCCATGCTTCAACAGCGTACTGGTCGAAGAAATCATGACGCTGGCCCAGGCTGCACGCGAATCAGGCCTGCCTTTTGACTTTTGGGTAACCGGCTCGCTGGTGCCCCAGATATTCAACGTCGGGGGCGACCTGCACTTTTTTGCTGAATCCATCCGCAACGGCAGACGTGAGGCCTTGCGCGCCTATGCACGAGCCTGCATCGACTGCGTACATGCCGCTACCCGCGGCTTCGACACCGGAGCCATCACATTGGCAATGATAGAAGGTACGGCGCTGGGCGGCGGCTTTGAAGCAGCGCTCGCCCACCATTTCGTGCTGGCACAGACGAATGCCCGAATGGGATTTCCAGAAATGGCATTCAACCTGTTTCCTGGCATGGGCGGCTACTCGCTGGTCGCGCGCAAGGCAGGAATGCGCCTGGCCGAGCAACTGATCAGTTCTGGCGAATCGCATACGGCTGAATGGCATGAAAACAAGGGCCTGGTGGACATACTGTTCCAGCCCGGTGAAGCCTATAAAGCCACTCGCACCTTCATCGACGTGCTGCGTCCCAAGCTTAATGGCATGCGCGCCATGTTACGGGCGCGGCAACGCGTACTGCAGTTATCGCGCTCCGAGCTCATGGACATCACCGAAGATTGGGTGGAATCAGCGTTCTCCATTGACCTTAAAGACCGACAATACATGGAACGGCTGGTGATGATGCAAAATCGTCGCACAGTCGCCGCCCAGGCAACAGCTATACAGACTGAGGTCCTGGAAGCGCTGATGAGTTGATCCGCCAGCCTGGCTTCAGGCTGTTATTTGCAAACGCTGCCGCTGCTGGAGCCATAATTCCAGCTCGGCAGCGGGCATGGGCCGCGCATATAAATAGCCCTGCACCTGATCCACATCCAGGGTTTGCAAAAAGCTCTCTTCGCTATGATTTTCAACGCCTTCCGCAATGACTTTCAGCCTTAGCGCCTTTGCCACCGCCACGATCGCCCTGGCTATCGCCTGGGACACTGGCTTCTTGTTGATATCGCGCACAAAATGCGCATCCAGCTTGATGGCATCAAGAGGAATGCGTGCCAACTGCGACAGCGACGAGTACCCTGTACCGAAGTCGTCCATGTGCACTTCAGCGCCCAGTTGCCTGAACTGCCTGATTGCCTTGATGGCGGTGACCTCATCTTCGATAAGACAGCTTTCGGTAAGCTCGATATCCAACGAGCAAGGATGCAGGCTGGCGGCGCCAAGCGCATCCATGAAATTGCCCATGGACGCGTTGTCAACCAGTTGCCGCGCCGACACGTTGATTGCCACACGCAGGCTCAGCCCCTTGTCGCGCCAGATCACTGCCTGCCGCGCTGCTTCCTCCATAACCCACCCGCCCAGGGGGCTGATCAGGCCGGATTCTTCTGCATAAGGAATAAATGCCGAAGGCGCTATCGTGCCATGTTCGGGAGAAATCCAGCGCACCAGCGCCTCGACCCCAAAAACAGCACCAGTTTTAGCCGACAATTTAGGCTGGTAGTACAACTGCAACTGGCCTTCTGCCAACGCCTTGCGCAGGTTGGTATCCAGCCACACGGAATCGGCCACACGCTGATCCATGTCGGCGGCAAACACTTTACAGGTGCGCCGCCCCATTTCTTTGGCTGCGTACATGGCAATGTCTGCGCTGCGAATCAGGCTTTCAGCATCTTCCCCGTGATCGGGGTACATGGCGATACCTATCGAGCAACTGGTGTAGACCTCGATGAGGCCTTGACGGAATGGCAGCCGCATCGCACCAAGAATGCGCTGGGCCGTGGCTTCCAGCGACTCGATGCTAGCGTTTTCTTGCAACACAATGAACTCATCACCGCCAAAACGCCCCAGTATCTGATCATCAGACAAGCAACTGGCGATGGCGGTTGACACCAGGCGCAACAGCTTGTCGCCAAAGGGGTGCCCATAGTGATCGTTCACGCGCTTGAAGTCATCCAAGTCCAGGAACAACACCCCCAGACTCAATCTTTTTTCCTGCCCCCTCTTGAGCGAAGTATTCAAGAGCTCATTGATTGCGTAACGATTGGGCAGGCCTGTCAGTACGTCTGTATTGGCCAGAATCCGCAGGCGTTCGCGCGCCTGGCGCTCTTCGGTAATATCGGTTCCTGAGCAAATCAGGAAATTCTGTTTTTTCCCGCTACCGCTTCTTACAAATTTGTTGCGAAAAAGAAACAACCGCTTACCTTTGACGGTATTGATCAGGCGCTCGGCTTCGTAGGAACTGCCGTTGCGATAGAAGCCGGAAATGTTGCGCCGCGATGCTGCCGCTTCTTCGGGGCTCATGAAAAGCTCGAACGCGCTCTTGCCGATGATGTCTTGCTCGCGCTTGTTGGTATATTCTTCCGCCAGGCGGTTGAAGCGCTGGATCCGGCCCGCCTGATCCACAATAACAATCACCGAATTGGCTTCAGACACCACGCTTTCGGCGAACGACAAACCTT
The DNA here is from genome assembly GCA_013416445.1 of Alcaligenaceae bacterium. Taxonomy (GTDB): domain Bacteria; phylum Pseudomonadota; class Gammaproteobacteria; order Burkholderiales; family Burkholderiaceae_B; genus Pollutimonas. The sequence goes on from JACCER010000010.1 coordinate 66,010, forward strand.
CGACCAAGTCGCGAGCCACAGAATCAGTATCGCCATACGCAGACGCCGTACCGGCCCACTCGTTGGCATTGTTCTTTCGCCCCACCAGGTGCAGCTTGAGGTCGTCGTCAAAGATACGCACATCTATGGTCAGGCTTGAGGTAATGCCGGTCAGGCTGCGCACATGCTCTGCCTGCTCTGGCGTCAGCCCCACAGTAATCTGGATTTCATCGCGTATGGCGGACAGCGAAATGGCATCGCTATCTGTACCCAGGCGCCAATAAGGGCTGTTAGTGCCAAAATGTAAGTAAAGTGCTGAATAATCTTGATCTTCGGACATGGTCAACCCTTCTCACGGACGCGGCTCGAAGAACACCTTACGGGTTTCGTGAAAGCTGGTCAAGTTATTATGAGTTTTAAGTATCGAAGTCCACTGCTATATGATCAGTGAAGCAGCGTCCAAAGTCACATAGCGAGGGTGGGGCTTAACTGGAGCGGGTGAAGGAAACAGTAAAGTCCGTCTATCCCCCTGATTAACAAAGGTTTTATTCAGTTCGAATAGTGCGGATGTACCCAATAATGTACCCATCCACGACCACTATAATACGCGAAGTCTGGCGAAGGCCATAGAGAGCCGTCGAGTTCTACACAACGCTATCGAAAACATGCAGACCAATGCCAGAACGACGCACAGTATTATTGAGCGTTATTGAGCGGGAATAAGTTCGTAGTCGATCTCGGAGCAAACGGCGAGAACTGCCGCTTTAACCCACCACGCCACGAAGCGAGGCCGTGTCAGCACAGCGCCGCGCCCGCTCGATAAACCGCTTGCCCCTCTCCGAAGCCCCGTCGCAATAAAGCAGGAACGTTGTAATCGTGTGATCGTCTGCGTGAAGAGGTCTCGCGACGATACCGGCTTCTCGCGCCGCATCAATCCGGGAGCATGCGGCCAGCCCGACACCATAGCCGGCCGCTACCACAGTTGCCATGAACTCAAAACTGCGCGCCTGAGCTGCAACGTGTGGTGTCATTTCAGCCTTCACGAACAAGGCTTGCACGTAATAATGCATGGCCGCGCAGACCTCGGAATGCCACATCACCACCGGATAGTCTACAAGTGCAGACACAGGGATGACTGGATAGACCAACAATGGCGAACGCACTGGCAGCATGACCGCCAGTTCGTCATACCAGAGCGGCTGCATCTTCAGGCCGTGCTCGGCCATCGCATCAAGAGTAAATCCAAGTTCGTAGCGTCTGCCCTTGAGACCCGCGATTTGCTCTACAGGGGCAACCTCATACAGTGCGACGGGCGTTTCAGGCTCCTCTATGCGCTGGCGGGCCAGCAGTGTTGCCAGCTGTGCGTGGATCGCGCCGAATGATACGGCGATTCGCAAAGGTCGCCGATCAGCGTTGGAGGGCATGTTGTTCTCCTTATTTGCAAAGGACTATCGCTCTTCGTTAAAAGCCGGAATCATGCCAAAGTTTTCGCCATGGCTGAACTAGCCGAACGACTACCTGGCTGATAGAACCGCGTGTATTGCATCAAAGCTCACGCCTTCAACTACTGCTTAATACCTTCTCTTCAAAACAAGAGTCTGGTTCAACACTTCGCTCGTATCCTCTCCGCTCAATTCCCGAGTTTGGGATTTAACGGACGACCCCACACTTAACGGCAACGGCCCAAGAATTAGCTGAAAACGGCAGTGCAACTTCCAAAACAAGCCTTAAATCTTATCATGAGTTAAATTTAACGTGGTTTGATTTGTGGTGTCGTACGAAGCTTTTGCTAATGCAGAAACGTACTATCCAACGAGGCCGGCCAACCGGCACCACCACCTATGAAGCAGGACCAGCCATTGCGTTTGGCATGGCCGTTCGGGCAGCAAGAACAGAGCTGGGCATCGCGCAAGAGACACTGGCCCACCTAGCAGGCATCGAACGTTCGCATATGGGGAAGATCGAACGTGGAGAGCATATGCCGAACCTCGCGATTATTCTGCGTATCGCCAGGGCACTGAACAAAAGCGCGAGTGAACTGATAGCGGCCACTGAGAAGAATCTCCAGACTGCAGCAATCACATCCAAAGGGTAATTCGTGAACGATTTGCGACCATGTCTGTAGAGCCTTTGGGAGCCAAAGTCGATCAGTTGGTTGAGCCCCTTCCACAACTAAATATATGGTTCATCCCCAGTGTGATGATTGGTCCAGTCATCACAGTGAAACGTAACCGAGCACATTAGCGAACAGTGACGTTCATTCTTGTCAATTTACGGTGCTTAGACTACTGATAGATCCTCTAAGCTGCCCACTTGATTGCAGCCAATCATCAGCAAGATGACTGACGGCAACAATGGGGGAAAAACGTAAATACTGTGTAAATATGGTTATTACTTACCCCGTACCAGATACGGATGATCGATCAAAACGACGCAGTATCTTATCCTTGAGGCTGGGCATTGTAATTTCACCTAAATGCGAGTCAACCATGCGCCCTTGTGCATCAAAAAACAATGTGGTTGGCAAGCCGCGCGACCCCATTAGTCGCATGAGCTCAGAAGCGGGGTCAAGTAAGATGTCCGTTAACTTCAGACCCTCACTCTCAAGAAACGCCTGCGCCTGCTTCGGGTTTTCCCCCTGATTGACCAAAACAAAAGCAACGCCAGGAAACTCCGTCTGAGCCTGTTCGAATACTGGCATCTCACGGCGACATGGTGGACACCAGCTCGCCCAAAGATTTAGCACAATCGGGCGCCCCGCATACGCACTCAGTGAAATGGAACGCTCATCCAGTGTGACCAACTGCAAGTCTGGCAAAGGTGGTGCGGAGCTTTGCATCAGGTTCAACACACCACCCGCGACAGCCCAGGCTACAACCCCGACCATGACGCCCGCCAACACAGGACCACGCAACGCCTGGGTCAAACGGGTTCGCCACCAAATGTAAGCAACCGCTACTACAATGCCAGCCCACCAAGAGAACCCACGATCGCCAATTGCAAGCATGGACATGGGCTTTGCCGAGTACTCATCCCACCATTGAGCAATGTATATCAAACGAGCCGCCAACAAACCCCAAACTACGGCATCGAGAATCATTGATCCTGCAGTCTTATAAGACACTTCAGGCACTCGCCGAGCCACGAAGCGAGCTGTCATCCAGCCCAGCAGCACAGCACCGATAATGGTGAAAATTTGTATGGGAAATGGACCTACACCGATCATGACACACTCTTCCCGTCCAAGCGCTCCAGTAATCCGTACGCACCGATCTCACCCACCACGTGCAGACTTTGGCGTTTCGTGCCATCCGATTCCACCTGTATAAGCATAAGCAACTCCATGATGCTTCAATATATTTTAAGTAGCGCTATATATCCGTCTTACACTGACACCCAAAGATCTACTAGCCAAATAACACTCATTCTCTTAAGTCAATTTGAGTTGAGACGCCCCAGGCTGTTTTTTCACCAAGACACCGCCAATAGACAATGCTGCAGCGCTCGAAACCGGCTACAGAAACTGCGTGTTGTCAGACCCTCTAGGTTGAATTCGTTTAATAAATCGACTTAACGGTTCAGAAACGCCAGTCCGAAGATATAGAAGGTAGGTCATCAATTTCGCTTCTCCCTGAGGCATTCGCAATTCTCGGGCAACCACATCCGGGTGTCCGTACATGCCGATCTGGGAGGCGGTGGCAAAGCACAGGCCATAGCCTGCTGCCACCAGTGTCAAGGCCATCCCCAAGGAGCTAGCCTGTCCGACCACAATAGGCTCGGCATTAACCTCACTCAACAATTTGACAATCTGCTGTAGGTAACCTTCACACTCATAAGGATGACCCATCACCAGCGGGTAACGCAGCAATTTATCCAGCGGGATTTGTGCGTGCACCAACAAGGGATGACGTGCGGCCATAACCACTACCAGCGGATCACTCCAGACAAAACCAGCAACGATATCGTTTCCCGTATCGCAAGAGTGAGCAAAGCCAGCGTCAAACACGCCTTCTCGCAGCCCCCTCAACTGCTCGGCTAGTGGTACGTCAAACAAGTGAATCTCTACTTCAGGATCTTCCTCACGGCAGTGCGCCAGCAATGTTGCTAATCGAGGTTCGGCTGCTCCATCAGAGACTGCAATACGCAGCATACCGCGATAACCTGCTGCTGCGGCCTTAGCACTCACCGCAGCTTGGTCAAGACTGTCGAATACCCGACGCAGACTCAGCAGATAAACCTCACCTGCAGGAGTCAAGGATGTGCCACTTCGATCACGTTTAAACAACGCGACACCCAACTCGTCCTCCAGCTCCTTGATGGAACGCGACAGCGGCGACTGCTCAATGTGCAGCCGCTCAGCTGCACGAGTGAAGTGTAACTCCTCAGCCAGTACTATAAAGCGACGTAAATGGCGTAATTCCATTCTAGACCGCCTCCAGCTGCTGATCCCGCATGATACGTTGATCTAACGCTGCACTAGCACTACGCCGATACCAATCACGCACCCAACCATCTTTATAGTAAACAAATAGAGGATAAAACAAACGATTCAAAGCCATGAATTCCTAGCAAAGGCTATAACAGCACGCTTATGCTGAATAGCTTCGAGAAATAACAACAAACCCACTATCTGAGTGATATTCGATATCAAAATAATTTGCCACTTGCTGACAGGAGTAGGTTCTCAGTCAATGCAGTGAAATAGCGTAAGCAACAGGTCCTGACACTAATACCAAATAATGTGTATCTGCTTATAAGGGAAGGAGGGAGATCCCCACAAAACCTCATCAACTGTGCGTTCGCCCATATACTATTTACTCGGCTCTTCAAAGTTACAATGCCCTGATTAAAGACGGGCAATGCTAACTTCATGACTCTACCCACACGATGATGACAGCTTGATGACGCATCGATTACAAAAATGTAATGGGCTCATTCGAAGTATCCCTAAACTGCTGAGTCGAGCTTTTCATGAGTTTTTTATGCCAGCAATAAAGAGACATAAAATATCTAAAGAAGCTAACCCAGGCCACATTATTTTTCGGCATTATTTCTCGGCATTATTTCTCGTACATGCATCTTCGGTCAGAATCTTTGACCATGCAGACACTAGATTGAAGATGCCCTCTTTGATGTAGTCACTACGCCACTATCCGGTAGTTACGCATTAACCCAAAGTCCTCATGCTCCAGCATGTGACAGTGATAGAGATAAAGTCCCGTATAGTCACTAAAACGCATCAGAAGTTTCACGCGCTCACCTGGCATCACCAGTACCGTGTCCTTCCAGCCCTGATCGACATAACCATCACGCACATCATCGCTACCTTTTCCATTACGCCGCTCCAACACTTGAAACTGCTGATCGTGGACATGTATCGGATGTGCCATCGCCATCATGCCGCTATCGTTAACGAACTCCCAGACTTCTGTGGTATTCAGCTTGACAAGCTCATCGGGCGCCACGGCTGTCATTTCAAAGGTGCGTCCGTTAAATCCCCATTGCATATGCCCCATCGTAATTCGGAATGTTCTCGGCGCTGTACGATTGACGGCATCCTCAACTGGTAGCCAGGTGATTTTGGACAACTGCTCGGGTAGCTCAAGCAATCCATTCGACTCGCGCGCCACTTCGATCATAAAGATCGGAAACTGCGCTCCAGCAGCCATCGACGATGTGCCCATCATCCGCCCCATGCCGCCCCCCATCATGCCTCTCATCGACCCCTCGAACGCAAGGCTCATGAGTGTGATCTTTGTGCCAACATCATCGTTGCTGAAATCGGCCCACAACTCAATACGTTCAGCGGGGGCCAACATCACGTAGTTCTTATGCACAGGACGCTCAAGCAATCCACCATCCGTTCCAATTACAGTGAGCGGCCGTCCGTCCTGCCATGCTAGCTTATAGATCCGCGAATTAGAGCCATTAAGAATACGCAATCGATAAGGGTGCTTAGCAACTTCCAGTGATGCATCAGAGCGACCATTCACCAGAATGGTGTCACCAAAGAACCCCATCATTGACGTCATCATACCGCCCGACATCATTCCTCCACCACCCATCATGCCACCCAACGCCTGCCGTGCGCCGAAAGCGCTACTCGCTGCGGCAGCAGGGCCGGTGCCGCTCAGATAACGGAATTGGTTATCGTCATCGAAGCTCCGATCCTGAATAATGATCGGAACATCATATTCGCCGCGTGGCAGCTGTAGCACCTGTTCCTCATCGTCACTCACCAGAAGTAAGCCAGCGAGCCCAAAGTACACCTGCTCACCCGTTTGACCATGGGGATGTGGGTGATACCAATAAGTGCCGGCACGATTGCGCACTTCAAATTCGTAGCGATAACGTTCGTCCGGTCCAATCGCGAAGCGTGGATGCCCGTCCATGGTGTCTGGCACATGCAAACCGTGCCAGTGTACGTTGCTGGCTTGGTCGAGTTGATTTAAGAAATCGATGCGCAGTTTCTGGCCGCGTTGGACGTGTAAGGTCGGCCCAAGGTAACTGCCATGCAACACTTGGACACTTGCGGGATCTCCCTTGAGTACGCGGGCTCGATAGGACCACACATTAGTGGCCAACCCAGGGCGTAGCGCAGCGCTATTCGGTGTGGCCGTCAATTCGATCCAAAGATCCGGTTCGAAGCTGTTGTGTATCTGGGTGGCAGTACTTGGCTCTGGAAGTCCAAGCAGCAATGCAGTCGATCCCAAACCTGCATAACGCAAAAAGCTGCGTCGGTTAATTAAATGATTGGTTGTCACTGTAATCTCCTGACGTCATTTTTTGTCGCAATGTGAAAGTAACCCGCAAGAGCTCGCCGGTCGGGCTCAGTGCAAACAATAAGAGGTACCGGCGAGGTAGGAGCTATAAAGCATCTCTACCTTACTCCCTCCGGTCGCTGTATCTCTTTTGATGCCCGTGCCCAAGGGAAGACCAGTCTGAAAACGCAATCACATAAAGAACAATCAAATTGAGCATTGGAATTAGCATCAGCAGACTGAGCCAGCCCGAAAAACCAGCCTTAGAAAATATTTTCCAAAAGGGCGGCAAAATGAGAGCTGCCACGAGCAGCATAACTAACCAATGGAGACCAAACCCCCACGCCATCCCATTCATATACATTCCGTGCATCATGTTGTATTCCTCTCTCAAATCGTTGCGAAACCTACTGCGACAACTAATCGCGATACGGTCCGAGCAAGTTGTACTTCAGCGGTGCGTCGCTAAAGATTTACTCAACCGCAGCCCTGGGAAGAGCAACTTCAAAGCCCATATATCCATCTTCTTCATATGCCGTAATAGTGCCGCCATGTGCATCAATAATTGACTTGACAATAGCCAGACCTAAACCCGCTCCGTCACCCTTACGTTGACGTGAAGGATCTACGCGGTAAAACCTGTCAAACAATCGCGAAAGATGCTCGGGATCGATCATTAACCCCGGGTTTTCAACACGAATAACAATTGTGTCATTGTTGCTGGCAGCTAAAGAGACTGTGACAGCCTGTCCTGGCAGGGTGTAACGTATGGCGTTGGATAAAAGATTGCTCAGAGCGCGACGTATCATCAACCTATCACCCTGAACATATACGACGGGCCCTCTGCGTATCAATGAAACAGAGCTTTCTTCGGCCCACGCTTCGAAGTATTCAAATAGAGCCTGCACTTCATTAACCAAGTCCACACTGACCAACTCTGGTTTAAGCTGATTATTATCTGCCTGCGCTAGAAACAGCATGTCGCCAACCATTTTGGCCATGCGCTCGTACTCTTCCAGACTCGAATATAAAACTTCTCGATACTGCTCAATATCACGCGACTGGGAAAGAGCCACTTCCGTCTGTGTCTTCAGGTTCGTTATGGGCGTACGCAGCTCATGAGCTATATCGGCCGAAAAATTTGAAAGACGTTGAAAACCATCTTCGATGCGATCAAGCATATCGTTGAATGATACGGCCAACTCAGTTAACTCCACCGGAACCGTACTAGGAACAAGTCGAATAAACAGCTGATCGGATTTGATTCGGCGGATTTCCCGACTAATACGACGTAAGGGTGCATGGCCTTGATAGACCGCAAGCCATATCGCCAAAATAGCAATCAAGCAAGCAGCCACAGTAATAATTCTCAAGTAACTGCGAAAGCTTTCAAGATAGTGCAAATGAAAATTGATGCTAGTAGCTATAGCCAAGGTTAAAGGCTCATCATCATGCAAGCCATCCTTCATTAACAGTACTGCTGCTCCTCTGTAGGTCTGCCCTTGATCCCGCCAGGTACTCACCGAGTCGACAGAGATCGTGCCAGTAGAAGGCACCAACTGGGAAAAACCATCAAGATCTGAATTAGGCGTAGCAAAAATAACATTTCCGTGAATGTCCAATACACGAAACTCTGCATCATGATGACCTGATACCGTAGCGGCCAGCCGACGCTTCAATTCATCTTGTTCTTGAATGGCTGGTGGCTCAGAGAGCGACCGCTTCAGCAATTGAACAACTGCATTAAGCTCATCGACATCCTGTTGAACGAAGTGCCTATTAATGGACCGTTCGACCATCCATCCAAACGTAAGAAGCACCACTGTTATGACTGCGCCAATGGATACAGTCAGACGCAGTGCCAGGGACGCGGGGCGACGGGCCACTCTATTCAGCCCGCGCTGCTGACATCAAGCATATAACCCATGCCGCGAACGGTATGAATTAGCTTAGGCTCGAAGGCATCGTCGATTTTGGCGCGTAAGCGCCTAATAGCCACGTCAATGACGTTGGTATCGCTGTCAAAATTCATATCCCAGACTTGAGATGCGATCAGAGAGCGTGGCAACACCTCGCCTTGACGGCGCACCAGTAACTCCAGCAGTGCAAACTCTTTGTTTGTCAGATTAATACGTACCTCTTGCCGTTGCGCCCGTCGACGCGGAATGTCGAGCACCAGGTCGGCCACCTGCAATTGATCATTAAAAACTGGTGTGGTGCCCCTACGTAGTAAGGTGCGTACTCGTGCAAGCAGTTCTGAGAAGGCAAAAGGCTTAATCAAATAATCATCGGCACCTAGCTCCAAGCCCTTAACCCTATCCTCCACACTATCGCGTGCTGTCAAGAACAGCACTGGTGTAGCAGATTTTGCTTCACGCAACGCTTGAACTATGCGCCAACCGTCAACATCTGGCAGCATGACATCCAGGATGATCAAGTCATAGTCTTCCGTTAGGGCGAGGTGGTGCCCATCTAGGCCCGTATGGGCCAGATCGACAATAAAGCCGGACTCCATCAGGCCTTGGCGTACATACTCGCCAGTCTTTATCTCATCTTCAACAACGAGCAGTTTCATGGGATCGCTCCTACGATATTCTTCTGTTTTATGCCTGGCTTCAGGAAACCTTCCCTAGCCTATAAGCGTCAGTAGTTTAGCTACGACTGTAAGCGAACCAAGCTGACGGCACGATGACGAGCAGATTACAAAGTTGTAACGTATCGATGTGTGGAACGAGTTCTCCTGAAACAGTCTCATGCCCATTGCACCGTACCCTTTGCAGGAAAAGGAAATATAAAAACACGAAGTCGCGCATTAAGTCTCAACGTAGATTGCGCGCAGACTAAATATCTGCGCAACTAGTTACTTGGTGCAGGGCAGTGAGATTACTCCACTTTTGCCAAGTAGTTGAGGACATTTTTTAAGGACATGGCTAGCTGTAAGGGTCATTAGCCCGGTGCCGAAAATGCGCTAAAGCATGTCAAATCTAAGGCGCGTGGGTCTCACACTATGATGCTCGTTAAGATTTGAGCACCGGCGTATACCCAACCTCACGAATGGCGCGTTCAATGCTATCCGCGTTAGGAACTCCCTCAACCCGAACTAAATGAGCCGAGAGATCAACGCCAACATTGGCCGACGGTACTGTTTCTTTGATAACGCGTGTAATAGTATTCACACAGTGGTTGCAAGTCATATCTTTCACTTCAAACTCAATCATTGTGCTATCTCCTTATGTAAGCAGCACGGCAATACTAAACCTTCCCACCGTAGCAATGTCAAGCCAACCCACAGTTGAGCATGCCAGCTTTCTTTGCAAAAAGTCGAGCTCTTACCTCATGCAAACAACCAAAGCCCCTTTGCTTTTTTCCGTTCAGTAACAGTAACTTGCTTAGCAACGGTGAAACTTAGCACCATCCTTACAAAAATGTAACGAAGGCGTAATCAGACTGACAGACTGAATTCGCTATATTGAACTCGTTACTACCCATCTATCAATCCCTGGTGGATATAAAGCAACCTGCCTACTTGAAGGAAACAATCATGAAATGTGACATGAAAACCATGTTGAAAGCGGCACTTGGCTTAGGTGTCGCCGTTGCTATAGCGTACGCAGCCATGCCAGACTTCCGTGGATGGATTCTTGCCAGTGCTCCATTTCTATTCTTTCTACTTTGTCCCTTGATGATGTTTTTCATGATGAAAGGAATGCATTCCTGCGACAAAGAGCCCCAGACCAAGACGAAGCAAGCTGATGCATCCCCTTCTAAGCCATTGCTCGGCCAGGCGCCGCTCAAGGATTAGTTAAGTCCGTAACGCTCTTTCTACCCTACGCATGACTGTAACAACATTGACTACGCTATTAACATCCAAGAGAAATTGAAGTGGTAACAGCAAGCACTGAGCCATCAGTAGCTAGTACACAAACACCGATGGCTCTGATACGAGGAGCGTTGCTTGGACTCACCCACGTGCACAGGCTTGCCTTTAATGAGAATGATCAACAGTTACTTATCTGTAGCCATTATGGCATTGCGGCAGACGTCAATGAGCAATGGACAAAGGCAGATGAAAGCGCATTGGTTTTCATCACTCAAAATAGAAATGTGACGCGGACATAATTCGCTGAGTTTGGCACGACGCTCGATAAATAAAGCCCAACCTTCTAGTTTTCGGCACCTTCCCCTCCCCATCAAATAGCTTAGACAATTCCATGAGCAAGAAACTGATAAAAATCATTGCTATCGCGCTGGCGGCGATTGGACTCATCGCTGTTTTTGCTCTCGTTGGCATGGGGGCCATGATGTTCTGGCTGCTAGGCACTTAATATAAAGTGACACGCTTAAGCTCTATCGAGCTCTTGTTTATATCGAAAATGCGACCGCACAGCTCAACCTGAAGAATGGCTTTACATTACAAAAATGTAATGCCAGCGTCATCGGGCCGACATGCACGCTTCGCTAAAGTGCTAGTCATAAATTTAATTGAAGCTTTGATCATCGAGAGATGATTGATATCTACCCTTTGCGACTTTGGGATACGCTCACGTGAAACACCTACAACCGTCTTCTCTTGCACTACCTATACTGCCTCGGCGCCGATTCGTTCAGGGCCTTGCGGCTGGCGGCGTACTGTTGGGCTTATCGCCCTTCGCTCGAGCCGCCGGAGTTCCATCCGCCAATACGAGCACCGGCTCAGCCGCTGTGCTGACGGGGACCGAGTTCAACTTAGAGATCGGTGAGTCTCCCGTCAATTTCACAGGCAACCCGCGCATCGCGACGACGGTGAATGGCTCGCTTCCTGCGCCTACCTTACGCTGGCGCGAAGGAGATACCATAACGATCCGTGTCAAAAATCGCTTGAAGGAAGCTACCTCCATCCATTGGCACGGCATCATCCTGCCCTTCCAAATGGATGGCGTGCCAGGCATCAGTTTTACGGGCATCGCTCCAGGAGAAACGTTCACCTACCGATTTAAAGTCGAGCAAAGCGGCACCTACTGGTATCACTCGCACTCGGGGATGCAGGAGGCGACAGGCGTTTATGGGGCGATCATTATTGACCCAGTACAAACCGACCCTATACGGGCGGATCGGGAGTACGTCGTTCAGCTTTCTGACTGGACCGACGAAGATCCAATGCGAGTCCTGGCCAAACTCAAGATGCAAGGCGACTACTACAACTACAACCAGCCCACCGCCATTGATTTCTTCCAGGATGCGTCGCAAGAGGGTCTGAAAGCGGCTATCGATAAGCGCAAGATGTGGAACGAGATGCGCATGAGCCCGACCGATCTGGCGGATTTATCGGCCGATGTGCTTACCTATTTAATGAACGGCACAACCCCAGCTGGCAACTGGACCGGGCTGTTCCAACCCGGTGAGCGCGTTCGTCTGCGTTTCATCAATGGCGCAGCCAACACCTTCTACGACGTGCGTATACCAGGCCTGAAGCTAACCGTCGTTCAGGCGGACGGCGTCAATGTAGAACCGGTCACAGTGGATGAGTTCCGCTTTGGTCCAGGGGAAACCTATGACGTGCTGGTCGAACCAAAAGACGATACCTATACCGTTTTTGCGCAAGCCATGGATCGCACCGGGTATGCACGGGGCACGCTGGCTACGCGTGCCGGTCTCGACGCGCCCGTGCCCGCGCTTGACCCAGTCGAATGGCTCACCATGGCAGATATGATGGGTTCAATGGGCGCGGGCATGGCAGGAATGAGTCATGGCGCGGCCAGCCAATCATCTATGGGTGGTATGGATCACGGCGCTATGGCCGGAATGAACCACGGCAATATGGCAGGCATGACTGGTATGGATCATGGAGCAATGGCGACAGCCGGCGCCAGCACCCAAGTACGCCATGCCAGGACCGAGTATGGCCCCAGCATTGATATGCGGGTCGATATGCCGCGCACCAATCTGGACGATCCCGGCATTGGGCTGCGCAACAACGGCCGCCGAGTATTGACGTTATCAGACTTGCACACCGTGGGCGGTGCAATGGATCCGCGTGGCGCAGAGCGTGAAATCGAGCTTCATCTGACCGGGAACATGGAACGCTATGCCTGGTCATTCGATGGCGTTGAGTATGGAAAATCGACGCCTGTGCATTTTCGCTACGGCGAGCGGGTCCGGGTTATTTTGCACAACGACACCATGATGACGCACCCCATGCACTTGCACGGCATGTGGAGTGAGCTGGAGGCGCCCGACGGTAGCTTTCAGGCGCGCCGCCACACAATTCCGGTGCAGCCGGCGCAACGCATCAGCTTTCTCGTGACCGCCGATGCACTGGGTCGCTGGGCCTGGCATTGCCATTTGATGCTGCATATGGATGCGGGGATGTTTCGTGAAGTGGTGGTGGCATGAGCTTAATAAACAAGAAAAAGGGAATCTTGACCGTGAATATCCATATAAGAAAACGCATTCTTGCAGCCGCTATCGCAACGCTGGGCGCAACTCCACTTCTTTCCTACGCCCAAGCGCATGACGCCCATAGCAGCCATACCGCCATGCCGGCCAGCTCGGCTCCTGCCGATGCAGCAGGCATGCCTGGCATGGACCATGGCTCAATGAATATGAGTGGCCAGGATCACGGTGCCATGAATATGAAGTCAAGTCCCGCAACTAAGCCAGCAGAGTCCATACCGGGTATGAACCATGGCCAAGTCAACACAACTCAGACGACTACTGCTCACGATATGGGAGCCATGGACATGAGCGGTGGCGAAATGGATCATGGTGATATGCAGATGCAAGGGGGCTCGGCCCCGCCAGATGCCCGCGATCCGAATGCCTACTCCGATGGCTACGTGCGTAATGCGGGCAAATATGCGCTGCCACCCTCAGAAGCGCTAGTCATGTCGGACATGCACAACTTCGGTTCGGTCTACTTCGACCGGTTGGAATACGTCAGGGCACGAGGCGAGGAATGGGCGGCCTATGAAGGCGAGGCCTGGTATGGCAGCACCTATAACCGTGCCGTAGTCAAGGCCGAAGGCGAAGTGGCGAGCGGCAAGTTACAAGAGTCCAAGACGCAATTGCTTTGGCGCCATGCCGTTTCAACATTCTGGAATACGGAACTGGGCGTGCGATTCGACCACGCTCAAGGAGCACCAAACCGGGAATGGATGGCATTTGGCTTTAAAGGGTTGGCACCCTACTGGTTCGAGGTGGATGCCACCGCTTATGTAGGCTCCAGCGGACGAACCGCCCTGGGGTTAAAGGCGGAGTACGACATCTTGCTAACTCAAAAGCTCTACCTTCAACCGAGCGTGGAAGTGAACTTCTACGGCAAGGACGATGAACGACGGGGCATCGGTAGCGGCCTGACAGACGGCACAGCGGGCTTGCGCCTCAAATACGAAATCACGCGTCAATTTGTGCCCTACGTGGGCGTAGAATGGTCCAGTAAATTCGGAAAAACGGCAGATTACGCACGCACGGCGGGCAACTCCAAGCAGGAAACCCGTTTTGTAGCCGGATTAAGTTTTCGATTTTAACTGTTGTACCAGGGAACATCACGTCTGATGCTCTTACTTTTCCCTTATCCAAAAGTGGTTTTCATGAAAAAAACGCTATCTATATTGATATTAAGCACGTTACCCGTCCTGGCATTTGCTGCTGGGAACCATGGTGGAGGTCATGAGATGAAGGACGGCACCATGATGCAAGGCCATGACATGTCCAGCATGAAAAAAAGTAATTCAGCCATGGGACAGCCAGGCGATCCCGCCAAGGTCACTCAGACGATAGAAATTGTCATGGAAGACACCATGCGATTTACGCCGGGCGAGATCAACGTGAAAGCCGGTGACACTGTTCGATTTTTAATTAAAAATTCCGGCAAAGTCCCTCACGAAATGGTGATTGGCTTAGCTGACGAGATGCGCGCTCATGCCGCCATGATGCAAAAAATGCCAGGCATGAAACATGCCGAACCCAATATGATCTCGCTTAACCCCGGCCAAAAAAGCGGCCTAGTCTGGCAGTTTACCCAAGCCGGCACTGTTGACTTTGCCTGTCTCGTGGCTGGGCACATGGAAGCGGGCATGATCGGTAAGGTGAAAGTCGGATGACCGATATTAAAAAAATAACACCTAATGGCTTGGCGCCCCATTCACGTCGTAATGGATAGTCAGGCACAGTAGACACAATACAGTTCCACAGAGCGGCGGCACTGCGAATGCAGTGTCGCCAACACTTTTTCCCCCACCCTAACCGGAACCAATCCGGCTAGAAAAGGCGAGCCACACGAGAGCAACAGCCAAACATTTTCCACATGACATGCATACGATATCAAAAAGCCTATTACTCATCACCGCTTATCTTTTAACTAGTACCGCCGTAGCATCTGGGGTTAAACAGACCACTAGGATCCAAGTTCACGCGCTTATCAAACACTCTCATACAGTAGCTCCTCAGGCCAAGAACTTACGAACAATGTTTCTTGACACGCCACTTGTCCAGCGCGCACGTATCAACTCACCCTTTGGCTACCGGCTACATCCTGTCTCGGGCAAATGGGCAGGCCATCAAGGCCTTGATTACCCTGCCCCAAAAGGCACCCCCATCCGCGCAACGGCTCAGGGAAAAATCTCTTTCATTGGCGTCCAAAATGGATACGGTAAAGTAATTTTCATAGAGCACGAAAATAATTACTCTACCGTTTATGCGCATCAAAGTCGTTTTAAAAATGGTCTAAAAAACGGTACCAGTATAAAAAAGGGGCAAATTATTGGCTATGTTGGCTCAACAGGAACATCCAGTGGCCCTCATTTGCATTATGAACTGCGTGTCAATAATAACCCGATAGATCCTATTCAAGAAAAACAACGTCTGTTCGCTTTGACATCAACAAAAAACGTAGCTACCAGCTCATTAAACTGATGAACAGATCTGGCGAGTAACTCGTCGCGATGACAAGCGTGCTGACTAACAATCACATCTTTTTCTCATGACAATTCGCGACACAAGGCAATGGGTGCCACAGTAACGAAACTGGTGAAGGTTCTCCACACTCCGCGGATAAAGAGGTTTCATCCGCTCATAGCATTTACCCCACAGGAAAAAGCGTTGGATCGCTGTGCCTGACACTGAGTTACACAGCCATCACTTAGCCCTGACCAATCCCTATGACCTCACCATCCTAGATGTGATGTTACCCAATGTCGGCAACTGGCAATTTAACAACGTCGGTTAAACGCCAGCCTACAGAAATATAATCAAAACTCTGGACTATTTTGGCGTCCATTTACGCGAACTAAAGTTGCACAAGGTCCGCTTGTTCGGCCACTCATGTTAATGCTCAATCCCACGGCAACCGTAGCGATTGAGCATTAACTATATTCAAACTGAGTTGCGAAGGCGTAGTGCATTAAAAACAACTGACGCTGAACTTAAGCTCATGGCCAATGCAGCAAACATAGGCGAGAGCAAAAGCCCCATAAATGGGTACAGCACACCTGCTGCCAGAGGCACGCCCAGCGCGTTGTATATGAATGCAAAGCCCAGGTTTTGCTTCATATTGGCAACCGTTTTGTTAGATAAGTTCTGGGCCGTGGAGATACCGCGCAAGTCGCCTTTAACCAGCGTCACTTGCGCACTACTCATGGCGACATCAGTTCCGGTCCCCATTGCAATACCAACATCAGCTTTCGCCAAAGCAGGTGCATCGTTGATACCGTCACCAGCCATCGCAACAATGCGCCCTTGCGCTTGAAGCTTACTGACTAGGTCAAGCTTATCGGCGGGTTTGACTTCACCAAAAACTTCTTCAATACCCAAGCGTTCTGCTACGGCCTTCGCGGTCGTAACGCCATCACCGGTGGCCATGATGACGCGGATTCCTGCATCCTTCAACATCTGCATCGCTTCGGGCGTACTTTGCTTGATGGGGTCAGAGACGGCCAACAAGCCTGCCAACTGACCATCAATGGCTAGATACATCACACTAGCTCCCTGCGTGCGGAAGTTTTCTGCTGTATCGGTCATCTCGGCTACATCAACGTTTTCTTGCTGCATGAGCGCTGTATTGCCCAACACCAGGAACTTACCGTCAACCTGACCGCGAACCCCTATACCACTGCCTGATTCGAAGTTGTCTACGGAACTGAGAGCCAATTCTTGTTCACGCGCTGCGCTGACAATAGCATCGGCCAGGGGATGTTCACTGCCTTGGTCCAGACTCGCAGCAAGGCGCAGTACTTCGCTGTCCTCTAGGCTGCCAGCAGAAACGGCTTGATCAAAGGCAGGACGACCCTCTGTTAGCGTACCGGTTTTATCGACAATAAGTGTATCGACTTTACGCAAATTCTCGATTGCCGCTGCATCGCGAAACAGTACCCCCTGGGTAGCACCACGGCCTGTTGCCACCATGACGGACATCGGCGTGGCCAATCCCAACGCACATGGGCACGCGATAATTAGAACAGCCACGGCATTGATCAGCCCATAGACCCAGCTTGGTTGCGGCCCCCAAAAGCCCCAGACGAACACGGTGATGATCGCAATAACAACCACGGCAATAACAAAATAGCCTGCAACCAGGTCCGCCATGCGCTGCATTGGCGCGCGCGAGCGCTGTGCTTGCGCCACGAGTTGCACAATTTGGGATAGTACCGTTGCCGAACCCACCTTTTCTGCACGTATTATCAGCGCACCAGACGTATTCATTGTCGCGCCTATAACCTTGTCGCCAGGGCCTTTACTGACGGGTATAGGCTCCCCCGTTAGCATAGACTCATCCAATGAGCTGGAGCCCTCTTCTACGACACCATCAACGGGCACTTTTTCTCCAGGTCGTACGCGCAAACGATCACCTTCATGAACATGTGTCAGCGGGACATCCTCTTCTGTCCCATCGGCGTTGATGCGGCGGGCCGTCTTAGGTGCCAGACCAAGCAAGGAACGAATCGCAGCAGAGGTTTCTGATCGCGCACGCAGCTCAAGGACTTGGCCGAGTAGCGTCAGCGAAATAATTACTACAGCTGCTTCAAAGTAGACATCCACGCGTCCCATAGACATAAACGTGTCGGGAAATAGGCCAGGGGCTACTGTTGCGAGCGTGCTATAGATAAATGCCGCGCCAGTACCTAGGCCGATAAGGGTCCACATATTGGGACTACGGTTAATAATCGATTGCCAGCCACGAACGAAGAAAGGTTGACCTGCCCATAGTACGACCGGAATCGATAATACGAGTTCAACCCATGTTTGCGTTCTTATTTCAAACCAGCCAAGCTTAGGGCCGAACATGGCAAGGAC
The DNA here is from genome assembly GCA_013416445.1 of Alcaligenaceae bacterium. Classification (GTDB taxonomy): domain Bacteria; phylum Pseudomonadota; class Gammaproteobacteria; order Burkholderiales; family Burkholderiaceae_B; genus Pollutimonas. The sequence goes on from JACCER010000010.1 coordinate 84,018, forward strand.
GGTAACAACGACTGTAAGCGGTAGTGTCCACCAAAACCGTCGCGAGAAGTCTTTGAGCTCTGGGTTGTCATCATCCAGCGTTGGCATCAACGGTTCAAGTGCCATACCACATTTAGGACAACTACCCGGATGATCCTGGCGAATCTCTGGATGCATCGGGCAGGTGTAAATTGTTCCAGGAGCCGCCTCTTCGACAGCCTCAGGGCTCGCACCTTGTGCTCCAGTGAACTTTTCCGGATTATGTTTGAACGTTTCCAGGCACTTTGTGCTACAGAAATAAAAAGTTTCCCCTTCTCGTTCCAACTGATTGGGAGAGTCTTCGGTTACGTTCATACCGCACACAGGATCGGTAAGGTGTGAACCAGAGTTTGACTGCTCTACATGATGATTATGGGAGTGTTCAATCTTATTCTGTTTCATGACTATAAAAACCTTTCCAGGAGAGGATTACCAGATAGCGGTGAATGCTGACCTGCGCGAGCATGGACATTTTTGCGCTTAGGGAGAATACAAAATACAGCTATTAATCTCGAGAAAACGGCTTACCGTTAAAATCGACAGTGACCAAATTGCCGTTAAGCTCACCCATTCCCGGTGCATTCAGTGGCATGCCTGGAGCAGAAACACCCTTTACTGAAGCGTCGGAAAGAAGCTTATGCACGACATTGGCTGGTACATGCCCTTCAACAAGCTGCCCTGTACTGGTTAGTACACCGGTATGGCACGAGCTTAGCTTCATGGGTACGCCGAGCTTATTCTTTACTGCAACGATATCGTTGGTCTTGATCGTTGTCACCTCGAAACCAGCATCCTGCATATGCGTTATCCAAGCGCCACAGCAGCCACAGTTAGGATCTTGATAGACCGTCATTGATTTTTCTGCAGCATGTGCAAAAGAAGATGCGGTCGTCAGTGCGATCGCTACTAGCCATAACTTCATGAGATCAACTCCAAAAACAAAGCTTAAATTACGAAAAAAACGCTAACGCAGGCTGCTTATCGCTGGCGCTGCTGCAATGTGACTTCCTTTTGTGCCTGCAATACCTTGGGAGGCCAAGTACTTTTGATATAAGTAATGACTGCCACAATCTCTTCATCAGTCAAGACATCTCCGTAGGCAGGCATATCACTTTCATAACGTGGCGGAGCGGTTTTTCCAGGAACGAGCCCATTTTTGACTATGTCGACCAACATGGCGTCAGGATGATGCCATGTGTGCCCCGTCTTATCGTGCGGGGGTGCAGGCAATCTGCCACTGGGCAATCGTTGTCGCCAGTCTGGCTGTCCTTGTAGTGATTCACCGTGGCATGATGCGCAGTTATTTGCGTAGATGACCTTGCCTTGCATCACAAGATTCGTGTCTGCAGGATCAATGAATGCAGGTCCAGATTCTTGCATCATGTTGTAAATGACGGCCCCGGCACCAACGATGATGACACCGAGTGCCCCGAGGATTAATTTTTTCTTTGCCATGTCAATACGATAGGTTATTTAAATGTCACCACATGCTACATGCAGTGCTTAGGATAAAACAGCATCTTGCGCCATCGCTGCAACTTCAAAAATGTCCAGCATCTGTGTGAGGCTCGTTTCTTCGATAGTTGAAAGCGACTCAATACTGCGCAAACGCGCCAACGTTCGCGCAACTTCGCGAATACGCCGCGGCTCCTCACGCGCGAGCAGTTGCGGCAAGGCGATAATGGCTGCGTCGGTATCAAGACGCACGATATTGGCTTGTCGACGCACGATCGCTCGGAAAGAGTCCATATCAAAACCACGAGCACAGTCAGGCTGATGCAGTTCAAGTGCCAGATTGGCACGCCGTTCATCAATCGAACCGCAGAAGCGGTGGATATAGAATACGGCTCGAATGCCTGCCTCGATGGCGCCACCTTCGGTTACCGCGTCGCGAAGTCCCACAATTTCCTGCGCCACAAAGGCGCGGTGTTCAGGTGTAACACTGGGTCGCTGGCGCATGGGTTCATCATCGCCCGATTGTCCGGCGAGTGCCTGTACCCAAGGCGAGCCGTAAGTCCATTCAAACACCTTTTCGCTGGCGTCATCGCGAACGTCTCGCCAGAGATTCAACGCCTTTACGATGGCATCCGACCAAAGCCCCTGGATTTGCAGAAAAGGATTGTCCTCAGTAATGGGGGCTCGTTGCTCGTGGATTTTCTTTGCAGTATCGGCCACCAACGGTGCCAATGGATTGTGATCGGACCACCATTCGTAAGAAAGTCTCAACGGATGCATTGTTTGTACACAATGCGCCGTCTGCGGCGTCACCGCTTGACGCACCCAAGGCTGCACAAACTGACGGTACAGAGCAAGGTTAGTCTTGGATAATTGCGCCACTGCCGCAAAGCGACGATCACTCTCAGGATCAGGCTGCACAATTTCACGCAAATCGACGATACGCGTAGGTTCTATCGATAATTCATACTTGCTAATTGAACTTCCACTATTTTTTGGCACGTCTCCCGCAATCGTTGCCCTATAAGTGCCTGCTGGCAACACGTCGATCAAGTCAATGTTAGTGGCGAACTTATGATGCTCTTTTCGACTGACAGCCCCCGAGACGAAGATGCCCAAATGGCCGACGCTATTGTGGGTAGCATAAACAATGGTTTGGTCGTGCGTCAGTACATCTTCGTCATCACCATACAAATCAGTAATCCAGCCCAGCGCCTGTGGAGGCGGCGTAATATTATCGCCATAGGAGCAGAACACCACAATCGGCGAGCGGATGTTGCGTAGGTCTATGCGCTCACCATCGGAAGTGATCAATTCGGCCGTAGCAAGGCGATTACCGATAAAAAGGTTATCAACGATGTATTGCATTTCCACATCATTAAGGAAAACATATCCGCCCCAGTACTTTTCAAATCCCAAGTAGCGCGGGGCCTCAGTGTCGATGTTCGAGTACAGGTGATATTGCTTGTTCCATAGCGTATTGGCGGGATTGAGGTTCTCAAAATTCTGTACTAGCCAGGCACCGTCAAAGCGTCCTCCACCAATATCACTGGTCAAGGCCGTCAACCAACTTCCGCCCATCAGTCCTGCGGTGTAGCGCATGGGGTCGCGCCCACGCCAGCCTGCCCAATAGGATAGTGGTGCACCAGCCACTATGATCGGACCAAACAATTCCGGCCGCATTGCCGCCGTCATTAAAATCTGCCATCCTGCCTGACAGTTTCCGATGACGGCGGGCTTGCCTTCTCGACACGGATGTAGAACAAGTACCTTTTCCATAAAGGCCGCTTGAGCGTGCATCACGTCCTCGATAGTCTGTCCAGGCACAGGGTCGGGTAAGAAACCGATGAAATAGCAGGGATGTCCGGCATCGATCACCACACCGATTTCACTGTCGACCTTGAAGCCACCAATGCCAGGTCCGTGACCGGCGCGTGGGTCTATCACCACGAATGGTCGCTTCATGTTGTCGGTCGGCTTATCTTTGGGCGGTACGATCCGGACCAACCAATAGTTCACAGGGCGAGGCAAGTCCTGACCGCTCTGGATCACTTCTGACGGAAAGTCCAAAACGTTTGGAACCTCCTCGGTAAGGTGGGCTAGATACTGGTTTCCGCGTTGGCGCATTACATCCGCGTAGAGAACACTTCGCTGCCACGTATCAACTGCATACTCCGTCATCGCGTGCACCTGAGGCAGTCCAGCTACTGGAAAAAACCCAAAAGTGTCTGCTGGTGAGTCAACTATACCGCCTTCTGCTATTGCCCCAGGGCGGACTGTTTCGTGCGATCTGTACGATTTCTTGGTAATCACGTCGATTTATCCCTCGGTGGTCAGATTATGTTCCTTAAGAAGGCTAGCTTATTTATTTGAACTATTCGGTGCAGGCATACGATCCATCATCATTTGCATCATGTCCATACGCTTTAGCATCATCGTGTAATGTGCCGTTGATACTTCTGTGGAATGGTTTTTCACTGCTTGAGAATGCATGCCACCCATCATTCCCATACTTTGCATTTCACCAGAAGCCATGCCCATCATTTTCATCCCTTCCTGCATTAACGCATGATGTTCGGACATCAGTGCTTGTCGTTCTTCAGGGTTGGCTTTCTGAAGCTTTTCATGAAATGCATGCATCGTCTGCATGTGTGCCCCCATTTGCTTTTCTAACAAAACCGGATCTCCCTGCGTTTGAGGCGACATTGATGCCTCGCCTGTCACGGTCAACGCTGGGTGGTGTTCATTGTGCTCGTCTGCGGTTTGAGCCACGGCTAGAACGCTAGCCGAACTTAAGATGATGGAAGAAACGGCTAAAAGAATCTTATTCATGGTGATGGTTCCTATCAGTTAAGGGTTCGGTTACTGAGTTCACTATACTGATAGTGGTCTGTCACAACGATGACGCCATCATTACAAAGCTGTTATGTAGCACCCATCTTCGTTTATTTATTATTTAATATCAGACGAATGTTGGCGTGATATTGATGAGCCGCACGGGTAAGACTTTAGGTTGCCTCGTTAAAAGCAAGCCCTGATGTGCTTCAAATCTACGATGGCCTTGGCGCTGACTATATCAATCAATCAGTTCGTCGCTAATGGGCATCAACATGACAGTTCTGCACGATCTTCTTATCATGTTGAATGCCTCATAAGTCGCTCAAGTATCAAATCTCTTTTGAATGATCAATTGAATATGAGTTCTCCTTGATCCTAACTGCTACTGGAGTCGGTAGTGGTGCGGAGCCACTCTTTTGTATTTCGCTGCTCATATAGTTTGATTGCATGTTTTTCATCATAAAAAACATCAACAGCGAAGAAAGCAAAAGGAATAACAACGGACTCATCGCTAAAATTGGTTCGTGGGCGGTAGGCAATGCCACATATCCAACAGCAACCATTGCGGTCAAACCAAGACCTGCTACCAACATTTTTTTTATATCGAGTTTCACCCTCAATACTCCTTGTTGTTACGTTCGTGGTATCCAATAAAAATCCAACCACCTACATACTTATAGTATGTCTTCACTGTCAGAAGGATTGCACCAACATTACATCTCTGTCATTTTTAGAAACTGCAACAAACCGTTAGTCTTGTCTCAGCAAGAGGGAACAACTGCCAGATCCATTTAGCGTCTTTTATAGACACACCGACGATACCCTCAGTCATCGAAAGTGGTCAAAGCGCCATGCGTCGTGTCATCCACAAAAATTGCCAACAGCTTTGCAGGCTCCGTTTTGCTGGCATTTTCACTGATTACGTGATGTGCTCCTGGATTTTCGTACCAAGTTTGTCCCGCTTCATAAACATGCACGGATTCACCTTCGATCTGACTACGAATTGCGCCTGATACCACGTAGGCCATGATGAAGGCAGTTTTTGAATGCCAGTGCGAGGGTGATTTTTCTCCGGGCTTGTAGTTCACCTCGACTGCGATCAGGGATTTGCCGACGTTATTCGTAATCGCATGATTGAATACTTCCACAACACCGCTGTCCGAAGCGTCAGCTGCGACGGCTGGCAACAACCCTGCACCTAATGCCATAGTCAAACCAAGGGATACGATGGCTGCATATTTTTTCGGATTCATAATGGCTCCATTAACTTTATGTGATTTACATATTGATGTTGCTTGTCTATATTACTTCTCGGCCTTTCCAGAAATACAACCAGTCCCTACTGTAATAGGGTGATTGTGATAGAACTTATATGTTTACTCAAAGTATCCTGGTTATAGGGCTAAGAGCATTTTGGTTGCTAAACAACTATCACTTTGCGAGCTTTGACCTTGCACTCAGTCCGGTGTAACTACCCAATCGTCCCAAGCGCAGGAAATGTTCTCAATAACCAAATCGCAAAACGCACCAACTGTCCACTTGCTACCGCAATGCCCATCAACACCAAAATAGCGCCGGTGATAAGCTGAAAGTACCGTCCCACTCGGCGCAGTGAACCCAATCGCCGCATAAATGGCGTCATAAAGTACGCGGAAAGAAGGAACGGAACACCTAATCCCAGGGCATAAATACCCAAAAGCAACACCCCCTGAGTAAGACTCTCAGAGGTTGCGCCAAGTATGAGAATACCCCCAAGTACAGGACCAATACATGGTGTCCACCCGAAACCGAACGCCATGCCAAGCACGGTGGCCGACCAGGGGTTGCCACCGCCTCCACGTGGCTCGAATCGGTAGTAACGCTGCATCCAGAGGGGTGCACGTATAACCCCCATAACCATCAGGCCAGCGATGGCAATCACGCTGCCCGCGGCAATATTCAGTTCGTAGCGATAGGATAAAAACAAACGCCCGATTACAGTGATGCTGGCCCCTAAAATCAGGAACACCATGGAGAAGCCAGCAACGAAACACGCACTCAGACCCAATGCGCGCCAGCGAGCCGCACGTGCTTCGATATGAGTGGCACTGGACTGAACGGAATCGCCCGCAATATAGGAGAGGTAACCTGGCACGAGCGGTAAAACACAGGGAGACAGGAAGGAAGCAATACCGGCGAAAAACGCCGTTAATAGCCCAATGACAGTTAATTCAAGCATCGCATAATTTCCAGAAAATCAACGGTTCCAATGTCATTGCTCATCACTTTGAATCCCGAATAGAGGGGCGCAGCAGTGCGCCATCAATCAGGGCTTCGACTTGCGCGCCATCCCAAGCAGCGGGCCCCATCGCTCGCCCGATTTCGCGACCCTCTCGATCAATTAATAGCGTTGTCGGCACACCCGGCGCACGCAGCGTGTCCGAAACCTTTGTTGTTGGGTCAACGTAATATTTCAGCGTTCGAATGCCAAAATCCTGGTAAAACGGTTTGATCAGATCGAGGTCCCGATCAATCGACAGCGCAACGACTTCGAAGTCTGAGCTGCCACGCTTGGCATTTAGCCGGTCCAGCGATGGCATCTCCTCGCGACATGGGGGGCACCAAGTCGCCCATAGATTGAGCAAGATGACACGGCCATGAAAATCAGCCAAGGTCACGGTCTTGCCCGTCGCATCCTGGAAGGAGATCAAAGGCAGCCCGCGTGGCGTATGCCAGCGCATGAAGCGCTGACCCCCTATGTCCACCGAAACATTAACTACACCACTAAGAAGACTTTTCGAGGCATTATTACGTTGGTACAAAAACAAAGCGGTCGCGATGGCGATCACGCTAATTAACGCCACTGCCGCCCAAGCGATTATCTTAAAAGAGTTCTTCATTATTAATGTTCAGCATCCGTCAGTTCTTGGCAGCCGTCGTCTCGGCTTGTTCCCGGATGGCGCGCTCGATGCTGCTGGCTACAACCCGTGCCGTGTCTGTGTCGGGCGGAAGCAAGCTATACAACTGCTGCCAGTAATCAATAGCGGCCGGGTAATCTTGACGCTGTAGTGCTGCTGCGCCTGCCAAGGTCAAGGCAAATGGCTGCTGAGGGTTCAACGCTAGCGCACGTTCCAGCAATTGCGTGGGTTCACCTTTGAAACCGCCAGGACTGCTACTAGCTAGCATTTCGGCATATTCAGACAAGGCCAAAGGATCAGTCTGGATAGCGGCTGTTGCGTTGGCAAAGGCCGCCGCTGCATCGGCAGGCCGCTGAAGATGGCGATAAGAACGCGCCAGCATCAGCCAGCCGGGCGCATCATCGGGGTTGCTAGCTAAACGTGCTGCCAGCGAGTCCACCATAGCCTGTACATCGGCTTGTGTGATAGTAGGTGTACTTTGCACCGACGCTGGCGTAAGCGCTGCAGGGGTGCCTATGGCCAGATAACCTAGCGTCGCCGCAATAGGCAGAACGATAGCCAGCCCTATAGCTACTGGCTTACTGCTATGGCGTCGTATACCAGTGCTTTTAACTGGTAAAGCTTCATCCAGCACCCGTCGTTGCAATTCTTGTTGCGCCGTAGCGTGATCAGGCACAGACAATATGCCGTTCGCCTTGTCTTGTTCCAGCTCCAGCAATTGATCGCGTAATACCGCCGCGTTCACAGCATGATGCTCAATACCGCTGTCTATCTTGGGACCACGCCATAACACCGACGCTAACCATGCGGTAACGCTGACCAGCAGTAGCGCCGCTATAAGAATAAAAACAAAATTCATGGTGATGTTCCTGTGTCCGAGGTTTGCGCTAATAGCGCCTGGGCTCTTTTGCGCTCGTCGTCGCTTAAGGCCGTATCAACCACACCGCTTCTACGACGCTGCAAAGTGACCGTCAGCACCAGAAAACCAAAAGCCAGCAACAACATGGGACCAAACCATAGCAATAGCGTGGTTGTTTTTAATGGGGTGCGATACAGGACGAAATCGCCATAACGGTCGACCATATAGTTTCTGATATCGGTATCGGTTTTACCTGCTTGGATTTGCTCGCGTATCTGCTGGCGCAAATCCACAGCCAGGTCGGCACGTGATGCCGCTATGGACTCGTTCTGGCACACCAGGCAACGCAGCTCTGATGCAATATCCAACATACGTTTTTCTGCTGCGCCATTATCTGCCCACGATGGCCAGGCAATGAGTACGCAAAATAATGTCAGCCACCAACGTTTCATTGTTCTAGCTCCCGTACCAGGGGCAGTATTGTGTCACGTGCTGCACTTTCGGTGACTGCGCCAATATGCTTATAACGAATCACACCTGCCTTATCGATCACAAAAGTTTCGGGCACGCCATAAACGCCATAGTCAATGCCCACACGCCCTTGCGTATCGGATACAGACACTACATAGCCGTTGCCATAGCGCTCCAGCCATTCAATGGCCTCGTTGCGTATATCTTTGTAGTTGAGACCGACTATGGATACACCGTGAGTTTTGGCAAGCTCGGTAATAACAGGATGCTCTTGAAGGCAGGCGTAACACCAGGATGCCCAGACATTCAGCAGCCACACTTTACCTCTCATGGCTTCGGGAGAAAACGTCTGTTCTGGCGTATGCAACTGCGGCAGAGTGAAGCCAGGTGCGGGTTTGTCAATAAAAGGAGAGGGCACTTCACTAGGTTTAAGCGTCAAACCAAAGCCAAGAAAACCAATCAGCACAATAAACCCGACTAAGGGCAAAATAAAACGGTTCATGCCGTAGCTCCTTCTGTAACCAAGGCCGTCTTTTGTGCGCGACGCTTCTTCAATCGATAACGGCGGTCACTAATGGCAAGTAATCCACCTAGCGCCATCAGGATGCAACCTATCCATATCCAATCCACGAAAGGTTTGTAATAAACTCGCACGCTCCAGGCACCATCGCCAATCGATTCACCCAAGGCAACATAAACATGACGCAAGCCGTTGGCATCAATAGCCGCTTCTGTCATAGGCATCTCAGATGACATATAGCTGCGCTTTTCGGGATGCAATTGGCGTAAGACCCGACCATTACGTGACAATGTAATATCGCCAACGTCTGCCATATAGTTAGGCCCCTGAGCTTTACTCACGCCCAGAAAGGTTAGTTCATAACCTCCGGTGCTAACAGTATTGCCAGGCGCCATACGCACGTCCTGTTCGGTTTCATAACCCATGACCAGAGTTACACCAACTACGAACACAGCCACACCCAGATGCCCTACATGCATGCCTAGCCAACTAAGCGGCTGAGCCAGCAATCCAGTGCGTGTAGCACGCATACGATCAACAATACCCTTGACTACACCCGTGGCTATCCAGGTAGCCAAGGCAAGGCTTAACGCCACCAAAGGCGACCAGCGTCCCAACATAAAGGGCGCAGCAACACCAACAACCACTGCCGCTACTGCTGGAATATGCAGATGTTTTACTAACACACTAATTTTGGCAGACTTCCAATTAGCCACCGGGCCTACCGCCATCAGCAACAAGGCAGGCACCATCAAGGGTACAAATACCGTATTAAAGTACGGTGGTCCCACAGAAAGCTTGCCTAAACCCAAGGCGTCAATAAACAGCGGGTACAAGGTGCCAAGTATGACTGCACCTGCTGCCACGGCCAGCAACACGTTGTTGACCAACAATAAGGATTCACGCGATATCAGTTCAAAGCGCCCACCCATGCCCACCTTGGGCGCGCGCAAGGCAAACAAGAACAGAGACGAACCCACCACTACGGTGAATAGCATCAAAATAAACACGCCACGACGTGGGTCGGTGGCAAATGCGTGTACTGACGTTAAAACGCCAGACCTCACAAGAAATGCCCCTAACAGCGACAACGAGAATGTACTGATAGCAAGCAACACGGTCCAGTTTTTGAAGCTGGCACGCTTTTCAGTAACCGCTAAGGAATGGATTAAGGCAGTACCCACCAGCCAGGGAATGAACGACGAGTTTTCAACCGGATCCCAGAACCACCAACCGCCCCAACCCAGTTCGTAATACGCCCACCAGCTACCCAAGGCAATGCCCAAAGTCAGAAACAACCACGCTGCCGTGGCCCAGGGCCGCGACCAGCGCGCCCAGGTAGAATCCAACTGACCTGCCAATAGTGCGGCAATGGCAAAGGCGAAGGCGACTGAAAACCCTACATAGCCCATGTACAGCAAGGGCGGGTGAAATATAAGACCTATGTCTTGCAGTAAGGGGTTTAAGTCCATGCCATCAATGGGCGCAGGTAGAATACGTTCAAAGGGATTCGACGTAAGCAGTACAAACAGCAGGAATCCTGCGGTGACCAGGCCCAACACCCCCAATACCCGCGCCACCATGACATCGGGCAGTTGTCTCGAGAACAAACTGACGGCGTAAGCCCAGCCAGTTTGCATTAGCAACCACAGCAACAATGACCCTTCATGGCCACCCCAAACGGCGGACATACGGTACATCAAAGGCAGTTGCGAGTTGGAATTCTGTGCGACATACGCCACCGAAAAATCCTTGATCACGAAGGACCAAGTCAAAGTGGCAAAGCTAAGAATAACCAAAAGAAACTGGGCAGTTGCAGCAGGCTTGGCAAAGGCAATCCACACCGCATTACCACGCGCCGCGCCAGTCAAAGCAATAACGCCTTGGGCCAGCGCTACGAATAACGTCAGTATGAGTAATAAATGACCGAGTTCAGCAATCATGAGTCTTATGGCCTCGCAGTAGTCGTGTTTTTGGCGGCCTCGTCCAGCGCATGCTGGGCTTCGGGCGGCATGTAGTTTTCGTCGTGTTTGGCTAACACTTCTTCGGCACGAAATAAACCATCGACCCCCAGCTTGCCTTGGGCCACCACCCCTTTACCTTCGCTAAATAAGTCGGGCAATATGCCCGTGTAGCTGACCGGGATCATTTTGGCGGTATCGGTCACCACGAACTTGACCGTCAGCCCATCCGCTTGACGTTGCACACTGCCGGTTTGCACCATACCGCCTACGCGAAAGGTCTTATCCTGGGGGGCTTCACCGTCGCTAATCTGAGTAGGCGTAAAAAAGAACACCAAATTGCTTTGAAAAGCACTCAGTACTAAGGCTGTGGCAATGCCCAGTGCGGCCAGGCCACCACCTATGAGCGCAAGGCGCTTATGACGTTTTTTCATTACGATTCCTTAGTCTTTAGGATTAACTGGCGCTTTACTTGGGCTAAAGCGGCTAGTCGGCGCTGACGTAGCAGCAGCCATTCGGCGTACAGCACGGCGATAGTCACGCCCACTGACCCCCAGACATATTGCCCATATCCGCCCATGGCAAAAAATTCGGCGGGACTGGTCCAATTCATGGCTTCACCTCCTTCAATTCGTCTAACCATCCAGCATGCTGTTCGCGCTCCAAAATAATGCAGCGCACGCGCATTAGCGCTACCGCCACCGTGTACATCCACGCCGCCAAGGCCATCAACAACATACCAAGCAGCATTATCATGGCCATGGACGGCGCTTGCGTGAGCGAAACAGATGCCCCCTGATGCAAGGTGTTCCACCACTGCACCGAGAAATAAATAATAGGAATATTGACCACGCCCACCAGCGCCAACACGGCACCTGCCTTATCGGCACGACGCGGGTCATCTACTGCCGACTGCAGTGCAATAAAACCTATATATAAAAACAAAAGTATTAATTCAGAGGTAAGGCGTGCATCCCAGACCCACCAGGTTCCCCACATGGGTTTGCCCCACAAGGCGCCCGTCCAAAGCGACAGAAAAGTGAACATGGCACCGGTGGGCGCCAGAGCCGTCGCCATCATGGCCGCTAAACGACTGTTAAACGCCAACCCTATGGCGGCCCAAAACGCCATGACCAAATAAATGAACATCGACATCCAGGAAACAGGCACATGCAGGAAAATAATCCGGTAGCCTTCGCCTTGCTGGGCATCGGTGGGTGCTATAAAAAAGCCCACATATATCCCTATAACAGCGAGTATCGCCGCGGCGGTGGCAAACCAGGGAGTCAGTTTGCCCGCTAAGGGATAGAACATTTTTGGCGAGGAATACTTAAACCAATTAATCATCTATTTACTCATTATTCCAAGGCGATCCGTAAGGCCACAGTGGTGGCTAACGGGGCAAAAAAACCAGTTAATACCAGCACAGCGCCCAGCAAGGACAAATGCGCTGTCGCACCCAGGCCAGCGGCAGCGGCGTCTACCGAGCCCGCGCCAAAGATCAACACTGGCACATACAACGGCAGCACCAGCACGGCAACCAGGGCACTACCGCCACGCAGACCCAGTGTCAAACTGGCACCAATGGCGCCAATAAAGCTAAGTACCGGCGTACCTATAGCCAGCGAGGCGGCCAGCACCAGTAAGGAAGGAGTGGGTAAATCGAATTGCACGGCCAGTAGCGGCGCTAGCAAGGTCAAGGGCAAACCCGTCAACAGCCAATACGCCGTCACCTTGCCTAGCACCAACATGCCTAGTGGAGCAGGTGACAGCAGCATTTGTTCCAGGGTGCCATCGGCATAGTCTTGTTCAAACAGCCGGTTCAGTGACAACATCGTCGCCAGCAAGGCCGCGACCCACAATATGCCGGGCGCAATCTGGCGCAAGGTGTCGTATTCAGCACCGATACCCAAAGGGAATAAACTGACCACAATAATGAAGAAAAAAAGTGGCGTGAGCACATCGGACTTGCGCCGCATGGCGAGCCTTAAATCGCGTTGAATCACGCCACATAGCACATTCAGGCCTAAAGTATCGTTCACGGGCCTACCTGTATATGCTGTGTTTTTCCTGCTAAAACGATATCCTGATGGCTAGTCAAAACAGCAATGCCACCCTGGCTAAGATGCCGGTCAATTTCACCCACGACCCATAGACTGGCTTGGCGATCTAATGCCGTCAGGGGTTCATCCAACACCCACAAGCGGCGCTTTTGCAGCAATAGCCTGGCCAGGTTTACCCGGCGCTTTTGCCCCTGTGATAACGCCCGTACCGCCAGGTGTTCCCTACCCTGTAATCCGGCCTGGCCTAAAGCCTGGCAAGCAGCATCCTGAGTAACGGATTCGTCAGACAGCACCATGCTGGACATCAGGTTTTCAAGGGCAGTTAAATCATCCTTCAGGCCTAAGGGGTGACCACAATACAGTAGCTCGCGCCGGTAGTCGTCACCCAGCGTCTTGATCGGACTACCCTGCCAATGAATGGCGCCACCAGCCGCAGGCGTTAGCCCCACCAACTTGCGTAAAAGACTGGTTTTACCGCTGCCGTTTTCGCCGCGCACCACAAGGCACTCACCAGCCGTCAGCTGAAAATTAAGATCATGAAATAGGCGGCGCTCACCGCGCACGCAGTCCAGATTGAAGGCTTCAAGCACCGTCGACCTTTGCTCACAATAATATTAGTCACTAGGTGACATCGGTATTGGCTAGCCGCCGATATGCTACGGACAGTCCGTGACATGCAGGGCTAGGCGCTACCGTCGCAAATGGCTGGGCACACGTTCAAGGTCAATTGAACGCGACGACGCTAAAGACGCAGGTGTAAATCTGGGGGAAGGTCGAATCAGCGGCGCGCCAGCTTAGGCAACGAAAAGCCATTGGGGCCGCTCGGGCCGCTCAGACAAGGTCAGCAAGCTCAAAGGCGTCTCTTGAAACTGAAGAGCCAAGCTAGCCGATAAGGAAGGAATGGTTTGATTTGACGATGAAATAATCGACGCCGCTGGGGCTTGGCAAGAATGCTCGTATTGGTCCAAAAAACCCGGGCTTGAACCAGTTTGCTCGAACCCGTCGCTTAAATAGACACGCTGCTCTTGAGTTTCGCTATAACAGGGCTCGATGCAAATCTCCCTTTCTGGCTGGCAATACACACTCACAACGCCCCAGGAGGCCTGGAGCGGCAGCATGAGCAGCATAAAAATAAGGAGAAATTTCTTCATCGCAGGGACTATTGTACCAAGTGAAAAGCGTGCCCCACAAACGAGGGTATGAAAAGTAGAAACCATGGGTAGCTTATTTTGCAATCGCGATATTTGTTTCCATAAAAAACGCGAGAAAATCCCCATCCCGAAAGTCTTGGATTGTATGTCTCCGCCCTTACTTCGCTCATAAGAGCGAGGCGCTCTGCAGCATCCATAGATGCAAACGCTGGCACGGACGTGGCTGCGCGCAGTATCGAAAACCGAACGAACCTTTCTGGCTCAGGCATGCGAATAGACAGCGACCGTGGAGTGATTTTCGCTAGATTGAAAGCCCCCCCTCACTGAGCAATGTGTATAGCTCATCGGAGTTTGATAATGAAAAGGCAACATCAACGTTCGTGATAGGCACATCAAGAAGGCGTGCGGTTTTGGTGGACGCCAATTCAAACAGTACGCGCGCCCAAGCATTTGCAATAGCACGGCGAAGGTAGCGCTCATATACTTCTGCCGAGCTAAGGTTTGGTTGTTGGCTCACTGGGCTCTCCTGATCACAATTACACACATTCCAATGTCGCAACAAGCCCGATTCAGATTACCGAATCGGGCTTGTCCTAGAATGACCCCAGCATACTGGAGCCACACTGAAGGGGTTAGCATTACGGAATGCTGCGGTATGTGATCCCATTGGGATTCGGGCCAACTGGATAGGTAGCGACCACATCTTGAGTGCTTGTGTCGATGGCACTCACAGTATTGTCTTTGGTGTTGGTAATGAATACGAAACCGCCATCAGTACTCGCGACCACACCATGTGCGCCTTTGCCAGTGACCACTGTGCTTATAACGCTTTGGCTTTTCGTGTCGATCACCGATACCGTGTCATCTGGATTGCTATCGCTTCCCTGGTTAGCCACGTACATTTTGCTGCCGCCAGCTGCCGCATAGAGTTGAATTGGGTTACGTCCAACGATTACGTTCTTTACGACTTTCCTAGTGGAAGTGTCGATGATAGCCACACTATTTTCATCTCGTAGCGACACATAGACGTGCTTGCCATCGGGCGTAAAGGCCACTTGTACCGGTGCTTTGCCGACAGAAACGCGCTCAGCCTCTTTAAGGATTTGAGTATCGATGATCGATACCGTATTGTCGGTAACATTCGCAACGTAGATTTCTTGCCCACCAGGGCTTAGGCGCAGCCCATGCGGGAAGCTGCCAGTCGGAATTTCGGCAATGATTTTCTTTTGATTGATATCGACCACTGAAACCCGATCGGAATCAGAGTTGGTGATATAAGCGCGACTGCCATCTGGACTGGTGACGACATGAGCCGGATGACTCCCTGAAGACAATGTTTGCAGCACCTGTTCAACGTTGCCGGCATTTAGAATCAGCAAGCTGGCGCCACTGCCAGAGTGAGAATCGGCGTTGCCATGATTCGCGGCCTTTCCTTCACCGCCATGTGCCCCCTGCTCCCCCGTCTTCGCAGCTGATGTACCGACAGCAAGCAGTGTCTTACCATCGGGGGAAATTTGAACATTATGAGGTAGGACAGCTATTTGAGCTGTACGCACATCACCTGTACTTAGGGTGATTTCACTAATAGAGCCGTCTCCCTCATTGGCGCTGTACACGACGCCATTTGGCAAATTTGCAGCGTGAGCTGCGCTTGCGGACAGAGCAAAGGCAATAGCGACAAGTACTGAACGCATTTTAAACATTGTTGAATCTCCAATATGAGCAAAGTAGTTTGGCTTCAAAGATGGCAGCAGTGCCGCTTGATGACAACTATATTGATCGACCACTGACAAACAGATGACTGCACCATTACTCTTTCGTAATGCAGCATTAGCCCCACTACGCCCGCAGCCTTGCGCTCACAATGGCGAACAGTGAGCGTGACAATAAGAGGCGATGGTGCACTTTGCACAATTACCGCAGGACATGGTTCTTTAAGCTTGACCTTCCAACAATAGGAAGCCTTATGCTTCTCTTAATCTGTTTGAACTGAACGACAAGGAGGTGGGAATTGAATACCCTGGCCATACATGCTGGCGCCGTGACAACCGCGATCAGTCTGCCAATCGACGGCATGACCTGTGCATCGTGCGTGGGGCGCGTCGAAAAAGCCCTCAGCAAGGTCGAAGGCGTTGATTCGGTCACCGTCAACCTGGCGACCGAGCGGGCCGACATCAAGACGAACGGTCCCGTTGATCGCCAGGCGCTAGTCAACACCATCGAAGCCGCCGGTTACAGCGTACCCGCCGCCACTATTAACCTTGCGGTTGAGGGCATGACCTGCGCGTCGTGCGTGGGCCGGGTCGAGCGTGCGCTCAAGGCCATTCCCGGTATTATCGAAGCCACGGTGAACCTGGCAACCGAACGCGCCAGCGTGCACGGCAGCGTCGATCCCAACATCCTGGTTGCGGCAATCGCGGCCGCGGGCTATGCGGCGCAGGCTATCGACGTTGGCGCACCCGCCGACGATGAGGCGGTAAACGAGCGTAAAGACGCTGAGCGCATAGCGCTCAAGCGCGACCTAACCCTTGCCGCCATCCTGACGCTACCGGTCTTCATACTAGAAATGGGATCACACGTCATTCCAGGCGTGCATGAACTGATCCTGCGCACTATCGGCACGCAATGGAACTGGATCATCCAGTTCGTGCTGACGACGCTGGTGCTGGCTGTACCAGGCATCCGCTTTTATCGGCAGGGCATTCCAGCGCTTTTTCGTCTTGCGCCCGACATGAACTCGCTGGTCGCGGTCGGCACGCTCGCTGCCTATGCCTATTCCCTGGTTGCCACCTTCGCGCCCTCTGTACTACCTGCTGGCACCGTCAACGTCTATTACGAGGCAGCGGCTGTCATCGTCACGCTAATCTTGCTTGGCCGTTACCTGGAAGCACGTGCCAAGGGCCGCACGTCCGAGGCCATCAAACGGCTGGTCGGGTTACAGGCGAAAACGGCACGTGTCCAGCGTGGCGGCACCGTGCTTGAAATCCCAATAGCCGACGTTGTGGCCGGCGATACCATCGAGGTGCGCCCCGGAGAACGCATTCCCGTCGATGGTGAAGTCACACAAGGTCTAAGCTATGTGGACGAATCCATGATCACCGGCGAACCCATTCCAGTGGAAAAAACGGTGGACAGCAAACTAGTCGGAGGCACGGTCAACCAGAAAGGCGCATTGTCTTTTCGCGCGACGGCGGTAGGCGGTGCAACCGTACTTTCGCAGATCATCCGAATGGTCGAACAGGCTCAGGGGGCTAAGCTGCCCATTCAGGCACTGGTAGATAAGGTAACCATGTGGTTCGTACCGGCTGTTATAGGTGTCGCCGTACTGACCTTCCTCGTCTGGCTCGTCTTCGGGCCGCAGCCTGCGCTGACCTTTGCGCTCGTCAATGCCGTGGCTGTTTTGATTATTGCCTGCCCTTGCGCCATGGGCTTGGCTACACCCACCTCTATCATGGTGGGGACCGGACGCGGCGCGGAGCTAGGCGTTCTTTTCCGTAAAGGCGAAGCGCTGCAATTGCTCAAAGACGCCAAGGTCGTCGCCGTGGACAAGACCGGCACGCTAACCGAGGGTCGCCCGACGCTGACCGATCTGGACATCGCCCAAGGCTTCGAGCGCCAGGACGTGCTCGGCCTGATCGCCGCCGTTGAAGCGAAGTCCGAGCACCCTATCGCCCGCGCCATTGTCGAGGCGGCCAGCAGCGAGGGTATCGCAATTCCCGACATCATCGACTTCGAATCGATCACTGGTTTCGGTGTGAAGGCACAGGTAAACGGGGAACGAGTAGAGGTCGGTGCGGACCGCTACATGCGCGAGCTGGGACTCGATGTTGACGTTTTCGCGGCAAGCGCCGAGCGCTTGGGCAATGAGGGCAAAACGCCGCTCTATGCCGCCATCGGTGGCCAACTGGCTGCAATCGTCGCGGTCGCCGATCCGATCAAGGCAACAACACCCGATGCCATCAAAGCGTTGCACAGTCTTGGCCTGAAGGTAGCGATGATCACGGGGGATAACCGCCGCACAGCGGAAGCCATTGCGCGTCAGCTGGGCATCGACGAAGTGATCGCCGAGGTCCTGCCGGCAGGCAAGGTCGACGCGGTACGCACGCTGAAAGCCGAACATGGACAGCTTGCATTCGTGGGCGACGGTATCAACGACGCGCCCGCGCTGGCCGAAGCCGATGTCGGCCTGGCGGTGGGCACCGGCACGGATATCGCCATCGAGGCGGCCGACGTGGTGTTGATGTCGGGCAACCTGATGGGTGTTCCCACCGCCATCGCGTTATCTCGGGCGACGATCGGCAACATCCGTCAGAACCTATTCTGGGCCTTCGCCTACAACACCGCCCTGATACCGGTGGCGGCGGGCGTGCTGTATCCGGCCTGGAGCATCCTTTTGTCGCCGATTTTCGCGGCGGGGGCAATGGCGCTGTCGAGTGTCTTCGTCCTGGGCAATGCGCTGCGCCTGCGCGGGTTTCGCGCACCGACAGAAGCTACCAAATCCTCTCAACTGCCGACGACGGCGTAATTGGAATGGAGGTATTGAAATGAAAATTGGGGAAGTAGCGAAAGCCTCAGGTGTCTCAGCGAAGATGATCCGATACTATGAACAAACCGGACTGATCCCCCCGGCCAATCGCAGGGAGTCGGGTTATCGCAATTATTCTGCGTCTGATGTGCACATGCTACGGTTTATCCACCGAGGGCGTGATCTTGGCTTTCCAGTGGCCGAGATCAATGAGCTGTTGGGCCTCTGGCGCGACAAATCGCGCCAGAGCGCTGACGTGAAACGGATTGCTACGGCTCACATGACAAAGCTGCGCGAGAAGATCGACAGCCTGGAGCAAATTGCCAATACGCTTCAGACGCTGATCGCGTGTTGCTCCGGTGATGACCGTCCCGATTGTCCGATTTTGGATGACCTCGAGAACACAGCCGATAGACAGCAACTGTAGCTAGCCCGCTGCGATTGCTGGCTAGTTCGTTGCGGGCCAAGTTAAATCATACGAGATTGAGATAGGGATTACTGGGCGGTAATTCAGTGAATAGTAAACTGGGATCATCCAACAAATAGCCATGAAGCCTGCGAGATTTCCGTGGCCCAAGAACTTCGCAGGTCCAAATATTTAACCCATTGGGATGCTTACGATGCTGACGTAGCTTCTCAAAACGCTTCTGCACCCACTGCCAGTCCTGCTGCTTCTCCTGTTTAGCTAGCGCACCGACCTGCGGATACTCCTGTGCGTAGCGCTGGAATACGCCCGGGCTGACTAGATAAGCCGTATCACTCACCGTATGTACCAGCGCCTTCGCGTCATTGATGATGAGTTTGCGCAATTGGATGCCCTCCTTCAGCCACACCATGAAATGCTCGCCAGACGGTTGTGCGGTCAGAGTCCTCTGGGACGACGTACTGGCGGCGGGAATCGGCGGCAGCGCCATGGGTGGGATAGGCAACGCTGGCACAGGTGGCGCAGGCATCGCAATGGACAAGGCATCCTCATCGTCGGCCGTAGCGGAAGGCGGCCCCATGCCAATCATCGTCAGCAGATCATCCATCACATCAGACGTACTGGCCGTATCCCGGGGCGGCACTGGGAGCACGGTCAAGGTCGATGGGGCTGTGGTGTCGTTGGCTGAGGGTGGGGTTTCCCGATCCGATAGCAGTGGGCTCGCCACGGGCGTCGATTCATCCACAGTAAGGTCTGCCGCCTCGCTGGTGAGCGTTATATCGACCGTCACGGTGCCCGAGAAAGGCTCAGGCCTTTCACCGGACTCCCAGATCAGCGCGGGCGACAAGCGCAAAAAAGTGAACGTGTTCGACCATCCACTCTCGCTGGTGATCGTCGCCTTCCAGATAGCCTTACCTTCGGCAGTCGGCTGCAGCATGCCGTGATCCTGCAGCACATTAAAGACGGCGGTGTTGTTCGCCGGGATGCCGTCGATCCCCTGCGAGAGCAGGTGCGCACGCAGTTTATCCGAGACGGTTTTACTGACCAGCCAAAGCGCATCCTGAGTGATCCAGCCATCGGAGGCCTGGGGCTGATTCAGCCTCAACTCTTCCTTGAGTAGGTAGCGAAGGCCTTCCAGCAGTTTGCGCTGCAGTGCGTGCTTGGGCGCTGCCATCGCACGCGCAGGATCACCGCCCAATGCCTGGGCCACCGAGGCGCGATCAGCCTGAATGACCAGTTCGCCCAGCACCCCGGCGTGTTCATATTGTCCGGCCAGCACGTAGAGCAATGCCGACCAGAGCGACGGAAAACCGTGGAGCCAGTCCAGGATGTCGCCATCAAGCACCCGTGTGTAGAGCAGTCCGGTGGCGGCGCTGTGCAGCCGGTACTCCCGGTCTTCCCGGTAGCGAAAGCGGTATGGCTGGGTGAGTGGACTGTGCCAGGGATGCCATGTGCTGCCGTCTTGATGCTCCACATGCAGATCCACCGCAATCTTGCCGATGTCATGCAACAACGCGGCATAGGCCGTCGCCGCAGTCCAGGCCTCTGCCTGAGCAGCCTGGTCTTCAGGTGTTGTTCCCGCAGGCAACAGATGAGACTGTCGCAATTTCAGGGCATAGGCAACGATTTCCAGGCCATGATCGAGCATGCCGCCTGGATAGGCGTGATGATGGCTTTCCGAGGCGGGAAATAGCTGCACCAGCTCGGCATAGCGTTCCAACGGTGCGCGGTACAGCGATGCGAACTGCTTACGCGAGAGTGACGTGCGTTGCCAGATGTGTTCCAGCAGACGTTGGCGTCGAGGGGTGGCCAACAGCGAAGCGGCTGACTCTGGCCGAGTCAGCCCTTTGGGTGGTGCGATCAAAGGCATGGACGCAGTATCAGTAGTTGGCAGCCTCCGCTTACGCTGGAACAACAAGAGCATCGCAAAACCTCTAGTGATTGGCTGGCAAGAGAGCCTTTTGGCCTTTTCAGTTTTCAGATAAGGCCTTTCCCCTTGGCTCCCTTCCCCCCTTTCTGACCCTTCTGGCCTTTGAACCCTTTGGGTATAAAGCAATCGAACCTGGTTGCGCCAGTATCAATGCGGAACTGGCAGACTCGGATTGGCGAACCAAACCTGCCAGCCGTCAGCATATATCTTGCAATTTGCACCTATAGATATACAATTTACATGTATATCAACTGTAGGGGTATTAGCATGCAAGTCGCCAAATGGGGTAACAGCTTGGCCGTGCGCCTTCCGGCCAGCCTGGTAGAAGCGCTGGAATTGCAGGAAGGCGACGATATTGAGATCGTCGTGGACGGCCCGCGCGCATTCGCTGTTCGCAAGAAGCCCGGTGCGGATGCTTTACTGAAACGTCTGCGCACCTTCCGGGGCAAACTGCCGGCGGATTTCCGCTTCAGCCGGGACGAGGCCAATGCGCGTGACTAAGTTCAAGCATTTTATGGACAGCAATGTGGTGCTGTACCTACTGTCAGAGGACTCAGCCAAAGCGGACAAGGCCGAAAGCCTGCTGAAAACCGGGCCAGTCATCAGCGTGCAAGTGCTCAACGAAGTGACGCATGTCTGCGTACGCAAGCTCAAAATGGGCTGGGACGAGATCGCGCAGTTCCTGGAACTGGTACGCGGCTTTTGCAAGATCGTCCCGCTCACGGAAGCCATCCATGACCAGGCGCGATTGATCGCTGAACGCCATAAGCTGTCGTTTTATGATGCCAACATTGTCGCGGCAGCTACGGCAGCGGGTTGCCAGACGCTCTATAGTGAAGACATGAACCATGGTCAGATTCTAGAGGACAGCCTGACTATCAGGAATCCATTTTCCACCGTATAGTCTAGCCATTAAGGAGACGATGATGCAGACAGTACGCAGGCCAACAGGACAATTCGCACACCAGCTAGGCCGTGCTGCGGGCCGTTCTGTACGCTGGCTGCAACGCCGCGAACACCAGGTGACTGGCTGGTTAACAGCAGAAGGTCTGCCTGCACGCGTTGCCGCTGCTCTACTGTGGATCGTCAAACTGGCCGTGCTGGTGGGGCTATTCTATACCGCGTTTTGGTTGGCACTGCTGCTAGGGTTCGCAGTAGCCGCAGCCTGGGTTGCAGGGCATTCAACGGAGCAGCATGAAGACGATTTCCTGGGACGTAAATTAGAAGAAAGGGATCATCGTGAGAGTCTCGCTTACCACCCTTTCAATTACGACGATGACCCCGACCCGCGATTCAACGACGGCTGACGAGTGAACTATTTTTTCTTGGCTGCGCCGCCTGCCGCCCCAGGGCCCTTGCCACCGGCTTGCCCCGCGTCACGTGTGCCATTGGTCAATCCCTGAAGCATGTTGCCCGCGCGCATACCGGCCCAGCCTAGAGCGGTGATCCAGAATGTCGGCAACACCAAAAACATCGTCGCCATGACGAAGTTCAGCAACATATCACCAAAGCTGTTATTCAACCCCATTAGCGGATCAAAATTCGTAACGGGCCGATTCCACCCCCACCCCCGACCGTAAAGCGCATCCAGGATCGTGCTGTCGATCCAGCGTGCCAGTTGGAACCAGAAGTCCACAAAGAACAGAGCAAACTGCACCACGCTGACCGTCACCACGGCCTTGAGTTCATAGGTACTGATGATGAGCACCAGAGGAATGCAGATTATGAGCGCCATCTTAAGGAACGACAACACCATGGGCAGCGCCTGGCGCACCACATCCATGGCCGGGAAAAAGCCGATTGAGCCAATCGTCATGCCGAGGTCGCTGGCGGCACGCGCCACGATGTTTGGCGCCGACTTATCGATCTGCCCACCATAGTCGGTATAGACAGCACCCTGGTTAAGTTTCTGCTGGCGCGGCGCGGCGACCGCACGGATCACCGAGTCGTCCACCTCACTACGGCTCAGAAAACCGGCCCAGCCAGCTACGCGGTTAAGCAGGCTGGAATCGACCTGTGTCAGCAGGCGCGCCCGCAGACCGCTGCTCCCGTCGCTCCACCACTGTCGGCAGGTCGGGTAGCCGCCACCACTGGGTACCTGGGCGAGACCCGCATCGCGGTTACTCTCATACGGCCAGGCGTCACGTGGGGTGCTGGAACGGTAGGTGTCGTAGTAGCCCGCCGAGTCCACGAAATACCGTGAGCCGATCCAGGTGACATCGTGCATCTGTGCTTCATTGAGTTCGGGGCGGTTCATGAACAGCTTGGCGCGGGCCGGGCCGTAGCAGTCGTGCGAGAAATCCGATATCTCCTGCGCCAGCACTGGATCGTCAATCCGCGTGGCATCGATCTCCATACGCATTTGCCGCAACTCCGTGCCGCAGGGAATCGCGGCGACCGATGCGCTGGTGAGGCCGCGCGAAAGCGCGTGCATGAACGCCCACCACACAGGCACCTTGGCGCTTTGGTCGTTCAATGTCGTAAACGACTGGCTCCAACCCGTATCGGAAGGCTGCAGCACACTCACCCCGCATTGCCGGGAGCGAGCATCGTCAAAGCGCACCCGGCTCAGATCCACATCGATGAACGGAATGCCGGCGAAAAGCACCACGACAACTGCCACCCACACGCGGGTTTCAATACGCGCCGCCGACAGCAGACCCTTGTTTCCTTCGTCGGCACCTTCGCCACGGGCTTTGAGCCATTCCTGCAGGATGATAGCAATGAAGGGGATGGCAAACACGCCGCTGGCGACCAGCACCGACCAGATGCCGTTATGGACGATCCAGCCCACCAGCGTCAGGTAATACTCTAGGTAATCGGTCGTGAACAGCGTCATGGTTCAGTTCTCCCGCTATGTGCTCTGCATCAGCAGACTGCACTCCAGTGCGACCAGGGCCAGACCGCCTGCGATCTCCGTGCGTAGCAATCGGCGTCGGGTGTGGGCATCGGATTGCCTGACAAGCAGCCGCCGGCGCATCCACACCCATCCGTAGGCCGTTGCGCCGTAAAGGCACAGACGCCACAGCAGGAAAAAGCCCGATACCTCTGCCAGCCATTGCTCCCAGCCAGAAATACTTCCTATGAAGTAGATGCCCGCGACATTGGCCGCCACCGCCACGGTTAGCAACAGAGCCGTCCACAGTAGCGTCCTGGCGGTACGCCGGTTGAACAACCAACGTAGCCACGCGGCATTCATGGTGTGCCGCCCGGTGCGGGCCGCTGCAATTGCTGCAAACGGTCGGGCACAGGGTCGCCCTGATAGATACCACGCGACCCAGCCGCCCGTGTGCTGTGACGCTGGATGATTGCCATCGGCGAGTTGTTCGCCAGTTCACGACGCAGCTCCAGTTCGGTCTTGAGGTTCTGAATCTCCCGATCCAGCGTGTCGCTTTCCTGGTTCACCGCATCCACAGCCATCTGGTTGGCCGAGACGTTGGGTTCCTTCTTGCCGGTCAACAACGTGCGTTGCAACAGCAGCGCTTTCTCGAGCACGCTGGCCAGTGCGACCTCGGATGCGAGACGGCGGGCCAGAATGTCCTGGTCGGGCTCGTCGCGCAGGGCTTCGATGACGCCTCGGGTGATCGGCAGCGATGCACTGCCTGCTTCCTGCAAATTCTCGAACGTGGTGTTGCGCGCCCCCATGATCAGCTCCTGCAGGACCTGCAGCTTGGCGTCGTATTCCTCTTGGATGAGCGGTGTCAGGCCCACACCCGGTACGGTCTGGGTTTTTGTGCAGGATTCGCACGTTCGTTGCTCCTGTTCACCCAGCACACGGGTCGCCCACTGAACCGCCGCGTCCGGCGACGACCAGGTCTGGCAGGACAGGCTCGCGCAACCGGACTGGGCGATGGCGGACGTGTCAGACACGCTACGGCCATTGACCAGGTTGTACCCGGCGCGGGTGACATCGCCCACCACCTTGATCGGGGACTGGCCCGCGCCGCCGGCATTGCCCCCACCCACCCACGGGACGCCGTCATTACCCCGACTGGTTTCGGCCTGCTCGATCGCCGAGACCGCATCGCTACTGGCCACCGCCTCGCGCAACGCGATGCCCTCGGCTAGCTGGTTCCAGCCCATCTGGCCCCCCGCCATGTCGGCCATTTTTTCGGCCATGGCGCGACACTGGAGCTTGGAGCGGTCAAAATCCAGCCGAGCCTGCAGCACACCATTGGTCAACAGGTTATACAACCCCGGATCGGCGCGCTGGATAATCAGCGCTGGCAGCGATGCCACCGCGCTCGTCGCGTTCTGGATAACGCTGCTCATGATGTTTTGAAAACCGTTGGTGAGGCCGTTCAGTTGGTTCTGGATCGTCGTGCTGATATTCATGTCGCCGCAGATCAGATTGCTGTTCCAACCAGCACCCACTCCGATTGAGCGCATGCCGGCTGCGCCGCTCATCGAGACGGCGTTGCCACCGCCTATGGAGTACATAACCTCGTCACCGATGACGCTGCCACTATTCTGGAATCCACCGCTTTGCGCCGAGGCCAAACCGCAGGCCAATGCCAGTGCACAGGCCAGCACCACTGGGCGGCATGAGCGCGGAATAAGGCTTACCGGGTTTTTCATATCAGGACGATTCATGGTTGTGCCCTCGATTGCTCAGTTAAAATCCACACTGCCCAGGAAGGTCTGACCCCGGCGCTGGCAGCAGCTATACGGACGCCACAACGCCCAGGCGTAGTCGCCTTGCCGGGCCTGTGTTAGCGTCTCGTTATGGGGAAACACCGTGCAGGTGTTGGACAGACGCGGAGTGAGCTCCTGCCACTTACCGGTCGAGGCATCGCCCTCGATTAATGCACCCGCAGGCCAGTAGCCCGCCCGAGAACTGGCCAGCAGCGGCTGATACACATGCAGTTGCCCCCGGCGGGTCACGATGTCGCCCGCACGCTGGGCTACCACGGCGCCCGCCTTGTAGTCATCGGTCTGGTGCAGAAAACCGCCACGTGGATAGACATTGCCCCACAGATTCATGTCGATGCGCGATCCCACTTCACGCTGGCCGGGAATGAGCGACTCGGGGTACACGGCCTCCGGCACGTTATAGCGCCAGGCTGGCGTGTCCAAGGTGCTGAGCAAGTACGGCACGAACGCTGTGCCTGCGCCCTGGCAGAAATACCCAGAACCTGCGACGAACTCGTTGAACACTTCCCCACCGGGATGACCGATCACGTCGCTATTCTTGAATTTGGCGAGATTGTTCTCGTGATCGTCGTTGGTGGTGCCGTCGCCACCTGCCTGCGCTGTGGGATTGGGCAGGCTCATCGGCCGGACTTCCACCCACGGGTTCGCGCCAGTGTTTGAATAGCTCGACACCACCGCGTCCGGGACGTAGTGGCGCACCTTGATGGAGGTGCGTATCCGGCAACCACCCACTCCGCAGGACAGCCAGTAGCAGATGCCGACCACGCGGTACTCCAGACAGGATGGAGACAAAGCGGAAGCCACAATGGTGGCGGTGTTGAGCGCAAAGCTGGATGTCGCCGCAAGCAAGATCGCCATAGCGACACCGATTCTCAGGTCGCGCAAGTTCATGGCTGCTCCTTGCGATATTGCTCGATTCGGGTTAGCGCCTGATCAAGATTGCTCTCCCCGTAGATCACATAGCGCTGGTCGACCACGATGGCCGGAATGGTCGTAATACCCAAACTCCAGGCGTCGGCCACACCTTGGTAGGCCCCGGCCAGCCGTTGCTGCAACAGCGGACCTCCTTGCTTCAAGCGATGCCGGACCAGTTCAGCGGCTTGGCGGCTATCACTCGGAAGATCGGCCGAAAGGTCGGCTTCAATGCGCGCGGGCGCATCCAACTCGATCAGCCGGTCTGGCGTACCCTGGGCGGGGTGTTGAAGGTCGGTAATGACCCAGACATCCGCTGCGGTAGCGGTGCAGGCGAACAGCGCCGCAGTCAAGGCTATTGCCAGCGGCCGGCGCATCGCCGGGGCACAAGAAAGAGAATGAAGCATGGAGCGGCACCCGTAGTTCATGACCTTGGTAGTGCAACGCATCGTGTGCAAAACAGCGACAAACAATCGGAAATGAGGGGTGCCCAGTTTGAAGCGTTCCTCGTGGCGTTAAGCCGCCGACTATGCAGAGAGAAGGGAGCGCTAGGCTCCCACTAGGATTATAAAGTTGCCGCCGACACGACCTTACGCGTGTGGTGACGCCAGAAACGATCCACCAGCCGACCCTCCAGGACACGGGCGCGAAAGCGCAGACCTTGCGCGGTGGAGAAATTGTCCCATCCCGCTTCATAGGAGGCTTCGCTGCGCAGTTCGGCGACCTCTTTGACGATCTGCTCAGTTTCTTCATCAGAAACGACCGGGAGGCACCATTTCACGCTATCTCCCCGGACCTGTCCAGCGAGTACCAAACGTCCATCCCTGTCACAGATGATGATCAACTCGGGTGTGAAGTCCAATGCGTCGATCGCATCTGAGAAGTCAAAGTCATGGTGTGACACTCGGGCATTAGCCAACGACATGGCATCCTCGATCAAGCCGCACGCGCCCAGAACGAGGGTGTGCGGCGTCCACCAACTGCCATAGATGGGATCGTCTTCGGGATATTCCACATTACCCTGGCAAGAGATGGTGAACTGGCGCCAGAACACATCCTTGCGGATATAAGAGCCAGCTCGATAAGGAGTGGCGATGAAGGCAACACCCTCGAAGTAATGAGTTTTGGGCTGCATGATGTACTCCCATATGTGAGAAGGTGCGCGAGCCCTATGCCGACCCGTGCGGGCCGGGAGAACCCGCACGGGAATTGAACACTGACACGAAAAAAGTGTTGCGCCAACGAGGGCGCGGTTGGGAAACGGCTACAGCAAACCAGACTCGGCAAAGGAAAACGGCTCACCTTTACCAATGATGAAATGATCTACGACCCGGATATCGACCATCGCTAACGCGTTTTTCAGCTGATTGGTGAGCGCGCGATCTGCCATACTGGGCTCGGTAGTGCCCGACGGGTGTTGGTGGCTCATAATCAGAGCGGACGCATTAAGTTCTAGAGAGCGCTGCACCACCACGCGCGGATAGACCGCTGCCGCGTTGACCGTGCCTTTAAACAAAGGCTCGCACGCCAGCACTTGATTCTGGCTGTCGAGAAACACCACGACGAAGACTTCATTGGGTTCGGCCATCAACTTCAAACGCAGATAATCACGAACCGCCTTCGGACCATCGAGCGTCGGCCCCGCCTTGAACACACGATGCTCCAGGAGTGCAATGGCTTGCTGGATAATTCGATCATCCTGCTGATCGGTAAGATCAATGCTTAATTGCGCGCCGGAATCGGCGACGTTAGGGGTGGGGAACATAACAAACCTCCAATAAATAAGATCGGAGGACGCGTACCCGAGAGGGCAAACCCTCCGGGGACGATAAAG
Organism: Alcaligenaceae bacterium; assembly: GCA_013416445.1. Lineage (GTDB taxonomy): Bacteria > Pseudomonadota > Gammaproteobacteria > Burkholderiales > Burkholderiaceae_B > Pollutimonas. Next base: position 112,529 of record JACCER010000010.1, read on the forward strand.
AATAATGAGCGAACAGTCAGCATCCACCACCTTCGTATCAGGTGGATATCCGCGCAGGGGATGCGGTGCGGACCGGGGTGTGCAATCAACGCGGTGTACACCACGCCATAGCCTTTAAGATTGCGGGCTACCTGGGCTTGTTGCCGTCTGGGACGGCGGACAATTCAGTCGTTTCTGCGAGTTCGGAGGCCGGATCATCGGTCACAATCAGGTCCATCGCGGACAACAGCGCGTCACCGGCAATCGGTCCCTGTAACCACAGGGATTGGCCGGTACGCTCGTCGCGCAGATGCAGCGTCGGCGTGGCCGCTATACCGTTGTCGGCAGCGCCGTCGGCTTGCGCCCGCACAATCACTAACGGGCGCTCGCTTGCCAGGCAAGCGCGTAATGCCTCATGGAATGGGTGCAGTACGCCGTCCGGTAACCCTAGTCCTTCGCCCTGTGTATGCTGATAAATCCAGGATATCGTCCGCCAATAGGCTTCGGCGCCGCCAGCCTCACCAGCGCACTCCGCCAGCGCAGCCAGTTGGGAAGCCGCAGGCTCGTGCATGGCTAGCGGCAGGTGTTGCCATTGCAGGCGGATATCAGGATGGCGCTCGATCCAGGCCATCAATGGCGGGACGTAAGCCCTGCAGTAAGGACATTCCAGATCGGCATATAAGATCAAGGTATAACGAGCCAAGGTGGAACCATAATGCCAAGGCGGTCCAGATGCTTGAGACATCGCCGCCCTATCGTCTGCGGATCGCTGGTTATCCTGCTCCATCGAGGCAATGGGAACGGAAGGACGCCAAAATACCAGCAGTGTCAGCATCATAACAACGGCAGGCCAGATTAGGCGGCGTAACGTATCGCGAAAGGAAGACGTCGGTGGTCGCATCGTAGTTCCCAAACAAGATGTAAATCGGGTGCAGATGCGTTAGTCGAACATGTGGATCTATCTACGTGGCCTAACAATGCGGCATGCTGCCTGCCCCGTTCCCAGCTGTGCCGAACCGATGGCTGATTCGCCGTGGGAAGGCCGGGCCGATGCAGTGATTGCGTATCTGGAATCTCTGGCAGGCGGGGCTGCTGGATGATCGAGCATTCTATCGGTCTGGAAGAGGATGCTGCCTTCTACAGGGTTATCGCCCCGAGCTATGCCAGTATGCCGCTTTCAGGCATGGGCGCAGCCCGTCAAGGAGGCCGCTTCAACCGTCCCGGCCAAGAGGCACTCTATCTAGCGATGACCGATGCAACGGCACTGGCTGAGTACCGCCAAGACAACCCGTGGTTGCGACCCGGAACGATCTGTACCTTCTTTGTTCGGCAGTTGCGGGTCGCAGATTTGAGCGGCGGCTTTGATCCAGAACGCTGGCCCGCACTCTGGGCGGATTACGCCGTGGACTGGCGAGAGGAATGGTTCGGGCACGGGATCGAACCACCCACTTGGTACATGGCCGATGACACCATCTCGGCAGATCTGGACGGCATTTTGTTTCCATCGCAGACAGTTCCGGACGGTACGAACCTGGTAATTTACGACAGTTCTACGCGGACGCACAACCAGCTTCGCGTATACGACCCTGACAACACACTTTCCAAGCTCAGCGACTTGGGTCAGCGCGGGAAATAACCGGCGCTACATTTGCTCCCATGGCAACGAATCAATTCCCCGAGCCCGATCAATCTGTTCGGATACCTTGATCGCCGCGTCCAGTTCGCTGATACCATACTGCTGCATAAGCTGGTAGCGTTCCGCCTTCTCTTCCGGCTCCGTCTGGGCCAGAGCCAGATACAGACTCGGCGGTACGGCTCGGAACAGCACCTCCATACTCTTGGACAGAATCACCCCTTCCGTAAATTTACCGGCCTCCTTGCGAGCGGAGAGCATCAATGCCTTCTGCGCGGGCGAGAGCTCACGGAATCGGGCGATTTTCTCGACCTCATCGGGCGGCATCGACAGGCAGATCCACCATTCGATCATATTAAGCATGGGTTCGGCCGCTTTGGGCAAATCATCGACGTTTTGTGTGGCCAACCAGAACCAAGCCCCCAGCTTGCGCCACATCTTGGTGATCTTAACCACGTAAGGCGCCAGCAACGGATTCTTGGTAATAATATGGCCCTCATCGGTGACGTTGATGATGGGGCGCCCCAGGAACTGATCGCGCTCGGCAATATTGTTGACGGTGCTGATGAGCGAGATGTAGGCAATGGAAAGCTGCGCGTTGTAGCCCTCGCGAGCGTACGTCGCTAGATCAACCAGGGTAATGTCGGCTTCGGGCCAGGGCGTGCCGGGCCGATCGAACATCTCTCCATCGGCGCCCTGGCAGAACATGTCCATGGCATCCGCCATCTCCAGAAGCCTCGCGCGGCGCATTTCGGGTAATGTGCTGTCCTGGCCACGTTCACGTAGTGCATCGCGCACGTCGCGGGTCAGTACGGTGCGCTGTTCACCACCTTCGCTGTGGCAGCGCCGGGCGGCCTCCAGGATGCACTGGCGTATCAACGAGCGATCCGCCCGCGTCATACGGGCTTCTTCCTTGTCCTCACCGCCCGTAATCATCAACCGCGCAGTGATTTCCAGTTCACCCAGCACGTCGCGTTGCTCATCCGCACCCGCCTCCTCGATACCATCAGCGGTCGGTTCACCATCAAGGGCGTCGGCATCCAGCGTCTGTACGTCGCTTGGAGTTTCGATCAGGCGCCTGGCATCCGCGAACGGTGCCAGGCTAATGCCAGCGCCGGGGGAGAGTTTGACGCGGTGGACCGTGAGACCCAGCCTCTTGGCGAATTCGCTGAACAAGCCGAAGGAGTTGCCGGCCTCCACAATGAACAGCCTTGGCCGGTAGATGGCCGTGACCTGATTAAGCAGATTGTTCAATGTGGCTGATTTACCCGACCCCGTCGGTCCAAACAGGAACAGGTGCGCATTCATCTGCCGATCCAGGCGGTTCAAAGGATCGAAAGTGATGGGTCCGCCGCCCCGGTTAAAGAAGGTAATGCCGGGGTGTCCAGTGCCCTGGCTGCGACCCCACACCGGCGCAAGATTGGCCGCATGCTGGGCGAACATCAGTTGCGTGTACCACCGCTTACGATCTTGCGACGGGCTGTAAACGCACGGCAACCAGCGCAAATAGGTGTTCAGCGGCGCCACCTCATCTTCTTCGCGCACCGGCTGCAATCCCGCGTTGAGCATTACGTTCGCCAGTTGCAGACCACGGTGATCAAGCTCGGCCTCATCACGGCCACGCAGGTAAAACACCAGACTGGCACGGTAGAGCTTGTGGGCGCTGCCAATCAGAGACCGGGCCTCGTGCACGTCCCGCAACGTCTGCTCCGAGGCCAGGGTCTCGCCCACCGCCTTCTTGGCCAGATGGTTCAGATGCGTCTCCAGAACGTCCTGGGGCGTGGCGATCAAAGTCAAGCACATCACCGTGTCTTCGGGCATCTGATCGAACAACGTATTGATGGCGTCCCCTTTACGGGTTTCGCCCGTCAGGTGTCCCGTTGTCGGCGGCGTGCGCAAGCGGTCGGTGACCATGACCCGGTGCGGCATACCGTCGAAGTACCACAAACCTTGGGCCACATCCGATCGTGGCTGGCCGAAGAACAGCCTTTGGCTGAAATCCCGACCACTGGCCAACTCGACTTCGTCGGGTTCTTGGGTTGGCGGGTAGGCGGTCAATTGATAAAAACGCTCGCGGTCCTCGGCCGTTGGCCCCAGTAGCAGGGGCTGGGGGTTGAACCAGCGAAGCAGCCAGTCGTGGATCTGCGGCGCGTCCAGACGATGGGCCTGGATACCCGCATTGCTCAAGCCACCGGCCAGCCGGTCGCACACGATGTTGAGCGCCTGTGCGGGTGTCTGGCCCCGCCGTGCGGTTTGCCCCGTGACGCGGCGATAAACCACCATTCGCACACGGCGGCTTTGTCCTCGCCAGGGCAGGCGTGTGACCACCGTATCCTCGAACAACCCGCCGGGCTTGGCCACTGCCCGTAGGTGATGCGCAAAAAAACGCAAATAAAACTCGGTAAAAGGTGTACCTTGCGCCCGCGGCTGCACATAACCTTGCAAGGTCTTCAGGTACTCATCGAAGCTGGTTTCGTCCTGGGCGTAGAGCTGCAGCACCCACGGGTTCTCGTCCAGTTCGTCAAAGCTGTCCTGCAGGGCGTTCTCCAGCGCATCGCGCGCCTGTGCCAGCCATGCGGCTTCCCGCCCTTCGGTGCCCAGCGGAATCAACTCAAAGAAGGCGGCCACCGATTGGCCGTCCTCCAACAGCATGCTGCGGCTGTCGGGCAGGTACTCCACCCACGGCAGCAGTTCGACAAAGGACGGCGCCACGCCATACAAAGCATCTTCGTCCGCCTGTGTCGCGGGTCGGTTGCGGTGAACTGCCCCACCCGGCTCTGGAATCCCCGCCTCGTTCAGAGCGTGAATATGGTGCTGCCAGCCATCGGACTGATCGGCGTCGGCAACCTCGTCATCAGAGCTGGCACGCTTATGCCAAGGAAAACGCCATGCCATTAATACGCCTCCACGCGCTCGCCCGGCATGGCGTACTGCACGCGCTGATACAGCGGGAAGACCGTGCTGTAGCCGGGTACCGGCACGGGGTCGGTGCCCGCCAGATGCGGGAACACGTACATCACCAGATCCGGATTGGGCAGCCGGTGGAACTGGCGCTGGATTTCGTTGGCGGCGGAGCGGGTGTAGCCGACCTGTACTGTTGGGGCAGCGTGCACATCGACTTCGGTCAGTGGTCGGCGCAAGCTTTGACGCACGTCGAGCAATTGGCGGCGTGCCACCTGGCCGCTGCCGCCCTCACCCGCTTCGTTGTGCCAGATATCCTGCATGGTTCGGCCACCGTGGAGCAGCAACTCGTCCTTGTGGGTGGCGCACCCGGCGAGCGCGGCTGTGGTGATGATGAGCAGCAAGGGTTTAATCCAGTTCAAGCGCATGGGCTTCTCCTATACGGTGATCGACCCGGCGCCCTTGCGGCTCGTAGTCGATGGCCAGGGGTTTTTCCAGATGCACGGCCACCTTCGCACCAGGCTGGACATACACAGCGGCGAAGGCCTGGCCGTAAAGCTTGTTGACCCACTGCGACATATCCCGCACGCCACCAGCCAGAATTTGCCCCATGGCCTCGTTGCCGCTAATGCCTGTCGTGCCCATCGAACCGTCCGCACCCACGTAGGATATCCGTCCATTGTCCGAATCGATGAGCGACGCGGCGCCCGCACCAGCAGCGGTGATGAGCGCCTGCGTACCCAGGTACTGCTGGGCGTTGCTGCGGCGCTCGCCCGACACGCAAGGAATACCGAACGGGTCGCTAATCCAGCCCAGGCCTTCCTCCTGGTTGTTTCGCTGGCTGCTGCGCTCACTGTCCTCGGGGATGGTACGGATTGTGCCGTCATGAAAGACAAACGTGATGCTACGCACCTGGCCGCGCACACATGACAGCGTCCAGTCGCCCGAGGCGGTTCCGCTGAAGACAGCCCCCGCCACATCCGGAATGTCGATACCGTTAGCGGTCAGGTTGTCCGGGCCAACGACGACTTTGAACGGATACGGATCGTTGACCGTGCCGTCGATCGGCACACGGCCAATGAGCGCGGTCATCGCGACCGAACCCATCAGGGTGGAATTGGTCGGCACCGTATAGACCGCCTTGGCGGTGCTAACCCCTCCGGCCTTGGCACCGGCGTCGGCCACGCGGCCGACAGTGGTTTCCAGTGTCTTTTGCGCGGGGCCGAAAGTCGTTGGAAAACTCAGGCTGCTGCTGGGCTTGCGTCCATCGACCTGCTGGGCATCATCCGGTTCAACCCAGCGGATACCGCCGCCTGTCTCAAGGCCATCCGCATCCCCCTCGCGCAGACCCAGCCCTACGGGCAGATCGGTATTACCCAGGCTTTCCAGACGGCGCTGCAAATCCTGCAGCAAACCTTCGGTCTGCTGGCGTTCATTAGCAATTTTCGCCTGGTCGCGTTGCAGGGTGCTGCGTTCCGACGCCAGTGCCGAATTGATGCGCTGGTCAATGGCGGTCTCGCGCTGGCGCAGACGCACGTTCTCACTACGTTGCGTCTTGTTGTCGGCCTGCGCCGTCTGCAGCTCGGCGCGCATCTGCTTGACCTGAGCCACGAGCGTCGCCACGGTGTCGTGCGGGGTATCGCCTTCAATGCCCAGCGCCTGCATCTCTTCGGGCGTGAGTTGGCTGCCAGAACCCGCAGCACCTGAACGGGTCGTGTCGCCGCCGGATAGTAGGCGAATACCCGCAAAAAGTACCAGTAGGGCCACCGGAATCATCAGCCACTTGAGAAGTCCGTTACTGCGCATGGCCGTCTCCTTGCGCTTCTTGCGTGAGATGGGGCAGATGCACCGCTGGGTCGAAACGCTGAATGGCGGGCAGTAGCGATTGCGCCAGCCCATGTCCACGAGTGACCACGTACACGACAGTCGTGTCCTCGGGCGTACCGCGCGGACCCAGGACCTGGTGTTGGAAGGTGACGGTGAGAAAGTCGCCTTGCAACGTACGGGGGTCGAGTTCCAGCCAGCCGCTGCTGGCATTAATTAGCTGAACTGCTGTCACCCACTGGTCTTCCAGCCGCCAGGACGCCAACGCGACAGCGCGCACCGGCAGGGTCGGCAGCAGCGTGGCTAGGTTCAGGTCACCGCGCAGGTTCACACGCATGATGCCGGGTACGGCCTCCACGGTACGCAGCGGCGCATACAGGTTTTGTGCGGCATGGCGCGTGAGCACCACAGGCACCGGGGTTTCGCGTCGCGAGGGCTTGGCCGGGGCGGTTTGTGCACCAGTGTCGTTGCCCACCGCCGGCTGGCCGTAGCGCTGGGGTGTGGTACTCCCCTCAACGATACGCACCGGCTCCAGTGCAGGCTCACCGTCATTGCCTAGGTGCGCGGCAATGTCCAGCAGAATCAGTTCCCCGGTGTCCGCGTCTTGCAACTGCAAACGAGTGGGTTCAATGGGCTCATCGGCGCGCAGGTAGACCGCGCCACCGGCACTTTGCACCCGCAGGCACCCTCCCACGCTGGCGGGCACGCCAACGCGCACGTTGCGGTCGATAAACACAATGCGCTCCTGGCCGACGACTAACGGCACGGCCAACGGCAGGCGTTCCCAGCGAAGGATTTCCACCGCCTGGGCAGGAATAGCCATCATCCAGGCCAACATACCCAACCCGGCCAGAACTCGATGTTTGAAGCTCATTGGGAATCTCCTTGCAATCCCAGGCCGCTACGCGCGAGGGGTTCTGACACTGGCACGGTAATTCGCTGGGGAGCGCTGTCATAACAGTCCAGCACCAGCCCGAACGGGTTGCGGGTCGGATCAACGTCCGCCCGCGCCACCTTGATGGAGTAACGCACCAGTGCCCTCTTGACCTGCTCAGAACCGTGATACTCGTCCGCGCTTAAGTCCAGCGTCACGATCCAGTCGCCATCAGAAATCACCCGCACACGAGCGCTCGGGTTCTCGCCATAGCCACGACCGGGGATTTCATAGACGCCGCGCACGCGCTGGCGAAGTTCACCCGTGCTGCGGCGGTACTCGAAGTCAGTCCGCAAAAAGGCCCGGCAGGACGGCGTCAGATACGGCGATAGGACATGCAGGTTGCGGGCGTAGTCCTCTTCGCCATTGGTCGGCCAACGGTTAAGCTGCTGGAACACATAAAAGGTGAAGGCATAGACCGACTCGGGCGGCACTTCCCACCACTTGCGGGTGCTGCCCGATCGCAGGTCGGGCGGGACGTGAACAGTCAGATCGCGCGGGGCGCTCCACCACCCACCACCCATAACCAGCGCCACCAGCAGCAGCGCGACTGCGCCGATGCGAAGGGTTTTGATATGTGCCTGCAGGTGCGCGACTTCGTTTTTGAAGCGGCTCATTGCACGCCTCTTCGGATTGTCCAATAGCCGGTGCGCGTGACCAGCGCTTGGCCGCGCACCCAACCTGCCAGCAACGGGTATGAGATCGTGATGCGCCATTGCAGTTGTCGGTACAGCCACGTGTCGGGCCTGCCGCGCTTCTTGCGGCGTAAAAGACCGCCACCGACGAACACGCCCAAGGCAATGCCAATAACAATGAAGGTCGGCGCCAAGGCAATGGTCGAAAAACCCCAGGACAAGGGCGCCCCCATCAGCAACCCTACCGCGCCCGACAAACCGCAGCAAATCCACAGTTCGTCCGCCGTCAAACCGCGTACCACGACCGGGTGGCGATTAAGACGATGCGGCAGAAACGACACGGTGCCATCGGCCCGAATGTGCTGGTGCTCGGACATGGGCCGTTTCCTTACAGAACTGTAGTCGCTTCGGTGAGCAGCCAGATACCGACCACGAGCAGCACGGCACCGACCGCAACGCTCAAGCCAAACTGGCCCCAGGTCTTTTTGCCCGTGTGAATTTCGGCGTACGTACCGTAGGCGTGGTAGCACACCCCGATAAACATGGAGGCCACGACCAGAAGCGCCACCAACAGCACAATGTCGTAGCCGTAGTTGCGGATGGTCTCCATAATGCCGCCGCCTGTGCCGCGCGACGGGTTTTCCAACGTGGGCAATCCCTGGGCGAACGACAGAGTAGGCAGCAGGACCAAACCCCAGGTGAGTGAGGCGAGCGCGATAGGCGTGCGAAATAAGCGGGTCTTCATGGTCAGTTCCTTGCGGGTCAGGACAGGAGGAAAAAAGTCAGTACCAGGTACATCGCCAGAAACCGCACGACGACGCCCAGGAACTGACGTTGGTTAATTCGGTTTTCAGCCCAGCCGACGTAGGCCGTGCGAATCGCCCAAGCGCCCCACAGCAGCAACACCGCGAACACAAAACCGATCAAGACGGTCGCCATGGTGGCTGGCGTAATGCTGCTGTTGGCCTGAAAGGCGCTGATCTGGGCTGATGTCATGGTTGTGCCTGCGTCAATGGGTTGTGCTGGGACGCACGCTCACTGCGGTAATCCCCCGCCAACTCGGCAAGGTCACGAGGTTGGGCACGCGATGGGGTGAGATGAGACTGAATGCCGGTACGCACGCGGGCCAAGTCAACCATCAAGCGTGGATAGTCGAAGTGGTAACGATCGCCCGGCACGATGGGCGTGGCCGCAGCGCTCTGCGCCACGAATCGTTCCAACGCATCAAGTTGACGCAAGGCCGCAGCTAGGTCTTGCCGCTGAGCTGGCATATCGGCTTGAGCCGTCAGCGGTACAGCCAAAATCGCTGTAAGCAGGAGAGACACGCCGCCGTGCGCGGCGCTACACCGAATCGAGAGCACCATCGCCCCATCCCTTCGTTAGATCAACAATGGAATGATCGTGACATTGCAGGCGCAATCAGGCTGCAAACAATAGGAACTGACGGGCGTCCGGTTTTGGCGAATCAGGCCATCTACGGCAAGAACGGCGTCGGTATAATACAAAATGTATCGGCACACATGAAATGCGAGGAAATATGAACGATTCCGTGGTTTTGCAGGAAATAATATCCAATCTCGAAAGCGTAGATCGCTCATGGAGTCAAGAGGAAATCAATCGTCCCTTAGACAAACTAACATCGGCGATCGCAACAGTGGCACGCTCCCACGGTGGATCGTGGTTGGGATGGCAAGCACTTGTTTACTATTCAGGGTTCCAGCCCCCACCACCGGGGCACCACTTCAGTTCTGAATGGGGAAAGGACACCTCTTTATCCATGTTCGGTGAAGGCACACAAGGAGACTGGGCTGAATACACGCAAGAGACGGTTGTACAGCATATAAACGAACTGGCTGATAACCCAGACTTGGGCCATGTACAGCAGCTCGCTGGGGAAACAGCCAGTACTTTTGATTCAGCAAAGTTGGAGATTGAGTCAATGCTCCGAGCGCTCATTTCCAACACAAGTGATAAGTATTACGAATCCCTATTGGACGAACTTCTTGGAATAAAAATTTTGCGTGGGGATGTTTTTATCGCCATGCGGGCACCAAAAAGGAATTTCACCACTCGGGATATGCTTGCGGTTAATCAAGGCATTTGGACCCCGCCTCATTGTTCGGTGGAAAGCCAGGTTTTTGAAATGCTTGGCCCTAAGGCTGCTTGCGCTCTGCTATTACCTCTTGCAAAAAAAGCACACTCCTACCTCTTACGAGTCAAAACACGGATGGAAAAGCAATCTCTGGTTGGAACAAATGTTTTTATTGGCCACGGTAGATCGAAAGTCTGGCGTGACTTGAAGGACTTCATCGTTGAGCGCATGAGATTACCTTATGATGAATTTAACCGAGTCCCGGTAGCGGGAATCACAAACACCCATCGACTGAGCGAGATGCTCGATGCGGCAGCCATCGCGTTTGTTGTTATGACTGCCGAGGACGAACAAGCCGACGGGAAGATAGAGGCAAGAACGAACGTCATCCACGAAGTCGGCCTTTTCCAAGGACGCTTAGGTTTTACCAAGGCAATTGTCCTTCTTGAGGAAGGGTGCGAAGAATTCAGCAACATTCAAGGACTTGGACAAATTAGGTTTCCAAAAGGAGACATTGCTTCAAAATTCGAGGACATTCGATTGGTTTTAGAACGCGAAAGGTTAATTCAGAGTTAGTACCGTGAGCAACGGCCTACTGGCCCTTGCAATGCAGGTGAGAGAAAGGCACCGACTATAAATATTTTTTAAAGCTCCCCGCCGTCAAGTTCACCGCCAGACCCAGCAATATTGCGCTTGGCAGCAGAATTAATAGCGGGTGCAAGGAAACTGGCATCGCCAGATAAACCACCCAGGGCAGTACAGCCAGCGGCATCAGCGAGGCTTTGGCGCGGTGGTAGAAGAACCCTGACTCCCGACCAGCACCGAATTTGCGCACGTCACGCCGCACCAGCCCATCGACCAGTCCAACGAACGCCGCCAATAGGATCAACGGTAAGGTCAGCACCAGAATCAGCAGCCGTACCAAGAAAGTGAGCGTGGTGAAAGCTGCGGCAATCAGGTAACGCTCCGACCAAATATAAGCTTGGCTCATGTAGTATCGAAAGTTCTTGTTACCACTTTGACTCGGCGCGCGGGCGCGATCCGCGGTGTGGCTCATCCGTTCATCCACGCCGGTCTTGACGAAAACCCACTCATAGCCAGTGTCGACCAGTTGGTGTGCGGTACGCCCGGGCTCGCGCACGATGACGCTACGTCTGAAGTGACTCGACAGGTGGCTCAACTCATACTGCAGCATGGACTGGGAGTGGCGCCAGCCCTGCTCCTTCCAGAACAGGTGCATGCCCACGCATTCGACCACGATGGAGATCAACAGTGATCCGATCAACACACCGAAGAGGCGAAACGGAAAGCCAATGAGGCTCGCGATTAATCCCTGACGGCGGTTCTGCTGTTGCTGTGTCGTGGACGCTGCATCGCTCATGGCGCCGCCTCATCGTAGCCGGCATCGCGGTTTGCCGCATCCACGGGCTCGTCGTCGAGCAGCGTATCGGGCAGGGATTGCTCCTGCAGCCCAGGAACGCCCTGATTTTCCCACCACTGGCCGGTTTCTGTGTAGCTCTGGCGCATGTACTGGGCAAGCTGCTGCAGGTCCTGCGGCATGTTCTCGTCCGGATCAGGGGCAGGCAGCGGCATGCGAACCTTCCACAGTGCGCCGCCCTGCATCAACGCGAAGCACTGGCCTTTGGGCAATTGAACGATATGTGCGGGTTCGATCATCGGCACACTGGTCATGCTGATGCGGTCCTGGGTATTGCTGGTAAAGTCAGTTTTACCGTGAATGTCCGAGCTGTCAGTAGCGCCGCTCACGACCGTCGTGGTGTAGACCTCGACCTTGGGCAGTTGCTTGGTCAGTAGCTCAGCCGTGGCGGTCTCGCGCACGCGCAGCATGAATAGATTGTTGAAGTTGCCGATGACTTGGCCTGCCTTGGCGCGATTTCCAAGACGCGCTTCAATGTCAGAGAGAGTCTGGGTGTAGGCGGTGACCTGAATGCCTGCCCCACCCCCTTTGTTGATCATCGGGATGAATTCATCGCCCATGAGCTCGTTGAATTCGTCCGCATGCAGATTGATCGGCACTTTCTGGTCGGCACGGGCATCGGGCAGGCCATCGTCGATGCCGAACTTGTAGATGTGCCCCGCCACCGATACCAGGTCGGAAAACATCGAATTACCGACTGCGGCGGCGACCTCAGCGTCCGAGAGTGCATCCAGGCCCACATAGACCACCGCCCGCTTGCGGATAATTTGCATCCAGTCGAAGATTGGCCTGGGATCGTTCAGGTCCGAGTAGTTTGGCGCGAGTAGTTGAGCGATCTTGCCGCTGGTGAGCTTTTCCAGCAGCGGTAAGAGGCTTGCCACGATCTTGTCGAAATACGTTTTGTCGTAGCGAACGGCGCTACGCAGACCATCCAGTACCGGGTCGTAGTTGCGCGCTTGGCTCAGGTACTGCTCCAGCGCGACCACTCGCTTCTCGCGCCCGATCATGTTTCTGGGGATGTTCTTGTCGTTTAGTCGTGCTTCAAGTTGAACGATGACCTCCCAAGCTTTGGGCTCAGTCTGAGCGAAATAATGCTGGGCATACTCGATGAACAGCGCATCGATGTTGACCACGTGCCGTTGGATCAACAGATAATCCGGGCGCTGCCCCAGTTCAATCAGCGCACGGGCGACGATGTTCACGAAGCGCCAAGCAAATTCCCGGAACGCCGCTGAGTTGCCCTCGCCCGAGAGTTGGCCGGCGATGCGGGTGGCCACTTCGGAAATACGCCCAAACCGGCCAACCGCGTTGTAACGGGCGGATATGTCCGGCCAACCTAGATGAAACACATAAAACTCACCTTCTCGCCCGGCGCGTTTGGCCTCTACGTACATTCGTTTGAGCAAATCGGCATCGCCCTTCGGGTCGAAGACAATGACGACCTCATGCTCACCCGCGTGGTTCTTGCGTCGAATATCCTGGGTGATAAAAAGCTCGGCCAGCCGCGTTTTACCCACCCGTGTGGTGCCCAGCACCAACGAATGGCCGACGCGTTCCCCTAACGGCAAACTAACATCGATCTCATGCGGCTCGATGCCATGCAGCCGCGGCAAACCGCCGACCGGCGGCAGTGGGCGCACTGGATTCAATGGCACGTCCCATGCCGTAAGCTGCGCCAAATGAGATAAGGGAAATGGCGCGAACTCCAAACGTTCTTCCAAGCGCCGCGCCAATCGATACGCCGAAGTCAGCTCGACGTAGCGGCGAAAATCAGGCCGATAGGTTTGCGTAAGCCGATGCGTATGCTTCTGTTCCCACAAAAAGCCCTTGCCGATGAACAGCCGCTGCTGGCTGACTGGCACATCGCGGCTGATCATCGCATAACGCGGCAGGCGGCGAATGTTGCGGCGGTAGCGCAGGATGGCCTGGGCCTGTCGAAAACGAATTACACCGAAGACAGAAAACGCTAAGGCGCTACCGATCCCCAGGCTGGGATTCAGCGCGAGCGACCACGGGGCCACCACGCACAGAATCGCAGCGCCGGCACACACCGCCACGGTGTATAGCTCCACGGCGGGGCGCAGCAATACCTCGACCGGCTGGGTCTGCGCCATGGCATCATTGCTCGATGCCAGTGGCCGTAATCAATGCGGGATAGTGGCGCAGACCCAGCCGGTCCGCCAGATCGTCAGCCGATACGGGCCAGAGCTGCAGGCCGGGAGCCAGCGCCCTCAAGCGTTCCAGTCCCTGCATCGTCTCGACATTGACCACCAGACCAGCCGCGTTGCGCTCATGCAGATTTGCCGCATGGCGGCGCAGCCAGGCATGCGAAGTCTCATCGTCGCCAATTAGGAAGAACGGTTGTAGGCCCGGTGCCTCAATCACCCGACGCACGACCGCGCCCGGTGTGAGCTTCGCGCTACGCACGGGTAGCATCTGGGCTTCACCGTCGATGGTTGAAGGCATCTGGGGAATGGGAACAGGTGGACGCTGTACGCCGTTGGTGCGCGGCTGCAGGTTGAGCGCTTCGTAGTACGGTAACGCCGATACGCCACCGCGATCGTCCACCACAATCAGCGGTTCTGCCGCTTGCAGGGCTGACAAAGGTGCAGCGGCGATCAGGGCGGACAGGCCGAGCACGGCCAAAGAGTAGGATCTCATCGTGAAGTCTCCTGATGGGTGGCGCGTGGCACGCCGGACGAACCCTGCACACGGTTCAAATGCTGGGAAACGCTACGTCGGTAGCGCGCCGCTGGCTCTCCGCCTGCCGGACGGTGGTAACGACCCATTGCCAACAGCCAATCCTCACCCGGCTTGTACTGCTCACGCAGAATGGCGGCGGCGATTGCCAAGTTGGCGTAGGGGTCGAGCAGGTCACACGGGCGGCTGTAGCGGTGTTTCTGATAGCCAAGGTTGATTTGCGCGAGGCCCACATCAACGCGGGTGGGCGCAGCCTCCCTCAGCGCCTGGAGCAGACTGGTACAAGCCTGGGCACGCGTGGCATAACGGTGCGACTGTCCCGCCACATTCAGCGACCAGGGCCAGGGGATGAGGCGGTTGTCGCGGCGGATGCCGCTTTCTTGCAGAGCCACGGCAAAGAGCACCGTCGAAGGGATGCCTGCTCGCTGAGCCGCCAACTGATAGGCGGGAGGGGGAATTTCCTGAGCATGCCCGCTACTGGTGAGCAGGCCAGCCGCCAACAGCAACACCCGCAGGGGCTGCACGGGGCTTACGGTTGTCGCTGCCATTGCCTGTTCACCTGACGCACGACGGCAGGCAGCTCGCCGGCCAGACCGAGCGACAGCCAACGCCCCCCGTCGTGATTGAGCGTGATAGTGCCGCTGCGTACCCTGACCGGGTCGATTTGCATGCGTTTGGCCAGATCACGGATGCGTGCATCATCCTGACGGCTACCGACCATGTAAAGGTCGAACTCAGTGCCCGCCGCCTGCAAACGCTGTACAAGCAAACCGCAGGTTGCGCAATCGTCCTTCACGAAAATCGCCGTGCGCCCACTGCCTGCGATCGACATGCCGCCTTGCGTCGCATCGGGCAAATTCACCCGCTGCAAGCCAGGATGCAGCCGCTGCCAAGCGTCATCGTAGGCGCGCTGATAGGCCAGCAACTTCTCGACGCGGCGTGCTTCAGTCTGTACCTGCAGTTCGGCGTAACGACGGCGCTCTTCATCCGAACGGGCTTCAACGCCCAAGGCCGAAAGCGGATCGAGATTAGGCGAATAGATCCCCAGCGGGCCATCCATCAGTTCCTCGTAGCGTGTCCACTCGTCTGTGCGCAATCCCCAGTCCTGTGCCAGGCGTTCGTCGCGGCTTTGTTCAATCTGACTTTGACCGGTGCGTGATGGCTGCATGATGGCATCTTGCTGGAAAGCGGGCTGTGCCGACACCCACGGGGGCAATCCTGCGAACAGGGCAAGTGCCAAGGCGATCTGTGGTTTCATGGCTTGGCTCCGGATCAAGGGATGACCAGACGGCGTGTCTGTTTACCGTTTTGGAACACGGCGGTGTTCGCCTCGATGGCCTGCAGTCGCCACTGCCCCACCGTCTCGCCGGGTAGAATCACCTGAATCTTGTCCGCCGTCAGTTCACCCTTTACAGGCGCGACAGAAACGCTACGCTGCCCGGCCCGCATTTCCGAGGCCACGACGCGAAACGGAAACGGGGCTTGCCGCGCAGTCGCAGCCGCAGGCATGGCGGGTTCGGTTAGTGGTGGCGGCACTATCGGAGCGGGTTGCGAGCGGGTTTTGAGCTGCTCGACCTCTAAACGTAGTGCCTGTAGCGCTTCTGCGGCTGAACGGTCGGCCAGCGTCTGCTCCATTCGGGTAAGACGTGTCTCCAAGCGTTGGCGCGTCTCGTGCAGTACGGCAACGGTAGCGGATTCGGGCTGGGTTTCTAGGGCTTGTAGGCTGTCGGTCAATTCAGTGATCCGGGCCTCCAGCACCTGAACCTGTCGCAGGATCGAATCGACATGCGCCTGTTCAGCAAGACCTGTCATGCTGCGATACCCAATTCCAACCAGTATGCTCAGCACGACCAACCAGACCCAAAGTAGAATCTGCAAGCCTACGGTGACCGTGCCGCGCGAAATTCTTTGCACGTTGCTCATGACCGGACTCCTGTCACCGTGACGGGAAAGGTCAGTACCGGCTCGCTGACAGGCATGCCACTAGCAGGCTCCTGCTCGATGTCACTGGGGTTGGATCGAACAAAACAGATTTGCCGTGCCATGTCGTCAATTTGTAGGTCCCAGGCGGAACCCGCCAGCGTCAGCAACGCATCGCGCAAGGTCATTGGCCCTAAATGCAAATGTGCCAACGGTAGAGGCAGCGCATAGAGTTCGGTGATTACTGAATCACTTTCACAAAGCTGATAGCCGCTGCGCTTAAGGACATGGCGCAGGCCGTCAGCCACCGATGCACGAGCGTCCTCAGGCACGGAAACATCGACAATCTGCAGCAACAGGTCGCGCTGCGCCGCCATCGGAGCAAGCTCAACCAAGGTGTAGCGACCATAGCGGAGCACCGGAATGTACTCCGGCTGAGCAGGCTCTGGCACAGAAACGGCTTCTTCAAGGATAGGAACCTCTGTCGGTTCAGCGACGGTCGCGCAGCCGCTTGCTAGCGCAGCTGTAATCAACAGGCTGCTGCCAAGCAGACGCTTGAGGGGGAGGATGACTGACATAGCTCGGCTCTTTGTTGTGATGAACCGATACCTTCATTCAGACACGTCGTTGGATCACCAAAGAAAGCGAACTGCGACTAGACCGCTTTACTTTTAAATCTCTCCCAATACATGCTCTTATAAGCAAATAGCCAAACATTCACAGCTCACTGCGCAAATCGCTCAATTCACGGGCATTACCTTCAATCAATCTAAGGAATATTAAAAATGGCGAACAACGAACCAGATCGAACTAACAGTTCCTCAACTGCTTTGGAAAAAGGACTTGGTGTACTGGACCGATCATGGGACGCTCAATGGGCATTACGATTGATCTGCCTTGTCCTGTTTCTGGACATGGCCATGATAATGCGCACTGAAAGAGGATTGTGGCAGTGGTTGCCCGAAGATAAGGCTCTTCTGAGCGACGTAGGCTGGATCGCGCTTACCGTCGTCAGCTTCAGCACAATTTTCGCAATCGTGATGCCCGTGATCCTGACGCTCTTGCAGCAACTCGTTTTTGCATTATGGCACCTTGTTCCCAGCTTTCATTTTTTAACGCGGTCAGAGGCACCCTATCGGCGCAGCCTAGGAAATGTGCCTATATACAAGTTCCATGACTTAGCTCTGTCCGAACGAGACGAGTTTCTATATCAGTTGTATAAAGCAGAGAGACAGCGAAAGGACGCTATTAGGCGATCAAGAATACGAGATGGAGAATTGACAGCAACGGCGCTCGTAGCCGCATTAGCTGACTGGTTAATAGCTCATCAGTGGCAAGGCAGCATTGGGGTAATCAGCGGTCTATCGTCATTCTTGGGAGACTATGCGCTATTTGTTCTAACAATCGTACTGCTTTCCGGTTTAATCATGCTCAAATGGGCTTGGTTCCCTCCCTATAAGCCGGATGAAATTTACTTCCCACCGTTGGATCGTCAATTACGAGAAGAAGAGGAAAGGCGGAAAAAAAAGTTGTACTAAAAATAATGGCGGCCCGAATGGGCCGCCGATAAAGAAAAAATCAGGCCGCAACAAGCTGCCTGGCCAATGCTACTTCGACGGAATCACCGTCCGGATTCAGCACATCGAGCCCAGACTCGGGCACGTCTCCCGACGTGCTTTGTGAGACCAGGATCTTCTTGGCCATGAGAGACAGGCACGTCATCTGCGATGTCGCTGCATAGCCCAGATAGATCACGCGTACCGCTTGCTGTTGACCGATACGCCATGAGCGGCGCGCGGCCTGCTGCAGCGTGTAGACGTTGTAGCCCGATTGCATGAATACAATCGTGGGGAACTCCAGAAGGTCCAGCCCCGTCTTGACCAGCTCAGGATTGGTAATGAGGACATCGATGCCCCGATCCAGCTGCTCGGCAATCCAGTCTTCTCGGCGGCTGGCTTCCACGCTTGCGCGCAGTATCGCCACCTTGAAACCTTCCTGCTCCAGCAACATCTTCAGACGCGAGGTGGTATCGCGCGTGCCGGTGTAGACAGAATAGACCAGAGTCTTTCGACCTGCGGTTTTTTCCTCGCGGCAGATGCTGATCAACTCCCGCTCTTTGGGCATGATTTCCAGTTCGTTAAACTGAACCGGTGTGAAAGCCAACATCTCACGGGTACGCGGATGACGAACGGTTTCCGCTCTAAAGCAGCAGTCGGACCACGCCAGCAGCACGTTAAGTACAACACCCAGCAACGTGGTATCCCGCTTGCGCAGGGCTTCCTTGAGTGCCGAAGTCAGATTTGCAGCCAGACTGCTGTAGGTATTGCCTTGTTCGGCATCCATCTCGACTTCCCGAAACTCCTCAACATACGGCGGCAGGATGCCCCCCATGTCGCGAAGTTTTAGGAATATCGTATACGGCAGGACACAACGCAGCACACCCTTCGGACCAAAACCCGGCGCTTTGACCGTTCGGACTGTCACTTTGCTGCCCTTGGCGGTCTTGTGGGCAGGCCCATCGGACTCGGAGAATATGTCCTTCAGAACACCATGGTCTCGCATGAATGCCATCGCGGCCGAACTCATGCTGCCGCTGCTGCTCGGACGGTAACCGTCTTCGATCATCCTCCCAGGCAATGCCCGGAATAGAAGGTGAAAAAGGTCATCGGCGTAGCCGCCCATGAGCGTGCCGGTCAACAGCACCGTCTTGCGGACCTTGGCCGCAATCACCCCCATCGCCTGGCCTTGTGCCGAGCCGCCCGTCTTATACTCATGCGCCTCGTCAGCGATAAGTAAGTCGAACGTGCCCTGCGGCAAGTAGCGTTTGACATATTCGGAGGCCTGATAGCCGCCTTCACCAAAACCGAACTCCATACTGGACATCGCGCGCTCCATCCGTTGCGCTTGCCGGTCGGAAAAAACCAACTCCCCCCGGTCGTCCATCAGATTGATGAAATTGTGCAGGTTGTCACCCAGCATTGAGGCCAGGAAGCTGTCACCGAATATTTTCATCAGTTTCTGAGCGGTGGCTTCACCGATGGTTGGAATACGCTTTAAGGCGCGTAGCACGGCAGAAGATTGGTCACTACCGGACAATGCTCTAGGACGCATCAACGTCCAGAGCGCTTCGGTGCAGACATTGCACTTTCGACGGGTTTCCTCGGCTTCCAGCTCCAAGGCATGGATCGGTTCACCATCCAGATCGGTGACCGTTGTCCCGCAGCGCGGGCAGGCGCCAACCTCGCCGTGAAGCGTTCGCTTGCGCATAAATGCCGGTTTCCAGTGAAAACCCATGCGCATGCGCACGCGACCGATAATGAAAAACTCCTGACCCGTCGGCTCCGCACCCAACTGTTCGCGCAGCTTGATGAGCTTGAGCAAGGTATCGGGGCCGTTGAGCACCCATACCTTGGCGCCCACTACGGTTTCCAGAATTTCCCTGCGCCACTTGTAAACCAGGTGCGGTGGGCTCAGTACCAACGTGCGTCGATAGCCTTCCGCATTGAGAACGGCTGCCAGCGCGATGCCGACAATGGTCTTGCCGGTGCCCATCTCTCCATTGATAATTGCGGCGCGTTCGCCTTGATTAACCAATAACTCCGCTGCCGCATGCACCACTTCGGCCTGGGCTGGGAATAGTTGACGTTTGAGACGTGCGAGCACCAACTGGCGCTCCGGCCGGGGCGTACCGTCATAGACAGGCGGGTTGGCCCGATTCAGGGAGTCTAGCAGTTCGTCGCCAAACTCCTCAACAAAGTCCTGCAAGCTGAACGACAGTTCCGACTCTGCGGCATCTGCCAGTTCGTCGGCGTGGATAGTTTGTGAGACAGCCGTCGCTTCGAGTTGAGTATTCATAGTGGTACTCCAGAAAAGAATGGGGCACGCACCTCCCCAAGGGGCAGTGACATGACCCTTGGGGGATAAAAGGTAGATAGCGGCCGGAGGCCACCGTGGGAGGAATCAGTATTCGCTGGGCAGGAGCAGCGTGGTCACGCTACGATCCCATTCAGTAATGATCCAGATTTTCAGGTCGGGTGCGACCTGGTAGGAAGAAAACAGGCGATCCTGCCCCGATGCCAGTGCGACATCGTTCAGTTCACGATCGCCTTCATCAAGATCGCCCCAGTCGCCGCCGAGGTGGCGGCGTAGGTACATAGTGGGGTTGAGCAGGCCCTGCTGGACCAGTGCATCAACACCGGCCGTAAAAATCAACTGGCCGGACGAAAAACGCATGTTCGGTACCATGCTAATGAATAGTGCTTCGGTTGCCATGGTGATAGCTCCTAAATAGGAAGCCGAAACCATGGCACCCATCGGGCGGCATGATCCCGGTGGGTGGATGAAAGTAGTGAGGGCGTGCCCTAAGATCAATGAATGGTGAGAATCTGACCCTGCGTGGCTGAGTCGGGCGTCAAGTCCCAAGCCCTGATAACGGGCACAAACTTGTCGGTGAGGATGCGCGTCTCGGCCACAGAACCATCATCGCGTTCGCGATACTCGGTGGCCGTGGCCTTCTGCTTGTAGGTGTCGCCCTTGACGGCCAGGATGCGACCGCTTTTGGACTGCACGACACCTGAGATGGCGCCCGCCGCCAAGGCCAGTGCCAAATGCCAGTGGGATAAACCGCATGCCGGAGGCCGCATAGACTGTTGGGCTACGCCCAGATGCGTCTCGGATGATGGCCATAGCCCCTGCAGGCGCTGCACTTCCTCGGCAAACTGCGCCGGTTCCATGCTGATCCGGTAAAAATGCGCCGGCTCGGCCTGTGCGGCTGGGATGCTGTAGGGCAGCGCGGTCCACACAGGCGGCAACTCCTGCGCTTCGATTTCAGCTTGCCCGACCTGTAGCAGCCGGGCACGGATGGACTTGACGTCATCACCCGCCAGCTCACGCTGGCGAACTCGACGCCCGAACACGACAACCTGTTTGAACTGGGTATCCACCGCACGGTAGACGCTCAGATCGGTAAAGTGCCGTGTCAACCATCCAACCATTTCCTGATCAAGGGCGTAGGACGGAATGATAAAAACCAGGACACCGCCGTATTGCAGTTGCGGCAGCGTCTTCTGATAAAAGAGCTTTTCCAGTCGTGCGCGGCCCCTGCCTTCGTAGCCCATGTTGCCGTTGGCGTCTCGGGCGAGATCACCGTAAGGTGGGTTAAGCCACAGCAGGCCGAAGCACTGGCGTGCGATCAGCGTGTCCATCAGGTCGCCTTGGATGCAGCGGTCTACCAGTTGTCGGGCATGGCCTGCCCGTTCCTGGTCGTACTCAACCGCGTAGGCGGTGACCTGCTCACGCCCAAGGGCATGTGCCGTTTCGGCAATGGCAACGCCTTCGCCGGCGCAGGGATCAAGAATGCACATCGGCCCATCGCTGGGTGCGAGGGCGTTGAGGGTTCGTTCAAGCGTGGCTTCATCGGTTGGGTAATAGCCATTTTTGGCAAAATTCCGGGCGAGCCTAGGGAACATGAGGGCCATGGGAAAATCTCCTGTTTGGCGGGGATGAATCAATGCGGATACGGGCTAGCAACGCGTATCCGGCGGATGAAAGCGTCAGGTCACTGTTTCCAGTGACCGATCGGTCGTTGCCGAGAGTGGCGACGGATAAGCGGTGAGCACGTCTTGGCGGATGAGATCGCCCAGCGCCTCAGTGAGGAGCGGAACGTCCAACCCCAAACGGAAGCCCTGCAGCGGCCCGAGCGCCATTGGTAGTGCTTTAAGCATTTCCCGATCGCGTAGTAGCGCCAGTACAGGCGCTTGCCAATGCTCCAGAAGCGGCAACGGGCACGTGTCTTTGACCAGGCGCCACAGTCGAGCGGTGGGATCGTTAGTTGAGCGTGGCAGCAACGCGAGGGCGCTGGCCGTACTCTTTTCAGGTTGGATGCATCGTCGGTCGAACAACCAAAGGTTGGTCATTGAACCGAACAGCGTGCGGCGATAAGCACGGGTGAGGCGCTTTTCCAGACGATCGACCACGCCGACCAAGACCGGGACAGAGCCCCCTTGGTCGGTGGTGAGATGGAATTGATTCAGCCCATCTTCGGCACGGCCCAGGGTCAGGCGAGCGATGAATTGCTGGATCGCGGTATCGCGCGCCCAGACGGAAAGAAAGATGAACTCGCCTTGCTCGTTGCATACGCACGCATCGGCCATCAGGTCGCTGCATTCGTCGATGCGGTACAGCACGGGAGTTTGATTAGATGATGGGAGCATAGTGGTGTCCTCTAGAAAGGAGACAGCACCGCCCCCCAAGGGCAGTGACTGCCCCGAAAGGGATGAAAGAGCGCGGATTACTCGAATTGAGTTTTTGGCCGCGAGTGGAAATACAGCGGATCGCCGGGAAGACGAACCGAGACAAATGAACGCTTCACATAGAAATTCAGAGTTCTCGTTCGGTAAACGAACCGTCAGTCTGATGCTTGGCTACACGGTTACCGGTATAGGTTTCGCGGTCACGCTGGACCTGGATGAACATGCTCTCGGGCACGCCAATCTGAAAATGGCGCAAAACTTCTCTGTAGTAGTCCAGGCCATGCTTGAACGGATCGCTCTCGTGCAGATTGCTATACAAGAAGTCATCGCTCTCAACCTTCATGGTGTTGTCGATCAATTCGGTCGGCTTCTCGACGACCAAGAAGAAGTAATCCATCGGCCGGTCCCAGCCGAGTAGGACGGTGATGGGAAATCCCTTGTGAAATGTGTCGAAGTAGTGCCGACTCATGGTGAAGCTCCTCGATTGAAATCGCCGAGAACCTCCCCATCGGGATCGCCCCGGCGGGTGTGTGAAATAGCCGCGTGAGCGGCGATGAAGTGATGTGCCAGCCTTTATTCGTTCGAACCGCAACCGGCCGGGCAACAACCCAGTGTGATCCCGTGTGTGCAAATGCCGTTTGCAGCATTCCAGTCCTGGGTTTCCTGCCTCTGGGCAGGTGTTGCGTAGTCCGATTCCCGTGCTATTTGCAGAGCCTGTGCATGTTGGGATTCAGGCAATTGATCAACTTGCCTCTCAATCGCCGAACTGAAGCGTTCAACGTAGTAGTCGTAAGAGAGACCGCAACCCTTGATGGCTTCGCCGGCTACGGCGTCGCAGACAACCCGCCATGCTAGTTCATCCAATGCAGAGTGGGTATCCCCGATGGGGTGTGATGATGTATCGCAAGCAATTATTGACATGATGGAGACCTCCAGAAAGAAACCAGAGTCCTCCCTCCTGCTGGAGAAGTGACCCCGGCGGGTGGATAAAGAACACCGTGGTTGCGGTGCCGGTGATTACGCAGGTTGTGGTTCGAGCTGACGGCTCCACTCTTGCGCCTTGAAGTCCAGCGCATAACCCAGCTCGCCCAGGCGGGCGATCTGCGCGCGTAGGGTGCGGCGGTCGATGGTCGAATCCAGTTTGATGTAATCCTCCAGCGGCCACAGCAATCCGAACAAGGCCGCATCGTCGCTGTCCGGGCCGCCAGAGGCGGCGACGGCAACCGACGGTGCATCCATACCAAAAGGTGTGGTATCGATCAATGGGTCTGACGATGCGTGAATCGGCGTTGCTTGCAACGTGGGTGCGGTGACCGATGTTGCTATCGGCTGCGTCCCCTGTTCCTCATCGAGTGGATCAACTTCCTGTGCGGCGAAGCTCTTGGCATCGTCGCGGCTTAGTTCGTCCAAGCCCGAGAGGGTCATCCCGTCCAAGGAGGCGCGGATCTCGAAACGCATCCCGCCACCCGTTGGGTAAGCCCTCGGGTAGATGTACTTTATGAGAAATTCCCCGTCGTACTTACCTTCGGGGTATTGCTCCAGTTCAGCGTCTTTGACCTCGAACACGCCAAGATGTGTGGTCAGACGACCGACCGTGAACGGTCCATTACGGCCTCGGATGGTGCGCAGCGTGAGCTGGCCCCCAACGATAATGGGCGATGTGGATGAATGTGCTGCCGTGAGAGCCATGAGGCACCTCCTGGTTGATGAATGAATTGATACCGCTACGCGAAGTGCGACGGATAAGAAAAAAATGGACCCGCCCGTAAGGGGCTAGGTCCGTATGGCTTACGCCTTTAATTGCTGCATGCCCTGGGCAAGCATCCACAACGCTCGGTTCAGTTTCAGGTTTTGATCGATCCCCTGCACTGCCCGAGTACGCTGCTGGCGTCCGTTGGCGGCGCGGCCAGTGAGTCCACCTTTGATAAAATTTTCCTGCACCCGATTAAAGGTCGACCAGAGATCGGCCTTGCGCTCTTCAAAGCGCCTGGGCATGAGTAACTGACTTTCCGTAACGGGTGCTGGCTTGTTTGGATCGTCATATTTGAGTGCCAGAGCAGAACGCGCAAAGATTTCTTGCTCGCCTTCCTCCAGCGTGATTGCGCGCATGGCTTCGCGCGATCTGTGCACCTGCTCAAAGCTCTGGAGAACGTCGTAGGCACCTTCGATAACCTGGTCTGTGATATCGCCCTTGTGTGGCACGCGGACATCTGCAAAAGTATCACCGCAGACCAGACCGTTATGGCAAACAAACCTGAACATGCCGGCCAGCATTTGGTAGCTGCTGGAACCATCATGTGAATTGAGGAGGATAATTTCGTTGGCCTCGGCACCACTGATCTGGCTTGCGTGGCGAAGGCGTATGAGGTGCTTGGTGTGTTCGCGCCGGTCTTCATTACGAACACGGGTTTGACACACCATGAAAGGTTCGAACCCCTCCTTGCGAAGCTCCGACAGCACGGTAGCGGTCGGGATGTAGCTATAGCGCTCGGAGCGACTTTCATGCGGGGTTTCCGCAAAGATGGATGGAACAACGGCACGAATCTGATCATTCGATAAGGGACGATCAGAGCGCAACACGGGTGCTCGGGCTGAGAAACTGGATGCGAGGGACATAATGAGTCTCCTGGATGATGAAGTGAAGCCGGTCTCGCCTACGCGAGAAGTCCATTGCTTAGGATGAACATGCAAATGCCCACAACCACGCTAGTTGGTTGCGGGCAATCGGGGAAGAAATAACCAAACCCTGAACTGGGGCCTAGAGGGTTAGATCAGAACGAGGTTGCCATCGCTGGCTCGTCGCTCTGCACTTGCCCTTCCTGCTCGCTTGGAGCGGGTTCGGCAGTCGGTGCGTCATCGCTGACGCTGGATTGACCGGTGCCCTCGATCGGCACGGCATCTTCTGATGCTGGCACCTGGGCGACAGCCGGATAAACCTGCTTGCCATCGACCTTGATCAGGCTGATGTGAATCAGATTAGACTTCAGGGACAGGTCTGCTTCGCCAGCGCGCTCACCCTTAGTACGAATGTACGGATCGGTCTTCATGTCGTTCAGACGGAAGGCAATCAGTACTTTGCGCTGGGCCTCGACAGCCTCTACGCAGCGACGTACCAAGTGCTGAGCATCGGTGGTCGCGACGATGGTATCGATGTACCGGTAGTCCGGTTCCTCGACAGGCCCGGCCAACGCCCCAATAGTGCATGACAGAAACGGATCGCCATTCTTGGGGCTGACATTCTTGATACGATTGAGGTAACCAATGCCTCGGGTGATCAGTTCATATTGTTCGATCTGCGCCAGTTCGGCGCGATCAATCAATTCGACCTTGAGCAATCGGCCCTTAAGGCATCCTGCTGGCTCACCCTCGCGCTCACCGCTCGTACGCAGGTAGGCATCACCCCAGAGGTCGCCGAGCCGGAATCGAACCAGCGGTCGCAGATTGGGGTCAGTGACACCGACGTAACGCTCCACCAGTGTCTTGGCGTCGGCGCCAGAGACTTTGAGATCGAAATAGCGCAGTGTCGAGTCCTTGGCAGGACCAACCAGCGCGGCGATGGTGCATGCGAGAAATGACTCGGCACGACGCCCGCCTCGAACAGAAACCAAGCGAACGCGCTGCAAATAGCCGACGCCGGAAGTATGAAGATCGAAGTAAGACTGCGCGTTGGAAGACGGTTGGTTCATGATGAATCTCCAGTGAAAAGAAGCGGAAGACACACCACACCCAAAGCGGGAGGTGCGTAACCCCGCGATGGGTTGAGAAAGGCAGTTGCATCACCACCAGAAAAAACTCGTGGTCGTTCGCGCAAGGATGCGGTGCGAACTGGTATGGTCACGCGGCAGGTGTCGCGCCGCAACCTTAAAGACCAAGGGTTGCCTGGCATGTCGCTGACAACGTCAGCAATCATGGAGCAAGGTTTGCACCATGCCGGTTGATGCGCCACAGACAATGGGTGCCAACACCGAACCGTATTAGATCGTCCAGGAAGGCCGATGGCATCAAAGCAGCAGACAAAGGGGGCAGGTTATTGAAAAACCTGGCCGTGGTCGAGCTGGCTCACTGCACCCCCAGGCCCCAGCAACGAAATGCAATAATCGTCGGGCCCACCGCCATATAGGCCAGGGCCGCAGCCAGCGATCAAGCGATTAGCTCCATAGTATCTGGTGGCTGGCGAGCGTCCATGCGCCCGCGGCAAAAGCACCCGATCACACCACCTCGAACGACACCAGGACCAGCAGTAAGGTAGCCCAGTTGCGGCGTATCTCGGCGGAGTCTTGGGATTGCACTAAAGACCAGCTATAAAAATGCCTAGGCTATGGTGGCGACGGTTATGCACAGATCGCCAATCACGAACTGCAAGGCCAAAAACTGACGCCATTCGCTATGGTTCAGGCACGATTAATACGCCAGTTATCGACAAGGCGGTGCCCAGCACCTGCTTGCCGGCAACTTTAGCGCCGCAAAACAGGAAGCCAATCAGCAGCATCCAGGCCGGCATGCTAGTACCCACCAAAATGACATCAATGGGGAGGAACTGTACAGCGCTATATGTAACAGGATGTTATACACACCTATGCCCAGTAGACCGAGCAACGCATAACGCTTTTGGTTTTCCCACAGGCCGCTGTCCTAGCGAAATATAGAGTAGCTCAACGGCAATAAAATGATGAACGCAATCGCCCAGCGCAAGAAGCTGAGGATAATGAGCGGAGCAAGATTGCTAATTAAGCGTCCAACGGCAGCGTTACCGGCCCATAAAAGAGGGGTATAAGGAACAGCAAGGCGGTTGACGGGGTAAGTTTGTGATTCATGCCGCTAAAACAATAAAGAAAAGATTCAACCATCAATAAATGGTTGAATCAATTGGGTTGCCAACTGTACATGATCTTTATCCACCATCAGGGTCTGGGCGTTCAGGCTGTTGCTGACAGGACCCGGATATATAGAGCTGAACGCCGCGCCTTGCATCAAAAAGGCAATGCCGTACGCCTGCATCAGGGAAATAATAACGGCCGCTTCAGATTCCGACCTTGGAGAATAGATAGGTATCACTTTTACCTCCCTTATATACAAGCCTGCTACGATCTTAACGTTCTGAAACCAGATGCGGCGGATTTAATGTTTGTTTGTCGGATTACGTTGTGCTTGCATGATTGTGACGTAATTTTGTCGGATTAGATTCTACAAATTACACAAACCACAAAAAATAAGCCCTCGATAGTTGGTCGAGGGCTTAAGACTGAAACAGGTTGGTTAGTTAAAGGAGGAAACCACTTTCTTGCTGCGGGCTGGCTTTTGCAAGGTATGAACACGAATGTGGCGCCAAGTACCATCATCGAACAAATCAGCCAAGGTTTCCCCCAGCATATCGAAATAGATATCGTCGCGGCGTTCAATCCGTTCATCGTTGCGATGCAACTCCACCGAATAAGTATCGTCTGCACGCATATAGATCACGCTGACGCGTCCCGATAGTTTCGCGGTTTGAACCGTGAAGCTTATGGTGGGCGGCGTCCGAATAATGTCTACGGGTTTGGGATCAACGAGAGAAAATCCCTGTGCTTGTGCATCGACCAGCATGTGAGCGATCCGCCGATGCCCGTCAGGAGCAGGCATTTGCTCCAGTTGCTCGATAAGCTGTTGCAACTCCAGACACTGAGGCTGCGCAATGGGAAGCATAGCCGGTGCCGCACCCAGGATCATGCGTTGCACGGTGTAGGGCGTACCGTCCGCCGTGTGTTCGATAACCTCTTCCGGTTTATCGGCACGCTGACCATCGAAACGGCGGCGTGCATACGGTATGACTTCAACCTTGGCGCCCTCTTCGGGAACTTCGGTGATGAGCGCACGATCCAGAACGGCAAACTTCGTTCGTCCGATCTTGATGACGATGGCGTCCTCAGTGGTGGCGACGACTTTGCCCTCAAAGGGCGACGGATCAACGCGAAAGCCCAGCATATTCTCCTTCGGTGTCCCGTCGAAGATGTTGAACTGGAAAGATCGTGCGTTGCTTGGCACATGGCCGGCAACCAGAGTGGGCATTTGTTGACGAATGGTTTGATGATCCATGATGGGCTCCGAAAAAACGGAACCTCTCATCCCCAAGGGATGAAAGATCCCGTGGGGGTGGAATGGACGACAATCGTCCGGATATGAGGTCAGCCAGCGAACGATAGGTGCGCCACAGTCTTGATGGCCTTGACTGCCTGGGATGCTGCCGGCTACGCCAGCGAACACGCCTTAAGGTTGGCGCAGTGACGCCATGCCGTCTGTCATGAAACAGATGTGGTGTTCATCCGTTTTCCAGCAATGCAGACAAAAAGAAGCCCCTGGGTAAGGGGCGAATGGAAAAAATCTACATTTCGTAGACTGGGAGGCCGTCCAGTTCCGGCGCGTCGGCATCGAGAATAAGGATGCGCACGTCGGCATTGGCAGCCAAATGCAGCACTCGCATCAGATCCGCTGGCATGCCTTTGGACAGATGTTCCTCACGCAGTTGCTCCGCGGTGATACCGTCGATATTCTGCAGATGCTCATCCGTCCAAGGGGTGCCAATCAACTTGACGCCAATGGCCGGGCTGTACGGCACCCGAAAAGCGATAAACAGAAACCCGGTTGGCGTAGCAATATCGGCCAAATCGCGCAAATATCGCCCTGATGCCTCGGTGATGTGAGCTGTGCTGATTTCCCAGGCCCGGCTGTAGACGCCGGTCTCAAATTTCAGCCGACGCACCACTTCGCGGGCGGCTGCTTCGGAGTAGGTATCGCCCACATGCACGGGCTGGCCATCGATATCGTCTGCGGCGATGGCGTAGGCCACTGTGCGCACGATGCCTTCACCCTGGCACTGGGCTTCCAGTTCGTCGGGCACGTCCTGGCCTTCGGTGATGAGCGCGAAGTCCTGGCCGAATAGGCAAGGAAACAAGGCTACCTGATCATCGGTAAGATGCGCCTGGCTGGCATGTAATGGCCGCCAGATTGGCGGGCAATCATCCTCGTAGGTGATGAGCAACGTTCGGATAATGCGTGGGTTCTGATAGCCGCGAATGAAAGGATTGTGGATATTAGACATGGGATTTCTCCAGCAGAGGATAGCCGAGGCCCAGCCCCTGCCGAGGATTGAACCCCGGTGGGTGGAAAATGGATCACGACCGGTCTGGCCGCGTGGTGGATCAATCACCAAAATCGGTGGTATCGCCCATTGCCTTAAGTACGTCGATCAGGCCGCAGTTGGCCAACACATACAGCGTGTTGTAATCGTCGCCAGTAGGTGCTTGCTCATTGGCGTTGATCTGAGCGTCCAGATCGAGAATGCTTTGACGCACGCTTTGAGCCATTGCCAGCGGTGACTCGGTGTCATGGTCACGAACGGATTCGCCCAATGCCGCAAGCACAACCCTGGGAGACAACGCATCCGGCAAAGACTCGTACACAGTGGGTGTCTCACCTCTGCAGATGGCTTCTGCCACGGTGGAACCTAGAGCAAAGTGGGTGACTGCGTCGGCGGCTACGTCTTCGGTGTCATAGTCCACGATCACGAACTGCGGTAGCGGTAAGTGTTGCGGCCAGTCCTGCACGAGCGTCGCTTGTACGAGACCGCCTTCAAGGACGACGGCAAAAGATGGGTTTCGAGACATAAGTCGCTCCTAGAGAAAAATGGAGGGACATGACCCCGAGGGGACGCATGTCCCTGATGGGGGTAGAGAAAGTAAGGTGGTTTACCGTTGCAGGCTCACCATCCGTTGTAGTGCAGCACCAGGTCGGCGATGACTTGACGTCGTTTAAGATCGAGACCGCTCAAGTCGGACAGACCCTCGAAACCGCAGCGGCGCAGCATGGCAGCGCCTTCAAGGGCGTTGTAAAAGCTGACCATGGCGGCCAGGAACATACGCTGGCCACTGCTCAGTACGCCCAGGGCGTCACTGATCACGACCAGGTTGGGGCGCAGATCCCATTTGCTGGCGGCGCACTGCAAACCGCTGTGTGTGCCATCACCAAACCATTCCGGTCCGGCGATTTCCACACCGCGCTTCCATGCTTGGAAAAAGGCCCCGGGTGCGCAGGCGAACTGCCTTTCGTCCTGTGGGCAGTGATCAACGAGGTAAAGTGGCAAGAGGTAATTCATAGCCTTCTCCTTGATGTGGATTACGAATAGTGCAACTGAGTCCAGCCGCCTCGATTGAGCGCACGCTGGGCGGCTGCTGAACTGCGGAAGTACTCCACAGACTCGCGAGAGACGGGGCCGTGGGCGTCACGCGTACCGATGTAATGACCGGCGGCGCTGTGCAGCACTTCGAGCGGCAGAAAGCTGTCAGCGTAAGTCAAGGCCAGATGACCAAAAGATGCTTGCTGGGACATAGAGGAACTCCTTGATGTAGCGAGACGACCATGCCCTTGACGGGATGGCGGCTCCCGCTAGCGGTTGACGAATGAGCATCGGCGCCGCGAGGACGCTTGTCCGCAAAGACGATGCGAGGGCGGACTGGTGGGTGGCATGGAGAAGCTCCACGGCAGCCTACAAACCCGGACTGCTGGCATGGTGCTGACTCAATCAGCGACACATGCGATGAGCTTGGTTCCAACGCCCACTGGTGTCAGTCGGAAATGAGAAATAAACGACTTCCGGATTGGTCATGCAGTGTGTGTAAAAGTTGAGTGAAGGATGCACCGCTTCATGGTTAGGACGGGTCATTGCTTAAGGCATATCGCTTCCATAATGCAAAGGCCTCGTCTGGCGGCAGTTCCGTCAGGATGACAATGGGTTGGCACTGACGCGCACGCAGGGCTGTGAAATACGCTGATCGGTCTGCGATAGCCTTCAGCCTGACACCCTTCAAAAAGAGCAGCTTATCGCTCTTGATGAACAACACCTTGTTGCCGATGTCGCGGTTGAAGGCGGTGCGCAGCTTGCGATCAGTGTGCAAGGTCGCGGCCAATTGATCGACAAGGAAGTCCAGCGTCATGTCGATGATGAGGGGAGCATCGTCCTGACCGGTGATACCCCCTTCGAACCGGGCCGGAGGCAAACCTTTGGCAAACTGTTCGGCGTCGGACAATTGCGCGGCTTTGCCTTCCAGGGCATGCAGAAAGGTCGAGCCCCCGCGTCCGTCGTTGCGTGCTTGGGCAATGGCGATGCCGTCGAACAGCACGGTGGCGGTGAAGCACAGCGTCTCTTCGCTGGCGAACTGCGCCACTTTGAGGCTCTTCAAGGTAATACGGTCTTGCTTAATGATGGTTTCCATGGAAACTCCTGTGATATCGGTCGAGCGACGACACACCCTTACCGGGGCGGGACAGTCACCCTGTAGGTTGGAGAAAGAAGCATCAATGCCCGGTTGGGCAACGTTCGCCGATGTGATGCGTGTGCGAACTGGCGGGTTGCATGGGGAAATCCCACGGCAGCCTGCAAACCCTGGCTGCTGGCCGTTGCTGAACTATCAGCAAATCAGGACTAGAGCGTGGCCTTGCCAGACCAGTAAGTCGCGCATCAATCCGCGCCAGAGGCCTCCTCTTTTTTGAGGTGCTGCATCAGCCGTTGCCCCAGCCAGGCCACGCACGGTACGGCCATGGAATTTCCGATCGCCTTGTAACGCGGGGTATCGGTTGCGGGCTTGCCGCGATACGGTACCAAGGTGTAGTCATCCGGCATGCCCTGCAAGCGCTCGCATTCCACCGGCATCAGCCGCCGCACACGCCACTGGGACCAGTTGCTGGCACTTGGCCTATTTCCGGAATACTGGAAGTAGGCGTCATAGTCGGGTGCGAGCACGTGATTCTTATCACTGCCACCACTGCTGGCACGCAGAGCCGATGCGAGGACACCACCCAGCTCGGCGGCACTGCCGTGGTCGCGACCGCGCAAGGCGACGCTAAGCACCATGGGCTGGCCCTGCCCGGGCTTACCCCCGCCCGTCGAGAGCGCACCGGTGACCTGTCCGTGGCCGGACTCCAGGCGCAGCTCGCCGCGAGAGTTCTGTGCGAACGCCATGGACTGTGACGCATTGGTGGTGATGATGGGCACGCCCCTGCCAGAGCCGTCCTCACTGCTGCCAGTGGAGGTATTGAGCGTGTGGCTGATTCGACCCGCCACGGACTGCACCATAAAAGTCTCGACCTCAAAGTCATTCTTAGGGCCAGCGGCCGCCGTTAAGCAGGCGGCAACCTTAATCGGCCCCGAGGTGTTGCCACCACCAAAGCCAAACGTCACCCTGACCTGGCCATACGGTTGGTTCACTCCGGCATAGTCGCCTGGTGACGCAGCGCGTGTTCCAGCAGCGCGGGCAGCGTCTTGCCACGGCGTGTAACCCTGCGAAGAATCCCCGTGCAAGCCGTTGTACTCAAAAAGTACTTCGGCGGGATCGACGTCGTCTCGACCACTTGCCACAAGAAACACGCGTTTGCGACGTTGGGCGAGCCCGAAGTGTTGAGCATCGAGCACACGCCAGGCAAGGCGGCGCTGGGGGCCAGACACGTAACCAGCGTGCGTCCATTTAGGCCCTGGCGGTTCGAGTGGACGGCTTTCGCCGGCCAGTGCGCCCAGCAGGCAGCCAAAGGCGTTGGAGCGGTCGCTGAGCACGCCCGGGACGTTTTCCCAGATGATCGTGGCGGGTGGACGTAGGGTTTTTTGGCGGGTTTGGTCGATGGCATTGGCAAGCTCCACATAGTTAAGGGTCAAGGCGCCGCGCGGGTCAGAGAGCCCCTGACGTGCGCCCGCGATACTGAACGATTGGCAAGGTGTACCGCCCACGAGGATGTCTGGCGCGACGACCAGGCCTGCTCGCACCTGCGCGGCGATCTGTGTCATATCGCCCAGGTTGGGCACGTTGGGGTAGTGGTGGGCGAGTACCGCGCACGGGAACGGTTCGATCTCGGAAAACCACGCGGCTTGCAGGCCTTGTGGTTGCCACGCAAGACTCACGGCTTCAATGCCACTGCAGACGCTGCCGTAGTGCAGCGTTGTGTGGGTAGATTGAGGGTGCATTTGGGTTTCTCCTATTCGTAGGGGCAACAACCGACATTGGCTTGCCCGGAAGGTAGTGCTAAGGCAGGAGAAAGAAGCCAAAGACCCGTAGGCCTTCGGCGCGGGAGGAAGTCACCACCCGTGGGCTGATCCACGTTCACGGTCGTCGCTAGAACCGTACGCTGTCACAGCAATCACACCCGGCCCATGTCGTGGCTGGGGCCGGCATTGTCTGGCGCACATCCGCGCACAAAGGGAGCCCGTTATTTCACCGGCGGGCACCGGCACCGATTACCGTCAACCCCGAAAGGTCTCCTGGTGCCTCGCACGATGATGCGGCGGCAAAGTACCAAGAGACCCATCGCAGACGACGGAAATAGCAACGATCAAGGGAAAGCGCACGAAGCGATTCACGTAAAAGCATCCTTCCTGCCTCGGCAGCCGTTTCCGGCGTGACGAGACGCACACACGGTCACAGAAGAATTTGCGTGCTGGGAGCCCCGAGATGGCTACGGGATGAATGCCATGCAACCGGGTCGGTCTGCACGGCACTGAGGGGTTTAGGGCATCTCAGGATGCCTTGGGGCTGCTGCGGCGCTTGCGCGGCGCGCTGCGCTTGGGCGTTGAGGAGTCAACCGGCAACGTGCCTTTGCACTCGGGATAACGCGAGCATGACCAGAAAGAGCCATTCTTGCCGGTGCGTTGGCGCGTGACCGAGCCGCACTGCGGGCAGGCTGGACCTTGAGGCACCTTGATCGACAAGGCGGTGCCCTGGTACTGAGCGATGATCTGTGAAACCCAGGCCGACTGCTTGCCGATGAAGACCTCATGCGTAAGCTGGCCCGCCTCGATCATGTCCAGAGCCTGCTCCCATACCGCTGTCGTGCCGGGGTCGGCAATGGCCGCAGGAACGGCATCAATGAGCGTGCCCGCCGCATCCGACGCACGGATCGCCCGACCCTTCTTGATCAGATAGCCGCGTGTGAGCAGCCCATTGATGATATTGGCGCGAGTCGCCTCGGTGCCGATACCCACCGTGTCCTTTAGTTTCTGCTTCAAGCGTGGATCAGACACGAGTTTCGCGACACTCTTCATGGCCTTGACCAACTCGCCTTGTGTGAAGGGCCGGGGAGGCAATGTCTTGAGCGTCTTGAGATCAACGTTGGTCACCTGACAGGACAGGCCTTGACTGAGTGCGGGCAGTACTTGACTGCGCGGAGTTACCTCATCGTCTGCATCAACGGGTTGCTGCTCGGCCAATACCAGCCGCCATCCTGGGATGACGATCTGTTTGCCTACGGCTTCAAGATGTTGGCCCGCGCACGAAAGCCGCGCAATGGTGCGGTCAAATTCATGGTGCGGTAGAAACTGTGCCAGGTAATGGGTACGGATCAGTCGATAAACGGCCAGCTCTTTCTCGCTCATGGCCGCGAGTTTCGCGGGTTCCAGCGTGGGGATGATGCCATGGTGAGCGGTGACCTTGCTGTCGTTCCAGGCCCGCGAGCGCTGTGTGCGATCAAGTTGTTCCATCACGGGCCGCAAGGCCGGATCAGTTTTGAGCAGACTGTCGAACACGGTCGGTACTTCGGTCAGCATGCTCTCGGGCAAGTAGCCCGAGTCCGAGCGCGGATACGTGGTGGCCTTGTGCGTTTCGTACAACGCCTGAGCAATGTCCAGCGTTTCCTGCACATCCAGGCCAAGCTGCTTGGAACAGACTTCCTGTAGCGTACCGAGATCAAAAGGCAACGGCGGGCCTTCACGCATACGTTCGGTTTCGACGGAGACGACCTGGGCGGCACCGGCTACACGTAGTTGCTGCGCCGCCTGCTGAGACACAGACTCCTGCAGGCACCTGCCCGCATCGTCGGTGTAGTGTTCGGGGGCTAGCCACTGCGCGATGAAAGATTGTCCTGTTGCAGAGAGCGCCACATCGATGGCCCAAAATGGGATGGGGACAAACCGGTTAATTTCCCGGTCGCGATCCACCACGAGCTTTAACGTGGGCGTTTGCACCCGGCCCACCGACAGCACGCCATCGTAGCCAGCCTGCCGACCCAACAGGGTGAAAAGCCGGCTCAGATTCATGCCTACCAGCCAGTCCGCGCGGGAACGCGCCAAAGCCGAATGGTACATAGGCAGGGTTTCAGACGACGGTTTCAGAGCCGCCAATGCCTTGCGAATCGATGCATCATTCAAGGCCGACAGCCACAGGCGTTGAATAGGACCTCGGTAGCCGCACAGATCAACGATTTCACGGGCGATCATTTCGCCTTCACGATCCGCGTCGGTGGCGATCACCAACTCGGTGGCTTGTGCCAGCAACTGCTTGACGACGTTAAATTGCGTGGCGGTCTTGGGTTTGACTTCGACACGCCAGCGCTCGGGAATAATGGGCAACTGCTCGATGGACCATTGCTTGAACTGTGCGTCGTAGACTTCAGGCGGTGCCGCCTCGACCAAGTGGCCGATGCACCAGGTCACGATGACGCCTGAGCCTTTAAGACAACCGTTATCGCGCTGGGTGGCGCCAAGCACTTTGCCAATGTCTTTGCCCTGCGAGGGCTTCTCGCACAGAAATAGCCTCATGCTGTTCCATCCAGATCACGTTGTTATTACGAATGGAGACAGCATGCCGGCAGCGTCAGATTCGGGCAGTAAACAAGCCGGACACGGTGCAAGCGCTTTAACGGCCGGGTCACCGACGCACGAAAAGACCAAGTCGAACCGGGGGTTTCTGGAACAGTTGCGTCCAATCGGGAGGCCGCATGGAACGCAATGGGGTTCAGTGGAGCTATCCCCAGGGGATATTGCTCATTCGCATGCTTAGGACTATGATCACAACTGGCACCCGCCCAAGCTCTGGTCGACTTAAAACAGGTAACCTCGCTCCACCCTGAAACATTACTTCGCTTTCAACGATCCGGGATACCGGCTGTTCGATCGCGACAAAACGTCCAGCGCCCGAACAGACGTGGAGTATTCCGACATGGCTACCTTTCTAGCCCCTGCCGCTTACGCGGCATCAAAATCCCTCGCCGCGCAAGGGTTATCTGTCAAGCGCTCACACCTCTCTGAAATCATCGCCGCATTACTCGGCTACCGCACCCTCGCCGCTTTAACCGCCGAAGAGCTAGATCCGGGTCTGAACTACCATTTAGACGACGCGGAGTTCATTGTGCTTAATCAGCCAATGGGAATCGAGCGCGCTGCAACCCTGAACCAGCAGGCGAGCGTGCAGGTTGTCGCGTACTGCGTAGCCGCCCTAAAAGACGCCATCACCCACGCCCAGGTCTGCGATGATATATCCGACTTCTACGACACCTACGGACGCCAGGCCCTAGCGGAAACAATCTATGAGGACGAGGACGTAGCGATCTCTATGGCGGAAAGCAATGCTAGCTTCGTTGATGAACCCGAGCTCAGCATCGAATGCCCGCCCACCGAGGATCTTTGGACTGCTGTCAACGAATGGAAAATCCAATCCGACGGCGACATGATAGGAGAGTACGATCCGAACGGCGATCGCATGTTCAATGGGGACACGCTCAAATGCAGTGGATGGCTGGTCTATCAAAAGGCCGGACGTGCCGGCCTAGTATTCCAGGAAAGCGGCGCGGGCGCATCTGCCGATGACAGTTGGCGGGATCAAGATTACGAGGACGAACAAGCGTATTTCGCGCATCAGCAATCCTTGAAACCTTAAGTCGAGACTCGGCATCGTCGCTTGCTGGGCGACGATGCCCCAATCGAACCAACAAGCCGATTGTCTAACTTGGGCGTTTGGCCAAACGATTCTTGAGTAAGAACCAGCACATATTAAGAGCGAATGATCGGCCCAGGCGCGTCATTTGATCCTGAGATATGCCCACAGGTCTATGTGCGCCAGGGCTCAAGAACCCAAATACACCCGCCAACCCGCGTTCCTCTTCCAAAGTAATTTCATCGCACTTGCGTAAAAAATCGATCACACTGCCCCATTTAGTTGGATCGTAAGGTGCCGGATTGGGAAAAAAATAGGCCACATCAGCGGCAACATCTGCAGCCAAGGTTTCGAGCGCGATACGTGCGTTCACCAATGCCGCATTGAAATCAGGAGGAGTTGCACGGAATGCCTGGGCCGAATCATTGATCTTTGAGATAATCTCTTCGCGCCGAGGGGCAGCGCAATTACGCAATGCCTCGACTAGGTCGTCTTCGACCGGAGCTGCCTCGCCAACCGAAGGATCTGTCTGAATCAGCTTCTGGCTTTCGATGGCATAGCCGTCTAGCAATAGGCACTGCGTCAGATCGTGCATACGCTCGTCGAACCGATACTTCGGATTGACCCGGGAGCGCAAATCCCGTGCGGTGCTAACCACTTCGCTCAAAACCAGCATGATGGTCCGATCGTCCAGGCCTCGCGCAATGTTGTTCAACTGGAACAGCAGTTGCGACGATGTCAGTGCGAGGTGCGCGACACCATACTTGCTCAACAGCACTATCGAAACAGCGGGCTCCTGTAATTCCAGAAACTGCGCAAAGGAATGCCGCGTCCTCAATCCAATCATGCTGTGAATCTCCTTGAGTCTAATGCCCATCGTAAAGGCTCTACGCACAGTGTAACGGGTGATCAGGTAGTGCCGAGGTACTAGCAATAGTCGAGACAGCAGAAGTACAGCTGGAGAAGCGCGTGGAACACAGTGGACTTCAATGGAGCTATCCCCTGGGGATAGGTGTGTCGCACGACGTTAATAAAGGAGCAGCGGCATCGACATGCCACTGCTCCACACAAAGTCAGTTATTCGTCCTCAGAAGCCGGTTCGGTACTGACCGGCTTGCCACTGACTTTAATCGACTCCAGCCGAAACGGCAGGATGCCCACGCGCCGAGCCTCGATTTTGAAGGTCTCGCGCTCGTTTTTCTCGGCGTCCTCCCATTCGTCGCGCACGGTGCGGCCCTCCACCAACACACGCATGCCTTTCTGATACAGGTTGGCCCAACTCTCGGCATCGCGATGCCACAGTTCCACTGGAGCCCAGAAGCCACCGCGGTCCTCGAAGGTGCCATCTTTTTTTGGCACAGGGTTGTCGAAGTAGACATTCAGGCGCAACAGCCGGCTGGGTTCATCGTTGCCATTGGGAAACTCACGATACTCCGGGGCCGAGCCGATATTGCCTTCACCGAAAAAATGGGTACTCATAGGTCACTCTCCTGATGCTTGGGGTGCCTGCTCTGGCGCAGGCGATTAGAATTACCGCTAATCGCGGCCTGTCTCAGACATAGATCGCAGCCGGTGCAGGTAGACGTCTTCGGCCTGGGCCAGCTTGTTGGCGCATTCGCGAGCCTGGCGGCCAAGCGTGTGCAAAAGACTGATCTGCATGTTCAGCACAATGCGCTGCTGCTCAATGGCGTGCAGGTCATCAAGCATCGTGACCGGCGTAGCGGCACTGGCCATCAACGCCTGCCACAACGCCACGCCCATGGCCGAACGGTCATGCTTGCGCCAGCGTAGAAAGCTCGTGCCTGCGCCAGTGTTTTGTTGGGCCAGTTCCACATCCAGCAGGTGAAAGGGGTAGCCGCTCGTCTGTGGCAGCACTCGTCGCTGCGCCAGGCCTATCATGTCGTCGCGCAGTGCGAAACACTGGTTGGCCCAATCCTCCAAAGCCCCCTTACCTTTAAAAGGTTTTAAAAGGCCTTTTAGATAGGCCGCGTGTTCCAGCCGCAGGAAGTCCGTCTGTTGCAACGCCTGGAAGTGGCGGCGTGCGCCGTCCTCTTGATCGATCATGCCGGTTCGTCCTCGTCGGTGGCAACAGGCTCGAACGTATCGGGCGAAGCCTCTGACACGACAGGCGGCGTATCGCCCGCATCGGGCTCGACATGGCTACTCAGCGGCTGGCCCCGGCGCACAATCGGCGGCGCAAAGCGTGAGCGCCGCGTACCCTCCAGCACGTCCTGCGGCAGTTCGCCGAACTTCTCGATGGCGGCCCGCGCGGCGGCATTTTGCGAAGCGAAATCATCTCGCTGTGTGCCTGAATAGCGGTATTGCTGCGCCAGGCTAAACAGGCTTCGCAGGGCGTGCGCGCCCTCATGCAGCCAGCGTTCCAGTGTGCTGCGGTCTATCAGTGCCGTGTGGTGCGCGAGGATAAGTTTGCGCGCGATCTCATCGTAATCGGCCAGCAGATAGACAGCGGCGAACCCCAATTGAGCATTGACGAACAGCGGTAACTTAACCGGCTGTACATTCAGGTTCTCTCCCAGGCTCAGCGCCGATGGCACGTTGGTTAGGGCCTGATCAACCTGTTCACCCAGGCTTTGAAGCGTGTTCTTGGTTTGCTCGAGCTTGTCTTCAATGCGAAGCATCCACCAATCGGAATACGGATCGTCTTGCTCCGCGCCCCGTTTGAGCTTGTTCATAATCGACACAAAGCCGTTTAGGCCGACAATCGCCGGCTTACCTTCAGCGGGTGCACGCCCGTGCCAGATGCGTGAGGCGTGGTGCGTGTGCAGCGTGAGCGACATAGCGCTGCGCAGAGACCCGAGGTTCAGCTGCAAGGACTCGGAGGAATTGCGTTCATTGGACATAGTGACGACTCGTCGTGAATGGGTAAGGCACCATCATCGGCATGGACCAGAAGGCAGTCAGTCAAGAAATGGAAACGCGCTTATCCCGGTTTCGCGGTGATCACGTTGGCCCACGAATTATCCCCAGGGGATAGCTCCAAGGAAATCCATGGTGTTCTGATCATCCAACACGCGATGGCCTTGCAGATTAGATGCAGGTCATGACTGCTCCCCACGCGGCTGTCCGGAATCAGTCCTTGTTCACCAATTCGCGCAATCGATTCAGATGTTCCATAGCGACTTCGGGCGGCACCACTTCGCGCGGCGTTGATTCGGATGTAGGCACTTTGGCTGGTGTCGGGCCTTTCGATTTTCCTGCCCAGGGCTTGAAGTCCCCACTGATCGCACGTTGGATAATGCCAAACAGATAGCCGGCAGGATTACGCACCACCTGGTTATTGCAACGCGCCGCCCACTCGTCGAGCACCGCCTGGCGCAGGGACTCATCCACTTGTCGTAGCGCGACCAAGGTGCCCGCCTGCTGCTCTTGCTTTAATTGACCAAAACGTTGTGGCAAGCGTAAGTTCTGTGCCCCACGAACGGCCTCAGCCGTACGTACTTCTTTAATACTTACCTCATGTACTGTACGGTCCTGCTTCGGATTCCGAAGAGTGCCGTTTGACGCCGGTTTCAGCCCTGGTTCGGATTCCGAAGACGGCGCTTCGACATTCCGAAGTAAGCCCGAACGGCCTTCTTCGGATTCGTGGCGATCCCCCTCCTGTGGATAACTCGTGTCTGGGGCGTCCTGCTGCAGGCGTTGCGCGAGCACGTACAAACGTGAGGGCAACGTGCGTCCCTGCAACAAGGGGTCATCGGCAATTTCCTGCAAGGTATTCAGGCCGACGATCTGGACGGCCTTGGCCGAGTGACTCAGAGACTGACTGACCAGTTCCAGATAATCCGGGTCAAGCTGCATCGCTTCAAACGGTGTCAACGGTTCGTCGTGCAGCACATAGAGGTTGCCCAAAATACGGCCCGTTTTGGGGTCGCGCCGACGGCGTACCAGACTGAGCCAACGCGTCAGACGCAACAAGGTCAGTGCACGCGCCACGGTCTCATGCGAGGCCTGGACTTGCCTCGGTTTCACGTACAGCAGCTCATGCTGCTTTAAGCACTGCCTCCATTTGCACCGGCGTACGATACCCGATAGCTGAGTGCAGGCGTACTCGATTATAGAAGCCCTCAATCCAATTG
>JACCER010000011.1 GCA_013416445.1 Alcaligenaceae bacterium
AGCGCGCTGACTCTAACTTATATTCCTGCGTATATTGCCGCTTGGGCACGTTGCGTTCTTTCATTTCCATTCTCCGTTAACAAGAAACTACCACCTTCTTGCTGTACGTGGAAACGAGGCAGGGTCAGCGTTCTTGTGGTGCTGGTATCGGCTCACATGGAGCCCTTTGACCTGGCCTGCTTTCAGTCGCTGGACATCGACCCCGCGTCCAAGAAGTACCTGATCCTGAAGAGCCGTGTGCATTGGCGAGCAGGCTTCGGCAACCTGACCACGCAGGTGTTCGAGTGCGACGGTGTGGGACTTGCCACCTCCGACTACACCAAGCTGCGCTTCGTCAACGTGCGACGTCCGGTCTACCCACTGGACGACTTTCCCGCTGACGATGCTCCCACCTCGGGCCAGCGCTCAGTGCGAATCTGAGCCCAAACCCGCATCTGCATCGGGTCGCCATGTACCCGGCATCACTATGTATTCAACAGACTTTTGGCTCGCTGGAAGTCACCGTCCACAAAAAGGAGTAACTCATGACCTCGAACCTACGACGCGCGCTGATGGCAACTGCAACAGGCTTGTGCATGCTGGCGACCGGAACTGCATTCGCGCAAGACTTTCCAAGCAAAGCGGTCACCATCATCGTGCCGTACCAGGCCGGTGGCGGCACGGATGCGATAGCCCGCCCGCTGGCGAGTAAATTGTCCAAGAAGTGGGGCCAACCAGTCGTGGTCGAGAACCGTCCGGGGGCGAACGGTATGATCGCTACGCAAACGGCGATCCGATCCGAACCCGACGGTCACACTATCCTCTATCACCTTACGGGGATCATCCAGAACCCGCTACTGCTCAAGAACGTCGCCTATGACCCGATGAAGGACGTCATCCCTGTGTTCCAAATCGGAGGCCAGGCGCTAGCCCTGACAGTGCCACGCAGCAGCGCGGTCAACTCGCTGGACCAGCTTGTGACCGATGGCAAGTCCAAGGGCGACAGAGG
The DNA here is from genome assembly GCA_013416445.1 of Alcaligenaceae bacterium. Classification (GTDB taxonomy): domain Bacteria; phylum Pseudomonadota; class Gammaproteobacteria; order Burkholderiales; family Burkholderiaceae_B; genus Pollutimonas. The sequence goes on from JACCER010000011.1 coordinate 989, forward strand.
TCTGATCTACGGCACTGTCGGCGTGGGGCACTCCAGCCACATCTGGTCCGAACTCCTGGCGTCGGAGCGAAAGTTCAAAGCCACGCATGCAGCCTACAAGGGCACAGTGCCGTTGGTCATCGATCTCGTTTCCGGCCGACTCGACTGGGCATTCATTGCGCCCAACGAAGCGCTCATACGCACGAACGACAACACGCTGAAGGCGCTGACCGTGACTGGCACGAAGCGGGTCAAGCAACTGCCAGGCGTCGCCACCATGCACGAGTTGGGATACCCAGGGTTCGAAATGGTCGGCTGGCATGGCCTGTTCGTGCCTGCTGGCACGCCCGCAACCGTGGTCAACAAGATCGAGGTGGATGTCCGAGAAGCCATGGGCGACCCGGAGATCCAGAAGATCCTGGACACGCAGGTTGTTGACTACACCGGGTACGGATCGGCGGAGTTCGGCAAGGTGATGCGCAACGACTCGGCCGGTTGGGCTGCATTGTTCAAGCGTTTCAACATCCAGATCAATTGAAATCTTCGGGTGGCGGCTATGCTGGACCGCGACCCCGATACGGTCCAAGCAGGCTCCCCGCCGCCCAGGGGGTAGCAGTGATGTTGCCCCCGTTTTTCGTAGCCTTTAGCACCGGCACCATGTCCGCTGGACCATGTGAATCGGCAATTCAAGGCCGACCGGCCCAACCAGTTGTGGGTGTCGGACCTCACGTACGTGTCGACCTGGCAAGGCTGGTTGTATGTGGCCTTCGTGATTGACGTGTTTGCCCGCCGCATCATGAGCTGTCGCGTCAGCAGTCCATGCAGACCGACTTCGTGCTTGATGCCTTGGAGCAGGCGTTGTACGACCATCAGCCCGAATAAACTGCCGACTTGGTCCACTACAGCGACAGGGGTTCTCAATACGTCAGCATTCGCTACATGGAGCGCATCGGTCGAACTCGCCACGCTGGAATGGGTGTCGTGGTTCAATCACCATCGCCTGTTGTCACCCATCAGGTATATGCCTCCTGTGGAAGCTGAGGAAAACTATTATCGGCAACTGACTGGAAAGGTCGCCTTCGAAGTCCAACTTAAATCAACTAGCCTCCACTGAACCCGAGGCGATTCAGCATGAGACTCAAAGTCAATCTAAACAACATCAAATTCGATACGTTATATTGACACTTAAGCGAAGTTAATAAGAAAGTAATAATCGACGGACTTTATTTTCAGTCTTCAACTTTGAAGGCTGGAAATAAAGTCTGTCGATTAAATTAGAGGGGCCTGGCTCTTCGGAAATTTATGCAGAGTCTGTCGACATTCCTTTTTACGGCTGAATACTTAACAAGATTGAACAAAAGTCTGTCGAGCTGCCTATTCGTCAGTCACGTTGGTAATAAGTCATGAGCACGAACAGACGATGATTCAGTCCCCGTTGCTCTCTTACAGGTGAACGAAATGGGTAGGGTAGGCTATTCATAGATAAACCGGAGTTTGCGAAGATGCCTATCGAATGAGGGGCGATAATATCCTTTACAAACCCGCAACCTATCGCATCGAGCTCCGTTGTACTGCACGAATAACACGGAATTCGGAAAAATAGCAGCCATGGCTAAAATTGAGGCAGCTTCCATCGAAAAACAGATACATGAGCAACCGATTTCCGACTCCTTCACCCGTATGGTGCTTTCCTCTATCCCAGATAAACTGTAGTGGTCAAGTAATTTCAGACACTGCGATAGGTTTTTTTGCTACATCATGTAACTCATAATCAACCGGTGTGATATACCCCAGCGTGGAGTGCAGGCGCACCGCGTTATAAAAGCCGACGATGTAGTGAACCACAGAGGATTGTGGAGAAAGCCAATGCCGCCCTGTAATCGGGCGGATACGGGCCAGTGCCCGGCACGAAAGCGAGCCCACTTCCACAGGGTCTTTCATGGCAAGAGAGTCTGGCCAACCACCGCAGACGGGAAAGCAGATGACGGCAGTCGGTTCGAGTGATCGAGTCGGCCAAGCTGGTGCGCCCGCAACCACTGAATCATCATGGCGCCAGATAGACTGGGGTTGTGTCGAGAAGGAGGTCTGGCGGCTTCAGGCGCGTATTGCCAAGGCCACACGGGTTGGTCGGTGGAACAAGGTTCGTGCCTTGCAACACCTGCTGACCCGCTTGCGAAACGGCAAGCTCTTGGCCGTGAAACGAGTAACGGACAATGCCGGTAAGAGAACGGCGGGGGTCGATGGCCAGATATGGTCGACACCCCAATCAAAGCTGAATGCGGTACGGTCGCTCAAACACCGGGGCTACCAGCCCCAGGCGCTGTGGCAATTGGCGCTGATCCCTGTAGCAGAAACCACGGCCGACACGAATTCGTATGGGTTCCGTCCCAAACGGGCGGCGGCCGACGCCATCGAGCACTGTTTCATTATCCTGGCCAAGAAAAGCTCCGCATCTTGGGTCTTGGAGGAGGACATCAAGGGGTGCTTTGACAACATCAGTCACGACTGGTTGCTCAAGCACGTCCCGATGGATAAGGTCATTCTGCGCAAATGGCTGAAAGCAGGTACGATCGAAGACGGCGTGCGGAGTACTACCGAGAAAGGAGCACCGCAAGGCGGGTTATGCGCAGCTGAGCATAACCCACCTTATGAACAGTGCTGGGTTATGCACAGTGTTCCGTGGCAAGGGTTGGTGGTGCTTGTGCCCTTACAGGAACACTGCGCATAATTTTGAAAGGTTATAGATTTTGCAACCAGGTGAGTAGTCCCGGATCCTGGTTCCATTCGGGCATGTCGCTGGAGACGACATCAACGTAGACAGATTCCAGAGCCCTGCGTTTGGCTTCGGTGGAAGCACGCGCGTAGATCTCGGTGGTTGACAGGTCGACATGACCGAGAATATCGCGAATGTAGGGCAATGGAATCCCCGCCTCATACAAGTGCATGGCCTTGCTGTGACGCAAGATGTGTGGACTGATGTTGATACCCGAAAGGTCTAGGGCGCCTGTGTTTGCTTGGTATTTGCCGATGATCCATGCGATGCCACCACGGCTGAGCTTGGTGTGGTGCTGATTGTAAAACACCGGATAGCCATCGCGGCCAGGCAGGTCCAGACGGTGCTCAGCCAGGTAAGCACCCAGGAGCGCTACCGTGTTACCGGTAAGGGGAACATGACGGGTCTTGCGGCCTTTACCTGTTAACGAGATGATTGCAGGCTTTTGCAAACGGACATCGCGAACCGTCAGATCAACCAGTTCTTGAACCCGGGCACCCGTGTCGTAAAGCGTGGCAAGCAGTGTCGCGTCGCGTCTGCCGCGGCGAGTGCTGCGGTCCGGCGCTGCCAGCAGACAGCGGGTCTGTTCAACGCTCAGGTGATGCACACACACCTGTTCCTGTTTTTTAACGGGGATCGCCAGAATGCTCTGGCAACGGGCCATCTGGGCGGGATCCTGCGTTTGCGTCCACGCATAAAACGCGTGAATCGCCGACAGGCGCTGGTTGCGTGTCGAAGCGGCGTTATGGCGGGTGTCTTCAAGCCAGTTCAGAAACTCGGTAACAGCCTCAACATCAATTCGATCAAGGGTCAACTTCTGCGGTGGTATTGCCCTCTGGTCGCGCAGATAGCAGATCAGCAGTTTGAACGTGTCGCGATAGGAGGCAATGGTGTTGGGTGAGGCCCCTCGCAAACCTGCCAGGTGGCTCGTCAGGTAACGCTGCAGAAACGTGGCAAAGTCATTGCTTGTTATCGACGAGGTCGGCTACCTCTCCTACTCGAATCGTCACGCCGATCTGCTGTTCGAGCTCATCAGCCGCCGCCATGAAAAAAAGAGCACCCTCATCACCACCAACAAGTCCTTCGCCGAGTGGTCCGAGGTGTTCCCCAATGCCGCCTGCGTGGTCGCGCTCATCGACCGCCTGGTGCATCACGCCGAGATCATCGCCCTCAAGGGCGAATCCTGGCGCCACAAAGAAGCCCAGGAGCGGGCAGCGGCCAGAACCACCCAACGCAAGTCAGCACGAGGCGCCCCATGAAAACCTATCACTCACCCTCGGGCCGACAACGAGGTCTTGATCTCCTGATTGATTCCGACTGGAGCCCAGAGCAGGCCATGGCCGTGCTCGACCTGCTCGATGAGTTACGTGACCGTATCTGGGCCCATTACGAGCTCGCCCTGTTCAAGCAATACCGCAAGGATCGCATCACAGAAGTACAGCTCACGCCCCCGTCATCCGATCCGCCATTCTGATCACCAACCCCTGACACACCATCACCCCGAGGGCAGACGTGTTCTGCTCTCGTCTCGTTACGAGTGCCGTCAAATAACGCCGCCATATTTATGCGGATTTACGCAGCCGACAACAAGATGCTGCGGTCGGTCAAATTGCCCGGTATCTTGGCTGGTATCTATCTGAGAAACGAATATGAAGCCGTTGTTGAAAAAATCGGCACACAACTAGGCGGTGTATACACGTTGCTGACTGAACATTACGGCGAGACAGTAGAGCTTATAGAGATGGAAATCTCGGCCTCGCGCTTCCCGATCAAGGTTGCACGTTTAATGGGCTACGAAGCCTCGGATCCCGCGCTCCTAATGATAAGGTCGTTTAAGAACACGTCAAATAAGATTATGGAAATAGCTATTACCCTCCGTACGATTTCAGGTATGTAGCAACTTTATTTCCTCAAACCTGATTCCCAATTTCCTCAACACAAGCATCGGTTCAAAGGTAAAGCAATGAAATCCAAATATGGCAAAGCCGTTACGGTAACAACGAGTGGTCAACACGCATTGGTACGATTTGATCGCGGGGTCAACCGAAATGCCCTCGACCAAGACACCATCCTTGCCTTGACCAGCGTGGCGCATGATCTTGCTGATGCACTCGACATTCAAACGGTCGTGCTGACTGGAGCGAATGACATATTCTCGGCCGGCATCGATTTAAAGGATCCAAAAAAGTGGAAGGAAACGGAAACAGCGCTTTTAGAGCGCCGCAATGTAGCTCAGCGCGGCGCCCGGCTTTGCCGGCTTTGGGAAGAACTTCCGCAAATCACGATAGCGGCCATCGAAGGCCCGGCCGTAGGCGGATCGGCCGCATTGGCGCTAGCGTGCGACTGGCGAGTCATGGCCACGAACGGATTCATCTATCTTCCCGAGGCAAAGGTGGGGCTAAACATGGGCTGGGGGGCAATTCCCCGGATGACCTCACTGATCGGCGCGGCACGTACGAAGCGCGCCATTCTGCTCGCGGAACGACTTCCGGCAGCAATGGCTCTGGAATGGGGCTTGATCGACGCAATATCTGAGCCCCTATGCGCTGTCGAAACGGCACAAGAGCTGGCAGCGCGTAGCGGCGAAACACCCGCTGCGATCTTGCGCATGACGAAGGAATCAGTCAATGCATCCGCAATCGTTTTGCATCGGCTGGGAACATACATGGGTGCCGATCAAGCCCTGGTTTGCCGGGATAGCACCGAAGGTGCTTCAGCCCGTGCAAAGTTCATGGGGAAACCGTAAACTTGCAGCCCGGTTCGTTAATATGTGCTGGTGGTGAGTTCTAGGTCCTTGAGCAGCGGCACCCAGCGAGCGTATTCGCTGCGAAGGTATTCCCCCAGTTCTTCTGATGTGCCGCCACGCGGCTCCATACCAGCGGCACGGGCCTTTTTCACGAAGTCTTTGCGTGCCAGCACCTTATTGATCGCCACGTTCAGTTTCGCAACGTTTTCGGGTGGCGTGCCGGCCGGAGCAACCAGTGTGTACCAGGCATAGGCCACGAGGTCATAGCCAAGTTCCTTGAACGTCGGCGCGTCCGGTACTTGCGTCAGTCGCTTGTCATCCATTACGCCTAGCACGCGCAACTTGCCCGATTTGATATGTGACAGGGGACCCGTGATGGTGGTGCCGTGGATGTCGATAGTGCCTGACAGCAATGCCGTTATGCCGGGCGCGTCACCGCTGAAGGGTACATGCGTGGTTTCTATGCCGGCCATACGCTCGAACCACATTGGCGCGAGATTGGTAATGATGCCCGCACCCGGAGAGCCGCGGTTGATCTTTTTGGGGTTAGCCTTAGCATAGGCGACCATTTCTTCGAGCGTGCTGTAGGGCAGGTCGGTGCTTGCGACGATGATCGAGGGTTGATAGCCAATATGCGAAACAGGTGTGAAGTCGGTAACAGGGTCGTAGGGCAGGTTTTTGAACAAGACGGTGTTATTGGCCATTGTGCTATTGGTGCCCACAAATAGCGTCAGGCCGTCTGGACGGGACTTGGCCACGTAGTCAGCGGCGATGTTGCCCGACGCGCCAGGCTTGTTATAGACGATCGTGTTCAGGCCATCCTTGGATAGTTCTGCTGCCAGCATCCGAACATAAACGTCGCTGCCGCCCCCGGCTGGGAAGGGCACAACGATAGAGACAGGCTGGGCACTGGCTGCACCGCTGGCCAGCGCCATGGCGAGTAACGATTGCTTGATGAACGATTTCATGTGTGAATGTCCTTAGAAAATGGAACTTCTCTTGAGATACTTATATACCAGCGTTCGTAAATGGAATCCGTTTCTCTAGGCGGTATAAGCTATATTATTAGCACACAAATCCCTGCCGTCAAGCATTCCCACAATCATGACGAAATTCTGATCAGTACTGTTCAATCACAGATCTATCGTATAAAATGGAATCAGTTCCTTCAAATGGAATATCCAGTATGAATATTAATTTCACACCCGAACAGCTGGTCTTTCGCGAAGAAGTGCGAAGCTTTATTGCCGCCCGTTTGCCAGCCGACATCCGCGATCGTTTGCGTCAGGGGCATCTGCCTAACAAGAGCGATACCATCACTTGGCAACGCATCCTGGCGGAGTGCGGCTGGTCTGCACCGCACTGGCCACGCGAATACGGTGGTGCCGCCCTAGGCCAAGCCGAGCGACTGATCCTGCTGGACGAACTCTATCGTGCTCCGGCACCACTGCCGCAAATTTTCAATATAAATATGCTCGGGCCAGTGCTGATGAAATTCGGTACGCCACAGCAGTGCGCGTTCTTCCTGCCCAAATTGGTCAACCTCGACTTGTGGTTCTGTCAGGGATTTTCCGAGCCCGGCGCGGGTTCCGACCTAGCGTCGTTACGCACCGCTGCCCGGCGCGACGGTGACTGCTACGTGGTCAATGGCCAAAAGACCTGGACCTCCACGGCTCAATGGGCAGACTGGATCTTCGCCTTGGTGCGTACAAATCCAGAAGCACGTAAGCAGGCGGGCATTTCTTTCTTGCTGATCGATCTGAACACGCCCGGAATTACCGTGCGGCCGGTTCGTTCGATCGACGGTACTGACCATGTAAATGAGGTCTTTTTCGAAGACGTCAAAGTGCCTATTACCAACCTCGTGGGGCAAGAGAACCAGGGTTGGGAATGCGCCAAATTCCTGTTAGCCAATGAACGCACTGGCATCGCCAATGTGGGGTTGTGCCAGGAGCGCCTGGAACTCGCCCGTGAAATGGCCCGCGTGGGCGGCCTTACCGAAGACGGCGGCCTATGGAAGGAACTTGCTGTGCTTGATGCTGAGATCCGTGCGCTGGAACTCACCAACTACCGCTTCCTGCTCACGCCCTCTCAGCAGGCGGCGTTGCCGGCCTTCGCATCCGTGCTTAAGCTCAAGGGCACCGAGATTCAGCAGGAGCTTCATTTGTTGCTGGCCAAACTTGCCGGTGACGGCGGGCTAGAGCAACCGCCATCGGCCGAACATGGTCCCCACCTGGTACAACGCTACTTCTTTTCTCGGGCGCTGAGCATATATGGGGGTACCTCCGAGATTCAGAAGGATATTCTGGCCCGAAGCATTCTAGCCTGAGAGATAGTCATGAACTTTGAAACCAATGAAGAAATCGATGGTGTACGCGATAGCCTGATACGGGTGTTATCTGATCATTACACTTCCAGCCACCGCCAGGCGCTTGCCGACAGTGGCACAGCCTATGCCGAACAGGCATGGAAGGAAATGACTGGCCTTGGCCTGACGGGGCTACTGGTGCCGCAGGACTTCGACGGTCTGGGCAGAGACTTCACCGATCTACTTCCCGTATTCCTGGAACTCGGGCGTTCGCTCGCACCGGTTCCCTTCATGTCGAGCTGCGTGCTGGGCGCAACCGCGCTGCGCAGGGCCGACAACACCGAGCTGCAGAAAATGCTCATGCCCTCCTTGGTGGCAGGAACTCTGCAGTTGTCGTGTTCGCACACTTCCGCATCAACGATCCCTAGCGTTTCGGCGCAGTGGCATGATGGAGCATGGCGTCTGGCAGGTGTGCAGCAACACTTGCCCTATGCGGCTACGGCCGACCGACTGATTCTCGCGGCAAGAGTCAGCGGCTCTGCGAGCGAGCAAGACGGGTTGTACATACTGGCTCGTGAGGCTGTGGGCGTGCGTCTGCGGTCCCACCGTTTGATCGACGGCACGCCAGCAGCGGACGTTTACCTGGACGATGCAGAAGCCATCGCCTTGTGCGCCCCAGGCAGTGTCCAGGCGCGCACGGCAATCGAGGCAGTGGCCGCTGCCGGTATCGCTGCGGCCTGTGCGGAAATGGTGGGCATAATGGAAGCCGCTTTCCGCCTAACTGTGGATTACCTGAAGACACGCCAACAATTTGGCCGGTTGATAGGCGAGAACCAGGCGTTGCGACATCGCTCCGCCGATATGCTAGTGGCGTTGGAGACAGCGCGCAGCCTGTCCATCGCGGCGGCCCTAGCTGCAGGGCACGGCGGTTCAGGAACAGCCGAAAGCCGCGCCGATCTCCATCGAGCCAAGTTTTTGGTCGGACGCAATGCGCGTATCTTGTGCCAAGCGGCGATCCAGCTGCACGGTGGCATCGGAATGACCGAGGAATACAAAGTGGGTCATTACCTGCGTCGAGTGCATGTGCTGGACCATCAGTTCGGAAACGAAGCCCAGCATCTTCAGGAACTAGCCAAACTGACTTAAAAAATTTCAAACAGGCCGGCTGCGCCCATGCCACCAGCGATGCACATCGTGACTACCGCGTATTTCACGCCACGACGCCGGCCTTCCAGCAGGACATGGCCAGCCAAACGCGCACCCGTCATGCCAAAGGGATGACCTATCGCGATTGATCCCCCATTTACATTAAGTAATTCGTTCGGGATGCCCAACTGGTCACGGCAGTAGATTGCTTGGGAGGCGAAAGCCTCGTTCAATTCCCACAGACCGATGTCATCAATCTTGAGGCCATGGCGCATCAGTAGCTTAGGTACTGCCAACACAGGACCGATTCCCATTTCATCGGGTTCACAACCGGCTACCGTGAAACCTCGAAACGCGCCCAGTGCGGTTAGATTGGCACGCTCGGCCGCACGAGCCTCCATCATCACGCATGCAGCAGCACCATCAGATAGTTGAGAGGCGTTGCCCGCCGTGATGAACTTGTCAGCGCCCTTTACCGGCTTTAATGCCGCCAGTGTCTCGTATGTAGTTCCCAGCCGATTACAGGTATCGCGATCGAGCGTGATTTCTTGCTGGCTCACTGCGCCGGTGGCTTTGTCAGTTACAGCCATTGTGGTAGTGACAGGAACAATTTCGTCGCGAAAACGACCGGCTTCCTGCGCTTCTTGGGTACGTTGCTGGCTTTGATGAGAAAACTGATCTTGTGCTTCGCGGCTTATACCATAACGCTGTGCAACTAGGTCAGCAGTGTCGATCATGGCCATGTAAAAATCCGGCTTATATGTCATGACCCAGGGATCGAAACCGCCCTCGATTCCGGGAGTCGGCGCCTTCAGGCCAGAAATGCTTTCTACGCCACCGGCAACGACTACGGCTTCGCCATCCATCACGATACGAGAGGCAGCATCCGCAATGGCCTGTAGGCCAGAGGCGCAAAAACGACTGACGGTGGTTCCTGACACAGTGATGGGAAGACCTGCACGGATAGCAGTTTGGCGGCCAATATTGCGTGCCATCCGACCCTCAGGATTGCCGCAGCCCATAATTACATCATCGATTAGGGCCGGATCAATGCCGGCGCGCTCGACCGCCGCACGCACAGCAAAGGCCGCCAAAGAGGCCCCGGGCGTAATGTTGAATTCACCCCGGTGTGCTTTGGCCATGGGTGTACGGGCAGTAGAAACGAAAATGGCTTCACGCATGGTCGATAGTAGGCTCAGGTAGTGGTCGGATAAGTTGAAACCGCGCCAGTGCAGTGCCTGCTTCTTGCTCAATTTTCAGTTTGACGTGAGCATTGGCGACTAACGCTTCATTGTCGTCGACAATGTTCGTGAGTAGACGCGGGCCTTCATCCAGTTGCACCAGCGCGACGTTGTAAGGCAGACGGCTGGCGAAGGCCGGATGATACGCCACATGATAGATCACCCAACTGATCAAGGTTCCTTTGCCGCTGGCACGCTCCCAGCGCGGTTCGGGTTTCAGACATTCTGGGCAGTGGGTGCGTGCAGGCAGCCAAGCATGGCCACAGCTGCAACGCTGAAATGTCAGGTGGCCGTCATGCAGCGCGTCCCAGTAAGGCTGACTTAGTTCCGTTATTTCAGGCTTTGGCATGTTCATGTCAATTTCCTAGTAGGAGCGTTCCATGCGTGTGCATGGTGCCGCCCTGGTTGCTCACCACGCACAGCTTCGCGCCAGGCACTTGCAGGCGAGCTGTGCCTCGCATCTGACGCACTCCTTCCATGATCAACTGCAGGCCCGGCATACCGGTCTCGGATAGCAGGCCGCCACTGGTGTTGACTGGCAGGTGCCCACCATGCTCGATCGCACCGTCGCGTACAAATGCGCCGGATTCGCCCTTCCGGCAGAATCCATAGTCTTCCAGTGTCATTAAAACTGTGACAGTGAAGCAGTCATACAGTTGTGCGACATCGACGTCCTTCGGTTTGGCTCCGGCCATCTGAAAAGCAGTGTGTGCCGCACGGGCAGCTTCGGTGGAAGTCAGCGTGGCACGTTGCGGCAGCTCAAACGAGGTCTGGCCATGACCGAAACCGAGTACAGGCACGGGCTCGGGCACCCCGAGCTCGCGTGCCCGCTTGGCGCTCATGACTACCAGGGCCGCGCCACCGTCGGACACCAGCGCGCAGTCGTCTCTGCGCAGCGGATCCACCACCCAGGGCGAGGCCATGTACTTGTCCAGATCCAGGGGTGAACGCAACTGCGCGTCTGGGTTGCCTGCACCGTGTTTGCGACTGGCCATGGCGACGGCAGCGAAATCCTGGGCTTGCGTGCCGTATTCGATCATGTGGCGCCGATGGATCATGCCGTAGCCCGCAGCGGTGGACAACCAGCCGTAGACCGCATCATCACCGCGCGAGCGACCGTATACCGCCCGATTGCCGGAACGCGGGTTGTCGGCGTAGCACACTAGCGCCACGTCGCACTGCCCTGCCTCGATGGCCATAATCGCGAAGGACAGCAGCGTGATGTTGGCGGCGCCGCCCTGATCCCAGGCCCCGCCAATACGCGGCGTAATGCCCAGTGCTTCGGCAACCTTCTGGCCATACATGAACTGGTGGGCTGAAGTCGGTACTTTCACAAAGACGGCGTCGACCAGCGATTTATCGACGGCTGCGTCGGCCAGCGCGTTGCGGCAGGCTTCGACGTTGAGGAAGATGGTATCGCGACCTGGCAGCTTGCCGAAAGCCGTGTGGCCTATCCCGGCGATGACATAGCGTTCGCTCAGGCTCATGTTCAATTCCCTGTAAAGCGCGGCGGACGTTTCTCGCCGAATGCCAGACGGCCCTCGGCGGCATCTTCCGTGCGTTGCAAAATATTCTGTATTAATTGCTCGAAGCGCAGTCCCGCAGCCAGGCTCTCTTGCTGGCCGTGTAGTGCCAGCTCCTTGATTGCTTGCACCGCCAGCGGCGCATTGTCGGCCACACGGCGGGCCATTTCGACTGCGGTTTCCATTAGCTTTTCGGCTGGCACGACCCTATTGACCAGGCCCCAGTGAGCCGCCTTCTGTGCGTCGATCGCATCGCCGATCAGCAGCATTTCCATGGCGATTGCATGGGGAAGCTGTGCAGGTAAGCGCTGGGTACCGCCGTTGGCCGGAATAATGCCGCGCTTGACCTCGCTGAGTGCGAAGGTGGCATGGTCGGCGGTTACCCGCAGGTCAGTGGCCAGCATCAGCGTCATGCCACCGGCCAGGCAATGCCCATTGATCGCTGCAATGACTGGCTTATACACCTGTAACCCGCGATTGAGCAACATGCCTTTTTGTGTTTGCCATAGGTCGGAAAGCGGCACCTTGCGTCCGATCCAGGACTTCAAGTCCGCACCGGCGCTGAAGACGCGGTCTCCGGCACCGGTGACGATCGCGACCCGGATGGCGTCGTCGTCCCTTACCCGAGTCCAGGCGTCCGACAACGCCTGGTAGTGTTCGGCGTCAAGCGCATTGCGTTTTTCTGGCCGATTAATGGTGATAACAGCAATGCCGCCGTCGAGTAGGTCGAGATCAATGGACATAAGGTTCTCCGGACGATTAACGCGTTCCAAGAAGATGGCGTGCCAGCACCATGCGGTGTACTTCCGACGGCCCTTCACCGATACGCTTGATGCGCAGTTCGCGGTACCAGCGCTCGAGCGGCATTTCCTGCGAGACACCCAGGCCGCCCAGGATCTGTATGGCGCGGTCTACGACCCGGCCAGCGGTTTCGGTGGCGGTGAGCTTGGCGATGGACGAAGCCACTTTCAGGTCGCCACGACCAAGATCAGCGATCCAGGCGGCCTGCCACGTCAGCAGGCGCGCGGCACGCAGTTCGATGTCGCTGTCGGCGATCATCCACTGGATGGCCTGCTTGTCGGCCAGCCGTGTTCGGAAAGTTTCACGTTCCTTGGCCCAGTCGATTGCGATTTCCAGTGCGGCTTGCGCGATGCCGATTGTGCCTGCGGCATAAGGGATGCGGCCTTCGATGAGCCATTTTTCGCAGATCGCAAAACCTTGGCCTTCTTCGCCCAAGCGGTCTTCTACGGGTATTTCCACGTCTTTGAAGGTGATCTCGTAGGGTGCATAGGAGCGAATCACCGGGATCTTTTGGAGGCTCATGCCTGCGGGGCTTCCGTTGACAATGAAGGCAGTAATGCCACCGCGGTCGCCTTGTTCGCCGGTACGAGCGAAGACGATACCCCAGTCGGCACCTTCAGCACCGGTGATCCACATCTTGCTGCCGTTGAGGATGTACTTGTCGCCTTTGCGCACGGCGCGGGCCCGGATAGAACGGGCCGGGTCGGCTCCGCCGGACGCTTCGCTGATGGCGAAATAAACCTTTTTGCCCTGCTTGATACCGGGTACGCCATAGCGTTCGATCTGGTCTTGAGAGCCCAGCCATATAGCGTTGGGTGGATCAGCGCCGAAGACACCGCAGGCGGGCACATAGGCGCCCATGCGGCACTTAGCAGCTTCTTCCGCGACGATTGCCTGCCCCAGTTGGTTAAGGCCCGCGCCCCCGTATTCCTCCGGGGAGCGTACACACCAAAGGCCGATTTCGCGTGCCTTGGCTTGTAAATTTCCCAGCACGTTGGCGGGTAGTTCATAGGCATCGTGAGGCAGCTTGTCTTCGGCGGGTTTAACTTCCGCATTCATGAAGCGGTTCACGGTATCTTGTATTTGACGGAGCTCTTCGGAAAGCTCCCAGCTGTCTGTGCTCATGGCGTCTCATTGATAAACTTGAAAGGTCAGTGTTAATTTTGTCAAATGGAACTTGTTTCGTCAAGCGGAATTTTACTTGACAGACCGATTGCTTCACCATAATAATGATCTCTGTTCCATCCGGCGGAATTTAATCTAAAACTCTAATCAATATCCAGGCTCGAGCACATGACTGTCATCGCATCCCGTTCTCTGTACCGTCGCGAGCAGATGTCGCGCACTTTTTCGCCTCGCAGCATCGCTGTGGTCGGTGTTTCTGCCAATCTCGGTGCTTTCGGCTCCCTTACCTACACCAATATCGCCGGGCCGGGGCGCTTTGCCGGCCCCGTTTACAGGGTCAATGCCAAGTATGAGTCCATTGATGGTCAGCCCTGCTACCCTTCCGTTGCGGCTCTACCGGAAACACCGGATTGTGTTTTCATTGCCGTGCCGCGCGACGCCGTCGAGGCGATTGTCACCGAGTGTGCGCAACGCGGAGTCGGTGGCGTGGTGGTATTTTCTTCCGGTTTCGCGGAAACATCGATACCCGAACGGGTTGCGCAGCAGCAACGTCTGTTGGAAATTGCGCGGGCGGCTGATATGCGTCTGCTTGGCCCCAACTGTGTCGGGTTCATGAATTACGGGTTGGGGGTGGTAGGAACTTTCGGCACGGCTTCGTACAAAGGTGCGCCGCAGCTAGGCGCCGTCGGACTGGTAAGTCAGTCGGGTGCCGTAGGCGCTGCCTTGGCCCAGGCCCAGGAACACGGGCTCTCGCTGAGCCATATGCTGACTTGTGGCAACGCCAGTGATGTCGACGTCGCCGATCAGGTCGCCTACCTTGCCGGCGACCCTGGCTGCAAGGCGATAGCCTGCGTGTTCGAAGGCATGGCGGATCCTTCGCGGTTCCTGGCTGCCGCTGACTTGTGCCGCGAAGCCGGCAAACCTTTAGTGGTTCACAAGCTGGGCACCAGCGTGCGCGGCGCTCAGGCTGCCGTGTCGCACACCGGTTCAGTGGCCGGGTCGCATGCCGCTTACCGCGCCGCGTTCGAGCAGGCCGGCGTGGTGATGGTTGACGAGCTGGAAGCGCTGCTGAACACCACTTCTTTCTTTGCCAAAGCGCCACCGCCCGCGGCTCGCGGTGTCGCGGTTGCGGCTGTTTCGGGCGGTGCCTGTATCCTGCTAGCCGACAAAGCGGAAGTGCATGGGGTGGATCTGCCCCACCCTACCCCGGCCACGATGGCGGTGCTTGAGCAACTGATCCCCGAATACGGTGCGCCGGGCAACCCCTGCGACATGACGGCACAAGTGCTATCGACGCCCAAGCAGTTGCATGATTGCTTCGAAGCGCTGATGGCCGATTCTCAATACGGCGCCTTGGTGGTGCCGCATACCTACGCATATGGGCCCGCCACGGCCCGTATCGAGATCCTTGGCAAGGCAGCCGCAGAGCACGGCAAAATTGCCTGTAACGTCTGGATGACCCAGCACCTTGAGGGGCCGGGAGCGATTGAGAGTGAACAGCATCCTCATGTGGCTACTTTCCGCTCCATGAACCACTGCATGGCGGCACTGGCAGCCTGGCACAAGCGCGCAGACTGGCTCCGCGATTACAGTGGCGGCTCGCCCGGGCGGCTGGCGCCCGCGTCGGTGCGCGAGCATGCCGCGAACCTGCTTGCGGCATCACCGAACGCCGTACTCACCGAGCGTGAAGGCAAGGCCGTGTTGGCCCTGTATGACGTGCCGGTGGTGCGCGAGATACTGACGCATTCAGCCGACGAAGCTGTCGCGGCCGCGCGGGAAGTCGGCCTGCCTGTGGTGATGAAGGTCGAGTCGCCGGACATTCCGCACAAGACCGAGGCTGGCGTAATCCGACTAAACCTCAAAACAGAAGACGAAGTACGACACGCCTTCACCGAAGTGATGCGCAATGCACAGGCGGTGTCGCCGCCTGCCAAGATTTCCGGTGTGCTGGTTCAGCCCATGGTGCCCCAAGGGGCCGAGATCATGGTGGGCGCACGCATCGACCCACAGTTCGGGCCGATGGTGGTCGTAGGCCTGGGCGGCATTTTCGTCGAGCTGCTGAAAGACGTCTCCATACGGCTTGCGCCTGTGGATCAACGGGAAGCACGCAAGATGCTGGACGAACTGAAAGCGCAAGGGGTGCTGGACGGTTTTCGCGGTGCGCCGCCAGTAGACCGGGATCGACTTGCCGAAGTCATTGTCCGTATTTCTGAACTGGCTGCCGACCAGGCCGAGCACATTGCCGAACTGGACGTCAACCCTCTTATCTGCGCCCGCGATAGAATCATCGCTGTCGACGCACTCATTACAAGGTCACGAATATGAATGAACCTTTCCCGAATGTGGCAGATCGCTTGGCCACTTCTCCTCTGGAGCAGTACCGCAGCTACCTGTCGCAGGGCAAGCTGGCCTACCAGGTTGATGAAAGCGGCCGAGCCTTGTTTTATCCTCGTGTGGCTGCGCCTGCCGGCTACCAGGGCGAGCTGAGCTGGGCCGTCAGCGCCGGGCTGGGTACCGTCTACGCCACCACCTACATCTCGCCCAGGGGCGTACCCGCCTATAACGTGGCACTGATCGATATGGACGAAGGCTTTCGCCTTATGAGCCGGGTCGATTCCATTCCGCCCGAGCAGGTAGCTATCGGCATGCGTGTGAAAGTGCGTATACATCCGGCCGATAATGACGAAGGCCCTTATCCTGTGTTCGATGCTGCGGAGCCAAATACATGAATACCACCCTGAAACGCGGTTCGGCCGCTATCGTAGGCGTTGCGGAATCCGATATCGGTGAAGTCGCCGCAGGCATGAGCGTCATTGACCTAATGGCACAGGGAGTACACCGCGCTCTGGATGATTGCGGGCTGACGCTGGCAGATGTCGACGGCGTGTTTGCCGCCGCCGGCCAGAGCCGTATGCCCAGTACAGCCTTATGTGAATATCTGGGTCTCGCGCCGCGCTACCAAGACTGCACCATGATGGGCGGTTCGTCCTTCATGTCGCACGTGGCGCATGCGCAGGCGGCCATCGAGCTGGGCTTGTGCGAAGTCGCTGTCATTGCCTACGGTAGCACGCAGCGCAGCGCCGGGCGCAAGAATACAGCGCCACGCGTGTACGAGCCCTACGAGACTCCTTTTCGCCCCATCATGCCGGCGAGCGCCTATGCCCTGGCGGCTTCACGGCATATGCATCAATACGGCACGACGTGCGAGCAGCTTGCGCAGATCGCAGTGGCTGCACGCCAGTGGGCGCTGCTCAACCCTGTCGCCTGGGAAAAAGAGCCCCTGACTGTAGAGCAGGTATTGGCGTCGCGCATGGTGAGTCACCCCTTGACGGTGCGCGACTGCTGCCTGGTGACCGACGGTGGCGGTGCGCTGGTGATGACCAGTGCAGCACGCGCCAAGACCCTGCGCAAGCCGCCGGCTTTTGTACTTGGGGTTGGCGAGACCATCAGCCATCAGAACATCAGCAGCATGCCCGACCTCACACTCACCGGCGCCGCACGCTCGGGCGCCCAGGCCTATGCGATGGCCGGCCTGAAGCCGCAGGACATTGATGTGGTAGAGGTGTACGACGCGTTTACAATCACGACGCTGTTGTTCCTGGAAGACCTGGGTTTCTGCCCTAAAGGGGAAGGTGGGCGCTTTGTGACTGACGGAGCGATCGCTCCGGGTGGCCGGCTAGCGGTCAACACCAACGGCGGCGGTCTGTCATATTGCCACCCTGGCATGTACGGCCTGTTCGTCCTTATTGAGGCAGTGCGTCAATTGCGGGGCGAATGCGGCCAGCGCCAGGTCGAAGATTGCGAGACTGCAATTGCCCATGGCAACGGCGGCGTGCTGTCCAGCCAGAGCACGGTGGTGCTGGGAACAGCCAGCACACTCTGATGCTGCTGTGCTGCGGTCCGCCGCAGCACACACTGATTCACTGTCCGGTGAACCGCGGCGGACGTTTTTCCAGAAAGGCTGTGCGGCCCTCTGCGTGGTCATCAGTCTGGGATAGCTGCGGCCCTACAAGCAGCTCCATCTGCAGGAACTCTTCCAGGCTTGGCGAGACGCAATGAGCGAACAATTGCTTGGCCATCGCTATCGCGAGTCCAGGGCCCTGGGCATACCGGCTTGCCAGCGCCAGTGCCTCGTCCAGCACGGTTTCATCCGGCACCAGATGCTGAACCAGGCCCAATACACCGGCTTCCTCGCCGGTAACCCTGCGTGCACTGTACACCAGTTCCTTTGCACGCGCGTGGCCCATTTGCCTGGCCAGAAACCAGATCGCCCCGCCGTCAGGTGCGAGGCCCACCTTGCTGAAAACCTGTGCAAAGTTGGCTCCGGGCGAGGCGATCACGACGTCGCATGCCATGGCCAGACTGAAGCCGATACCTACCGCCGGGCCGCGTACCGCTGCAACCACGGGCTTATCAAGACCATGAACCGCGCGAACCATGGCGTGCATGATTTTCATGCGCTGGCGGGATCCCGCCAGACCACGCCCCCCCATTTTGCCCACATCGGCGCCTGCGCAGAACGCATCGCCGGCGCCGGTGAGCACCACAGCGCGCGCAGAGTCGTCGTCGGCCAGTTTGCTGAAGGCGGCAAGCAGAGCCTGTCGCATCTTAAGATCCAGCGCGTTCTTGCCGACCGGATTGTTCATGGTGACTACGGTGACCTCGCCACGTTGTTCGATATCGATGCTGCTCATGGAAGTTTTTCCCCATTGAAAGCAGCGCACCAGGACAGGCGCGCCACGCAAGTTTCGTTTGACGGAATGCATTCCACACTATAGACTACCATACACTAGAAAGGGAAATAAACGCCATGAAAAGTGAAAATTACTCAGTCTATGACGGCACTGCTGTCATCACGTTGAATAACCCGCCCGTGAATGCCATGGGCCACGCCGTGCGCCTGGACTTGATGGAGTCCCTAGAAGCCTCCTGGGCCGATCCGCATGTGCATTCCATTGTAATCATGGGAGCCGGCAAGCTTTTTTGCGGCGGCGCGGATGTCAAGGCCTTCAACACGCCTGCGTCGCGGGCCGAGCCAAGCTCGCGCACCATCATCAAGAAGATCGAAGAATCCCGTAAACCGGTGATCGCTGCCATTCATGGCTACGCGCTGGGCCTGGGTCTCGAGTTCGCTATGGGCTGTCATTACCGTATCGCACATCAGAGCGCAAAGCTGGGGCTGCCTGAAGTAAAGCTGGGCTTGCTGCCCGGTGGCGGCGGCACGCAGCGCTTGCCGCGCCTGACCGGCGTCGAAGCCGCGCTGCGCATGATTATCGAAGGCAATCCCGTGGGCGCAGCAGAAGCCCTTGAAATGGGTCTGGTAGACGAGGTCGCTACTGGCGAACTGCTACCGGCCGCCCTACATTTCGCTGCTCGTGTCAGCACGCGCGACGAACATCCGGTAGTCTCCCGCCGCCAGGCCCAGCCTCCGATCGAGGCAAACTGGTTCAAGAACCAGCACGAGAAAATCGCCGCCACCCAAAAAGGGCTGCCAGCGCCGCTGGAGTGTCTCGCCTGCATCGAAGCAGCAGTCACCAAGCCCTTTGACGAAGGCATGAAGTTTGAGCGAGAGCGTTTTGACGTGCTGGTCAATGGCACGCAATCCAAAGCATTGCGTCACTTGTTCCTGGCTGAACGCGCCGCTGCAAAAATCGCCGGTATTCCGGCCAATACACCCGTCGCCGACGTGCGCACCGTGGCCGTGATCGGTGCCGGCACCATGGGCAGTGGGATTGCCATGAGTTTTGCGAATGCCGGTATTGCGGTCATCCTTCTCGAGGCGAAACAAGAGGCGCTGGATAGGGGTCTGGCCATCATCCGCAAGAACTACGAACGTACCGTCTCCAGGGGCAGGCTGGCGCCCGAGGAAGCGGAACGCCGCATCGCCCGCATAGAGCCGACGCTAGAGTTCGAACGTTTGGCCGACGTCGATATGGTGATTGAGGCCGTGTTCGAAGACATGGACATCAAGAAGACCTTGTTCCGCAAACTTGATGCCCTTTGTAAGGCCGACGCGATCCTGGCCACCAACACCTCCCGCCTTGACGTGAATGAGATCGCGGCCGTCACCACGCGTCCGACCTCAGTGATCGGTCTGCACTTTTTCAGCCCTGCCAACGTGATGCGGCTGATTGAGGTTGTGCGGGGCAAGCTCACCGCGCCTGAGGTAATCGTGGCTTCGATGGCCATCGCACGCAAGATCGGCAAGCTGCCGGTGCTGGTGGGCGTGTGCGATGGTTTTGTTGGCAATCGAATGGTTGCGCAGTATGCGCGCGAAGCCGAGTTCCTGCTCGAGGAAGGTACAACGCCGCAGCAAGTCGATGACGCCCTCAAGAAATTCGGTCTGGCCATGGGCCGCTTTGCAATGTCTGACCTGGCAGGCCTGGACATCAGCTGGTCAAGTCGCAAGCGGCAGGCTGCTACGCGTCCGTCACATCTGCGCTATTCCAAGGTGGCCGATCAACTATGTGAACTTGGCCGCTTCGGCCAGAAGACCGGAGCGGGTTTCTACCGCTACGAAGAGGGCAATCGCACGCCAATTCCTGATCCCATCGTACAGAAAGTGATCGAGGACTGCGCCCGCGAGGCAGGTGTCGAGCGCCGTGAAATTGATGACGCGCACATCGTCGAGCGCTGTATTTACGCGCTGGTGAACGAAGGCGCGAAGGTACTCGAGGAAAGCATCGTGCAGCGATCCTCAGACATCGACCTGATTTATGTGAACGGCTACGGTTTTCCCGCCTGGCTTGGTGGCCCCATGTTTTATGCCGACACAATAGGCCTGGATAAGGTATATGAACGCATCTGCACATTCCACGAGCAACATGGTGTGTTCTGGACGCCCGCTCCGTTACTTAAGAAGCTGGCCGAAGAAGGCCGTACCTTCAAGGAGCTAAGCAGCGGGGCATCCCCCGCCTGATTGTTGGTATTCCGCTGGGGTAGCAGACCAGCGGCTATTCCGTCGCGCTTGCCTCTGTTCTTTTTTTGGCCGCTACCTTTTTGGCGACCGGCTTTTTTCTGGCTGGTATCGATGTATTCTTGGCCGCATCGCCCATCAACAGTTTCATGTCGACCGAATGTTCGGGGCTGGCACCCAGACGCGAAGAAATATTGCGGCCCGCAGCGATCATGATGTCGGCCAATGCGTCGCCGCGTACATCCACCCGGATGCTGGGGCCGGTCAGTGCCAGGCAATGGCGCACGTTGTCGTGGATGTCGAAGATAGGCACCGCAATGGCCGTGAGACCAGGTACACGTTGCCCATGCGAGATGGCATAGCCTTGCTGACGAACGTGGGCTAATTCCCGGTCTAGGGCGGCGCGGTCGAAGGTGGGCTCGGTTATGATGACCTTAAGCACCCGTTCCAGTTCTTCTGGCTCCATGTGAGCAAGCAGGACGCCGCTGCTGGCGCTCAGATTCAATGGCATATTCTGGCCCGGACGCACCATGGACATCAAAGGTGACGGGGTATCCACTACCTCTAGCACCATGCGGTCATTGCCCACGATGACGTTGAGCGAGATGGTCTCGGAGGTTTGTTCGTTAACCTGCTGCATGACCGGCCGCGCGATCTCGCTGATGCTGAGTGTGCTGCGCACCAGCCCGCCCAGTCGCGCCAGCTTGAGCGACAGGCAGTACTGCTGGCTGTCCATGCGCATCAGGAAGCCGGCGCGTTCCAGTGTGTTGACCAAGCGGAATGTCGTTGTCTTGGGCATTCCGATGCGTTTGGCGATATCCTGTAGCGACAGGCTCAGGTGATCGTTATCGTAAGCATCGAAAACAGCTAAGGCACGCGCAACGGCACGAATCATGTACAAATTTCTCCAGGCCCACATTTTAGGCCAATCAACTACTATACCTCAGTTTTCTGCTGTAGCGCAGCAAACCGGCGACGATGCGCAGTTGCATTGCCCAGCCAGGCCGACAGCACGAGCGCTCGTTTAAGGTATAGCCCCGCATCGTATTCTTCGGTGAAGCCGATGGCGCCATGTAGCTGGATGACTTCGCGTGTAATTCGCAAGCCGGCGTCGCTGGCACGTGCCTTGTAGCGGCTTGCCACAAAGGCACGCTCGGTCGTTGATGCGTTGGTATCATCGAGCGTGTGCACCGCATCACCCAGCACGGCGCGCATCAGTTCCTGCTGCACGTACAAGTCGGTTGCCTTGTGCTGCAAGGCCTGGAAGCTACCTATCGGTTTGCCGAACTGAACCCGCGTACGCATATAGTTCAGGGCCAGTTGTAGCGCTGCCTCGCTCACGCCAAGCATTTCGGCACCTGCCAAAGTGGCGGCTTCGTCCAGGGCACGCTCAATTGCAGCAAGGCCATTGGAGCCCGCCGTGCTCACCACGTATTGTGGTGCGATACGCACCTTGTCGAAACGCAACAAGCCGCTGGGTGTTCCGTCGGCGCGCTGCTCGTGTTCGACTGTCAGGCCGGGCACCTGCGCATCTACCCAATACAGGCCACAGCCCGAGTCGCTGCGCGCGCTGACTACAAAGCCGCTTGCGCCGGCTGCCCCCGCGACGAAACGCTTGGTACCTGTCAGCAGTATGTCGGTTCCGTCGACGTCGGCGCGGGTGTTGATCACACTGGGGTCGATGTTACCCAGACCTTCCTGCCATGCAACGCAAGGCAGCATCTTTGCATCGACCACCTGCGGGAGCAGCTGTTGTTGGAGGTCGGTATTGGAGCCCAGATGCAGCACGCGGGTAGCGAACGCGATGGATGCCAGGGGATCTGCCATGAGGCCTTTGCCCAGTTCCTGCAGTACCACAGTCAATTCGGCAAAACCGAGGCCAAGGCCACCATGCTCTTCGGGAATCATGATGCCCAGCCAGCCCAGTTCCGCCATATGGCGCAAGTGATCGGGGTCATAACCGGGTAGCGTATTGCGACGCTCCCGCAGACGCTTCAGGTCGGTATTGCGGGCGACAAAATCGACCGCGCTTTCGCGCAGCATTTCAAGCTGCAGCCGGGTGTCGGAGAGGGAGTTTTCCTGCATGGCTATTCTCACAAAGGAAGATCCAAAACGTTCTTGGCCAGTATATTGCGTTGCACCTGACTGGACCCGCCATAGATCGTGAAGGCGCGGTACTCAAGGAAGGGATAAAGGATATCTATGGCTTCGCCGTTGATATCGACATCACCACTGAGGGCGCCCAGGTCTCCTGCGGCTTCCACCATCAGTTCGGTGACTCGCTGGCTGGTTTCTGTAGCCCAGATTTTGAGCACTGAGACTTCGAAGCCGAAGCTGCCCCCGGTGCGCATGATTTGCGCGAATCGCTCGTAGGCGGAAGCAGCGTCGAGCACGTCCAGCGTGACCTGGGTGAGCTTGTCGACAAAGGCGGGGTCGTCCATTTTGCCGCAGGCCTGGGCCAGTTTTCGCAGGCGTAGCAGCGCGAGCATGGATTGGCGCGGCGAACCAGACCAGATGCGCTCGAAGCCGAGCAGCGCCTTGGCCACGCCCCAGCCTTCGTTCAGTTCGCCAACCATATTGGCTACTGGCGTGCGGACATTGTCGAGGAAGACTTCGCATAGTTCTTCGTGGCCGGCAATGTTGAGGATGGGCCGGACGGTGACGCCTGGTTGCCGCATGTCGATCATGACGAAGCTGATGCCAGCCTGTTTCTTTACGGTTTTATCAGTGCGAACCAGCGCAAACATGTGCGTAGCGTCGAAGGCGACGCTAGTCCAGATTTTTTGGCCATTGATGATGAATTCATCACCTTCGATGCGCGCCTCGGTACGCAGGCTGGCCAAGTCCGAGCCGGCGCTTGGTTCAGAGTAACCCTGGCACCAGGTGTGCTCTCCGGATAGGATTTTTGGCAGAAAATTACGGCGCTGTTCATCGGTGCCGCGTGCAATCAACAACGGGCCGATGTTCATCAGGCCCTGATCCATCAGGCGCGGCGCTCCGCTGCGTTCCAGTTCTTCCAGGTAAACCAGAATTTTTGACTGCGTCAACCCCATACCACCCCATTCCTGGGGCCAGCTGGGTGTAAGCCAGCCGTGGTGGGACAGCGTCAGATACCAGTCTTTCACTTCGGCCCAGCGGGGCCTGCGGCTTAGGTGAGTGAGGTGCTGCGGCACGTTCTGTGCAAAGAAGTCTGCTGCGATGCGACGGAACTCCTCGTCGTCGAGGGCGTTCCAGTCTTTGGGGGACGCTTGTTCATTCATGACGGCCTCACACGCCTTTGAACACGGGCGGACGTTTTTCCAGGAAGGCCTTTGCCGCTTCGTGGTGATCGCGCGAATTGATGGACAGCATCTCGTAGGCGATCGACGCATCCAGGATCAGATTCAGTTGTTGTTTGATCCACTTATTCACTGACAATTTGGTCCAGCGCACGGCCAGCGGGGGAAGGGCATTAAGTTCGCGGGCGATTTCCATTGCCGCTTCCAGAACTTGAACCGTCGGCACGGCATGGTTGATGAGACCCATGGCCTGAGCTTCGGTGCCGCTCACGAGCTTGCCGCGCATGAGAAATTCCTTGGCACGGTTGGGCCCTACCAGAATAGGCCAGATCACTGCGCCGCCATCGCCGGCGACCAAACCCACCTTGACATGCGAGTCGCCGAATTTGGCGCTGTCTGAAATCACGGTCGAATCTGCGAACAATGCCAGGGTGGCGCCCAGCCCCACTGCATCACCGTTGATTGCCGCGATAATCGGCTTTTCTACTTCCAGGATGTTCTGGAACAGACGTTTGGTCGACGCGGGCGTATTGAGTGAAAACTGCCATGCTTCTTCTGTGCCGTAGCGACTGACCATGCGTTTGATATCGCCACCGGCCGAGAACTTTGCCCCGGCGCCAGTCAGCACGATGACGTTCACCTGCTTATCGGCCTGCAGATCCAGCCAAACGCGTTCCAGTTCGGCATGCATTTCAGCATGGATGGCATTCCGGTTGTCCGGCTGGTTCAGGGTAAGAGTGGCGATGCCATCGTTGCACTGGATGTCCAGGTATTGATAGCTTGCGTAATCAGGGGTCATGAAGGCCTCGCTGGAGTTAGATTAGTATAATCCACTAGATGGACGTTGTTCCGTTTTGAGGGTATATTCTCGTACTATGAAATACGCCTGTCAAGCCATGTTAATGGCCCTGCACGATAAAGAAGCCATTCGCGAGTGTCTCTACCGATACTGTCGCGGCGTTGATCGCGCCGATGAAGACGCTCTGCGTTCCGCATATTGGCCCGATGCGCACGACCGGCATGGGGCTTACGTTGGCAGCGCCGAAGGCTTTATGGCTCAGGCGCTACCCCGTCTGCGCTCCGGGGGGCGAGGCATTCATCAGATTTCGAACATCCTAATCGAGCTACATGGCAACACTGCTGCGGTGGAAAGCAGTTTCCTCGCGCTGCAGGCCAATGCCGCAACTCCTGCCCTCGAAACGTTCTTGTGCGGACGGTATCTTGATCGATTCGAAAAGCGTCAAGATCAGTGGCGGGTGGCAGATCGCACCGTCGTTTACGACTGGATCGAAGAGCGCGTGCGCCCCGAACTGGCCCAAGATAATGCGATCCTTTTCGCAAAGCGCCAACCCAATGGCGCCCGTATGCCGCAGGATCCGTTGTATGCCTTTCTGAACGCAGCACTAACACAAGACCAAAAACAGGACTGAAGTAAGTACCAAGAAATAAGGTTTGACAGAAGTTGTTTTCAAAAAGCAAAATGGAACTTGTTCCATTCGCATTTAACAGCGCCACAGGGAGTGGCCAGATCCGCTTAATCCAGGAGACTTTCGTGAACGAAAAAAAGAAACGCGGTATAACTCGCCGCATGGCCATCATGGCAATTGCGGCCCTCGGCGTCATAGGAGTGTCAGGGCCTGCTAGCGCTGACACCTTCCCGAACAAACCGATCCGTATCGTCGTTCCTTACGCTCCCGGAGGCTTTACAGACATTGTCGCGCGCCTGGTAGGGCAAAAAGTGTCGCAACAACTGGGCCAACCGGTGATCGTGGAAAACAAGGCGGGAGCCTCGACGATGATCGGTGCAAAAGTGGTGGCGGACTCCGCACCGGACGGATATACGCTGCTTATGGCGGTGACTACAACGATCTCGACCAATCCCTTTCTGTTCAAGAATCTACCTTACAAGCCGTCCGACTTTGCGCCGGTGGCTTTGGCCGGGCTGACACCTTTTGTTCTCGCCGCGCACCCGACAGTCAAGGCAGATACTCTGGCGGAACTCATAGCACTAGGGAAATCCCAGCCCGACACGCTGAACTTGGCCACATTGGGCCCTGGCAGCTCGACGCACCTGGTTGGTGAACTGTTCAACTCGCTGTCGGGCCTGAAGCTTAATATGGTGCCCTACCGGGGTGCAAATCTGGCGCTGACCGATCTAATGGCCGGCCATGTACAACTGTATTTCGACGGTATCGCCACCGCTGCACCTTTGTTCCGCAGCGGCAAGCTCAAGGGTATTGCAATCACGGGCGACACCCGGTCCGAGGCCGCTCCCGATGTGCCCACGTTCACAGAATTGAATATGCCGGGCATGCAGCCGGTCGGTTCATGGTATGGCCTGCTCGCTCCTGCAGGCACACCGCAAGAAGTGATCAAGCTCTTGAACCAGGCTACGAACGATGCCTTGCGTGATCCTGAAGTAAGCGCACGTATCGCACAAGATGGTGCGACGGCTCCGACCCTCAGTCCGGCTGAATTCGGTGAACTGATCACGGCGCACACCCGTACCTGGAAAGCCATCATCGAGCCGCTGAACATCAATCTGGATGGACGCTGATGGCACAGCGCTGTCCTGGCGAACTGACAGGCCGCGTCGCCCTGGTCACCGGCTCCACCGATGGCATCGGCCTGGCCGTGGCGCGTAACTTGGCGTCGCAAGGCTGTGCCATCATGCTTAACGGTTTTGGCGATCCAGAGGCCATTGCCAGCCTGTGCAATGAATTTGCCACCAAGTACGCAGTATCGGTAGGCCATGCTGGCGCCGACTTGCGCCAGGAAGACGAGGCTTCTGATCTGGTCAAACAGGTGGTGCACCAATTCGGTCAACTTGATATCCTGGTGAATAACGCGGGGACGCAGCACAAGGGTCCCATCGAGGAGCATCCGCCGTCGCGCTGGCGCGAGGTGCTTGCGCTGAATCTGGACGCACCCTTCCACCTCATTCGTACCGCACTGCCCGGTATGCGCGCGAATAACTGGGGTCGTATCGTTAACATTGCATCGGTGTATGGGTTGGCCGGGGGCGTGGATCGCAGCAGCTACGTCGCATCCAAGCACGGGCTGATAGGCCTGACCAAGGCCGTGGCTCTCGAAACCGCCACATCGCCCATCACCTGCAACGCGGTGTGCCCCGGAGATGTTTCCACCCGAATTTTTTACCGTAGTGCCAAGCTTCTGGCCGACCAGGAACAGATCACCCGCGTGGAAGCACAGCAGCGTATTGCTGCGATAAACATGCCCTCGGGCCGGGTTGTTTCACCTGAGCAGGTCGCTGCGCTGGCGGTTTTTTTGTGCAGCGAGGCGGCCGCAGAGATCCATGGCGCGGCGTTGCCCGTCGATGGCGCCTGGCTCGCCCGATGAGCACTATGTGAGTGACAATATGAATACAACAACTTCGCGCCCTGGTGCGCTTTCCCATATTCGAGTTCTTGACTTGAGCAGAGTCTTTGCCGGTCCCTGGGCCGGGCAGATGCTGGCCGACCTTGGTGCCGAAGTGATCAAGGTGGAGCGTCCCAACGAAGGCGACGACTCTCGCCGCCTCGGCCCGCCTTTCTTGCATGATGATGCAGGAGAACCCACGCGGGACTCCGGGTTCTACCTGAGCGCCAATCGCAACAAGAAGTCGGTGAGCGTCGATATTTCTCGCCCCGAGGGGCAGGAAATTATCCGAGCCCTGGTCAAGTCCTGCGATGTACTGATCGAGAACTATAAGGTCGGCGACCTCGCGCGCTACGGTCTCGCCTACGACTCGCTACGGGACGACAATCCGCGCCTGGTCTATTGCTCGATCACCGGCTTCGGGCAAACGGGCCCGTATCGCAAAAAGCCCGGTTACGATTCCATCTTCCAGGGCATGGGCGGGCTAATGGCTGTCACAGGCAATGCAGATGGCGAGCCGGGGGGCGGCCACCAGAAAGTCGGCCTGATCGTATCTGACCTAATGGCCGGCATGTACGCGTCCGTCGCCATACTGGCTGCCCTAGAGCACCGCGATGCCGTTTCCGGCGAAGGCCAGTACATCGACCTGGCGCTGCTCGACTCACAAGTTGCCGCGCTGTCGCATTCGGCAATGGGCTACCTGGTGTCAGGCGATCCGGTGCCCCGTTGCGGCACCAAGTCCCCGACTGCCGCACCGTCTCAGATGTATCACTGCCAAGACGGTGCAGTAATGGTTGTGGTGGGCAATAAGGTCCAATGGAACAAATTTGCCGCAGTATTGGGACGCCCGGATCTTCCGGACGATAGCCGCTTTATCAACAATCCGGATCGTATTCGCCACCGAGACGAACTCAATGCAATTCTTAAGCCCATTTTTTTGTCGCGACCAAGGCAACATTGGGTCGACGCGCTAGGCGAGGTCGGCGTGCCCTGCGGGCCAGTGAACGAATTGCATGAAGTCTTCGCCGACCAGCAGGTGCGTGAACGCGAAATGGTGATACGGATGAAGCATCCCCGGCGTGGTGACATGCCGATGCTGGCCAACCCCATCCGCCTGTCCAGCACGCCAGTGCAGTACAGAATGCCGCCACCCGACCTGGGCCAACACAGTGACGAGGTGCTGGAGGAACTCTTGGGATACGACGAGGCACAGCGCCAGGCGCTGCGCGACAGTGGCATCATCTGATCACCGGACGGGCGTGACTGAGAAGGAATTTTGCGATGCAGCCAGTACTGTTACTTGAAAATAAACTCACTTTAGTTACCGGAGCAGGCAGAGGCATCGGACGTGCCATCGCTTTGGCCTATGCCAACGCCGGAGCCCGTGTCGTGATCACCGACCTGGACGAAGCGGCATGCGCAAAGACTCATGCTGACGTTGAAGCAACCGGTGCACAGGCCTGGACCTATGCGCTAGACGTCACTGATGCCCAGGCCTGCATCCGTCTGGCGGCTACGGTGGAAAGCGATATCGGTGATCTGGATGTGCTGGTGAACAATGCCGGCCTGATCATACGCGAGCGGGTGGACAGCCCACGAGCACCTGATGCTGTACGCAGCCTGATGGAAGTGAATTATTTCGGTACCTTCAATGTACTGCACGCTTTCCTGCCGGCGCTGCGCCGCACGCGTGGCAACGTGATCAACATTGCTTCAGGTGCTGCGCTGACCGGCCTGCCCGGATGTGTCGGTTATTCGCCCTCTAAGGGCGCCGTCAAGATGCTTACCCAGGCCATGGCCGCCGACTTGGGTAAGGATGGCATCCGCATTAATGCGATTGCACCCGGGGTGATCGAAACAGCAATGACTGACTCTACCCGCAACGACCCTGAGCGCCTGGGTCACTTCATGGCGCGCATTCCGGCTGGGCGCCTGGGCCAAGCCGATGAAATCGCCGGTCCGGCGGTCTTCCTTGCTTCTGATCTTGCCATCTATGTCAACGGCATCACCTTGCCTGTCGATGGTGGCAAACAGGCAGTGTGACAGGCACCGTTGTATTCAGATCACTTCACCGCCGTTGGGACTGATGATCTGGCCTGTAATGTAGTCGGCCTGATGCGACGCCAGAAAGGCGACCAGCCATGCGATCTCTTCGGGTTCGCCGCGCCGGCGCAGGGGCACCTTGGCAAGCAAATCGTTCCGGTATTCTTCAGTGTTCGCGAAATCACCCAGAATCGGTGTGCGTATCCGGCCGGGTGCAACGGCGTTCACCTGGATATTCCATTCGGCGAATTCTTTGGCCCACGCCTTGGTCAGGCCAATAAGGGCCGCTTTCGCCCCTGCATAATGCGAGGCCCGCGTACGGCCCGCCATGCCCAGGATGGACGATGTGTTGATAATTTTGCCGCGGCGTTTTTGTTTCATGCCAGCAAGCACAGCGCGAGTGCAGTACCACGCTCCTTTCACATGGATCTGAAACATGCGATCAAGCTGTTCGTCGTCGATTTCGTGGAAAGCCCTGCGGTTTCCTGCAATTCCGGCGTTGTTCACCAGTATGTCGATGTCGCCAACCTGTCGTGCGGCTGTGTTGATGGCATCTGTGATGGCAGCGGAGCAGCCGACGTCGCCGGCACATGCTATGGCGTGTCCACCAGCTTCGATGATGGCGTCTACAGTCGCCGCTGCCGCCTCTGGATTGAAGTCATTGACGATTACAGATGCGCCTTGCGAAGCAAGCACTTCGGCATCTACCCGGCCTATGCCTGAACCGGCGCCCGTTACGAGCGCCACGCGGCCTTCCAGAAGTTTTTCCATACGTGCGTTTACCTTTAAATGGCTTGTTGTGCGTGCAGGTGCTTTATCTGAGCTGCATCAAGCGATAGTTTTTCACTAAGTATAGCCTCGGTATCTGCGCCCAGCCTCGCGCTGGGCTTGTAGGGTACCGAAGCGTCTTCGCCCCCGAAACGCAGTGGCGTGGTGGGCACCACAATACGACCGTATTCGGGATGGTCGATCCATTGCAGCGAACCGCGTTCATGCAGGTGGGGATCGTTCACGACCTCTGCCAGCGTGCGAACCGGTGCGCAGGGGACGCGATATTTGATAAGACGGTCGAACAGCTCCGACTTGGTATACGTGACAGTGATTTCACCCAGCGTGGCGTCCACGACATCCATGTGTGCGCAGCGCTCTTTGACCGTCAGGAACCGTGGGTCTTCGGCCAGATGCGGTGCTTGCAGCGCTTTCACAAGGTTGTGCCAGTGCGTTTCGTTGTTCGTAATGATCGCGATATATCCATCGGACGAGGGATACACGTTATAAGGACACAGCGACATGCCGGTATGGCGGTTGGCGGTACGCGGCGCGTCACCGGACCCATAGAACAGGCCGAGGCTTGAGGCCAGTGTCGGATATACGGCTTCCATCATCGAGACCTCGACGGTCCGGGCATTCCCGGTGCGTTCGCGCTCGAACAAGGCCGTGGCGATCGCGCCGTACAAATGAATGCCTGCCATGAAGTCTGCAATGGCGGGCCCAGACTTAACGGGCGGCATTTCGGGGTAGCCGGTCGTGTCGATGACCCCTGTCATGGCCTGCACGGTCAAGTCCATCGCCGGATAGTCGCGATATGGGCCTGTCTTGCCGTAGCCGGAACCAGCCGCATAAATCAGTTTCGGGTTGGCCTTTTTCAATACGTCTTCACTCAGACCGAGCCGCTCCATGACGCCTGGCGCGAAGTTTTCTACCAGTACGTCGGCCTGCTCTACCATGCGCAGCAGTAATTCCCGCCCTTGCTCGGACTTAAGGTTCAGCGTCATGGTGCGCTTGTTGGCATTAAGCATGGCGAACGGCATTGCAGCGCCGCTGGCACCTGAACGTTTACGCAAATGCTCGCCACCGGGGGGTTCGATCTTGATGACCTCGGCCCCGCCCTGCGCTAGCAGGAATGTGGCGTACGGGCCATTGTAGATTTGTGTCATGTCGAGCACTGTTATGCCGGCAAACGGGTAGGTCATGATTTGTGTGCTCCTGTTAAGGAAATTTTAACAGCTGTTCCATTTTAGAGCAATTATATGATAAAATGGAATATATTTCGTGGTATCCGAATTACCCCAAGTACTGGAGGGACTCCCATGACACAGCACACCAGCCTCTTTGAACCTCTTTCTTTACGCGGCCTGTCATTGCCCAATCGGATTGGCCTGTCGCCGATGTGCATGTATGCCTGTGAACCAGATGGCCTGGCCACACCATGGCATTTGGTTCACCTGGGCGCGCGCGCCATAGGTGGCGCTGGCCTGATCGTGACAGAGGCAACGGCGGTGTCGCCGCAGGCACGTATTTCCAATGCGGATCTCGGTCTTTGGTCGCAGGCTCATGCGGATGCGCTACGCCCTATCACGGCTTTTATCGAGGCTCAGGGAAGCGTCCCCGGAATCCAAATTGCCCATGCCGGACGCAAGGGCGGCACGCCGCGTCCGTGGTTAGGCCGCAAGCCACTGCCACGGGCGGATGGCGGCTGGGATGTTCTAGCACCCTCACCCCTGCGTTTTTCGGACCACAGCGCAGCACCGCTCGAAATGAGCGAACGTGACATCGCGCAGACAAGCACTGATTTCGTGCGCGCTGCAACGCTTGCTTATGATGCTGGTTTCCGTTACCTAGAGCTGCATTTTGGCCATGGTTACCTTGCACACCAGTTTCTGTCGCCGCTGACTAATCTGCGGCAAGACGATAGTGGCGGCTCCTTCGAGAATCGCACTCGTTTCGTGCGTGACATCACTGCGGGCGTGCGGGCCGCATGGCCCGACGATCTGCCTCTTGCGGTTCGCTTATCGATGACCGATTGGCGTGAGGACGGCTGGGATCTGGACGATGCCGTGCGGCTCGCGGCTGACTTACGTTCTCTCGGGGTGGATCTGGTGATTTGTTCCAGCGGCGCAATCGTTCCCGGTTCGCATCCACCCGAAGGGGCAGGCATGCAGATCCCTTTTGCACGCCGCGTGCGGGCCGGCGCAGGTATTGCTGCCGGCGCAGTCGGGCAGATCACGCAAGCAGAACAAGCCCAAGACCTTATCGCCAGTGGCGGGGCCGATCTGGTGTTTCTTGGGCGCGCAATGCTGCGTGACCCATACTGGGCTATTCACGCTGCCGAAGAGCTTGGACAGCCCGCGCGGTGGCCCACACCTTATGCACGCGCGGTGGGCCGGCGCCTAGTCGATGCGTCGTAGTCCCTGAGCTGATCCAGACCGCAAAACTCAACGGCCACGATCCCCACGCCTACCTGAAGGACGTGCTCACGCGCCTGCCCACGCACAAAGCCAGCCGAATCGATGAGCTCCTGCCGCACAACTGGCAACCCGCCACATCTTGATTGACCAAGAACGCCCGCGAAAGCGGGCGTCAATGTGTGATGGCCGGATGCTTACTTCGCAACTGAGAGAGTTCCAGGCGAAGATCCGAACCGAGCGTGACACAACAGGCCATGTTCGGGCTCATCTCGGCTGCGGCGTTTTTGATCTGTACCGGCATGAATAGTTTACGGCCGGACCCTTTGGTCCTGAGGTACCACTGCCAGCGGATGCGGACCGTGCTGCTGCGCCTTGATACGGCGGCGCCAATAGTACAGCGCGGAGACCGACAGCGATTCGCGCCGGGCATACGCCTTGGTGTCGATGCCTTCATCAGCAATGGCTGCCACGTGTGCGGCCCAATATTCATACCCTTTGTTGCTCATGTCGTCCTGCTCCTGAAAAAATGAACAGACGAACGATGAACGATTCAGGCGCCGGCGACAATCCTGTGCTTTATGGAGCGCTTACCTAAAAACTACCCTTATTTGAACTGCTGGTCAATCTTGAATTTGCTCCCGGGACTTTCGGAGACATGGCGGATGTACTTGTCATCACCTACAGGGCGAACGCAGTAAATCAGACGCTTCAAGTCCCAGTGGGCGGTGCTGGCCTCTGCCTCGATGCCGAGTCGGATTGCGAACCAGTGCGAATGCTCTGCCGCGTAGACTAGAACCGCTCTTCGTGGGTTTCACAAGAGGTGAAAGGATTGTCGGCATCTTCGCTGGGCGCAATTCAAAGACATCACGAGACACATTACCGAGCGGTCGAAGATTACTCACTACCGGGGTCATACTTTTTCGAGGCGCTGGGTTTGTCGACAGTATTCGATCCGCCGCAGCAATGTTGCGGTTGCGGCGGGGAAGGCTGCCTACCTGAAATTAAATTTTCACGGGTTAAGGGATCTGCCACTGTTGCCAAATTCGTTCGGCGGATCGGTGCCAAGGGCGCACATGATTTTTAAAAATTCCAGCAACTGAGGGGTGAAACATGAGGATTAGATTTTTGTGCGCTACTGTCGTCGCCTCCTCCATGCTAACCGGGTGTTACACGCCTCTCGAAGAGCAGGAGCCTCAAGTCCAAGAAATCCGATATGACACCACTCATGTGCTCCATTTCTACAAAGAAAAAAGTGAATGGCGCACAGTTTTCCATGGTTCGCGCTGCTACACGGGCAAAGGAAACAGTTCAACAGATCATCTTTTCAAATTCGATAGCGATGACGATACGTTGACACTGACAATCAATGACAATGAAGGCGTCATGCCTGGAGATGACTATTCTTATACCTTGTCGCAGATAAACCAGTCGAATGCCAAGACTTTGCAGTCCTGGAAAATCCTTACACAAACGCCGTCATCCGACACAAAGGCCCAACACGTATTCTCAACCGTCATCAGTTTGTCAAGCGACTCAAAATGGGACCCCGCAGTCGAGGTGCAAGGGTTGTACGTGCTTTCGCAAACCTCTAGGACTCTCAGTGTAGATACAAGGTTCTCTGTCGGTAATAAGGTGGCCGCGCTTGGGTTCTGTTCGCCACGAGACTGAGGCGGGATGGGTCACTTTGTGCCAAAGGCTAAGTCGAGTCATAAAACCGCAACGAGAAACGCCGTGCAACCCTAATTCAGTTCGGGCATGGCGGCTTATGCTCGAAGCCGCTGCGCAGTAAGCGTTCGGGAAACACACATTGACACGGCCCCGTTAGCGCAAGGATAACGTTACCGACACAAAGCCCGTTAAGAGATGTTTTAGTCAACTTTTCCATCTATAGACGGATTTTGCGCGAACTTAGCGTTCGACAGACTTTATTCTCTTCCGACAGACTTTATTCCCTTCCGACAACTTCGCATCAAAACCTTAGGACTTATTCCACCGTCACACTCTTTGCCAGATTCCGCGGTTTATCCACATCCGTTCCCCTTGCGCATGCGGCATGATATGCCAGCAACTGTAGCGGTATCGTATGCAATATAGGCGACAACTTCCCATAGTTTTCAGGCATGCGAATTACATGTATCCCATCACTGCTGCCTATCTTGGTATCGGCATCGGCAAACACATACAACTCTCCTCCACGCGCATGAACCTCTTGCATATTGGACTTCAGCTTTTCCAATAGTTCGTCACGCGGCGCAATGGTCACCACCGGCATGGCTTCGGTAACCAGGGCCAACGGGCCGTGCTTGAGTTCACCTGCGGGGTAGGCTTCAGCATGTATATAGCTGATTTCCTTTAGCTTCAGCGCCCCTTCCAGTGCAATAGGGTAGTGCAGGCCTCGGCCCAGGAACAGCGCGTGTTCCTTGCTGGCGAAGCGGTCTGCCCAGGCCATGATTTGCGGCTCCAGGGCCAGTACGGCGCTAATGGCAACCGGCAGGTGGCGCAAGGCTTTCAGGGCATCGACTTCTTTTTCTTCGGTAATTTGCTTTTTGGTTTGAGCCAGCGCCAGCGCCAGCAAGAACAAGGCGGTTAACTGGGTAGTGAAAGCTTTGGTCGACGCCACGCCGATTTCCACACCGGCGCGGGTAATGTAGGCCAGTTTGCATTCACGCACCATGGCGCTGGTGGCGACGTTGCAAATGGTCAAGGTATGCGCCATGCCAAGGTCACGGGCATGCTTGAGCGCAGCCAGGGTATCGGCTGTTTCACCCGACTGAGAAATGGTGACGACCAAGCTGCGCGGGTTGGGCACGCTGTCGCGGTAACGGTATTCGCTGGCGATTTCCACGTTGACCGGTATCTTGGCGATGGACTCTATCCAGTAACGTGCGGTCAATCCGGCGTAGTAGCTGGTGCCACAAGCCAGGATCAATACATTGTCGATCTCGTTGAAGACTTTATACGCTCCGTCGCCAAACAGTTCAGGTGTAATACTTTCGATATCCTGCAGGGTGTCGCCAACGGCGCGTGGCTGCTCGAAAATTTCTTTTTGCATGTAATGGCGATATGGACCCAGTTCAGCCGCACCGGTATGCAGGTGTACGGTGTGCACTTCCCGATCTACCGCACGCCCTTCGCGATCAATGATCCAGACACGGGCCAGTTGCAGGTCGACCACATCGCCGTCTTCAAGGTAAATAATTTGATCGGTGGTGCCAGCCAACGCCAGCGCGTCGGAAGCAAGAAAATTTTCGTTGACGCCTCGGCCCACGACCAAAGGTGAACCTTGCCGTGCACCCACGACACGATGAGGCTCGTCGCGACAAAATACTGCAATGGCGTAGGCACCCTTCAGGCGGCGCGTAGCTTGCTGCACGGCTTCGAACAGGTCACCCGCATACAAATGATCGACCAAATGCGCAATGACCTCGGTATCGGTCTGGCTTTCAAACACATAAGCAGCGGCTTGAAGCTCAGTGCGCAGTTCTTCA
Organism: Alcaligenaceae bacterium; assembly: GCA_013416445.1. Classification (GTDB taxonomy): domain Bacteria; phylum Pseudomonadota; class Gammaproteobacteria; order Burkholderiales; family Burkholderiaceae_B; genus Pollutimonas. Next base: position 36,922 of record JACCER010000011.1, read on the forward strand.
TAGTTTTCGATGATGCCGTTATGCACCAGGGCAATGCGGGCGGAGCCATGGTTGGGCCCGGAAAAATGCGGATGGGCATTATGCGTGGCAGGCGCGCCGTGAGTCGCCCAACGCGTATGGGCAATTCCTGTGAAGCCTGCAATATGGTCTTTCGCGACTTGCTGTTCAAGTTCGGCGACCCGTTCGGTACTGCGGGCGCGGCGCAGTTCGCCGTTGGCATGAACCGCCACGCCGCAAGAGTCGTAGCCACGGTATTCCAGCCGTTTAAGACCTTCAAGAAGAATGGGTGTGATGTCGTGTTGCGCCACAGCGCCAACAATTCCGCACATAGATAGGCTCCAGCTAACGTGAAAGATAAGCTATTGTGCGCAACATGGTAAGAAATTAGATTTCTTATTTAATATAAGTATGATATTTTATTTCTAAAAATACATCATATGAAATATCATTGCAAAAATTACAATATATGGAAATAAATGATCAATACAAAAACCTTGATTCCACTGGATGATCTTGATTTGCGCATACTCGACCACATTCAAGGCGATAGTTCATTAACCAATCAAGACCTGGCCATACGCGTACATGCGTCAGCCCCTACCTGCTTGCGCCGCGTCCGGCGCCTGGTGGATGAAGGCATCATTGAAAAGCAAGTCGCCATCCTGAATCCGGAAAAAGTGGGCCATAGCCTGACAGCCATCATTGAAATCACGCTGGATATACAAACCGCTGAACACCTGGACGCATTCGAAGCCAGCCTTGCCAGGGAAACAGCCATCTTGCAGTGCTATCGGGTGTCGCCCGGCCCCGACTTTGTTGTTATAGCCCACGTGCCCGATATGCCGGCCTACCATGCGATGGCGCACAAGGTGTTTACCTCGCAGGCCAATGTACGCAATGTGCGCACGTTTTTCTCGATACATCGCAGCAAGTTTGAAACTCGGATTACCCTGCCGGCCCACCAAAAGCATGCTTAACGTTGGCGCTCTCGCACCTAGACGCGAGAGCGCAGCGCGTAATACGGCATCTCATAAAACCTCAACCACCAACAATGCGCTGGTAGGCCTGTAAATAACGGTCTGCCATAACGCCGACATCGTGCTCTTGCAGCACATAGGCGTGGGCGCGAGCCGTCATGGCGGCTCGCAAACCGTGGTCATTCAATATGCGATTCATTCCGCTGGCAAGCGCCTGGTGATCACCTACCTCGCACAATATGCCCCGACCATCAGCCAGGCTTTCTTTCAAGCCGCCCGCGTTGGTAGACACTACCGGGACTGAATACAAAAACGCATCCAGCACGCTCGTACCCAATGCTTCTTGCCGAGAACTTAAAACAAATACATCCATCAGACGGTATAAGTCTTCAATACCCGCCTGGAATCCTGCAAAAATATAATATTCAGCCAAGCCTAGTTCGGCTACCAATTCACGCGCCTGTGCTTCGACACCGCCACCCGCACCCAAATGCAAAAACACAAAATCACTGCGCAACTGACGCAAGCCATGCACCGCCCGTATCAGCGTGCACGGATCTTTTTCCGCAGTCAGGGCGGCGGCCGTGGCCAGCACCCGCTTGCCTGACAAATTAAACAGTTGAGCAAATTGACGTATATGATCTTGATTCAACGGGCTTGCCTGAATGGCGCTGGGGATAATGCTTACTTCCAGCCCCAAACGCCGTGGTTCTTCCGCTGCCGCCTGGCTGATGGCTGCCAGCACATCGGCCTTGCTCCACTTCCAGGCGGTTTGCCGCTCGCGGCGCGTAACCGGGAATGCAGTACGCCGAGTAAAAACCACACGACGCCCCAGCCAGGGCTTCAAGAGCGCCAGCCAGGTCATGGTGTTTGCCGTTTGCGCATGCAAAATATCGTAACTGCGACCTTGACGCAATAAAAAGCCGCATAGCGACGCCACACTGGCACACTCGTGCACGGCAAAGCCTTCGGCATGTGCCTTGCGAGCCAATTCTCCACCCTTGCGCGCCAGCAATGCCACTTGGTGGCCTGCAGCCTGAAACTGCCGCAGGCACAGCAGCGTCTGCCGCTCGCCACCGCGCCAGCCGCGCTCGAAGTTCATTTGCAAAATACGCATGATGCCCGTTAAAGCTCCAGGTCAACAGCCGGGTTCAAATGACGCGCCACATTCACCGCCACTGCCGCTAGCGCACACACAATGGATGCCCATATGCCCAGCGCAGCACCTTGAGTTTCACTGATACTGAACGCCACCGCCACCAGGGCTGTACCAAAACTTTGCCCGAAAACACGCGTGGTCGCCTGCAGGCCACCCGCCGCACCGCTGCGATGCCGTGGCGCCCCCGCCAACAAAGCCCGATTATTAGGTGTCTGGAAAAAACCGAATCCCACACCGCCCGTGAACATGGCCGCCAGCAGCCAGAAAAAAGCCACATCGCCAGGCAGCATAATCAGCCAGAACATGCCTAAAGCGATACCCGCTGCGCCTATGCCACACAACACTGCGATCGAAAAGCGACTGGACAAATACCCCGCCACCGGCGCCATGGCTGCCATACCCACCGACCAGGCGCCTAGCAAAATACCCACTTCGCCATAGGAAAAGCTCAATACCTGCCTGAAATAGAAAGGCAGAGATACAAACGCCGACATCTGCGCTGCAAAGGAAAATGCCGAGGCCGCGACAGCAAAGGCGATGGGCTTGATGCGTAACAAGTCGACAGGCACAATGGGCGCCACCTGGCCGCGCGACCTGCGCACCAGTATCCAACCCGCCAAGCCAGCCAGGATCAGGCACAGGGCCGCCCGCGTTGGGTCTTTGACCACGGCATCCAGCCCAACGATAGACAGCCCGAATACCGGCACACTTAACAAGCATGCTATCCAGTCGAAGCGGCCATGGTGTCGGGGCACATCGGGCAAAAACCGAATACAAAAGTAAGTCACCAGGCAAATCGGGACCGTGACCAGGAATATCCACTGCCATGACGCCAATTGCAGGATAAAGGCACCGATAGTGGGGCCCAGCACCGACATCAGCCCTACGGTCATGGCGTTCAGGCTCAAGCCCATACCTAGCTTGCTAAGCGGATAGGTATTGCGCATCAACCCGCCGAACAGGCACATCAGCATGGACGACCCCAGCGCTTGCGCGATACGCGCCACGGTGAGCGTAAGCAATGAATTCGACAAGGCCGCGCCAAACGACGCCACCATGAACAAAGTCAGGCCTATGGCAAACACGCGTCGATAGCCCACACGCTCGGCCACCGCCGACAAGGGCAGCAAAGACACCACGACGGTCAGGTTATAAGCAATAGCCACCCACACGACGTCGGCGGGGTCTATGGCCAGTTGCTTGGCAATGGCCGGCAGCGCCACGTTGGCCATACTGGCATCAAGCACCGTAATGGTGATGGCCAGCAGCAGGCCTAGCGCTGCCCAATGACGTGCGGGGGTTTCCAGCCCATCAGGCAGGCCAGAAGGAGGAGTGTTGTTTATTGCTCTGTTTTCTTCCACGGTTACGACTTCTTGACTGGTCGTACCCAACCCTCGATCGTCGTCTGCGCCGCTCGGGAAATGGTCAGCTGACCAGCGGGCGCGTCTTTGGTCAGGGTCGTGCCAGCCCCCAGCGTAGCGCCCTTGCCTACCGTTACCGGAGCCACCAACTGGGTATCGGACCCGATGAAGACATCGTCTTCAATGATGGTCGGGAACTTGTTCACCCCATCGTAGTTGCAAGTAATGGTGCCAGCGCCGATATTGACCCGTGCGCCCACTTGGGCATCGCCGATATAGGCCAGATGATTCGCCTTGGAACCCTGCCCCAGCGTACTTTTCTTGATTTCCACAAAATTGCCCACATGCGCCTGCGAGCCGATATTGGCGCCAGGGCGCAAACGGGCGTATGGCCCAATATGCGCCTGATCGGCAATGGCGGCTTCTTGTATATGGCTGAAAGCCTCGATGTGCGTGCCGGCCCCGACCAAGGCGTCTTTGATGACGCAATGCGGACCGACGCGTACGCCGTCAGCCAGTTCGACATTGCCTTCAAATACGCAACCTACATCTATGTATACATCGCGCCCACAAACCAGCGAGCCGCGTAAATCGAAACGCGCGGGATCGGCCAGGGTTACGCCCTGCTCAAGCAAGCGCCGCGCCTGCTCGCCTTGCCAGTTGCGCTCAAGCTGCGCCTGCTGCACCCGGCTATTGACCCCCAGGGTTTCCCAGGGCGCCGATGGCTGCGCCGCATGCACGGGCAAGCCATCGTGCACAGACAGACCCACCGTATCGGTAAGGTAGTACTCGCCCTGGGCATTATTGTTATTGATGCGCGCAAGCCAGTCTTTCAGTTTGCCGGTAGGCGCTACCAATATGCCCGTATTGACTTCCTGTATGGCATGTTCAGCCGCAGATGCATCTTTGTGCTCGACAATGCGCACCACCTGGCCGTGCTCATTGCGCACGATGCGCCCATACCCGGTGGGATCGGCCAGGGTTTCGGTAAGTACCGCCATGCCTTGCCCGCGCGCCTGCAGCAGCCGTTGCAGGGTATCGGCCTGCACCAGCGGCACATCGCCATAGAGCACCAGGGTAGCGTCTTGCGCATTGCCATCTTCCAACAATTGCGAGGCTGCCTGCTGCACCGCGTGACCCGTGCCCTGCTGGGGGATCTGCAGCGCGAATTGCAGATCGGGCTGTCCGGCAAAAGCGGTCTTGACGCGATCGGCGCCATGGCCAACCACGACAATAATGCGATCCGGGTTTAGCTGGCGGGCATTATCGAGCACATGCGCCAACATGGGCTTGCCCGCCAGCGGATGCAACACCTTAGGCAAGTCGGACTGCATGCGCTTGCCCAGACCTGCGGCCAAAATAACAATGTTCAACATGAAATGACTTGACCAGTGAATTAATTAGGTTTTTTGCGGGGGGCTGTTGCCTGCTTGCGGGGCGCGGCTTTCTTGGCGGCAGTTTTTTTAACGGCAGCTTTGGCGGGTGCGGCAGCTTTTGCGGCGCTTTTACGAGGCGCCTTGCCTAGTGTGGTATCGGCCGAAACACCGCCAACCCCCGGTTGTGCCGCAGCCTGTGCTGCTTCCGCCCCCTGCAAAGAGGCCGCCGTGGCAACTGCCAGGCTATCGAACTGCTTTTGCACCATATCCCACCAGCCTTGCGCCGCTACGGCTGCATTGGCGGCATAAGCCTCGCTGGCCGCTGCTGTGTTTTCTGTTGCATCGGTTGCTGTGGTGGATGGCGCCGCATGTTTATCGGGCGCCAACCCCGGCACCATGCCTAGCGCGACCTCTAGGGGTGAAGGGCCATCGGGCGTGGCACTGGAAAAAGCGGGCGAACTCATGAAATTTTTAAGCGTGGCAATGGTGGAACGCTGGACTTCCAGCCCTTGTATCGTGCTGGAAAGCATGGATAAATTCATGCGCAGCCAATTTTCAACCGCACGCAAATCGCCGATACGGCGTTCAAGATCTTCGACCGACATAGGTGTGGTCATGGCGGCCTGAGCCAGGCCGCCCGAGCTGCCCAGGCCTTGCCACGCCTGCCGCATCATTTCCATACTGGCCATTAGTGGATTCTGGGCCATATCACCGCTTTGGCCAAAACCTGGCAAAACGAAGGGATTGCTATTTTGGGTAACCATGGCAGCTCCTTGAACACTTTCATATGCGGCTTTAGTGGTTGCGCGAATACGCATACCTAGCCAAGTGGCGTTAGCTTAAACTGAAGCTGCCCCGCCGTCTAATGCCCTGGCAGAAAGAGGGTTCTTTTTCGAGGCGATAGGCGTTGGATTACAGGATATGGCCTGCGTCCATGCGTTTTTTCAGGCTTTCCAGGATGACCAGTTCAGCTTCACGCGTGAACTCGCCCGCTTCCACCATGGACCAAAGTTCATCTACGGTAACCAGCTTGATATCGCTGACTTCGCCATCAAGATTCTTCGGCTGAACGGATTCAGCCAATACGCAATCGCTAACTAGCACATCTTCGACCTGATAGCCCTCGGGCAAGCGACGGTGCATACGCAAAATGATGCGCAAAGGCGACCGGGCTTCGATATCACTGGCACTCAGGCCGGCTTCTTCGTTGCTTTCGCGCAACAAAGACACATCCAGGGTTTCGCCCGCCCCTGCCAAACCACCAACCAGGGTGTCCCACATGCCTGGATCAGTGGATTTGCTGAGCGCCCGGCGTGCCACCCAAAGCCTGCCGTCGGGCGACCAGGCATTCAAATGCACCGCCTTGGTCAGGAGCCCCAACGGACGGACGGCGGCGCGTTCTATCACCGCCAACCGACGGCCCTCGCCTATGACGTCCAGCAATTCGTTGCGCCACCCACGCAAGCAACCCGTGTCTTTCAGTGACACCGCCAACTGTGCCAGCACGGCATTCAGAGGCAGGCGTTGCCGCGGGGCCGCAGTAATATGCACGGCTTCATCTTCGATGTGCACACCGGGTTGGCCATTGAGATGGGTAGTTGCCTGGGCGGTTATCCAGCCCGAGACCCTGCCCGCTACCGTCAAGGGGCGCGAGCCGGCCGGCGGCAGCTGTTGAATTCGTTTGGCAAGTTGTTGATAGCGCACGCTTATAGCGGCGGTCATGTTTCGGGCAGAGGCGTCTTTCATGTAATAATTGTAGTGGAAGCTTGGCCCGACGCACATAGTTTCTGGCCAATGCCAGTATAAGAATCAGATTAAATCAACCCATAGCGTACGCTTGTTCGCTATAATTCCGCGGTCTATAGGCGATTCGAGCAGGCATTACCCCAGCTTTTATTATTTTAAGCCTGCCATTCAATAATTATGTGCTCGTTCGGCACTTTTACGATGATCTTGTTTGATCAAAGTCAACAGTTGGGCAGAGCACGCCGTATTTCGAGGTCAGCATGAAGAAGTCGAGAGGGTTACTGAGCACTGGCGCATTGCTAATGGCAGGCGTTGCCAGTGCTCAGGTCAAGGACATGCCAGGAGGCCCACGGGTCAATCAGCTCAACCTCCACGAGGGGGTGACGCCAATCGCACAAGACATCATGTGGATCCACTGGATGCTGCTGATCATCTGTACGGTGATTTTCATCGTGGTGTTTGGGGTGATGTTCTACTCCATCATCATGCACCGGAAATCCAGGGGTGTAACGCCATCCACGTTCCACGAACACCTGGGCATAGAAGTCGCCTGGACCATCATCCCATTCCTGATCGTCATCGCCATGGCCCTGCCGGCAACCCGCACGGTAGTTGCCATGAAAGACACCAGCAGCGCCGACCTGACCGTCAAGGTCACGGGCTACCAATGGAAATGGGGCTACGAATACATAGACGGCCCCGCCCAGGGCGTCAAGTTCCTGTCGAACTTGGCTACGCCACGAGCACAGATCGAAAACAAAGAGCCCAAAGGCAATCTGTACCTGATGGAGGTCGACCAGCCACTGGTTGTCCCCGTCAACAAAAAGGTGCGCATTGTGCTTACCGCCAACGACGTCATCCACTCCTGGATGGTGCCTGAATTTGGCGTCAAGCAAGACGCCATGCCCGGCTTCCTGCGCGACACGTGGTTCCGCGCCGAAAAAATCGGCAGCTATCGCGGCCAGTGCGCCGAGCTGTGCGGCAAGGATCACGCCTTCATGCCTATTGTGGTCGATGTCGTGTCCCAGGCCGATTACGACAAATGGGCCGCCGACCGCAAAAAAGCACTGGCTTCGGCTGCCGATGACCCCAATAAAACCTGGACCAAGGAAGAACTCATCACCCGAGGCGAACAGGTCTACACTACAACCTGTGTGGCCTGCCACCAGGCAACAGGCAAAGGGCTGCCGGGCACATTCCCTCCACTGGACGGCGACGAAAAGTTCGTGCTCGCTCCCATGAAAGGGCAAATTCTCACAGTCCTAAATGGTCACCCCGGCACTGCCATGGCGGCCTTCCGCGACCAGCTTAACGATGTTGAAATCGGCGCTGTCATCACCTACACCCGTAATGCCTGGGGTAACGCAGGCAAGGGCCCGGATCCGGTCGTTCAACCTGCCGATGTCAAGGCCTTGCGTTAAACCACCGGCTCGTTTAAAACAAATTCGAATGTTTTTTTACCGGGCTGCTGCCAGACGGCACCCGGTTAAGTAGGAAGGAGTCCACCATGAGCAGTGTTACTGCCGATCACGTCCCAGCCAGTCAAGGGCACGACGACCACGACCACATGCCACACGGCTGGAGGCGCTGGCTGTTTGCAACCAACCACAAAGATATTGGTACGATGTACCTGATCTTTTCATTCACCATGCTGCTTGAAGGCGGCGTGCTGGCTTTGCTGTTGCGCACTGAACTATTCGAACCGGGCTTGCAGTTTTTCCAGCCCGAACTGTTCAACCAGTTCACCACCATGCATGGCCTGATCATGATTTTCGGCGCCATCATGCCGGCGTTCGTGGGCTTTGCCAACTGGATGATCCCGATGCAAATCGGGGCCTCTGATATGGCCTTTGCCCGCATGAACAACTTCAGCTTCTGGCTGCTGCCCATAGGCGGCCTCTTGATGACGGTATCGTTCTTTGTGCCCGGCGGCGCCAATGCAGCCGGCTGGACCATGTACGCGCCCCTGTCGCTGCAAATGGGCCCCGGCATGGACTTCACCATCTTCGCCGTGCACATCCTGGGCGCGTCGTCCATCATGGGCGCCATCAACATCATCGTGACGGTGCTGAATATGCGCGCACCGGGCATGACCCTGATGAAAATGCCACTGTTCTGCTGGACCTGGCTGATCACCGCCTACCTGCTCATTGCCATCATGCCAGTGCTGGCCGCAGCCGTCACCATGCTGCTTACCGACCGCCACTTTGGCACCAGCTTCTTCAATGCCGCCGCAGGCGGCGACCCGGTCTTGTACCAGCACGTGTTCTGGTTCTTTGGCCACCCCGAAGTCTATGTCATGATCTTGCCGGCCTTTGGCATTGTGTCATCGGTGGTTCCGGCCTTTTCACGCAAACTGCTGTTTGGCTATGCGTCCATGGTATACGCCACCGCCGCCATTGCCATTTTGTCTTTCCTGGTTTGGGCGCACCATATGTTCGCCACCGGCATGCCGGTAACCGGACAGCTGTATTTCATGTATGCCACCATGCTGATCTCGATACCTACCGGGGTCAAAGTGTTCAACTGGGTGGCCACCATGTGGCGCGGTGCGCTTACCTTTGAAACCCCCATGCTGTTTGCGATCGGGTTTATCTTCGTATTTACCATAGGCGGCTTTACCGGCCTGATCGTAGCTGTAGCCCCCATTGACATCGCCGTGCACGATACCTACTACATCATTGCGCACTTCCACTATGTCATGGTGGCCGGTTCACTGTTTGGCATGTATGCGGGCGCCTACTACTGGATGCCCAAATGGACAGGCCGCATGTACAGCGAAAAACTGGGCAAGCTGCATTTCTGGTCCAGCATGATTTCGTTCAACATCACCTTCTTCCCCATGCACTTCCTGGGGCTGGCAGGTATGCCACGCCGCTACGCCGATTACGCCGCGCAGTTCACCGATTTCAACCAAATCGCTACCATAGGCGCGTTCTGGTTCGGTCTGTCACAGCTTATCTTCCTGTACGCTATCTTGCGCTGCTACGCCGGGCATGGAAAACCTGCCCCCGCCAAGCCATGGGAAGGCGCCACCGGCCTGGAATGGACTGTGCCTTCGCCTGCACCCCACCATACCTTTGTTGTTCCACCTATTGTTAAATAAGGCAGTTTCATGACACCCGAACAACGCCGGAAAAACCGCAATACCGCAATCGCTCTGGTCATTTTCGTCATAGCGGTCATGGTGTGGGCATTCTGGCGTGGCGGGTCCCTCGGAGGAGGCTGAGCAGCATGGCAAAAGACATCCAGCAACTTGCACGTCGAAAACTTAATTTCTTCCAAACGCTCAAGGCGGTTTCCTGGGGTTTTTTCGGCGTGCGCAAGGGTAAGGGCTATAGCGAAGACATTTCCACGCTCAACCCCGTGCATCTCATACTTGCCGGTCTGCTGGCCGCCATTTTCTTCGTAGTTGGACTGGTCTTGGCTGCCCGTGGGCTTATTTCCTACTTAGCCTAATATTTTTTCACTTAATAATTCGCATCAGGAGAACACCATGAGTGCTAGTCACTTGGCTCAGGGCAAAGAGGCACCTTTTTATTACGTGCCTGCCGCATCAGTCCATCCGGTACGTGCAAGCTTTTCCTTGCTGCTGACACTGTTTGGCGCCGCACTATGGATCAATAGCTACGAAGTGGGCTTCTGGCTGTTCATTGTCGGTATTGCCAGTCTTTTCGTCGTGCTGTACGGCTGGTTTGGCGACGCCATCCGCGAATCGGAAACCGGCATGAACAACGAGCGTGTCGACCACTCGTATCGCTGGAGCATGGCCTGGTTCATTTTTTCCGAAGTCATGTTCTTTGCCGCATTTTTTGGTTCACTGTGGTACACCCGCGAAGTAACCACGCCCTGGCTTAGCAACCTGGACCACCAAACCTTGTTGTGGCCCAGTTTTTCCGGCACCTGGCCCAATCTTGGGCCGGCAGGCGTAGTGCCCGAATTCAAAACCGTGGGCCCCTTCTGGCTGCCCACCATCAACACCGCGTTGCTGTTGACCTCGGGCTTGACCCTGACCATTGCCCACCACGCCATGCGCGCCAGCCATCGCGGCAAGGCTATTTTCTGGCTGGCCCTTACGGTGATCCTGGGCTTCGCCTTCGTGGCCTGTCAGGCCTATGAATACCATCACGCCTACAACGACCTGAACCTGCGCTTCGACTCTGGCGCCTACGGTGCTTTGTTTTACATGCTGACCGGCTTTCACGGCTTCCACGTGATTCTGGGCGCCACCTTCCTTACCGTCATCCTGTTCCGCCTGATCAAAGGGCACTTTACCGCCACACACCACTTCGGCTTTGAAGGCGCGGCCTGGTACTGGCACTTCGTTGACGTTGTCTGGCTAGGCCTGTATTTGTTTGTGTACTGGTTCTAGGCGGCAGCCCTGCGTGCCAAAAAGGCTGGCCTTGCCGGCCTTTTTTCTGGGGACAACCGGGTATTTGTGCGATTGTCGGATTGTTTGTCGGATTAGCGCGAAACGCGTAATCCGACGCCAACGGTAATCGCCACGCAAACAAGCAAAAGCGCCAATGGTGCGCACACCTCTGTTAATGCGCGGCAATGCCTGAACTTTGTATCCAGCCCATGTGGTGCGCGAACAGCACGAACAGAAACAACGCTATCGACAGCCCTATGCGTACTGTCAGGGCATTTACCGTACGATTGGTTCCACCTTTATCGTGCATGAGGTAATACAGCGCAGAGGCTAAACTTCCTACAATACCCAGGAACGCTAGGATTACTAAAAAACGCATTTTGGCCTCCGGTGAAACTGGAATTATTGCAGACATGGCACGCCCTCACACAACTTACTATACCGTTGCCGCCCTGATTTTATTAGGCGCCATGGCAGTTGTGTTCACATTGCTGGGCAACTGGCAACTCGACCGCGCCAAGCAGCGCATTGCCATCAAGCAAGCCATAGAGGCGGGGCGCAACACCGCTGCCCTGAATCTTGAGCCCCACACGCCCAGGCAAGACCTGGTGCCATGGCGGCCAGCAACGGCTCACGGTGTCTGGCTGCACAAGCTTACTGTACTCCTGGAAAATCGCAATTACCAAAATCAGCCTGGATACTGGGTGGCAACACCGCTGCTTATCGACGCGGACTCCAACACCGCTGTACTGGTCTTGCGCGGTTGGCTGCCAAGGCCCCTGCGCCCCAACGAAGCGTTGCCAGCCATTCCCGCCCCCACCAACGAACTAAGCGTTCAAGGCGAACTGCTGGAACACGTGCCCCGACTGTTCGAGCTATGGTCCTGGTCAGGCAATAATGCAACACAGTTGCCTAGCCAACTGCCCGATGCGGCCCGGCCACTGCCTCAGGTGCAAAATTTGAATCTGGCTGCCTATGCCAAAGCCAGCGGCCTGACATTATTACCCACTGTCCTGGCCCAGATCTCCAGCGGCACAACCACCACGACAAACCGCACGCAGCTATTACAGGAATGGCCCGAGCCATCACTGGATTCCGATAAAAACCATGGCTATGCGTTACAGTGGTTCGGCTTCGCAGCCATCGCCGCTGGCGCATGGCTGCTCACCGCGTGGCGCGCCTTGCGCCGAAAACTCAAGTCTCAGTCCCAGTAAGGAAACATCGTGGCAAGCCCTACCTCTATCAACCCTCAGCAGCCCCCTAAATTGCGATCCAGGGCGCCGTTATACTTGATCCTTGCAATGTGCCTGGCTCCGGTCATTTTCGCCTTGCTGGCCTATTACGTGCCCGCGTTGGGCCTGCGTCCTGATGGCAGCATCAACTATGGCACCCTGGTCAATCCACAAAGGCCGGCGCCCAGCGCCGACATCCTGCCCCTCACCACACTGGATGGCCAGCCCTTCGACCTGAATAGCCTGCATGGAAAATGGTTGCTGGTAAGCGCCGACGATGGCGCCTGCCCTGAATCATGTGTCAAAAAACTGTTTGTCCTGCGCAATTCGCACGCCAGCCAGGGCAAAGAAGTTGAACGACTCGCGCGAATCTGGTTTGTTACCGACAACGCCACCATAGACCCTACCATTCTTGATGCCTACAAAGGCACGAATATGTTGCGCGTCGATCCCATCAAGCTAGCGGCATACCTGGCCCCGCAAGCCAGCGCAGCCGAACGCGAAGCCGCCCTCAAGGCGCCCATGTGGATCATCGACCCACTGGGCAACCTAATGATGAAATACCCTGCCGATGCAGACCCGGTTTCTGTACGCGACGACATTCGAAAACTATTACGCAACTCACGTATTGGCTAGGCTGGCATGCTGGAACGCATTACCTCACGTTATCGCAAACTGGTGTTTTTCACCTGGTTCTTGACACTGGACTTGATCATGTTTGGCGCCTTCGTGCGCCTGACCGACTCGGGTCTGGGCTGCCCCGACTGGCCCGGCTGCTACGGCAAGATCACGCCTATCGGCGCCAGCGGCCATATTGAGCAAGCCTTGCAGGCCATGCCTTATGGTGCAGTCAGCTTCTCCAAGGCCTGGATAGAAATGATCCACCGCTATGTCGGTTCGATACTGGGCATGCTGATCATTGCCATCGTTTACATGGCATGGCGTTATCGTCGGCAATTGGGCAATACGCCGCGCCTGGCTGTGGTGACACTGATAGCCGTATGCATACAAGGCGCATTCGGCGCCTGGACGGTCACTCATCAGCTGATGCCAGTGGTCGTCACCAGCCATCTGCTAGGCGGCATGATATTGCTGGCGCTCATGACCTGGCTGGCTGCACGCGAAAAAGCCCACGCGGCCATCAGCGCACAGGCCGCGCACTGGCTGCCCTGGATGGCAGGCGGGCTGATCTTGCTGTTTGTGCAGATCGCCCTGGGTGGCTGGGTCAGTACCAACTATGCCGCGCTCGCCTGCATGGATTTCCCCACCTGCCATGGCGCATGGATCCCGCCCATGGATTTTGAAGGTGGTTATTCCCTGATTCGCGCCCTGGGCATGCTACCTTCAGGCGATATGATTTCCCAATATGCACTGACCGCCATCCACTGGGTGCACCGCAATTTCGCTTTCGCGGTGTTTGCCTATTTGGGTATACTTGCCTGGAAAATGCTGGCCGAGCCTGGCTTGCAAGGCCCTGCCAAGCTGCTGCTGGGTTTGCTGCTGGCCCAGTTGCTGACCGGACTCACGACCATCTTTTTTCAATGGCCATTGTTAATCGCCGTACTGCATAATGGCGGCGCTGCTGGCCTGGTTCTGGCCAGTGTCACTCTTTTGGTGCGCCTGTCGCGCGCCTATAGGTCTAAAATACCGGCATGACTACCGTTCCCGCCCCAACACCAGCGCTGTTTCGGCAATATCTGGTTTTAACCAAACCACGAGTTACCCAGCTTGCCGTATTTTGCGCCGTTATCGGCATGTTTCTGGCCAGCCCTGGCCTGCCGGACTTGGGCAAGGTGGTGGCGGGCACCATAGGCATCTGGTTGCTGGCAGCTGCCGCATTTGCGGTCAACTGCCTTATCGAACAAGAAATCGACGCCCGTATGTTGCGCACCGCCAGGCGCGGCACGGCACGCGGCACCATCAGCAACCTGCAGGTTATTGTCATGTCGGGCCTACTGGGCGGCTTGGGCATGCTGGTGCTTTACACTCTGGTCAACCCGCTGACCATGTGGCTGACCTTCGCCACCTTTGTCGGCTATGCCATTATCTATACGGTCATCCTCAAGCCACGCACGCCTCAGAACATCGTTATTGGCGGCCTGTCAGGCGCCATGCCGCCCGCCTTGGGCTGGGCAAGCATCGCCAACGCCGTCCCTGCCGAAGCTTGGGTGCTGGTACTGATCATTTTCATCTGGACGCCGCCACACTTCTGGGCGCTGGCCCTGTACCGCAATAACGACTATGCCAAATCTGGCCTGCCCATGTTGCCGGTCACCCATGGCAAACAGTTCACGCGCCTGCACATACTGCTATATAGCGTCGTCTTGTTTGCCGCCACCCTGCTGCCCTTTGTCATTCGCATGAGCGGTATGGTTTATCTGGCCGCTGCCGTTATACTAAGCGGGATGTTCATATCGTACGCGTGGCGTTTGTATAAGGAATACTCCGACGAGCTCTCACGCGCACTGTTTCGTTTTTCCATTTTGTATTTAGCGCTGCTGTTTGCCGCCTTGCTGGTAGATCACTGGGTTGCGCTAATCTGATTCCTGGTTCTGGGTGTGTCATGTCTGGTTTTTCAAGTAGGCGCCGTATTCTCCTGACCGCTACGGCTGCGGTAACGCTATCTGCCTTCATGGTGGGTTGCAGTAAAAAAGAACAAGAATTGGCCTTTCAAGGTTCAGACATAAGTGGCACCAAGCTGGGCCGCGACCTTGAAATGCAAGACGGCAGCGGCAAGCTACGCACACTGGCCGACTACAAGGGCAAAGTGTTGCTGGTGTTTTTTGGCTATACACAATGCCCCGATGTATGCCCCACCGCCATGGCCGAGCTATCGCAAACCGTGGAACTGCTGGGCGACGATGCCGCCAAGGTCCAGGTCATCATGATCAGCGTCGACCCTGCACGCGACACCCCCGAAATCCTGTCGGCGTATGTCACTGCCTTCAACCCCAGTTTCGTTGGCCTTACCGGCACGCCCGAACAGCTCAGCAAAACCGCGAAATCGTTCAAGGCCTATTACGCCAAGTCATCGGGCGGCACCGCCGACCAATACGGCATGGACCATGCTTCGTCCTTTTATATTCTTGACCAGCAAGGCGAGGCCCGCGTACTGGTCAGCGGCAACGCCAGCGCCCAAGATATCGCCGACGACGTCAAGTTGTTGCTGTAAATAGGTTTTGTCGGCTTACGCGTCTAAGGCGCTAGAGCATTTTTCGGTTTAAGTGTTTACAGTAATTGGTGACGTTGTCGGTTTCTTGTGACGTTGTCGGTTCCTTATGACGTTGTCGGTTCCTTATGACGTTGTCTGGGGTGGGTGAAGCTCAGTGCGGCACGGCGTGCTTGTTTCCGCGTCTGCCTCGTACAGCCGGGCGTCGGCCGAACTCGCTGCGCTCAAACAACGGCCGACGACACCCCCCGGCTTCCCTTCGTCAGCACGCGGCGCACGCCTACCGCCGCACTGAGCTTCACCCACCCCGGACAACTGCGTAACAGAAAATTGGCCGGCCTGACGGCCTAGTGGTCTCAGTAGCTGGCTTTATTTGCGCGGCTGGTTGGTGATGTAATACTGCTCCAAATGTCGCTGATGCAAAAAGTCGGGTGTGTCGGGGGCTGTGCAGGCGCCTTGAGCAAGCCGTTACGTTCAGCGCCATCGAGGAGGCAAGGCCGCGGCTGTCTGAGCCCGGCGCTTGTCGGACCACTGGTCCGACCGGGCGAGTTCCGCGGACGCCTCGATGGCGCTGAACGTAACGGGAACCCCGTCAGGGGCGCAGCGCGTGAAGCCGAAACAGCCTCCGACACACCCGACTTTCGCAAGAACAAAAAAAGCCCACAACCCACTTACCTACCCTCAGAAACGAACAGCCGTCCCCGATCCGTTTACTCCTGTCATGCTCTAACCCGGCCTACAAGTCTGGCAAAGGTTCGTGCTGGCGTTCGCCGCGCTGGAATTCTTGCCAGACCTCCAGCGCCCTCATGCGCTGCTTCACTACTGTATCGATTTTATCGCGCAACACCGGGTCACCTTCCCGCAGCGCTTGAAAATCACCTTCCATCAGCATGAGCAGGCGGCTATACCCCAAAGAAGTCACCTTGGCCTCAAACGCTGAATCTGCAACCAGCGCCATTTCGCCGAAAATCTCGCCCGTGCCCAATTCGACCGTTGTGTTGTCAGGCAAATGTATGGTCACCGCCCCCGACGCCACAAAATACATGACCCGACTACGCCCGATCTGCATCCTGATTTCCTGATCTGGCACCGCCAACCTGGGTTTGAGCACCTTGCTGATCGCCTTCAACGATGCTGGCGAGACCCCCTGGAACATAGGCACCCGCTGTATCAAATCGCCCGCACTCATGGCGATATCCAGCGCAGGACGCTGCTCGATATGGCTCCAGCGGTGCTCTATTTGCTTGATCAGGTCGGAATACATTTCTCCGGTAATCAGAAACTGGGCAAGCATATCGCGATAACGCAGGCGCTCCAGCGCACGTGCCATGCGCCCCAGATATGACTCTTGCAACCAATGCGCAAACACCGGATACTGCAGGCTCATGGCTTGCAAAGAAGTTTCGAGCAGCACCAGACGGTGCCTGTGGGCCTTGATAATCGCCGCCGTTGCCTCTGGCCCCAGCAAAGGCTGGATTTCTTCTTCGGCAAAGCGTATCAGTTGCTGCGCTACTGAGCGCTTATTCATGAGATTGGAAAACCGCTTGGCCAGTTCCCGTGCCAGCCATCCTTGAATGCCAAACAGATAATGCATGCGCAAAGAAAGACGAAATGACGTGGAATAGCGCAAATCAGCCGCAATGGCTGCCTCGAAGCCTTCCAGGCCACCCGAGCGCACTGCATCGCTCATGCGCTCGGCACGGGCCAGCAACGACTCGGCCGTGCGCCAATCAACAATCTGCGCCTTGAGCGTATCGAAGAACATTTCCTCTTCGCGCGCAGCCACGATGGAAAGCCCCATGGAAACCTTTTGTTCATGCGACAACTGATGCACCTCGCCACCGTCGACGCTGGCCTGTGTAGCGTCAAATACAGCATGAATACGCGCACAGACATCATCGCCTATATGCTCATTCCTGGCGATTTCATCAGTCTTGTCGCGCAGGTCTTCGAGAGCAACCACCACTGCCTGGTTGCGTAGTGTGCGATCAAAGGGTGACAGTTCATTCAGACGCAAGCGGTGTATCAGCGGACGCAAGCTGATGCCATTGACAAATAGCGTCATCAATACAAAACCTGTGGTCGCCACGGCAATGAACTGGCGCGCCTCGTAGGGTACGTTATGCTGCTCGGTAACAGCCAGCGCCAGCGCCAGCGATACCGCACCACGCAAGCCGCCCCACCACATGACAATCCGGTAAGACCGACTGACCTTGGTGCCAAAGCGCGTCAGCCCCAGCAGCGGCAGCACGCCAAACACCATCAGGCCGCGCGCCAGCAGCGTCACCACAAAAAGCAGCAAAATCAACAAAACCTGCACCCAGGTAATGTCTATCATCATGCGTGGTATCAGCATGGCAGCAAAGACAAAAATCAGGGAATTGGCCCAAAAGCCAAACTGCGACCAGGATGCTGATAATTGCTCGAAAGTCGTAGGCGACATGCGCGTGCGCCCAGTCGAGCCCACAACCAGGCCGGCGATAACAGTAGCCACCACGCCAGACACGCCCAAATAGTGCTCGGAAATATAAAAAGTCAGGTAGGCCAGAGCAATGGTCAGGGTGATTTCAGCAGTGGGCCAGCCGCGCAGCCAGATAAACAGACCGCTGGCAAGGCGGCCCATTAAAAACCCCACCAGCCCTCCACCCATGAAACTGACCAGAAAACTGTAGAAAACCCTGCCTATGGAAGGCTCACCCCCACCGTACAGCATGGTCAGCAAAACAGAATACAAGGCAATGGACGCCGCATCGTTGAACAAGGACTCGCCTTCCACCAGCGTTGTCAGCCGCTTGGGCGCCCCCACCTCGCGAAACACGCCAACCACGGCAATGGGGTCGGTGGTGGCGACGATGGCCCCCAGCATCAGGCAAACCACCAGCCCATAGCCGGAAAGCGCACTGATGGAAAAACCCACAGCCACCGTGCATACGATGACCGCCACAATCGCCATCATCAGTATGGGCCCGATATCGTCGAGCAGGCGCCGTACATTCAGTGCCAGTGCGGTCTCGAACAATAGAATAGGCAGGAATACAAACAGGAAGGTTTCAGACGAAACTTCGAAATGCTGCAGGGAGTCAAGAAAATCGGACATGACCATAGGCGCCCAACTATGGACATGGATGATCAGGCCCAGAATGAACCCAACAATGGCCAGCAGCACAGAATAAGGCAGCCGCAAGCGCCCGGCAATGGCCGGCATGAAAGACACCAGAGCCAACAAGCCCGCCAGGCCGAATACGATGTCTCCGATTTCCATATGGCGTTTCCTCTACAGCATATGTACGCTACGCTAGGATATCGTTTTTTTCAGTGGATATGTCAGATTGCACGCCTGGCGGCACTATTCCGACCCACATTCGTTCCAGACGACACAAAAAAAACGGGACACCTGGAGGTGTCCCATAAACATCCGCTTCAAAAGGGAGGGGAAGAGGAGAAGCCGAAGCGGACGATAGAGATTTGGCTCACGCATCGCATGCCAAACACAAAGCCCTATGCATGGTTAGTATGCATGGCAAACAATAAGTTCGATATTTCAGCCACAAAAGTGTAAGCAAGCATGTCGGTATTACGGCGCATATGGCTTTTTCAACGCCAGCCTGGCAGGATGCAAGCTGGCGAACAGGCCAAATAACACAAGCAACCGGGCTTAACTGGCCAACGCCACGCGCAACTTTTTAAAAGCAGCGGTTTCGATTTGGCGTATGCGCTCGGCGGAAACGCCAAACTCGGCAGCCAATTCGTGCAAGGTCGCGCCCCCTTCGTCTTGCAGCCAGCGGGCCTGGACGATACGACGCGAACGTGGATCGAGATCTTCGATGGCGTCAGCCAGACCCGAAGCATGCAAGGTATCCAAGGCGCGGCGTTCGAGCACACGTGAAGGCTCTTCGTGCCCTTCGTCGGACAAGTAAGAAATAGGTGCGTAGGCTTCGTCGTCATCGCCGGGGGCTTCAAGAGCCATTTCACGGCCTGACATGCGAACTTCCATTTCGCTGACATCTTCGGGACGCACATTGAGTTCGCGTGCAATGGCGTCGACCTGTGCCGGGTCGAGCGTTTGGCCATCGGGGCGCATACGGCGCAAATTGAAGAATAGTTTGCGCTGCGCCTTGGTGGTGGCCACCTTGACCATGCGCCAATTACGCACGATGTATTCGTGAATTTCGGCTTTGATCCAGTGCACGGCAAACGATACCAGCCGCACCCCGCGGTCGACATCAAAGCGTTTTACCGCTTTCATGAGCCCCACGTTGCCTTCCTGGATGAGGTCGGCATGCGCAAGACCGTAGCCCAGATATTGCCTGGCTATGGAAACAACCAGGCGCAGGTGTGATGTAATAAGCTGCCGTGCGGCATCGAGGTCGGATTCGTCGCGTAAACGCTTGCCCAACGCCAGTTCCTGCTCGTGCGTAAGCATGGGCAAACGATTGACAGCACTGATATAGGCTTCGATCGTGCCTACAGCACCAGGATTGGAAATAGCCATTGCCAATTGCGTATTGGACAAAGCCAGGGATTGCGTACTTTGAGTCATCAGATAAACGGCCCTCATGAAAATGATCTTTCCTTATATTAGCACTCAGAGACCCGGAGTGCTAATACCCAGCGCCCAATTACAGGCTAACAGTCTATATGAGGCCAAATATGGCTGAAAGTTCAGCTTTATAGCGTGTTTTTACCTGCTTTCAGAGGAAACCAGCGAATCTGCGCTATTTACCAAGACACATCCGTTTAAACTACCCCTATTCAAAAGCAAAAAGGCTAGTATCAACGTTTTACTTGGCCGTCCCACTTTATTATTTACGGAGTATCCCGTCCATGTCCTTCAAAATGCTCGCATTTTCTGCAGCTCTGTTTGCCGCGCTGGGTGCTGGCCCCGCATTGGCGCAAGTCAAGATAGGTGTCGTTACATCAGCCACCGGCCCCACTGCGATGGTAGGCATTCCGCAAAAGAATACCGTACCCCTGCTGCCCACGAAAATAGGTGATTTGACGGTAGACTATATTTCTTTGGACGACACCAGCGACACCACTCAGTCAGTTACTATTTTCAAAAAACTGATCTCTGAACAAAAGGTAGACGCCATCATTGGGCCCACCGGTTCGCCCAACGCCATGTCGGTGATCCAGTTTGCGGCGGAATCTGGCACACCCATGCTCTCGCCTGTAGGCACCGCATCGGTTATTTTACCCATGACGCCTGAAAAGAAATGGGTATTCAAAACTACCCAAAACGATGACCTTATCGCCAAGGCGCTGGTGCAGCACATGGTGGGCGCTGGTGTTAAAACAGCAGGTTTCATAGGTTTTAACGACGCCTACGGCGAAAACTGGCTGAAAGTATTCAGCGACCTGGCCAAGCAAAACAATATCAAGCTGGTGGCGGTCGAACGCTATGTACGTTCAGATAGCTCGGTAACCGGCCAGGCACTGAAGGTGCTGGCGGCCAAGCCCGACGCGGTCTTGATTGCCGGCACCGGCACAGCAGCAGTCTTGCCACAGGCCACTTTGGTCAAGCAAGGCTACAAAGGCCAGTTTTACCAAACCCACGGGGCGGCTCTGCCGGCGTTTTTGAAGCTGGGCGGCAAAGACGTCGAAGGCACGATACTGGCGGCCGGGCTGATGCTGGTGCTGCCTGAAATCGATGACAGCAACCTGTCGAAGAAAATTGCGCAAGACTATATAAAGCGCTATACCGAGCTGTACGGTAGCGCACCTGCCACGTTCGGCGCCAATGTCATGGATGCAGGCTTGTTGCTTGAAAAGGCGATCCCTGTCGCTGAAAAGGCCGCTAAGCCAGGTACGCCTGAATTCCGCAACGCACTGCGCGATGCCCTGGAAAACACACACGAACTCGTGGGTACGCAAGGGGTATATAACATGAGCCCCGAAGATCACAGTGGCTTCGATGAGCGCGGCCGTGTCATGATTACAGTTAAAGATGGGCAGTGGCGCTTATTGAAGTGATACCTTTTTGGGTGCTTGGTGTCGGGTTACCCTGCACTGATCAAGACATAACATGATGTACATGTTTTGAAGCCCTATTTGTCGGTTTCTAGGGACGTTGTCTGGTTCTAATGACGTTGTCTGGCATTTAGAGGTGCTGTCCGGTTTTTATGACGTTGTCTGGCATTTAGAGGTGCTGTCCGGTTCTTATGACGTTGTCTGGCATTTAGAGGTGCTGTCCGGTTCTTATGACGTTGTCTGGCACTTAGAGATGCTGTCCGGTTTTTATGACGTTGTCCGGGGTGGGTGAAGCTCAGTGCGGCACGGCGTGCTTGTTTCCGCGTCTGCCTCGTACAGCCGGGCGTCGGCCGAACTCGCTGCGCTCAAACAACGGCCGCCGACATCCCCCGGCTTCCCTTCGTCAGCACGCGGCGCACGCCTACCGCCGCACTGAGCTTCACCCACCCCGGACAACTGCACAGTAGAAAATTGACCGGCCTTGCGGCCTGAGCTGCTGGTTTTATTGGCACGGTTGGTCGGTGGCAAATGGGCTGGCCCAAGCTTCACTGATGCAAAAAGTCGGGTGTGTCGGGGGCTGTGCAGGCGCCTTGCGCAAGCCGTTACGGTCAGCGCCATCGAGGGGGCAAGGCCGCGGCTGTTTGAGCCCGGCGCTTGTCGGACCACTGGTCCGACCGGGCGAGTTCCGCGGACGCCTCGATGGCGCTGATCGTAACGGGAACCCCGTCAGGGGCGCAGCGCGTGAAGCCGAAACAGCCCTCGACACACCCGACTTTCACAAGAACGAAAACCCGTTCCCAACGCATCCTAAGCTGTAGCATGACCTGTCATGCCAATGCATAGCGTTTGGATAGACTCGGACTGCTGGTGTCGGATTACGCTAATTTTGTGGCGCTATTTATCGGATTCTAGAACTCGGACGATTTCCCAGTCAGGGCAACAGCCGCGCGCAACATGAAATAGGCGCAGGCGTCTATCCAGCGTTCAAGCAGGCTACGGCGTTGCAAGGCTGCTTCGGTTACGCGCAGGGCATCGTTTTGCATGGATGCCTCCAGGTCTGCTTTCAGTTCAGCTGCGAAGCTCGCATTTTGCACATAGATATTCGCCTCGCGGGCCAGCAACAAGCTGAACGGATCAAGATTGGCCGAGCCCACCATGGCGTAGTCATCAATAACCGCCACCTTGGCATGCAAATAACTGGCCATGTAGGCATGGATTTCCACCCCGTGCAGCAACAAGCTGCCGTACATATACCGACTGGCCCGGTGCTGCATGGGGTATTCCGCCCGCCCTTGCAGCAACAACCTTACCCGAACACCCCGCTGTGCAGCGGTTTCCAGTGCTTTGCGCAATTTTCGTCCTGGAAAAAAATAGGCATTGGCGATCAGAATATCGCTTTGCGCCTGCATTATGCCGCTCAGGTAGACGTCTTCTATATTGCGGCGAAAGCGCACGTTATCGCGCAGCAACAACGCAGCGCGCATTCCGGGATTGAATACCAGCGCCACAAGCGGCTGGCGCATACGGCGCCATTTTCGCCAGTCTTTTAGCCGACGGTAGAACCCCGCCCAGTCATCGCGCCGACGCCAAGCCATGCGCAGCCATAACGCATGCTGCGCCCGGGCAACATCATTGACTACTGGCCCTTGCAGACGCACCGCAAAATCCAGACGCGGACGCGGCCCCCGCCCGTCATTGGGTACATCCACATAGTCGTCAAGAATATTGATGCCACCCACAAAAGCCATGCTTTCATCGACGACACAGACCTTGCGATGCAAGCGGCGCAAGCGTCTGAGGTTGAACCTGACGCTGCGCAAACCAACAGGTTCGGGACGATAGACACGGCACTGCGCACCCATCGCAGCCAGTCTGGCGATAATTTCCTGTGCATGTTGGTAGCTGCCGAAACCATCAATCACCACGCGCACTTTGACGCCACGCTCGCAGGCCTGCCGCAAATGCGTCAGCACGGCCATGCCAGCCTTGTCTAGATTGAAAATATAAGTTTCCAAATGCACTTGGCGAACGGCAGCATCGATAGCCGCATAAAGCGCCGGGAAAAACTCCTGCCCATTGCGCAACAGCGTGATCTGATTGCCATCGCGCCATCGCAAGCGCAGCTTCTTATGCGCCATGCAGCTAACCCTTGCCTAAGGCATCACGGGTGATAAGCCCATCAAGCCGAAAATAGCCCGGCTCAGTACAGAAGCCGGATCGCGTAAAGTCATCAATATATTGAAATGATTCACGCCCTGTACTTCCAACTGCCGGACGATCAGGCCCCGCGCTTGCCAAGCACTGCCATAAGCCTGGCTTTGGCGCTTGAACTCAGCCGTTTCATGCTGCCCCCAGGCCAAAATGATGGGACAACCGTGCTCTGGCAAATGAAACTGTGGACTCAAGTCGATGGCGGCATCACTGTTTAGCCGGGCCCATTCATTGACATGGGTATTTACCAAGGGTCTTAAATCGAACAAGCCACTGATAGGGCTGGCGCTTTGCACGACATGAGCGGGAAGATCGTAGGCATGCTGCCAACCAGTGGCCAGAAGCATCCCTGCCAAATGACCGCCAGCTGAACTGCCGCTGACATGAATGCGGGCCGCATCACCATGATAGCGATGGATATTGCGGTAAACCCAGGCTAAAGCGCTGCGGCATTGGGCAACGATAGCCTGCAGGGTGGCGCCTGGCGCCAACGAATAGTTGACCACAACCACGGTAGCGCCAGCCGCATGAAAGGCAGGAGCCATGAACGATGAGTCGTCTTTCGAGAGCGCCTTCCAGTAGCCGCCATGTATGAACAGGTACACCGGCGCACCGTCAGTTGGCGCGGGAAAGATATCCAGGGTTTCGTCGGGGTGCGCGCCATAAGGCACAGACAGCTCACCCTGAAGCTGCTCGCGCGCACTGGCACTGTAATCGGCATACTCCTGCAGGTAAGGCAGACAGTCAGGCACCGAGGCGCGGGCATTGTACTGGCTGTCGAGTTCGGCCAGCGTATAAGCCATGGGATTACTATCTTCATGGCAAGCCTGCGTCGTCATGGCAATTCAAGTTCCGTAATTAACGGCGCGTGATCAGATAGCTGCTTCCAGGGCGCACCATGCAGCACGCGCGCGCTGCGCACGGCAAACCCACGCTGATAAATACGATCCAGGCGCAGCCAGGGGAAAACCGACGGAAAAGTGCGCGGCGGCAAGGTGAGGCGTGCAGCGCCGTTAATGCCCAATTCAGGCACCCTGTGCAGCAGGTGCGCGGGCGGCTCAAAAGGACTTAGGCTATTGCGCAACCTGGCCACCGAAGCACGTAACTTGCCAATGTCATTATTCTGGGGCGCAACAGCAAAGACTTCGTACAGGCCCAACTGCTTGACAAACAGTGGCGCCAGGCGGTTGTTCCAGTCGTTGAAGTCGCCAGCAATAAGCACGGGCTCGTTATCGGGCACCAGTCGCTTGATGCGTTCCAGCAAGGCAGCCACTTGGCGCGAACGACCACCCGCGAACAGGCCCAGGTGCACCACTATGCAATGCACCGGGGTGCCGCCGATATCAACCACCGCATGCAACAGCCCTCGCTGTTCCATGATGTGATCAGAGATATCCTGGTTCTCGTGATACAAGACATCAAACCGCGATAGCAAGGCATTACCGTGATCGGTACGCTTATGCACAGCGTTGCAGCCGTAGACGGCCTCCATGCACAAGGCCGCACCCAGGGATTCATGCTGGGCATCAAGACGGATGTGGCGCTGATTACGCCCCTGGACCTCTTGCAGAAACAGGAGATCGGGGCGCAGGTTATAAAGCCCAAGCCGCAAGTCTGCCAACGATTCGCGGCTGCCCGTTGCAGAGCGGCCCTTATGAATGTTGTAACTTACAACCCGGATTATCGACACTGCACCCCCTTTCTGTTATTGCGCGGGTTTGACCTCGGTGTTGCGTAAACGAATATGCAATTCGCGCAGTTGCTTTTCGTCGACTGGCGACGGCGCATGCGTGAGCAGGCACTGAGCGCGCTGGGTCTTGGGGAAGGCGATGACGTCGCGTATGGATTCGGCACCTGCCATCATGGTAACCAGGCGATCCAGGCCAAATGCCACGCCGCCATGCGGAGGTGCACCATATTGCAGGGCATCGAGCAAGAAGCCGAATTTTTCGCTGGCTTCTTCTGCGCCTATATTCAGGGCGCGGAACACCTTGCTTTGCACATCGGCACGATGGATACGCACCGAACCGCCGCCAATTTCCCAACCGTTCAATACCATATCATACGCTTTCGCGATGGCCTTGCTGGGATCAGTTTCCAGGAAGTTTTCGTGGCCGTCTTTGGGGCTGGTAAACGGATGGTGAGCGGCAAAGTAGCGGCCTTCTTCTTCGTCGTATTCGAACATGGGGAAGTCGACCACCCACAACGGCTTCCAGCCCGCTGCGAACAGGCCATTTTGCTTGCCGAATTCGCTGTGGCCGATTTTGACGCGCAACGCGCCAATGGCGTCGTTGACCACCTTGGCCTTGTCGGCGCCAAAGAAAATGAGGTCGCCGCTTTGCGCGCCGGTGCGCTCGATAAGCTGCGCCAGGACGTCGACATGGATGTTCTTGACGATGGGCGACTGCAGCCCTTCGGGGATGGCGGCGGCATCATTGACCTTGATATACGCCAGGCCCTTGGCGCCATAAATGGCAACGAACTTGGTGTAGGCATCGATTTCGCTGCGCGGCATGCCGGCGCCACCGGGAACACGCAAAGCCACGACACGGCTGGCCGGATCGTTGGCAGGAGCGGAAAACACCTTGAAGTCGACATCGCGCATCAGGTCGCCGACGTCAACAAATTCGAGATTGACGCGCAAGTCGGGTTTGTCGGAGCCAAAACGCAGCATGGCGTCGGCCCAGGTCATGGTTGGGAAAACAGTAGGCAGTTCGACCTTTTGCACACTGAAGAACACGTGGCGGATCATGCCTTCGAAGATTTCGCGGATTTGTTCTTCGTTCAGGAAAGAGGTTTCGCAGTCTATCTGGGTAAATTCAGGTTGGCGGTCAGCGCGCAGGTCTTCGTCGCGAAAGCACTTGGTGATTTGGTAATAACGGTCAAAGCCCGACACCATGAGCATTTGCTTGAACAACTGAGGCGACTGGGGCAAGGCGAAGAACTCGCCGGCATTGACCCGCGAAGGCACAAGGTAGTCGCGCGCGCCTTCAGGCGTGCTCTTGGTAAGCATGGGGGTTTCGATATCGATGAAACCCAGGTTATCAAGGAATTTGCGCACTTCAATGGAAACACGATAGCGCAGCATCAGGTTGTGCTGCATTTGCGGGCGGCGTAAATCGAGCACGCGATGAGTCAGGCGCGTGGTTTCCGACAGATTGTCGTCGTCGAGCTGAAACGGAGGGGTTACCGATGCGTTCAGAATTTCGATTTCGCGGCACAGGATTTCGATTTCGCCGGACGCCAATTCAGTATTGCTGGTGCCTTCGGGGCGCAAGCGCACCAGGCCGGTAATACGTACGCAGAACTCGTTGCGGATACGTTCGGCGGTGCCGAAAGCCTCGACGTTGTCGGGGTCGACCACAATTTGCGCCAGGCCGGCACGGTCGCGCAAATCGATGAAAATGACACCTCCGTGATCGCGGCGGCGATGAACCCAGCCGAACAAGGTCACAGTCTGGTTCAAGTGGTCTTTGTTGACCTCGCCGGTATAGCAGGTACGCATCAAGGATTACTCCGTATAGAAAATTCTTAAACTGGGTCAGGGCTGATCTTGGCCGGGCTTGCGCGCGTCATCGATGACATCGACGCCGTGGGCGGCATGAGGAGCCGCCGCTGCACGCCCTGCTTCGGGAAGCTTGACAGAAACAGGCGCTACAACGCCCATGGAAACAATATATTTAAGTGCCGCATCAACGCTCATGTCGAGGATTTGAACATCTTGGCGCGGCATCATGAGGAAAAAGCCGGAAGTCGGGTTGGGCGTGGTCGGCACATAGACGCTGACGAAGTCCCCACCCAGCTTGTCGGCGACTTCACCACTGGGAGCGCCGGTAAGAAATGCAATGGTCCAGGCCCCTTGCCGTGGATACTGCACCAGTACGGCTTCCCGAAAAGCCTGGCCGCTGGATGACAAGACGGTATCGCTGACCTGCTTGACGGAGTGATAGATGGAACGCACCAGCGGAATGCGCCCCAGGAGCAGTTCCCAGCGCTCGACCAGCGCCCTGCCGATGAAGTTGGCTCCTAGCAGGCCGCTTAACATGACCACCACCAGCACTAGCAGCAATTGAAAGCCGGGAATGCGGTAACCAAACAAAGACTGCGGCGACAGGAACGCCGGCACGAAGCTTTCGAGTGTGCCGATCAGCAATGAGATTACCCAGACCGTAATGACCAGGGGTATCCAGATCAGCAATCCGGTGATGAAGTATCGTTTAAAAAAACGCATGCAGTCGTTGTGCTACGGATTCAGGAAGGGGTGATCGCTGGCGTGGTTGGCGTACTGGCGGCGGCTGGGCTGGCGGACGATGTGTCGCCCTGCGGGCCTTTGCCATTATTGCGAAAATCGGTTACGTACCAGCCTGTTCCCTTCAGTTGGAAGCCCGCTGAAGTTACCTGCTTAGTATAAGTACTTTGGCCGCATTCCGGACAAACGGTTAGCTGCGGGTCAGACATTTTTTGCAAGACATCCTGCGTATGTTCGCAGTTGCTACATTTATAAACATAAATAGGCACGACAAAATCCCAAGAAAGTTTTGTCCAAAAAAAACCTGCTTGTAGCCGCGCCGCTGTGCAAGAACGGGGATATGCGGCAAAGCACCAAAACCAGCTAATTTTAGCCGGTTTTGCCAACCGATACCCGCTACTTGCTTAAAACGTTTTAGGCAGCATGAACATGCCAGCGGCAACCAGGGTGGGTAGCGCGGCGGCGGCCAGCAACTTGAGCGGCGAAATGGCGCCATCGGGGAAAGTTCCCTTCAGGATGGAGAAGCCCGCCGGATTGGGGGCATTGGCGATTACGGTTAGCCCGCCGCCGGTTACCGCGCCCGCCACCAGCATATAGCGCCAGGCCTCGCTGGTGCCCTCTACCAGCGACCCCAGATAGGTCAGCGCTGCATTATCGGTCACCGCAGTCAATGCCGTGGCGCCCCAATACAAGACCACGGGTGAGAGACCCGCCAGCAGTTCCTGCAGCCACCATTTCTGCAAGCCCCCCAGCACCACCAGCCCGGCCAGGAAGAAGCCTACCATCAGGCCTTCGCGAATCAGCAAAGGATTTTGATGGCGCTTGTAGGCCTGTGCGTAACCAATGAACAGCATCAAAAAGCCCATGAAAATGATGGGATGATGAGCCGACAGCACTACGCCCAGCAAGAATACGGAATGGATAGCGATGACAATCAGGGGAACCGGCGGACGCGGTGAGGCGTCGGTCGCCTGACCACCTATGCTGCCATCCAGCAGATGAGTACGGCAAATGAAGGTCAGCACGGCAGCATTGATAATGACCGCTGCGGCGGCACGCCAGCCAAAATGCGTGACCATGTAGGTGCTATCCCAGCCAAAGGTCTGGGCCACCATCAGGACTGGCGGCGCGGCATACGCAGTCAGTACGCCGCCTATGGATATATTGACGAACAACACGCCTATGGTCATGTACTTGAAACCTGCCTGCCCTGGCGCGCGAAAATATGCGTCGCGCAGCAGCAGCGCAGCCAGCGTCATGGCTGCAGGTTCAGTAATGAGCGAGCCCGCCAGCGGCACAAAAGACATAGTCACAAAGAACATGGCCAGCTCATTGCGTATGGGCAAGGCCCTGGCCAGGACGCGAACTATGGCGTTGACCAGTTCGAGTATGGGGCGGCTGGCTGCCACCACCATGATGACAAACACAAAGACAGGTTCAGTGAAATTGCGGGTGTCGATATAGCTGACCGTATCGCCAACGCCAGACAGTAGCGCCATGGCGGCCAGCAGCACACAGGCCCACACGCCGAAAACCGCTTCGACTTCCGAGAGCAGATGCCACAACCCGGCGTGGGTACCGCCGCGATTGGCCAGGCGCGCAAAAACCGGCACCGAAAAAGTGTGAATGATAGCTATTGCAAAGAGTGCTGTAGCCAGGTATTCCAAAAAACTAGGCATGCGTCAACCTTTAAAATTCTCAAGTCACAAGGGCGAATTGTCGCACGATCTTACAAAACAGGTAAAAACAGTAGTTTTTTGAGGTGTTGCTTGTCGGATTGCAAGGCTCCGAATGGCACTTACCTAAGCTTTTCATAGCTCGGATTCGCACCGCCAGGCACGTAATCCGACAACCAGCGCGCATACCCTTCTCCAAGCCGCTAAAATACCAACACACTAAAAAAAGCGACAGCACCCGGAGACCACTCATGGCAGACAACGGCGCATCATCCAAGGCTGATCTGGAATTCGACTACATCATCGTAGGAGCTGGGTCGGCAGGTTGCTTGCTGGCGAACCGCTTGTCTGCCAACCCAGCTCACAAAGTGTTGCTGCTGGAGGCGGGCGGGCGCGATAACTGGCGCTGGATACACATACCGGTAGGCTATCTATACTGCATAGGCAATCCACGCACCGACTGGTGCTATCACACCGAGCCTGACCCTGGCATTAACAACCGTAGTCTGGGCTATCCTCGCGGACGCGTGCTGGGTGGCTCGTCATCCATCAACGGAATGATCTACATGCGCGGCCAGGCGGCCGACTACGATGGCTGGGCGTCACTGGGTAATACGGGCTGGAGCTGGAACGATGTACTGCCGGTATTCAAGCGGGTCGAAAACCACCACGCCGGCGCGAGCCAGTTTCATGGCGCCTCGGGCGCCTGGCGGGTAGAACGCCAGCGCCTGTCGTGGAAAATACTGGACGCCTTTCGCGACGCTGCCCAACAGGCAGGCATCCCCGCCATCAACGACTTCAATCAAGGCGACAACGAAGGCTGTGCTTATTTTGAAGTCAACCAAAAACGCGGCGTACGCTGGACTGCAGCCAAGGCTTTTTTGCATCCCGTAGCGCATCGCCCTAACCTCACCGTGCTTACCGGCGCCCAGGTCGAGCGCATTATATTTATTGACCGCAAAGCCGATGGCGTACGCTTTACGCATAACGGCGGCAAAAAACTCGCCCGAGCCAGGGCTGAAGTAATTTTATCGGCGGGCTCTATTGGTTCAGCCCAATTGCTACAGGTATCGGGCGTAGGCCCCGGCCCTCTGTTGCAATCGTTGGGCATCCCGGTGGTGCATAACTTACCAGGGGTGGGGCAAAACTTGCAAGATCACCTGCAACTACGCCTGATATACAAAGTGCAAGGGGCCAAGACCCTGAACACCATGGTTGGTTCGCTATGGGGCAAGGCCTTGATGGGCATGCAATACGCTTTGCAAAAACGCGGGCCGCTGGCAATGGCGCCGTCACAACTAGGGGCCTTTGCACGTTCAGGGCCTGATCAGCAAAGGGCCAACCTCGAGTATCACGTGCAACCGCTCTCACTGGAAAAGTTCGGCGACGACTTGCACGACTTCCCGGCCATTACCGCATCGGTGTGCAACCTGCGCCCCACCAGTCGTGGCCATGTGAATATTATGTCACCCGACGCCAGCGCGCCTCCGGCCATTTTATGCAACTACCTGCAAACCCCCGAAGACCGCCAAGTGGCCGCAGCCAGTATCCGGCTAACCCGCAGCATTATGGCGCAACCCGCATTGGCCCAGTACAAACCGCAAGAATACAAACCGGGGGCGCAAGTCGGCACGCAAACCGAGCTTGAGAAGGCTGCAGGCGACATAGGCACCACCATTTTCCACCCGGTAGGCACCTGCAAAATGGGGGTAGACCCCATGGCCGTGGTTGATCCTCAGTTGCGTGTGTATGGGGTACAAGGCCTACGAGTCATCGATGCATCCATCATGCCCACTATTACGTCGGGCAACACCAATTCGCCATCCATCATGATCGCTGAGCAAGGCGCGGGGTTTATATTGGGCTAGGGGTTTGCGTCGGTTTACGCGCCTGGCGGCGCTAATCCGGCCTACAACAACGTTCCGGCGAGGGCCGCCAGCAACAACAGTACGCCCACAGCCATATTCGAACGGAAAAGCATGAAATTGCGTTCGGGACGCGCCAGGTTGAAAACCCGCATCTGCCAGATGAAATGCACGGCAATGGCGGCAATAACCAGAAAATATGACCAAGCCATGTGCATGGCTAGCCCCGCCCATGCCCACAACACTATCGTGGCGACATAAAAACCGCTGATCCAGGTTTTGCCCTTGTCGCCGAAGCGCAACGCCGTCGAATGCAGGCCCAGTTGTGTATCGTCGCGCACATCGACATAGGCATAAATGGAGTCATAACCTACCTGCCATAGCACTGCGCCGAGCCACATGGCTACCGCCGCCAGCGGGACTGTGTTTTGCGTGTCGGACCAGGCCATCAACATGCCCCAGTTGAACCCTATTCCCAATACCACCTGGGGCCAATAGGTAAATCGTTTACACAAAGGATAAACAATAACAATAGGCAGCAGGATCACGGCCAACCAGCGACTGTATTCATTCAAGGCCAGCAGCAGCATGGCGCAAACGATAAGCTGCGCCAGCACGAACCACAGGGCTTGCTTCAAGGTAATTTGCCCACTGGTCAGGGGGCGAAAACGGGTGCGCTCAACTTTTTTATCGATATCGCGATCGGCAATGTCGTTAAAGCAGCAGCCTATACCTCGCATGAGCAAGGCGCCCAGCGAAAAAATGAATAGCCGAAACAAGGTAGGCCAACCATCGGCGGCCTGCACCAGTGCAGCCAGGCAGGGCAGCAAGGTCAGCCAGGTGCCAACAGGCCGGTCTAGTCGGCACAGACGCGCATACGGCCCCCACGAACGTGGCAACCAACGCTCGACCCAGTCGTCGGGGCGCATATCGGAGAGGTCTGGCGTGCCGGGCGCATAGCTGGGCGTCTTGTTGACGGAGCAGGCCACCTCGGCCTGGGCTTTATCGACGGAATCAGTAGGCGTCATCGCACGGAGGAAGGTGTTGGTTGAAGGTAAGCACCCGCGGTAAGCGGCGTGCCGGCGCATCCCGATACGCACGGATTTTACATTGTGTGGACGGGTTGGTTGAATTGTGCGCCTGCGGGGTTCCTCGGTTGCTGTCAGTTCACGCAGGCCTGCATGGTTGTTGCGTTGTTTGTCGGATTGGACGCGCTGTAATCTGACGTTAATGTAGTGTTGTGTAGGTCGGATTAGCGCAAAGCGCGTAATCCGACGCTAGCGCTTCAACTTTCTTTGATCAGCTTGCCCAATATGGCGATGCCTTCACGGATTTTTGCCTCGGATACGGTGACGAAGCTAAGGCGCAGGGTGTTGTGCTGCTGTTCAGCGCCGGCATAGAATGGCGCGCCAGGCACGAATGCAACATTTTTTTCGATGGCGCGCGCCAATAGTTCGGTACCGTCGATATGGGCTGGCAACGTTACCCAAATGAACATCCCGCCTTCGGGTCGCGTCCAGGTGGCGGTACTGGGAAAATGCTCGTCCATGGCTTCCAGCATGTAACCACACTGTTCTTTGTACAAATCGCGCACCATGGGCAAATGCTTGGTCAAAAAGCCATTTTTGATGGTTTCATAGACCGCCATCTGGGTCAGGGTGGCCGTGTGCAGGTCAGTGGCCTGCTTGATTTGCACCAGTTTGGAAATAATGGGTTTGGGCGCCACGATGTAGCCCAAGCGCAGGCCGGGTGCCAGCACCTTGGAGAATGTGCCCAGGCGTATGACGGTTGCACCGACGGCGCGGCCCAGGCCCAGCAGGCCTGGCTGCGGCTCGCCCGCGTAGCGCAGATCGCCATAGGGGTCGTCTTCGATGATGGGCAGTTGTGCAGCGGCACAGCGCTCAACCAAGGCTTTGCGGCGTGCCAGATCCAGCGTAAGGCCGGTAGGGTTCTGGAAATTGGGCAAAGCATAAATGAACCGTGCGTCAGCAACGCGCTCGCCGGTAAGGGCGTCGGGTATCAGGCCGCCGCTGTCGGTGGGCACCGAGACATACTCGGGCTCGAACAGAGAAAACGACTGCAAGGCCCCCAGATAACTGGGCGCTTCGACCAGCACCTTGCTGCCTGGGTCGATGAACAGCTTGCCCAGCATGTCGAGCGCCTGCTGCGAACCCGATACGATAAGGACTTCGTCGGGTGAAATATCGTGCGCCCCCACCCGCTTCAGGTCTTCGGCCACCCAGGCGCGCAGTGGCGCATAGCCTTCGGTGGGGCCGTATTGCAACGCGGATTCACCGTTGGTTTCGAGGACATGGTCGAATGCAGCGCTAATGGTATCTACCGGAAAGCCTTTGGGCGCGGGCAAGCCCCCAGCAAACGAAATAATCTCGGGCCGTTCAGTTACCTTGAGAATTTCTCGGATTGTTGAACTGGTGAGTTTTTGAGCGCGCTGCGAAAAGGTATAAGGAAGAGTGTACGAGTCCATGATCCTGAAAAATTCCGGTAAAGAACAATATGGTAATCCACTAGATTACCGCAAGTTTGTTGAAGATTCAGCCGATAATATGGCAAAGGCCGATTCAATGGCTTATTTGCGACGTTTGGCGGAAAATTTGATGTCGGGTTAGGGCGAATGGCAGTTACTTAAATTCATCTTCCATTTTCAGCGCTCAATGATGCAGTATCTTCGACAGGAATAACTGGGCGCGTTCGGTGCGGGCCTGCAAATTGCCGAAAAACTCTTCGCTTGCGCAGTCTTCGACGATCTTGCCCACATCCATGAAAATGACACGATCGGCCACTTTGCGTGCGAAGCCCATTTCGTGGGTAACCACCATCATGGTCATGCCTTCCTTGGCCAGGTCGACCATGACGTCCAGCACCTCGTTGACCATTTCAGGGTCCAGGGCCGAAGTGGGTTCGTCAAACAACATGGCGATGGGATCCATGGCCAGGGCGCGCGCAATGGCCACGCGCTGCTGCTGCCCCCCTGATAGTTGTCCGGGATACTTGCCTTTGTGCGCCAGCAGCCCAACGCGATTCAGCAAAGCCACTGCCCTGGCCTCGGCCTCTTCGTTGCTGCGCTTCAGCACCTTGACCTGCGCCAGCACCAGGTTTTGCGTCACGGACAGATGCGGGAAAAGCTCGAAGCTTTGAAACACCATGCCGATACGTGCACGCAGCTTGGGAAGGTCGGTATCGCGCGCGCCCACGGACACCTCATCGATCAGGATCTCGCCTTGCTGGAAAGGTTCCAGACCGTTGACGGTTTTGATCAGGGTTGATTTACCCGAACCCGAGGGACCACACACCACCACGACTTCGCCATTGGCGACCTGTGTGCTGCAATCATCCAGCACTTGCGTTGCGCCATACCATTTACTGACATGTTTGATTGCTATCATTTCTGCTCCCCCAATTCGGGTTTGCCTGTCAACGCATCATACGTGCGCGCCGCTACTGCGCCGAATCCGACCTGCGGTTGCGATCCTTGTCGCGGCGGATTATGCGCAACAACCACAAGAATAGCGACAGCGAACACAGCAGTCCTATTACAAAAATTGCCACAACGATTGCTTCACCTGTTGTCATGACACGCCGCTCCAGAAAATAAGCGCCAGCTCAACCTGCACGCAGAACGTCAGCCATTGCGTCGGTGAAATCGTTGATATTCCCAGTATTCAGGCCTGGAATGGCAATACGACCCGAATCAATGATGTACACACCATGCCGCTCGCGCAATGCCAGCAACTGCGGCATCGATAAACCCGTATACGTAAACATGCCACGCTGTTTCACAAAATAACTGGAATCGTAATCAGGCAACTTGGCACGCAGTTGCTCGTGCGCCTGGCGACGCATAATGGCAATACGCGCGCGCATATCGGCCACTTCGCGCACCCACAACGCATATAAGGCCGGGTCATTCAAGACATCAGATGTAATCTGCCCGCCATGCCACGGCGGACTCGAATAAATGCGGCGCACCACAGCCTGCAACTGGCCCAGCATATCTTGCGCCTCTTGGGCCGAACCGCAAACCACTGACAGGCCGCCGCAACGCTCGCCGTAAAACGACAGATTCTTGGAAAACGAATTGGCCACCAAAAACACCAGCCCCGCATCGGCCATGGCCCGAATCGCAAAGGCATCTTCGTCCAGCCCTGCGCCAAACCCCTGATAAGCCATATCCATGAAAGGGATCAGGCCACGCTCTGCCAGTACTGGTATCAATTCCAGCCACTGCTCTTGTGACAAATCGACGCCCGTAGGATTGTGGCAGCACGGGTGCAGCAACACAAAGCTTTTGGGAGGCAGGACGCGTAGTTCGGCCAGCATCTGGTCGAAACGCAAAGACTTGGTTGCAGGATCGTAATAAGAATAAGTGTGGGTCTTGACCCCTGCACCGCGGAAAATCGAATGGTGATTATCCCAGGCCGGGTCACTGATCCAGATTTCACTGTCGGGGAAAGCGGCATGCAGCAAATCGGCCCCCACCTTTAACGCACCCGTGCCACCCACGCTTTGTATGGTCGCCACGCGACCCGTCTGCAAAGCTTGGTGATCTGCGCCAAACACCAGCCTTTGCACCGCATCGCGATACGACGCCAACCCTTCCATAGGCAAGTAAGGACGCGGCTCGGCCTTGCTGGCGCGGCGCTGCTCGGCTGTGCGCACCGAAGGCAGCACAGGAATGCAGCCAGCATCGTCATAGTACAAACCTATCGTCAGATTGACTTTACGCGGGTGGGTATTCTGGTGGAATTCCCCATTTAGCCGGAAAATAGGATCGCCGGCGTACTTTTCCAGATGCTCAAACATGGTCGGGTGTCTCGGTTATTTCAGATTTTGCCGCAACGGCGGCATGCACTGTCATTATAGAGACACTCGCCGGGAAGATTTAAGATGTGATGTTGTTTGGGGCACGTAGCACGTAGCACGTAGCACGTAGGCCAGATTATGCGTCTATCTCGATAACCACTGGCCCCAGCGGCCTTGAGCAACACAGCAACATACGCCCCGGGGGTGGATCGTCTAGCGGAGGCTCAAAATATTCAATCTGGCCCGAGACCAGTGTAGACATGCAGGTGTTACATAAGCCCGCCCGGCAGTTGAAATCAGGGTTCAGGCCTGACAGTTCGGCCAGTTCAAGCAAAGACTCGCAGCCATCGCTCCAGTCCACAACAGTGCCTGAGGGCATGAAGCTGACCTGCAGACCAGTGGCCGCTGTATTGCTCTCAACCTGCATTTGCTCTGGTTTGCGTATCGCAGGCAATGCTGTTGGCGCTTGCGATACGCTTGCCTCAGGTACAACGGGCACACGCTCTGCAACCACCTCAGCAGGCGCGCCCTGCTCTTCCAGCACCGTGGCTGGACCAAAAAATTCGTAATGTATGCGTTGCTGGTCTACACCCAGGCCGCGCAGCATGCGCCAATTGGCTTGCATGAAGAGGCCAGGGCCGCATAGGTAAAAATCGTAGTCATCCAGGGGCAACAAGGCCTGCAACTGTTCCCGAGCAAGCAGGCCCTGGCTATGAAAGCCCAGATCAACACTATCAGGGCTGCGGTAGCAAAAATGCACTGCTACCCCCTCACGCATACCCGCCAGCGCCCGTACCTCATTGGCAAAGGCGTGTACTTTACCGTTTTCGCAGGCATGAATAAAAAATACCCGCCGCTGGCTGGACTTGACCAAGCGGTGCAGCATGCACATCATGGGCGTCAGGCCTACGCCGCCGCTCAGCAACACAACCGGGCGCTGGCTAGCTTCACACAAGACGAAATCACCCATGGGGCCAGCCGCAGTCAGGATGTCGCCGACCCGCACATGATCGTGCAAATGATTTGACCCCAGCCCGGCGGGCACGTGCGCCATCGGCGCGGATTCACGCTTGACGGCGATACGCAGCACCCTTGCATCGGCCGGGTCGCCCGATACGCTGTAATTGCGCAGCACCGCAGCGCCATTCACCAGCAACCGGAACACCAGATATTGTCCGGGCCGGTAAGCGGGTGCATCGGCGCCATCGGCCAATGCCAGGGTAAACGACGTAATCACATCGCTTTCCGCAAGCTTGGCTACGACTTTATAGTCACGAAATATACGGCTGGACGTAAGGCTACCGCCTGGCATATCAGGCCTCTGTCGGCGCCACCGACGCAGTTGCACCCGACTGCTCACTTTCGGCGGTAATCAGTTGCTGCAACTTGCGGCGAAAGCGCAAGGGCCCGGAGTCTTGCGGCAAATCTAATTTGGA
Organism: Alcaligenaceae bacterium; assembly: GCA_013416445.1. Lineage (GTDB taxonomy): Bacteria > Pseudomonadota > Gammaproteobacteria > Burkholderiales > Burkholderiaceae_B > Pollutimonas. The sequence goes on from JACCER010000011.1 coordinate 74,542, forward strand.
TGGATTCTTTGCCATGCCAGCATGCACGGCAGTCAGCACCAGACGGTCTTCTTCGAACGCATGGCGCACATCTTCGGAAAACTGACGCGAAACATCTTGATCGTCGGGGCTGAAGTTGCGCATCTGGAACCAGAAATAACGGGTGGTGTTGTTGTCTACCGGAGTGAGAAAGTTATAGGAGTCCATCAGGAAGACATCCGGGTGGAAAGGCTCGGCATCGCTGGCTGTGCCTGCAGGCGTAAATATGGCGCGGATCACCGCATGCGCGGGAAAACGGACTTCGTATTGCTGCTTGCGGTCGCAATGGCCTTGAAACTTCACGAATTGAGCATAAAACGGCGCCACTTCCACACTGCGCATCCAGCGCGATACGGTAACGCCGCTATCTTGCACATCGACTTTCAGGGGTATGCCTACAATATCGGCGCTGCCAAAAGACGACTGATGCACCCATGAAACATGGGTAGGGTCAAGCAGGTTATCGGTGACATACAGATAATTGCAGGGCACAGTCATGGCGTCGCCGCTATTCATGCCCCAGGCCGGGTCGCCCCAGTGGTCGACGGCGATGATCGTGGCGGGATCGGCCAGGGCCGCATCACCCATCCAGATCCACACCAGGCCGTAGCGTTCCGCACAGGGATAGCTGTGCACCACAGCGGCCTTAGGTATATGCGTCATGCCCGGAGCGCGCACACAACTGCCCGAACAGTCGAAGGTAAGGCCATGGTAGCCGCATTCCAGCACATCATCTTGCAGGCGCCCCATGGACAAAGGCAGTTTTCGATGCGGACAGGCGTCTTCCAGCGCGACGACCTGGCCATCAAGCTTGCGGTACATGACAATATCTTCACCCAGTATCTTGGCAGCATGCAGCTCGCGGCTGATTTCAGCCTCGAGGGCGGCGACATACCAGGCATTTCTCAAGAACATCAGACTCTCCAAAAAACTGTTTTAGCAGGAATAATACTTACTGACACGTCGATGTCGGATGACATCTTCGACTGGTAGGGCTGTGGCGCGGCTTGTTGGATTACGCGCCTGCCGGCGCTAATCGGACCTACATTCAATACCGTAATCCGACAAATAGCGCCGCCACAACCCACCATCCTATTTTGCGTTGCCCGACAAAAACTGAGCCAGCCGGCTACTTTGCGGCTGCGTCAACACCTGCGCCGGATCGCCTTCCTCTTCGACCACACCTTGGTGAAGAAATAGTACATGGTTGGATACATTGCGCGCAAAACCCATTTCGTGAGTGACTACTATCATGGTGCGCCCTTCTTCGGCCAGCGCTTGCATTACCCTGAGGACTTCTCCGACCAGTTCAGGGTCTAGGGCCGAAGTGGGTTCATCGAACAGCATGACCTCGGGTTCCAGGGCCAGCGCACGCGCAATGGCAACACGCTGTTGCTGGCCGCCAGACAGATAGGCGGGGTATTTTTTAGCCACGTCGGGCGACAAGCCGACTTTCTGCAGATAATGATAGGCTTTTTCGGCAGCCGACTTTTTATCCATGCCCAGGACGTTAATGGGCGCGGCCACGATATTTTCTATTACAGTCATGTGCGACCATAAATTAAAGTGCTGAAAGACCATGGCAAGGCTAGTGCGCAGGCGCTGCAGTTGCCGCTTGTCGGCTGCGACCAACTGGTTATGCTTGTCGCGCACCGTTTTCAGCTCTTCGCCCTTGATGATGATGCGGCCCGCGCTCGGGTTTTCAAGAAAATTGATGCAACGTAAAAAAGTACTTTTCCCCGAACCGCTGGAACCGATAATGCTGATCACGTCGCCACGGTTGGCGCTTAATGACACACCCTTGAGCACCTCGTGTGAGCCATAACTTTTGTGTATGCCTTCGACCTGAAGGTTAATCATAAATGTCTCTTTTCTAGTGCGTTGATATCGGCCTTAGAAACGCCAGCCAGCGCTTTTCGAGCAATCGAAAAATAAGCACGAGTATCGCCGCAATGACGGCGTAAAAAATTCCTGCAATACCAAACGCCGAGAACGATGCATAAGTAGCGCTGTTCACGTCGCGGGCAATTTTCAGTAATTCAGGCACCGTCGCGGTAAAGGCAATGGAGGTGGCATGCAGGACAATAATCACCTCGTTGCTGTAATAAGGCAAAGCGCGCCTTAACGCGGACGGCAGGATAATCTTGGCATATAAGCGGGGAGTCGAAAAGCCGAAGGCGCGCGCAGCCTCGATTTCGCCCGAAGGTATGGACCGTATTGCGCCTGCCAGTACTTCGGTTACGTAGGCGCAACAGTTGACGCTGAAGGCCACAATGACACAATTCAGACCACTTTTGAAGAACTCGGAAAGCGTAGCGCTTTCGCGTACAAACTCAAGACCGAAAACACCGGTGTAAACAATAAGCAGTTGCACGTAAAGCGGCGTGCCCCGAAACACAAAGGTATATAGCTGTACGGGCCTGCTGAGATACGGATTGGATGACACCCGCAATATGGCCAGGGGTATGGAAGCCATCAGCCCCAGCAAGAAAGTAAGCAGCATCAACCAGATGGTCATGAGCGCGCCCGATAGCTCGCCCCCTTGCCCTATGCCTAAATACTGCGGCCAGTATTCCTGAAAAATCTCAATCACAGGCTAGCCTCTTTGACGCCCACGTTAAAACGCTTGCCGACATAAGACATGCACAACAACGCGATCGAGGTAAACATCAGGTAAATGGCTGCCGCCACCAAATTGAAAAATAGCGGGCTTTGCGTAGCTTGACCGGCTTGCTGGGTAATGCTGATAACATCGACCAGGCCAATGATAGACACCAGGGCCGTGGCCTTGAGTATGACCTGGATATTATTATTGAAGCCTGGCAAGGCGAAACGCACCAACTGCGGAAAAGTGATTTTCCTGAAAATGAAACTATCGCTCATGCCCGTGGATAGCCCCGCTTCGATCTGGCCCCGAGGTACGGCTTCCAGCGCGCCCCTGAAAGTTTCCGTCATGTAGGCGCCGTAGATGAAAGACACGGTGACTACCCCGGCGGTAAAGGCGTCGATTTCAATAAAGCCAATGCCAAGTAAATCGCACACCCAGTTAAGCAGCACCTGCAGATTATAAAAAACCAGCAGCATGGTGACCAGGTCAGGCACACCACGTATCAGGGTGGTGTAAGCCAGCAGCACATAGCGCAGAACAATACTGCGGGATGTGCTGCACAGCGCCCCGACAATGCCCAGCATGGTCGCGAACAACATCGACAACAACGCAAGCGCCATAGTCATGAGCGTGCCCTGCAATACCATTGCCCCATAACCATGTAGCATGCGTTTTCCTTGCTTCCTTGTTGTTGCCAGGACCAATTCTGGCGAAATGAGCCTGGTAGTTTATTCCTTTACTGGAGTCAGGCCATATTGGGCATAGCGATCGAGAATTGCCTTGTACGTGCCGTCTTGTTTCATGCTTGCGATGGCGCCATCGATTTTAGCCTTGAGTTCGGTATCGCCTAGCCGCAAACCAAGGCTGGAACCATATCCGAAAACCTCCGGGTCAACCACTGGGGTGCCGGTCAAATGGAATTTTGCGCCATCGGGCGTGTTGAAAAAGAAATGCGCTGCAGCCGCATTTTGCAGCGTGCCATCAATGCGGCCCAAGGCCAGGTCCTGCTTGGCGCGATCATCGTTTTGGTAAGACACCAGCTTCATGCCTTTGCCTTGCCAGTGTTTGTTGGCATAGGCCGCCTGGGTGCTGCCCTGGACGATGCCTATGGTTTTACCTTGCAAGGATTCCGGCGTGGTTTCCAGCGTGACGCCCTTGGGCACCATCATGCGCGACCCACTGGTATACAGTGGCGTTGTAAACAACACCTGCTTCTTGCGTTTTGCGGTAATGCTCATGCCTGACAGAATACCGTCGATCTTGCGGGCATTCAGGGCCGGGATGGCGCCATCGAAATTGATTTTCACCCATTGGCACTTGGCCTGCAGGCGTTTGCAGATTTCGTTGCCGAACTCAATGTCGATACCGACCAGATTGCCTTGGGCGTCAACCGATTCGTAAGGTGCGAAAGTGGGGTCGACACCATAACGGAGGACCAATGGATCTTGCGCATGCGCGCTAACTGTAACGGCGGAAAACAGGGCAGCAAATACCAGCTTTTTCATATATGTTCCCAACGGCTCTTTAAGAAAGGGCATAGTAATTAACGTAATGTATATATTACTAGGGCAATCCCTAGTAGTATCCCACTGCAGGAAAATACGGCAGTTCAAGCGTAAAGCAAGACGCATCTTATCAAGACTTTTTTGGGATAGACAAAAATGCACTCAGCAGCAGCCACACCCACCTACAGCCAGTTACGCGAACGATTCCTGGCAACAGCCACGAAGCACAACGCGCAGCTTAGACATTATCCACATCCTTTAAAAGGCATGCAGGGCGAAGACCTGTTTACCGATGTGGCTGTCTTTGCCAAGCCTGGCGTAAAAAAATGGCTGGTGTCGCTGTCGGGTACGCACGGAGTTGAAGGTTATTACGGTTCGATGTGCCAAACCCAGTACATGGACTACCTGGCTGGCAAGGCGCGCGATGAAGATGTTGGCATTCTGGTGGTGCACCTGATCAACCCTTGGGGGGTATCATGGAAACGCCGGGTCAATGAAGACAACATGGACTTGAACCGGAATTACCTGGATTTCAGCCAGCCACTGCCAGAAAACCCCTTGTACGAATCCATACATCATTTGTTCACCAAGGAATGCGCAACCCCTGAAGGCCGCAAGAAGTCCAACGAAGGGTGGCAAAAGAAAATACAGGAAGTCGGCTACGCGGAAGTCAAAAACAAACTGGGGGCTGGCCAGTACAAACACCAGGACGGCTTGCAGTTTGGCGGTTTTGGGCCATCATGGTCTAACATCACCCTGCGCTCCATCATGCAGGAATACCTTGGCGACAGCACCGATGCCATCAGCTTCGACCTGCACACCGGAGCCGGCCCTTACGGACACCCCATGCTCATGGCCATCGCCGAGCACGACTACCCGGGTATCGCCGATGCGCAGCGCATTTACGGCGCCTGGCTCTACACCATTCTGACTGGTCCCGAACAAGTGACCGACACGGGCATATCGGCTGCCTGCACCGGCTATACCTCGCAAGCGATGGTCGATATGATGCAAGGCAAGCGGTTCACGCAGTTGGTGGTAGAGTGCGGCACCTACGACAGCGAAACGGTTGGGCATGTAGCCATGCGCGACGACCACTTCCAGCACCTGAGCGGCGAACTGCATGGCAAGAAATTCGACCAGGTCAAAGCCGCCATTCTGGAATTTTTCTTTCCCACTGACGATGACTGGCGCGAACTGGTATGGGTCAGAACACGCCAGATTTTTGACAAGGCACTGGCTGATTTATCGGCGCGGGGATAAGCTGCTTGCCGGTGTGGCGTGGTTGGTCGGATTATGCGCTTCGCACCAATCCGACCTACGAAGCTTACACAACCGCCCCTGTGCAACATCGCAATCCGACAAGCGTTACGCAACAGCAAGCGCTTGTGCTACCCGCTGGGCAATATGCGCCAGCGCATCTTCCACTTGATCAACCAGGATCAGGCAAAGGTCGCCTTCCTGCAGTTGCTCTAGCGCGGTATCAATAGCCAGGAACTCACCTTGCACTTCCTGGGTGCGGGTGGTGCGCTGCGCGTGTTCCAGCCCCTTGCGCAGCAAGGCAACGACTTCACCATCGCTGCGCCCCCGCTGGCACATATCCTGATACAACACCACATGATCAAAGGCGTCGCCCAGAATTTCCGTCTGGCGAATGATATCTACATCGCGCCTGTCTCCGGCACCGCTAATCACCACATAACGATTGCGCGCGGGCATAGCGTCTATGGCCTGCACCAAAGCCAGGATAGCGTCTGGATTATGACCATAATCGGCAATCAGCGTGGCGCCACGGTAAGAAAACAGATTGAAGCGGCCAGGCGCGGTTGCCGTATCACTGACAAAGCTGGCCAGACCGCGCCGCACGCAGTCCCAGTCCAACCCCAGCGCCCACACCGCAGCCAAGGCAGCCAATACATTTTCAACCTGGAAGCCTATGGTGCCGTTATGCGTCAAGGGAATGGCGCTTAATGAAAACCGCTGCTCGAAGCCGCCCTGCGCCAGGACGATATCGCTGTCTTCCACATACGCCACAGGCTGGCCCTGCGCCCTTTGCGTGGCCAGCAGTGGATGATGCCGATCGCGGGCAAAAAAAGTGACGGCGCCCGGACAATTATGCGCCATGGCGGCGACGATGGGGTCGGCCGCATTCAGCACTGCTGTCCCGCCTGGGGACACATTCTCGACAATGACACGCTTGACGATGGCCAGGTCTTCCACTGTACTGATATAGCTCAGGCCCAGGTGATCGCCCATGCCCACATTGGTTACCACCGCGACATCGCAGCGATCAAAACCCAGGCCTTCGCGCAATATGCCGCCTCGCGCTGTTTCGAATACCGCCGCATCCACATCGGGATGCAGCAGCACATTGCGCGCGCTGCGCGGGCCGCTGCAGTCGCCGGTGTCTATGCGCTGCGCACCGATATAAACCCCATCGGAATTGGTCATGCCCACACGCTGCCCGCTGCAAGCGATCAGGTGCGCGATCAGGCGCACTGTTGTGGTTTTGCCGTTGGTCCCGGCCACTGCCACCAGCGGAATACGGCCATTTTCACCGTCGGCGAACATATCCTGGATGATGGCCTCACCCACCTCGCGCGCCTTGCCGAAAGAGGGGCTTAAATGCATGCGCAAGCCAGGCGCGGCATTGACCTCGACGATACATCCGCCCTGTTGCTCTAGGGGTTCGTAAACATTGTCGCTGACCAGGTCCAGGCCACAGATATCCAGGCCCACCATTTGCGCCGCTGCCACCGCGCCAGCTGCCAGTTCGGGGTGTACGTGATCGGTGACATCGGTCGCCGAGCCGCCCGTGCTTAGGTTGGCATTGTTGCGCAAAATAACCAGTACGCCTTTTTCAGGCACTGAATCAGCCACATAGCCTTGGGCCGCCATGGTCGCCAGCGCAATGTCATCCAGCCTGATCTTGGTCAACGACGTACCATGGCCCTCGCCGCGTTGCGGGTCGGCATTGATCAGTTCCACCAGTTGACCTATGCTGCGCTCACCGTCGCCTATTACCTGCGGTGGGTCGCGTCGCGCCGCGGCAACCAACCTGTCACCCACGACCAGCAATCGAAAATCATGACCGGGAAAGTAGCGTTCAACAATCACATCGGAACAAATGGCATGTGCGCCCTCGTAGGCTGCCAGCACCTGCTCACGACCTTGCACATTGACCACCACACCCTTGCCCTGATTGCCATCGCGCGGCTTGATCACCACCGGCGCACCGATCTCGCAGGCAACCGCCCAGGCATCTTCGGCGTGACTGACGCAGCGCCCGTCGGGCACCGGAACGCCGGCAGCCGCCAGCAAGGACTTGGTCAGTTCTTTGTCTTGGGCGATAGCCTCGGCGATCGCGCCACTGCGGTCGGTTTCGGCCGCTTGTATGCGTCGCTGCTTGCTGCCCCAGCCAAACTGCACCAGACTACCGCGCGTCAACCGACGATAGGGGATATTGCATTTCAATGCGGCCTGCACAATGGAACCGGTGCTTGGCCCCAGGCGCTCGTCTTCATATAATTCGCGCAAGCGCGCCAATGCACCGTCCAGATCGAAAGGCAGGTCTTTCATGGCCGCCTGGCAAAGCTCCCGGGCCAGGTCAAAAGCCAGACGGCCAACGGCTTCTTCGCTATATTCGATAACGACCTGATACACACCAGGGTCAATGGTGAGCGACGTGCGGCTATAAGCCAGCGGGCAGCCCACCTTGGTTTGCAGGCATAAAGCGGCGGCGGCCAAGGCATGCGCCATGGAATTAGGCAACTCCTGGCCAGGAGCCTTCAAGATATCGACATCGGGAAAACGGGCACGCATCCGCGTTTCAAAGGTATCGATATCGCCAATGACACGCTCTGCCTCGTTACAGGCCACTATGGCTTCTATCACTGTCTGGCGGCACCAAAGATTAGGGCCCCGCAAAGCCCGCACACGTGAAACTTGCATCAGCCTGTCTTCCTTATTCCCGCACTTGCCGCCAACGGCATAGGGTTCTTGCTTATTATCACCAGCCTCAGGCCAGCGCTTCCGTAGTAACTTCCCAAACCTGATCGAGCGGCTCGACATCGAAGGTCGCCACCCCTGCGCGTATCAATTCCAGACCCACGCCCAGCGCCCAGGCAGCCGCTACAGCTGCCAGCACGTTCTGAACCTGAAAAACCAGCAGGCCTGCCTGCGTTACAGGAACGCTGGCCACATCGATCAGGACGATGGACTCGCAGCCCTCGGCCAGCAGGATTTCACCCTCGCGCACAAACACGGCGCGGCCGCCCTGGGCCAGATGTTGTTCCATGACAGGCTGGGCCGCATCCAGGCCAAAGAAAATCACATCGCCATCGCATAACGAAGCCATATTAGCGACCAGTGCATCATCGGCATTGAGCACCGCCACGCCCTCCGGCAAGACGACATCGACTTGCGTGCGCAAGACCTTGGCAACATGCTCGGCGTCTTGCACGTAGTAGTCGGGAAACGTCTCGGCCGGGTCCAGATTGGTCACCACGCCCACATGACAACGGTCGTAAGCCAGGCCTTCGCCCAGGATGCAGCGGCAACCGTTTTCTATGACTGCGGCATGCACGGCGCGGTTCAGCAGAACACGCCGCCCCGCCGCCCAGTTGGCGCCATCGGTTTGCTGTACATGCCGGCGCGCAAAGAATAGCCCGGTGCTGCAGGCCAAGCCGGTATATTTCCCATTCAACTGAAGCAGCCGCGCAACCAGGCGGGCCACTGTGGTCTTGCCTTTGCTGCCGCTTACACCGACGATAGGAATGTGGCCGGTATCACCTTCAGGAAATAAGTGATCGATAATTGCCCTGCCCACTGGGCGCGCTTGGCCAGCGGCTGGTTTCAAGTGCATCAAAAGACCAGGCCCGGCGTTGACCTCGACAATGGCGCCACGCTGCCCTTCCAGCGGCTGGGAAATATCTTCAGCGACCAAGTCTATTCCGGCGACATCCAGGCCCACCACGCGCGCTGCCAGAGACACAACGGCAGCCACACTGGGATGCACGTCATCCGTCACATCAATAGACACATTGCCATTGCGCTGGATCAGCACCCGTACACCCGCCGCAGGAACCGAGTCCGGCATCAGATTCTGACGACTTAATTCCAGCAGCGCCGCCGAATCCAAGCGAATAAAATTCAACGGATGGTCTTCATCGCGTCCACGCCGGGGATCGGAGTTCAGTTGGCTTTCCATCAGCTCTTCCACCGTGCCCACGCCATCACCCACGATCGTGGCCGCATCGCCGCGCGCCGCGGCCACCATGCGATTGCCCACCACCAGCAGGCGATGCTCATCGCCGCGAATGAAACGCTCGACCACCACCCCGCTGCCCTCATCCACGGCAACCGCATAAGCGGTTTCCACTTCAGCGCGCGTCATCAGATTGGTAAATACGCCGCGCCCGTGATTGCCATCGCTGGGCTTGATGACCACCGGCAGCCCTATGGCCTCGGCGGCTTCCCAGGCTTCTTGCACGGTTTCCACCAGGTAGCCTTCCGGCACCGGCACGCCACAGGCGCTTAACAGGCTTTTGGTCAGGTCCTTGTCGCTGGAAATACTTTCTGCAATGGCGCTGGTGCGATCCGTCTCGGCGGTCCAGATACGGCGCTGCAACGCGCCATAGCCCAATTGCACCAGGTTGTTTTCGCTCAAGCGTATGGTGGGAATATCCCTGTCGTCAGCGGCATCGACGATGCAGGCGGTACTGGGCCCCAGGCGCAAGTCTTCGGTCAGGTCGCGCAATGCTTCGATGGCTGCATCGACATCGAATGGCCGGTTTTCTATTGCCGCCATCACCAGATCACGCGCGGAATACAACGCCGCCCTAGTGACTGGTTCATGCCAGGCGCGCACTATCACCTTGTACACCCCGCGCACCGGCGTTTCACGTGCCCTGCCCAAGCCGCCAGGCATGCCAGCCAGGTTCTGCAGTTCCAGCGTAACGTGCTCCATGATATGGGCGGGCCACGTGCCTTGCCGCAGGCGCTGCAGGAAGCCGCCACGCTCGCCTACGCTGCAGCGGTGCTCCACCAGCGAAGGCAGCCAGGTGCTTAAACGTTCATAAAAACCGGGGATTTTATTGGAAGGGAAATCTTCCAGTTCGCCGATATCAACCCAGGCCTCGATGACAGGGCGATAGGCCCAGATATTCGGCCCACGCAGATACATCATTTTGATGAATTCCATGGATTTTTTTTGCATCTGAAGTGGAGAGAATAGAGCGCCAAGTAAACGAGAGACGATACGAAACGTATTTAACGGCAATTATTGCGCCAAGTGTTTGCCAAGTTTATCCAAAGAGAAGAAAATAACAGCATCAGACGCAAAAAAACCACATAAAAGTCCTTCCCCCTTACTCTGCCCACCGCTTCAGCGTGACAATAGCGCCCCAACCTTTATCAGCAGCCCTCATTGGCGATACCTCACACGCAATCCATGAAAACAGAAATTAGCGATACAGGCAGCGACGCGGGCGAGCTCCCGGAGCCCTGGCGTACTTCCTTGAACGACAGGTTATCTGAGCGTGAAACTGTGCTGGCCTGGCTCATGCCAGACCTCGACCCGCATCTGCATTTCGCCAACAGCATAGTGGTGGTGACCGACCGCCAGCTACTGGCCAAAGGACCTGGCAACGCTGACTGGCAAGCCTGGTCATTTGAGCCTGGCCTGGCCCTGACGCACCACGACCACGCTGGCGTAGGAACGCTGGAATTACGCGACCCCAAGTCTCGCCTGGCCATCTGGCGCTATACGCTGGGCCACCATGCGGCAGCCCTGGAGCTGCTTGCCCGCTTCGAGCGTCAGCGCGACCTGAAGCTGGGCGCGGGCCACGCCCCCTTGCGCGAGCCCGAAACCAGGCCCGACAGCATGCCGCACAAGCTGGCGCCGTCCTCAACCTGGGCGCTGCTGCGCCTATGGCGTTTCGCCCGCCCTTATCGCTTGCTATTGCTGACTGGTTTTCTGCTGACACTGGCCTCTACCGCTGCCGCCCTGGTCGCCCCCTACCTGACCATGCCCCTGATGGACAAGGTGCTGATCCCCTTCCAGAACGGAGTCCCCATAGACTGGGACTTGGTGAGCCTGTACCTGGGTGCGCTGTTGGGTTCGTCGTTGCTGGCCTGGCTGCTGGGCTGGGGGCGCACTTACATTCTGGCCTGGGTCAGCGAGCGCATAGGCGCCGACCTGCGTACCGCCACTTACGAGCACTTACAAAAATTATCCTTGCAATACTACGGTGGCAAGCGCACCGGCGACCTGATTTCGCGCATAGGCTCGGAATCAGATCGAATTTGCGTATTTTTATCGCTGCATTTGCTGGATTTCGCAACCGATGTGCTGATGATAGCCATGACTGCGGCGATACTGATTTCCATCAATCCCTGGCTGGCCGTGGTAACCCTGATACCGCTGCCCTTCATTGTGTGGCTGATACACCTGGTGCGCGATCGCTTACGCCGCGGTTTTGAAAAAGTGGATCGCATCTGGTCGGAAATCACCAATGTGCTGGCCGATACCATCCCCGGCATTCGGGTCGTCAAGGCATTTGCCCAAGAACGACGCGAAGTGGCGCGCTTTCGTGAGGCCAATAATCGCAACCTGGCAGTGAATGACCGCGTCAATCGGATATGGTCGCTGTTTTCGCCCACCGTCACGCTGCTGACTGAAATAGGGCTGCTGGTCGTGTGGGCCTTTGGCATCTGGCTGGTTTCCCATAACGAAATTACCGTAGGGGTACTGACCGCCTTCCTGACCTACATCAGCCGCTTTTACATCCGGCTGGACTCCATGAGCCGCATCGTTTCCTTCACGCAAAAAGCGGCAGCGGGCGCCAAGCGGATTTTCGATATCCTGGACCACGTATCCAGCGTGCCCGAACCTGCCAGGCCGGTACATATCGAACGCGTCCAGGGGCGCATCGAACTACGCAATGTCGGCTTCCGCTACGGCAACCGCAGCGTCATGCGCGGCATAGACCTGGATATCGCGCCCGGAGAAATGATAGGTCTGGTCGGCCACAGCGGCTCCGGAAAAAGTACGCTGGTCAACCTGATATGCCGTTTCTACGATGTATCTCAGGGGGCGATACGCCTGGACGGTGTCGACATTCGTTCCTTGCCCATTGCCGAATACCGGCGCCATATCGGCCTGGTGCTGCAAGAGCCCTTTCTGTTCTTTGGCACCATTGCTGAAAACATCGCCTACGGCAAGCCTGAAGCCAGTCACAGCGAAATCATTGCCGCCGCACGGGCTGCCAACGCGCATGAATTCATACTACGCCTGCCCCATGGCTACGATTCCCTGGTTGGCGAACGTGGCCAGGCCTTGTCGGGCGGCGAGCGCCAACGCATTTCCATCGCCCGGGCACTGCTTATAGACCCGCCCATACTGATACTCGACGAAGCCACGTCATCGGTAGACACAGCTACCGAAAAAGAAATACAAAAAGCGCTCGACAATCTGGTTCGGGGGCGCACGACCATCTCCATTGCCCACCGCCTGAGCACCTTGCACCAAGCCGACCGCCTGGTGGTGCTGGACAAAGGCGCCATCGTCGAGGTAGGCAGGCACGACGAACTCATGGCCCGCAACGGCCCCTATTTCCGCCTGCACCAGGCGCAAGCGGCAAAAGTCGACTCCAGCAGTGAGCGCTGGAACGAAGACACCGAAGAAAGTATCGCATGAAGCAGGCTGCCCTTATGAACACTGATTCCTTTCGCCTTGGCCGCAATCTCTATGGCCGCTTGGTGCTGAGCCTGGGTGAGCGCCTATACGAGGGCGTGGTGCCTGTGCGCAGCTTTCCCATTTCAGCCCCCAACGAAGGCATAGCCCTGGTGGGAGCCGATGGTGCGGAACTGGTCTGGATAGACAGCCTGGCTGCATTGCCCCCGGATACCCGCCACCTGCTGCAAGACGAATTGGCCAGCCGTGAGTTCATGCCGGAAATACATCATATCCGTCAGGTTTCCAGTTTTGCCACGCCCAGTCGCTGGCAGGTGGAAACCGACAAGGGTGATACGGTGTTGCTCTTGAAGGCCGAAGAAGACATACGCCGATTGTCGGGAGGCAGGCTGCTTATCGCCGATGCGCACGGCGTGCAGTTTTTGATTCGCGATATGGCGGCGCTGGACAAAACCAGCCGCCGATTGCTGGATCATTTTTTATGACTGCAACACTGTTTTGTCGAATTACTGGCTAACCGGGAAAGACCAGCTCGCCAGTACCCGGACGCACCTGCTTTGCGCATTCTCGCGTGGTGTCTATGCAACCACCATCGCGATACACCCCGCCCGGATCGCGCCAGCGCAGCATCAGGGCCACAATCCGATCGGCTTCGACCGCAACGCGCATTGACTGCAACACACGCTCTTCGACCACGCTTTCATCCATCAGCAGCTTGCCATTGGCGTCACGACATACGCCATGACGCCAATGAAAAAGCTCTACACATTTGGAACGCAAGGTGAAAGGCTGGTCGCGCTTCCAGAAATTGGTGAACAAGCCATCGCCCAGGTAAAACACCCACGAACCCTCGTAGCCTTCGACATTGGATGAGAATTCATCGGGATTGCGAAACCACAGCCTGTCGCCAGGAATGTAGTAGCGCGGCGGCAAAGGCGCATCCATGGCGCCATATTCACGCAAGAAGACATCGTGAAACTGGCCTGACATAATGGCGCGATTTTCCCATTGCTGTTGCAACTGAGCCAGAACCGGCGGATTGCACTCGGCAAGCTCTTGTGCAATGCTCAGCAATATGACGTATTCGGTCGCCCGGTAGCAGGAAAACGAATAAAGCTTGCCAGAGCGGTCAGGTTGCGTAGTTTTTTGCAAGGCATCAATCAGCGACTTGCCTGGCTTGATCGTAAAGCCGCGCGCCAGGTCGTAAGTCCAGAATTCGTCGGGCCGCTCGGCGTGCTCGGTATCAAACGCCAGCGCTGTGCGGCGTGCATTCTGCACAATGTTTTTGCGTATATTGACTGCCGACGCCAGCTCTTCGTGCGAGGGGAAAACAAAAGGCACAGGGCTGGCCAACATGGTCAGCAGAATTTCCTTTTCAAGGTCATCGGGGTTATTTTTCGTATCTAGCCCAAGCGCACGGCATAAACCAGTGGTATCCGATACCGCAGGTAAAATTAGCGCCGAAAGCGCGTAATCCGACAACCCAAACCCCACTGCGTGCCCATCACACCGCTCGCTGGGACGCACATAAGGCTCCAGGCCCAAGGCCTTCAAGCGAACATGCAACCACTGCCGCGCGGCATCCCCGCCAGGCCCGTTTGCATCATGTATTTGTATGCCGCACAGGCCGGTTTCAGCGGGAATAGACGCCATGCTCATCAAGGAATTCCGGTTGGTCGAGGCGAGCAAAGCCGCTCGCCAAGGAAGCCAAATATTACTCTTAAACAGGCGTTATTCAACATGTTGCTAGCAAAAAAAATGCAAGCCTATTCGGCTTTTAGCAATACCTGGCCCGCAGCAAAGATATCGCTTATTTGCTTATAAGGCGCGCCATCGTCGACAAAGCCGAACGTGCCGTGTTCTTGCATTTCTTTGGCTGCCCGCAAAAACAGCCCCAGCGCGGCGCGGTTCAGGGAACTACCCACGCTGACCCGTTTTACGCCCAGGCCGCCAAGTTCGGCCAGGTTCAGTTTCATGCCGCCGCTCGTCAACACATTGACCGGACGATCAAGTGAGCTGACCACTGCGGCGATATCGGCCTTGCTTGTCAGGCCGGGGGCGTACAGCACATCGGCGCCTGCCTCTTGGTAGGCTTGCAGGCGCTTGATCGTATCGGCGAGATCATGGCGGCCATTCAGGTAGTTTTCCGCCCGCGCAGTCAGGGTGAAGGTAAACGGCAAAGCCCGAGCCGCCTCGACCGCGGCGCGAACTCGCTCGACTGACAGGCCGAAATCGTAAATAGGATCGTCGGGCCGTGTACTGCCATCTTCGACGGAACCACCCACAATTCCGGTGGCGGCCGCCATGCGTATGGTTTCCGCGACCGTCTCGGGGTCGTCGCCAAAGCAGTTTTCCAGATCGGCGCTGACCGGCAAATCGGTAGCGGCGGCAATTTGTGCCACATGCGCCAGCATGCGCTCGCGGCCCACGCCAAAATCGGGCTGGCCTATGGAGAAAGCATAGCCTGCACTGGTCGTGGCCAAGGCCTTGAAGCCCAGATACGCCAGCAGCTTTGCCGTGCCGACATCCCAGGGATTGGGAATAATGAAAGCGGATTCACCTTCGTGCAATGCACGAAATGCCTGCCCTTTTTCTGCTTGCGTAGCCATGGCTTTTTCCTTTATGAAATAACATGCAATTCTTTGATTCTATGTTGTTTTTGCAGCAATGGCTGTCAAATTGCGCTGCTTGCAGGGTTGTTGCGGCGTTGTCTGGTTCTGGTGACGTTGTCTGGGGTGGGTAAAGGTCAGGCGTGCGCTGCACTGACCCCCAGACATCTTTTCCACTTGACATTATTGTTGTTTACTTACAAACTTGTACGCACAAGCAAACAAGTCTGTAAATGACGCAAAAATAAAAGTCAGGAGGCACACCGCATGCAGAGTCATGCAAGCATTTCCGGAACATCCAAACACGCACAAGTATCCCGTGCGCTGTTAAACGACATTGCCAGCGGCAAGTATGCCGTAGGCAGCATGTTGCCCTCCGAGCCTACGCTTGCAGTAGCTTTCGGCGTAAGCCGGCAAACAATACGGACAGCACTAAGAACCTTACGTGAACTGGGCCTCATAGAAGGCCAGCAAGGCGTGGGCAGTTTTGTTCGTGCAGCGCAATTCACGGCTCGTTACGCCTATTCTTTTGACTCGGCCGTTGATCTGCTGCAATACGCCGTCAGCACCAGCGTAAGCATACTCTCGTGCGAAGAAATCAGCCTGGATAACATTCAGGCCGATCGGCTCAAGCGGCGGGCGGGCGAACGCTGGTGGCAAATACAAACGGTCAGGAGCTCGCAGCAGGATCACACCCCTATTGCCAGCTCTCGTATTCTTGTCCCTTATGCCTACGGCTCGGTCCTAAAAAACCTGGACCAAACCCGTGAGCCCATCTTTGCGCTCATACAAGCACAAATGGGTGTAACCATCACAGAAATCTGGCAAGACATCACAGCTACCAGCATCAGCGAAACTGATGCCCCTCTGCTGAAAGTACCCGCCGGTTGCCCCGGCCTGTCTATTGAACGGCGCTACTTTGGCCGCAATGGCGAACTCTTCGAAGTATCACGCTCCATCCATCCCGCTGAAACCTTCAATTACTCGATGCGCCTGCGCCTGGCCTTACCTGAACAGACGCCTGCCGCCATCTCAAACTTAACGGCCCACCATGTTTAACGACCTTCTAAAAGGACTGCGTGTCCTGGACCTTACCCAAAACGTTGCCGGCCCATTTTGCACCCAAATACTGGGTGACTTTGGTGCGGACGTCATCAAGATCGAACGCCTGAACACCGGCGATGACACGCGCAGTTGGCGCCCCCCCGAAATTGGTGGTCAATCACCCACGTTTATGGCGCTGAATCGCAACAAGCGCAGCATATGTGTCGACTTTGCCAATGAGGCGGGCGCCGACGTCATCAAGAAACTGGCGCTGACCGCCGACATCATTGTGCACTCCATGAAGCCAGGCAGCGCCGAAGCACTGGGGCTGGGGCCAGAACCCTTGCGCGCATCCAATCCTCGCCTGATCTACTGTGCTATCAGCGCTTTCGGCGAGGCGGGCCCATTGGCCCATCTGCCTGGCTACGACCCCCTCATGCAAGCTTTCACAGGCATCATGAGCGTAACCGGCAACGAAGGCGACGACCCCGTGCGCGTCAGTGTTTCGCTGATCGACATGGGAACCGGCATGTGGGCGGCATTGGGCATTTTCGCCGCAATCATGTCGCGGGCTCAAACAGGTCAAGGCACACTGGTCAATGCCAGCCTGCTCGAAACCGGAATATCGTGGATGACCGTGTTCGTTGCCAACTACCTGGCATCAGGCAGCCTCCCAAGCAAGCTGGGCTCGGCAATGAGCATGGCAGCCCCCTATCAATTGTTCCGCACACAAGACAGCCATGTATTCATTGCCGCCGGCAATGACAGGCTGTTTGGCAAAGTCTGCGAGGCACTGCAGTGCCCTGAATTGGCACGCGACCCGCGCTTCGTGGCCAATTCCGACCGCGTCGTCAACCGCACCATACTAAGCGCAGAACTGGAATCGCGCACATCACTCATGACATCGGCGCAGGTGGTTGCCGCGTTACGCAGTGTGGGTGCGCCCTGCAGTGAACTGAACACTATCGCACAAGCCATCAACCACGAACAGGTTCAGGCGCTGGGCATGGTCACCGACCTGCCCACTGAAAACATCCCGGAATTCAAAGTGGTGCCCTTGCCCCTGCGGGCAAATGGCGAGCGCGTAGGGGTCATGGCGCCACCGCCCGCCCTGGGGGCAGATACGGCAGCCATACTGCACGAACTGGGGCTCAGCCACGACGAGCAGGCCGCGCTACGAAAAAGCGGCGTCGTCGCCTGATCAAGCATCCCGAAAACACACATCAAAAACAATACTTCCTGGACACAATCCGTTATGAAATACACCACCCTGCTTATAGAAAACCTTGACGCAGCCGGCGAAATAGCACTCTTGACCATCAATCGTCCCGAGGCCATGAATTCAATGAACACGCAAATGTTTCTCGATATGCGGGATGCCATACGAGAACTGCGTGAACGCCCTGGCATGCGCTGCGTGGTGCTGACCGGCAGCGGTCTGAAGGCCTTTTCCGCCGGTGGCGACCTGAAAGAACGTAATGGCATGAGCGACGATACCTGGCGCCGCCAACACGAACTCATCGAGGAAACCTTCCTGGCCTTCAAAGACTTTCCTCTGCCCATTATTGCGGCTGTCGAAGGCCATGCCCATGGCGGTGGCTTCGAGCTGGCGCTCATGTGCGATTTCATCATCGCCGCCGAATCTGCCCGGTTTTCATTGGCCGAAGTCAAGCGCGGCATTATTCCTGGCGGTGGAGGAATACAAAACCTGGTGCGTGCCGCGGGCATGCGACGAGCCAAACAATATTTGTTTACCGGCGACCCATTTGATGCCAGGCAAGCCCATGAATGGGGCATCGTCAATGAAGTCACCCCTGCCGGGCAAGCCGTCCAGGGCGCACTGGCCATTGCCGAACGCATACTCCAGGCCGCGCCCATGTCAGTCCGATACGTCAAGCTGGCTGCGGCCCGCGGTGGCGAGGTCGACTTCCACACCGGCTATGCCATGGATATTGCCGCTTATAACGTACTTGTATCCGGCTCAGACCGCCTGGAAGGGGTCCAGGCCTTCAACGAAAAGCGCCCACCACGCTGGTCCAATCAATAAAGGCAGGCCACCATGTCCATCACCCAGACACTCGCTGAGTTCATATTCACGCCATCCGAACAATTAGCGGCTCCCGACCTGCGTACCCGTGCCACACGCTATATCGTGGATACCATGGCCGTAACACTCGCGGGCGCTGCTGAACCAGCGCTGCAAACTCTGGGGCAAGCCATACACCCCTCCAACGATGCGCACTGCGTCACTGTTCCCTGGAGCGCCCAGCGGTATCGCGAAGAAGATGCCTGCCTGCTGCTGGGCATGGCCGCGCACATTCTGGACTACGACGATGTCAGCATGCTGGCCGTCTGCCATCCCAGCGCACCGGTCCTGGCGGCCTTGCTGGCGCTGGCGCCCAATACACCTACAACAGGCGCAGACTTCATCGATGCCTACATCATCGGCACCGAAGTCATGATACGTTGCGGGCAGGCCATGGGCTTTCGCCATTACGACCTGGGCTTTCACGCCACCGCCACGCTAGGCTCGCTAGGGGCCTCTGCCGCCTGCGCGCGCCTGCTCAAGCTCAGCCATACCCAGACCTGTCACGCCCTGTCGATCGCAGCCAGCTCTTCATCAGGCGTACGCAAAAATTTCGGCAGCATGGTCAAGTCATTGCATGCAGGCCAGGCGGCTTCCAGCGGTTTACGCTCAGCACGCCTGGCGCAAGCCGGCATCCAGGGCGCCAGTGAAGCCCTGGAAGACGGCGGCTGGCTCAAGGCATTTTCAGGCGGAATAACCGACTATTGGCCAGCCAGCCTGGCGCTGGGCCAGCCTTTCGCCATCAGCGACCCCGGGTTCGAGCAAAAACGCTACCCCTGTTGCTACCTGATGCACAAAATCATCCAGGCCACGCTGGTACTGCAAAGGCAGCACGGCTTGAGTCTTGAAGGCTTCGAGCGCGCCCAAATTGATATGTGCAAAGGCGGCTCTATTGCCTTGATACACCCTCAGCCACGCAACGGCCTGAACGCCAAGTTCAGCGCCCCCTACGCTGTTGTAGGTGCTTTGGCAGATGGCCGCGTAGACCTGGCCAGTTTCCAGGATGACGCCGTGCTGCGCCCCGCTATCCAGTCGGCCATGGGGGGCGTCTGCGTCATCGAGGACGACGTGGCTCCCGACCATGGCAGCGACCTGGGCAGCGCCGCCGTCACAGTAAACTTGTTTTACCGCGATGCGCGCAGCTATGCACATACCATCACCGCGTCTCCGGGCTCACCCGCCGACCCGCTGACCAGCACTGATCTGCAAAACAAATGGCGCGATTGCCTGGCACGCGGTCTGCCCAGCCTGCCCACAGATATCACAGACACATTATTCAACACCGGCCTGCAACTGGACACCCTTCCCAACACCAGCACTTGGCTCGCTGAATTTCACGACGGCAACTAGCTTTACAAAAATACTCACGGAGACCAACATGAAAACCTATTCACGTCGCAACATGATTATTGCCGGCCTGACCACCGGGCTACTGACCATCGCATCATTGCCAACCACTGCCGCTGCAGCCAGCGCCACCATACGCGTAGCCTACAACCTGCCCAAAGACCACGCCACCGGGCTATATTTTGAAACTCTGGCAAAAGAAATCGAAAAGCTTACGGCAACCACATCGCTGAAGCTTAAAGTACGCACCTTCCCCAACGGGCAGCTTTACAACGACACCCAGCTGCCCGACGCCGTCAGCACCGGCGCAGTGGAAATAGGCCAGATGAATATCGGCTTCATGAACGGGCCGGGTACAGAAGCGCTACGCGTCTGGGGCTTGCCCTTTCTTTACAACTCCTGGGAAGCTCTTTGGGCCACTGAAGACAACCCGGTATTCAAAAATACGTTCAACGAACAGTTTGGCAAGTTCGACATGCATATGCTGGGCTGGGTGCAATACGGAACGGTCGAATTCTATGCAAGCAAGCCCATACACTTGCCTGCCGATCTCAAAGGCCTGCGTTTGCGCGCCTTCGGCGTCGACACCAGCATGCTGATACGCGACCTCGGCGGTTCGCCTGTCAGCCTGAGTTCGCAAGAAATGTATCAAGCGGTGCAACGCGGCACGATAGACGGTTTTATTACTGGGCCAACCTCGGTGTACTCACGCAAACTCTTTGAAGTCGCCAAACACGGCACCACCATAGGCGTGAATTATCTGTCATTCATGGCCACAGCAAATCTCGGCTGGTGGAACAAACTGCCCGCAGACACCCGTGACGCCATCACTGCCGCATCCGATATCGCCCAGACCACCGCTCGCGAACGCGCCAAAAGCGATGACCAGCGGGCCAAAGAGCTCTTGAAAGAACAAGGTGTGGTCGCCTATGTGCCTACTGCAGCGGAACGCCAGCAATGGGTCGATGCTTCCAAGGGGCTATACGACGCCTACCGCGAAAAATCAGGAAGCATAGGCGCCGAACTGCTGAAAATCGCAGAGGCGGCCAACAAGAAGTACGCGGCTCAATAACAACCGCAGCACAGGAGACAAACATGGGCAAAATCGCCAAAACAACAGCCTGCATCAATAAAGCCGTAACGGGGCTGGGTATCGTTGCATTGGCGCTACTGCCGTTGATCGTGTTTTATGATGTTACCGCGCGTTATCTGTTCAACGCGCCCACGATCTGGGCAACAGAAATATCCATCTACCTGCTGCAACTGCTGGTATTTTTGCCCATGGGCCTGCTGCTCAGTGAAAATGCACACATACGCTCCACCCTGCTGACCGACAAGCTGCCGCCCGGTATTCGTCATATTCTGCACCTGTTATCACTGGTTCTGGTTGCCCTGCTGGCCGGCTGTATTACCTGGCTGGGCTGGAAACTGACCGCGCACTCATGGAATTATTCTCAAGTATCGGCCACCCTGCTGGCCATACCTTTATGGATACCTAATGCACTTATCCCATTGGGTGGCCTCCTATTGCTTGTCAGCGCCCTCGGAGGCCTGATCGACCCGAATTCCAAGCATCAATAATTCATCGCCGAAGGATTGCGAACATGGACTTTTTCACCATCGGCGTACTGCTGTTCACGCTTTTGTTTCTACTGTTGCTGGGCATACCGGTAGGCTTTGCTCTGGGGTTGGCGGGCGTCGCTTCCATTCTTACGATTGGGCCGACTTTCCTGATACAAATTCCACTGACCATCATTAAGTCTTTTTCCGATGTTGTCCTGATCGCCATTCCGCTTTTCATACTCATGGGGGAAATCCTGTATCGCGGCAAAGTCGGCCACCAACTGTTTGACACCGCCAACGCCTGGCTGGGCCGACTACGCGGCGGCACCGGGATGTCGGCTGTATTTGCATTTACTTTTTTTGCCGCCATCGTGGGTTCAAGCATGGCATCCGTCCTGACAATCGGCAAAATCGCCATCCCCGAAATGGAACAGAAAGGCTATAGCAAGCAGCTTACTTATGGTCTGACTGCGGTAGGGGGATCGTTGGGGATTCTTATCCCTCCCAGCATCCCTCTAATCATCTACGCCTCGCTCACCGATGTATCCCCCGGCCAGGTTTTTATCGCCGGCTTCCTGCCTGGTTTTCTTATTGCCGCTTTGCTGGCGGCCTGGGTTAGCTGGGCTGCCCCGAAAACCAGCGACCTCCCCCAATTCAGCCTGAAGAAGGCAGGCTGCGCCACACTGCGCTCCATCCCTGACTTGCTGTTGCCCATCGTTATCCTGGGAGGAATCTATGCAGGCATCTATACCCCAACCGAAGCCGCCGCCATCGGCGTCATTTATGCGTTGATACTTACCATGCTGGTGCGGCGCACGATTTCTTTTCGCGACCTGCCCACCGTATTGAGCGATTCCCTGAAAAGCAATGCCATGCTGCTCACTATCGTTTTGGGGGCCTTGATATTCGGCTCGGCCTTGACCCTGATCGGCCTGCCGCAGATGCTGGCTGAAGCCACCCAGGAAGCTGCCATGCCGCAATGGGCCATTATGCTGCTATTTGCCGCGATCTGGCTGGTTATGGGCTGCTTCCTAGAGGTAATTTCCATTATCCTGATTACCGTGCCCGTTTTCTTTCCCATCGCGGAAGCCGCCGGCATAAACCCTATCTGGTTTGGCATTTTCATGGTGATCAACATGGAAATGTCAGTCATTACACCGCCAGTGGGTATGAATCTTTTTGCGATCAAGTCCATACTCCCAAATGAACCCCTGAGCACCATCACACACGCGGCGCTGCCCTCTTTAATTGTCTTGTTGCTGGGGCTGATTGCCTTGTGGTTCTTTCCTGGTCTTGCCCTGTATTTGGTTCAAAATTAGCAGCCTAATCCGACAAAACGCTTGTGGCGAAAATGCCTGGAGCCTATGCGGCTAAGGTGATTTGACGACGCTGTCGGTTTTTGGCGGCGTTGTCCGGTGTGGCTGATCTCACCTGAACCAGACGCTACATGCCAAACACAAACCCCCTTACTCCGTCTATCATAGAGGGCATCATCAACATAGTCGGGAGGCTAAATATGTATAAACGTATTCTGGTTGCTACAGACGGTTCCGAGCTTTCTGCCAAAGCCGTAGACAGCGCAATGAATTTCGCCAAACTGGCCAGCGCAGAACTGGTTGTGCTTAACGTCATTGCGCCTACCGCCGTCAGCTATTGGGACGGCACTTCACGTGCCCAAATGCAAGAAACCACCGACACCAGCGACATCCACACTGAAGCAGGCCGCAGCATCGTGCATGCCGTCAAAATAGAAGCCGAGCGTCAAGGCATCAATACCCAGGCCATTACCATCAAGTCGGAACTCGTCGCCGAAAACATCATTTCAGCCGCCGAACAATACGAATGCGATCTCATCGTCATGGCGTCTCATGGGCGCCGCGGCATCAACCGTATCCTGCTCGGCAACGAAACCATGAACGTGCTGACCCATTCCAAAATCCCCGTCCTGGTATTGCGCTGACAATAAATGAGCAGCCCCACCGCTCTTTTCGTCCTGGGCCATGCCGGGACCGGCAAGTCGTTTCTTACCGACCACTTCGTCAGGCAGCAGCATGCCCAGGCCCGCGCCTGGTGCATACTGGACAAAGACGTGGTCAGCGAACACTGGTCGGGCCCGCTGCTCGAGGCGCTGGGGCAAGACCCCAACGACCGGGACAGCCCCTTGTTCAAAGAAAAAGTGCGCGATCTTGAATATGCAAGCACGCTGCGCATTGGCAAAGACCAGCTCGAACTTGGCCTGAACGTAGTATTCCCTGGGCCCTGGAGCCGCGAACTGGCCTCATCAGCGCTATTTTCAACACAGGCGCTGGGCTTGCCTGGCACTACCCGACTACGCCATGTCTGGCTGGAACTGCCAATAGCCGTTCGCAAAGCGCGCATCTTGCTTCGCGCCGACCCGCGCGACCAATGGAAACTTGATTTCTGGGAACACTATGCTGGCGCCCTGAAACGCCCCACCGCCGTAGAAGACGGGCGTGTTCCAGTACTGGACGCCAGCCTGCCTCTGGCCGAGCAGCTAGAAATCGTTGGTCGGATCACGCTGCGCTAATCCGACCTACATTTCATGGTCGGGATTCGTAGGTCGGATTAGGACAAAGCCCGTAATCCGATAAATAACGCCAGAATCACGCGGTGACGCGTAATCCGACGACAAGAGAGCTATCCAGCCTTCTTGGTGTACGCGCTGCACCAACCGTCTTTAGACACCAGTTTTCCATTAAAGATCGGACAGGGCCCGAAGGCTTCACCCGCCTTGCCTTGATAAAGCTGGCAATTGGAACAGTCTTCGCCTGCTACGAACTTAGGCTGTTTGGCCTTGTCGACTTTGGCGGCATCGTGTACATAGCCCAGCGCTTGCGCTGTGGGATCACTTTCTTCGAGCTTGGCTGCATCAGCCGCCAGCGCCTGGCGCGTTAGCGCTACTGATGAGGCCACACCCAGGCTGGTAATTAAAAAACTGCGTCGCGACGATTTCATTGTTGACTCCTGATTTGATTAACGCTGATTAAACGGCAAGGTGCTGCGCCGAATGCTGCTGCGTTTCGTCGTCGGGTTGGGCAGGCGGAACGCCAAGATGTTCTCAGGCAAATGTACTGCAACGTTGCCGTTAACTGTATTGCTGTGCCAAACCCGTGTCAATGCAGCGTTTGCCCGATTCAGGCGATATTGGGTATTGCTGGATGCCAATCCGGCCTACATTGAGTGCCAATACCAACACCGCACACACTGATTCGTTAAAATCCGCTAATCTGGCACTTATTGCCTATTTTCCATTACATGCCAAAGGTTGCTGGATGCCCCAAAGAGCTTCACCCCTAGAGCCCTTCAAACACCCAACCTTCCGCGCGCTCTGGACGGCAACACTGGCATCCAATCTGGGCGGCCTGATCCAAACCGTTGGCGCTGGCTGGATGATGACCACCATCTCTGACTCCAACGATATGGTTGCCTTGGTGCAGGCGGCAACCACGCTGCCCATCATGATTTTCTCATTGGCCGCTGGCGCGCTGGCCGACAGCTTCGATCGGCGCAACATCATGCTGACTGCACAAATCGTGATGATGCTGGTCTCGGCCGGCCTGGCCATCTTTGCCTTCACCGGGCTGCTTACGCCCTGGTTGCTGCTGGCCTTCACGTTCTTTATTGGGTGTGGCACCGCCCTGCATAATCCCTCGTGGCAGGCATCAATGGGCGATATCGTCCCGCGTGAAGACCTTCCCGCGGCGGTCACACTAAACGGCGTCAGCTACAACCTGATGCGCAGCCTGGGTCCCGCCATAGGCGGCATCATCGTTGCCCTGGCCGGCGCGGCGCTGGCATTCGCCCTGAATGCCGTCAGCTATATTGCCCTGATCATCGCGCTCGTGCGCTGGAAGCCGCAGCGCGCGCCGCGCGGTCTCCCCCGCGAAGCCTTCGGCAGCGCGATCTCGGCGGGCCTGCGTTATATCGCCATGTCGCCCAATTTATTAAAGGTGTTGTTCCGCGGCTTGGTCTTTGGGATGGCCGGAATTTCAGTCCTGGCTCTGTTGCCTGTAGTCGCACGCGACCTGGTCCAGGGTGGCGCCTTTACCTATGGCATTTTGCTTGGCAGCTTCGGGGTGGGCGCCATCCTGGGGGCGCTGGTTAATCCGCGGCTACGCGAAAGCTGGCACAACGAAACCATAGTCCGCGCCGCCTTTCTGGGCTTTGCCTTTAGCGCCATCGTGCTGGCGTTAAGCCGCGACATGTGGCTTAGCTGCCTGGCCCTATTGCCGGCTGGCGCATGCTGGGTGGTGACGCTATCGCTATTCAACGTAACCGTGCAGCTTTCCACCCCGCGCTGGGTAGTTGGGCGTGCACTCTCGTTATATCAAACCGCTACCTTCGGGGGCATGGCTGCTGGCAGTTGGATCTGGGGCTTGACAGCCGATGGTTATGGCCCTGAGCAGGCGCTGATCGCTTCAGGCGTAGTGCTTGTACTAGGTGCATTGGTCGGGCTACGCGTGCCCTTGCCCGAATTTGGAACCCTGAACCTCGACCCCCTGGACAGTTTCAATGAACCCACCCTGCGCCTCGACCTGCGCTCGCGCAGCGGCCCCATCATGGTCATGGTGGACTATGAAATTGCCCAGCAAGACGTACACACCTTCCTGGCCGTCATGACCCGTCGGCGTCGCATACGCATTCGCGACGGCGCTCGTCAGTGGGCCCTGCTGCGCGACCTTGAAAGCCCTAATGTCTGGACCGAAACCTACCATGTCGCCACATGGGTAGAGTACGTGCGCCACAACCAGCGGCGCACCCATGCCGACGCTGAAGTCTCAGACAAATTGCGGGCGCTGCATCGTGGCGACCAACCCCCACGCGTGCATCGCATGATAGAACGCCAAACCGTCCCCATACGCGACGATATGCCGCTCAAGGAGCAGGTGGAAATACATTGACCACCTACCTACCCCAGTTGTTTAAGCCTGGACTCAAGCTCTGTCTTCAGGGAAGGATCCAGCTTCAGCTTGCTTGCAAGTTCGTCCAGGTAGGCGCGCTCCATGAAGCTTTCTTCATCGACCACCAGCACACTAGCCAAATATACCCCTGCAGCAGTTTCAGGCGTAGTTGCCAAAGCGGCGATCTGCGCTGGATCGGCAGGCTTTTGAAGCTCGGCTTCAAACCATGCCCGCGCTGAAGGGTCATTGGACAATTTGATGAGTTCATCATCGATAAGCTGCTTTTCTTCGGCGCCAATATGCCCATCGGCCTTTGCCGCCGCAATCATGGCCGCCAAGATCACCTTGCTGTACTGTTCGGTGCCAGACGATGACAGGCCAAGAGCCGGTTGTACCGCAACCGCTTGCTGTGCAGCGGGCGCCTGCTTGCTTTGCCAGTCTTGGTAGGCTTTTAACGCCAGCGCCCCCAAGGCGGCCGCACCACCGTATGCACCTACCTTGCCACCCATTTTACGGAATTTCTTGTTGCCTAACAGCAGACCCAGTACGCCGCCTGCAATAGCACCGCCCCCGAACCCACCTAGCTTGGAATCGCCCACTTTGGAGCTGGCTGACTGGGCCAGGCCTTGGCCCGACTGGAGCAGTTGTTGCAAAAGCTGTTGTACCGACATAGTTGGCTTACCTATAAAATGAATAAGAAAAATTTAAGACCTGTTACCAAAGACAAAGTTCAAACGAGCAAATGCGATGGCGTCGGCGCTCATAGATCAAGCGTTTTCCGCATCGACCTGACATAGCCATGGCCTTCTCTATGACTTTTCTTGTACTTGATAACGAACCGGACGGGTAAGCTTTTTCACCACTCCGTCTTCCTCAGCGCGCTTTAACCAGCCATTTACCTGTGATTGATGCAGCTCAGTGCTCTCTATAAGCGCTTCAACTGTGGTTGGTGTACTTGCTAATCGCTGAAGCTCAGTAATGAATAACTGATAGAAATCAACTGGGCTCGAAGACGACTCATGGGCTACAAGCAACTCTGGCTGCGCTGGTATTGAAAAGAGGTCGACCTGTTCCTCTTTTACCTGTGTCGCCAAGACGCCATTATTCTCAAGCAAATCAGATATCTTCAGGCTTTGCACATCGGCCTCGCACCAACGGCCGCCCTTGGCCACTAAGCCGGCGTTCGCTGCATCGTTGTCTGTTGTGGTTTTAACCCACAGGGGCGCCCATGCTTTTTTCAGATTTTCCTCTGCACCATTGAGTGTGCCGCCTTTTTTACCAGAATGAATTACCAAAGAACTGTCTGCCAAGCAGTAGATATACTTATTGCGAGCCATGGCATTACCAGCACTAAAACCAGCGTCAGGATAGAAAGGTGATACCAACACGACATACCCATCCATGAGACCTTTGCGCCACTTAGCGCTGGTGGCCGCCCTTAATAGGCTATCTGCCATCACTCCAATAACGGCTCCGCCTTTCTTCATCGCGCCCAACATCGCGGCCTCATCCACCCCACGAGCACCGCCGGAGACGATGGCAACACCTTCCGTCGCGGCTTTAGCACCCACCCGATCGGTAAAGGCAAGATCTGCGTCACTGGCATTGCGAGAGCCAATAACAGCCAAGCCCCCCGCATTCAACAAGGTTTTATTGCCACAGCCAAACAACACGGGAGGTGAATCTGTTTTCAATCGCTGTTTTAGGCGCCTTGGATACTCGGAATCGGAGCGAGTAATCACCCAGAGACCCGCACGCTGCCATTTTTCCATGGCAAGAGCGAGACTATGCCCACGGTTGAGCAAACGCACAATCCGTTCCGCACTAATTCGAGGATCATGCCAGCCCTTGAGCAAAGCTGTCGGGTCTGTGGCCAATAAATCGGCAGGCATCATTGATTGCTCTTTCAGCCACAAGGCGAACCGCCCCCACTCTGCATTGGTAAGAGGTTTTGCATCTTCGCTACTTGTCTTAGAGAAATAGCAGGTAAGCAGCAACGTCGCTTGAGCTGTTTTTGACAATAAGCCGGATAAATTCATGGGTCCTTCACCGAAGATGTAGCGAGTGCAACGGGATACACGACACCGCTGCCTTCCTGCTGTAATAGTGCTGCGATGACAGTCAGTGTCCAGCCGGAATCCACAATATCATCAACCAGTAAAACGGGCGTGTTAGGTAGAGCCGGGTTAATCACAAATGCACCATCCAGATTTCGACATTGATGGTAGCGATTTTGCTGCCCTTTTTGCGGATGATTGTCTTTGACTTTGCTGACAGCGTCCACAAGCGGCAGCCCCAGCCGCACAGCCAAGCGACGGGCGAAATCAGGCACTAATTCTGGATACTTGCGTGACGGCACATAGCAAACCCAATGTGGCACAGGATTAGGCTGCCAACGCTGCTGAATCATCTCGGCCATGGCCTCTACCAGCTCTTCACTAAAGCGTCCTGTATGCTTGTTATCGGCAACTACGCGCCCCCAGCCGGCATCGCCCCAACGAGACAACACGCGCCCTTCCTGCGCACGCAATTGCGCGGGCAGATTGCCTTTAAAGCCATATTCCAAAAACGCATGGGCGGCGACCTGTGCTTTTGCAGTTATGAGCATTTCTGCATGCTTGAGGAAAGTGCCTGCACGATGAGCCAATGCCGGATCAATGAGCTGGTTGATAACCGGTTGCTCAGTGCAGGACGCGCACTTACCGCAAGGTGCTGGATCAAGGTCATCCAGTGCTCGACGTAGAAAAGCCATCTTGCAGCCGGTATCAGCCAGATACGCCTGAACCTCTTGCCACTCGTGAACACGTTGCCCAGTAAGATGCGCAATGCGAGCATGATCCATTTGGTAGTGGACTGGCGTCCTAACCCAGCGGCTTCCATCTTTGATGACGGGCGCAGGGCTTTCCACGCTCAGCAACTTTAACACCTTGTCAATCTGGCCATGGCGTAAATTGGTTTGCTCTTCGATACCGCGAAGGGACAAACCATCGCTGTTCTCTAGCGCCTGCAAAATCTCATTGACCTGTGCCTCTGGCGGAAACGCGGAATCACGGAAAAACTCGTGGATATCCCGGTCTTCCACGCCAGACATCAACACGCCAACGGCATAGTCAATACCGCGTCCAGCGCGCCCTACTTGCTGGTAATAGGCGACGATGGAACCAGGGGCCTGGTAGTGGAAAACAAAACTTAAATCCGGCTTGTCATAGCCCATACCCAAGGCTGTGGTCGCCACCAGAACCTTAAGCTGGTTATTAAGCAGCAGTTCCTCGAGATGTTGGCGATAAAGATTACTGTTCTCAAAGCCGTCAGCCTCGATGCTTCCATGGTAAGCCTTCGCATCAATACCATTTGCATTCAACCATTGCGCCACCTGCTCGGCATCACGCACTGTTAAGGCATATACAATACCCGTGCCCGGCAAGGTCGGGATCACCTGGGCCAACCAGGCCAACCGGGAGGCCTGGTCGGGCATCACCATGGTTTGCAGAGCAAGGCTTTCGCGGGTCAGTGGGCCGCGATGAATCTGGATGTCGCCAAGCTGGGTTTGAATATCTGCCACCACCCGGTTATTGGCGGTGGCGGTAGTCCCCAGCACCGACGTGTTAGCAGGCAACTGGCGCAGAATATTCACTATACGGCGATAATCCGGCCGAAAATCATGACCCCAGTCAGAAATACAGTGCGCCTCATCAATCACCATCAAGGAAATATGGTCTGCAATAGGCTGCAAGACAGTTTCAATAAACGTGTCGTTGGCCAGGCGTTCAGGTGATATTAGCAAGCAGTCTATTTGATTATTCAGAATCCGCTGGGTGATCTCCTGCCAATCTGCAGTGTTCGTCGAGTTCATGGTTGCGGCCACGATGCCCAAACGCTGTGCAGATTCAATCTGGTTGCGCATTAGCGCCAGCAGAGGGGATACGATAATGGCTGGCCCCATTCCCCTGTCACGGAAAACCCTGGTGCTAATAAAGTAAACCGAGCTTTTACCCCAACCAGTACGCTGCACGACCAGCAGCTTCTGCTTCTGGTTCACCAGGGCGTCTATGGCTTCCCATTGACCTTCGCGAAACTCGGCATCGGGATGGGCCAGTGCAGTTTTTAGCAGTTGCCGGGCTTGGACTCGATTCATTATCACTCCTGAACATGATCGACTGCTGCTTGATATCTTCGTAGATCGGATTAAGCGCTCCAGCGCTTAATCCGATCTACAAAAAACAAAGAAAAAAGCGGAACCAAATTACAGGTTCCGCCAATTTTATTTGCAGCAAGGCAAAAATAAGATTTAGAACGGAATATCGTCATCCATGTCGGCTAAATTGGCAGCGGGCGAGGCTTGCGGCGCGGCTGGACGAGGCTGCGCGGGGCGCTGGGCCCGAGGGGCGGCCGGCGCCTGGTTGTATTCACCACCACCACCCATGCTGGCATCGCTATCGCGGCCACCCAGCATTTGCATTTGGTCGGCAACGATATCGGTGCTGTAGCGATCGGCGCCGGTGTCTTTGTCTTGCCACTTGCGGGTTTTAAGGCGGCCTTCTACATATACAGCGCGCCCCTTCTTAAGATATTCGCCGGCGATTTCGGCCAGACGGTTATAAAACACCACGCGATGCCATTCGGTTTCTTCACGACGTTCGCCGGTTGCCTTGTCTTTCCATTGTGAGGTGGTGGCAATGGAAATGTTGCAAATGGCGGCGCCATCGGGGCTATAGCGTACTTCGGGGTCTCGTCCGAGGTTGCCGACGAGAATAACTTTGTTGACTGAGGCCATGACAATACCCTTATAACTTTAAAAATTGTGCGTTAACGTCATTATCGACGATAAGCTATTGATTTGCAGCATCTCTGCGTACTATTGCGAAGTCACAAAACAGTCATATCAGGACTGCGATTTGAATCCGCGAGCGGTTAGAAACCAGGCAAAAGCCAGTGCGGCAGACACCAGGAAAACTGCTGGCGCGCGTTCGTACGACGCCAGCAAACCGCCTATGGCCCCACCGGCAAATATGCCCAGCGATTGAGCTGTATTGTAGAAGCCCAGCGCCAGCCCCTTGAGTTCGGGCGGCGCCACGCGTGAAACCAGCGATGGTTGCAAGGCTTCCAGGATATTGAAGGCGATGAAAAACCCAACCAATGTCGCGACCAGTGCAAAAAAGCTATGGCTGGCCAAGGGCATCAGGGCCAGCACCACCACCAGGCCGGCAACAGCCACTTCCATGGCGACCTTATGCGCATGCCGAGTTTCAGTATAGAAAATTGCCGGCACCATCAATACAAACGATAGCAAAATAACCGGTAAATACACTTCCCACAAGCTGGCTGAATCATAACCGCCCAAGCTGGCCAGCAGGCCTGGCGCCACGATAAATATCGCCATCAAAATAAAATGCAGGCAAAAAACACCAAAATTCAGGCGCAGCAAATCGGCGTGCCCAAGCACATCGCGCGGGCGAGCCTGCACTATTGGCATTCTGGCCAAGGGCACTGCTGGCACCACAAAAGCGGCTATCAACAGGCACACGAAACCCAGCAAACTGATAGCCCAGAACAGGCCCGACAAGCCGAATTCGCCCACCAGCATAGGCGACAGCACCAGCGACACGGCAAACGAAATGCCAATCGAACCACCCACCATGGCCATGGCGCGCGTGCGCACTTCAGGGCGCGTGGCGTCAGCCACCCAGGCTGTAATAGCCGCCGAAATGGCGCCCAAGCCCTGGATGATACGGCCTGCAATAATCCAGTCGACATCCTTGGCCAGAGCGCATACCACACCCCCTGCAATAAACAGCAACATGCCAAACACAATGACCGGGCGGCGCCCATAGCGGTCTGAGGCCATGCCTAAGGGAATTTGCATGAATGCCTGCGTCAGCCCATAAGCGCCCAGGGCCAGCCCGACTTTGGCCGCGTTGTTGCCGCCTGGTATGGCTTGTGCGGCCACTGCAAAGATAGGGGTCAGCAAAAACAAGCCCAGCATGCGCGACGCAAAAAGCAGGGCCAGCGTTATGCTGGCGCGCCGCTCGGTGGGCGTCAGTTTCAGCTTTGCTCTGGAGGATCTGCCGGAATGGTGACTATGGCTGCTCATGAAAAACTCAATAAATTAAAAGCTGCGGCGAACTCGGTATCAAAATGACTCAAACTCGCCACCCGGCGCACGTAATGGCGCTGCGCGCTATAGTAGCAAGTTGGCCTTTGAAAGACTTTAGCGGAATTTGATGGAAGCAATTCGCATCCGGGGCGCCCGTACGCATAACCTGAAAAACATTTCTGTAGACTTGCCGCGCCATAAATTGGTCGTGGTAACGGGTCTGTCCGGGTCGGGCAAGTCTTCATTGGCATTCGATACCTTGTATGCAGAGGGTCAGCGCCGCTACGTGGAAAGCCTCTCGGCTTACGCCCGGCAATTCTTGCAATTAATGGACAAACCCGATGTCGACCTGATTGAAGGCCTGTCGCCGGCAATATCCATAGAACAAAAATCGGCGGGGCATAATCCACGCTCCACCGTAGGTACGATCACTGAAATCCATGACTACCTGCGGCTATTGTACGCGCGGGTCGGCACACCCTATTGTCCGGAACACGGCCTACCGCTGGAAGCGCAAAACGTCAGTCAGATGGTGGACAAGGTCTTGAGCTGGGCGCCTGATACTCGTCTGGCGATACTGGCGCCCCTGGCCCGCTCACGCAAAGGCAGCTTCGAAGAAGAATGCGCCAGCCTGCAGGCGCAAGGCTTTGTTCGGCTGCGCGTTAACGGCGAAATGCTTAGCATTGACCAGCTAGCGCCGCTTAAAAAGACTGAAAAACACGATTTCGACGTGGTGCTCGACCGCCTGCGCGTCAAGCCCGAAAGCCAGCAACGCCTGGCTGAAAGCTTTGAAACCGCGTTAAGCCTGGCCGAAGGTCGCGCCATCGCCTTGAATATGGACACGGGTGAAGAACATGCGTTCTCCAGCCGCTATGCCTGCCCGGTCTGCCAGCACAGCCTGACCGAACTCGAGCCACGCCTGTTCAGCTTCAACAACCCGGTCGGCGCCTGCCCAGACTGCGACGGCCTGGGCAATGTCGACTTCTTCGACCCCAAGCGGGTGGTGGCGTTTCCCGAGCTCAGCCTGGCCAGCGGCGCCATCAACGGCTGGGATCGCCGCAACGCCTTCACCCACACGCTGCTAAGCAGCCTGGCCGCGCATTATGAGTTCGATATTGAAACCCCCTTCGAAGACTTGTCGCCCGAAATTCGCCAACGTGTACTGTTTGGCTCGGGTGACGAAGAAATTTCGTTTTTGTACCTGAATGAAAAAGGGCGCACCACCGTCAAAAAACATCCTTTCGAAGGCATTGTCCCCAACCTGGAAAGGCGCTGGCGCGAAACCGATTCCAGCGCGGTGCGCGAAGAACTGGGCAAGTATCGGCACACCAAAATCTGCCCGGCATGCGAGGGTTCGCGCCTGCGCACAGAAGCGCGCCACGTACTGATAGGCAATGAAATTGGCACCGCTGAACGCCGCGGCCGAGCCATCTTCGAGGTCGAGGCCTTGTCGCTGTCAGCCTGCCTGACCTGGTTTCAAGAGCTGGAGCTGACTGGAGCCAAAAAAGAAATTGCCGAACGCATCGTGCGCGAAATCGAAGCCCGTCTGCAATTCCTTAATAATGTCGGCTTGAACTACCTGTCGCTGGATCGCAGCGCCGACACCATTTCCGGCGGCGAAGCACAGCGCATACGCTTGGCAAGCCAGATAGGCTCTGGCCTGACCGGCGTCATGTACGTGCTTGATGAGCCCTCCATCGGCTTGCATCAGCGCGACAACGACCGCCTGATACTCACCCTGAAGCACCTGCGCGATCTGGGCAACAGCGTTATTGTGGTCGAACACGACGAAGACATGATCCGCTCTGCCGATTTCGTGCTCGACATGGGGCCAGGCGCGGGCGAACATGGCGGGCAAATCGTGGCGCAAGGCACGCCGCAAGAACTGGCCGCCAATCAGCAATCGCTCACCGGCCAGTATCTAAGCGGCACGCGCCGCATCGCCATCCCCAAGAGGCGGCCTGTCACAGCCGACCAGCCCTGGCTGGAAATCAAGGGCTGTCGCGGCAATAACCTGAAATCCGTCAATCTGGCCATCCCTGCCGGGCGGCTGGTTTGCATCAGCGGCGTATCCGGCTCCGGGAAATCCACGCTGATCAACGATACGCTGGCCACCGCCGTCGCCCAGAAGCTGCATCGCGCACAAACCGAGCCCGCCCCTTACGACAGCCTTGAAGGCCTGTCGCATTTCGACAAAATCATCAACGTCGACCAAAGCCCGATAGGCCGCACGCCACGCAGCAATCCCGCCACCTATACCGGCATGTTCACGCCCATACGCGAGCTGTTCGCCGGCGTGCCGGAATCACGCACACGCGGCTATGATCCGGGCCGGTTTTCCTTCAACGTCAAAGGCGGGCGCTGCGAAGCCTGCCAGGGCGATGGCGTGGTCAAGGTGGAAATGCATTTTCTGCCCGATATGTACGTGCCCTGCGATGTTTGCCTAAGCAAGCGCTACAACCGCGAAACCCTGGAAATCCGCTATCGCGGGCGCAGTATCAGCGAAGTGCTGGATCTGACAGTCGAACAGGCACTGGGTTATTTCGAAGCGGTGCCCACGGTATCACGCAAGCTGCACACTCTGATGGACGTAGGGCTGTCGTATCTGCGCCTGGGCCAAAGCGCCACCACCCTATCGGGCGGCGAAGCCCAGCGGGTAAAGCTGTCGCTGGAGTTATCCAAGCGCAGCACTGGGCGCACCTTGTATATTCTCGACGAGCCCACCACAGGGCTGCATTTCCAAGACATTGCGCTATTGCTTGAAGTATTGCGCAAGCTGGTCGACGGCGGCAATACGGTGGTGATCATCGAGCATAATCTCGACGTAATCAAAACCGCAGATTGGGTCATAGATATGGGGCCGGAGGGTGGCAACGGCGGCGGCCAGATCGTGGTTCAGGGTACGCCTGAAGATGTCGCAGCGAATCCGGCAAGCCATACCGGCGGGTATTTGAAAGCGTTGCTGGAAGCGTGATGGAGGTGTGTCGGCGTACTGGCCCCTACACATCATCTTTCCGATGACCATGTCTATTCTATTGACGCGCTAATCCGACGCCAACAACCGTCATATACACCAGCCCGATGACCAAGCGGCCAGGCTGGCTGGCCGCGCGGGGCGAGCGTGTTAGCTTTTTCTTCTCACCCTAGACGGTAGCAAACATGCCAAGCAAACAACCCGTCCCGGCTGCGCTTCGATACTCACTGATGCAGCCGTTGTCGTGCTGCCGGGGGGATACGCGACGTTCGGGGCCCGCCAGCAAGCCGGAAGTGAAGGGAGCGCGCAGGCGCGGACGAACGAGGCTTTGCTGGTCCGGCGCGCAGGGCGCCGGATAGGGTCACGCGGAGCGTATCCCCCCGGCAGCACGACAACGGCGTCTTAAGAACCCGAAACACGATAATGCCTGTATTCTTATCTGCGATAAGCGTCGGATTACGCTCGCTGTGTCCGCTAATCCGACCACCAGTTACAACCCCGCTTCCATCAAGAACAACTGCTTATGCTCCCGTATCGCATAGCGGTCAGTCATGCCCGCGATGTAGTCGGCAATTGCCCTAGCCTGCAACAGCGGATCGTCCCTCCGGTACTCGGCAGTCAACAAACGCGGATCCTCCAGGAACGCCGTAAACAATTCCCGCACTATCGTGCGCGCCTT
The DNA here is from genome assembly GCA_013416445.1 of Alcaligenaceae bacterium. Taxonomy (GTDB): domain Bacteria; phylum Pseudomonadota; class Gammaproteobacteria; order Burkholderiales; family Burkholderiaceae_B; genus Pollutimonas. Next base: position 110,686 of record JACCER010000011.1, read on the forward strand.
GGTGGTCATGCGCATGACCCGATAATGCCGATACAGGTTTTCCATCAGAAAACTTTTCAGTTCATTGGCCTGGCGCCGCATCGACGCCGAAAACGCCGCCAGCGCCGGCGCCGCGCGCACCGCATCAGCGCTGTCCGGCCCAGCTGCCTGGATATTCGCCAATGTCGTTCCGGTAAGATCCACCACCAGTGTGTTGATCATGGCCCGAATGATCTCGGCCACCAGACGACGCCTTTCTATATCGGGATAACGGCTCTTCACCTGTTCATGATGCCTGGCGAAAATCTCCAGCGACAACAACTGATCGATAGTAATCAGCCCCGAACGCAAGCCATCATCGATATCGTGATTGTTATAAGCAATTTCATCGGCCAGATTGGCAATTTGCGCCTCTAGCGAGGGCTGGGTACGCGCCAGGAAGCGTTCGCCTACATCGCCCAGCAAACGCGCATGCTTGATCGAACAATGCTTGAGTATGCCTTCCCGGGTTTCAAAACACAGATTCAAGCCATTGAAGGCCGCGTAGCGCTCTTCCAGTTCATCGACTACCCGCAGGCTTTGCAGATTATGCTCGAAACCGCCCGCCTCGGGCGCCAGTCTGCGCATGCAGGCATTCAGTTCATCTTGCCCCGCATGGCCAAAAGGCGTGTGGCCCAAGTCGTGTGCCAAGGAAATGGCCTCGGTCAGGTCTTCGTGCAGGCCAAGATTACGGGCCAGCGTACGGGCAATTTGCGCCACTTCAATGCTATGTGTCAGGCGTGTACGAAAAAGATCGCCTTCGTGGTTGATAAATACCTGGGTTTTATATTCCAGCAAGCGAAACGCATTGCAGTGAATAATGCGGTCGCGATCACGCTGGAACTGGCTGCGCCCCGTTGGCGGCTCTTCGGCGTAGCGGCGGCCCCGGGTTAGCTCGGGGTGGCAGGCATAAGGCGCTAGTATCGTCATGGTTAGCTTTTAAACCCGTGCAACCGCAGATTTTTCCAGTACAGACCGCAGCGCTTCAGGATCGGCAGCCACAAAACGCGCCTGCCCAATTTCAGGCAGCAACACAAAACGCAACTGGCCGCCTTCGGTTTTTTTGTCGACCTGCATCAGTTCCAGCCAACGTTCCACGGCCATGCCAGGCGGCTGTATGGGGCAGCCTATGGCTTGCACCAAGGCCCGGACACGTTCCACACTGGCCGGCGACAGGCCCAGCGCCAACGCGGAAAGCTCGGCCGCCTGCACCATGCCGCAACCAACCGCCTCGCCATGCAGCCATTCGCCATAGCCCAAGCCGGCCTCGATGGCATGCCCGAAAGTGTGGCCAAAGTTAAGAATGGCACGCAAGCCGGATTCGCGTTCGTCTTGTGACACCACATAAGCCTTGAGTTCGCAGGAACGCTGAATGGCATAAGTAATGGCCTGGGGATCAAGCGCGCGCAAGGCGGCCACATTTTGTTCGCACCAGACGAAGAAATCGGCGTCTATGATCAGGCCATACTTGATGACCTCGGCCAGCCCGGCCGAAATTTCACGTGCGGGCAGCGTGGCCAGGACGTCGGTGTCGATTTCAACCGCAACTGGCTGGTAAAAAGCGCCAACCATGTTCTTTCCCAGCGGGTGGTTGATGCCGGTTTTACCACCCACCGAGGAATCGACCTGAGCCAGCAACGTAGTGGGAACCTGCACAAAACGTATGCCACGCATATAGCAAGAGGCAGCGAAACCACCCATATCGCCAATGACCCCGCCCCCCAAAGCAACCAATACCGCTTTGCGATCCAGGCGATTTTGTAACAAATCGTCGAATATCAGATTCAGCGTTTGCCAGTTTTTATGCGCTTCGCCATCGGGCAATTCAATATGCACAACGCGCTTGCCGGTGGATTTCAGGGCAGCCAGGGCGCGCTGCCCGTAGTGTGCCGCCACAGTGGGGTTGCTGACCAGGGCAATGGCCGTGGCGTCGGCCGGCAGGCTTTGCGCCAGGAGATCCAGCCGCCCCGCTGCGATATGTATGGGATAAGAACCACCGGGCGTATCAACCTGCACCGTACTCATGGATTAACCTCGTATTGTTGAAGCAATGGAATCAGCGACCGCACTACCTGCGCCACCGGCATGGCGCCGGTATCAAAGGTAAGCCCGGCGACTTCTTCGTATAGCGGTTCGCGCTCTTCAAGCAGAGAACGCAAACGCGCTTTGGGGTCGGCTGTTTGCAGCAAAGGCCGATTGCGATCACGCGCAACACGGCGGAAGAGCTCGTCGGCGCTGGCGCGCAGATAAACCACCACGCCGCGTTTTTTCAAATAGTTACGGTTTTCTGGGGCAAGTATGGCGCCGCCGCCTGTGGCCAGTACAATGCCAGGTCTGCGAGAACATTCTTCAAGTGCTGTAGTCTCACGTTTTCGGAAGCCCTCTTCGCCTTCAATGTCGAAAATTAACGACACCCTGACGCCGCAGCGTGCTTCCAGTTCGTGATCCAGGTCGACGAACTCGCGGTTAAGAATACGCGCCAGGCTACGGCCTATGGTTGTTTTTCCCGCCCCCATCATTCCTACCAAAAACAATGGCTGGTCATAGGGCAAGGGCGCCACGACAGGGTCTTCCGGCAGCCCTGTATCGTTAAGGTCCAAATTTGCGCCGTCTATAGGTAAAGAGTCATTCATTTGTGTATTATCCCACTTGCAATACGACCATACGCCGCTACACTGCATTCTTCGGTTACATAAACCTGATGCGTAAATCATAGTCTGACCACAGTTAGACTTAAAATCGCCATTAATGAGTTCTTCTACCAATTCCCCAAATAAGCATGCCGGCGTGTCCCATTCCTGGGTTGGCCGCTTTTTCCTTAAGTCAGCTATTTTTGTAGCTGGGCTTGGGCTATGCGGCATACTGCTCGGTTCACTGGCGCTTGCGCTAGCCTGGCCCAATTTACCCGATTTGGGCGCGATGATCGACTACCGCCCCAGGGTTCCACTACGCATTTATACGGCCGACAAGGTGCTTATTGGCGAGTTCGGCGAAGAACGCCGCAATGTGCTGCGTTTCAACGAAATTCCAGATGTCATGAAATCGGCAATTTTATCAGCCGAAGACGATCGCTTTTATCAGCATGGCGGCATCGACTGGACGGGGGTGGCGCGAGCCGCCCTGGCCAACCTCACGCACATGTCTAAAACACAAGGCGCCAGCACCATCACCATGCAGGTGGCGCGCAACTTTTACTTATCATCTGAAAAGACTTACACCCGCAAATTCTACGAATTGCTGCTCACTTTCAAGATCGAAGCCACGCTCACCAAAGACCAGATCCTCGATCTTTACATGAATCAAATTTACCTGGGCCATCGCGCCTATGGGTTTGCCGCTGCCTCGCGCACCTATTTCGGCAAGCCGCTGGGCGAAATCACCCCGGCCGAAGCCGCCATGCTTGCGGGCATCCCCAAGGCGCCTTCGCGCTTTAATCCCATAGTCAACTTTGAACGGGCCAAATCCCGCCAGGGCTATGTGCTGAACCGCATGAAAAACCTGGGCTACCTGACCGAAGACGAATACCAAAAAGCCAGCCACCAGGAAATCGTCATCAAATCAGCTCCCGGCACGCCCGCCGGCGGCTACGCCATCCACGGTGAATACGTAGCCGAACTGGCCCGTCAGTTGTTGTACGGTGTATACCAAGACAACATCTATTCACGCGGCTTCAACATTTACACCACGGTCAACTCCAAAGACCAGGAAAAGGCCTACGAATCCGTACGCAGCGGCATACTCGACTACACCCGCCGCTCCATCTACCCTGGTCCCGAAACCACCCTGGACCTACCGGCCAACATTGAAAAAGACCCTGCGCAACTTGACGCCATTCTTGACGAACTGCAAGACAAATTCCCCGACAGCGGCGATGTCCTGACCGGTATCGTCCTCGACGCCAACCCCACAAAAATCACGGTGGCCCGCACCTCCAAGGAAATCATCGATATCACCGACAAGCGTGCATTGCGCGTAGTGGCACGGGGCTTGGCCAAGAATGCCAAAGACAAAGTCCGCATCCAGCGCGGCTCAGTGGTCTACCTGCACAAAAACGGCGACTACTGGGAAGTCATCAATATGCCCAGCGTACAGGCGGCCTTCGTTGCCCTGCGCCCCCAAGACGGCGCCATCCAATCCCTGGTGGGCGGTTTTGATTTCGCAGGTGGCAACTTCAACCGGGTGACCCAAGCCTGGCGCCAGCCCGGCTCCGCCTTCAAGCCTTTCATCTATGCATCGTCACTAGAACGTGGCCTGACACCGGCAACGCAAATCTCCGACGAACCCTTCACCTTGACTGCAGCACAAACCGGCTCCAAGGCCTGGGCGCCAAAAAACTACGGGCGCACCTACGAGCCCATGCTCACCATGCGCCAGGGCCTATACAAATCCAAAAACATGGTGTCCATACGCATCATGCAGGCCGTCGGCCCCAAATACGTGCAAGACTACATTACGCGCTTTGGCTTTGACCGCGAACGCCAACCCGCCGTCCTGCCGCTGGCCCTGGGCGCCGGCAGCGTCACCCCCTTGCAACTGGCGGGCGCGTACTCTGTGTTCGCCAATGGCGGCTATCGTGTGCCGCCCTATCTTATCGACCATGTCACCGACAGCACCGGCAAAGTCATCATGCAGGCCAAGCCTGTTATTGCGGGCGACGCAGCAGCACGCGCAATTGATCCGCGCACGGTATATGTCATGAACGACATGATGCGCGGCGTCGCTACATCCGGTACCGGCGCACGGGTGCATCGCGAACTCAAACGCACCGACATCGGCGGCAAAACCGGCACCACCAACGACTCGCACGACGCCTGGTTTGCCGGCTTTACCCCCAACCTGGTGGGCGTAGTCTGGATGGGCTACGATCAACCGCGCTCGCTGGGTTCCAGCGAAACCGGCGGCGGCGCCTCGCTGCCGATCTGGCTGGACTACATGCGCTACGCCCTTAAGGGCGTGCCTGAAACCCCGCCCGGCCCCATGCCTGCCGGCCTCAGCAAAATTGAAGGCGACTTTTATTTCTCGGAATTCCCGCCAGGGCAAGCTGTGGCCCGGGTAGGCCTGCCATCGCCCTCAGATGCACCGATCGATGGCAACGGCCCTGATGGCATCGGCAACCTGCTGGACCAATTGGCGGGCAACAACCCACAACGCCGCGAACCAGCGCCCCTTGTGCCTTTTTAAACCATGACCCGAATCGCCTGGCCAGTTGCTTCGGAAAAAATTTGCGACAGCGCCTCAGACAATTCAGGGCCACCTCGCGTATTATTCCAGCTGCGGTCGTCAAAACGATAATGAAAATTGCCGCTGGGGGCCACCACCCGCATTTCCTGCGAGGGTGTCTGGCTATTGACAACAACGCTGATGGCGTCGTTGAAAACCAGCGTCAGCACGTTGACGCTGCGGCTAGCCTCGATATCCAGACCATAAATCGACACCCAATCGTCTGACTGGCTTTCGAGACTGTCCAATATGGCCTGGCTACGCGCAAGAAATTCGGTTTCGTTCATAATCGCCCCTTACCCGCAATTGGAGATTTACCATGCAAGCGCCTCGCAACCCCGCACCTGCCCATACAGTTTGCCGCATTGTAGCCAGCTTCGCCTTGCTTTCAATGTTGCTCGCTTGCGGTTACAAAGGCCCCTTGTACCTGCCACCACCGCCGGCGCCCGACGCGTCCCTGACCACTCCCCCCGCGCCAGCCAGCCTGCCTGCGCCGGCAGCCACACCCGTCGCACCCAACGCCGTACCCGCTAAATAGCAGTCCTGCGAGCCACGCCCTTTAACTGATTCACTACCTTACCGCACACCATGACCGTCGCTCCTCAATTTCAATTCCGCAATGGCGTGCTGCACGCCGAAGATATGCCGCTCACCGATCTGGCCAGCCAGTTCGGCACGCCCTTATATGTGTACTCGCGTCAGGCACTGCACGACGCCTGGGACGCCTATCGTGTGGCATCCCAGGGGCGTGACGTCCTGATCTGCTACGGCATGAAGGCCAACTCCAATCTGGCGGTACTGAACGAATTCAAGAACTTGGGCTCGGGCTTCGATATTGTGTCTGGCGGGGAACTGGCGCGCGTGCTGGCTATAGGTGGCGATGCATCGCGCGTCGTATTCTCGGGCGTTGGCAAGCAAACCTGGGAAATGCAGGCAGCGCTCAAGGCGGGGGTCAAATGCTTCAATGTTGAATCAGAAGCCGAACTCGTGCGCCTGGCCGAGGTCGCGCAGCAAATGGGCGTGGTGGCTCCGGTTTCATTGCGCGTCAACCCTGATGTCGACGCCCAAACCCACCCATATATTTCCACCGGCCTGAAAGACAACAAATTCGGCATTGCCATCGAAACAGCGCTGTCGGTTTATCAGCGCGCAGCAGCACTACCCAGCCTGAATGTGGTCGGCGTCGATTGCCACATAGGCTCGCAAATCACTGAAGTCAGCCCTTACCTCGATGCCCTCGACAAGCTGATCCATCTGATCCTAACCCTCGACAGCCACGGCATCACGCTCAAGCACCTGGATCTCGGCGGCGGTATAGGCATACGCTATACCAACGAAACCCTGCTCTCGCCCAGCGTACTGCTATCCAAGGTTTTTCAGGCTCTGGATGCGCACAAGCTGTCGCACTTGCAACTGGTTCTCGAACCGGGGCGCTCGTTGGTGGGCAATTCCGGGGTACTGCTGACCACTGTCGAATACCTCAAGCACAGCGAAGCCAAAAATTTCGCCATTGTCGATGCCGCCATGAACGACTTGCTACGCCCAACCTTGTACGGCGCCTGGCATGACGTCGAGGCCGTAACGCCGCGCAACAATACCGGCACGCCTCCCGCCTACGACATCGTAGGGCCTATTTGCGAAAGCGGAGACTGGCTGGCGCGCAACCGCCAGCTTGACCTGCAACAAGGCGACCTGCTCGCCATTATGTCGGCAGGCGCCTATGCCTTCACCATGGCCAGCCAATACAACACGCGCCCACGCGCCGCGGAAGTCATGGTCGACGGCGCGCAAGCACAGGTAGTACGCCCGCGCGAATCAGTACAAGACCTGTTTATAACGGAAAGCGTACTGAAATGACCTATGCCGGGGCGCAAGCCCCGGCCTAAAGAAACAACCCAGGCCGCCGTTAACTGAATGAACAAGACGGAAAAAACCTGCTGCGCGGCGCTAGGAACAAATACTGCATATAAAAAATGGCTTTTTTGTCACTATGTCACTAAAACGGCCATGAAAATTCAGTATCATGCTCTGCATCTATCCTGCAGCGTAGCTTACGGGGAAAAGGCTTGTAGCAAAACAACATGACGGCTTCAAACACGCGGCACCTTACCTTCTTCAAAAAGCTCAACCAGGCGACCAGCAAGCTGGTCTATGTGTTTTCGCTATATGCGGTGCCTGCCGTCCTCATCATTTTCTCTATTTTTGCACTCTACGCATTAAACAATCACTATCCGCTTACGCACGGCAAGCGGGTTTCCATACATCTGTTGGCCCAACCCGCCACGGCGCTCAGCCCGGAAGCCGCCCTTACGGCCTTGCAGGCGCTTCCCCCTTCGTTATCCCCATCAGCGTCATCGCCCAGCTGGATTCTGATTAAGCTGCCAGCCGCTCCCCAGCTCGACAATGTTGCAATCGATTTTCCTTCAAGCCTGATCCAGCAGCTCGAATGCTGGGACGGCGCCACCTTGCATCCAATAGGCAGCGCTATCCGTGGGCAAACCAGCACTGGTTTACTAATGCGCCACAAAATGGGTTTTGCCATCCCCATGGGTCAATTAACCCACCCCAAGGCAATGCTGTGCCAGGCCTCCTTTACCGCAGCCGGCACGCTTACAGCCGAACTCTGGCGCAGGTCCGACCTGCGCAATTCCGGCAACCGCTACGACCGCAGCATAGGTCTGCTTGAAGGCGGCCTACTGACTATCTCCCTGTTCATGATTGTCATCGCCGTCACCAACCGTGAATGGGTCTACCTGCTGCTGGCCGCCTGGCTAGTAGGCAACATGCGACTGGGCGCATACGCCTTGGGCTGGGACGGCCTGTGGCTAGGCCAAGACCTCCCCGCACAATGGCTGCCGTTCATCCGGCAAGTCACCATTGCCACCTACTACCTGCTTACCTATACCCTGCTGACGCAGCTCTTTCTCACCAACCGGCATGCACTCCTGCCGCGCCTGACCCGTACAGCACGGTGGGCCGGTATTATCCTGATGGCCGGAGCGCTGCTGCTACCCCCGGCGGCCTTCCAGCCACTCATGTGGGTTACCTGCTGGTTCGGCATCCTGGCAGCCATCATCATCCTGTCGCGCGCCATCTACCGCGCCCATTCACGGCTTTGGTTATGGCATATTGTTACTCTTAGCATGTCGCTATGTGTCATGCTGTCTGGCACCTTGCTCATCATTTTCGGGCGTAGCGACTTCATCGACACGTTCAACGGCGTCATTGCCTTGCTGCTCTCCAGCGTCATGGTTGCTCTGGCCGTCGCAGAACGCATCCGTGAAGACCGCCAGGAACGGGTTCGCGCCCAAACCGAACTCGTCAGCAATTACGCGATAACACCCGTAGGCATGTTTACGCTCAACGCCGATGGCAACATCTTCGAACGCAGCAACCCGGTCATCGAGCAAATGTTGGGTTTTTCCCTGAAAGATGGCACAGCCCGCTGGACTGACTACTTTGCCCCCCAAAACTGGCCTGCACTGGCTGAACAAACCAAACAGGGCAAAGAAGTCGAAATCGACATACTGCAAAGCGCCATCAGGCCGGGGCTGCCACAACACTTCGTGGTCAGGGCAGTCCTTACCAACGGCCACATCGAAGGCTCGCTGCAAGATGTCACCGCACGCACGGAAACCATCAATCAGTTGCGCCGCATGGCCGACAACGACCCGCTTACCGATGTCCTGAACCGACGCGGCATCGAGAAAGCCCTGGACGCCTCAGTACAGCGCCTGGCGTCCGGCGAGCCCTGTGCCCTGGCCTACGTCAACCTTGACCACTACAAGCGCATCAACAGCCTGTTTGGTCACATGTCGGGCGATGAGGTCCTGCAGCAAGTATGCCAGCGCATCAAAGACGCCCTCACCGAGCAGCAGCATGTGGGCCGCATAGGCGGCGACGAGTTCATTATCCTCTTCCCCAACTGCACTATTAGCGAAGCCCGCGAAAAAGCAGCCAAAGTCATCAACGACGTGAATTCAACCGCCCTGTACGTGGGCGGGCGCGCCTTTCAAATAAAAAGCGCAATCGGCATCATTGAAGTCACCAGCGACATGGATCCCAAAGACATGATTTCCGCCGCCAGCCGCGCCTGCCGCGATGCCCGGAAACAGCATGAGGATATCGTCGTCTACGAACAAGACTCCAACGAACTGCAGGAACACACCGAAGAGCTCCGGCTATTCGACGAACTCGAGGGCGGTGATTCCCCTCGAGGGCTGTATCTTGAAATGCAGCCCATCATGTCCATGAAGAACCCGCTGCAGACGCTCAACTTTGAAGTCCTGCTGCGGGTGCGCAATTCCACTGGCGCGCTGCTGCCTTCCGGAAAAATCATTGCCGCCGCCGAAGAAAGCGGCACCATCACCATTATCGACAAGTGGGTGTTCTCGGCCACGCTGGAATGGCTGGCCAAGCACGAGCAGCGCCTGAGCAAAACTGAACTGGTCAGCGTCAACCTCAGTGGCGTATCGCTCAACGACGACAAGTTTGTCGATGCTTTCTTCGCCATTCTTGAACGTTATGAACACTTGGCCAATCGGCTGTGCGTTGAAATCACCGAAGGCGTGGCTTTGCAAGACTTGAACCGGGCTCGCATATTCATGACTCGGTTGCAAAAAATTGGGGTATTCATTGCTCTTGATGATTTCGGGGCTGGCTACACCTCGTTCTCGTATCTGAAAGAGCTGCCGGCCGACGCCATCAAGATTGACGGCGCGCTGATCAAAGACATGATGGCCAACGAAACCAATACCGCCATCATACGCATGATCGTCGATCTGGCTCGCAGCCTGGGCATGAAGAGCATCGCTGAATGGGCCGAAGATTGCGCCACATTGCGGGCCTTGCAAGAAATGGGGGTGGATTACGTGCAGGGGTTTGTGGTGTCGAAAGCGAAGTCGCCTGCTGATATCCTGAACGCCAATACGCTGGCTGACCTGATCGATAATGACGAGGTCCTGCAATTCATTCAGGAAATCAGCACTGAAAAACCATAGCGAAGACGACAAGCGCCAACCGCGCAAGGAAACATCGCTCAATTAGTTTCAATGACGTTGTCTGGTTCTTATGACGTTGTCTGGTTCTTATGACGTTGTCTGGTTCTTATGACGTTGTCTGGTTCTTATGACGTTGTCTGGGGTGGGTGAAGCTCAGTGCGGCACGGCGTGCTTGTTTCCGCGTCTGCCTCGTACAGCCGGGCGTCGGCCGAACTCGCTGCGCTCAAACAACGGCCGCCGACAGCCCCCGGCTTCCCTTCGTCAGCACGCGGCGCACGCCTACCGCCGCACTGAGCTTCACCCACCCCAGACAACTGCGTAACAGAAAATTGGCCGGCCTTGCTGCCTGCGTTGCTGGTTTTACTGGTGCGGCTGGTTGGCTATGAATAGGCTGATCCAAGCTACATTGATGTAAAAAGTCGGGTGTGTCGGGGGCTGTGCAGGCGCCTTGCGCAAGCCGTTACGGTCAGCGCCATCGAGGGGGCAAGGCCGCGGCTGTCTGAGCCCGACGCTTGTCGGACCACTGGTCCGACCGGGCGAGTTCCGCGGACGCCTCGATGGCGCTGACCGTAACGGGAACCCCGCCAGGGGCGCAGCGCGTGAAGCCGAAACAGCCTCCGGCACACCCGGCTTTCGCAAGAATGAACAACAATACTGTTGCTACACCGCGACCCCAGGCAACTGCAGCGATATTCTGCGCGGCACGGGTTTGGTGCGTTTGTCTTCGTACATGCGCTCGTCGGCAAGATGCATGGTTTTTTTAAGGGTTCCGGCTTCGGACTTCAGGGCCATGCCTATGGATATTTTGATGCCAACCGCATCAAGGGCATTCCTGAGACGGGCAACCAAGGCCGCGGCAATGACTGGGGTTGCATACTGCGCCACGACACCGAATTCATCACCGCCCAGACGCCCTACCGCATCATTGCTGCGCAATACCCCTGTAATCGTTTGCGCGGTCAGGCGGATAAGGTCGTCGCCCGCTGAATGGCCATGGGTGTCGTTGACCATTTTCAGGAAGTCGAGGTCGAGCATGACAATAGCGGCATCGTTGCCGTCGTCGCCCAGCAAGGCATCAATGTGAGCCAGGCGGTTGATCCAGCCGGCGCGATTGAGTGTGCCGGTAAGCGGATCGAGAAAAGCATCGCGCTGCAGTTCTATCAAGAGGCGTTCGGCGGTATTCAGTTCGGCTTGCAAGGCCAGGATCAGGGCCAGGGCCGACAAGCTGGAGCGCACTTCGTCGGTACGCCAATGCAGGCCTAGCGGTAGTTCGCTGGCTATGCCTATGACGCACCCGCCCGTCATGATGCCCGAAACGTTAAGATCAGCCTTGACCAGATAATGCCCCCTGAGAGCACCAGAATGAGGCGCCAGGGCCAATACCCGCTGCTCGTGTTCGCTGATATGCCGATACTGAAAACCATCGTTGAACGGGGCGCCATCCCAGTTGCCATTAAACAGTGTGACCAAGCCTTCGGGAGTTGCTGTTTCAAAGATACCGCTAACGGCAATCGGCGACCAGAAATGCCCCTCGGAACGACCGACCAGCCAGCCTTCGAGTGGCAAAAAAGCGTGAAGTATCTTCAGTTGAGCAGTTAGCGCCTTGTTGGCCAGAACGTTTGCCCGGGCGTCGATTGCCAGGTTTTCTTTCATTGTGGGCATAATTGTTTTTAGAAGTATTTTCCCTGATAACGAGAAAAACAAACGAGCAATCCAGGTAATGTATGGATACTAATGTTTACAGTCGCAATTAGCTATTCTACTGTTATTTACCTACAAAAGGAAAACAAAACACGGAACAAGCCGAAAACTTGACCTTACCACGGCAAATACAAAAAGGGGCAACATAGTAGCTGCCCCTTTTTTATTATTGCTGTTTGTTTTTAGAGTTCGCCGTAAGAGTGCAAACCGGATAGAAACATGTTGACGCCCAGGAAGGCAAAACTGGTGATCAGCAAGCCGCCCAGTGCCCAATAGGCAGCCATGGTGCCACGCAAGCCCTTCATAAGACGCATATGCAGCCAGGCCGCATAATTGAGCCACACAATAAGCGCCCAGGTTTCTTTGGGGTCCCATTGCCAATAAGTACCCCAGGCGTCGGCGGCCCAAAGGGCGCCCAGTATCGTCGCCACAGTAAAAAAGGCGAAGCCGACCGAAATTGCCCTATACATGATGTCGTCGAGGATTTCGAGCGGGGGCAGCTTGCTGGCAATAGGGCCGCGCATGGCCAATATGCCGCCCACAATAATGGCCCCTATGCCAAAGTACAGCATCCAGGTGGCAGAAAATTCACCAGAGCTGAAAATAAGCGGTTCGGCACACAAGACAGCGCCCAGTACGAATACCGGCACCAGCTTGCCCCACGAACGGGTTTGCCCGTGTTCTTTGACCAGGTAGGCAAAGCCCACCATGGCAGCCAATGAAAAAGTGCCGTAGCCAATAAAGTTGGCCGGTACGTGCAGCTTCATCCACCAGCTTTTAAGCGCTGGCACCAGCGGCTGGATCTGAAAGGCATCGCGTGTAAAGGAATACCAAAGCAGGAAAACCACTGCTGAACTGATCACCATCAGGACAAAACCGCCCAGCGCCCGGGTTGCGTAGCGCCGCTCGTAGTACAGATAGAACAAAGCGGTAATAAGCGCGAACAACACAAAGACTTCATACAGGTTGCTGACAGGGATATGGCCGATATCGGGCCCCAGCAAATGGCCTTCGCGCCAGCGCACCAGCAACCCGGTTACACCGGCGTAAACCGCACCCCAGGTAAGCACCGTGCCGACCCAGGCTGCGGTCTTGCTGAACATGCCTATCCAGTAGCTGATCATGGCCAGCACAAATAGCGAGCACATCCATAAAATGGCTGACTGGGATGAAAACAGGTATTTCAGAAAAAATACGTTTTCAGCGCGAGTGATGTCGCCCTGCGCCAGGCCACCGCCATTGCTATACAGCCAGATTGCAAACAGGGCGCTAAGGCCGCTGGCCACCATAATGGTGCGCAAGGGCCGCCACAGCCAGGCCATCCAGCCCAACATGGGCACAGCCCCCGCGAGTATCAATTTTTCGTAGTAGTCCATGCTTGCGCTGTAGGAACTAAGCACATAGGCGGCGCCCAGCGCCAACAGCAGAACGAAAACGATATCGGTCCAGTCGGGCCTGCCCCGATTGCCCCGTGAATCGCCACTGGCGACCATGGGCTCTTGCCACATAGGCATATTCGACTTGATTATGGACTCGGACATAAATGCAAACCTCGTTACGTAGAGAGGCGTTTGAAGGCCTCTTTGAAGCGGTCGAACTCGTGGTTGAAATCAAGAGTGCGCCGTTGCGATGTCATGGCCGCCAACATTTCGCTGCCTTGGCCCTTAGGCCTGATCCAGACCCAGATACGACGATCGCGGATATAGAACATGGAAAACACACCTATGATCAGAAACAGACAGCCCAGATACACCGTATTCTTGCCGGGACTACGCGCCACCTGAAACACGCTGGCTTCGACTTGTTCGAAGCTTTTCAGTGTCATGAACACTGGCGCGGGGTAATCAGGCAAGTTGGCCAAGGCAAGCAAAGTCATTTGTACCCATGCATCGGCCTCTGGGCCTGCAGCGCCACTGCGGTCGACCACAGGTTTCCCGGCTTGCTCGCGTACGATATCGCGTAATTCCGTCAACGACAACTGGATCATGGGAACAGCAAAGCCCAATACCTTTTCGCGGTCTGGCTCGGGCACTTTTTCGATGATGCCATTAAACCCGGCTTTGGAGAAGGTTTCCAGTGCACCAACGGCGGCCTTGGTCAACAAGGGTTGTTGCAGGTCGGAGTTGGCGTTTTTCGCTGCAAACCGCGCTGCGGCCTCGTTGAGCAGAGCCGGATTGGTGAGCGCCGCGCGGATATTCATGAACTCTACTACCGAATGGTCGGCGTCGGCGGGAATCCTGATATAGCGGTAAGGTTGAGACGCGGTTTCGCGCACGCCCGCCAGGAACACCGAACTGCCGTCGAGCACCACGGGCAACATATAGTTGGTGTATTCGTGAGCCTGGCCGTCGCTGCCGACAATACGGTACTGCACGCTGGGGCCCACGTTTTTGAGGTGATCGTTCTTGGCGCCCGCCGCACTGCCGGTAACTGCGGCCACATGCTCAATGACTGCCTTGGGCTGAGGCAGGGTATCGCCAGCCAGGTTTTCTACGTTGATCACGCGCAAGCCGGAAAAGTCTATGGCCAGCGGTGTTTCCTGATGGCCGCTATTGACTGATATCTGGGTGGCCTTGCCCACCACGCCCTGAATATCGAAGGGCTGGTTGTTTGCACCACCCAGCGGGTAGCCGACCAGTTGCAGCTTGCTGCCGCCATCGTCAAAACTGGACTGATACACGGTCACACCCTTGTAACGCAAGGGTTCGTTGACTTCTATGGTCTGGCTGAATGTTTTCCCGGTATCCGGGTCGGTGACTTCGACATCGCTTTTAAAGCTGCTGGGCATGCCAGTGGAATAATAATCAACCACGAACTTGTTCAGTTTCAGGGAGAAAGGCAAAGGCTGCACCAGCACGCCATCGTCAACGCTGATGACACCGGTGCTGGTTTGCGCCCCTTCGGGCACCAGCATATTGGCGCGAAAACTAGGGTTGGCAAGCGACAGGCGGCCAGATGTGGGCACCTCGGAGATGAGCATATTGTCGGTAATGGGCACCTTGCCGCCAAACCATACCTGCAAGCGCACTGGCAGTTCGCTGTCGAGCAGGCCGCCCACGCAAATGATCACAATGGCGGTATGCGCAAAGATATAACCGAGACGATTGGCACTGCCTTTTTTGGCAGCCAAGAGCATGCTGTCGCCATCGTGGCGAACCTTGGACTTATAACCCTGCGTGCTTAGCCACTGCTGCACGCGAGACAGGTTTTCGGCAGGCGTAGCCGTGGACACGGTTTCAACGCGGTGATGAAATGAGCGCAGACTGTTGCCACGTATGTATTCACGAAACGAGCGCGCGTCGCGCACCATTTTGGGTGAATTGCGCAACACGCATATGGAAGTTGATATGACCAGAAACGCCATGATCAACAAAAACCACCAGCTATTGTAAATATGCCAGATAGAGAATTTGTCGAAGACCGCAAACCAAAAGGGCCCAAACTGATCGATATAAGTATTGGCTGCCTGATTTTGCATCAGCACAGTGCCAATCAGGCTGGCCACGCAAATAAACATGAGCAGGCTAACGGCAAAGCGCATCGAGCCTAATAATTCGAATACGTCTGCGCCCATGCGACGCGGCGTCAAAGCGGAAGATTTCACGAGGTAGGTTTCATAAAAAAGGGGACGCCAAAGATAGCCTCCCCCTTAGACTTGGTTGTGCGGAGATAGTTCCGCACTTTCATGTCGAATTAACGCAGGCCGGCTGCGTAATCGGCCACTGCCGCGATGTCGCTGTCGGACATGCGGTCGCCGATATCGTGCATTTCTTTGCTATTGGCACGATCACCGCTACGGAAAAGCTTGAGCTGTTCAGTGATGTATTCGGGATGCTGGCCGGACAAACGGGGATAATTGCCTGGCACACCCGCGCCATTGGCCGAGTGACAGCCTGCACAGGCAGGCACGTTGCGCTCGGGCAAGCCGCCGCGCCAAATTTTTTGGCCGCGTTCCATGGTGGCTTCGTTGCTGGCGGTAGCCGCTGTTTTGGGGTCTAGCGGCTGCTGCGTCAGGTAGTACGCAATATTCTGGACGTCTTCGGGCGTAAGAGGCGCCGAAAACATGGTCATTACCGTATCGGCCCCACCCGCGCCACGACGCGCGGCTGGCGCCTTGCCATCTTTGGACTTGAAGTCGTTCAGTTGCTTGACCAAGTATTCGTGCGGCTGGGCAGCAAGATTGGGATTGACCGGAATTGTGCTATTGCCGGCTGCACCATGACAACTGGCACAGGCAAGTATGCCGCGCGCCATATCGCCGTCGGCGTAAAGCTGTTCGCCTTTGGCGGCATCGGGCTTGGCAACCGCGACATCGGCGGCATAAGCAATGAAAACTGCGGAAGACCCCAGCAGCAAGCCGCTGGCAACTACCATTCTGGAAAGCAAACGCTTCATGAAGACCTCGACGATCGGTATTCGATCTGGTGCCGTAAACACCACGATGACAATGCCAAATTCACTTAAAGCTGGCCCTAAGGAAAATGACGCAACTGTTTCAAACGTGCGATTATACAATAGCGTTCAAATTAAACCGTTCTAGGTACCTTCTTGTGTCCATTTTACATCGTGCTTCCTTTACTGTCTCTGCGGCCCGCCTTGACCAACTGCCGCCTCCGACGACGGCAGAAGTCTGTTTTGTGGGCCGTTCGAATTGCGGCAAATCAACCGCCATCAACGTACTGACCAACCAGCGCCGTCTGGCTTTTTCAAGCAAAACCCCTGGGCGTACACGCCTGATCAACCTCTTCGGCATCCCTGACCCAGTCGAACCCGGCGCCCACCTGGGCTTCCTGGTAGACCTGCCCGGCTATGGCTATGCCTCCATAGGTAAAGCCGCACGCGAAGAGTGGGCCGATGTGCTGGGCGGCTATCTGCACGAACGCTCATCGCTGGCGGGCATTGTGCTGCTTATCGATATTCGTCGTGGTGTTACCGAACTCGACCGCCGGTTGGCCAACTGGATCGCCCCAACCCGCATCCCTGTGCTAGCCTTGCTTACCAAGGCAGACAAATTCCCATATGGGCAGCGTATCAAGGCCGTGGCGGCGCTTAAAAAAGAGCTCGCCGATATCGGCGCGTTAAACGTCATGCCCTTTTCCGCCACCAAGCGCATAGGCATTGATACCGCCGCCGCGCAAATTGAAAACTGGATTTCTCCTAAGGTTGTTCCATGACATCATTTATTCTTTCCGCTGACTTCCCCGCCGCCCGTCCTCGCCGCAATCGCCGCGACGATTTTACGCGCCGTCTGGTGCGCGAAAATGTGCTCACGACGAACGACCTGATCTACCCCGTGTTCGTCATGGAAGGCAAAGGCGTGCAAGAACCTGTTCCGTCCATGCCGGGCGTAGTGCGCTATTCGCCCGATACGGTGCTGAAAGCTGCCGAAGAGTGCGTGACGCTGGGCATTCCTGTTATTGCACTGTTCCCGGTTATTGACGCCAGCCTGAAAACCCCAGATGGCATCGAGGCAGCCAATCCCAACGGCCTGATACCGCGTGTGGTGGCCGAACTAAAAAAACGCTTTCCTGAATTGGGCGTACTGACCGATGTGGCGCTGGACCCTTACACCAGTCACGGTCAAGACGGCATCATCGACGATAACGGTTATGTACTGAACGAGCCCACGGTGAATGTACTGACCCGCCAGGCCCTGGTGCAGGCGCAAGCCGGTGTCGATATCGTCGCGCCCAGCGACATGATGGACGGCCGCATAGGGGCCATCCGCCAGGCGCTGGAATCACAGCAGCATATTTACACTCGCATCATGGCTTACTCGGCCAAGTATGCAAGCGCGTTTTATGGGCCGTTTCGCGATGCCGTAGGTTCGGCGGCGAACCTGGGCAAATCCGACAAGCTCACTTATCAAATGGACCCTGCCAATCGCAACGAGGCTTTACGCGAAGTGGCCGCCGACATCCGTGAAGGCGCCGACATGGTCATGGTGAAGCCCGGCATGCCTTACCTTGATGTGTTGCGCGATGTAAAGAATGCGTTCGGTATGCCGACTTACGCATATCAGGTCAGCGGTGAATACGCCATGATCAAGGCCGCCGCCCTGAATGGCTGGCTAGAGCACGACAAGGTCATGATGGAATCACTACTGGCATTCAAACGCGCCGGCGGCGACGGCATACTTACCTACTTCGCCATTGAAGCGGCCAAGTTGCTGAAAAAACAGGCGTAAACCCGCCCTGTGCGGTGGTTTTGCCGGACTACGCTGCGCTAATCCAACAACACCACCGCACAAAATATAATCAGCTAGCAGATAAGGGCGTCGCCAATCCGGCGTTTACCGATTAAAATACGGTAAATGCCGGGTCTTCCGGCCATGAAAACAGGAGGCTCCCCATGTTTGCTGAAGTCATGCGCGATGCTGGCTATGCTACATACCGAGGCCGGCTCAATAGTCTTTTGGGTATTCCCGAAGACGCAACTGAAAACCAAATCCACAACAAGATTGTCGATGGGTTTCCCGCAACGCGTCTCATTGAACTATGCGAAAAGGGCGAAATAACGCCGCTCGAACGAGATCAAATCATACCCTTGCGTACACTCAAAACACGTATCAGCAAAGACCAACCTTTAACCGTCTTCGAAAGTGATCGGCTGTTTCGAGCTGCACATATCACCGCTATGGCTGAAACTATTTTTGCTGACAGAACCAAAGCCAAACGCTGGCTAAGCAAACCCAAAGAACGATTCAGCGGGCATAGCCCAATGGCTATGCTCTTGACGCTCCAAGGCACCCGCCAAGTTGAAGAAATGCTTATCCAGATTGCCGAGGGATATGCGTTTTGATTCTATGGCGTATCAGTGCATTTCCTGACTTAACAGGCCGAGGCGGGCTGTTGGCGGCTGGTCGGTGGCACCATACTGGCCGGCCAGTTGTTTACTTGGCCGAAAACCCAGCAAGCGCCATGCTTGAAGTGTTGGTGCACCTAGAGATCGACCCTGAAGATTTACCAGACAAACTGCGACTGATGAAGGTAGAAGTCCCGGAAACACTTGCCATAAACCCTATACAGCCCGAGCTTCCAGAAAACTGGATCGAACAAGAGAGCACAACTCAAGGCATAGGCGATGCTTGGCTCGCCAGTATGAAAAGTGTACTTTTAAGAGTTCCAAGCGCGATCATGCCGCACACTCATAACTGGCTCCTCAACCCTGCTCATTCATCGGCAAAAGAACTGTCTTTGACGATAGAAACCCTGCGTTTAGATCAAAGACTCTTCAAAGGCACGTCGTAGGTCGGATTAAGGCGCAGCCCGTAACCCGACAAGACACCGTCACAAAACAAGGCTTCCATCGCCACAACAACCGCAGTGGCGAAACAGCACTATCAGCCCGCCTTCAACACCTGGCCCAACACCGCCCCGAAATCCTTGGCATTTTTAAAGCCCACCACCCTGGCGCTGTCTAACTGACGGCCTTGCTCGTTGAAAAATATAATTCCCGGCGGCCCGAACAGATTGAAGCGTTTCAACAAGGCCCTGTCGTCAGGCGTATTCTTGGTGACATCGGCCTGTACCAGCAGAAACTGCGACATTTGCGCCGCCACGCCCGGATCGGTAAATGTGAATTTTTCCATTTCCAGGCAAGACACGCACCAGTCAGCGTAAAAATCCAGCATGACCGGGCGGTTGGTGTCAGCCAGCAGCTTATCTAATTCGGCAATTGAATACACCTTGGTGAACTGCGCTTTGACCGCAGTCTGATCCAGCAACGGCACAGCCGCAACGCCCGAGGCAGAGCCGACGCCTGATGCCACCACGACGCCCGTAAACGGCGCCAGAGGCTTAAACAGGTCGCGCCCACCCGCTGACATACCCACCACCACAATAATCGCCCACAGCGCCAACAACAGCCCCAGCGTCTTGTTCACCAAGCGGCCAGCGCCTGTACCGACTGGCATGGCATCGAACGCGCCCAGCATCACGGCGCTCCAGAGAGCCAGGAAGGCCCAACCCAACATCATCACCCAAACAGGCAGCACGGAATTAAGCATCCACCACGCGGTGGCAAACAGCAGTATTCCAAAGAGACGTTTAATACCGCCCATCCAGGCGCCAGTCTTGGGCAGCAAAGCCCCTGACGAAGCCCCCACCGCCAGCAACAGCAAGCCCTCGCCCCAGGCCATGGCGAACAGCGCCGTGCCGCCCAGAACCAGATCGCCGGTTTGGGAAATGAACAACAACACCCCGGCCAGCGGCGCCGCCACGCAAGGCCCGACAATCACCGCCGACAGCATGCCCATGACAAACACGCCGCCATAATGCCCGCCAGGAATCCGGGACAAGCGCTGATTCAACGCGGTTTGCATGCCGGCAGGCACTTGCAACGTGAAAACATCAAACATGGCCAGCGCCAGCAAGCCCAGCAAAACAGCAAAAACGGTCAGCACCACCGGGGTTTGCAGCCATATTGCCAAGCTGGCCCCGATCAGGCCGGCCGCCACGCCCAACACGGTATAAACCAGCGACATCCCCAATACGAAGGCGGCAGCCAGCGACAAACCGCGCCAACGGGAAACCTTCTTGTCTTTGCCTGCGTCGCCCGCCACGATCGCCAACAAAATCGGCACCATGGGCAATACGCAAGGTGTAAACGACAACAGCAAACCCAGGGCCAGGCATAACAACACCACTTCCAGCCAGCCGGCCGAGGCCAAATGAGCGGCAAAGCCGGTGTCGCCCAAGCTTAGTGCGCTACCAAAGCTTGCCTTGGCGGCTGGCTCTTCTTGCGCTTGCGGGCCAGGCACATTGTCGACCACGCCGATACCACTAGCTTGGTAACCGGTTATCGTAGGGGTCAAGGTAATTTCGGAAGTCATGGGCGGGTAGCACAGGCCCGCATCGGCACAGCCCTGGCTGGTTACGGCCAGCTTGAGCGGTGCAGCCGCGCCCGGAACCAGCGGCAAGCGTATCGTTACCTGCTTGTAATAGACCTCCATGTTTTTCTCGAAGGTGGGGTCATAGGTAACCCGCCCTCCGGGAAGAATAGGCTCGCCCAGCAGGCTGGAAGTGGCATCGGGCGCAAGGACGAACTCGAAGCGCTCGCGGTACATGTAGTATTCAGGCGCGATTTTGAAGTGCACATTGATTTCTGTCGGTGTCGCCATGGCGGCCGACATGACAAAAGCGACTTCAGGGTCCAGGTATTCCTCTTCGGCCTGGGCAGCGCCGGCATGCAAAAACGTGACCGCCAACATCAGGGCGACCAGAAATGCATAGATTATTTTGTGCCACTGGCGTTGGTCTTGAATGTGAATTACCGGCTGTGCATTAAGCTGAAGATCAAGCGACTTCGAACTTGCACTGTTGGCCTGCGCCAAATACGACATCAGAACATCCTTATGTATGCGCATAACGCGAGTTGCGGCCCGATACGGCCTATTCCGGCAAGCTTGCGCTACGCACCCATTCCAGATAGCTTTTTGAGCCACCAGAAACGGGCAGGACGAGAACCTCGGGGACTTCGTAGGGGTGTAGCTGGGTCAGGCGCGCAATTAGCGCTGGCGCCCTTGCAAGCGTGGTTTTCATCGTTAACGGAATTTCTTCGGCGCCTTCGAGCACGCCTTCCCACATGTACATAGACAAGCCTGGTGCGCCAAGGTTCACACAGGCGGCCAAATGCTCTTCGACGAGTACATGGGCAATGCGTTTGGCCAGGAGCAAATCGGGTGCGTTGCTAAGCACAACAACGATGTCGTTGGCCAGTGTCAGCGCGGCGGCGCTGGTGTCGGGCGGCGTGGCGGGGCTCACGTGGCGTATCCTGAAAGTGGTTGGCAACCACCTATTCTACCCATTAACACGGGTGCTACCCGGGTTAAGCGGGTGCGTTCATTTGATGCGCTGTTCGTCGGATTACGCTGCGCCCATAAAAAAACGAGCCCTGAGGCCCGTTCTATGCACTGCGAAAACCAAGCCGTTTATTCGGCGTCGGTTTCTTCGACTTCAGGACGGTCGACCAGTTCCATGAATGCCATAGGAGCGTTGTCGCCCTGACGGAAACCCATTTTCAGAACACGCGTGTAGCCGCCGTTACGCTCTTTGTAGCGTGGGCCGATTTCGGCAAACAGCTTGACGACCACGTCGCGGTCGCGCAAACGCGCGAATGCCAGGCGCTTGTTGGCCAGCGTTGGCTCTTTGGCCAGCGTGATCAGGGGCTCTACGACACGACGCAATTCCTTGGCCTTGGGCAAGGTGGTCTTGATGGCTTCGTGTGTAAACAGCGAAACAGCCATGTTGCGAAACATAGCCAAACGGTGACTGCTGGTGCGATTTAATTTACGCAATCCACTGCGATGACGCATGATAATTTCCTTTGAATCTTATTAAGCTAAACGGACAATTCCGTTGTTAACCGGATCTTCTATCAGCAAGGCTGCGGTCCGGGTGCGGGCAGAATTCTAGCACGATAATGCCAAATTTTTAAATTTTTTGAGTAGGTTAGTGGTGTCGGATTACACCGACAACCACTTTCCACTACAAAAATTTACGGGCGTTCCAGGCCAACTGGTGGCCAGTTTTCCAGCTTCATGCCCAAAGTCAAACCACGTGCGGCAAGCACTTCCTTGATTTCATTCAAGGACTTGCGGCCCAGGTTAGGCGTTTTGAGCAATTCATTTTCAGTGCGCTGAATAAGATCGCCGATGTAGTAGATATTTTCGGCTTTCAGGCAATTGGCCGAACGTACGGTCAATTCGAGATCGTCGACAGGACGCAACAACACAGGGTCGATCTGGGGTGCGCTGCCACGTGCCTGCGGGCTATCGACGTATTCACCAGCGCCTTCAAGCGCGGCAAACACCGAAATTTGATCCATCAGGATACGGGCCGACTGGCGCACGGCTTCTTCAGGCGTAACCACGCCGTTGGTCTGGATGTCGAGCACCAGCTTGTCCAGGTCGGTACGCTGCTCGACCCGTGCGCTTTCAACCGCATAGCTGACGCGCTGCACTGGGCTGTACGATGCGTCAAGCACAATACGGCCTATGGTGTGGGTGCGGTCGTCGACCAGGGCGCGCACGTTGCCGGGCACATAGCCACGGCCTTGCTCGACCTTGATCTGCATTTCCAGTTTACCGGCGTCGGTCAGCGTGGCAATGACGTGATCGGGGTTGACGATTTCAACGTCGTGCGGCAATTCGATGTCGGAAGCCAGCACCACGCCTTGACCTTGCTTGCGCAATACCAGCGTCACTTCTTCGCGATTATGCAGCTTGAACACCACGCCCTTCAGGTTCAGCAGGATATCGACGACGTCTTCGCGCACGCCGGCAATTGTGGAGTATTCGTGAACCACGCCAGTCATCTGGACCTCGGTGGGCGCATAGCCCGTCATGGAGGACAGCAGGATGCGGCGCAGTGCGTTGCCCAGCGTGTGGCCGTAGCCACGCTCGAAGGGTTCCATCACGACTTTGGCGTGATTCTTGCCTACAGGCACGACTTCGATGGAACGGGGCTTCAGAAAACCTTGTGACGACATGAATATTCCTTTTCAATACCCTCGGCTCGTTACACCGATAAGGCTGATGGATAACCGGGAATGCCCCGGCGATGGACATCGCAAAGCCCACTTGCCAGTAAACTGGAAAAGTGGGCTGATGCGATACTACTGCTTTACTTCTTGCGCCAATTAGCGCGAGTACAGCTCGACGACC
Source organism: Alcaligenaceae bacterium (assembly GCA_013416445.1). Lineage (GTDB taxonomy): Bacteria > Pseudomonadota > Gammaproteobacteria > Burkholderiales > Burkholderiaceae_B > Pollutimonas. The sequence goes on from JACCER010000011.1 coordinate 134,290, forward strand.
ATCGATTCGTTCACGTCGCGTGCTACATCGGCACGATCCGGAACTTGCTTGAAGGTGCCGGTAAGCTTGTTGGTGTCGACTTCGACCCACTGCGGCATGCCTTGAGCCGTAGCAAGATCGAGCGATTCGCGGATACGCAATTGGGCTTTTGCCTTTTCGCGGATCGAGACCACATCGCCAGCCTTAACCAGCATCGAAGCGATGTCGGCGGTACGGCCGTTGATTTCAACCGAGCGGTGTGTAACCAACTGACGCGCTTCTGCGCGTGTAGAGCCAAAGCCCATGCGATACACGACGTTGTCCAGACGCGATTCCAGCAATTGAATCAGGGTCTCGCCAGTGTTGCCACGACGACGCTCAGCTTCAACAAAATACTTGTGGAATTGCTTTTCCAGAATGCCATACATGCGCTTGAGTTTTTGCTTTTCGCGCAACTGCAAACCGTAGTCGGACGTACGAGCGCCCGAAGTACGGCCATGCTGACCAGGCTTGGATTCGAGTTTGCACTTTGAATCCAGCGAGCGACGCGAGCTTTTCAAGAATAAATCAGTACCCTCGCGACGCGAGAGTTTGCATTTAGGTCCAATATAACGTGCCAAGATGCTTCCCCTTAGATGCGACGGCGCTTGGGCGGACGGCAGCCATTGTGCGGCACCGGCGTGATGTCTGAGATGCTGGAGATTTTAATGCCCAGTGCATTCAGAGCACGTACCGATGATTCACGGCCAGGACCGGGGCCCTTGATGCGAACTTCTAGTGTTTTAATGCCATATTCCAACGCGAGGCGCCCTGCCGATTCGGCTGCAACCTGCGCAGCGAATGGTGTGGATTTGCGCGAGCCCTTAAAGCCCGCACCACCGGATGTCGCCCAGGACAAGGCATTGCCCTGACGGTCAGTAATGGTGATGATCGTGTTGTTAAAGGACGCATGAACGTGCGCAATGCCGTCCGATACGCTCTTTTTGATTTTCTTGCGTACGCGCGATGCGCCGCTGTTGGAAGCTTTCGCCATCTTCTATTCCTCGATTATTTCTTCAGGGAAGCAGCAGCGCGACGCGGCCCTTTACGGGTACGGGCGTTGGTACGGGTGCGTTGACCACGCACGGGCAAACCACGCTTGTGGCGCGCGCCACGGTAAGTTCCCAAATCGACCAGACGTTTGATCGATAATTGTACTTCGCGACGCAAATCACCTTCAACCGCGAACAAACCGATGTGTTCACGGATACGTTCGAGTTCGGCGTCAGTCAGATCTTTCACTTTCTTGGAAAGTTCGATACCCGATGCTTCGCAAATTTTGCGAGCACGTGTACGACCAATACCAAAAATAGCGGTAAGTCCGATTTCGGCGTGTTGATGCGGCGGAATGTTGATGCCAGCAATACGGGCCATGACTGTTCCTTGTTAAATCCGTTGCGTGTCGGCGATTAGCCTTGACGCTGCTTATGACGTGGCTCGGTGCAAATAACACGCACCACGCCGTGACGTTTGATGATCTTGCAGTTGCGGCAGATCCGTTTTACCGATGCCATTACTTTCATGGTTGACTCCTAGTTTCCTGTAACCGGCCGCTTATTTAGAGCGGAAGACAATTCTGGCGCGAGACAGATCATAGGGCGTGAGCTCCACTGTGACCTTGTCACCCGGCAGAATCCGGATGTAATGCATACGCATCTTGCCCGATATGTGGCCCAACACTACATGGCCATTTTCCAGCTTGACGCGAAAATTTGCGTTGGGGAGGTTTTCGAGAACCTCTCCTTGCATTTGAATGACGTCGTCTTTTGCCATTTCTTTTTACCGCATTGGCAATCCCGTACCCTTGAAGTTAGCCTTCTTGAGCAGCGAGTCGTATTGGTGAGACATCATGTAGGCCTGAGCCTGTGCCATAAAGTCCATGGTCACCACAACAATAATCAGAAGGGAAGTGCCGCCAAAATAAAACGGTACATTCCAGCGCGCTTGCATAAGTTCAGGCAACAAACACACCAAAGTGATGTATATGGCACCTGCCAACGTAAGCCGCATCAGTATCTTGTCGATATAGCGCGACGTTTGTTCGCCTGGACGAATGCCGGGCACAAACGCACCGCTTTTCTTCAGATTATCTGCTGTTTCGCGACTATTGAACACCAATGCCGTATAGAAAAAGCAAAAGAAAATAATTGCGGCGGAATACAACGTAATGTAGAGCGGTTGACCTGGCGACAATACCGCAGCCAGATCGCCCAACCAGCGCATATTCGGGTTACTGGAAAACCAACTGGTGATCGTTGCGGGCAGCAATATGATCGACGAAGCAAAAATGGGCGGAATGACTCCGGACATATTCAACTTCAGCGGCAAATGCGAGCTTTGACCACCGTAGATTTTGTTGCCTACCTGACGCTTTGCGTAGTTTACCGTGATGCGGCGCTGGCCGCGTTCAACAAACACCACAAAGTAGGTTACAGCAACAACCAGCACCAGAATGAACAGAGCCGACAGCACCGACATGGAGTCAGTACGCACCAGATCGAGCATCCCGGCCAGGGCGCTAGGCAAACCAGCAACAATACCGGCAAAAATCAGTATCGAAATACCATTGCCCATACCGCGCTCGGTGATTTGCTCGCCCAACCACATCACGAACATCGTACCGGTAACCAGCGTGACTATCGTTGTAAAACGGAACATCATGCCGACATCGATGACCAGGCCTGGCTGCGATTCAAGGGCGACCGAGATACCGACAGCCTGAATCAGAGCCAGGAACACTGTGCCGTAGCGTGTGTACTGGGTAATTTTGCGTCGGCCGGATTCGCCTTCTTTCTTGATTGCTTCCAGGGTAGGTACAACAACCGCCATCAACTGCATAATGATGGAGGCTGAAATGTAAGGCATGATACCCAGCGCAAACACGGAAAACCGTTCCAGCGCACCGCCCGAGAACATGTTGAACAAGCCCAGGATACCGCCCTGGTTTTGTTGAAACAGATCGGCCAGCGCGTCGGGGTTGATTCCGGGCACGGGTATGTGCGTTCCCAGCCGATAAACCACCAGGGCGAGTACCAGGAAGACGATACGGCGTTTTAAGTCGCTGTACCGGGAACCCGATTTACTCTGTGCCTGAGCTTTAGCCACCGTTACCCCTTAAGCCAGCGAACCGCCGGCAGCTTCGATTGCAGCGCGGGCGCCAGCCGTTGCGGAAATCCCTTGCAGGACAACCTTGCGCGAGAGTTCGCCGGACTTGATCACCTTGACGTAGCGTACTGCCTGGCCGATGACGCCAGCCTGCTTGAGCACTTGCACCGTGACTTCGTCGACAGGCAGGCGTTCGAGGTCGGACAAACGGACTTCGGAGGACAAATGCTGATTCATGGCCGTAAAGCCGCGTTTCGGCAGACGACGTTGCAAAGGCATTTGACCGCCTTCAAAGCCGACTTTATGAAAACCGCCAGTACGCGATTTTTGACCCTTGTGGCCACGGCCGCAAGTTTTACCAAAACCCGAGCCAATGCCGCGACCAACACGGCGACGGGCCGGGTTGCTGCCTTCAGCTGGTTTCAGCGTGTTTAGTTGAGTTTGTGACATCCCGATTCCTTTCAGGCTTCCGAGACGGTAACGAGGTAATCCACTTTATGGATCATCCCACGCACCTCGGGCGTATCGACTAATACGCGGCTGCTATTCAGTTTGCCCAGACCCAGACCACGCACGGTGGCGCGATGGGACTTGTGGGTACCGATAACAGAGCGCACGAGAGTTACTTTAATTTGCTTCTGTGCCATGACTTACCCCAGGATATCTTCTACCGACTTGCCGCGCTTGGCAGCAACTTCAGCAGGAGTCGAGCAGGCACGCAAGCCGTTAAGCGTTGCGCGGACCATGTTGTAGGGGTTGCTTGAGCCCAGGCTTTTTGCAACCACGTTACGTACGCCCATGACGTCGAAAATTGCGCGCATGGGGCCGCCGGCGATAACGCCAGTACCTTCAGGTGCGGGCGAAATCAGAACGGTGGCGGCGCCATGCTTACCTACGACAGTGTGGTGCAGGGTGCCATTTTTAAGGGCGACCTTGACCAAACCACGGCGAGCCTGTTCCATTGCTTTTTGTACGGCAACGGGCACTTCACGGGCTTTACCTTTGCCCATTCCGATGCGGCCATCGCCATCACCAACTACGGTCAGCGCAGCAAAGCTCATGGTGCGACCACCCTTGACCACTTTGCTGACGCGATTGACCGCAATCATTTTTTCACGCATGCCGTCGTCGTTTTCTTTCTCGGCGGCGTGCCTGCCTTGTGCTTTAGCCATTTGACAATTCCTTGCTTAGAATTTCAAGCCGGCTTCACGCGCGGCGTCGGCCAACGCTTTCACGCGGCCATGATAACGGAAGCCCGAACGATCAAAGGCAACCAGTTCAATACCGGCAGCTTTGGCTTTTTCAGCAACGCGCTTGCCAATAATGCTGGCGGCGGCAATGTTGCCACCGTTGACGCTTTGACCGGCGAGTTGTTTGCGTACTTCCGGCTCGAGCGTGGATGCGCTGACGAGCACACGATCGCCTTCCGGCGAAATGATGTTCGCGTATATATGCAGGTTCGAGCGGAAAACCGAGAGGCGGTGTACCCGCAGCTCGTGGATTTTCCGGCGTGTCGAGACTGCACGACGCAAACGGGAGAGTTTCTTGTCCATAATTCGTCCTTGCCTGCGTGCTTATTTCTTCTTGGTTTCTTTGATGATGACGCGCTCATCGGCGTAACGCACGCCCTTGCCCTTGTAGGGTTCGGGTTCGCGATAAGCACGGATTTCCGCAGCCACCTGACCAACGACCTGCTTGTCAGCACCCTTGATGATGATCTCGGTTTGAGTGGGACACTCGACCTTGATACCTTCGGGCATGCTGTGCACGATATCGTGTGAGAAACCAAGTTGCAATTTCAAGGCGTCGCCCTGAACCTGGGCGCGAAAACCAACGCCAACCAGGTTGAGTTTACGCTCGAAGCCTTTGCTGACGCCAGTAACCATATTGGCTACCAGGGCACGCAACGTACCCGACATGGCCTTGGCCAGGCGAGTTTCGTTGGCAACGGCGAATGTGAGCTGGCCGTCTTCCTGGCGAACGAAAACGTCGCCAGTCAGGGCTTGTGTCAGGGTGCCCAGGGGGCCCTTGACAACAATTTGGCCAGCGCTGATCGTGGCTTCTACGCCTTGGGGTACGAGGACCGGATTTTTTGCTATGCGTGACATATGATTCTCCTTATGCCACGTAGCAAAGCACTTCGCCGCCCACGCCAGTGGCGCGAGCTTTGCGATCGGTCATGACACCGCGCGGGGTCGACACGATAGCCACGCCCAAACCATTCATAACGTGAGGAATGGTCTTGCTGCTTTTATAGATACGCAGCCCAGGACGCGAAACACGGTCGATACGCTCGATGACCGGACGGCCAGCGTAGTATTTCAGGGTAATTTCCAGGGTAGGCTTGGCTTTTTCGCCGCCAACCTGAAAACTGTCGATATAGCCTTCGTCTTTTAGCACGGCAGCAATAGCTACCTTCAGCTTCGAGGAGGGCATGCTAACCGACGTTTTATTGACTTGTTGTGCGTTACGCACGCGGGTCAACATGTCGGCGATGGGATCGCTCATGCTCATTGTGTATTTCTCCTACCAGCTGGCTTTGATCATGCCCGGCACTTCGCCACGCAGCGACATTTCACGCAGCTTGTGACGAGTTAAACCGAACTTGCTGTAAACGCCACGCGAACGACCCGTGACAACGCAACGATTGCGCTGGCGAGTTGGGTTGGCATTGCGCGGCAGTTGCTGCAGTTGCAAACGGGCCTGATAGCGTTCTTCGTCAGTTTTGGACTGATCGTCGATGATGGCCTTCAGTGCTGCACGTTTGGGTGCAAATTTTTCTGCCAGCTTGGCGCGTTTGATATCGCGATTGATGAGTGAAAGTTTTGCCACGTCATCGCCCCTTAATTGCGAAACGGGAAGCTGAAGGCTTTAAGCAGCGCCTTGGCTTCATCGTCGGTCTTGGCTGTAGTGGTGATGCTGATGTTCATACCACGTACGGCGTCGATTTTGTCGTATTCGATTTCAGGGAAAATCAGTTGCTCTTTAACCCCGATGTTGTAGTTGCCACGGCCATCGAATGCACGACCTGAAATACCACGGAAGTCGCGAACGCGCGGCAGAGCCACGGCGACCAGGCGGTCCAGGAATTCGTACATGCGGCGACCACGCAATGTGACTTTGCAGCCAATTGGGTAGTCTTCACGGATTTTAAAGCCCGCGATAGCCTTTTTAGTCATGGTGACGACAGGCTTCTGGCCGGAAATCTTGGCCAGGTCAGAGACAGCGTGCTCAATGACCTTTTTGTCGGCAACCGCTTCCGAGACACCCATGTTCAGGGTGATCTTGGAAATGCGTGGCACTTGCATGATGCTTTCGTAGCCAAATTTGGCTTGCAGGTCGGCCATGACCTTGCTGCGGTAAAACTCTTGTAAACGAGCCATGTTCGTCGCCCCTTAAGCCTTGGCGCCAACGACAGCGCCGCTGGAACGGAATATACGAACCTTGCTGCCATCGACTTCTTTGATCCCGACGCGATCGGCCTTGCCGGTCTCGGGATTAAAAAGCGCCACATTGGAAATGTGTATGGGCATGGTCTTGTCGATGATGCCACCTTGCGTGCCAGCCATAGGGTTGGCCTTTACGTGTTTCTTGACGACATTGATGCCTTCAACCAACACGTGGTCGGCGTCAACGCGCTGCAGCACGGTGCCACGACGTTTTTTGTCGCGACCAGTCAGGATGATGACTTCGTCGCCTTTACGGATTTTTTGCATGCTTCGCTCCTTACAGCACTTCTGGAGCCAGGGACACGATCTTCATGAACTTTTCTGTACGCAATTCGCGCGTGACAGGTCCGAAGATACGGGTACCGATGGGTTCCAGTTTGGCGTTGAGCAACACGGCGGCATTGCCACCGAACTTGATCAGCGAGCCGTCTTTGCGACGAACGCCCTTAGCGGTACGAACCACTACAGCGTTGTAAATCTCGCCCTTTTTAACGCGCCCGCGTGGGGCCGCATCTTTGACAGTAATTTTGATAATGTCACCGATAGCGGCATAACGGCGCTTCGAGCCGCCTAACACCTTGATGCACATGACTCTGCGTGCGCCAGTGTTGTCGGCCACGTCCAGCGTGGTCTGCATTTGGATCATGATTATTCCTGTTCCAACTTAGTTGTGCCGCGCCACCAGCAAAAGGCGGCGCCACACAACCAGTTTTGGTCCCGTAAGGCCTGGCTATGCCAAACCCTGGGTTGAAATCTTGCTGAAAATTCGCTTGGGGTACTTCAGTAGCTTAGCCTGCGCCTTACGCACAAACCAAGCAAGTAGAAGATAATAAACGATCAACCAAAAAAAAGCAAGTATATATACAAAGGCCTGCCAAATAGCGTGTTTTTGTTGTGTTGGCGCTGCATTGGGGATGTTGGTGTCGGAAAAACCAAGTCACTGCTGATATTTACTGGACATAAATACAGTATTTATTTGACGTCTAGACGTCAAAATGCTAAGCTTTGCGTAATCTTTTGGAGCCAAGGCATGCCTTTCCCACCCGGCGCTATTCGTGACGCAATAGTCGAATACCTAACTGTATCAGCATCTGAAGCCACTACTAACGAGATCATGCAGGCCGTACAAGCACGCCTTGGCAAAGTGCCGGCATCTTCCATTCGTTCTTACTTAAGCCTTAATACACCAACCCGATTTGAACGCACAGGCAGGGGACGGTATTCGCTACAAGCATATCAGGGTGGTAACGCAAGCCATTCGGTAACTCCTCTGGACTTTCGCTCTGAAACGCTAGGCGCCGCACAGGCTGTTCATGCCGACTGCTTTGACTGGCTGGCCTGTCAGCCGGAAAAAACCATTCATGCCATCGTAACCGACCCCCCTTACGGCTTGGTCGAATACACCGAAAAAGAGACAAGCAAACTACGTAGCGGCAAAGGCGGCATATGGCGCATACCGCCCGCTTTTGATGGGCATCAGCGCGCACCGCTACCCCGTTTTACGGTGCTAGATCAAAACGATAAAGAAAAGCTTTACATGTTTTTCAAAAAATTTGGCAGTTTGGCCAAAAAAGTCATTGTTCCTGGCGGGAATGTGGTTATCGCATCAAACCCCTTGCTTACGCATATTGTTAGCTCTGCCATGATCGAAACCGGCTTTGAGCTCAGGGGCTACTTGGCCAGGCAGGTCATGACTATGCGCGGGGGCGACAGACCGAAAAACGCTCATGAAGAATTCTTTGACGTATCCGTCATGCCTCGCTCACAATGGGAACCCTGGGTGGTGCTCAGAGCCCCTATTGAAGGTCGTGTTCAAGACAACTTAAGAAAATGGCGTACCGGCGGATTCAGACGAGTCTCGGCAGAAAAGCCTTTTGGGGATTTAATTACATCTCACCCAACACCCGCTTCAGAAAAAAAAATTGCACCTCATCCATCTTTAAAGCCGCAAGCCTTCATGAGACAGTTAGTACGAGGGGTGCTGCCCCTTGGAGAAGGTGTAGTGTTAGATCCCTTTATGGGTGCAGGCTCTACATTAGCCGCTGCGAACGCCGTGGGTTACCGAAGCATTGGAATTGAAATGGACAAAACATTTTTTGATCTAGCGAAATCAGCAGTACCTAAGCTAACCCAGCTTAAGGTCAAAAACAATGAATAGCCAAGGGTTTACAACTTATAAATCCAGTGTTGCCTAAGCTTTTTAACACCTTCCTTATGCAAGGTAGCGGTACGAGTGCCAAGTGTAGACCTTGAGTTTTTACGAAAATCTGCTTCTATAACATACGCCAAGTAAACCTCGGTGAACTGCATGGGGTTCCGCTTTGATGCCGGCTCACTACTGTTGTCGACCGTATAAACAAACACACACATCCATTGCTCTCTTGCACCGTGCGTATCAACCGCGCCACCTTTTTTACGGGTGCTCTTGATTTCTATACCTTCTACGCCCGAGGCAATTGCATCATTCACATACCTGCCCCGCTTTATCAGGTCGGGATGACCATTAAAATGCTTGTTTTCTACAAGAGCCCTAGAAAACTTTGCTAAAGAAGCCGTGATCATGTCAGATATGGTTCCTGACATAGCCGCCGGTCTCATCATATCGTCCAGCCGCTGCAAGCCGCGCTCTGATAACAGTTTGTTAACATCATGGAAAAAATCATACACATCTTCCATCGCCGATCTGAAATCGCTAATTCGTAAATCGTAGGGCAGCTTTATATCTTGATTAAAGGCTGACTCATGAACTTTCGCTTTAACCGTCATTGCTAACATCCAGATGGAAAGAATATGCCAAAAGTGTAACTGAAATTAATAATGATATTGTTCGTAGGTCGGATTACGCACTGCGCGCTAATCCGACCTACATCCTAGGTAGCGCCCCATACCCCTGCAACATGACTTTTGCATCATTGCCCGGAACATCGTCTACATATACCTTCATGTCCAGCTCGATGGCGGTTTCGGCAATGGCTGCGGCCAGTTTCCGGGCGCCGGGGCTGTGCAGCAGGTTAGTCACCACGTCGCCGCCCAGTTTCACATATGTAAACGGCGCCAGGTGCAAATGCATGAGCGCGTCGGGTTGCTGTGCCATGCGGCGCAAGCCGGAACGGGCGCCAGCCTGAACCACCTGATGGCAAAATTCCTGCACTTCCGCGCCATAAGCCACCAGGCCATGGGCATCGATTTCCAGCAGCAAGCGGCGTATTTGATCTGGTTGCGACAACAGGCCACCCAAGCGCCGCTTCATTTCAGGCAAGAAGTGCGGCTGCAGCAACGATGGCAGCGATATCTTGATGATCAGGTCGCCCTTGTTGTCATCCAGCCAGGCCAACCCAAGCTCGATTGCACGCAGGTCGCAATCAGCCGACAAGCCCAGGCGCACTGCCGCGGGCATAAACAAGTAAGCCGACAACAGGCCGCCATCGTCATCACGCAAGGCCAACGACGCCTCGTAGCGTTCGGCCACGATACCGCCATTGCCATACATGGCTGGCTGAATCGAGAGTTCCAGCCGGTTTTTCAGCAAGGCATCGTCCAGCAAGCCACGCCAGGCTGCTTCCCCCGTGCCAACCGATTTTTTCCCGAAATCGCTGTCAGCATAGGAAATGTATTCAACCTCATCCTGCCCGGCACTTTCAGCGCGCATCAAGCCATGGTCCAGCCTGGACAGTATCGAACTGACATCGCAATCGGGCGTGTAGTCGGTCAGCGACAGGCTCCAGCGGCACAGACGGCCATCGACCATGCGCACACGCAATACATCAAGCACCTGGCGCACCTGCTGCACCAGTCCGCTTGCCTCGGGGCCGACCGCGCCCGGCATCAACAAGATGAAATCAGAACCATTCAGGCGCGCCAACTGCCCATGCATGGCCGGAAAGCCTTCCATGGCACGCGACACCCCCTGCCCCACCGACAACAGCCATTGATCGACCTCGTTATGCCGCATCGTGGCGTTGATGCCTATCAGGTCGCGCTGGCGAAACAGCAGCACGTGGCCACCCTTGGGCGGCGTTTCGGGACTGCCCTTTAGCACCCGCCGCAACTCATTCAGGAAATACTTGCGGTTGGCCAGGCCGGTAACCGGGTCCTGGTTGACTTCCAGGCGCAGCGATTCGATGCGTGCATTCTGTTCCTGCGCCGTTGCCCTGACCCGTTCGCGCACGTCATGAATCATGCGCGTGGCCTGTGCAAGCTCGGCAACCGAAGAACGACCAGGCGCAGGCGCACTTTGCCCACCTTCCGCAATCGCCCTGACCTGCTCGGTAATTTCACTTTTCAGCGCACGTTTCAGCCAGCGTATCAGCAGTACGGCAAACAGCGCCCACAACAAGCCCGCGCCCACCACCAGGGTAAACACCCGCAGGCTGCTGCGCCACAAAGAATCGCGCGCTGTCAGGTCGTCGGACGTAACCGTAAGCGTGCCCACCTGCTTCCAGCCATCGGAAACCTGCCGCGTAGCAGCGGGCGTTACCAAAGGCAGCAGCTTGCTGAACCAGGCCGGCGCCATGCCCGCCCCTGTCGACACTGCTGAGCCGCGCTCGACCATAGGCTGGCCGTCAGTGCCCATCAGGCTGATGGCGCGAAACTGGCCGCTGTCGAACAAGGCCGCAATGAGCAATTCGCGCGTGATCTCGTCCTGGTTGGCCGGCTGCGACAACGACAGCGCCAGCGACGATGCCGCGTTTTCGCTTTGCGCCTGCAACTGAGTATTCAGATACTGACGCGCGCCATCGATGCTGAATACCAGCGTACCCGCCAGAATAAAGATGATGGCTACCGTCACGCTGAGCAAAAGCTGTTTAAGTAAAGACATACCGTGCTACGCCTATAAACGATACTGCTTCTATCTATATAGATAAGATCAGGGTTGAAAACCTTCTTTCTGCATCTTGATCAGCAAATTGCGCCAATGACCGATGCGATCCGGCGAAGCCGTGGCCGCGCCCGCTACATAAATGCCTTGCGCATTAAAACTGAACACCGGGGTAAGATCACGGCGCTGACTGGCCGGAGCAATGGAGCCCATCAGGTTGTCCAACACCAGCGGATCGGCGTCGGGGCTGGAATAATAGCCCAGCACCATATGCGCAATACTGCTGGAACTACCCATACCACCCACACGCGCCCTGACGTAAATCAGCCGCAGTTTTTCCGCCGGCACGCCCAAATGCACCAAGGAAAAATACTTGGCGATGACATAATCTTCACAATCGGCCGCGCGCTTGCCCAGGGTTTCCAGCGGCGTAGCCCAGTAATCGGCCTTGCCCCAAATGTTGATATCTTCACCGCCTAGCGCGATGGTGTTCCAGAAATCGTTCACCGCCCGCAACTGTTGAGATTCAGGCTGCGAACGCTGTTGAGAAAGCATGGCCATCCATTGCGAAACGGCCTGTGCACCCCGCTGACCATAACGCGCCTTGGCGGTTTGCTGTATGCGTGCGGCATCGAACTGCAATGCCGTGGCGGGTAGATACGCCGCCGTCGCCAATACCATGCCGATAGCCAACAGCACAAAGTACAGGCGGGTCTGGTGAAAAACAGATGCGGCGCGCATGGCCAGTGTTGTAACCAAACTAAACGTTAAAGGCAAATAACTTAAACGAAAAGTAAGAATAAAACAGCCCGGGCCGCGTTCTGTGCAACAAAGAGATGCATGGAACGGGCCGGGATGAAAAAGCCTGGTATGTGTTGAGGCTACATACCAGGCTGGATTGCAGTGGTTTACTGATCTACGTTCAGTTTGCCCTGCAGTATCAGGTTACTGATCAATTGGGCTTGATCAACAACCCCATCGGTAATGTCGGCATTATCAATGATGATCTGTTGATCATATTTACTACCATCACTTTCAAGCCCCCCTGTTGAGCTGATATTAATTGTTGTCGTACTGCCGTCACCTGTAATATGTAAGAAATCAGTCAAATTACCACTTTCTTCGCCTTGCAAGAGATCGCTCAGATCCAACATATCTTTTGGTTGACTATTGTAGCCAGGAGAACCAGGATTACTGGTATCGACACCAAAGTCGGTTATATGATCTACAGACGCATCAGCATCTGTCTTACTTGGATCTGCGTCACCTTTCATCCATACAAAGGTATCGTTGCCGGCGCCACCGGTAAGAGTATCGTTACCTTTGCCTCCGATAAGGATATCGTGGCCAGACCCACCGAACAGTTTGTCATCGCCAGACCCACCGACCAGAAGATCATTGCCTTCATCACCGTACAAGGTATCGTTGCCACCTTGTCCAAAGATAATGTCGTTCCCGGTGCCGCCGTAGATAGTATCGCTACCATCCTGGGTGGTCTCACCAGCGTTAAAAGCAGCATAGTTATTAGCGGCTTTAAGGTACGTTAATACATCGGCTATGGAAGGCTCGTAACCTAGACTTGCGGCCCAGGCATCGTGACTGGTGCTTACATCGCCAAAGATGATGTCGTTCCCACCTTGACCGAAAATCGTGTCGTCACCTGCTCCACCAGAAATTCTATCGTGGCCTCCACGAGTGTCACCCGCTACGTTGAGCAGCGCTTGATTGGCGCTGATGCTTAGATAGTCGTACAGATCATCGTTGGTAGGTGCAACTCCAGAATTCTGGTAAGTCAAGAAAGCGACCAATGCTTCATAGCCAGCTCCCGGTGACAAGGTACGCCCTGCCCAACTTAGATTATCTGTGTTGATGGCGTCGCCGAAGATCACGTCTTTTCCGTCACCGCCGTTAATAACGTCATTGCCAACAGGATCAAGTACATCAACATCGCCACTGCCCTTGATAAGCGTCGCCGCCAGCTTCGTTGGGTCAGTCACCACCTGTGCTTCCCCTATACCCTGGGTTCCTAGTATTTTGATGTTATCGATATCGACACGAGCGCGATTACTACTACTATCGGAACCTGTGCTGCCATCATTCACCAAAAACTCGAAACCATACTTACCAGGGCCGTAGATCGCCGTTGTCACAGTCCCCGTACTGGTGGTGCCAAACTGAACTGGCACTGGTTCCCATTCGTTTGTAATACTATTTAGTTTCAATAACCTCCAGGTGAAGGCATCTTTACTGCTGTCCCAATTACCCCCTCTATTTACAGTAAAGCTGAATGCAGCGCCTGTAGCTGCTGTCACCTCCATAGCGTGATTGACATTCATCGTAACGGTGACGGGATCACTGCCCACAGTTGTATCCGTGATGCGCATCGCATTACTGCTTTTAGCTACGGTTCCTGTACCGTCTTTACTCCAGTTACTAGGATTGTTCACGCCACTGTCGTTATTGAAAGTCGCATGGTTCTCGCTGTTACCTGAAAGCTCGACTCTAATATCTGTATTGTCATACTTATTCAACGTAGCCTGAGTCACACCGGACCCGATACCAATTCCGTGAACGTCGCTGACTCCACTTAATATATTAAATGCAGCATCACGTGGGCCCGCACTATCGGTAGGCTCCCCATCCGTGAGGAAGAAGGTCATATTCTTGAACGACTCACCATCGCTATCCTCTGTAGGTTGCCCATCGAACCAAGCCGTCGTTTTCGTAAACGCTTGACCATAAGGGGTTTTTCCATTGGCAGACAGCGCATTTATTTTGGCAATAAAAGCATCAATATTATCTGGGGTCAAAGTGATCGAGTCCACCTCTTGGCTACTAGAGCCAGCAAACGTAATCAACGACACGTTGACTATGCCATCATGCAGGACCAGATGAGTCTCTAATAAAGAAACCAACGCTGCCTTGGCAGTTTCCAGCCTTGTTGGTTTATTGTTACCAGTACCCCATTTATCGTTCATGGAGCCTGAAAGATCCAGAACCAGGGCAATATTGTAATTCTGTCCTGGCGTCACGTTTGTGTGGAACCCACCACGATCTCCCAACACAATGTCATCACCCGCACCAGCCGGTATCGTATGGCTTGCGTTGGTATCAACGATAAGCTGTGGGGGTGCCTTTACATCAGTGTTGCCCTGGATCGTGATCGTCACCGTGGCCGTGGCCGTATCGCCATCGCTGTCCTTGACCGTGTAGGTAAAGGTTTCCTTCAGGCTCTGGCCAGCGTTTAGCGCGTTGACCGCCGGATTGTCGTTGTGCAGCACATAGCTGTAGGTGCCGTTCGCGTTCAGCGTCACCGTGCCGTACTGCGCAGTGGGCGCACTCGTCCAGCTCCCGAAGGCCACCGGGCCATCAAAGGCGCTATCGTTATCCAGCGCGTTGCCACCCACCGTGTAGCTGCCGCTGTCCTCCACAATGATGTGGGTCTCGCCCACCGCCACCGGATCCGTGTCCGTGATCAGCACGTTCAACGCACCCGTGCCGCTCACCGCGTTCACATCCGTGACCGTGATCGCAAAGGTGTCGATCA
>JACCER010000012.1 GCA_013416445.1 Alcaligenaceae bacterium
GGACAGGCGGGGTGGGAGAGTTCTCAAACAGGCGGTCCGTCAACGCGGCCGATAGCGAAAGTAAGTCTCTCCACCCCAGCATCTTTTAGTGTCCCACTAAAAGATGCTTAAAAGAACTAGATAAAAACCAAACAAAACAAAACTGCTTAAAAAAACTATACAAGCGCAGCGAGTTCGGCCGACGCCCGGCTGTACGAGGCAGACGCGGAAACAAGCACGCCGTGCCGCACTGAGCTTCACCCACCCCGGACAACGTCATAAGAGCCAGACAACGTCATAAGAAACCGACAACGTCATAAGAAACCGACAGCGTCATAAGAATCAGACAAGGCCATCAGAACCACACAACGTCATCAGAGCTATACAATGCGATCAGAGCCGAGCAGCACCGCCAAGCGCCATTCGGATTGACCCAGCGTCATCCGACAAACAGAGCGCCTTGTATTCCACATAACCGCCCGCATATTGTAGCTATGTCATTAAAAGTCTTTGATCTTCAGTGCGACCTGGGCCACGTGTTCGAGGGCTGGTTTGGTTCCGACCACAGCTACGAATCGCAGCAGTCGCGAGGGCTGCTTAGCTGCCCCGTCTGTAACAGCGGTCGTGTCAACAAGAAGCTTTCAGCGCCTCGCCTGAATCTAAGCCGTGCAAAAGAACCCACTGCAGCAGCCACTGCCACACATGCCCAGACTGGTGCCGGCGCAGCCGTGGCCGCACCGGCCGCCCGCCAGATGGCGCAACTGCAGGCCGAAGTGTTGCATCATATACGCCAAATTGTGCGTAATACCGAAAACGTAGGCGATAAATTTGCCCAGGAAGCGCGTCGCATGCGTGACGGCGAGGCGGAAGAGCGCGCCATCAGGGGGACGGCAACCGCTGAAGAAAGAGAAGAATTGGCCGAGGAAGGGATAGCGGTAATGCCCATACCCGACTTCCTCGACGACGACCGCCTGCAATAGGCCGGCCGTTTACAGCAAGCGGCGCCTGGTCGCCTGCTGCACGAAACTACATCACGCGGCTGCGGTATTCGCCAGTGCGTGTATCGATTTCGATTTTGTCACCAATATTACAAAACAGCGGCACACTGACGGTAAAGTCGGTGCTGGTTTGTGCTGGCTTGAGCACTTTACCCGAGGTGTCGCCTTTGACAGCGGGTTCGGTATAAACGATTTCACGCACCACAATAGTGGGAAGCTCGACGGAGATGGCGCGACCATCGTAGAACACGACCTCGACCGTCATGCCTTCTTCAAGATAGTTCAGGGCGTCGCCCATGCTGTCGCTTTCGACTTCGTGCTGGTTGTATTCTTCGTCCATGAAGACATACATGGGGTCAGCATAGTACGAATAGGTACATTCTTTGTGCTCGAGCTGAACGACTTCGAATTTTTCATCGGCTTTGGAAACCGTTTCGCTACCCGAGCCCGTAAGCAAGTTCTTGAACTTGAGTTTGACTACTGCCGAGTTGCGGCCTGATTTGTTGTATTCGGTTTTTTGTACGACCAGCGCATCGTTGCCTACTTTCACTACGTTGCCAACGCGCAATTCTTGTGCGGTTTTCATATATTTAAAATACTCCGGGGTGTGGTTGCTCCGCCAGATGTTGCTGCCGGGCCAGAGCATGACTTATTCCATTGCTAGATCAAACGTGAACTTTGCGGGCTTGGCTTGCCTTACATCAGCAAGGCTTGTGCTTCGTCTTTCAAGCGAGATCTGGAAATTGAATTACTAAACCCAGTATTTTAACCTGATCGCTGCTGTTGCGTGCAAAACTCTAGTAATGAATAGGCCAAATCAGGGTTTTCAGCCAGTTTTGTGCACCAATTGTTGCTGTCAGATTGCCAGGCTGCCCAGTTTTCTGTTTGCAGCGCATTGTGCAAATGTAAAGAAAGCTCTGCTTGATTACCGACGTTCCAGGCGCGCATCAGTTGTTGAACCCCCGGAGCATAAGGGGATTGTTCCAGCCAGGCTTGCAGCTTGATCATGTGCGCATCGGCGTCTTGGGAGTAAATTTGCCAGACTAGCGGCCTGCCTGCCCACAAGGCGCGCACCAAAGAGTCTTCGCCACGCACGAAGTTCAGATCACTGCTCCAGAGCAAGTGGTCAAAGGCGTCTTGCCCGACAAACGGCATCTCGTGGATATACACCAGGTCGTCAGATTGATTCAGCAAAGCCGGGTATACGCCTGATGGAACAATAAGCAGGCTGGGGCTGGCTTGCTGTTTCAGTGTGTCTAGCAAGCTTTGGGCCGGTGCGCTGGCATAGCAGAATAGAAACACCTGGCGCGCACCCTGTTGCAAGCGCTGTATATGCGAGGCCGGTACGCCTATGGCCTGCAAGAGCTCGTTGTGTCGGTCTGTGTTCGATAGCCATTGGTCGCGCCTGGACAACAGGTCTGGTTCAAGCAGCAAGCCACCTGTCGCAGTCGTAAATCCGGGGAAAAAGAAATACTTGCGCAAACCATTGGCCTGTGCCGATGGCAGCATGTGGCATGATTCAACCCAGTTTTCGGCGCTCAGGTATTCAAGATTGATCCACAGGCTGTTTTGCTGGACCATGGCATCAATGAAGGCAGCGGGCGGGTCGCAGGCAAAGGCCTCTATGACCACTGAATGGGGTTGCAGGCGTGGCGCCAGGTGCGTCCAGTGCACGATTTCGATGCCGTGCACAGACTGCTGCGCAGCCTGCGCATTGATTTCATGCGCGATGCGTGAAAAGCTGTACAGGTCGTCGACCCATAAACGTACTGCGCTATTGGGTTGCAGGGCCTTTAATTGCCTGGCCAGACGCCAGCAAACGCCGATATCGCCGAAATTATCGACGACTCGGCAGAAAATATCGAAAGACAACCTGGCCATTTGGCGTTGACAGATCCTAATGAAAGTGGACGGGCGCCATGTCGATTTCGTCAGGGAGTTCGGGGTGCATCATTTCTCCGGACGGATCGGGAAAATAGGGCGCACCGCAATCGTCGCAGAATTCGGCAGGATGCACGCCTGGCAGGCGTCGGACGTCGGTGACGCCTTGTTCTTTGAGCAAGGCGGTGATTTCGTCTGGGATGTCGATGACTTCGCCCTCTGTGTTGTCGATAGCGGCTTCTTCTTTGCTTAGCACCGGCCAGATGCAGCCGTAGATCACTTCATCGCTGCTGCGAGTGCTGAAACCGATGCGATATTCTTCTATGGAGGTTTCACCGCAACCTGTAATGACGGCGCGCAAGTCGTCGCCAGGCAGGTGCGCCGCTGTTTGCAGCCATGTTACGGCAGCCTTGAGGGCCAGCGGTCGTATGCGCCGGTCGGCTTCGCGGCTGTTCATGTAGTAGGCGTCGGGCTGCAGGTATTCGACATGGCAGCCGGTAAACAAGGGCGTAATGATTTCGGAGCTGGTCTTTTCCCAGTCAAGCTGGCTGGCTTTCCTGAGGGCGATAGCGTCGTCTTGGGGGGTTTGCCAGCGGAACAGCGCCTGGCCCTTGGGTACCACGATTGCGCCGATGGCAAAGCGGGCGTCGGCCAGCATGCCTTCCGGATCTTCTTGCTGGTTGATGGAGCAGGTTTCGGTAGATGCGCCCAACGCCAGCAAGGCAAGGCGCTGCATCCAGGTATGGGTTTCCTGGAACGATTGGGGCATTTGGTCAAAGTTGACCAGTGCGGGAATCATGGCCACCGCAGCCCCTTCGGCAATGATGTGGGCTTGCAGGTATTGGGTCAGGGCTTTGCTTTGTGGTTCGGTCAGTTCACCATTGGGCAATTGATAGCGTGTCCAGGCCACCACAGGAGCCGAAAACAGCAAGGCGTCGTATTCTGTGCCTTGATGGGTGATGGTGGTGGATTCGGACAAGGTCTCGGCCTGTTCGACCAAGATTTCGTAGGCGTTCAGGTCAGTGGCAAGCAGCCGTTCAAGTACGGATTCTATGGTCTGGTTTTTTTTGCCTTGCAATAGTTTGTTCAGTTGGGCGGCAAGCAGGTTTTCCCAGTAAAGGTCTTCGAGCCGGCTTCCAGAACGCGCAAGCGCCTGGGTCAAGGCTACAAGGCGTTGGCCGTCGCGGGTTAAACGGGTAGTGGAGAGGGGAGGCATACGGGACATAAGACAGTACAAGTTGGTTAGTAGACTAGTGTAACGCTCTACCCGTATTTGTGGGCTGGCTATTAAACATGCGTTTGAATATTGACCGCCACATAAAAAACTCCCGATGCATGACACCGGGAGTTTCCTTGATGCGCAGGAACTGCTGTTTGCTTAGACGCTTACAGAATCGGCAATTTCCTGGAAGTCTTCGATTTGATCGAAGTTCATGTAGCGATAGATTTCATCGCTGTTTTCGCTAAGCACGCCCATGTCGGCCATGTACTCTTCCTTGGTCGGGATACGACCCAGGCGCGAGCAAATGGCAGCCAGTTCAGCCGAGCCCAGGAACACATTGGAGTTCTTGCCCAGACGGTTCGGGAAGTTGCGTGTGCTGGTCGACATGACCGTAGCGCCTTCACGTACCTGTGCCTGGTTGCCCATGCACAGCGAGCAACCTGGCATTTCCATGCGTGCGCCGGCGCTGCCCAGGACACCGTAGTGACCTTCTTCGGTCAGTTGCTTTTGGTCCATCTTGGTTGGCGGAGCCACCCACAGCTTGGTGGGCATATCGCGCTTGCCTTCCAGCAGCTTGGATGCTGCGCGGAAATGGCCAATATTGGTCATGCAACTGCCAATAAACACCTCGTCGATGACTGTGCCGGAAACATCCGACAAGGTTTTCACGTCGTCGGGGTCGTTCGGGCAGGCGACGATGGGCTCGTGCACATCGGCCAGGTCGATCTCGATGACGGCAGCGTATTCGGCGTCGGCATCGGGCTCGAGCAATTGCGGGTTGGCTAGCCAGGCCTGCATGGCCTTGATGCGGCGACCCAGTGAGCGCTCGTCTTCGTAGCCGTTGGCAATCATCCATTTCAGCAGCGTGATATTGCTGGTGATGTATTCGATGATGGGCGCTTTGTCGAGACGCACGGTACAGCCAGCGGCGGAACGCTCGGCCGATGCGTCGGACAGTTCAAATGCCTGTTCGACTTTCAAGTCGGGCAGGCCTTCGATTTCGAGGATACGGCCCGAGAAGATGTTTTTCTTGCCTTGGGTTTCGACGGTGAGCAGGCCTTGCTTGATGGCGTATAGCGGAATGGCGTTGACCAGGTCGCGCAGGGTGACGCCAGGCTGCAGTTTGCCCTTGAAGCGCACCAGCACCGATTCAGGCATGTCGAGAGGCATGACGCCCGTGGCGGCGGCAAAAGCCACCAGGCCAGAGCCAGCGGGGAAGCTGATCCCGATAGGGAAGCGGGTATGTGAGTCGCCGCCTGTGCCTACGGTGTCGGGCAACAGCATGCGGTTCAGCCACGAGTGAATGATGCCGTCGCCGGGGCGCAGCGAAATACCGCCGCGTGTGCTGATGAAGGCGGGTAGTTCGTGGTGAGTTTTGACGTCTACGGGTTTAGGGTAGGCGGCAGTGTGGCAGAACGACTGCATGACCAGATCGGCCGAAAAACCCAGGCAAGCCAAGTCTTTGAGTTCGTCACGGGTCATGGGGCCAGTGGTGTCCTGGCTGCCTACCGATGTCATCTTGGGCTCGCAATAGGTGCCCGGGCGTATGCCTAGTCCTTCGGGCAGGTTGCAAGCGCGTCCGACCATCTTTTGTGCAAGGGTAAAGCCCTTGCCGGTATCGGCTGGCACTTCCGGCAGACGGAACAGGGTCGAGACAGGCAGACCCAGCGATTCGCGTGCCTTGGCGGTCAGGCCACGACCAATGATCAGCGGAATACGACCGCCTGCGCGGGCTTCATCGAACAAGACTTCGGATTTGACTTTGAAGTTGGCAATGACTTCGCCGTTTTTCAGTGCTACGCCTTCGTAGGGGCGCAATTCGACGGTATCGCCCATATTCATTTGCGAGACGTCGAGTTCTATGGGCAGGGCGCCGGCATCTTCCATGGTGTTATAGAAAATGGGAGCAATCTTCCCGCCCAGGCAGACGCCGCCAAAGCGTTTGTTGGGAACAAAGGGAATATCTTCGCCGGTATACCAGAGCACCGAGTTGGTGGCTGATTTACGCGATGAGCCCGTGCCGACCACGTCGCCGACATAGGCAATAAGATGGCCTTTTTTCTTGAGTTCTTCAAGGAACTTGATGGGGCCGATTTTGCCGGGCTCGTCGGGCTCGATGCCGGCGCGCGGGTTTTTCAGCATGGCCAGGGCGTGCAGCGGAATGTCGGGGCGGCTCCAGGCGTCGGGCGCGGGCGACAGGTCGTCGGTGTTGGTTTCGCCTGTGACCTTGAATACAGTAATTGTCAGGCTTTCAGGGACTTCAGGGCGGCTGGTGAACCATTCGGCGTCGGCCCAGCTTTGCAGGATGGCCTTGGCGTACTGATTGCCCTTGTCGGCCTTGTCTTTGACGTCATGGAAGGCGTCGAATACCAGCAGGGTTTTTTTCAGGCCTTCAGCGGCGACGGGGGCCAGTTCTTTGTCGTCCAGCAAATCGACCAGCGCGCTGATGTTGTAGCCGCCCAGCATGGTGCCTAGCAATTGAGTGGCGTGCTTTTGGTCGACGAGGCTACAGATTTCCTTGCCCAGCGTGATGGCGGCCAGGTAGGATGCCTTGACCTTGGCTGCGTCATCGACGCCAGCCGGTACACGGTGTGTAAGCAGGTCGACCAGGAACGCTTCTTCGCCTGCAGGCGGGTTTTTAAGCAGCTCGATCAGGTCGGCGGTTTGTTGGGGGGAAAGAGGAAGGGGAGGGATGCCTGACGCGGCGCGTTCGGCAACGTGTTGGCGATATGAATCCAGCATTATGCATGCCCTTTTGTGCGAGGATTAGGGAAAACTACTACCCGTGATTGTAGAAGGAAGCGTTCAGGGAAGCAAACGTCTTATATCTTATATAAGACTTAAGTTGCCCATGTGTTGCGCCGATGCGAAAACGAGAGATGGTTGGTGTCGGATTGCGCCACGCTAATCCGGCAATCAGGCCTAGGCGATTAAATCGGCATATTCTTTATGCCTGCGTATATAAGCCGCCGCATACGAACACTGCGGGCGTACCCGCCAGCCTTCTGTACGCGCGGTATCCAGTGCGTAACGGGTCATATCGGCTGCAATACCCCGACCGCCCACAGCCTCTGGCACACCGGTATGCGTAATCGTCATTACGCCATTGTGCAATTCGTAATCCAGCACGCTAAGAATACTGTCTTCGGTCCATTCAAAGCGTTGTTTGGCAATATTGCGTTCAATGCAGCGGCTCATGGGGTTCCTCGGGTAACAATATGAATCAGGGGTTCATTGTAAGCAGGATCAGGCCCCACAATAGCAGCATCGCAAAGATCCCCACAAAGCAGCCGCTCCAAAGCCCGATCAAGGGCCATTTGATGCGCGACGGCACTTCGGTGGGCGTCACGTGTGGCAGCAAGCGGTTGGCCTGGCCGAAAATCCAGAATGTGCTATTGGGAAAACATAGTCGCAGGAAGTAATCCAGCAAGATAGCAGTGCGTATCGATAGGGGATAGCGTTCCCAGGGATGTTGTTTCAGATAAGGATGGCGCAACACCTCGTTGGTTTTCCTGAGCCTGAACAAAAACAGCATCAGGCCCGACACCAGAGAAGTCAGGGCACAGGCAACCAGCAAGGTAAAAGCAAAAGGCAGGGCATAGAAAACAAATATATCAAACATGGTTTTTGGTGAAGGGTGGGCAGCAAAAACCACAAGGATAACCTGCCTTGTGCGGCACGCGGCGGTAATTGAAATTACCGCCGCCTTAAATCACATATCTATCTATATACTCATGCACCGCCATTGCTTCGAGCTTGTCTTGGTCTAGCGATACATCAAGAATACGTTCCTGCTGCCTGGGCGGAAATCGCCTCGCCAGATTGATCCGGAATTTGTTTTCCAACAACGGAATCCCCTCGTCACGCCGCCGTTTATGCCCTATCGGGTACTCGCAAACCACTTCGTCCAGCCTGCTTCCATCATTGAGCTCTACTGTCAGCGCATTCGCGATAGAGCGTTTTTCAGGGTCGTGATAATCGACCGTAAACGCCGGGTCTTCCACGCATATTATCTTGCCCCGCAACGTATCGATACGTGGATCGGCGGCGACCGCATCTTCATAGTCAGCGGCAGTCAGACGGCCGAAAATAATCGGAACCGCCACCATATACTGCACACAATGATCGCGGTCAGCAGGGTTGTTCAGGGGGCCTTTCTTGTCGATGATGCGTATGCAGGCCTCGTGCGTGCGTATCGTGATTTTCTTGATGTCGCCATCAGACTTGCCCGCAGCCTTAAGCTGCTGATGAATATTCATTGCGCATTCCACTGCCGTTTGTGAATGGAATTCAGCAGGAAATGATATCTTGAACAGCACATTTTCCATGACATAACTGCCATAGGGGCGCTGGAACCTGAACGGCTGGCCTTTGAACAGTACATCGTAAAACCCCCAGGTTTTGGCCGACAATACCGACGGATAGCCCATTTCGCCCGTCTGGGCGATGAGCGCCAGGCGCACCGCGCGGCTGGTGGCGTCGCCGGCGGCCCAGCTTTTGCGACTGCCTGTGTTGGGCGAATGACGATAGGTGCGCAGGCTTTGGCCATCGACCCAGGCCAGCGATACCGCGTTAATGGTTTCATCGTGCGTCAGGCCCAGCAATTGCGACACCACGGCCGTAGAGGCCACCTTGACCAGCACGACGTGATCCAGGCCGACCTGGTTGAACGAGTTTTCCAGCGCCAGGCAGCCCTGGATTTCGTGGGCCTTGATCATGGCGGTCAGCACATGGCGCAAGGTCAGTGGGTTTTTTCCTGCGGCGACCGCATTGCGCGAGAGCCAGTCGGCGGTGGCCAGGATGCCGCCCAGGTTGTCGGACGGGTGGCCCCATTCGGCAGCCAGCCAAGTATCGTTGAAATCGAGCCAGCGTATCATGGCCCCGATATTGAATGCGGCCTGCACGGGATCAAGCTGGAATTGGGTGCCTGGCACCCTGGCGCCGTTAGGCACGATGGCGCCAGCAACCACAGGGCCCAGCAGCTTGGTGCAAGCGGGGTATTCCAGGGCTTCAAGACCGCAGCCCAGGGTGTCGATCAAGCAATGGCGGGCGGTGGTATAGGCCAGCGCGCTGCTGATTTCGTAATTGAGTGTGTAGTCGACGATATCGACCAGCGCCTGGTCCGGCGCTGGCCGTACATTGGAAGTGGAAGCTGACATAATTTCTCCTGGGTAGGCCAAATTAATGCAAGCTTCATAGTACTTCCGTTCGTCTTACTTGCGCTTGTCCAGCGGCACGAACTTCTGGTCTTCCGGCCCGATGTAGTTGGCGGTGGGTCGGATGATCTTGTTGTCGGCGCGCTGTTCAAGCACGTGCGCCGCCCAACCCGCCGTGCGGGCAATAACGAACAGCGGTGTGAACATGGCTGTGGGCACGCCCATCATGTGGTAGGACACGGCTGAAAACCAGTCCAGGTTGGGAAACATTTTCTTGGCGTCCCACATGACTGTTTCCAGACGTTCGGCGATGTCGTACATTTTCATGCTGCCTTGCTTCTTTGACAGCTTCTGAGCCACGTCCTTGATGACCTTGTTGCGCGGGTCGGACACGGTATACACAGGGTGGCCAAAGCCGATGACGACTTCCTTGTTTTCGACGCGGCGCCGGATGTCGGCTTCGGCCTCATCAGGCGTGTCGTAGCGTTTCTGGATTTCGAAGGCCACTTCGTTGGCGCCGCCGTGTTTGGGGCCGCGCAAGGCGCCTATACCACCGGCAATGGCGGAATACATGTCTGAACCTGTACCGGCGATAACACGGCTGGTAAACGTAGAGGCATTGAACTCGTGCTCGGCGTATAAGATGAGCGAAGTATGCATGGCGCGCACCCATTCTTCGCTGGGCTTGGTGCCGTGCAGCAGATGCAGGAAATGACCGCCTATGCTGTCGTCATCGGTTTGAACATCGATGAAGTTGCCATTGTGGCTGAAGTGATACCAGTAAAGCAGCGCCGAACCCAGGTTGGCCATCAGGCGATCAGCGATATCGCGGGCGTCGGGGGTATTGTGGTCGTCTTTTTCAGGCAATACGCAACCCAGAACCGAGACAGCGGTACGCATGACATCCATGGGGTGGCTGGAGGCCGGCAAGGCTTCAAGCGCGCTTTGTAGCGCGGCAGGCAGGCCGCGCAGCTTGCGCAGCTTTTCTTTGTAGGCCTTGAGTTCGATTTTGGTCGGCAGTTTGCCGTGTATCAGCAAGTGGGCGATTTCTTCGAATTCGCAGGTATCGGCGATATCTAGGATGTCGTAGCCGCGGTAGTGCAGGTCGTTGCCACTGAGGCCTACAGTACACAGCGCGGTATTACCCGCCACAACACCTGAAAGTGCAACTGATTTCTTGGGCTTGGGACCGGTGGTTTTCTTGTCTTTTGCGTCGGTAGTAGTCATGTGTGCTCTCCTGGAAAGATTACTTTGATTTGCCTTGCTGAAAAAGCGCATCCAGCTTGGATTCAAATTCGTGATAGCCGATGCGGTCGTAGAGTTCGTTGCGGGTCTGCATCATATCGATGACGTTCTTTTGGTGGCCGTCTTTGCGTATGGCTTCGTATACGGTTTCAGCTGCCTTGTTCATGGCGCGGAATGCCGAAAGAGGATACAGCACCATGCCTACGCCCGCACCTGCCAGTTCTTGTACGGTAAACAGCGGTGTCTGGCCAAATTCTGTGATGTTGGCCAGTACTGGCACTTTCAGGGCTTTGGTGAAACGCTCGTAGGTGGCCAGGTCGTAAGAGGCTTCCGCGAAAATGGCGTCAGCGCCTGCTTCGGCACATGCTACGGCGCGTTCAAGCGCGGCATCAACACCGTCTACGGCGATGGCGTCGGTACGCGCAATAATGAAGAAATCGGAGTCGGTGCGGGCATCGACAGCCGCTTTGACGCGGTCGGCCATTTCTTGCGTACCCACTATTTCCTTGCCAGGGCGGTGGCCGCAACGCTTGGCGCCGACCTGGTCTTCAATATGGCAAGCCGCTGCGCCAAATTTGATCAGGCTTTTGATGCTGCGGGCAATATTGAAAGCAGAGGGGCCGAAACCGGTGTCGATATCGACCACCAGAGGTACATCGCAGACGTCGGTGATGCGTCGGATATCGGTCAGGACGTCATCGAGGTTGTTGATGCCCAAGTCGGGCAAGCCCAGCGATCCGGCTGCAACGCCGCCGCCCGAGAGATAAATGGCGCGGTAACCGGCACGTTTGGCCAGCAAAGCATGGTTGGCATTGATGGCGCCTATGATTTGCAGTGGTTGTTCTTCTTTGAGAGCCTGGCGAAACAAGGCGCCGGGCGATGCGGGTCGGGTCATGAGAGTCTCCGGAAGTGGCTGCATCAGCCTGAGCTAAAGGAATAAGTCTTAAAAACAAGGCCCGCATTACCGGGCCTTGCTTGTACTGCTACGGCAACAGGTCTTTTACCCCGTCGCGCTCTTCGAGTAGTTCGTTCAGGGTGAAGTCCATGCGCTCACGCGAGAAGGCGTCGATTTCCAGGCCTTCAACACGGCTGTACTCGCCATTGGCGGTGGTAACCGGTACGCCGTAGATAATGCCCTCGGGGATGCCATAGGAGCCATCAGACGGTACGCCCATGGTGACCCATTTGCCGTTCGAACCCAGCACCCAGTCGTGGATGTGGTCGATGGCGGCATTGGCTGCCGATGCCGCTGACGACAGCCCGCGCGCTTCGATGATTGCGCCGCCACGTTTGCCTACAGTAGGGATAAAGGTGTCGCGATTCCAGGCGTCGTCGTTGATGATGCCTGGCAGGCTGGCGCCGCCTACGGTTGCAAAGCGGATATCGGGGTACATGGTGGGCGAGTGGTTGCCCCAGACGATCAGTTTTTCGATCTCGGCAACAGGCTTGCCGGACTTGGCGGCCAATTGCGACAGCGCGCGGTTGTGGTCCAGGCGCAGCATGGCGGTAAAGTTCTTGGCGGGCAGGTCGGGCGCCGACTTCATTGCAATATAGGCGTTGGTATTGGCGGGGTTGCCCACGACCAGTACCTTCACGTTGCGGCTGGCGACATCGTTCAGCGCCTTGCCCTGAGCGGTGAAGATTTGCGCATTGACCTGCAGCAGGTCTTTGCGTTCCATGCCGGGGCCGCGTGGGCGGGCGCCAACCAGCAAGGCGATATCGGCATCTTTGAAGGCTTCACGAGCATCGCCGTGGGCAGTCATGCCGACCAGCAACGGAAAAGCGCAGTCGTCGATTTCCATCATGACGCCACGCAGCGCCTTTTGGGCTTTTTCGTCGGGGATTTCCAGCAACTGAAGAATGACGGGCTGATCTTTGCCGAGCATTTCGCCCGAAGCGATACGGAACAGCAGGGCGTAACCGATTTGGCCGGCAGCGCCGGTAACGGCAACGCGCATGGCGGGTTTGGACATTAAGAATCTCCCGTAGATATTGAATGAGTGGTACAGATACAAGCGCTAGTGTAAATCTTTTGGCTGCTTATACACGCTAAGTGCAGGCACGGGCATACAGGAGTCTGAATGGCGAACGAGCGCGCAGCCGCAGCGCAGTAGATTAGCCAAAATTAAGTTTGCCGTCAAACATCTTATATCTTATATAAGACAGAAGAGTGTTAGACAGAAATGGCCAAGCATGCGAAAATGGCAGGCGATTTACCTGGTTTTTCCTACGTTGTTGTCTTATATCTGTTGTCTTATACCGTATTACTATTGCCCTCATGTCCAATCATCCCCTAACTGATCGAACCGGTTCCGATCGCTCCGCCAGCAGTGCGGCGTTCAGCCCGTTGTATCAGCAAATCAAGGGGCTGCTGCTGCAAAGCCTGGATCACGGCGAATGGAAACCAGGCGAAGCCATTCCCAGCGAACTGGAACTCGCCGCGCGTTTCCAGGTCAGTCAGGGCACGGTGCGCAAGGCCATAGACGAACTCGCTGCTGAAAACCTGTTGCTTCGCAGGCAAGGCAAGGGTACATTCGTGGCAACACATCATGAAGCCAAGGTTCGCTTCAGGTTTTTGCGCCTTACCCCCGACGACGGCAAGCCACCGGTTTCCGGCAGTCAGATCCTGGAATGCAGGCGCGTGAAAGCCCCCGCCGATATCGCAGCCTTGCTTGAATTGCGCACCGCAGACATGGTGGTCAATATGCGCCGCTTGCTTTCGTTTGACCAGATACCCACTATCCTGGACGACATTTGGCTCCCTGGGACGGTGTTCCGTGGCCTGACCACCGAATCGTTGGCGCGCTATCGCGGTCCGTTGTATGGCCTGTTTGAATCCGAATTCGGCGTTAGCATGGTGCGCGCCGAAGAAAAAATACGGGCTGTCGCAGCCACCAAAGATCAGGCCGATCTGCTTAAGCTTGGGGCCGGTGGTCCGCTGTTGCAGGTCGAGCGCGTTTCTTATACTTATGGGGATAGGCCCATGGAAGTTCGTAGAGGATTGTATGTAACAGAACGCTTCCACTACAAAAATAGCTTGAATTGATTGGGTTTTTTTGCCCATTTGATGCATCTCGCCTAAATAGGCGAAAATACTAGTAGCGCTTTGCAATAAATTATTTGTTTTAACTCGAGGCCATCATGTCCGATTCAGCTTCAAAGCCACGTCCGCAGTTTCGCAATCTCGGCATACTGCAGATCATGAGCTATCGCCTGCCCCTGGCGGGAAAAACGTCAATACTGCACCGCATCAGCGGCGCGTTGTTGTTCGTCTGTTTACCCTTGGTCATATTGCCGCTTTTCGCGCTTAGCGTGACTTCGCCCGAAAGCTATGCAAGCATCCAGTCCTGGGTTGCCAATCCCTTATGCAAGCTGGTACTGCTTGCGCTTATCTGGGGTTATTTGCACCATTTCTGTGCCGGCATTCGCTATCTGTTTCTCGATCTGCATTTCGGCAACGACAAGCACACAGGGCAAAAAACCGCTGGCGTCGTGCTGGGGGTCAGCCTGGCGCTGACGCTGGTTTTCGGTCTTAAACTATTTGGGGTGTGGTAATGGCGACTCAAGAACGTCTCGGCACGAAACGCCTGGTGGTTGGCGCCCATTACGGCACCATGGATTTCATTGTTCAGCGTGTAACCGCCGTCATCATGGCCGTCTACACCATAGTGTTGTTTTTCGGAATTATTTTCACTTCTGAAATGAATTTCGAAAACTGGCGTCGTTTGTTTACCTTTACCTGGGGGGGGGTTCCTGTCGGGTCCTTGTTGGCTACGCTGGCGTTTTTGTCGCTGGCCTGGCACGCCTGGGTAGGGGTACGTGACATCTGGATGGACTATGTCCGCTCCGACGGCCTGCGGCTGTTCCTGCAAGTGCTTACCGCCTTGTGGCTGGTTGGTGCTGTTGTCTATTTCGCAAAAATTCTCTGGAGCTTATAAGCCGTGGCTGCTGTCAAAAAATCTCTACCGCGCCGCCAATTTGATGTGGTGGTCGTTGGTGCCGGCGGGGCCGGCATGCGTTGCTCCTTGCAACTGGCGCAGGCCGGCTTGTCCGTCGCTGTTTTGTCCAAAGTGTTTCCAACCCGCTCACACACGGTTGCCGCTCAGGGTGGCGTCAGTGCATCACTGGGCAACATGAGCGAAGACCACTGGTATTGGCACATGTACGATACCGTCAAGGGCTCCGACTGGCTCGGCGACCAGGACGCCATCGAATTCATGTGCCGCGAAGCACCCAATGCGGTTTACGAACTCGAACACTACGGGATGCCTTTCGACCGTAACGCCGATGGTACTATTTATCAGCGGCCATTTGGCGGCCATACCTCGCATTTCGGCGAAAAGCCAGTGCAGCGCGCTTGCGCCGTCGCCGACCGTACCGGGCATGCCATGTTGCATACGCTGTATCAGCGCAACGTTGCCGCCCGTACGCAGTTCTTTGTCGAATGGATGGCCCTCGACCTCCTGCGCAACGAAGCAGGCGACGTCCTGGGTGTTACCGCCCTCGAAATGGAAACCGGTGAAATCTACGTGCTCGAAGCCAAGCAAACTGTGCTGGCAACCGGTGGGGCAGGCCGTATCTGGGCAGCCTCCACCAACGCTTTCATCAATACTGGCGACGGCCTGGGCATGGCTGCGCGTGCTGGTTTGCCCTTGCAAGACCTTGAGTTCTGGCAATTTCACCCCACCGGTGTAGCCGGCGCCGGCGTGCTCATTACCGAAGGTGTGCGCGGCGAAGGCGGCATATTGCTGAACAAAGACGGCGAGCGCTTCATGGAGCGCTACGCGCCCACGCTCAAAGACTTGGCCCCGCGCGATTTTGTTTCACGCTCCATGGACCAGGAAATCAAAGAAGGCCGTGGTTGCGGCGATGGCAGCTATGTGGTGCTCAAGCTCGACCACCTTGGCGCCGACGTCATCAAAAAACGCCTGCCTTCCATACGTGAAATTGCCATCAAGTTCGCCAACGTCGATCCCATCAAAGATCCCATCCCGGTTGTGCCCACCATTCACTATCAAATGGGCGGCATTCCCACCAATATCTATGGCCAGGTCGTTACGCTGCAAAACGGCGATACCAAGCCGGTCAACGGTTTGTACGCTATCGGCGAATGCGCGGCTACCTCGGTACACGGCGCCAACCGCCTGGGCACCAATTCGCTGCTCGACCTTATCGTGTTTGGCCGCTCGGCGGGCAAGCACATTGTCGAATCGCATCCCGAACGCCAGCACGCACACCAAGATATCCCCGAGTCGGCCATCGATTACTCGCTCGACCGTGTCAATAAGCTCGAAACCCGCACTAGCGGCGAAACCACCGCCGATGTCGGTAACGCCATCCGCATCGCCATGCAGCATCACTGCGGCGTATTCCGTACGCTCGACCTCCTGAACAAGGGCGTTGACGCTGTCGAAAGCCTGGTGCCTCAAGTAGCAAGCCTGTATTTCAAAGACAAGTCCAAGGTCTTCAATACTGCGCGCATCGAAGCCCTTGAAGTCACCAACATGATCGAAGTCGCGCGCGCCACCACTAAGTCGGCGGCTAATCGCCTGGAAAGTCGCGGGGCGCATGCGCTCGACGATCACCCCGAACGCGATGACGAAAACTGGTTGCGCCACAGCTTGTGGTTTGCCGAAGGTAGTCGTCTTGAATACAAGCCGGTGCAAATGCAACCGCTTACCGTAGAAAGCATTCCGCCCAAACCGCGGACCTTCTAAGCAGGATATCGAAATGAGTCAAAAACGTATCGTCAAGTTTGAAATCTACCGCTACGATCCCGACAAGGACGAGCGGCCTTACATGCAAAAGCTTGAAGTCGAACTCGAGCCCACCGATAAAATGTTGCTCGATGCCATTATCCGCATCAAAAGCGATGTCGACGACGGGCTGGCAATTCGCCGTTCCTGCCGCGAAGGCGTGTGTGGTTCCGATGCCATGAATATCAACGGCAAAAACGGCCTGGCTTGCACGACCAACTTGCTCGAACTCTCCGAGCCCATTGTTCTTAAGCCCTTGCCTGGCCTGCCGGTAGTGCGCGACCTTATCGTCGACATGACGCACTTCTTCAACCAGTACCATTCAATCAAGCCTTTCCTGATCAACGATCAGCCGCCACCCGAGAAAGAACGCTTGCAAACGCCTGAAGCGCGCGAACAACTCGATGGCCTGTACGAATGCATACTGTGCGCCTGTTGCTCCACGGCTTGTCCGTCTTTCTGGTGGAATCCAGACAAATTCGTTGGCCCCGCCGGCTTGTTGCAGGCTTATCGCTTCATTGTCGATACGCGCGACGAAGCCACGGGCGAGCGTCTCGACAACCTCGAAGACCCATACCGTCTGTTCCGCTGTCACACCATCATGAACTGTGCCGACGTCTGTCCCAAGGGGCTCAATCCCTCCGCAGCCATAGGCAAGATCAAAGAACTTCTGGTTCGTCGTACTATTTAAGGTTTGGGTCACTGATGGGAACGTTATCAGAGCTGGAGCGTGCCCGCCTTCGTTGGCGTGCACGTCGGGGGTTGCTGGAAAATGACCTGATCATCACCCGATTTTTAGATCAATACGAAACCGATTTAACCGAAGTCGATGTATCCGCCCTGTCTTTGTTATTCGAGATGGACGACACCGACTTGCTTGATGTATTGCTTGCCCGCGTTGAGTTGTACGGCGTATACGATACGCCCGATATTCGCCGCCTGGTTGCGCAGATGCAGAAGCTCTAATTTTTAAGGAAAAATATGATGGAATTGTCAGATAAAAAAGCCACGCTATCGTTTTCCGACGGTAGCGAGCCTATCGAGTTCCCTGTCTATAAGGGTTCGGTTGGTCCCGATGTCATCGACATCCGCAAGCTGTACGGAAAAACCGGCATGTTTACCTACGATCCGGGTTTTCTTTCGACCGCATCGTGCGAATCAGCCATCACCTACATCGATGGCGATAAAGGCGAATTGTTGTACAGGGGATACCCCATTGATCAGCTCGCCAAAAGTTGCGACTTCATGGATGTCTGCTACCTCATCCTGAATGGTGAACTGCCCGACGGCAACCAGAAGGCCGAATTCGACACGCTAGTCACTCGCCACACCATGGTGAACGAGCAGATGCATGTCTTTTTGCGTGGTTTCCGCCAAGATGCGCACCCCATGGCTGTGCTTACGGGCCTGGTAGGCGCCTTGTCGGCTTTCTACCATGACTCCACCGACATCACCAATCCGCATCATCGGCATGTGTCGGCCATACGCCTGATCGCCAAAATGCCAACCTTGGTGGCCATGGCCTATAAGCATTCGCAGGGCCAGCCTCTAATCTACCCGCAGAACAATCTGTCGTATGCTGGTAATTTCCTGCGCATGATGTTTGCCAACCCCTGCGAAGATTACGTGGTCAACCCCGTGGTCGAGCGGGCGCTTGATCGCATCTTCCTGCTGCACGCCGACCACGAACAAAACGCCTCCACTTCTACCGTGCGCCTGTGCGGTTCCTCGGGCACCAACCCGTTTGCGGCTATTGCCGCAGGCGTGGGCTGCTTGTGGGGTCCTGCACATGGTGGCGCCAACGAAGCTTGCCTGCAAATGCTCGAAGACTTGCAGGCAAATGGCGGCCTTGAAAAAGTCGGCGAATTCATGGAAAAGGTGAAAGACAAGAATTCGGGCGTGCGCCTGATGGGCTTTGGCCATCGTGTCTATAAAAACTACGATCCTCGCGCCAAGCTGATGCAGGAAACCTGCAAAGAAGTCTTGTCGTCTTTGGGCCTGGAAAACGACCCTTTGTTCAAGTTGGCCATGGAAGTCGAGCGCATTGCGCTTGAAGACCCTTACTTCGTAGAACGCAAGCTGTACCCGAACGTTGACTTTTATTCGGGTATCGTGCAACGTGCCATTGGCATTCCCACTGCGTTGTTCACAGCCATTTTTGCATTGGCGCGTACAGTAGGCTGGATTGCCCAATGGAACGAAATGCTTTCCGATCCTGAATACAAAATCGGTCGCCCGCGTCAGTTGTACATGGGTTCGGTATCGCGCGATGTGCCTGTTAACCGCTGATATCTTGGTCCGTAGGCCAGATTAGCGTCGCCAGGCGCATAATCCGGCAAAACACCGCCTTGAAAAACCCCATGCATAAAACACATGGGGTTTTTTTATTGGACCAATCTACGGTTGCTACAGTTTTACCTGCCCGGCCTCTTGTTGGGCGTCTACCACGGCAAGCGCCGTCATATTGACGATGCGGCGTACTGTGGCGCTGGTAGTCATGATGTGTACTGGCCGCGCGGCGCCCAGTAGCACAGGCCCCATGGCCACACCATTGCTGCCTGTCATTTTCAACATGTTGTAGGTGATGTTTCCGGTATCCAGGTTAGGCGTAATCAGCAAGTTTGCCGGGCCTTTGAGCGTGGAGTCAGGGAAGGACTCAAGCCGGATTCTTTCAGAAAGAGCCGAGTCAGCGTGCATTTCGCCATCGACTTCCAGGGTGGGCGCCTGCTCTGAAATAAGCCGCCGGGCCTCGGCCATTTTGCGTGAAGACGCCGTTGATCTACTGCCAAAGTTGGAATGCGACAGCAGCGCAACTTTTGGCACAACCCCAAACCTAAGCACTTCATCGGCCGCCTGTATGGTCATGTCGGCGATTTGTTCGGCGGTAGGGTCTTCGTTGACGTGGGTATCGCAGATGAACAGGGTTTGCGTGGGCAACATCAGCACGTTCATGGCGGCATAGGTTTTGGCGCCTGGTTTCAGGCCTATGACTTCGTCAACATATTTAAGCTGGTTGTCGAAGCGGCTGGCGACGCCGCAGATCATGGCGTCGGCATCGCCCCGTTGGAGCAGCATCACGGCAATCAGCGAGTTGTGTTTGCGCACCATGGCTTTGGCGATGTCGGGGGTGACTCCGTCGCGGCCCTTGAGCTTATAGTAGGCAGTCCAGGTTTCGTTGAAGCGTACATCGTCTTCAGGGTTGACGATGTCGATATCGACATCTTTGCTCAGGCGCAAGCCGAATTTCTTGATGCGCATTTCAATGACGGCAGGGCGGCCCACCAGTATGGGGTATGCAAATTTTTCGTCGACGATGGTCTGGGCTGCACGCAGCACACGCTCGTCTTCGCCATCGGCATAAATAACTCGTTTTGGCGCGCTTTGGGCCTGCATGAACAGCGGACGCATCAGTTGGCCGGTATGGTAGACCAGGCTCATTAACTTCTGCCGATAGGCTTCCATGTCTTGTATGGGGCGCCGTGCCACACCCGACGCCATGGCCGCCTCGGCGACAGCCGGGGCGATCTTCAAGATGAGGCGCGGGTCAAAGGGCTTGGGAATAAGGTAGTCGGGGCCGAACTCCAGTTCTTGTCCGGCGTAGGCAATGGCGACTTCGTCATTTTGCTCGGCTTGCGCCAGATCGGCGATGGCCTTGACGCAGGCCAGCTTCATTTCTTCGTTGATGACGGTGGCGCCGACATCCATGGCGCCGCGGAAAATAAAAGGAAAACACAAAACGTTGTTGACCTGGTTGGGGTAGTCGGAGCGTCCGGTCGCGACGATGCAATCGGGGCGTGCTGCCTTGGCTATTTCAGGTCGGATTTCGGGTTCGGGGTTGGCCAGCGCCAGGACGAGCGGGCTGCGCGCCATGGTTTTGACCATATCGGCGGTAAGTACGCCTGGCGCTGAACAGCCCAGGAATACGTCGGCATCCTGGCAGGCGTCGGCCAGTGTGCGTGCGCTGGTGTTCTGGGCATAGTGCGCCTTGTTGGGCTCCATGTTGGCGTCGCGGCCAGCCCAGATCACCCCGCGTGAATCGACAACGTAGATATTCGAGGGCGTTACACCCAGGTGTACCAACAGGTTAAGGCAGGCTATGGCCGCCGCGCCTGCGCCCGAGCACACCAGCTTGATGTCTTCGATGTTTTTTCCAACAACCTTCAGGCCATTGATGATGGCCGCCGAAGAAATAATGGCCGTGCCGTGTTGGTCGTCGTGGAAAACCGGGATTTTCATGCGCTCGCGCAGCTTTTTCTCTATGTAAAAGCATTCGGGCGCCTTGATGTCTTCGAGGTTGACGCCACCCAGCGTGGGCTCTAGTGCCGCAATAATGTCAACCAGCTTGTCGGGATCATTTTCGTCGAGTTCGATATCGAATACATCGATACCGGCAAATTTCTTGAACAGGCAGGCTTTGCCTTCCATGACGGGCTTGGCTGCCAGTGGG
This sequence comes from Alcaligenaceae bacterium, assembly GCA_013416445.1. GTDB lineage: Bacteria > Pseudomonadota > Gammaproteobacteria > Burkholderiales > Burkholderiaceae_B > Pollutimonas. Next base: position 20,685 of record JACCER010000012.1, read on the forward strand.
CCTATGTTCCCCAGACCCAGCACCGCCGTGCCGTTGGTGATGACACCAACCAGATTGGAGCGCGAGGTGTATTTGGCCGCGGCGTCTTCGCCTTCGGCATGTATGCTCATGCAGGCAAAGGCCACGCCGGGCGAGTACGCCAGCGATAAGTCGTCTTGGTTGGCGAGTGGTTTGGTCGGCATGACCGATATTTTCCCGGGTACCGGATGAGAATGGTAGTCCAGGGCGAGCTTGGCAAGGTCGGCGTTGGTATTCATGTGAAGAGCTCCTGAATAACGTTGAACGAGTAGGGAATACTGAAAAACCCTGGCCCTGATAGCATTCTGTATGCTCATTTTCATGAGCAACTGGCTAGTGCATAACGCTACCACAAGCAGCAAGCCTGGGGCAGCCCCTGTAAAGGGATAGCAACTATTTTATTTCTGGTGAATTTGGGCAAGGTGTTTGTTAATGCCAACGCTTTATGGGTTTTGCCTGGCATTTCTGCCGCTTGCTTGGGCTGGCCCGCTCTTCACAGGTATACTAGTCGGAATACGGCTTATCAAGGCGTCGTACTGTTGCCTTCTGCCCCGCTATCCGCTAACCGGTCTGGCCGTGTCGCGGAAGGTTGTTCCCTGCATCATAAGAGTGAGACACTCGGATAGGTGAAGCGCATATATGTCATCGGAAATAGAACTTTTATCAAACTCTTACCTCTTTGGTAGCAACGCCCCTTACGTCGAAGGTCTCTACGAGTCCTACCTCGATAACCCCGGCTCCGTGCCGGATGAATGGCGTGATTATTTTGATCAGTTGCAGCACCAGCCTGCATCTGATGGCAGCGAGGTCACGCGCGATCAAGCGCATGCACCCATCGTTGCATCGTTTGCGCAACGTGCCAAGGCCAATGCTTTTGTCGCGCGTGCCCAAGAACCCGACCTTACCGTTGCCGGCAAGCAGGTGTATGTTCAGTCGATCATCGCTGCATACCGCTCGCTGGGTTCGCGTTTCGCCGAGCTTGACCCATTAAAACGCCAAGATCGCCCGGTTATTCCCGAACTCGATCCCGGCTTTTACGGCCTGACCGAAGCCGACCTTGATCAGGTCTATTCGGCCACCAATACGTATTTCACCAAAGCCGACACCATGACCATGCGCGACATGCTCAAGGCGTTGCGCGATACCTATTGTCGCAACGTCGGTGCCGAATTCATGCATATTTCCGATCCAGCCGCCAAGCGCTGGATCCAGGAACGTCTGGAATCCACTTTGGGCGTGCCGGCATTCAGCACCGAACGCAAGCGCAACATCCTGCAGCAAGTCACCGAGGCCGAAGGCCTTGAACGCTTCCTGCATACCAAATATGTGGGGCAAAAGCGTTTCTCGCTCGAAGGCGGCGAAAGCTTTATCGCTTCCATGGACGAAGTCGTTGGCCATGCCGGCGATAACGGCGTCCAGGAAATCGTCGTGGGCATGGCCCACCGCGGGCGCCTGAACATGCTTGTCAACGTCATGGGCAAGATGCCCGGCGATTTGTTCGCTGAATTCGAAGGCAAGCATGCCGAAGGCCTGACCGACGGCGACGTAAAATACCACAATGGCTTTTCCAGCGATCTTGCCACGCGTGGCGGTCCCGTCCATTTGTCCCTGGCATTCAACCCGTCGCACCTTGAAATTGTCAATCCCGTGGTTGAAGGCAGCGTACGCGCACGCCAGGATCGCCGCGGCGATGGCGTAGGTTCCCAGGTTCTTCCCGTGCTGGTTCACGGCGATGCCGCCTTTGCGGGCCAGGGCGTGGTCATGGAAACCCTTAACCTGGCGCAAACGCGTGGTTACGGCACCGGTGGCACGCTGCACATCGTCATCAACAACCAAATTGGCTTCACGACCTCCGATCCCCGCGATACCCGTTCCACGCTGTATTGCACCGATGTCGTCAAAATGATTCAGGCCCCGGTGTTTCACGTCAATGGCGACGACCCTGAAGCCGTGGTGTACGTTACCCAGTTGGCGCTCGACTACCGCTTGCAGTTCCACCACGATGTCGTGGTTGATATCGTTTGTTTCCGCAAGCTGGGCCACAACGAACAAGACACCCCTTCGCTGACCCAGCCCCTAATGTATAAAAGCATAGGCAAGCACCCGGGCACCCGCAAAATCTACGCCGACAAGCTGGTAGCACAGGGCGTGCTCACCGAAGAAGAAACCGATCAACTGGTCAAAGACTACCGTCAACTCATGGAAGACGGCCAGCGCACCATAGAACCCGTACTGACCGACTACAAAAACAAGTACGCTACCGACTGGTCACCCTTCCTGGGCGCCAAATGGACCGACCAGGCCGATACCGGGTTGCCGCTAGCCGAACTCACCCGCATTGGCGAAAAGCTTACCGCCGTGCCCGAAAATTTTACGGTGCACTCGCTGGTCAACAAGCTGCTGAACGACAGGCGCAATATGGCGCGCGGCGAACAAAACGTCGACTGGGGCATGGGTGAACACCTGGCCTTTGCCACCCTGGTGGCCAGCGGCTACGCCATACGCATTACTGGTCAGGATTCCGGCCGCGGTACGTTTACCCACCGACACGCCGTCCTGCATGACCAGAAGCGCGAACGCTGGGACGACGGCACGTATATTCCGTTGCAAAACGTATCCGACACCCAAGCTCCTTTCACCGTCATTGACTCGGTGCTGTCTGAAGAAGCGGTGCTGGCGTTTGAATACGGTTATGCAACGGCCGAGCCCAATACCCTTACCATCTGGGAAGCCCAGTTCGGCGACTTCGTCAATGGCGCACAGGTTGTCATCGACCAGTTCATCACTTCTGGCGAAGCCAAGTGGGGCCGTCAGTGCGGTCTTACCTTGATGCTGCCTCATGGTTACGAAGGCCAGGGCCCCGAGCACTCGTCGGCTCGCATCGAGCGCTTCCTGCAATTGTGCGCCGACAACAACATCCAGGTGGTGCAGCCCACCAATGGCGCGCAAATTTTCCACCTGTTGCGCCGTCAAATGATCCGGCCCTTCCGCAAGCCGCTCATCATACTTACGCCCAAATCCTTGTTGCGCAATAAAGACGCCACATCACCGCTCTCTGACTTGGCCAACAGCCAGTTTCTGCCGGTTATTGGCGAACAAGACGCCAGCATCGATCCGGCGGCAGTCACCCGGGTGCTGGTTTGTTCCGGCAAGGTCTACTACGACATCATGCATGCTCGCAAAGAGGCCGGCCGTACCGATATCGCCATATTGCGCATCGAGCAGTTGTATCCGTTTGCGCATAAGTCTTTCCAGGCCGAACTGCAAAAGTATGCTAACGCCAAAGAAATAGTCTGGGTACAAGACGAGCCTCAAAATCAAGGGCCCTGGTTTTATATTCAGCATCATTTGTACGAAAACATGGCTGATGGGCAAAGGCTGGGGTATGCGGGGCGCGCCGCGTCGGCTTCTCCAGCGGTGGGTTATCTGGCCAAGCACCAAGAGCAGCAACGCAATTTGCTCGAACAGGCTCTGGCACCCAAGTTCAAAAGCTTCATGCTGACTAAATAATTTTACAAAACGGAATATATACCATGGCTATTACTGATGTTCTCGTTCCCCAGCTTTCCGAATCGGTGTCCGAGGCAACTCTGCTCACCTGGAAGAAGCAACCCGGAGAAGCCGTCGAGGCCGACGAGATCCTGATAGAAGTAGAAACCGATAAAGTCGTACTGGAAGTTCCTGCGCCGGCGTCCGGCGTGCTCAAGGAAATCGTCAAGGGCGATGGCAGCATGGTCACTTCTGGCGAAGTCATGGCGCGCATCGATACCGCAGCCAAGGCTGCGGCTCCTGCAGCGGTCCCCGCCGTGGCGCCAGCCGCTGCAGCGGCTGTGTCCGCCGCCGCAACAGCGGCAACTGGCGTGGCTTCTCCCGCAGCAGCCAAGATTCTGGCTGAAAAAGGCATAGATGCCGCATCGGTTGAAGGCTCGGGCCGTGGTGGCCGTATCACCAAGGGTGATGCGCTTACAGCTGGCGCTGCGCCAGCCAAGGCTGCGCCCGCACCGGTCGCGCCGCCTACGCTGTCGCTCGATGGCCGCCCTGAACAACGCGTACCCATGAGCCGCCTGCGCGCCCGCGTCGCCGAACGTCTTTTGCAATCGCAATCCGATAACGCCATTCTTACGACTTTCAACGAAGTCAATATGCAAGGCATACTTGACCTGCGTGCAAAGTACAAAGACCAGTTCGAAAAAGAGCACGGCGTAAAGCTTGGCTTTACCTCGTTCTTTGTCAAGGCAGCCGTCGCAGCGCTTAAAAAATATCCTGTCGTCAATGCATCGGTCGATGGCAAAGATATCATTTATCATGGCTACTTCGACATCGGCATCGCGGTGGGTAGCCCACGCGGGCTGGTGGTGCCTATTTTGCGCAATGCCGACCAAATGTCCATTGCCGACATCGAAAAGCAAATTGCCGATTTCGGCAATCGTGCCCGCGACGGCAAACTGACCCTCGAAGAACTCACGGGCGGCACGTTTTCCATTTCCAATGGCGGCGTCTTCGGTTCCATGCTGTCAACCCCCATCATCAACCCTCCGCAGTCGGCAATTCTTGGCATTCATGCCACGAAAGACCGTGCTGTCGTTGAAAACGGCCAAATCGTAATTCGCCCCATGAACTACCTGGCCATGTCTTACGACCACCGTATCATCGATGGACGCGAGGCTGTGCTGGCCCTGGTGGCCATCAAAGAAGCGCTGGAAGACCCACAACGCTTGCTGCTGGACGTCTAAGCATGCAGCTTGCTGTGTAAAAATGCCCAGCTGGCCTACCTGAAAACAGGCAGGTCAACCGGGGTTTTTTTTGGTGTCTCTCTGTCATGGAGTGCTGTTGCCGCGACGCCGTCGCTGTCCATGACTCGCGTATCTTTTACCAGATGCGCATCAACATTATCTTGATCGAGAAAAATATGGCTAAACAATTTGACGTAGTCGTCATCGGGGCAGGGCCCGGTGGATACATCGCAGCAATTCGCGCCGCCCAACTGGGCCTGACCGTGGCGTGCATCGATGCCTGGAGCACCGCCGACGGCAAGCCGGCTCCGGGTGGCACTTGCACCAACGTGGGTTGCATTCCGTCCAAGGCGTTGTTGCAGTCTTCTGAACACTACGAGCAGGTCAATCATCACTTTGCCGATCACGGCATCGAGGTTTCCGGCGTCAAGCTCAAGCTCGATACCCTGGTCGGTCGTAAAGATACCGTAGTCAAGCAGAATAATGACGGTATTTTGTACCTGCTCAAAAAGAACAAGATTACGTTTTTCCATGGCACTGGTTCTTTCGTAGCCTATGTTGATGGCGGCTGGTCCATCAAGGTGGCGGGTACTGCCAACGAAGACTTGCTCGCCAAGCACGTTATCGTTGCCACGGGTTCGTCGCCACGCGCCTTGCCTGGCCTGCCTTTCGACGAGCAGCAAATCCTGTCCAACGATGGCGCGCTGCGCATTCCGGGCGTGCCCAAGAAACTGGGCGTGATTGGGGCTGGTGTCATTGGCCTGGAGCTTGGCAGTGTCTGGCGCCGCCTGGGTGCTGAAGTCACCATACTTGAAGCCATGCCCGATTTTCTGGCCGTGGCTGATCAGCAGGTGGCCAAAGAGGCGCAAAAGGCCTTTGCCAAGCAAGGCCTGGTCATACATACCGGCGTAAAAATCGGCGAAATCAAGGCAGAAGGAAAATCGGTTACCGTGCCGTATACCGATGCTTCCGGTGCGGAACAAAAGCTGGCTGTAGACAAGCTTATCGTGTCCATCGGGCGCGTGCCCAATGTCGATGGCCTGGGCGTTGATGTGGTCGGGCTCAAGCAAGACGAGCGCGGTTTCATTGTGGTCGACGACGATTGCCGCACGAATCTGCCCAATGTATGGGCGGTGGGCGACGTGGTGCGTGGCCCCATGCTGGCGCACAAGGCTGAAGAAGAAGGTGTTGCCGTGGCCGAGCGTATTGCTGGTCAGCAAACACATGTCAATTTCGGCACTATCCCGTTCGTTATCTACACTTCGCCCGAAATTGCCTGGGTTGGCCAAAACGAGCAACAACTGAAAACTGAAGGCCGTGCCTATAAGGCAGGCAGCTTTCCTTTCATGGCCAATGGGCGTGCGCGCGCGCTTGGCGATACCACTGGCTTCGTTAAAATACTGGCCGACGCCAAGACCGACGAGGTCCTGGGGGTGCATATTGTGGGGCCGCAAGCGTCTGAACTGATCTCTGAAGCCGTTACCATCATGGAATTCCGCGGGGCAGCCGAAGATATCGCGCGTATTTGCCATGCACATCCCACCTTGTCTGAATCCATGAAGGAAGCCGCTCTGGCGGTAGACAAGCGCACACTGAATTTTTAATCGCTGTATTTGCGCATGGCATGAATGGCGCTTGGTTAAGCAAAAAGCCGAAGATCGTAGGCCGGATTGGCACCACAGGCGCGTAATCCGGCAAACATCGAGCGGGCGCCATTTTGCATAGTATGACTTGATGAAGGGCGGGCAAGACTCGTCCTTTATCGTTTATGAGCCTGTTTTATGAATGTTCTTGAATATTATCACCAGACGCTGCAAGAGCGTGGCTATCAATCCGATGGGGCGCAATTGGCTGCAATTGAGCGTCTGCAAGTGTATTTTGATGATTGGGTAAATTTCAAGAACGCGCGTTCCTCGTCACTGAAGAAAATATTCAGGCGCCCTGATGTACCGCGTGGCGTCTACTTATGGGGTGGAGTAGGGCGCGGCAAAAGCTTTTTGATGGATGCGTTTTATGTAACTGTGCCGGTCAAGCGCAAGACGCGGCTGCATTTTCATGAGTTCATCCGTGGCGTGCACCACGAACTGGGTGAAGTGCGCGGCCAGCAAGACCCTTTGGATGAGGTGGCGCGGCGTATCGCCAAGCGTTATCGACTGATCTGTTTCGATGAATTCCATGTGTCGGATGTGGCCGATGCCATGATTTTGTACCGGCTGTTGCTGAAGCTGTTCGAGTACGGTACATCGTTTGTGATGACCTCCAACTACGAACCTTCCACCTTGTACCCCGATGGCCTGCACCGGGATCGCATTCTTCCAGCGATCAAATTGATCCAGGAAAGAATGGATATACTTAATGTAGACATTGGAGTCGACTACCGACTCCGTACCCTAGAGCAGGTACGCATGTACCTGACACCGATAACTTCCGAAACCAACAAAGAATTGCAGGCCAATTTTGATCGTTTGCTGGATACGGCGCCTTTGAGGCCAGTGCTGACTGTAGAGCATCGCGAGCTCAAGGCGGTGGCCCTGGGTGGCAGCATAGTCTGGTTTGATTTTGCCACCTTGTGCGGCGGGCCGCGTTCGCAAAACGATTATCTGGATCTGGCCAGCCGCTTTCATACCGTGATATTGTCAGACGTGCCGCGCATGGCGCCACGCAATGCTTCCGAGGCGCGCCGCTTTACCTGGCTTATCGATGTATTCTACGATCATAAGATAAAGCTTATCATGTCGGCGGAATGCGAAGCCGACGAACTGTACACACAAGGCCCGATGTCGAATGAATTCCATCGCACGGTGTCTCGCATCATGGAGATGCAGTCGCGCGAGTACCTGGACGCCGAGCGGCGCGAGATGGTTACCCTGTAGGCGCTGCCGTTGTTCTAGGCATGGCGTTTTTCTTGTAATTTGTTTTATTCAAGCGATCTATGAATACCCGCGTATTAACTGGCATTACCACTTCTGGAACTCCTCACCTGGGCAATTATGCCGGCGCCATCAGGCCGTCGATACAGGCCAGCAATCAGCCAGGCGTGGATGCCTTTTATTTCATGGCCGATTACCACGCGCTGATCAAATGCGAAGACCCGCAGCGGATTGCGCGCTCGCGGCTGGAAATCGCAGCCACCTGGATCGCCGCCGGCCTGGACCCCGACAAGGTAACGTTTTACAGACAATCCGATATTCCTGAAATACCGGAATTGTGCTGGATGCTGACTTGCGTTACGGCCAAGGGCTTGATGAATCGCGCTCATGCCTATAAGGCTGCGGTTGACCAGAATGTGGCGCGCCAGGTCGAACCCGACGACGGCGTGAATATGGGGTTGTTTTCGTATCCGGTACTGATGGCGGCCGATATCCTGATGTTCAATGCCAACCGGGTGCCGGTGGGGCGGGATCAGATTCAGCATATTGAAATGACGCGGGATATCGCCCAGCGCTTCAATCATATGTATGGCCAGGGCAATGATTTTTTTGTATTGCCCGAGGTGCAGATCGACGACGAGGTGGCAACCTTGCCTGGCCTTGATGGTCGCAAAATGTCGAAAAGCTACGACAACACGATTCCATTGTTCGAGGGGGGGGCCAAGGCTTTGCGCTCGGCCATCATGCGCATTGTTACCGACTCGCTCGAACCGGGTCAGCCCAAGGATGCCGAGGGGTCGCATTTATATAGCTTGTATCGGGCGTTTGCGACGCGCGCCGAGTCTGGCGAGTTTCGTCGGCAACTGGAGGCGGGGCTGGGCTGGGGCGATGCCAAGAATATGCTGGCGGATCGCATCGAGCAGGAATTGGCGCCTATGCGTGAGCGTTATGCCGATTTAATGGCCAGACCCGAACGTATCGAAGATGTCTTGCAGGCGGGGGCTGTCAAGGCGCGTCGCTTGTCCCAGCCTTTCATGGCGCGTTTGCGTGATGCAGTGGGTTTGCGGGCGATGCTGGCGCCAGCAGCAGGGCAGGCTGGTGCGAATGCGGGTGCTGGCGCCACTGCTAAAAAGCATGCTGGCAAGCAGGCGCGTTTCGTGAGCTTTCGCGATGAGTCCGGCAAGTTTCGGTTTCGCTTGCTGGCTGCTGATGGGGTCGAGCTGTTGCTGTCCGAGGCGTTTGACAACCCCAAGGCCATAGGAGGGGTGACCCAGGCCATGCAACAAACATCATTTGATGGCCTGTGCACGAAAGTTGACGGCATGGTGCATGTTCATGTCGATGGCGTGCTGGTTGCCCGGCTTGAGCCATCGCAAATCGAATCGGTAACGCTGGCTTTATCACATTCGTAGGTCGGATTGCGGCGCTAGCGCCGTAATCCGACAAACAACCCACCAAAAGAAGCTCAGCGGGGCGATGCATAAGAAGTCGATAGTTATTCGCAGCGTTGCGCCTGCATGCCCAGGTCTTTGCAAAGGGCCAGGATTTCAGCCAGTTTGTCGCGATACACCAAAATAACCTGGAAGTCATTGGTATAGCTTTCACCGAAACTGATCAGGCAGTATTTCCCGTGGTGTGCCTGCAATTGCTGATCGACCCAGCGATAGTATTCAGGCAGGGTGGTGAAGTCGGCGTCGTCGTAAGGGTACTCGGGCAGTGCCGGGTATTCGAAGGCATCAATGATTTGCTCATAGAGTTCATCAACGTTGTCGGCAACGGCAAAATAGTCCTCTAGTTCTATGAATACGATGAAGGCGGTTACGCCCGCAGGGTCGTATTCGACGACTTTTGCTGCGTCGGCGCCGTAATTGTCGGTGAGCGTTTTGACTGGATCCGCTTGCGCCAATTCGCAGATATTCACGATGCGTGCCGTTTCGTGCTCGTCCAGGTCGTCGCAAGAAAGCAGCGCTATCAGTGTTGCCAGTTTTTGTGGATTGAAGCCGGGTTCGGTAGTCATGGGCGGGTTATTTCCTGAGTTTGGCAAAAGCGGCAGCCATGGCGCCGGAAGCGGCTGGTTCCACTTGGCGTTTTTGGGTGTTGGAGCGCGCGCCGCCGCCTGATGCCGGGCGCGAATCGGGCGTGCCGCGGCGCACCGGTGCGCTGTCATCGCTCAGACGCATGGTCAGCCCTATGCGTTTGCGAGGGGCGTCGACTTCTTGGACCTTGACCTTGACGGTTTGGCCGACACGCACGACATCGCGCGGGTCTTTGATGAAGGTGTCTGACAGTGCCGAAATGTGCACCAGTCCATCTTGGTGTACGCCTACATCGACAAAGGCGCCGAAATTGGCAACGTTGGTTACGACGCCTTCAAGAATCATGCCAGGAAGCAGGTCGTTGATGGTGGTGATGCCTTCTTTGAATTGCGCTGTCTTGAACTCGGGGCGCGGATCGCGGCCAGGCTTTTCTAGTTCCGAGAAAATATCCTTGATGGTAGGCAGGCCGAAGCGCTCGTCGGTGAATTCGGAAGGTGAAACACCTTTCAGGGCGCCTTGCTGGCCCATGATGTGACGTGCGTCGGCTTTGATCTTATCAAGTATGCGTTGTACTACCGGATAGGCTTCGGGGTGTACCGACGACGCATCCAGCGGGTTGTCGCCATCGGGTATGCGAAGAAAGCCAGCCGCCTGCTCAAACGCCTTGTCGCCGAAGCGCGGGACTTTAAGCAAGGTTTTGCGGCTGGGGAAGGCGCCATTTTCGTTACGCCAGCTTACGATGTTTTTTGCCAATAGTGCGCTTAACCCCGATACTCGGCTTAGCAACGGGGCCGACGCTGTGTTGACATCAACGCCGACGGCGTTCACGCAATCTTCAATGACAGCATCAAGTGAGCGGGCCAGTTCGCGCTGGTTGACATCGTGCTGGTATTGGCCCACGCCTATCGCCTTGGGTTCGATCTTGACCAGTTCGGCCAGTGGGTCTTGCAGGCGGCGCGCAATAGATACCGCGCCGCGCAGGCTGACGTCCAGATCGGGGAATTCGTGCGCTGCCAGTTCTGATGCCGAATATACCGACGCCCCGGCTTCCGACACGATGACACGAGTCAGTTTCAGTGCAGGGTATTTTTCCAGGGTGTCTATGACCAGTTTTTCTGTTTCGCGCGAAGCCGTTCCGTTGCCGATGGCGACTAGTTCTATGTTGTGCTTGGCGGCCAGGGCAGCCAGTGTCTTGATGCTGCCGTCGCGGTCTCGGCGCGGTTCGAATGGATAGATGGTGGCAGTGTCGAGCACCTTTCCGGTAGCGTCAATGGCGGCAACCTTGACGCCGGTCCGGATGCCGGGGTCCAGGCCGAGTACGGCTTTGGGCCCGGCAGGGGCGGCCAGTAGCAGGTCTTTCAGGTTGGCGGCAAATACGCGTATGGCTTCTTGTTCAGCGCTATCGCGCAAGCGGCCTATGAGTTCGGACTCGAAGGAAGTCAGCAGCTTGACACGCCAGGTCCAGCGGCAGACTTCGGCTAGCCAGCGCGCCTGGGCTGGGGCGTCTGGAGAGAAACTTGCACCGATATCAAGAAAGTGGGCAATACGTGCTACGCAAGGGTGAGGTGTTTGCGCTTCGAGTTCGGCTTCCAGCCCCAGGCGGATATCCAGCGCGCCTTGTTGACGGCCACGCAGCATGGCCAGAATGCGGTGCGAAGGCAGCAGGCGCAGCGGTTCGTTAAAGTCGAACCAGTCGCGGAAGTTGTTGCCTTCGTCTTCCTTGCCTTCGATGACTTTGGAATACAGCAGCCCGGTTTTCCACAGGTGCTCACGCATGTTGGCCAGCAGGTCGGCGTCTTCGGCGTAGCGTTCGGCCAAGATGTCGCGCGCGCCATCGAGGGCGGCCTTGGCATCGTTGACGGCAGCGTCGGGGTTCAGGTAGCCCTGGGCCAGCAAAGCGGGATCGCAGGCGGGATCGGCGATAATGGCATCGGCCAGTGGTTCGAGACCGGCTTCACGGGCAATTTGGGCGCGTGTGCGCCGCTTGGGCTTGTAGGGTGCATACAGATCTTCCAGGCGCTGCTTGGTATCGGCCGCATTGATTTCCTGGTGCAACTGAGGGCTGAGCTTGCCTTGTTGTTCAATGGACTCAAGTATGGCGAAGCGCCTGGATTCCAGTTCACGCAGGTATAGTAGCCTGACTTCCAGGTTGCGCAGCACCGTGTCGTCCAGGCCTCCGGTGGCCTCTTTGCGGTAGCGCGCTACAAACGGAACAGTGGCTCCGCCGTCAAGCAACTCGACCGTGGCGGCGACTTGGGTGGCGCGCACGTTGAGCTCGTCGGCCAGCATGGCGACAATACGGGCAGGGTTTGCTGCCTGTACGACAGAGGCGGGTTGAGCTTGAGCAGAGGTATCAGTCATGGGTTCATCATAAAAACGTAAATCACGCGGCGAATTTTGCCACATCGCGGCACTAAGCCGGAAAATACACGGGTATCATCAGGTGTAAGCTGTTAAACAATTGTAAAGGGCGCGGCGCACACCAGCTACTATACAAGCTGGCGCGCCGTATACGGTCCGCCGATCTTTCCTCTTTTTTTACGCCCACCCCAGATGGGCCGATTCCATAGCCACTGTAGATGCTTTTGCAAGAACTCTCCGATATCTTCGCGCCAGATGGTCCGATTGCCCAGGCCATGCCAGACTATCGCCCCCGGCAGGCCCAGCTCGAGCTGGCCCAGGCCATTGAACAAACGCTAAGCGATCATTCCACCCTGATTGCCGAGGCGGGCACGGGCACAGGCAAAACCTGGGCCTATCTGGTGCCGGCGTTTTTAAGCGGCGGCAAGGTCCTGGTGTCTACTGGCACCCGTACTTTGCAAGATCAGTTGTTCCGGCGCGACTTGCCTCGGCTAAGAAAGGCGTTGGCGCTGCCTGTCAATGTGGCTTTGCTCAAGGGGCGCGGCAACTATGTATGTCATTATCACCTCGAGCGTATGTCGAGCGACGACAGGGCGCTAAAGTCGCGCGCCGAAGTCAGCCAGTTACGTCATATTCAGGTGTTCGCGCAGCAAACCAAAACTGGCGATAAAAGCGAATTGGCACAGGTGCCTGAAGATGCCGATATCTGGAATCGCGCTACATCCACACGCGAAAACTGCCTGGGCCAAGACTGTCCTTATGTGCGTGACTGTTTTGTCTTGAAGGCGCGTCGGCAGGCACAGGATGCCGACCTGGTGGTGGTGAACCATGCCTTGTTCATGGCTGATTTGGCTTTGCGTGAAGAAGGCATTACAGAACTCTTGCCGACAGTTGATCTGGTGGTCTTTGACGAGGCGCATCAGTTGCCTGATGTCGCGACGCGTTTTCTGGGTTCCAGCGTATCGTCGCACCAATTGCTTGATTTGGCGCGCGCCACCGAGGCGGCCGGTCTGGCTTATGCGCGCGAGTCCACCAACTGGAGCGAAGCGGGCAAGAGAATCGAGCATGCCGCACGCGAACTGCGCCTGGCCGCTGCGCCCATCGACAAACTGCCAGGGCGCAAAGCCACGTTTCAGTCCATACCCAATGCCGCCGAGTTCGATGCTGCATTGGCCGAGATGCTGGTTGTGCTGGATGGCAGCGTGGCGCTCTTGGGTGTGGTCAGCGAAAAACACCCTGATCTGGCCGCAGTGGAAAAAACCTGCACCGATATTCGGGCCAAGTTGTACCAATGGAGCCAGCCTGACCGCCAAGGCAATAACACGCTCAAGCCCCCACCGACGGATGGCGCCTCTGATAACAATCAAGCAGCCAGTGCCGCCGTGCGTTGGGTGGAGCACAGCCTGCACCATATGCGCATGCACAGCGCACCGCTGTCGGTGGCGCAAATCTTTTCCCGTTACCGCAGCAAAGAGCAAGCCTGGGTGCTGACGTCGGCAACGCTGTCCGTCAATGGCGATTTCAGTCATTTCGTGCGGCAGCTGGGTTTGTGGGACGCTCGTACAGAAAGCTGGAACTCACCTTTTGACTATGCTGACCAGGGGGTGTTGTATGTGCCCAAGAACCTGCCGCTGCCCAGTGACCGGGAGTTCAACGAAAAGTTTGTAAGCACCCTGCTGCCTCTGATTAAGGCGGGTTCCGGTGGTGTGCTGGTTTTATGCACCACTTTGCGGGCTGTTGACCGTATTGCAGAACTCTTGCAAGAGCACTTCGAGGATGACGACATCGAACGCTTGTTGCTGCGCCAGGGTGAAGCGTCCAGGGGGGTATTGCTAGAGCGCTTCAGGGCTGAAAAAAATGCGGTGCTGGTTGGTAGCGCTAGCTTCTGGGAAGGCATAGACGTGCCCGGGAATGCCTTGACCCTGGTGGCCATCGACAAGCTGCCTTTTGCGCCACCCGATGATCCGGTTCTGGAAGCTCGCCTGAACTTATGCCGCAGCCAGGGCGGCAATCCTTTCATGGAGTATCAGTTGCCGGAAGCAGCCATCGCCCTGAAGCAAGGGGCAGGACGGCTGATACGCTCTGAACAGGACTGGGGCGTACTGATGGTGGGTGATGCCCGCATTGTTGAAAAACCCTATGGCAAACTGCTGTGGCGCGGCTTGCCTCCGTTTGCACGTACCCGTGAGCCCGATCAGGTGGTGGCGTTTTTAAGAAAGAAGCAGGGCACATAAGGCTGGGATAAGGCTCTTGGCTGGCAAAGCTTGTAGGTCGGATTAGCGTTGCCAGGCGCGTAATCCGACAAAACCAGCGTGACAAAAATGTTATTGCAACTGGATGCCCAACTGTTCCAGGAACACCTTTTCACGCTTCATTTGGTCCAGGCCGTAGGCGCGGTAATCGCTGCTGGACATGTAGAAGTCTTCCATATCGTATTGGGCAAGCGCTTGCTGGTAGATGCTGTCGCTCATGACACGCTTGAACGCATCGTGCAGTTTGGCGACGACAGCGTCAGGCATGCCATGTGGGCCAATGATGCCAATGGGGGATGTAATGACAAGGTCGTGGCCCAGTTCTTTGAGCGTGGGGACGTCGGGACGAAGCTTGAGGCGCTGTTCGCTGTAGGTGCCGAGCAGGCGCATCTTGCCGGCAGTAACCTGCGCGCCCCAGCCGGCATTGGAAATGAAATCGATATGGCCGCCAAGCAGCGCAGTAGCTTCTTCTGCGCCACCCTTGTAGGGTATGTAATTAAAACGCGTGCCTGTAGCCTTGGCCAGCCGCTCCATGGCGACGTGGCCACTGCTGCCCACGCCAGTGGAACCATAGTTGATTTGTTCGGGCCGAGTCTTTGCGTCAGCCAGCAGGTCGTCCAGGTTTTTCCAGGGTGAATCAGTACGCACCACGATGCCCATGGTGAAGCCTGTCAGGTTGATGATGTAGCTGAAGTCTTTGGCGGGGTCGAAGTTGACCTTTTGCAGCAGCGGCAGCCGGAACAGCGTTCCGCTGCCGATGGCGATGGTATAGCCGTCGGGCGCCGCGCTGCGCGCCATGGCTGCCGGGCCCAGCGAGCCGCCTACGCCGGGCTGGTTCAGTACGGTCACACTTTGGCCCAGTTCTTGGCCTAACGCACGAGCCAGGGCGCGCATCTGTACATCGGTAACACCACCTGCTGGAAATGGCACGATGAGTGTGATGGGGCGGTTGGGGAATTTATCGGCCTGGGCCGAGGCCGTGCCGGGCAACGCCAGCATGAGGCCTAGGGTACCAGCGCCGCCGAGCAAGCGACGGCGGGTGGGGTTGTGTGCAGTTTTGGTCATGTGGGTGTATCTCCTGTGAGTATCGTTGTAGACGGCTTATGGCTGCCGTTGATTGTTGGGGTTAAAGGAATAGCGAAGCAGGCAACCTAGTGGCTAATGCCGTGCGTTTCGAACTGGCCGGAAAATTGGGTGCGAATCTTATGTTTCTGTATTTTTCCAGTAGGTGTCATGGGGAATTCTTGCAGTATTTGTACAAGTTTGGGGGCCTCAAACCCGGCGAGGTGCTCGCGCCCGTAGTCCAGCAGTTCTTGTTCACTGACGCTGGCGCCAGGTTTGAGCAAGACAAAGGCGGTGACCATTTCACCCCAGCGCTGATGTGCCAGCCCGACTATGGCTGCGTTGGCTACGGCAGGATGGCGTAGAAAAACCTCTTCCACCTTGATAGATGTCACGTTTTCGCCACCCGTCTTGATAATATCTTTGGTGCGATCCAGGAACAGCAACTGGCCGTCCTGGTCGAACATCCCGATGTCGCCAGTGTGATGCCAGCCATAGCGGCTTACCGCGGCGGTGGCTTCGGGGTCTTTGTAGTAGCCCAGCATGATGTTGGGGCCGCGATGCACGATCTCGCCCACTTGCCCGTGTTCCAGCAGCTGGCCATCATCGCTCATGATGGCCAGGTCGTTCACCATGGTGGCCGTACCCCAGTAGCTGCCAAAGCGCTGCAACTGCTGCTCGGGTCGAAAGCGCGTGGTGACTGGGAAGGCTTCGGTCTGGCCGCTACCCAGGCTGAAAGAGGGGCAGAACGAGCTGATCAGCTTTTCGAGCATGGGCTTGGACATCGGCGCCATGCCGTAAGAGCATTGCTTCAGGCTGCTGAGGTCGCGTGGGTTGTTTTCCTGTAGGGCCAGCATGGCGCCGTACATCAGTGGCAGGCCCGAGAAATGGGTGATGCGGTGGTGCTCGATGGCGTCCAGGAAGCGCACTGCATCGAAGTTGCGCAGCAGGATCAGGCGTGCGCCTGCAATCAACCCTGCACCCACACTAGAAAACTGGGCGCAGTGAAACAGTGGCAGTGTGCAGGACATAACAGAGTGAAGATCGAGCTTGGTCTCGGCGGCATTCGCCATAAGAGCGCTGTATACCGACGCATGGCTGTGCATTACACCCTTTTGCCGCCCGGTGGTACCGCTGGTGTACATGATCAGTAACAGATCGTCATCGTCGATGTCCACATCGGGCGTGGTGCAGGGCAGGCCCTCGATGGCATCGCACAGCGGCGTGGGCTGGCCCCGCAAGCGGCCGGGGCTCAGCGGCAGTACGCTTAGGGCCAGGGCATCTATGGCGGCGCGTAGGTCTTCGCGTTCTAGCAGGGCAGAGTCGATGAGCACGCGGCTGACCTCGGCATGTTCCAGCACATAGCTTACGTTAGGCCCCGTCAGCATGTAGTTGACAGGCACCCAGACCATGCCAGCCTTGAAGATGCCGAAGGCGGCAATCAGGAACTCGATGGAATTGACAGCCAGCATCGCGACCTTGTTGCCTGACCGTAATCCGCTTTGCAACAAATAATGGGCAAACTGGTTGGAAGTGGCTTCCAGCTCGGCGTAGCTGATGTGCTCTTCGCCATCGATCAGGGCGATGGCTTGCCCGTTGCGCCTGGCCGAGCGCGTTGGAATGTCGCCCAGGGTGATGCGGCGGATGATTTGTCGCGCCGGATCTACCAGAGGTGCCTGGGCGCGCGTAGATGAATGCGTCACGGCTGTCTCCTGTGTATACCGCTTTCCATGTGGATAGGCCTTATTGCATTGTGGCTGGGTGCTCTGGCGGCACGTACACCGGCATGGCCAGCACGGTTTGCCCCATGCCTTTGCCCAACGGGTCGTTGCGCAATGAGCTCATGCCACCGCCATCCAGCGCCTGTTCGCACAGGAAGTTCAGGGCGCCGATGCCAGGAAGCTCGTAACGCGTTACGCGACCCTGGACCAGATGCGCCAGATAGCGCTTCACTGCTGCTTCGGTGAGTTGGCCGCGCAGCAGTGGCAGGTCGGCCGTGTTGCGGGCAACTACGCCTATGTTGGAGTGATTGCCCTTATCGCCGCTACGGGCATGGGCCAGCCGCAGCAACGGCACCGGCACCCAATGTGGCTGTGGCGCCAATTCAGGGCCGGATGGGTAGGGGGACAATTCGGGCGAGCCATCGGCACGACAAGCCAGTGGCAGTGCAACTGGCGCGCCATCGAGAGCAACCGTGGGCTGCAGCAATTCTTTAGGCACCAGAAAGGCGCAATGACGCAGATTGATACTGACGCTGGCGCGGCCACCGCCGCCACTGGTCGTACCTGGCGCCCAAGATGTGCCTGCTGCGGCGATCTCGCGCACGAACAGCTGCAGCGCTTCTTTGTGCGAGTGGCGCACAGCCAGGCGCATCACAACTTCGAATAGGTCGAGGGCAGGACTATGCGGACCTAGGCATTGCGCCGTGCCAACGACTTGTGCGTAAGCAGCGCTGAAGTCTGGCAGCCCGAGTTGCGTGAATCTGGTTCGTACTCGCGCCAAGATGGCCTCTGCCGTGCGCTGTGCCTTTTGTGTTGCTTCGTGTCCGATAATCGTCAACTGTGCCTGCGTGCGAAAGCCGTCTGTGAACGTGGCAGATACTTTGTAAGTGTCAGTGGGTGGTCGGCCCATTGCGCCGCGTACGTCCACGACATTGGGAGCCACCTGGGTCATGTGTACTTGAGAAAAGTCGCAGATTACGTCAGGCAAAATATAGTGCCGCGGGTCGCCGATTTCGTACAGCAGTTGTTCGGAAACCACAGGTACGCTGACCAGGCCACCAGTGCCCTCGGGCTTGGTTACGCGAAAACTGCCGTCTTCTGCACATTCAATGATGGGGTAGCCGATGTTGGGCCAGTCGGGTACATCGCGCCAGTCGGTGAACAGGCCGCCAGTGGCCTGGCAGCCGCATTCGATGATGTGTCCGGCCAGACTGCCACCAGCCAGACGATCCCAGTCTTGGGCTGACCATTGGAATTCGTGCATCAACACGCCCAGCGTGATGGCACTGTCTACGCAGCGGCCAGTGACGACGATGTCGGCCCCGGCGTCTAGTGCGGCCTTGATGGGCAGCGCACCCAGATAAGCATTGGCGGTTACAAGCTGAGCTGGCAGTGGCAGGCCGCTTTGCATGTCGGTGGGCGCCGCTGTTTCGCGGTACGTTTGCCATTGAGGCATGAAGTCGTCACCGTGGACCTCCGCCACTTTGACTTCCACCCCCAGTTCTTTTGCCAATGCTCGCAGCGCTTGGGCGCATCCCGCGGGGTTGACCCCGCCCGCATTGGCGACCACACGGATGCCCTGGCGCACTACGTCTTGCAGGACCTGGCGCATAGCCGTGGTGACGAAGTCGGTGGCATAGCCAGCCTCGGGTTTTTTTAGCCTGGCGCTAGCCAGCAGGGACATGGTGAGTTCGGCCAGGTAGTCAAATACCAGATAGTCCAGGCGCCCGCTTTGCACTAGTTGCACTGGGCCGATACTGCTGTCACCCCAGAAGCCCGATGCGCCGCCGATGATGACGCGATCGTTGTGGTGTCGTTGTCTTGTTGCCATAGTGATGCTCCGTTTTTTATATGTTTCTGTGTTTACCCAATAGACTCAAAGCGCATCAGCAATTGGCCGCGTGTGACTTGCTGTTCGAGATCAACCAGGACTTCCAGGACTTTTACTGGTGCTGTGCAGGCCAGCATGTGTTCGAGCTTCATAGAGTCGATGGTAATGGCGGCGTCGTCTGGCGTGAGGGATTCACCCGCCGCAGCGCCAATGCGGATGACCCGGCCATTGAAGGGCGCCCTCAGTTCGGTAGCCGCCTGGCTGCTGTCGTTGCGAGCGCCAGCGCTGGTGCTGGTGTCTTCCAGCCAGAGCTCCTGCCCCAGGCTGGTTTGTACATGCCACTGGCCAGCGCTGATTTCGACCGCGTAAATGCCCAGTTCTGCGTTGGCGCTGCGCCAGCGCATACGTTCTTGCGGATGGGCGGCTGGCAGCCAGTTCCATTGTTCGGTATCGTTGCCGTCGCGCACCAGAGTGCGCCCATTTTTTTCAAAACGTAGCCCTAGTTCGTGCGACTTGTCGCGGTGTTGTACGCGCAAGGGACGTTCAAGAGGGCAAGGAAGCAGGCTTTGCTGACCTTGGTGCGCGATTTGCGTGGATAGCGCGGCAGGCACCAGTGCGCTTTCTTCCCGTGCAGCCAGGATCTGGCGCAGCGGTGACGCGGCGTCTTGCAGGAAAGGGACCAGTGCCTGGCCGGCTCGGAAGTCGGGGTGGTCCAGGCAGGCGGCCAGAAAAGCACGGTTGGTTGGCAGCCCTAGTATCCGGGTATTGCCCAGTGCCTGGATCAAGCCGTCAATGGCGGCATTGCGATCTGCCGCGTGTATGATCAGTTTGCCGAGCATCGAGTCGTAGAAGGGCGTGACGGCAAGCCCCGCTTCGATGGCATGGTCGAAACGCAGTTGCGGGCCTATTCCGGGCGGCTGCGCCTTGAAAGTGGTGGCGCTGGGCGACTGGAACAACGCCACTGTGCCCGAGCAAGGGACGAATTGTTCATCTTCAGCGCACAGGCGCACCTCGATGGCATGGCCTTGCCAGCGCACGGCATCTTGTGTCAGCGGGAGGTGTTCGCCACGTGCAATACGTATCTGCCATTCCACCAGGTCCAGCCCTGTGATGGCTTCTGTAACGGGGTGTTCAACCTGCAGCCGAGTGTTCATTTCCATCAGGAAGAACTCACCGTCTTCCACCAGGAACTCGACTGTCCCGGCGCCTGCATACCCTGCAGCCTGGGCCAACATGACGGCGCATTGCCCCATGCGCTCGCGCATCTCGGCATTCACGGCGGGGCTGGGGGCTTCTTCGATGATTTTCTGGTTGCGCCGCTGCACTGAGCAGTCTCTTTCCCCCAGGTGGATACAGTGGCCGTGCAGGTCGGCAAACACCTGGACTTCGACGTGTCGGGGCGAGAGCAGGGCGCGTTCCAGCAGTACGTGGTCGCAGCCAAAGCCGGCCAGTGCTTCCGATTGGGCGCTGGTCAGGGCATCGGCGAAGGCCTGTGGGTTGGATACCAGGCGCATGCCCCTGCCACCACCACCCGCTACGGCCTTGACCATGATGGGGTAGCCGATTTGCTGGGCGTGTGCGGCGAGCAGGGCTTGCGATTGGTCTTGGCCGTCATAGCCAGGCAGGCAGGGCACGCCCGCTGTGCGGGCCAGCGCCTTGGCGGCGGCTTTGTTGCCGAGGGTGCGTATGGCTTGCGGTGGCGGGCCGATCCAGCACAGACCTTGCTGAATCACCGCCTCTGCGAACTGCGCATTCTCGCTCAGAAAGCCATAGCCGGGATGAATGGCGTCTGCGCCTGTGCGCTGTGCTGCATCAAGCAGTTTGTCGAAACGCAGATAGCTGTCGGCGGATGTTTCACCGCCTAGTGCATGGGCGAACGTGGCCTCGCGTACGTGTAGTGCCTGGGAGTCCGGGTCAGAGTAAACCGCTACGGTCTCGATACCCATGGCATGGGCGGTGCGAATGATACGCCTGGCGATTTCGCCTCGATTGGCGATGAGAATGCGCTTCATGTATTAAGACCTTGATTTTTTGGCGATGCCCATCAGCTTGGACAGAATGCCGAGCATGACTTCGTCGGCGCCGCCGCCGATGGAACCCAGCCGGCCGTCTCGATAGGCCCTGGAGAGGCGGTTTTCCCAGGTAAAGCCCATGCCACCCCAGAACTGCAGGCAAGTATCGGATACCAGGCGGCTGGTGCGGCCGGACTTGAGCTTGCACATGGTGGCCAGTTCCAGTACGTCTTTGCCGGAAATGTAGAGTTCGCAAGCCCGGTACAGCATAGAACGTAAAGCTTCGACCTCGGTGGCCAGTT
Organism: Alcaligenaceae bacterium; assembly: GCA_013416445.1. GTDB lineage: Bacteria > Pseudomonadota > Gammaproteobacteria > Burkholderiales > Burkholderiaceae_B > Pollutimonas. The sequence goes on from JACCER010000012.1 coordinate 41,883, forward strand.
CGCCCATCTTGAACTGGAACCACTGCATGTCTGCCAGGCGGCTGCCAAACATCTGGCGCTGCTGAGCGTATTCGATGGTTTGGTCGATTAGGCGGCGTAGCCCGCCCGAATTGCAGGCGGCGGCGAACATGCGCTCTTCCTGGAATTGCTGCATCTGCTGCATAAAGCCCTTGCCCTCTTCACCGATGAGGTAGCGCCGAGGAACACGTACGTCGTCGAAGTGCAGATGGCCAGTATCGCTGGAGTGCATGCCCATTTTGCGAATTTTGTTGACTGAAATGCCAGGTAGCAGCTTGCCGTTTTCACGTAATGGCACCAGGATAAGGCTTTTGTTGTGGTGCTTGCCGCCGTCGGAGCCGGGCTCGCTGGTATTGGCCAGCATGCACATCCAGTCTGCCTGCAGGCCGTTGGTGATCCACATTTTTTCGCCGTTGATGACGTAGTCGTCGCCATCTGTGCGTGCAAAGGTCCGGACAGACGATACATCGCTGCCCGCGCCGGGTTCGCTTACGCCTATGCAACCTACCATGTCGCCCGCAATGGCTGGTGCCAGAAAATCACGCCGCAGATCATCGCTGCCAAAGCGGGCCAGTGCGGGCGTGCACATATCCGTTTGTACACCGATAGCCATGGGGATGCCACCGCAGGGAATATGACTGAGCGTCTCGGCCATGGCAACGGCATAAGAGTAGTCCAGACCCGCGCCGCCATATTCCTCTGGCTTGGTCAGCCCCAGCAGGCCAAGCTTACCCAGGCCCTTGAAGACTTGGTGGGCGGGGAAGATGCCCGCCTCTTCCCATTCGTCGACAAAGGGGTTGATTTGATCTTCGATATAGCGCTTCAGGCTGCGCTGGATTTCGAGATGTTCATGAGTCCATTCCATATGGTGTCTCCTCGTTGTGTATATGTGCGGTTCGGGTGAGTGCGGCTTTGCCTTTACATGCGCGGCAGGCTGAACTGCAGGGTGCGCAGCGTGCGGGCGTTGGCGTCGGCAAACATGGCCAGGCACTGTGCCAGGATGGCGCGTGTGTCGCAGGGGTGAATGATGCCGTCATCCAGCATCTGGCCGCTGGTGTAGAACACGTCGGCCTGGCGTTCGAAGTTATGCATGATTTGTTGTGTCTGCTGCTGCATGGCGTCTTGATCCACCGGCAGGCCTTTGCGTGTCATGGCGGCTTCTGTGACGGTGCGCATGGTTTGTGCGGCTTGTTCGCCACCCATGACCGCGGTGCGAGCACTGGGCCAGGAAAACAGGAAACGCGGCTCGAATGCGCGTCCGCACATGCCATAGTTGCCCGCGCCGAAGCTGGCGCCGCACTGGATGGTAATTTGGGGGATTAGCCTGGCCGCATTGGTCACGGCCTGGATCATCTTGGAGCCGTGCTTGATCATGCCGGACTGCTCGCTGTCTTTGCCCACCATGTAACCTGTGGTGTTCTGCAGATAAATCAGGGGCTGGCCCAGCTTGCACATCCATTGTATGAAGTGCGTGGCTTTATTGGCCCCCGCGACATCGATGGGGCCGTTGTTGCTGATGATGCCCACCATGTGCCCATACACCCTGGCCTGGACGCAAAGGGTGCTTGCACCGTAGTCGGGCTTGAACTCCAGCAGTTCGGACCGGTCCGTCAGGCGGGCAATGACGTCGCGCATATCTACGGGCTGGCGCAAATCTTCTGAAAATAGGCCCAGCAAGTCGTCTGGGTTCAGCAGCGGCGGCGCTGGATCGGTCTCGGGGCAGGTGCTGTTGCCCCATCCCAGGCCTGCTATCACTTGGCGGGCGATGCCAATGGCGTGTCGGTCGTCTTCTGCCAGATATTCGCCGAGCCCGGTGAGTTGGCTGTGCATCTCGGCGCCGCCCAGTTCTTCTTCTGTGGCGATTTCGCCTGTTGCAGCCTTGAGCAGCGGCGGTCCGGCCAGAAAGGCTCGTGAGCGGCCTTTGACCATGATGACGATATCCGACAGGCCTGGCATGTAGGCGCCACCGGCTGTACCCGAACCATGCTGGATGGTCACAATGGGAATGCCTGCGGCAGAAAGACGGGCCAGGTTGCGAAACAGCATGCCGCCCCTGATGAAGCCTTCTACGCGGTAGCGCATGAGATTGGCTCCTGCGCTTTCGACCAGGAAGACGAAAGGCAGTTTATTTTCCAGCGCAATGTCTTGTGCCCTCAGCAGTTTTTCTCTGCCCATCGGGTGCATGGCGCCGGCATTGATGCCTGAGTCATTGGCAACCACCATGCAGCGTACGCCGTTGATCCAGCCGATGCCGGCAATGACGCCGCCGCCAGGTACGGATTTTTCGAGATCGGTGTGGTCGACGCCATAGCCCGCCAGCGAGCCCAGTGGCAGCCAGGGCTTGCCGGCGTCGAGCAGCAGCGCTATGCGCTGGCGCGGCAGCAATTGCTTGCGACGCTCGAAAGCTGCGAGCGAGCGCAGCGAAGCTTTGGCAGAGCGTTCTTCCAGTGCTTCCCACTGTGCGATACGCGCTTGCATGGCTTGTTTGCGCTCGGTGGCTATTTTGCTTTGACCGTTCCAGCGGGATTCGTAAAGCGGGAAATAGGTCATGGGCGTGGATGGCTGGTGAGGCTGATTCATGGGTAATGCCTGTTCAGGTTATTGCTTTGGCAGCACGTTCAGGGGGTGTCACGAAAACTGCTATGTACTGCTTGGCGAGAGCGTCTAGGGACAAAGGTTGTTTTCTGTTGTGCCAGATCAGGGTTCCGTGCATGGCGCCGAACAGCATCAGGCGTGCAAGAGAGGCGTTAGTTTGCAAGCGTCCGTCGGCTTCGAGCTCTTGGAGAGCTTGCCTCCAGGCTTGCTCGTAGCGGTCTTTGGCATGGTTGATTTCTTTGCGCAAAGCTGGGGGCAAGGCGCGCTGTTCGTAGAGCATGACAGGAATGAAGTCATTGCCTGGCGATAGCAGTACGTGCAGGTGATGCAGAACCAGTGCATGCAGGCGTTCGCAGGCATTGGCCTGATCCGGCAGTTTTGCAAGCGACTCTTTCTGGCCTTGCAACGCAGTGCGCATTCCTTCGTCTATGACTGCAAATAACAGATCCATCTTGCTTTTGAAGTGATAGAAGGGGGAACCGCTTTGCATGCCACTGGCACTGGCAATATCGCGTGTTGTGGTGGCATCAAAACCCTTGGTTCTGAAGCTGCGTGCGGCAATCGCAATCAGTTCGCTGCGCCGTGCGCTTCCTTCCATGGTTTTGCGTGGCCTGCCACGGCGAAGGGGAGCAGGCTGGGCTGTATTGGAGGGTTCGTGCGCAGCCGTCACGGAACCCCGTGGCGCCTTGTCAGTAGTTGTTGCAGATGTTTTGTTGCTGGTTTTGGATTGCATGGAATAAGTTTACTTTCCATTTTTCTTTTAATCAAGCAATCGCTTGATTGATTTAAATTAATATCTGTTGAATTGGCGCCGCCAGGGGCCTAATCCGGCAAACAGCAGACCAAAAAAAACCGCGCACTAGACGCGGTTTTTTAATATCAGGCAGCTGCCGTTAAGCGATTAGAACCAGTTGATGGGATTCCATTGGTTGGCGGATTTGGCCAGGCCTTTTTCGTAGTAGCTGGAGTTGGGGTAGTTTTGGTCGAGTACGCGTTTGGCGTCGTCGCGCAGTTCGGTCATGCCGAGCTTGTCGTAGCACAGATACATAAGATATAAGGCGCGCTCGGCGACTGGTACGCCTTCGAAGTCAGTGATGACGGTTTGCGCGCGGTTGACGGCGGCTACATATGCGCCTCGGGTGTAGTAGTACTCGGCGACATGCACCTCGTTGCGGGCAATGGTGTCAACCAGCCAGATCACGCGCTTCTTGGCGTCGGCAGTGTAACGGCTGTCGGGATAGCGCTTGATGAGTTCGTTGAACGACTCGTAAGATTCACGCAGCCCCTTGGGGTCGCGTTCGCTTGGGTCTTGCCTCGTAACTTTGGTGAACGACGCGCTGGGAGGCGTAAAAGTGATTAGCCCTTTCAGGTACAGCATGTAGTCTGTACCCGTGTGATTTGGGTATTGCTGTTGAAAGCGGTCGATCGCGGCCAGGGCCTGTTCGGGTTCGTCGTCTTTCCAGTTGACGTAGGCCTGATCGATGAGCGACTGCTGTGCATAGCCCCCAAAGGGGTAGCGTGCTTCAACGGCTTCCAGGCGGGTGCGCGCATCTTTCCAGCTGCCAGCGCTGATTTCGGTGCGAGCGTCTTGGTAAAGGCGCTCGGCGGACCAGCCGGCGGTTGGGTCTTGTTCGCCCTTGATGGTGCCGCATCCGGCAATCAGGGCAACGGTAATAAGGACAAGCACGGCGCTACTTAACCGTTTCAGGCCGGGGAATCGAGATAGATTGAGGTCGAGACGAGTCACAAAAAGCATCCTTGGTGTTAGCATTGCAGGCTGATTATATGATTTGTCGCCATGCCTGACACAGATATTGCCAAAGAAAGTTTATTGACCCCCGAGCCGCTGGAGTTTCAGCTCGCTTTCAAGGCGCTTCCCGAGCGCTTGGACAAGGTCCTGGCTCGGCTGATACCCGAGCATTCACGCAGCCGTCTGCAAGGCTGGATAGAAGGCGGGCATGTGCTGGTCAATGGCCAACCGGGGCGCATCAAGCAAATGGTTACGGCGGGCGACAAGCTGGTGGTTTGGGAGCAGCAGCCACCCGAATCGCTGGCCTTTACGCCTGAGCCCATAGCCTTCACCGTGGTGGCGCAAAGCTCCGACTGGATAGTCATCAACAAGCCCGCGGGCCTGGTTACGCACCCCGGCGCGGGCAACTGGCAGGGTACCTTGCTGAATGGCCTGCTGCATCGCTTTCCTGAACTGGCCCATGTGGCGCGTGCCGGCATTGTGCACAGGCTGGACAAAGACACCTCCGGATTGCTGGTGGTGGCGCGCCACGACAAAGCCCAGACTCATCTAATCAGGCAGTTGCAGGCGCACACTGTCAGCCGCGAATATCTCGCCCTGGTCCATGGTCGCCTGACGCGGCCAGGCACTGTAAACCAAGAGATCGGCCGTGATGCGCGGGTTCCGGTGCGCATGGCGGTTGAAAACGCCATTGCTCCTAAAGCGGCAATCACCCATTATTCGCCACTGCGCGATGGCTGCCTGGATGAAGATATTCGCGTCACCGAAGTGGTCTGTCGTCTGGAAACCGGCCGCACGCACCAGATACGCGTCCACATGATGAGCATGCGCCATCCTCTGGTTGCCGACATTCTTTATGGTGGCAAGCTGGTTGGGGGGGCGCAGCGCCAGTTGCTGCATGCCCGGGCCCTGAGCTTTGATGATTTCTCAACCGGCGCCAGGGTCTCTTTCGAGGCGCCGTTACCCGATGATTTCCAGCAGGTGCTCGATGGTGTCGTATGGGAATCCTGATCCCAGACGCGTCTTTGCCCACGGTTACCGGCTTGCCCTGGTGTGGCGTGAACTATTTTTGCACAACACGCGAAGGCGGCGTCAGCGGCGCGCCCTGGACGGCGCTTAATGTAGGGCTGCATACTGGCGATGATGCCGGGCATGTCCTGGCCAACCGCCGTTTGTTGCGCGCGGGCCTGCCAAATGAACCTCTATGGCTCGACCAAGTTCATGGCGCGCAGGTGCTTGACGCCGATAACCACCTCAAGCAGCAACAACTGAGTGGCCAGTGTGTGCCGCCCAGCGCCGATGCGGCCATAACGACGCAGCGCAATCGGGTGCTGGCCGTCATGACGGCCGATTGCTTGCCCGTGGTCATTGCCAGTGCCGATGGCAGTGCACTGGGTGTGGCGCATGCCGGGTGGCGCGGTCTGGCTGCCGGCGTACTCGAGCAAACCTTGCATGCTTTGCGCAGCCGTGTGCCAGGCGGCACGCCGTGGCGGGCATGGGTGGGTCCAGCGATCAGCCAGCGCCATTTCGAGGTTGGCGCTGATGTATTTCAGGCCTTCGTCACCCATGATCCGCATAGCGCAGTTTTTTTTGCCGAGAAAATTCCAGGCCAGAAGTGGCTGGCCGATTTGCCTGCGATGGCTCGCCGGCGCTTATACCAGGCAGGGGTGTCATCCATCGAGCTCAGTGGCTACTGCTCTTATTCACAGTCAGAATTGTTTTACTCGTACAGGCGTGCCGCTTGTACTGGCCGTATGGTTACTGTGGCCTGGTTGAGCCAGTAAACAGATGGCTATGCATGCATAAAGCAGAGTAGCGACTTACCCTGATTGACAGCTTTTTAAATGCAATCCACCATGGATATAAAGCGTCAATCTCTACATAGGTATGAAAAAAATGAGTGCTTCTTATCAATCCGAATGGTCCATTCCGGTAAGCGTGGCACCCGACCAACTCGCCCAGATACAGGCCGAGTTTTCACAAGAATGGTTGCGTATAACTAGTAGTGCGCAGCAAGGTACGCTTGAAAAGCCGGCTGACCGCCGTTTTGCTTCAAAGGCATGGCAAGCCAGTCCGGCAAGCCTGCTCACCGCACATGCCTACTTGCTTTCGGCCAAGGCCATGAACCAAATGGTGGATGCGGCCCAGGTCAGCGAACCCGTACGCAACCGCCTTCGATTTTCGGTCATGCAGTGGCTCGAGGCCGTGTCGCCTTCCAACTTCATGGCAACCAACCCTGATGTCCAGTCCGCCTTGGTCGAAAGCGGTGGCCAGTCGCTGCAAAAAGGCATCACCAATTTTCTTCACGACCTCCAAAAGGGGCGGCTTACACAAACCGATGAATCTGGCTTCGAACTAGGCAAGACTGTAGGCATAACCGAAGGGGTGGTGGTATACCAGAATCAGCTCATGCAGCTTATTCAGTATGCGCCGCTAACTGAAAAGGTCCATCAAAAGCCATTGCTGGTTGTGCCGCCGTGCATCAATAAGTTCTACATCCTTGATCTCCAACCCGATAATTCCTTTGTACGCCATGCGGTTGCGCAAGGGTTTACCGTATTCCTGGTTTCCTGGCGCAATCCCTTGCCCTCCGACACCGATGGCATTGATACCGCAACCTGGGGCGATTACCTCCAGCACGGTGTGTTGCAGGCAATCGACGTGGCGTGCGATGTCTCGGGGCAAAAACAAATCAATGCCCTTGGCTTTTGCGTGGGCGGCACCTTGTTGTCGTCCGCACTGGCCCTGGCGCATGCGCAAGGCAAAGAGCAAGTGGGGGCGCTTACCTTGCTGACCACGCTGCTCGACTTCAACGAAACCGGTGTGCTCGATGTCTTTGTCGACGAACTCCACGCTCAGGCGCGCGAACGTCAATTAGGTGCAGGCGGCCTAATGCCGGCCCAAGAACTGGGCACCACCTTTTCATTTTTGCGGCCTAGCGAACTGGTGTGGAATTATGTCGTCAGTAACTACCTGAAGGGTGAATCGCCGCCCGCATTCGATTTATTATTCTGGAATGCCGACGGCACCAATTTGCCTGGCCCATTTTTTACCTGGTATTTTCGTAATACCTACCTTGAAAACAATCTCAAGGTGCCAGGGCGGGTCAAAGTAGACGGCCATGCCATTGATCTGGGCGTGTTGTCCATGCCGGCTTACATTTATGGGTCTCGCGAAGACCATATTGTGCCCTGGGAGGCAGCCTATGCCAGCACACATATATTGCGCGGGCCACTGCGTTTTGTACTGGGGGCTTCGGGGCATATTGCCGGCGTGATCAATCCTCCCGCCAAAAAGCGCCGCAGTTACTGGGCGCAAGACACCGATGCTCTCCATACTGACGCCCCCGGCAGCGCGCAAGCCTGGCTGGATACCGCCACCGAGCATACGGGTAGTTGGTGGCCCGATTGGTCCGCCTGGCTTGCCGCGCAGTCTGGGCCCATGGTGGACGCCCGCGAAAAACTGGGTAACAAACGCTATACGCCATTGCAGGCAGCTCCCGGAGACTACGTAAAAGTCAGAGCAGTATGAATTACAGGCAGGAAAAGATGCATAGCATCTAAAGCAACTTAAAAGGAGCACGAAAATGACTGGTAAAATTGCTTACGTGACAGGCGGGATGGGGGGGATAGGCACTTCTATTTGTCAGCGTCTGGCCAAAGATGGTTTTATTGTTGTGGCGGGTTGCGGTCCCAGCCGCAACGCCAAACAATGGCTCGACGAGCAAACTGCGTTGGGCTATAAGTTTCACGCCTCGGTGGGCAATGTCTCCGACTGGCAATCAACTGAAGATGCCTTCCAGAAAGTACGAGATGAACTCGGCCCGGTATCGGTGCTGGTCAACAACGCGGGCATTACCCGCGACGGCCTGTTTCGCAAAATGAGCCAAGAAGACTGGCGCGCCGTGATCGATACCAACCTCAATAGTTTGTTTAACGTGACCAAGCAGGTTGTCGAGACCATGCTCGATCAGCAATGGGGGCGCATCATCAATATCAGTTCGGTCAACGGCCAAAAGGGGCAGTTTGGTCAAACCAACTATTCAACGGCCAAGGCAGGCATACATGGTTTCACCATGGCGCTGGCCCAGGAGGTTGCCAATAAAGGGGTAACTGTCAATACTATTTCACCCGGCTACATCGGTACCGACATGGTGCGTGCAATACGCCCCGACGTACTCGAAAAAATCGTTGCCACCATACCCGTGAAGCGACTGGGCACGCCTGAAGAAATTGGCGCCATGGTCGCCTGGTTGGCTTCCGACGACTCCGGTTTTGCCACGGGCGCCGACTTCTCGCTAAATGGTGGGCTGCATATGGGTTAAGCCTTGCGGTGTGCCGCCATGCAACAGTGTTTGCCGATCCGCTCGGAAGACGCTGTTGCGTTTTTGTTTTATATTTACCCGGTAGGTTTTCTTTGCTTGTGGCTGGTTTCCAGTTATGGTCACGGGCTTTGCGCTGCTGGCTTTTCTCGGCTTTTACGTATTTGGCTAAGTTATGACGCAATCTCAAGTTACACCACCAGCCCGTCTGATCAAAAAGTACCCAAACAGGCGCTTGTACGATACAAAAACCAGTACCTACATTACCTTGGTCGACGTCAAGCAATTGGTGCTCGATAACGAAACTTTTCAGATTGTTGACGCCAAATCCAACGAAGACCTGACTCGCAGCATTCTGTTGCAAATCATCCTTGAAGAAGAAAGTGGCGGTGCACCCATGTTTTCGGCGGTTGCCTTGGCGCAAATCATTCGCTTTTATGGTCATGCCATGCAAGGGGTAATGGGGTCGTTTCTCGAAAAAAACATTCAGGCCTTCATGGACATCCAGGATCGCATGGCCGAGCAATCCAAAGGGGTATATGGCACTCAGTTCGGTCCCGAAGCCTGGGCGCAGTTCATGAATGTGCAAGCCCCAGTACTGCAAAACATGATGAGCAACTACATCGACCAAAGCAAAACCCTGTTTGTACAGATGCAAGACCAAATGCAAGACCAGACCCGCAGCATGTTCACCGTATTTCCCTTCACCGCGCCGCCACCCAAAAACAAAAAATAGGGGCACAACCGGTTGCTGTTGTTTGTAGGTCGGATTAGCGCCGCCAGGCGCGTAATCCGACAAATCACGTCACAAAAAAATTCAAAAACTGCACTTTTTCTTGCTCTGATGCGCTCATTGTCAGATGGTTGTAAGTTTTGATGTTTCATAATAATGAGAATCAAACTTATTAACTTTCTGTTGGAATGGCAATATGAGCAGGCATTTACTCGCGATACTGATAGGAGCCGGATGCGCACTGCCCGCCGCTGCGGCGGAATACCCTATAGGCACACCTGCTGAACAGCATGGCCTGGAGGTCGCTGCAGTCTATCTGCAGCCAGTTGAAATGGATCCTCCGGGCATGATGCGTGATGCCAAGGACTCGGATATTCATCTCGAGGCCGACATCCATGCCACGGCGGATAATAAAAATGGGCTGCCGGAAGGTGCCTGGGCGCCTTATCTGAATATCCAGTATGCATTGCAAAAAAAGGGCAGTGCGCATATTCAGAAAGGCGATTTGATGCCCATGGTGGCCAACGATGGGCCGCATTACGGCGACAACGTCAAGCTGGAAGGTCCTGGAAAATACAAGCTGACTTTTATCATTGATTCGCCAAACGCCAATGACATGAATCACTTTGGACGCCATGTCGATAAGGAAACAGGGGTGGCGCCCTGGTTCCAGAAGTTCGAAGTGCAATACGAATTTGTATATGCCGGCACGGGCAAGAAGGGAGGCTACTGATGTCCTGGGTCGCATGTCGTCTGGCGGCCCTGTGTTTGCTGACCGGGCTGGTCAATATTGCGCTGGCAGCCGAACTGCCGGTTTTTTCGCTGGTTTTCAAAGAAGGCGGCACATTTGAACCGACCCGGATCGAAGTGCCAGCGGGGCGTTTCAAGCTGGTACTGGCTAACGAAAGCAAAGCGCCGGTCGAATTTGAAAGCTTGCAACTACGTAAAGAAAAAGTCCTGGGGCCAGGGGTGACGTCTTTTGTTGTTCTCAGTATTTCCCGGCCTGGAGAATATCCTTTCTTCGATGACTTTCACCAGGATGCCAGGGGTGTTCTGGTCGTAATGCCTAAACCCTAGCCTGAAGCAAGCCATTATGGAACAAGTCGTTTTTATTGTCTGGCGCGAAAGTGTTGAGGCATTGCTGGTTGTCGGCATACTGTTCACCTGGTTGAGCGCCAGCCCGGCGGGTCGTCGCGGTCTGCCCTGGCTGTGGGGTGGTGTCGCAGCCGGGCTGGGGCTTGCTCTGGCCCTGGCTCTGGTTTTACTCGGCATTGCTTCCTGGTTGTCTGGTGAAGGACAAGAATGGTTTCAGGCGATCATGGCACTGGTGGCCTGCGGGCTGGTCGTGCAAATGGTGTACTGGATGAAGCTTCATGGACGCACCCTCAAGCGCGAGCTCCAGGATGGCGCCAGCCAGAACATGACTGGTTCGAACTGGTGGGGTCTGTTTGTGCTGACCATGATTGCGGTGGCGCGCGAAGGCAGTGAAACGGTGGTTTTTCTGTATGGCACTATTTCCGCTGGGGAATCGGTTGCGGGCACATGGCAGCTTGTGCTGGCTGGCGTACTGGGCTTTTTGGCGGCGCTTTTTACTTTCTGGCTGCTGCAATTGGGCGGCAAACTAATAACCTGGCGGCGCTTCTTCAAGCTCACCGAAATTCTATTGTTGCTGCTGGCCAGTGCCTTACTGGTTTCGGGTCTGGATCATTTGATTTCCCTCGAAGTGCTTCCCGTGTTGATCGATCCGGTCTGGGATAGCTCCTGGCTCCTGGATGCGAATGGGGGCGTGGGCAAGGTGCTGGCGGATTTCGCGGGCTATCGGGCGTATCCGGCCTTGTCGCAGCTGCTGATATGGGTGTTGTACTGGGTTGTTGTCTGGCGTTTGCTGCGGCATGCCGATGCGCTTGTGTTGCGTTTGGTGCGTACGCCAGTGGCAATAGTCTAGGTTCTGTTAACGCAAGAAGGGGTGGCCATGGCTTTGGCATTACGAAATGGCGCCGCCAGGTTTGCCGATTTTTTGCGTGATCATGCTGCATGGTTGCGGACCATGCAATGGGCGATAGTGGCGGTCTATGTGTTTTTGCTGGTCGTTCCGGCCATGTTGCCGCTGCCTGATCGCGAAGCTTCTATTTTCAATAATTTGACCGTTTTTGCGCAGTTTGCCTTTTGGGGAATCTGGTGGCCTTTTGTGCTGGTTTCCATGCCTTTGCTCGGGCGGGCCTGGTGTGGCTGGTTTTGTCCGGAAGGGATGTTGTCGGAATGGGCCAGTGAGCATGGCAGAGGTCGGGCAATACCCAAGTGGATGCGCTGGGGAGGCTGGCCTTTTGTCGCGTTTTCACTGACAACCATTTATGGGCAGTTGGTGAGCGTTTATCAATATCCGTGGGCGGTGCTGGCGGTGCTGGGCGGTTCTACTGTTGGCGCGATGGTGGTGGGCTGGCTGTATGGTCGCAATAAACGGGTCTGGTGCAAATATCTGTGTCCGGTGAATGGCGTGTTTAATTTGCTGGCCAAGCTGGTTCCCTGGCATTACAAGGTTGATGAAGACGCTTGGCGCAATCCGGTGCGGCGCACGGCCGGCATCAACTGTGCGCCGCTGGTGCCTTTGCGGCATATGCAGGGAGCGGCTGATTGCCATATGTGCGGCCGCTGCAGCGATTACCGTGGAGCCATACGGTTGACGCCACGATCGCCCGAAGCGGAAATAGTTGACATTGCCCACGGCGATGGCTGGCAAACAGCGCTTATCGTCTTTGGGCTAATGGGTTTGGCGGTGGGGGCGTTTTTATGGAGCGCCAGTCCCTGGTTTGTGGTGTTGAAGCAGGCGGCGGCCACATGGCTGGTAGACCATGACATCTACTGGCCGTTGGCGCAAAACGCGCCTTGGTTTTTATTGACGCATTACCCGGATGTCAACGATAGTTTCAGTTGGCTGGACGGCAGTATTATTCTGGCGTTCATTTTTGGTGCTGCCGTGTGTGTAGGCGGTCCGGTATATTTGGGTTTGTGGGCCGCCGACAAACTGCTTCCCTTGTCAAGCAAGCCGGGAGTGCGGCAGGCTGATGGCGGGTATTTGCCAGGTGCAAGTCAAAGTCTGCATAAGCTGGCGCTAGGCCTTATTCCGGTGGCCGGAGCAGGTGTGTTTCTGGGCTTGTCGGCGACCACCCTGACGTTGTTGAAGCACGAAGGTGTGTCCTTGTTTTGGGCTCCTTGGGCGAGGTTTGGTTTATTAAGCCTGGCTATGCTGTGGAGCCTCCGTCTGGTATGGCGCTTAATCACCAGCCGTACAACAGCCATGGCGCCGCGCATTACGGCCTTGGGGTTGGTGGCACTGGGAACGATACCGTTTTGTGCGGCGTGGGTATTGTTTTTTGTGGTTTGGTGAGGCTGTTGGTGAAAACAAAACCTTGCTGTCAGTTTTTGCCGCAACGTCACCAGAATCGGACAGCATCGGCAAGTAGCATAAACGCTTAAGCCAAAAATACTTCAGCTAAAGAATCAAGTCCAGTTTAGAAGCTGACTGACCAGTATGTTTCTATTTTATTGATGTAATTCATGGTGATAGATATCGTTGTGTCAGCATGATTGCGATGTGCTTAGGTGGTAGTATACTCGCCAGTATGTTTAGGATTCACGCTTTATGCAAGCGTAATGCTAGGCTTCATGGCGGCGCTGCGGCTGGGCGTTGGCATGTTCCAATTTATAGCGTAAAAAACATTTCAAAGAGGGTCAGGAGCAAGTATGAAAATAAAAAATATCGCAGCAGCGTTGTTGATGTTTTCTTCGGCAAGCTTTGCGGCGCCGTTTCCCAGTAAGCCTATTAATTTAATTGTGCCCTATCCGCCTGGTGGGGCAATCGACCCTATCGCGCGGCTTTATGGGGAAAAAATCTCCCAAAACTGGGGGGTTCCCGTCGTTGTTTTAAATCGTCCGGGCGCCGGATCAACGATAGGGCTGAATCGGGCCGCAAAGGCTGATCCAGATGGGTATACCCTTGTTCTGGGGACGGCTAGCGTTACAAGTAATGCATCACTTTATAAGTCGCTGCCATACGATACGCTTAAAGATTTTACGTATATCAGCTTGGCGGGCATGATTCCAATGGCTATTGCAGCCAATCCCAAGACGCCAGTAAATACGATGGATGAACTGGTAAGCCAACTAAAGAAAAAGCCAAGAAGTTTGACGTATTCGTCTTCGGGAAATGGCGCGATCGCGCACCTTGGAGGTGAGCTTCTAGAGTCCCTTGCTGGCGTTGATATGGTGCATGTGCCCTATAAAGGCAGCGGTCCAGCCGTTATGGCCAGTATAGCTGGCGAGGTTGATTTAACGTTTGATTCCGTCTTTTTGATTCGTCCGCAAGTGGATGCAGAGAAGCTTAAGTTCATTGCTGTATCAAGCGAAGAGCGGCTTAAATCGCTACCGCAAGTTTCCGCCATCAGTGAAAAGTATCCCGGATACTTCGTGACGTCGTGGGTTGGGTTCATAGGGCCGGCAGGTATGCCTCAGGATATTACCGACGCCTGGGCGAAGGAACTCGCTCGCGTTACCGCCTTGCCAGAGGTCAGCAACTGGCTGGAGTCGATGGGCATTAATCCTGTTTCCCGCTCGCCCCAGGAATTTTCCACTTTTGTCGAGAGTGAAATCCGAAAATGGGAGAAGGTAATCCATGATGCGAAAATCGATCTGATGGAGTAAGTAAAGGCACTTGCAGCGCAGGGTTGATCGGGGCTCGTTGAACATAAGGGTTCGAGCCCCCGTACATTAAGAATGACATGCCATAGTGCAAAACACCTCCATCAATGAACATTATATTGATGATTTAAACGGACTATGCTCCTGCAGTTCGTTGATATACGCCTCTACACCAGATGTTTCCCGATCCAGGAAATCGCTGATCGCCCGTGCATAGCGTTCGTCCCGTATCCAGTGGGCGGAGCAGGTTGGCACCGGCAGCAGCCCGCGTGACAGCTTGTGTTCGCCTTGCGCACCACCTTCGAATACCGCAATGTTATTGGCAATGCAAAACTCAATGGCCTGCATGTAGCAAGTCTCAAAGTGCAGGCCCGACACGAACCGTACACTGCCCCAATACCTGCCGTATAAGGTATTTCGACTACGTATGTTCAATGCCGAAGCAATCGGTTCGCCGCCTTGTTCGGCCAGTACTATCACCATGCTGGCAGGCATGGTGCGCCGCAGTTCCATGAAAAAATCCAGGCTCAAGTATGGTGCATTGCCATGTTCCATATAGGTCTGGTGATAGCAGCGATAAAAAAAGCGCAAAGTTATATCGTCGATTTCATCGCCTTGCAACCAGCGGAAGCCCACCTGGGCTTGTATTGCTTTTTTCCGGTCCTGTTTGATTTTCTTTCTTTTTTGCTGGCTAAAATTCGCCAGAAAATCGTCCAGGCTGGCGTAGCCTTGATTGAACCAATGAAACTGCACGTTCTCGCGAAACAGGAAACCCGCTTCTTTCAGGGCTTGCTGATCTTGCGGCAGTGGGAACAGCACATGTAGTGACGAAATGCCGTTGTCACGCGTGATTTCGATAGCCTTGCGAGCCAGCAATACCCGGTCGGCATGGGTAGCAGCCAGCAAGCGTGGGCCGGGCACCGGTGTAAAGGGAATGGCTGATAACAGTTTTGGATAATAGGCCAGGCCGTGCTGCTCGAAAGCCTGCGCCCAGGCATAATCGAAAACATATTCACCCCTGGAATGCGACTTCATATATAACGGCATGGCGCCTTGCAGGGCATCGCCACGATGCAGCAGCAGGTAATGCGGCGCCCAGCCTGTTTTTGGCGATGCGCAGCCAGTTTCTTCCAGTGCCAGTAAAAACTCGTGGCGTAGTAAAGGGTGATCGCCGGCCAATTGATTCCATTGGCTGGCGTTAATATCTTTCAGGCGATGAATCAGATTGAATGTTAGTGGCAAATTGATGGCTTTATTGAACTCGACCAGGAAAACGGCGTGGCCTGGCTGTTGCCCAGGCTCTGGGTACTATTGTAGTGTGGCAGAAAACAGCAGCTGCTTAAGCAACTGGCCGAAGATCGTTGGCCGGATCAGCGCCAAGCGTGTAATCTGACAAACAAGACTAATCAAGCAAGTGCCAGACATGTGGCAGAGGGCGTTTCATGAGCAACAAGATCCCCGTCACCGTGGTGTCTGGCTTTTTGGGTAGCGGCAAAACCACCCTGCTGAATCGCTTGCTGTCGGCCCCTGGCGCCAGTGCGGCCGACGCCGCAGCCGCAGCGCGCGTGGTTGTTATTGTCAACGAACTAGGTGCCATAGGCGTAGAGCATGCCCAGGTCAGGCATGTCAGTGAAGGTGTCGTCATGCTTGATTCTGGTTGCCTATGCTGTACAGTGCGTGGCGAACTGGTCGACGCGTTGCGAGGGCTTTTCATGGCCGGCTTGCAAAAGAAAATTCCGCCGTTTTCCAGGATAATCATAGAGACCACTGGCATTGCCGATCCGGTGCCAATTATTTATACCCTCAAATACGAGCCTTTTCTCAGCGACCGTTTTGTCTATGACGGCTGCATTTCTGTCATTGACGCCGCGTATGGGGCAGAGCAATTACGCCGCGACCCCGTTGCTGTTCAGCAGGCCGTGCTCGGCGATGCGCTGGTCATCAGTAAAACCGATCTCGTGAACAACGGCAGGCTGCTTGCGTTGCAGCATGAATTGACCTCTTTGAATCCCGAGGCAAGGCAGTATCTTGCGCAAAGCCAGCCTGGTTTGCTGGAACTGCTGGAAGCAGGCTCCTTGCGCGCAGGCATGCCGCATTCATCGGGGCGGCTAGGCTTGTGGACTGGGCGCGGGGCCCGCCAATTGCCGTTTGCCCACGGCAATATACAGGCGTTGACCATGACCTGGAATATGCCTGTGCCCAGGGCCGGGTTTATCAAGGTCGTTGATCTGCTACACACAGATGCCGAACTCGAACTGCTGCGTATTAAAGGCGTGTTGTGGTTTCTTGGCCAGGACCAGGCCAGCGCCATTCATGGCGTGCACCGCGAACTGTATCCTATTGAACTGATCGAGCCTGCGGTCCACGATGTTCGCCATATGCAGGCCGTCGAAGGCAGTCAGGTTTCAGTGCTGGTGCTGATTTTCAGGGGAACGGCAGGCGAGCGGATTCAACAGGAAATTGCTAAATTTATACCTGACGGCCTGTCGCTAGTGTCGTCTGGCGGCAACTTTGTTCAGTGAAGTGTTGCATTAGCTGCCTGCCAGTGGTGTAATGACACCATTACTGCCACAGGTTGGGCGCTTTGCCAATAAACATTGCTGCCTTGTTGTGTTTGCCGCAGTTGTTGATTCAACAACAGGCAACCCACGATCACCTGCTGGCTATGGTCCGTAATGATCCCATCTTCCGGCCAACGCAATATAAATTGAATAATTGTTAAGCAGGCGCCTGAATTCACGCCAGGTAGTCGTCCGTCTATCGGCGAATCTCGGTCAGTGTATTGCAAGCGCTCGAACCATAATATTTCACAGTAGCCAGTCGCCGCCTATATTTGGCAAGCTTGCGCAGGGCCCTCAAGGCTCAGGCGCAAAAGAGCGGCGTAAACGCTATGCAATGAAATAAGAACGATGGCTACTTTTTCGCATATAACCGATAGCTCTGAAACTGGTGCAACCCGCATGGGCTTGGGCGCGCGCGCTGCGGCGTCATGCTGCGCCGCCAGTACTAAGGCTGGGGTTATTGTGTTTGCGGTGAAAGTGGCAGCCATGAAAAAAGGCCAATCGCTTTTGGCAATTGACCTTTTTGGAAACCTGGTTGCGGGGACAGGATTTGAACCTGTGACCTTCGGGTTATGAGCCCGACGAGCTGCCAGACTGCTCCACCCCGCGTCTGAGTAAAGAATAGTAGCCCACGCTAGGAATTAATGCAAATGAATAGGCGCATGCCCCGTAATTAATGACAGATACCGAGATCATCCGCGTATTGGAAGCTGCGCTGCTGTGCGCCGACCAGCCCTTGTCTGTGGCAGAGTTGCGCAAGCTGTTTGCGACGGAAGATTTTTCAAGCGATGACTTGCGCCGTCATCTGGCGGTCTTGCAACTGGATTGGAACGAAAGAGGTCTTGAACTGGTTAATCTGGCTAGCGGTTGGCGCTTCCAGAGCCGGCCTGAAATGCAGCGTTTCCTGGCGCGCCTGAATCCGGAAAAGCCGCCTAGGTATTCCCGCGCCGTACTGGAAACACTGGCCATCATTGCCTGGCGTCAGCCGGTTACCCGGGGCGATATCGAAGATATTCGCGGGGTAACAGTGTCTACACAAATAGTCCGTACCCTCGAGGACAGGGGCTGGATAGAAGTGCTGGGTTACCGTGATGCGCCTGGCCGGCCTGCATTGCTGGGTACTACCCGCCAGTTTCTCGACGACTTGGGTTTGCGTGCGCTCGATGAGCTGCCCGAACTCGATTCCCAAGATGCGGTGGCCTCTCTGGCTGGCCTGGAGCTCGAGCTCGTACCCGCGGCGCAGGTGGAATCTGTGCCAACGTCCGAGCCAGAAGCGGGCGCTGAGCATACCGAACAACACATTATTGATACAACTAACAGCCCTGGTGAAGGTGTTGCCTTGCCAGACGAACAGATACATATGGAGTACCAGAAAGAAAATGACTGAAAGCAATGAGTATGGCTCGCCGGTGGGTGATGCGGTGGTTCTTGCCGCGCCGAATGCCGATGATGCCTCGGCGACGCCACGAGGCCGTGGCCGCAAGCTGAGAACACCTTTTCGCCGCCGTCGTGGCGACGCGCAACCCGAAGGTCCAGAGAACCGCAATGCGGTGGATGCCGGGCAGGTAGTTGATACGGTTGATGCCGCAGAGCAGTCAGTTGTTGCCAAGCCGCCGCGTGCGCCTCGACGCAGCAAGGCGGCTGAAACAGCAACCGTTCCGGCTGCGGCTACCAAGGCGCGTGCGCCGCGCCGAACCAAACCCGCCGCCACCGAGACGGCGGCAGGCGTTCCGGCGGCTCGCGCGCCCCGGCGCACCAAGGCAGCACCTGACGCCGGCCAGGATGCTTCGGCAGGCAGTGCTCCCGCGCGAGCAGGGCGCCAGCATGGCCAGGGCAGTAATGCCGAAAGCGAAAAAGAGGCCGAGCTGGCACTGGCCTATCTGGATGGCGCGGCCAAAATGACCCAGCGCCTGGGTAAGTATTTAAGCAGCGATGTCCTGATGCCCAAGTTGCATAAGGTGTTGGCTGATGCTGGTGTAGGGTCGCGCCGCGAAATGGAAGAGCTGATCATCGCTGGCCGGGTTTCAGTCAATGGCGAACCTGCCCATATCGGCCAGCGCGTAGGCGCCAACGATCAGGTACGTGTGAATGGCCGTCCGGTTACGCGCCCCAGTGCTTTGAAGCCGCCGCGCATTATTTTGTACCATAAGCCTGCTGGTGAAATTGTCAGTCACGATGATCCTGAAGGTCGCGCCACTGTTTTTGCTCGCTTGCCCAAGATGCGTGTGGGGAAATGGCTGTCGGTAGGTCGTCTGGATTTGAATACTGAAGGCTTGCTGATACTGACGACTTCCGGCGAGCTTGCCAATCGCCTGACGCATCCGCGTTATGGCGCCGAGCGCGAATACGCGGTCAGGGTATTGGGCGAACTTGGCGAAGAGCAGCGTAATAGTTTGCTTAAGGGCATACAGCTGGAAGATGGCATGGCCCAGTTTGGCATGCTCGAATACCTGGGTGGTGAAGGCAGCAATCGCTGGTATCGCGTCACCTTGAAAGAAGGGCGCAATCGCGAGGTGCGCCGTATGTTCGAGGCGGCGGGTGTTACAGTCAGCCGCCTGATCCGTACCCGCTTTGGCGAAGTTGTCTTGCCGCGCAATCTGCGTCGTGGACGCTGGGAAGAGCTTGATGCTTCCATCGTGACTGCGCTCATGCTGCAGCTGGGTTTGTTGCGTGATGACGACAGTGAAGGGCAGGCGGGTGCAGGCGGGCGCGGCGAGCGTCAGCCGATTTCGCACGACAGCGCTTTACCTCCTGGATATGGCACGATGGAACGCAATGGCATGAATGGCGCCAAGGTCAGCCGTGGTGGCAAGCTATCGGGCGGGCGGGTGCAGCGAGGCGCCAGCGCCCAGGCTTATCCGTCTGATCCCTATGGCACCGGGCAGGCGTTCAGCGGCGGCCTGGCGAATGGGCATCCAGGTGGCGGTAATGCCACGGGCGGACGCGGCAAGCCGGGCAGCAAAAGTGGCGCCAAAGGGGCGGTCGGCAAGGGGGGGGGCAGGAAACCGGCTGGGCCAGCTCGCTCGCCCAAGGCCGAGGCAGGCGCCGCTGTGGTCGAAACCCGTCGTCGTGGTCCTGGCGCCCGTGCCGGGGCCTCGGCCGGGCCTCGTCAGCATGGCGAAGCCAAGTCCAAAACGGCTGGTGCTTCCCGATCGGCTGGCGCTGGGAAGTCGGCTGAACGGTCACGGCGGGCGGCGTCGCCGCGTGGCGACGACTGGCAACCGCGCGGTGCATCGGCGCACGAGTCGCAGTTGGGCAAACTGGGCGGTCGGGGCCGTTAAGCCGAAAGGCACATGCTTAACGTCGTCTGTTTGTCGGATTACGCGCCTGTGGCGCTAATTCGACCCACGGTCTTCGACTGTTCAGGCGCAGTCGGCTTGTTGCTTTCTGGCTCCCAATTACTCACCCCTGGTGTCCCGCTCAGGTGTCATGTGTGGCTTTTTTAATGTAAGTTGCGGTGATTGCAGGAAATTTTCTGATTTTCTGTTAGAATGTAGGGCTTTACAGCTATATTGTTTTTGTCGGTGTGGGCGCAAGGTATGCGCAAGCAGTTAATTAGGTGCCCGCAAGTAGCCAGGTAGATGCCCGCAAGTAGCGGGGTAGATGCCCGCAAGCAGTCAGGCAGATGTCGGGCGTTTGGCAATGTAGCAGCACATTTTCGAGTGCGTTCATGGTTGGTTCCGGCATAAGTGGCCTGGATACGGCTAGTGACGTGATAACAGTGGGCTGGTGCATACAGCCCATTTTTTTTGGATTTTATGGCAGACATATTCGCTTTAACACAAGAGGCTTTGGCCGGTATGGATATCGAGCTCGTCGACGTGGAGCGTGCTCCGCTGGGGCTTTTGCGCGTAACTATCGACCGCCCCGAAGGTGTTCGAATCGAAGACTGTGAACAGGTTTCAAAGCAGCTGTCCAGGGTGTTTGAAGTGGAAAACATCGATTACAAGCGCCTTGAAGTCGGTTCGCCTGGCATTGATCGTCCTTTAAAGCGGGTTGCGGATTTCATCCGGTTCGCCAACGAACGCATCGAAATCAGGTTGCGCGAGGCTGTCGATAATCGCAAGGTCTATGCTGGCCTATTGCGTGTTGCCGACGAGCCCGCTGATACGTCCGCTGCTCCTGTGTTTGGACTCGAATTCGAGTCCAAGCCTGGTGAAGTCCAGGTTTTAAACTTTACCTTCGACGACATTGACCGAGCCAAGCTGGATCCCATTATTGATTTCAAGGGTAAAAAGCGATGAGTCGCGAAATTCTTTTACTGGTCGACGCCTTAGCGCGTGAGAAAAACGTAGAGCGCGAAGTCGTCTTCGAAGCACTGGAAAGCGCCTTGGCGTCTGCCATGAAAAAGCGTTTCAAGGAAGATGCCGATATCCGCGTGTCCATCGATCGCAGCAGCGGCGAGCACGAAGGCTTTCGGCGCTGGCTGGTCGTGCCTGACGATGCCGGCCTGCAAGAGCCCGATCAGCAAGAGCTCTATTCCGAGGCTCAGGAAATCGTCGATGGAATAGAAGTTGGCGACTACATAGAAGATGCGCTCGAACCCATCGAGTTCGGCCGTATTGGTGCGCAGGCAGCCAAGCAAGCCATCTTGCAAAAAATCCGCGACGCCGAGCGCGAACAAGTGCTTAACGATTTCCTCGATCGCGGTGAAAACATCATATCGGGCACAGTCAAGCGCATGGATAAGGGCGACGCCATTATCGAAACCGGCAAAATTGAAGCCCGCCTGCCACGCACTGAAATGATCCCCAAAGAAAACATCCGGGTGGGCGACCGCGTACGCTCCTGGGTGCTCAAGGTCGATCATACTGCGCGTGGGCAGCAGGTAATCCTGTCGCGCACAGCGCCAGAATTCATACGCCAGCTGTTTGAAAACGAAGTGCCCGAAATCGAACAAGGCCTGCTTGAAATCAAGGCGGCCGCCCGCGACCCAGGCGTACGCGCCAAGATCGCTGTCGTGGCCTACGACAAACGCATCGATCCCATCGGTACATGCGTAGGCATGCGCGGTTCGCGTGTTACCGCCGTTCGCAACGAGCTAGGCGGAGAACAGGTCGATATCGTGCTCTGGGCGGATGATCCGGCCGAATTCGTCATCGGGGCGCTTGCCCCGGCTCATGTCGAGTCCATCGTCGTTGACGAAGACAAGCACGCCATGGATGTCGTGGTCGACGCCGAAAATCTGCCCAAGGCAATTGGCGCGCGTGGCCAAAACGTCCGTCTGGCGTCCGAACTCACCGGCTGGCAAATCAACATCATGACGCCGGAAGAAAACCAGAATCGCCAGGAAGAAGAACGCGCAATCTTACGCGCCGCTTTTACCAGCAAACTGGATGTCGATGAAGAAGTCGCCGAT
Source organism: Alcaligenaceae bacterium (assembly GCA_013416445.1). GTDB lineage: Bacteria > Pseudomonadota > Gammaproteobacteria > Burkholderiales > Burkholderiaceae_B > Pollutimonas. The sequence continues at coordinate 63,915 of JACCER010000012.1, forward strand.
ATTCTTATCGATGAAGGCTTTACAGGCCTTGAAGAAGTCGCTTATGTGCCTTTGCAGGAATTGCTCGAAATCGAAGCCTTCGACGAAGACACCATTAACGAACTTCGAACCCGCGCCCGTAATGCGCTCCTGACCGAAGCCATCGCCCAGGAAGAGCGCGTGCAAACAGCGCAGGATCTGTTGGAAGTACAAGGGATTACCCCCGAACTGGTTGCCAAGTTGGCCGAAAAAGAGGTTCTTACCCTCGACGATCTGGCTGAATTGTCAACCGATGAGCTGTCGGACATTACCGGTTTGACCGAGGACGAGGCTAGTCAAATGATTATGCGCGCTCGGGCCCACTGGTTTGACGAAGAAGCCTGATGCCCAGGCTGGACAAGTCAGGGTGTATTTATTGAAAAATAGTTGTAGTAAGCAAGAGAGAGTCGAATGCTGAGTAACACCGTCGCCCAGTTCGCTGTTGAACTGAAAATGCCTGCGAATGTACTGCTGGATCAGTTGCGTTCTGCCGGCATTGAACTCAAGTCGGTTGACGATGCCGTCACTGACGCAGATAAGGCGAAACTCCTCGAGTCGTTGCGCCGCGCCCATGGTGGGTCCGAGGGCAAAAAGATCACACTGACTCGCCGCGAAACCTCCGAAATCCGGCAGGCGGATGGCTCTGGCCGTTCGCGCACGATTCAGGTCGAAACGCGTAAAAAACGAGTCTTCGTCAAACGTGATCCGTCTGAGCTGATTGCCGAGGCGGCCAAGGCCCAAGAGCCTGAACTGCCTCCAGTGGCTGCTGCTATCGACGCTGCTCCTGTGGTTGCCGCAGTGACGCCGCCTCAAACCGAGGCTGCTCCGGTTGCGCAAGCGCCGCAGGTGCCTGACGTTCCGGCTCCTCCTGCCGCATCGGAACCTGCTCCAGAAGTTGCCGCTGCGCCGGCGGCTCCAGAGCCCGTTGCCGAGGTCGAGCCTATTGTTCAGCTCGAACCTGTTGTTCAGCCCGAGCCTGTAACGCCTGCTCAAGCTGCTGTCGAGCCGCAAGCCCAGCCTGCGCCCGTCGAGACTGCTCCAGTTGCCGACAAGGCCGCTGCTTCGTCTCCAGAGCCTGCCGCAGCAAGCGAGCCAGCAGCTCCCGCCAAGGCCGACAAGCCGGCAGAACCTGTTGCTCCAGTCGAACCAGTTGCTGCCAAGCCTGCCGACAAGGCGCCGGTCAAAACCGCTGCTACAGCAGCAAGACCAGCCAAAACCGCTTTCAAACGTGTTCCCGCCGCGGCGCCTGTGGTCGACGAAGCGCGTGAGCGCGCTCGCCGTGCGGCAGAAGCCGAAGCCGCCGCGTTGCGTGAAATGCTCAGTCGTCCTCGCAAGGTGCTTAAAGCGCCCGAGCCCGAGGCTGGCAATATTTCCGGAACGCTGCACAAGCCAGCCGCCGCCAAAGGCGCCAAAAAAGAGGGTAAAGCTGGCGATGCCAAAAAACCGGTCAAGGCAACAGAAGTCTCTTCTTCCTGGACCGACGACAGCGGGCGCAAGAAGCCGGCAGCCAAGGCCGATGCGCCTCCAGCCAGCCCCAGCCGCGATGGCTGGCGTGCGGGTGGCAAGGGCAAGGGCAATGCTCGCGGTCGCAATCGCAATGCGCAACCAGAACGCAAAGAGCCACAAACCATCGAGTTCATCGCTCGCGAAGTGCATGTGCCTGAAACCATTTCCGTGGCCGATTTGGCTCACAAAATGTCCATCAAGGCAGCTGAAGTCATCAAGCATCTGATGAAGCTTGGGCAAATGGTTACCATCAACCAGGTGCTCGATCAGGAAACCGCCATGATCGTGGTCGAAGAACTTGGCCATATTGCTATTGCCGCCAAGCTCGACGACCCCGAAGCCTTTCTCGAAATTTCCGAAGCTGTCGAAGTCGAAGAACTTCCACGTGCGCCGGTGGTTACCGTCATGGGTCACGTCGATCACGGCAAGACCTCGTTGCTTGACTATATTCGCCGCGCCAAAGTGGCGTCGGGCGAGGCAGGTGGCATTACGCAGCATATCGGCGCCTATAACGTCACGACTGAACGCGGCATGGTTACCTTCCTCGATACCCCTGGGCACGAGGCGTTTACCGCCATGCGCGCTCGTGGTGCGAAAGCCACCGACATCGTAATTCTTGTGGTTGCCTCCGACGACGGCGTGATGCCGCAAACCAAAGAAGCCATACACCACGCTCGCGCAGCAGGTGTGCCTTTGGTTGTCGCCATCACCAAAATCGACAAGCCCGATGGCAATCCCGATCGCGTCAAGCAGGAATTGGTTGCCGAACAGGTTGTGCCCGAAGAATACGGCGGCGATGTGCCATTTATTGGCGTGTCGGCCAAAACAGGCGAAGGCATCGACGACCTGCTTGAAAACGTATTGCTGCAAGCTGAAATCCTTGAACTCAAGGCGCCTGTCGATGCGCCTGCCAAGGGTATCGTCATCGAGGCCCGCCTCGACAAGGGTCGCGGTCCTGTCGCCACTATTCTGGTGCTTAGCGGCACCATGAATCGCGGTGATGCGGTCCTGGCCGGCGCAAGCTTTGGCCGGGTGCGCGCCATGCTCAATGAAAACGGCAAGCCGGTTACCAGCGCAGGTCCATCCATTCCTGTTGAAATCCAGGGCCTTACCGATGTGCCCGCCGCGGGCGACGAAGTCATCGCCATGGGCGATGAACGCAAGGCGCGCGAAATCGCCCTGTTCCGTCAAGGCAAGTTCCGCGACGTCAAGCTGGCGCGCCAGCAGGCGGCCAAGCTCGAATCCATGTTCGACAACATTGGCGAAGGCACGCAAACCCTGGCGCTTATCGTCAAGACCGACGTGCAGGGTTCGCAAGAAGCGCTGGTGTCCTCGCTGGTCAAGTTGTCCACCGACGAAGTCCGAGTGCAGGTGGTGCATGCCGCTGTAGGCGGTATCTCTGAAAGCGACGTCAACCTGGCCATTGCCTCGCGTGCAGTCGTTATCGGCTTTAACGTACGCGCCGAGCAAAGCGCCAAGAAACTGGCCGAGCACAACGGTATCGATCTGCGCTACTACAACATCATTTACGACGCAATCGACGACGTACGCAATGCCATGTCCGGCATGCTTACGCCTGAAAAGCGCGAGGAAGTCATCGGCATGGTCGAGATTCGCGAGGTCTACAGTATTTCGCGCATCGGCAATATCGCTGGCTGCATGGTCACCGACGGCCTGGTGCGTCGCGATTCGCAAGTCCGCCTGTTGCGCAATCATGTGGTGCACTGGACCGGCTGGCTCGAATCCTTGCGCCGCTTCAAAGATGACGTCAAGGAAGTCAAGTCTGGTTTCGATTGCGGTATTACCCTGAAGGGCAATAACGATATCGAAGTCGGTGACCAGCTTGAAATCTTTGAAATCAAAGAAATAGCACGGACACTATAATCATGGGTCGACACAAGTCAAAACCTAATCCGGGGCGAAATACCCGGCTGGCCGACCAGATCCAGAAGGATCTGGCGGGTCTGATCCAGCGCGAACTCGATATCGCTCGCGTTGGGTTGGTAACACTTACTGGCGTTGAACTCTCGGCCGATTACGCCCACGCCAAGGTGTATTTCAGCGTGCTTGGCGCCGAGCCCGAACTCGCTACCGCTGCCCTCAACGAAAAGGCGGGCTGGCTGCATTCGCTGTTGTTCAAGCTGCTGCATATCCATACCGTACCTACCTTGCGTTTTATCCACGACGATCACCTCGCTCGTGGCCTCGAACTTTCGTTGCTTATCGACGAGGCCAATCGGCCCCGCACTGTATCCTCCACCTCCTCGGAACCCGAGGACCCCGACGAGCAGCCCTAGGGGCGCTGTCGTTTTTCATGGAAATATAAACGATGGCTTCCCGACGCGGGCAGTTGCTCGATGGTGTCCTGTTGCTGGATAAGCCAGAAGGCTTGTCCAGCAATCATGCCTTGCAGCGCGCCAAACGCGCGCTTGATGCGCGTAAAGCCGGCCATACTGGTACGCTTGATCCTTTTGCAACCGGTTTGTTGGTGTGCTGCCTGGGGCGAGCCACTAAAATAGCTGGCACCATGCTGGATGCCGACAAAGGTTATGTTGCCACGGTGCAGTTTGGCCAGGAAACCGACAGCGGCGACCTGACTGGCAATATCGTGGCCAGCGCCGAGCCCGGGTTCACTGGTGTTGCCCAGCCTGATCTGGAAGCCGTGCTCGTGAACTTTCGTGGCGATATCGAGCAGATTCCGCCTATGTACTCGGCACTCAAGCGTGACGGAAAACCCTTGTACGAATACGCCCGCCAGGGCATAGAACTAGATCGGCCCCCAAGGCCAGTCACGATTTACAAACTGGAACTCTTGAGCTTTACCGGGCTTGAGGCGCAAATTGTGGTTCAGTGCAGCAAAGGCACCTATATCCGTACGCTTGCGCAAGACATTGGTCGCCAGCTTGGTTGTGGCGCCCATTTGAAGGCGTTGCGCCGTACAAGTGTCGGGCCTTTCCTGCTGGATGACGCTATCGAGCTGGAAGCCTTGCAAGCAATGTCTGCACCTCAAACTACTTTAATCGCACTAGACGCCTTGCCCGCTGGCTTAGTGCCAGCAACCCATAAACAAAAGGATGTATTATGAATCGCGCTTTGCGCAATGTGGCGATTATCGCCCACGTCGATCATGGCAAAACCACACTCGTAGACCAACTGCTGCGTCAATCCGGAACCTTCCGCGAAAACCAGCACATGACGGAACGCGTGATGGATTCCGGCGACATTGAAAAAGAACGCGGCATTACTATTCTGGCCAAGAACTGTGCGGTCGAGTACGAAGGCACGCATATCAATATTATCGATACCCCCGGGCACGCCGACTTTGGCGGCGAAGTCGAGCGGGTGCTGTCCATGGTAGACGGCGTGCTGTTGCTGGTTGACGCCGTTGAAGGGCCTATGCCGCAAACGCGTTTCGTGACGCGCAAGGCGCTGGCATTGGGCCTCAAGCCCATTGTCGTTGTCAACAAAATCGATAGGCATGGCGCTCGTCCAGATCACGTCATCAACGCCACTTTCGATCTTTTCGACAAGCTGGGCGCCACTGAAGAGCAGCTTGATTTCCCTGTCATTTACGCGTCGGGCCTGTCTGGCTACGCGGGTATGACCGAAGACGTGCGCGAGGGTGATATGCGCCCTCTGTTCGACACCATACTCAAGCATGTTCCGCAACGTGAAGACGATCCCGATGGTCCGCTGCAAATGCAAATCATTTCGCTGGATTACAACAACTATGTGGGCAAAATCGGCGTGGGCCGCATCAACCGTGGGCGCATCCGCGCGGCACAAGATGTGGTCATTAAGTTCGGCCCCGATGGCGCACCCATTAAAAATCGTATTAACCAGGTTTTGAAGTTTCAAGGCCTCGAACGTGTGCTAGTCGACGAGGCGCAAGCCGGCGATATCGTGCTGATCAACGGTATCGATGAAATCGGCATAGGCTGTACCATCACCGACCCTATGCATCAAGACGCTTTACCGTTGCTGCGTATCGACGAGCCCACGCTGACCATGAACTTCATGGTCAATACCTCGCCACTGGCTGGTCGCGAAGGCAAGTTCGTAACCAGTCGCCAGTTGCGCGAGCGTCTGGACCGCGAACTTAAAGCCAATGTGGCCTTGCGTGTCAACGACACCGATGACGACACCATTTTCGAAGTCTGCGGGCGTGGCGAGCTGCACCTGACCATACTGCTGGAAAACATGCGTCGTGAGGGCTACGAGCTGGCCGTGTCGCGTCCGCGCGTGGTGTACAAAGAAATAGATGGCGTGCGTTGCGAGCCATTTGAACTGTTGACCGTCGATATCGAAGACGGGCATCAGGGCGGTGTCATGGAAGAGCTAGGCCGCCGCAAGGGCGATCTGCTTGACATGGCTGCCGATGGTCGTGGCCGCACGCGCCTGGAATACCGAATTCCTGCGCGTGGCCTGATCGGCTTCCAGGGTGAATTCATGACGCTTACACGCGGCACGGGTTTGATGAGCCACATTTTCGACGATTACGCGCCTATGCGTGAAGGCGGTGTGGGCGAGCGGCGCAATGGCGTGCTGATCAGCCAGGACGACGGCGTGGCGGTGGCTTATGCGCTGTGGAAGCTGCAAGAGCGTGGTCGCATGTTTGTGTCGCCGCAAGATCCTTTGTATGAGGGCATGATCATTGGCATTCACAGTCGCGATAACGACCTGGTGGTCAATCCTACCAAGGAAAAGAAGCTGACCAACGTGCGTGCATCGGGCAAAGACGAGCATATTGATCTGGTCCCGCCGATTCAGATGTCGTTGGAATATGCAGTTGAGTTCATCGCTGACGACGAACTGGTGGAAGTGACACCCAAGTCGATACGTTTGCGCAAGCGCTACTTGCAGGAACACGAGCGCCGTCGCCATTCGCGCGAACCGGCCTCCAGCTCGACCTAAGCACCTGTAGTATCCAGGTGCTGCCTAAAAGCCGCTACTCTGTTGCAAAACGGGTAGCGGCTTTTTTTCATAGTAACTGGCTGTTGTTCTACTTTGTGCCGAAAACTTATAAAAAACGGTACAATTCATTCCTGAATTTAAAATATAAACGACATGACTGCTATTGCTTCTATTGCTGATGATCAAAAAATTGATGGTAATACACCCACCATGCGTCTTTTCGCATTGCTGGAAGTCATTGCCCAGAAAGACCAGTTTTTTTCACTGCAAAGCCTGGTTGAAGAGTTGAGCTTGCCCAAGCCTACTCTGCATCGCATGTTGCAGCAGCTTGAAGGCGCCGGCATGATCCAGCGTGACGGAGACGGTCGCCAGTACAGCACCGGATTGCGCTTGCGCCGTATGGCTCAAAATCTCTTGTTGAATAATACGGTACACGGAGCACGCCATGCAGTGCTGCGCCAGTTGGTCGACGAGGTCGGGGAAAGCTGCAACATCACGACTTGTGTCGGCAGCGAAGTGCTTTATCTGGATCGCGTTGAAACTGCTGCGCCATTGCGGTTTTATTTGCATCCTGGCTCTCGGGTGCCGGTGCACTGCTCGGCCAGTGGCAAGCTGTTCCTGGCTCAAATGACGCCATCCCAGCGGCGCCGCCTGCTGGGCCACTCAGCACTAGAAAAGTATACGCATAAAACCTTGACTACTGCCGAGCTGCTCGAAATCGAAATCGAGCGTGTACGCCGCGACGGTTATGCCATGGACGACGAAGAGTTTCTGCCTGGTTTGCTATGCGTGGCGGTGCTGGTTCCTATCGAACAGGGCAAGTCCAACATGGCCGTTGCCATACAGGCGCCTATCGTGCGCATGACGGCAGAAAAGTCACTGCAATGTTTGCCTGCTTTGCAGCGCGCGGCTAAGGCTTTGGCAGCAATCGAAGTGTCGAATAATCCGCCGTTATAAGGAGTTCTCATGTCTCGGGACGCTGTCGGTATGCCCCTGATGCACAAGGTGTCGGTCAGAACCACTTTCGGCCTGGATTCCGACCTTGAGGTTCCCGCTTTTATCGAGCGCGATGAACATGTCCCCGAAATCGATGACGTATATCGGTTCAATCACGACGTGACCTTGGCCATTTTGGCGGGCTTTGCGCGTAATCGGCGCGTCATGGTCCAAGGCATGCATGGCACAGGCAAGTCTACCCATATCGAGCAAATAGCGGCTCGTTTGAACTGGCCGTGCGTGCGGGTGAATCTGGATGGTCATATCAGCCGCCTGGACCTGGTGGGCAAAGACGCTATTGTTGTGCGTGATGGCCTGCAAATCACCGAGTTTCAAGAGGGCATAGTGCCCTGGGCATTACAGCGGCCCGTCGCCCTGATTTTTGACGAATACGATGCCGGGCGCCCTGATGTTATGTTTGTGATCCAGCGCATACTTGAACGCGAGGGCAGTTTTACGCTGTTGGACCAGAATCGCGTTATTCAGCCCAACGTGAATTTTCGCCTTTTCGCTACGTCCAATACCATAGGTCTGGGTAACCTGCATGGTTTGTATCATGGTACGCAAATGCTTAATCATGCGCAAATGGACCGCTGGAATATTGTTGCCACCCTGAATTATCTTAGCCCCGCTGACGAACTGGGCATCGTGCTGGCGCGAGTGCCTGAACTTGATACCGAGCCTGGACGGCGTCTGGTTCAGGCCATGGTCAGCTTGGCCAACCTGACCCGAAAAGGCTTCGAGGCGGGCGATTTGTCTACCTTGATGTCGCCTCGCACAGTCATTACCTGGGCCGAGAACTGCCAGATTTTTACAGATGTAGAACTGGCTTTTCGTTTGTCCTTCTTGAACAAGTGCGAAGAGGTGGAACGGGCCACCGTGGCTGAATATTACCAGCGCTGTTTCGACGAGGAAATACTCGAATCCGGCCCCCAGACCTTGCGTTAGCCAGCTATGGGCGATACTCAGCAACGCATCCGATACCAATACAGGGCTGAAGAACTATCTGCAGTCGTGCTGCGAGCGCTTACCGGCAACATGCAATTGCATTTCGAAGGTGGGCGGCTGTACGACAACAAGCAACGTGTGCCGGCTTATGCGCCGCACTTGCAGCTAAGGCCAGGAATCGACTCCCTGGCGTCATATCGAGGCGTAGCCGATAGCCAGGCCTTACGTTTGTTGCTGTCAGATGCGGCCGAGCATGAAAAATGGATTCCCGACCAACCCGTAGAACGGCTCATATTTGAATGGCTGGAACAGCTGCGGGTAGAATCGTTGGCGCCGGAGTCATGGCCTGGCGTCAGGCATAACCTGATATTGCGCTATCAGACTTGGTCAGATGCTTTTCTTGAATCGGGCGCAGCCGAGACCAGCCTTGGCATACTTTTGTTCGCTTTTTCGCAAATCGCCTGGAGCCGCTTGATGGCACATGCGCTGCCAGAGCACATACAAGACTTGCTCGAACCCACGCGCGCCGCCTTGGCCCCTGCTTTGGGCGAGGCATTTGCCGGGATTCGGCGCTGCCGCCACAACCAGGCCGGCTTCGCTCCTTATGCTTTGCAGATAGCCCGCGATATTGGCCAGCGGGTGCAAAGCGAATATGAAGACAGCCCTGAAACGGCCAATGCCAGGCGTGGCGCCTTTACTCTGTCGCTAGATTTCGAGCAAGATGAAAGCGACGGTTTTGTCCTTGTCCATAGCGGCGATAGCGAAGCGTTCATTGCGTCGCAGGGGCAGTATCGTGTCTTTACCAGCCAGTATGATCAGGAACTCCAGGCGGCAAGTTTGGTGCGCCAAGCCTTGTTGCTGGCGTATCGTGAACAGTTGGACCAGCGCCTGGCCAAGCAGGGTATAAATATTGCACGGCTTTCGCGCGCATTGCGTGTATTGCTGGCACAGCCGCAGCGCGATGGCTGGCGCTTTGGCGAAGAAGAGGGCGTAATCGATGGGCGACGCCTGGCGCAGCTAATCAGTTCTCCTGGCGAGCGCCGTTTATTTCGCCGCGACCAGTTCAAGCCGGTATCGAATTGCACTGTCAGTTTTTTGGTGGATTGTTCCGGGTCCATGAAGCAATACAGCACAACGCTAGCCTTGATGCTGGATATTTTCATGCGGGCACTAGAGCAGGCTGGTGTAGGTACGGAAATTCTTGGGTTTACGACATTGGCCTGGAATGGTGGGCGCGCCAGACGGGACTGGCTTGCGCAGGGCCGGCAACCCATGCCCGGGCGCCTGAACGAAGCGTGCCATTTGGTATTCAAGGAAGTCGATACATCATGGAGACGGGCCCGCTCGCAAATTGTCGCATTGATGAAAGCCGATCTGTTCAGGGAAGGTGTGGATGGCGAGGCGGTGCAATGGGCCAGCCAACGCCTGCTGGAGCGCGATTACGAGCGACGCATCCTGATTGTGTTGTCGGATGGCTGCCCGATGGACGGCGCCACCAGCCTGGCCAATGATGCCTTTTACCTGGACAACCATTTGAAAATGGTAGTGCGGCAATATGGGCAGCAAGGGATAGAAATAATTGGCTTGGGGGTGGGGCTGGACCTGAGCCCCTATTACTCGCGTTCAATGGCCATCGACTTGTCCGATGGGTTGGATAATGCCGTGTTCGATGAGTTCTTGTACCTGCTAAGCGGACGCCGCAGGCGTTAGATCTTGCGCCTGAACCGCTGTTACCGCAATTACCGTGTATATATCTTGGGCGCTGCAGCCTCGGGACAGATCGTTGGCAGGTTTGTTCAGGCCTTGCAGCAGTGGGCCTATGGCGCTTGCTCCGCCTAGTCGCTCGGTAAGCTTGTAGCCGATATTGGCTGCATCCAGATTGGGGAATATTAGTACGTTGGCCCTGCCATGCAGCATCGAGCCCGGGGTTTTCCGATCGGCGACTTCTGGCACGATAGCCGCATCCAGCTGGATTTCGCCGCTTATTGTTAAGTTAGGGCGTTGGGCGCGCACCCGCTCGGTGGCGCGGCGGATTTTGTCCACCTGGGGGTGACGGGCGCTACCGCTGGTGGAAAACGACAGCATGGCGACTCTGGGTTCTTCGTCCAGTAATTGCTCGGCGCTGGCGGTGGCGGCCAGAGCAATTTGCGCCAGCTCTTCTTCAGTGGGGTTGATGACCAGACCGCAATCGGAAAAAATCATGGCTTGGGTATGGGTGTGGAAGGGGATTTCCCTGAGCATCAGGAAAAAGCTTGAAACGAGGTGGGATTCAGGCCGGATTCCAATGAGCTGGATGGCGTTACGCACCACCTCGGCCGTTGTGTGGACCGCGCCGGCGACCGAACCGTCTGCGTGGCCTTGGCGGACCATCAGCATGGCAAATGGCAGTGGCTGCAAAATGGCCAGTGCAGCCTGTTCTTGAGTCATGCCACGCTTCTGACGCAGAGTGAGCAAGGTTTGCTCAAGCTCGGGCGTCAGGGGGGAACTGCGTGGGTCGATCAGTTCTATGCCTGCCAGATCGTATCCATGTTCCTGTGCGGCAAGGCCTATATTCTGGCTGTCGCCAACCAGAATAATGTGTGCAATGCCTTCGCTGGCGGCTTGCAGGGCCGCCTTCAAGACGCGCGGGTCTTCACCCTCGCACAGCACGATGCGTTTGGGCGCCCGGCGTGCCCGGTCCAGGATGCGATCCAGCAGATTATTCATGCTCAGACTCCGGTAAGCTTATTGACCTACACGTAGTCTTTGTACTTGTCGAGCAGGCGTATCGGCTTGGACAATGCGTCGCGGCGGAATGGGTCGCCCAGTTCACGAGTGCACATGATTTCTATGATGGTGGTTTTACCTTCATTCATTTGCATGTCCACGGCTTTTTTCAGGGCAGGGCCGACATCTTCCAGCTTGTCGACCACGATGCCCTCGGCGCCCATGGCTTTGGCGATGCCTGCAAAGCTTTGGTTGTCGAGTTCGCCGGCAACGAATCGGCGGTTGTAAAAATCAACCTGGTTTTTCTTCTCGGCGCCCCATTGGCGGTTGTGGAATACCACTGCCGTCACCGGGATGTTATGGCGCACACATGTCATGGTTTCCATCAGACTCATGCCCCAGGCGCCGTCGCCAGCGTACGAGATGGCCGGGCGATGCGGTGCGGCGACCTTGGCGCCGATGATGGTGGGGAAGGCATAGCCGCAATTGCCCCAGCTCATGGGAGCGAAGAAGCTGCGTGGTTTTTCGAAGCGCAAGTAGCTATTTGCCACCGAGTTGATGTTGCCGATGTCGGTCGAGACCATGACATCTTCTGGCATCGCTTTTTCCAGTTCACGCAGCACTTGGCGTGGGTGCAGATAGTTACCAGACTCTTTGCCTTGCTCTTCGATCATGTCGAGGCTGAAGGCGTCTTTTTCATGAGTCCATTCGTCGAGTTCTTTTTCCCAAGCTGCCTTTTCAGCCTTGATGTCTTGCGCGCGCGCTTCTTTAGTTGCGTCGCAAGCCAGTGTTTTTCCTTCCAGGCGCTGGGTCAGTGCAATGGCGGCTGCTTTGGCGTCACCGCAAATTCCGACGGTAATTTTCTTGACGAGACCCAACATTTTGTTGTCCGCGTCGATTTGGATGATCTTGGCGTCTTTGGGCCAGTAGTCCATGCCATGCTGAGGCAAGGTGCCGAATGGTCCAAGACGTGTGCCCAGTGCCACGACAACATCAGCCTTGGCGATGAGCTTCATGGCAGCCTTTGAACCCTGGTAACCCAATGGGCCGCACCACAATGGATGGCTGGCCGGGAAGGAGTCATTGTGTAGATAGCTGTTGACGACTGGGGCGCCCAGGCGTTCTGCAAATGCCTTGCATTCTTCTACGGCATCGCCCATGACCACGCCGCCGCCCGAGATAATGACGGGGAATTTGGCATTGGCCAGGATGTCGGCGGCTTCGTTAAGTTTGCCTTCGCCGCCTGCGCCGCGATCCAGACGCTGGGGTTGGGGAATCTCGGTTTTGATCTCGCCGTAGAAGTAATCGCGTGGAATATTCAGTTGGGTCGGGCCCATTTCCGACATGGCGCGGTCGAAGCAACGCCCGGTAAATTCGGCCATGCGCGCGGGATGGGTGACGTGACCCTGGTATTTTGTGAATTCCTGGAACATAGGCAATTGATTGCCTTCCTGGAACCCACCCAAGCCTATGCCCATGGTGCCGGCTTCGGGGGTAATGATGACCACTGGCGTGTGGGCCCAGTAGGCAGCGGCGATGGCTGTTACGCAGTTGCTGATGCCGGGGCCGTTCTGGCCGATGACAACGCCGTGGCGGCCGCTGACGCGGGCGTAGCCGTCGGCCATGTGACCGGCGCCTTGTTCGTGAACGACGGGAATGAGCGTGATGCCTGCGGGTGCAAAAATATCCATGGCGTCCATGAAGGCGGACCCCATGATGCCGAACATTTCGGTAACGCCGTTGGCAGCGAGTGTTTCGACGAAGGCTTCAGAAGGCGTCATCTTCTGGGGTCCGGTCACTGGAGCGTTGGTGGTAGTTGTCATGGCTGTATTCCTGTGTGGAGAGATAAATGGCCTGGAGCCTATTTCTTTATAGCTGAAAAATGAAGCGTGTTATAAATAATGAAATGATTTATTCCGATATTTGTTATTTATTTGAATTCTATCTATCAAAAATAAAAAGTCAAATAAAATAGTTGTTTACGGAACAATTTGTTTCGTTTCGTTTGTTTTTAAGGTAATGTCAATAAAAAGGGCTTATGTTCAAGTTCCCAACTGGCTTATGCGAAACCTGGCGACTGGCTCTAGACCGTAATGGCGCCATCTCCTACCTTACATAGGCCATTCATTTGTATGCGACAAATCAACAGGAGATAGCAGTAATGTCCAGTGAAAAACTGATCCAGATTATTCAAGCCTTCGGCGATGCATGGAACCGTCATGACATCGACGCCCTGATGTCCTTCATGCACGAGGATTGCGTGTTCGAGACCGTAGCCGGGCCTGAGGTTTATGGGTCGCGCCACGAAGGTCGTGCCGCTGTGCGCAAGGCATTTGAAGCTGCTTGGCAAACCATACCGGATGCGCAATGGTTGAATGCGTCGTGCTGGGCCAATGAAGACCATGGCGTCATGGAATCGACATTTACCGGTACTGCGGCTGATGGTTCCTGGATAGAAGCCAATATGGTGGATCTGCTGGTGTTCCGGGATGGCAAGATCATCCTGAAAAATGCGTTCCGCAAGAATCGTCCACATTTGCCGGCCAAAGGCTGACTCAGAAAAATGAGAAACGGTGGTTTACGCAGGCGCTTGGTGTGCCGGCCATCGTTTCATATATGAATTCATGGAGCAATAATGGCTGCCAACCCTGCAGTTGCCGATCCCTTGTCATCCGGATCCTTTAAAGAAAGTCCTTACGACCCTTGCTACGATCCGCTGGTGTCGGCTACCGGCCGTGGACAGGCTTATGCACCCACATATTGGGTAGATACCGCCGGTGCGCCACCTCCCGACGACGGCCCGGTCGACCACGATTTCGACGCGGATGTGGTGGTAATTGGTTCTGGTTTCACCGGTTTGGTGACGGCCTTGAACCTGGCCCAGGAATTTGGCGTCAAGGCAGTCGTGCTGGAAGCCAATCGGGCAGTGTGGGGCTGCACCAGTCGCAATGGCGGGCAAGGGCAAAATGCGTCTGGCCGCCTTTATCGTTCGCAATGGATAAAGCGCTGGGGCCTGGATACGGCTAAACGGCTGGATGCCGAGATACATGGCGGGTTTGATTACTGGAAAAGCCTGGTTGAAAGTATTGATTGCGATGCGCAACCTGGTGGGCACTTGTATACCGCGCATCGTCCCAAGAAGATGGCGTTTCTGGAAAACGAATGCCGCGTCATGAAAGACGTGTTTGGTTACGGCACGCGCATGCTGAGCCGCGAGGAATTGCACGAGCGCTATGTGGGTGATCAAGAAGCCGCAGGCGCCATGTATGAACCTGATGGCGTAGGTGTACACCCCTTGAAGCTCGCGTTTGGTTATATACGCAAGGCGCGCGCCCTGGGCGTGAAAATACATCCGGCCAGCCCCGTGCTTGGCTGGGAAACCATTAATGGCGTGCACCACTTGCGCACGCCCGGGGGTATTGTTCGGGCTCGCCGGGTTGCTGTAGCCACTGGCGGGTATACGCCGCAAGGCTTGCACAAATCGCTAAGCAACAAGATCATGCCGATTTTGTCGAACTCGATGGTAACCCGAGTGCTCACACCGCAAGAACGTGAAGAAGCCGGGCTGAAAAGTACGACCTTCATCACCGATACGCGTACCTTGCGCTTTTATTACCGCCTGTTGCCGGACGGTTCCATGCAAATAGGCAGCCGCAGTGCGCTGACTGGCGCCGACGCGCAAAATAGCCGCCATCTGGATCTTCTTAAAGAAGGCCTCTACAGGAAATTTCCCAGTCTGCGCAATGTGCCTATCGCGTATTCGTGGTGGGGGTGGGTTGATGTCAGCCACGATATGATGCCGCGCATTACTCAGCCAGATCCCAAAGAGCAAATCTTTTATGCCTTTGGGTATGGCGGCAATGGCGTTTCTTTTTCGGCTCACGCTGGTCGCCGTCTTGCCGAGCGCGTCATGGGCAAAGACGGCAAGCACTGGGATTTGCCGATTTACAATTCGCCTTTGCCTGGGCATATGTTCGCGCCGTTCAGGCGGCTGGGCCAAGCCATGTTGTACAAGTATTATTATTTGCGCGACGAACGCTTTTAAGTAAAAATCCGGGTTTTTTAGAATGACAAAGGCGCTTATTCGGGCGTCTTTGTCATTTGCATCAAGCATACGTGACGGAGTAGATGCATCCCATCTGGGATGGCTGTTTTTTTTTGTGTGTGTGGTTTTTCCGTTCTTGCGAAAGTCGGGTGTGTCGGGGGCTGTTTCGGCTTCACGCGCTGCGCCCCTGGCGGGGTTCCCGTTACGTTCAGCGCCATCGAGGCGTCCGCGGAACTCGCCCGGTCGGACCAGTGGTCCGACACCCGCCGGGCTCAGACAGCCGCGGCCTTGCCTCCTCGATGGCGCTGACCGTAACGGCTTGCGCAAGGCGCCTGCACAGCCCCCGACACACCCGACTTTTTGCATCAATGAAGCTTGGAGCAACTCATTTACTACCGACCAGCCGTGCCAGTAAAACCAGCTTTTCAGGCTGCAAGGCCGTCAGGCCGGCCAATTTTCTGTTACGCAGTTGTCTGGGGTGGATGGCAGGTCAGTGCGGCGGTAGGCGTGCGCCGCGTGCTGACGAAGGGAAGCCGGGGGGTGTCGTCGGCCGCTGTTTGAGCGTCAGCGAGTTCGGCCGACGCCCGGCTGTACGAGGCAGACGCGGAAACAAGCACGCCGTGCCGCACTGACCTGCCATCCACCCCAGACAACGTCATAAGAACCAGACAACGTCATAAGAACCAGACAACATCACCAAATGCCGTAAACACGTAAATCGAAAATGCCATAGAAACGGAATTACGTATAAAGCTTATGATAAACCTTGGCCAAGCGTTCAATGCCGGCCGGGATTTTTTCATTGCTGATAGAGCTGAAGCCCATGCGTATGAAGTTGTTCTGGCCCTGTTCGGGATGGCGGAAAAATACCTTGCCAGGTTCTATCACCACGCCTTCTTGTAATGCCGCTATGGCCAATTGTTCTGTGTCGACGTGGGCAGGCGTTGTTACCCAGCAGGACGAGCCGCCATTCAGGGGCGCGAGTTTGAATTCCGGCAGCCATTGCGCCAAGGCTTCTTGCAAGGCCTGAGCGCGGTCGCCGTAAATGACGCACAGGCGCCGCAGCAAAGAATGATGATGACCCAGCGATATGAATAGGGCAAAAGCCCTTTGAATATACGCCGAAGGATGACGCAGCATTAAGCGGCGCAAGGCTCGTAATTCATGGGTGAGCTCTGCGGGCGCAACGATATAGCCAATACGCAGACCGGGGGCGAAGCTTTTCGACAGGCTGCCTACGTAAATGACGCGCCCATTTTTGTCCAGGCTTTTCAAGGCAGGGGTCGGGTTGTTGTCGTAGCGGTTTTCGGTTTCGTAGTCGTCTTCAATAATAATGCTGTCTGATTTTTCGGCGAGCGCCAGCAGGGCTTCGCGCCGTTCCAGCGGCAGCGTGACCGTGGTTGGGCATTGGTGGCTAGGGGTCACGAAGATATAGTTGCAGGCCTCCAGCGCAGGCGTAATGCACAGTCCATTGTCGTCTATGGGCAATGACAGCAAGCGTTCGGTGCGGTGGGCGAAAGTATTGCGGGCATCCGGATAGCCAGGGTCTTCCATGCCGACCACAGTATGGTTGTGTATCAGCAGGTCGGCCAATAAATACAATGCATGTTGGGCGCCCACCGTTACGACTATTTCGTCTTTTTCAGCCCAGACTCCCCGGCGTGGCAAGACCTGAGTGCGTATCTCTTCGATTAATGCGGAGTCGTCGCTGGTGATGAGATCAGGAGCCCAACTGCGGATATCCAGTATTGATAGTGCCTTGGTACAGCATTCACGCCATTCGGCTGTAGGAAACTGCGAGGCGTCGAATTGGGCATAGACGAAAGGGTAGGGCATGCGTTGCCAGTCGGACGGCTTGACAATATTGCGCTGCCGCGACGGGTGGAAGGCCATGCGCTGGCTCCAGGTTGCCGCGCTGTGAGCGGGGCGATGGGCTTCGGGCAAGGCGTTGCTGACATGGCTTTTAAGGACATCGTCGGCAACAAAGTGCCCGCTGCGTTCACGTGATACCAGATAGCCCTCGGAGACCAATTGCTGATAGGCAAAGACAACTGTGTTGCGGGCGATTTTCAGGCTTTCAGACAACAGGCGGCTGGATGGCACAGGAGACCCTGGTGGCAGATGGCCAGACAGAATGGCCGAGACCAGCATCTGGCGTATGCGGCCTTGTAGGCTAAGGCTGGAGTCGCTGCTGACGCGCTCGAACAGAGAGGCCCAAAGAATCGCAGAGATGGGAGCAGCAGGCGCTTGCATATTGCTTGATTTCCTGTGCCTATGGGCCAAGGCAAGGCCTTACCTACACGAGAGGCAAGGCCTTGTAGTTCGAAAAATGGTCTTGCTTGCTGCTGGATATTTGGTCAGTGCTTACATCTTGCCTTTCCAGGGAATTAATATTTTTTCCAGGTGGCGCAGCAACAAGTCGAAAAGCAGGGCGAAAAACCCGATAACAAGTATACCCATGATAACGGTATCGCTGGCAAGGTACTGGGCGGCATTCAGCACCATGAAGCCCAAGCCGCGTGAAGCCGCAATCATTTCGGCAGCGACCAGGGTAGTCCAGCCTACACCGATGCCGATGCGCATGCCGGTGAATATTTCTGGCATGGCGGCTTTAAGAATGACATGCGAGATAATTTGCCGGCTGGAGGCGCCCATGGCATAGGCAGCGTGTATTTGCTCTATGGAGACGGACTTGACGCCAGATCGGGCGGCGATGGCCATAGGGGCAAAAATAGCCAGGTAAATCAGGAATACCTTGGGAAACTCGCCGATGCCGAACCAGATGATGACCAAAGGGAGATAAGCCAGTGGTGGCAGGGGGCGGTAGAACTCGATAACCGGGTCGAACAGACCGCGGACAATACGATTTACGCCCATGAGCACGCCGATAGGCACTGCAGTAACCAGAGCCAAGGTAAAGGCGCCCATGACTCGGCCCAAGCTGGCGCCGGTGTGTTGCAGCAGCGTTGAATTGGCTACGCCTTCCGTTAGTGCTTCGAGGAATTTGTCATAGACTGCAAAGGGCGAGGGCAGGAAAATAGGCTTGACCCAGCCCATGCTGGTAATCAGGAACCATAGTGCGATCAGTACGATGCCCGTCATGAGGCTGATGAAGTTGCTATGGCCTGCGCCAGGCGCACCATAGACTTTGCCAGGTGTTGCAGGTTTGCCAAGGAATAGCTTTTTAGACATGGATGAGTTCCGGTTCGCCAGCGGCCCGTTCGTCGCCATAAATGATCCCAAGGATAGTTTCACGCATCCGGATGAAGTCTTCGCTTGATTTGATAGTGCGGGCATCCCTTGTTGTCAGAAATCGCTGATTGAAATCCAGTTCATAGGTGTGGGTAATGCGCCCCGGCCTGGGGGACATGACAATAAGCCGGGAGCCAAGGAATAGGGCTTCCTCGACGCTGTGAGTAATGAAAAAGAACATTTTGTGCGTGTGTTGCCAGACATCCAACAGCAGTTCTTGTATGGTTTCGCGTGTCAAGGCGTCAAGGGCCGCCATGGGTTCGTCCATCAGCAGCATGGCGGGATCGCAGGTTAGGGCGCGTGCAATCCCTACGCGCTGCTGCATTCCGCCCGATAACTGATAGATCATGTGCTGATGGAAATCTTGCAAACCGACGAGTTCGAGATTTTTTTCCGCTATTTCGCGCCGTTTGCTTTTAGCGACACCTTGCAGCTTGAGCCCGAATTCGGTGTTTTCCATGACGTTCAGCCAAGGCAGCAGGGCGTGCTTCTGGAATACCACGCCGCGATCTGAACCGGGGCCTACGATAGGTTTGCCACCCAGGAGCAGCTCACCCTGGGTAGGCGAGAGAAATCCGGCAAGCAAGTTGAGCAGTGTGGTTTTGCCGCAGCCTGATGCGCCCAGGGCGACGACGAAGTCGCCCGGGTTGATTTCAAGATTCACGTCTTTCAGGGCAACGACTGAACCGCCGTGTTGCAATGCGGGATAAGTAACATTGGCGCCCCTGACGCTAAGCTTGGCCATAGATGCTGTCATGCTGCCTCCTCGATACATGATGTATAGCGGGCCAGGCCAGCCTGGGTCTTGTTCAGGCCCGCTTATACGGCTACAAAACCGTTACTTGGCTGCCGCCGCGGCATACGAACCATTAACAAACGGCGTGTAATCGGCCAGCACTGCGTCGATTTGACGTTGCGATTTCAGGAAGTCGGCGCTGGCTGTCAGCGTCTTGACTGCGCCACCATCCTTGCCGCCGCCCAACCAGATATTTGAGGCTTGTTGCTGGGCGTTGGGGAAAATCAGGAGCTTGAGTGCTGAAACGATGTCATCGGGCTTGCCGCCTATCATTTTTATAATGCCTTTGATATCGGCTGAGCCTGCAGTTAGCTTTGCACTGTTGTCGTTGTAGTTTTTATACGATGTAGACAAGACTTGAGTGAAGGCGGCCATGAATTTTGGGTTCTTCTTGGCCCAATCTTTATCGGCGACCAGGCCGTCGAAAGTGGGGACGCTTTTTTCACCGATTTCTGCAGAGTCGGCAATTGTGGTTCCGGTTTTCTGGATCTCAGTTAGCGCGGGTGGCCAGACATAAGCGGCATCGATATCGCCACGTTGCCAGGCGGCCACGATTTGTGGAGGTTGCATGTTGAGGATGTCGATTTTTTTGGCATCAATATGCCAGATTTTGCTTAATGCAACCAGCAGGTGAAAGTGTGAGGTCGATACAAATGGCACCCCTACTTTCTTGCCTATCAGGTCTGCTGGTTTGGTGATGCCAGACCCATTGCGGGCCACCAGCGCTTCAGACTTTCCTATGTTGTCAAGAATCCAGAAAAGTTCGATATCGACGCCACGCGTTACGGCGGCGGTAATCCCGGTTGAGCCCAGGACGCCAATTGGAACATCGCGAGAGGCAAAGGCACTGGAAATATCACCAGCCGAACTGAATTGGCGCCAGTCAATTTTGTAGCCAGCTTCTTTGGCAGCTTTGTCGAAACTTCCATCAGCAATGGCGCTGACAAAAGGCCCAACAATTTGCTGGTAACCCACTACAACCTTGGTTTGTGCCTGTGCGCCTACGGCGCCTAGACCAAGCACACCAGCGGCAATACTTAACAGGGCGAATTTGCGAGCACATTGAAACGAGGGGTTCATTGTCTTCTCCATTCAGGTGATCGTGACACTCTATGTTTATAGGGATTGTCGTATTGTGTCGTCGATTGATTCGATAGTGCCTATAGTCCGCAGTGGCGACTAGGTCCAGTTGGTTTTATTAGATAGAACCAGTTTCTGGTTTTTGGCTTTGATTAAATTCAATTAAATGAAAGATTGATGCTGTTCCAGACTGGTCCGCGTAGGGTTGTCTTTAAGGAGCGTGGTACTTGCTTAAGGTTTTCGTAGGTCGGATTAGCGCCGTCAGGTGCGTAATCCGACACCAGCAGTCCGCGTATATCTAAACGGGTTTTAAGAATACCTCGATATTTATATTGCGGCTATCCGGCTTTTGGGGCTGGTTTTTGTTTTTTGGCCTAGTTTTACATGCCACCCAGGCATACGTATTTCAGTTCCATGAAATCGTCCATGCCGTAGATTGAACCTTCGCGCCCAAGGCCCGACTGCTTGACCCCGCCAAACGGCGCGACTTCGTTGGATATCAGGCCGGTATTGACGCCGACCATGCCATATTCAAGCGCCTCGGCTACACGGAATATGCGTCCGACATCGCGGCTGTAAAAATAAGAGGCCAGACCGTATTCAGTATCGTTGGCCAGTTCTATGACATGGCTTTCGTCGGTGAACTTGACGACGGGCGCGACTGGTCCGAAGGTTTCCTCACGCATGCACAGCATGTCTTCAGTAATATGGGATAGCACAGTGGGTTGGTAGTAACGCCCACCCAAGGCATGCGCTTGCCCGCCTACGGCGATCTTGGCGCCTTTGGCCACGGCGTCTTGTACGTGCTCTTGTACTTTTGCCAAGGCAGCGTCATCAATGAGAGGGCCTTGGGTAACCTGGTCGGTAAAGCCGTCGCCGACTTGCAACTGGCTGACCTTGGCCGCCAGTTTTTCGACAAAGGCCTCGTAAATGGCTTCGTGCACATAAAAACGATTGGTGCAGACGCAGGTTTGGCCGGCGTTGCGGTATTTGGAAATGATGGCGCCCTCGATGGCGGCGTCGAGATCGGCATCTTCGAAAACGATAAAGGGCGCGTGGCCGCCGAGTTCGAGCGAGAGTTTTTTGATGGTGGGCGCACTTTGCTGCATGAGTATGCGGCCTACCGCCGTGCTGCCGGTAAAGGTGACTTTTTTCACGACAGGGCTGGCGCAAAGTACCTTGCCGATGTCGATGGAGCGTTCGCTGTCGGCGGTGACGATATTGAACACGCCTGCCGGTATGCCTGCGCGTTCGGCCAGTTCGGCCAGCGCCAGTGCCGAGAGCGGTGTTTGTTCGGCGGGCTTGAGCACGATGGTGCAACCCGCCGCCAGTGCCGGGGCCACTTTGCGCGTGATCATGGCGTGAGGAAAGTTCCAGGGGGTAATGGCTGCGCATACGCCTATGGGCTCGCGCATGACCAGTATGCGGTTGGCGCTACTGGGTGAGGCCATGATGTCACCGCTGACACGCTTGGCCTGTTCAGCAAACCATTCGACGAATGAACCGCCGTAGGTGATTTCGCCTCTGGACTCGGCAATGGGCTTGCCTTGTTCCAGGGTCATGATTTGGGCAAGGTCTTCGGTATTGGCGATGATGAGGTCGAACCAGCGCCGCAGTATGTTGGCGCGCTCTTTGCCGGTGCGCGCCCGCCATGCCTTGAATGCGTGGTTGGCGGCGCTGATGGCCGTTTGCACTTGGGCGCCATCGAGGTTGCTGACTTGCGCAATGATCTGACCATTGGACGGGTTGTCGATTGAGAACACGCTGCCGTCGATGGCGGCTGTCCAGGTGCCGTTGATATATGAGCGGGTCTTAAATAGCGCGGGATCATTCAGAGGTATGGGAAGCTGTGTCGTGGTCATGGCAATTGGGCACCGGCGTAAGGTTGACAGGAAAGAAAACGGTAACAGTTTGTGGATTTGCTGTACGAGGTTCAGGCTGGTTATATATTGCTTATTCAGGTAGGGCTGGCGCGTAGTCTTGCAGTTCAGGAAAGTCGTTGCGAAAGGCTACGATGTGCTGCATGACGACATCAGGGTCGTCGGTAATGGTGAGCAGGTCGAGGTCTAGTGGACCTATGAGCTTATTAGTTAGCAGCTTGGCCTTGATCCAGTCGATCAAGCCGGCCCAGAATGTGCAGCCAACCAGAATGATGGGCGCCGAAGGTATTTTGCGGGTTTGCACCAGGGTTAATACCTCGAATAGTTCATCGAGGGTGCCAAAGCCGCCTGGCAGGGCGATGTAGGCGGCGCTGTGCATAAAAAATGTAGCCTTGCGCGAATAAAAGTAATCGAAGCTCAGGCTATGGGTTTGGTATTGATTATTGGTGGTTTCCTGGGGTAGCTTGATGTTCAGGCCTACGCTTTTGCCGCCGGCCTCGAAGGCGCCCTTGTTGGCGGCTTCCATGATGCCGGGGCCGCCGCCGGCAATAACCGTAAGGCCGGCCTTTGCCAGCCGGGCCCCTACGGCCTCGCTTAATGCATAATAGGGTGAGTCGGGCTTGATGCGGGCGCTGCCAAAAACGCTGACGCCCCAGCCTATTTCTTCAAGAGTATCCGCAGCCTTCTGCAACTCTGACATAATTCCGGGTATCTGCTGCGTTGCCGGCATACGGACTATTTTATTGTTTGACATGAAAAAAACCTTGTTACTTGTTGATGGGTCGAGCTATTTGTATCGAGCCTATCACGCCATGCCTGA
This sequence comes from Alcaligenaceae bacterium, assembly GCA_013416445.1. Classification (GTDB taxonomy): domain Bacteria; phylum Pseudomonadota; class Gammaproteobacteria; order Burkholderiales; family Burkholderiaceae_B; genus Pollutimonas. The sequence continues at coordinate 86,876 of JACCER010000012.1, forward strand.
CCTCAGGAATGCCAAAGGGGAACCCACCGGCGCCCTGTATGGAGTGATCTCCATGTTAAGGAGACTGCAGCAGGATTACAAGGCCGATTATGCCGCCTGCGTCTTCGATGCCAAGGGCAAGACATTTCGCGATGATCTCTACCCTTTGTACAAAGATCACAGGCCGTCGATGCCCGAGGATCTGGCCGCCCAGATCGAGCCCATACACAAAGCTGTAGAGGCGCTAGGCTGGCCCGTGCTGACTGTGCCAGGGGTCGAAGCCGACGATATCATAGGCACCCTGGCCAACTGGGCCACACGTGAAGATGTATGTACGGTGGTTTCCACTGGCGACAAAGATCTGGCGCAATTGGTGAACGAACATGTGGAACTGGTCAACACCATGACCAATGATCGCCAGGATGTGGCGGGAGTCATGGCCAAGTTCGGCGTTCAGCCTAGCCAAATTGTAGACTTCCTGATGCTCACGGGCGATGCTGTCGATAACATCCCCGGTGTGCCCAAGGTTGGGCCTAAAACCGCGGCAAAATGGCTGGCCGAATATCAAACTGTCGATGCGCTGGTGGCCAATGCCGATGCCATCAAGGGGGTGGCTGGTCAAAACTTGCGTGCTTCCATTTCCAATTTTGAACTGACGCGGCAATTGCTGACCGTAAAAACCGATTGCGACATTCCCGAACTGACCCATGGGCTTGCCGATCTGGTTCCCAAGCCGGTAAATCGTGATGTCTTGCTGGCTTTGTACGATGAGTATGGTTTTCGCAGTTGGCTGCGCGAACTCAGTGGTGAAAGCGAACGCATTCCTGAACAAGACAGCCGGCAAGCGGTGCAGCTGCCTGCAGCGCCAGTGGAAATTCACTACGAAACAGTACTGGACTGGGCCGATTTTGATCGCTGGCTGGCCGACATCGAGGCGGCCGACCTGGTTGCACTAGATACCGAAACCACCTCCATAGATCCCATGCGGGCCAGGCTGGTGGGGCTGTCTGTGTCTGTCAAGCCGGGTACGGCCTGCTATATACCGGTGGCGCACCGTGGGCCCGACCATGTTCAGCAATTGCCCAAAGAGCAGGTGCTCGAACGCCTGCGTCCGTGGCTGGAAGACAGCAAGGCGGCCAAGTTACTGCACAATGCCAAGTACGATGCGCATGTTTTCATGAACGAGGGCGTGCAACTGGCAGGCGTTACCGAAGACACCATGCTGCAGGCTTATGTGCTTGAATCGCACAAACGCGTTAATTTGCAAGAACTGGGTGAGCGCTGGTTGGGGCGTACGGGCACTACCTTTGAAGACTTGTGCGGCAAGGGCGCCAAGCAAATCTGTTTTGACGAAGTCGATGTTGCAACCGCAGCCCATTACGCCAGTGAAGATGCTGACTTTACCTTGCAATTGCACCATGTCTTGCGCCCGCAGGTAGCGCAAGACCCAGGCCTGGAATATATTTATCAACTGGAAGTGAAGGCGTCCCGGGTGTTGACCGTCATAGAGCATAATGGCGTCCGCATAGATGCCCATGTGCTGGCCATGCAAAGCCACGAAATCGGCCAGCAGTTGCTGTTGCTGGAAAGCAAGGCCCACGAACTGGCAGGCCAGCCTTTCAACCTGAATTCACCCAAGCAGCTGGGTGAAATTCTGTTTCAGCAGATGAATCTGCCGGTGCTACGCAAAACCGCCAGCGGTGCGCCGTCTACCGACGAAGATGTACTGACCAGGCTGGCCCGCGATTACCCTTTGCCGGAATTGCTGCTTGAATACCGGGGCTTGGCCAAGCTTAAATCCACCTATACCGATAAGCTGCCCAAAATGATAGACCCCAACACTGGACGGGTGCATACGCGCTACGCCCAGGCGGCCGTCATTACCGGGCGTCTGGCGTCGTCTGATCCCAATTTGCAGAATATTCCCGTGCGTAGCGCCGAGGGCAGGCGGGTGCGCACGGCGTTTGTCGCCAGCAAAGGCAAAATCATTTCTGCCGACTATTCGCAAATTGAATTGCGCATCATGGCGCATGTGTCCGATGACCTGAATCTGCAGCGTGCTTTTGCCGAGGGCGAAGACATACACCGTGCCACTGCCTCTGAGGTATTTGGCGTGGCGCTTGCCGATGTCTCGCCTGAGCAGCGCCGAGCGGCCAAGGCCATTAATTTTGGCCTTATTTATGGCATGGGCGAATTTGGGCTGGCGTCCAGCCTGGGCATAACCCGTGATGCCGCCAAGGCGTACATCAACCGTTATTTTGCACGCTATCCAGGCGTAGCGCTATACATGGACGAAACCCGACGCAAGGCGCGCGAACAAGGCTATGTGGAAACGGTGTTTGGGCGCCGCCTCTGGCTGCCTGAAATACGTGGCGCCAAGGGGCCGCGCCTGGCCGCTGCCGAGCGTGCAGCCATTAATGCACCCATGCAGGGCACGGCGGCCGACCTGATCAAGATGGCCATGGTCGCCGCACAAGAATGGATAGAAACGCAGGGTCTGGCAAGCCTGATGGTCATGCAGGTGCATGATGAACTGGTATTTGACGTGCCCGCCGACGAGGTCGAGACGGTTGTGCACCACCTGCCCGACCTGATGTGCAAGGTTGCCAAGCTCAAGGTTCCACTGATGGTTGAAGTAGGGGTGGGCCCCAACTGGGAGCAGGCGCATTAGTTTTCCGGTATGCCGCCCTATCTATTTTTTTACAAGGAATTGTCATGTCTTTTTCACCTATTACTGGTAGCACCGCCACTACGCTCAACACCAGCGCTGAAGGCTTGCGCCAGGGCCAGGTCGACATGCCTACGTTTGACGGGGTCATTCCTGCCTATTTCGCAGCGCCCGCCAATCTCGAGCATCCCGCCCTTATTCTTGTCGTTCAGGAAATATTTGGCTTGCATGAGCATATTCGCGATGTATGCCGGCGTTTCGCTCAAGAGGGTTATATGGCGGTTGCTGTCGAACTGTATCAACGCCAGGGCGATGCAGGCAGTTATTCCGATATGTCCCTGTTGATTAAAAACATCGTTTCCAAGGTGCCCGACGAGCAGGTATTGGCTGACCTTGATGCCTGCGTGCAGTGGGCCAAGACTCAGGGCGCCGATACCTCTCGGGTAGGCGTTACCGGCTTTTGCTGGGGCGGGCGACTGACCTGGATGTATGCGGCGCATAATCCTCAGTGCAAGGCAGCCGTGGCCTGGTATGGCAAGTTGACTACCGGACATGGGCCTTTGCAAATCAGCAATCCGGTGGATATCGCAGGTAGTGTGCACGCGCCCGTTCTGGGTTTGTATGGCGGCAAAGACAGCAGTATTCCGCTGGCCGACATACATCGCGTGGAAGCTGTGTTGAAGCAGGGCAACGCAGCGGCTCAGGCATCAAAGATAGTGGTCTATCCTGAGTCTGGCCATGCGTTTTATGCCGATTACCGCCCCAGTTACCATAAGGTTGATGCCCAAGACGCCTGGAGCAAGGCCTTGTCGTGGTTCGGGAAGTACTTGGCCTGATCTGGTATGGGCGGTATTTTTGTTCTTGTGAAAGTCGGGTGCGTAGTGGGCTGTTTCGGCTTCATGCGCTACGCCCCTGGCGAGGTTCCCGCATACTACTCCAGCGTCCCCTCGCTATCGCGCAGCCGATTGGGCAGCAACTCGTTGTGCTTGGCCAGTATGGGGTATGCCGCCGCTTCAACCAGATAGGAATTGACGGTTTTGACATCCCGCAAAATATCCAGGTAGAACGAACCTTGTTCAGCCTGCTCCAGCTTCCCCAACTTGATGTTCAATAAATGCTGCTCTGCTGCAGCCGCTTCAAGCTCCCGGAAGTGATCTTTTTCGAACGCCAGAAACCTTGCGCTTTTCACATCTTCTGCTACGAACAGCGCTGCCGTTTGACGTTGATTGCGTATCAGCCTGTCGAGAATTTCGGTAAGCTCTTCGCGCTGTTTGTTGCTGAAAGACCAGCCCTTCTTGTATATCCCGCTGGCGTGACCCAGCAGACCATTGACGGTAATGCTGGCTGCATGCGCGATATTGGCTGAGAACGTCAGTATTTCATCACGGCGAAGATGATCTTCCTTGTTCATGGATTCTTGGTCCAGTGTCGCCAGATAGGTAGTGATCAGGCCTTCGAGCCGGTTCAGGCCGCTGTTGATGTAGCGCGCATTGGCTATGCGGTGGCGATTATCACGCAGGAAGCCGGCGCGAGCCATGGCCAACAGGCTTTGCAGCATATCAGCCAGACGCAAAGCCTCGCGTGCCGCATTGCCTAAGGCAATGGCAGGCACCTCATGTGCGGACTCATCCAGGTACTGCGGACGAGAGGGGTCGTTGAGATCAGTACGCTTGGGCAATAGCCGTATCATCAGCCTGGAATAGGGCGTGAGCAGAGGCAGAAAAGCCAGCGCAGTAATAATATTGAACAGGGTATGGAAATTCGCCACCGCTCGCGCCGGGTCTGATGTAAGAAAGCTCATCAGGGGGGGCATCCAGGGCAGTATAGTCAGCACCAGGATGCAGCCGACTACACGCGTCCCCAGATTGCCTAGCGGCAAGCGTCGGGCGGCGGGATCGTTGCCTGTGGCGCCTTCCAGCACAGGGTTGATGGATGTGCCCAGGTTGGCGCCGAGAACGAGCGCGAAGGCCAGTGTTGGGCTGACCAGGCCTTGGCTGGCCAGCGACATGATCAGAACCACTACCGCCACGCTGGAGTGCGCAGCCCACGTCAGTATGGCGGCCAGTACCAAAGCCATGATGGGCTGGCCAGACAAGGCATCCAGCACTATCTGAAGCAGATGGGCGTCTTGCATGGGGGCAAATAACTGCACCAGTTCGTGCAAAGACAGCAGCAGCAGCCCCAGGCCTATGAATACCCGGCCCAGATCGCGTCGCCGACTGGGCTGGTGCCGCCGGAACAGCCATACCCCGACCAGGATCAGTGCCGGCGCCAGGGCGGTCAGATTGAAAGACAGCAACTGGACAATGATAGTGGTGCCCACATTGGCGCCCAGCATGGCCGCCAGGCCAGGCACTAGTGCAACCAGCCCGCCAGCGGCGAAGCTGGTGATCATCAAGCCAGTGGCTGTGCTACTTTGTATGGCGGAGGTAATCGCCAGACCAGTAAAGAAAGCGCGTGTGCGAGTACCTAGCGCGCGCCCCATCCAGACACCCAGCGCTGCGCCAAAAGCGCGCTGCACGCCGGTCTGCACCATGTGTACACCCCATAGCAATAGTGCGATATAGCCGCCAAAATCAAGCAGGGCAAATAGTTCTTTCATGGGAAGATAATAGACCAGCTGCTAGAGGGCGGATGGTGAGGTGGCTTTTGGAAGCGATTGGTGTCGGATTATGCTGCGCCTTAAATGCGCTGCGCCGCATGCAGCGCATTAATACGCGCTTGTATTGGCGGGTGCGAAGCAAACATGGCGCTGATCGCGCGAGTGCCGGAAATGCCGGACGCCTGGAAAGCCTTGGGCAATTCCCCGGCTTCAATCCCACCCAGCCGCGCCAGTGCACGTATCATGGGCTCGCGTGAACCTAGCAAACTGGCCGACCCGGCATCGGCGCGATACTCGCGCTGACGTGAAAACCAGGCAACAATGACCGAAGCCAATACGCCAAACACCAGTTCGCATACGAACACTGCAGCGTAATAACCAAAGCCCACGTCGCGCTCGTTTTTCAGTATGACCCGATCAATAAAGTAACCCACGATACGTGCAAAAAACACCACAAACGTATTTACCACCCCTTGTATCAATGTGAGCGTGATCATGTCGCCATTGGCGACGTGGGCGACTTCATGGCCCAGCACACCGGCGACCTCTTCCTCGGTCATGCTGTTGAGCAGGCCGGTAGATACCGCGACCAGCGAATTATTTTTGGAGGCGCCGGTGGCAAATGCGTTCGGCGCGCCCTCGTAGATGGCGACTTCGGGGCGGCCTATGCCGGCGCGATCAGCCAGTTGGTGTACCGTATCGACCAGCCAGGCTTCTTGGGCATTGGCCGGTGCTTGTGGGTCGATGACACGCGCGCCAGTGCTTTGCTTGGCCATCCATTTGCTCATGAATAGCGAAATAAAAGAACCGGTGAAGCCCAGAATAGCTGAAAATATCAGCAGTTGGGTCAGGTCCAGGCCATTGGCAGTTAGATAGCGGCCTACGCCGAGCACGTTCATGGACGCGCTCAGTACGACCATGACGGCGATGTTGGTTAGCAAGAATAAGAAGATTCGTTTCATGTTTTGTATTTCCAGCAGGGCAAACGGTAAGGTGTTACTAGGTTATATGGAGAGCTAATTTTGTATTTAAAGTTCCCGCTGGCTAAAAATTGCAAAACACCAGAGTATAGTATCGACTTTGAGGGTTTAATTTGAATTTCGGTTGATTGCATGCAGTCTCTGTGGATGTTACTGGCGAGTATGGCGTTTGCTGGCATGGGGGCCTGCGTGAAGGTCGCCTCTGATTATGGGGCGTCGTTACCGCATGTGGTGTTGTTTCGTGGCATCCCTTCGGTGCTGCTTTTGTTTTTCTGGGCCAGGTTCACCCGGCGCCGCATCCGGCCAACAAGCTGGAAACTGCACATATGGCGTAATGTCTCCGGAATTTCTTCAATGTGGCTGGGCTTTTTTGCCATTGCCAATTTGCCTTTGTCGACAGCAATTAGCCTGAATTATACGGCCCCCTTGTTCATAGCCGGCTGGATGCTGGTCCAGGGCGGATCGCAACGCGATCCGGTGCGTATTCTTGCTGTATTACTGGGTTTCCTGGGCGTGGTGGCGGTATTGCGCCCGAGCATCGGTAATGACCACTGGCTGGCGGCCGGGCTGGGGCTGGGCGCCGGCGCCTTGTCGGCGGTAGCCATGATGCAGATTCGCGAATTGGGTCGCATCGGCGAACCCGAATGGCGCACTGTGCTGATTTTTTCTTTTGGCGTATGCCTGACCAGTTTGGCGGGTTTGGCTGTAGACGGGTGGTACAACATCGACCTCATGGCCTGGCTGGCGCTGAGCGCAGTCGGCTTGCTGGGGCTGGTGGGGCAATTGGCCATGACGCGCGCCTTTGGACTGGGTTCCGCGCTGCTGACTGCCGCCTTGCAATATTCAACCATTATCTTCGCCGCCTTGCTGGGCATTGTCTTTTGGGGTGACTTGCCCGATGGCATAGCCTGGGGCGGCATGGCTTTCATCATCTGCTCTGGGCTGCTGTCCATTTGGCGCACTTATAGCGAAGACCGCATCGTGCATGGTCAAAGTGCCCAGGCAGCTCAGGCCACTATTGCAGAAACCCCAGAACTGGAGACTCGACGTGTCTGATTTACTTATTGATGCTCAATCCCTGGCAGCCAGGCTGCCATCCGCCGATAGCCTGGTTTTCGACGTCAGGCATGATCTCGCCGACCACGCCGTCGGTCGGCGAGCGTACACGGAAGGGCATATTCCCGGCGCCATTTATCTTGATCATGAGCTTGAATTGTCGGGGCTGAAAACCGGGAAAAATGGCCGCCATCCATTACCTGATCGTCAGCAGTTTGCGCAATTCATGGGCTCACTTGGCCTGCGGCCAGACAGGCAAGTAGTGGTTTACGATGCCGGCAGCAGTTTGTACTCGGCCCATGTCTGGTGGATGCTGCGCTGGATCGGCCATGACAAGGTCGTTGTGCTTGACGGGGGTTGGGCGGCCTGGCTTGCTGCCGGGGGCGCCATCGAGCGCGGCGCAACAGTCCAGGCAAGTCAAGCTGTGGGCGGTGACGTTGGCTGCTCAGCCCATCAGACCATGCCTGTGGTTGATGCGCAGGCCGTGCTTGCGAATCTCGATAAGCCGGTTTTCACTGTGCTGGATGCGCGTGTGGAAAATCGTTTTCGCGGCGAGGTCGAGCCCATGGATCCAGTGGCCGGCCATATTCCGGGCGCCTTGAACTATCCCAATTCATTGGTGGTGCAGGAAGATGGGCGCTTCAAGCCCGCCGAAGTCCTGCGTCAGGATTTCGACCGCTTGCTGCAAGGGCGTGCGCCGCAAAATATAGTGCATCAGTGCGGCTCTGGTATTGCCGCCTGCCACAATTTGTTCGCCATGGAACTGGCAGGCCTGTCGGGGTCGGCATTGTATGCGGGTTCCTGGAGCGAGTGGTGCAGCGACCCGGCACGACCAGTAGGGCGTGGCTAGCGCTTGACGTAAGTAGCTCGGGTTAGCGCCGCCAGGCGCGTAATCCGACATTCATTGCTGAAAAAATCACACGGCCTAGACCACGGTTGCGTCCATCAGGCGGTGACACCACTCGTGAAAATGCTGCATGCCGTCTTCCATGTGTGGCTGGTAAGCATGCAAAGCGGGTGGATGGTATTGTAATTTCCAGCTTGCAAAACATCGCTCAGCTCAGGATTCAAGCAAAATTCCGGGCTTCTCGTACAATTTAGGCAAGATGCCAAACAAGTCCGGCATTATCGCCCGCTGATTTAATTCCGTTTCCAAATCAAACGTGAACATGAAGGCGAAGCGCAGACACTACTGGCGTAAGGCAAGCGAAGCCGACAAAGTACACGTTTGATTTAGAAATGGAATAACGGAATAGAGCATGGTTGACAAGAATACGGGCGCAACGCCTACCGATACAAAGGCAGGCAACAGCGCCTTGCCTCAGGATTTCGAAACCGCCCTGGCGCAGCTCGAGACGCTGGTTGCTGAAATGGAAAACGGCTCCCTGGCGCTGGATCAGTCTTTGGCGGCTTACGAACAAGGTGTCGAGCTGGCCAAAATCTGTCAAAGGCGGCTGGACCAGGCCGAACAGCAGGTCAAGGTGTTGCAGGGCAACCTGCTCAAGCCCCTGGACGATACGCCCGCGGGCGACGAGGAATAGTCATGGGGCGCGAACCTGTCGATTTTCCTGCCTGGCTGGCTCAAAAAGTAGGTCATGTCGAAACCGTGCTTGAGCAGTTCTTGCCGTCCGCCAGCACCGTACCAGGGCGTCTGCACCAAGCCATGAGCTACGCCGTTCTGGGCGGGGGCAAACGGGTCAGGGCCGCCCTGGTCTATGCTGCTGGCGAAGCCGTTCTGGCGTCAGGCACCAAGGCATCGGCCCAGGAAATTGCGCTCGACCATGCCGCCGCCGCCGTTGAGCTTATCCACGCCTATTCCCTGATACACGATGACCTGCCCTGCATGGACGACGACTCCCTGCGTCGTGGCCGCCCCACCGTGCATATCCAGTTCGATGAAGCCACAGCCATGCTGGCTGGCGACGCCTTGCAACCGCTGGCCTTTGAATTGCTGAGCCTGATGCCCATTGCGCCGGCCCTGACAGTCCAGGCAACGCAATTGCTGGCACGTTCGTCAGGCAGCCTGGGAATGGTAGGTGGCCAAGCCATAGACTGCAACAGTGTGGGCCAGGTGCTCGATGCCGGGCAACTGCAGCAAATGCATCGCATGAAAACCGGGGCTCTGCTGGAAGCGAGCGTGTTGCTGGGTGGCATCGTGGCTGGCGCCGGTTCGGCCGCTCGCGCCGGCCTGGAAAGCTACGCCTCCGCCGTGGGCCTGGCTTTCCAGGTGGTTGACGATATCCTTGATGTCACGTCTGATACCGCTACACTGGGCAAGACGGTCGGAAAAGATGCCGCCGAAAACAAGCCCACTTATGTTTCTTTCATGGGTCTGGATGGTTCGCGCGAATTGCTGGAATCGTTGCGCAGTCAGGCTCTTGCTGCCTTATTGCCCTTGGGGCCGTCGGCAGCCCGTCTGGCTGGCATCGCAGACTACATCGTCGGACGTGACCGTTAGGCGGAGTTTCGTGTTTATCCGCTTGCTGTTATTGTTGGCAGTCTAAAATACTGTCTGAACACAACTCTAGAACTTGTATGACCAACGCATCTCTTGAACAAATTCAATCTCCAGCCGACCTGCGCAAGCTGGATCGACGCGAACTAAAAGGGATCGCAGCTCAGTTGCGCGAGTTTGTTCTGCAGTCCGTCTCGAAAACCGGTGGGCATTTGTCGTCCAACCTGGGCACGGTGGAACTCACCATTGCCTTGCACAGCGTATTCAACACGCCCGATGATCGCATCGTCTGGGATGTCGGTCATCAGTCTTACCCGCACAAGATACTCACGGGCCGGCGCGAGGCAATGGCCCATTTGCGGCAAAAAGGCGGTATTTCAGGCTTTCCCAAGCGCAGCGAATCTCCCTACGATGCCTTTGGCACCGCGCACTCGTCCACCTCTATTTCAGCGGTACTGGGCATGGCTGTGGCTGCGCGCAATGCCGGGCTGGATCGTCGCCAGCATATTGCCGTCATTGGTGATGGCGCCATGACGGCGGGCATGGCCTTCGAGGCCTTGAATAATGCAGGCGTCACTCCCGGAGTCAATGTGCTGGTGGTGCTCAACGACAACGATATGTCGATTTCTCCGCCCGTGGGTGCACTGAATCATTATCTCGCGCGCCTGCTTTCAGGCGGGTTTTATGCGGCTGCCAAAAATGTTGGGCGCGCAGTGCTGCAGCACGTGCCGCCGGTGCTTGAACTCGCCCGGCGCTTCGAAGGCCACGCCAAAGGCATGGTGTCGTCCGCCACCTTGTTTGAAGAACTGGGTTTCAACTATGTCGGGCCCATCGATGGCCATGATCTAGACGCTTTGATACCCACATTGGAAAACCTGCGTGCCCTGGGCGGTTTGCAGTTTTTGCATGTGGTCACCAAAAAAGGCCAAGGTTACAAGCTGGCCGAGGCCGATCCTGTGCTCTATCACGGCCCTGGCAAGTTTGATCCCAGCGTAGGCATATTGAAATCCAAGGCGCCTGCCAAGCTAAGCTTTACCCAGGTGTTCGGGCAGTGGCTTTGCGATATGGCCCAGGCCGACAAGCGCCTTTTCGGTATTACGCCAGCCATGCGCGAGGGTAGCGGCATGGTCGAATTTGAACAGCGCTTTCCCACCCGCTATGTAGATGCCGGCATTGCCGAACAGCATGCGGTCACCTTTGCGGCGGGCCTGGCATGCGAAGGCGAAAAGCCTGTCGTCGCCATTTATTCCACTTTTTTGCAGCGTGGCTACGATCAGCTCATCCATGATGTCGCTTTGCAGAATCTGGATGTCACCTTTGCACTTGACCGCGCCGGTATTGTTGGCGCCGATGGCGCGACGCACGCAGGCAATTACGACATCGCCTTTTTGCGCTGCATTCCCAATATGGTGGTGGCTACCCCGTCCGACGAAAACGAAACCCGCTTGCTGCTCAGTACCTGTTATCAGCATCCCGGGCCGGCGTCTGTCCGTTATCCGCGTGGCGCAGGTTGCGGCGCCACGGTTCACGCGGGGCTGGACACCGTTGAAATAGGCAAGGCCGTGCTTAGAAGCGAAGGCAAGAAAGTTGCTATCCTGGCATTTGGTACCCTGCTGGGCGCCGCATTGCAGGCCGGGGCCAAGCTTAATGCCACTGTGGTCGATATGCGGTTTGTAAAGCCCCTCGATGAAACGCTGCTGGCCAGCCTGTCGCAAACCCACGATGCTTTTGTTACGGTGGAAGATGCCGCCATCATGGGCGGGGCAGGCAGCGCGGTGCTCGAATTCTTCAGCCGGCACGGTATTGAAAAGCCGGTGCTGCAATTGGGTTTGCCCGATCAGTTCATCGATCACGGCGAACAGGCGGCCATCCTGAGCGAATTGGGGCTGGATGCGCCTGGCCTCATCATAGCCATTGAGCATCGGTTTGCGGCACTGTTGCAGCCGCGTCTTGCTTCAGTAGTGCAGTAAAGTGCCTAATTCCGTTAGGGTTAAAGGGTTATGCGTCAGTGACATGCCGCATAATGAATTCTGCAAGTGAACTGACGCCCGCCTCCTGGTAAGCGTCTTATAGGTTTTTATCATGAATATTTTGATTGATTCTGCTGTTGCCATGCCTGACGTGCAGAGCAGCGTCGATACCCGTCATATAGCCATTGGGCGTGTAGGTGTGCGCGGCGTGCGCCATCCCATGCTGATTGCTGCCGCTGATGGTTCCGCCATCCCCACGGTCGGCAACTGGGAGCTCACCGTGGCCTTGCCAGCCCAGGAAAAGGGCACGCATATGTCCCGTTTCGTGGCTCTGCTCGAGCAATATCGGCAAACACCCATGACGCCATCACTATTTTGCGATATGGCGCGCGCCATGCTGGTATTGTTGCATGCTGAAAAAGGCGATATTACGGTCTCATTTCCCTATTTCATGAACAAAGTGGCCCCGGTTTCGGGTGTGGCCAGCCTGATGGACTACGAGGTCACCTGGACAGCACGGGTGCATGATGGTGGTCAAGACGAGTTTGAGCTTGCCGTGCTGGTGCCGGTGACCAGCCTGTGCCCATGTTCCAAGGCCATTTCCGAGTATGGCGCGCATAATCAACGTTCGCACATTACTGTCCAGGCGGTATTCAGCGATCCGTCGCTGGTTGATGTCGACACCCTGATACGCAGCATAGAACAAGAAGCTTCCTGCGAATTGTGGGGCTTGCTCAAGCGTGCCGACGAAAAATTCGTTACCGAGCGCGCCTACGAAAATCCGAAGTTTGTCGAAGACCTGGTTCGCGATGTGGCTGTGCAGCTCAAGGGTGTAGCGGGCGTACAACGCTTCAGCATTGAAGCCGAAAACTTTGAATCCATACACAATCACTCGGCTTATGCCGTGGTTGAAGGCTAGATTACTTACTTGCGCATCGCGCCTGCCGCACAAGGGTTGTTGCTGTGCGGGGCGCAATAATGCTAGAATGCCTGGTTGTTTCTTGCTCGACTGCTTTTGCCCGTATATGGCGCTGGCGGCGGGCTGTCCCTTTTAGGGGCTGCCAGTTTTTGGCTGGCCTTAAAAGATATCCACAAGGAGTGTAGTTTATGCGTCACTACGAAGTAGTGTTTATCGTGCATCCTGATCAAAGCGAGCAAGTGCCCGCCATGATCGAGCGCTATTCGGCTGTGGTTACTGGTAACGGTGGCCAGATTCATCGCCTTGAAGACTGGGGGCGTCGCCAGTTGGCTTATCCCATCCAGAAACTCGTCAAGGCTCACTACGTTTGCTTTAACATCGAATGCGGCCAGACCGTACTCGACGAACTCGAGCATTCGTTCCGTTACAACGACGCCATTTTGCGCCACCTGCTCATCAAGACCAAGAAAGCGATCACAGCACCTTCGATCATGATGAAGTCAGTCGAGCGCGAAGAGGCTCGCAAGGCCAGCACTGAAGTCGCTCCGGCAACAGAATCGGAATAAGGCCCTGTGTCCCGAGCAACAGTGTGAACCAACTGCATTTAACTGCAACAACCCTCGAGGTCCAGCCATTAAGGTATACCCCGGCCGGTTTGCCAGCAGTCGAAATGATGTTGTCGCACGAGTCGGAAGTCATCGAAGCCGGGCACATGCGCCGAATCGAAATGACATTTTCCGCGGTCGCTCTCGGAGACATTGCCTTGTTGTTGGCAGACACCCCTTTGGGCGCGTCTTTGTCGATCGAAGGGTTTTTGGCCCCGGCACGCAAAGGTTCCAACAAACTGGTGGTGCACATACAGCAAGCAAATCGGGCTTTTTCCGGCGGCGCAAGCGCCGTTGTGTAGCAGGAATCATGGTAAATAGCTGCGCGAGCGAATAAACGCTCGAAGCATTAAACATACAGCTTGGGCCCAGCCCAAACACTAAAGAGGCACATTATGGCTTTCTTCAAAAAAGGCAAAGAAAAACGCAAGTTCACGCAACAAAACCCGCTGTTCAAACGTCGCAAGTTCTGCCGTTTTACAGCTGCCAATGTTGACGAGATCGATTACAAAGACCTGGACACCCTGCGTGATTTCATCCAGGAAAACGGCAAGATCATTCCTGCCCGTTTAACCGGCACCAAGGCTCATTACCAGCGTCAGCTCGACACCGCTATCAAGCGTGCGCGCTTCCTGGCTTTGCTGCCTTACACCGATAACCACAACTAATCCGGGGCCTATCGAAATGCAAGTTATCCTGCTCGAAAAAGTCGTTAATCTAGGTAATCTCGGCGAAGTCGTGCGTGTACGCGACGGTTATGCCCGTAACTTCCTGATTCCTAAGAAAATCGCCCGCCGCGCTACTGAAACTGCTTTGAAAGAATTCGAAGCGCGCCGTGCCGAACATGAAAAGATCCAGGCCGACAAGCTGGTCGTTGCCCAGGCAATCGCTGGGAAAATGGCTGATCGTGTCGTGGTTATTTCGCAAAAAGCCGGTGTCGATGGCCGTTTGTTCGGTTCGGTCACCAGCATGGACATCACTGCCGCGCTGATCAAGGAAGGTTTCGCCACCATCGAGAAGTCGCAAATTCGTTTGTCTGAAGGCGCGCTCAAGGCTGTTGGCGAGTTCCCCGTATCTGTCGTGCTGCACGCTGATGTCGCTGTCGACATCACTGTGCGTGTGCAAGGTGAAATGGCCTGATCCCAAGTCAGCCACGTGGTACATTCCTTAGGTCTGGAATGTATTCATTGCCCGCATGAAGAAAAAGCCGGTGTATGCCGGCTTTTTTGTTTTTATCTGATTGGTTTCGGAGCCTGAATTTGGACAGCAAGCAAAAAAGCAGTGATGCGCAACTGGATTATTTGCGTGTACCCCCGCACTCGGTCGAGGCCGAGCAATCAGTGTTGGGAGGCTTGTTGCTGGACAACTCCGCCTGGGACCGCATCACTGATGTACTGCACGAAGATGATTTCTATCGTTTCGATCACAAAATCATTTGGCAGCATATTTCCCGGTTGATAGGGCTGGCACGACCAGCCGATGTGGTAACCGTGAACGAATCATTGGTCAGCGCCGGCAAGTCGGATGATGTTGGCGGGCTGGGCTATTTGAACGCTTTGGCGCACAACACACCTTCCGCAGCCAACATTCGCCGATACGCTGAAATTGTTCGCGAGCGCTCGATGCTGCGCAAACTGGTGTCGGTAGCTGACGAGATTTCGGCGGCGGCGTTCAATCCGCAGGGCAAAGAAGCGCGGCAACTGCTGGACGAAGCTGAGTCTCGGGTGTTTCAGATTGCCCAGGAGGGCTCGCGCGGAACAACAGGCTTCCAGGATATCCAGCCCTTGCTTACGCAGGTGGTCGAGCGCATCGATGAGCTATACCACCGCGAGGGTGGTTCCGATATCACGGGCGTGCCTACGGGGTTTTCTGATCTCGATCGCATGACTTCCGGCCTGCAGCCAGGCGACCTTGTGATAGTGGCGGGGCGGCCTTCCATGGGTAAAACTTCATTTTCCATGAATATCGGCGAGCATGTCGCGATCGAGCAAGGCCTGCCGGTTGCCGTGTTCTCCATGGAGATGGGGGCGGTTCAGTTGGCGATGCGCATGGTGGGGTCGGTGGGGATGCTGGATCAGCATCGCATGCGTACTGGCAAGCTGACTGCTGATGACTGGCCCAAACTGACACATGCGGTGCAGCAGGTGCAAGAGGCACAAATATATATTGATGAAACACCAGCTTTATCTTCCACCGAGGTGCGTGCGCGCTCGCGTCGTTTGGCGCGGCAGTGTGGCAAACTGGGTCTGATCATCATTGACTATATGCAGTTGATGTCGGCCAGTTCAGCGGGTGAGAACCGGGCTACTGAAATTTCAGAGATCAGCCGGTCGCTGAAGGGGTTGGCGAAAGAATTGAATTGCCCGTTGATTGCGCTGTCGCAGTTGAACCGCAGTCTCGAGCAGCGTCCCAATAAGCGCCCGGTGATGAGCGACCTACGAGAGTCGGGGGCTATCGAGCAGGATGCGGATTTGATCTTGTTTATTTATCGCGATGAAGTGTATAACCCCGATTCGCCAGACAAGGGTACGGCGGAAATTATTATAGGCAAGCAGCGCAATGGCCCTATAGGAAGCGTGCGCTTGACCTTCCAGGGCGCCAGCACGCGCTTCCTGAACTACACCGGCATGGGCGGGACGTTTCCGTCTGATTAGCCCTGCATTCGTCTGATTAGCGCTTAACCCGATGTCGTGGCCGGTGTCATGGCCAGGGCAAGATCGAAGGCGGCGCGCAGTGAAGCCGGGTCGGCGATGCCCTTGCCGGCGATATCGAATGCGGTGCCATGGTCGACGCTGGTGCGTACAAAGGGCAGGCCCACGGTTACGTTGACGCCTTCATCCACGCCCAGGTATTTAACAGGGATCAGCCCCTGGTCGTGGTATTGAGCAACCACGATGTCGAATTCCCCGCGCCGGGCGCGCATGAATATGGTGTCGCCGGGCCAAGGGCCGCTGGCGTTTATGCCTTCGGCCAATGCTTGCTTGATGGCTGGGGCGATAAGCTGGATTTCTTCCTGCCCAAAGCGGCCGTCTTCGCCCGCGTGCGGATTCAGGCCGGCTACGGCGACACGAGGCTGGGCGATACCGGCTTGAATACAGGCCTTGTGCGCCAGGCGTATGGTGTCGAGTTCAGTTTCGTAGGTGATGTGCGTGCTGACCTGGCTTAATGGCAGGTGTATGGTAACCAGGATGACACGCAATTCCTGGTTGGCCAGCATCATGGCGTAGTGCTGTGTACCTGTTCTTTCGGCCAGGATTTCGGTGTGGCCAGGGTAGTCAGCGCCCCCCGCCTGCATGGCTTTTTTATTCAGCGGGGCAGTCACCACGGCTCGCAGCTTGCCTGCCTGTGCGTCGTCTATGGCGTGGCACAGATATTCGTAGGCGCCGCGCCCGGCCGCTGCACTGATTTGCCCTATGGGGAGATTGCTGGGTAGTGCTTGCCAGCGATTAAGCACCGGAATGACGCCGTCTGCATGGTTGGCCAGTTCTGGGCCGCTGATGGTTTCAACGCGCAGGGTATCGGAAAGCCCCAGTTGTTCCAGGGTGGCTTGCAGCACCCCTGCATCGCCGTAGACCAGGGCGGCAACTGGCAAGCCGGCTGCAAATAGCTTGACGATGATTTCTGGGCCGATGCCGGCGGCGTCGCCCATGGTGAATGCGATAGGTGGCAGCGTAGTTAAGCTCATTACAGCAGTGTAGAAGAAATCCCGATTTTTTTGCCAGGGATTGGTTTTGATAATTGGAATAAGGGAGGCCTGTTTGTGGGATTAGCACTGTCAGGCGCGTAATCCGACAAGCAACGCTACAAACAATAATAGCGTCATTCGATACCAGCTGTCCGGTGACTCAAGCTCGATGCATTTTCGCTCGGGCTGCAGGACAGCTTCAGATACGTCGGGTACGTTGTTTTTGTTCCTAGGGGCGGATGCATGTTGTGGGCGGTTTTTTCGTTCTTGAGCAAGTCGGGTGTGTCGGAGGCTGTTTCGGCTTCACGCGCTGCGCCCCTGGCGGGGTTCCCGTTACGTTCAGCGCCATCGAGGCGTCCGCGGAACTCGCCCGGTCGGACCAGTGGTCCGACAAGCGCCGGGCTCAGACAGCCGCGGCCTTGCCTCCTCGATGGCGCTGAACGTAACGGCTTGCGCAAGGCGCCTGCACAGCCCCCGACACACCCGACTTTTTGCATCAGCGACATTTGGAGCAGTATTACATCACCAACCAGCCGTGCCAGTAAAACCAGCTTTTCAGACTGCAAGGCCGTTAGGCCGGCCAATTCCCTATTGCGCAGTTGTCTGGGGTGGGTGAAGCTCAGTGCGGCGGTAGGCGTGCGCCGCGTGCTGACGAAGGGAAGCCGGGGGGTGTCGGCGGCCGTTGTTTGCGCAGCGAGTTCGGCCGACGCCCGGCTGGACGAGGCAGACGCGGAAACAAGCACGCCGTGCCGCACTGAGCTTCACCCACCCCGGACAACGTCACCAGAACCTGACCTGTTAATGCCTATAAAGCTTCACTGGCGTAATCGGCCAGGCGTGAGCGTTCGCCGCGTTGCAGGGTGATATGGCCGGCGTGTGGCCAGCCTTTGAAGCGATCCACCACATAAGTCAGGCCGGAGCTGCCTTCGGTCAGGTAGGGTGTGTCGATCTGGGCGATATTGCCTAGGCAAATGATTTTTGTTCCCGGGCCGGCGCGTGTGACCAGGGTTTTCATTTGCTTGGGGGTCAGGTTCTGGGCTTCGTCGATGATGACTATTTTGTTCAGGAAAGTGCGCCCACGCATGAAGTTCAGGGACTTGACCTTGATACGCGAGCGTATCAGCTCCATGGTGGAATTCTTGGACCAGTCGTGGCCGCCGGTATTGGGCGCGGCAATTTCGCCGGTGCCAGCACCCAGGTGCAAGACTTCGAGGTTGTCTTCCAGGGCGCCCATCCAGGGCAGCATTTTTTCTTCCTCGGTGCCGGGCAGAAAACCAATGTCATCGCCGACGGGCACCGTGGCCCGGGTGATGATGATTTCGCTGTAGCGCTTGGTTTCCAGAGTGAGAGTCAGGGCGGCAGCCAGGGCCAGCAAGGTTTTTCCGGTTCCTGCCTGGCCCAGCAGCGAAACGAAAT
Organism: Alcaligenaceae bacterium; assembly: GCA_013416445.1. Classification (GTDB taxonomy): domain Bacteria; phylum Pseudomonadota; class Gammaproteobacteria; order Burkholderiales; family Burkholderiaceae_B; genus Pollutimonas. The sequence continues at coordinate 105,211 of JACCER010000012.1, forward strand.
CGCAGTCGGGGTTCATGAGCAGGTTCAGGGCGAAGTTTTGTTCGCGGTTGCGCGCTGTGATGCCCCAGACGTTGTTTTTGCTATGGCTGTAATCGCGCAGTGTGGCTAGCACGGCGCTTTTGCCGCTGACTTCTTTAACCTGCGCCTGCAGGGGAAGTTCGCCTTCGAAATAGACGAATTCGTTGACTATGAATTCGGAGCATAGCGGGCCGTGGATGCGGTAGTAGGTAGTGCCGCCTTGTTGCCAGGATTCGATGTCTTTGCCGTGCTTGGTCCAGAAGTTGGCTGGCAGGGGCATGACGCCGTCGTATAGCAGGTCGGAGTCGTCGAGAACATGGTCGTTCAGGTAGTCTTCGGCGGTCAGGCCCAATGCACGCGATTTCAGGCGCATGTTGATGTCTTTGGACACCAGCACGACCGCCCGTTTTGGATGCATTGCCTGCAAGGCGTGCACGACGTCCAGGATGACGTTGTCGGCCTTGCCCAAAGGCAGTTCGATGGGCAGCTTGGAGTGCATGGCTGCCGTCTGGAAATACAGGCTGCCCAGTGCCTCTTGGTTGCCCAGCGTATCGAGGTCGACGCCTTTGTCGAGTTCGCTGGAGCTACCTACCAGCCCATCGAGAAAGCGGCTTACCTGGCGGGCGTTGCGCGAGACTTCCGACATACCCTTTTTCTGGTGGTCGAGCTCTTCGAGCACCATCATGGGCAGGAAGATATCGTGCTCCTGGAATTTGAACAGGGAGTTTGAGTCGTGCAGCAGCACGTTAGTGTCGAGCACAAATAATTTACGCTTGGCCACTGCCAGGCGGGTTCTTTTGGCTGGACGCGCGGCTGCCGTTGCGGGCGGCGCTACCAGCTTGGGTGCGGGCGTTGCAGGCTGGGCAGCAGTTGGTTTGGTTGCGGGCGACTTGCTGGCGCTGGTTGCTGCGTCGGCAATGACAGGGCTGGAAGCGACTGGCTTGGGCGCAACCGCTGTCGACTTGGCTGGCGCAGGGCGTTTGGCCTGAGGCTTGTCGGCAGCCTTGGCAAGCATGGGCGCGTCGGCTGCCTGAGGGGAAGCTTTGGTAAGCATGGCCCCCATGCGGGTCGGCAACTTGGGTAGCGGCATAAAAAGTGTGCTCCTGGTGATTCTGGATCTGGATGGAAATTGACTAGCGCAGTTCCTGCACCTTTTGCAATACTTGGTCGACATGGCCGGGAACCCGCAAGCCGCGCCATTCGTGCACCAATACGCCCTGAGGATCGATCAGGAAAGTGCTGCGTTCTATACCACGCACCTGTTTACCGTACATGTTTTTCATTTTCATGACATTGAACAGCAGGCATAGGGCTTCGTCGGGATCGGCAATGAGAGGAAAAGGCAGGTTTTGCTTTTCTGTGAAGTTGGCGTGCGATTTGAGCGAGTCGCGCGATACGCCCACGATCTGGCAGCCGGCATCGGTAAACTCTTGATAGAGATCGCGAAAGCCCTGCGCCTGGGTGGTGCAGCCTGGCGTGTTGTCTTTAGGGTAAAAGTACAGCACGGTGTAGCGGCCATGCAGGCTGTCCAGGCTGATTTCACCCTGGGTACTTGCGGCGCTGAAGGCGGGGGCCGGTTGGCCGACGATAATGTTGCTCATGGGTTTTCCTGTAGTGGCAAAAGGGCGACAATGACACGGCGCCCTTCAGCCATGAGAATATTGTAGGTACGGGCGGCGGCCTGGGTGCTCATGACCTCTATGCCTATGCCTATTTGAAGCAGCGGCCGCGTAACGTGTGCGGGCAGCATGTGCTGCTTGAGCCCGGTTCCTATCAGCAGGACCTCGGGGGCATCAATAGGCTTTTGCTCGGTGCTGTTGCCATCCAGGAATGCCATGGGGTCGACCTTGGCTTCACCCAGGCCGGCCACCGAGCGCAGTATGGCTGGTGTGATGTCGTTTATGCTGAGCACTGGCCAGTTGTGGATTTCACCCTCGGGCCCAAAGTACACGGCGTGCCCATACGACACCTCGTTGATTTCGATATAGTCGTCTCCGTACGCTGTCACCGTGTTGAGCGCTGGATTTGATTCGCTTTGTAATTGCACAAAAAAACTCCCAAAGTCTTGAGGATGATAGCGCAAAGCGGCTGCGATAATCATGATTCCGGGTATTTTCAGATCGATTAAACTGCCGCGTCAGCCAGGATGGCGCAATTTGCATTTGCGGCCAGCGCCAGCTTAGGCTAGATTATCGGAGTTGTTGCACTGCACCCATCGATATATACCCCTTTTTTGTCTTCAAGGATCATCATGACGAGTTTCCCGCGTATAGAGCGTTTGCCGCCCTATGTTTTCAATATTACCGGCGAATTGAAAATGGCGGCGCGACGAAGAGGGGAAGACATAATTGATATGTCCATGGGCAACCCAGACGGCCCCACGCCTCAACACATTGTAGACAAGCTGGTCGAGGCGGCCTCGCGCCCCGATACCCACGGATACTCGGTGTCCAAGGGTATACCGCGGTTGCGCAAGGCCATATCCGGCTGGTACGAGCGCCGCTATGGCGTACAAATCGACCCCGACGAGGAAGCGATTGTCACTATAGGCTCTAAAGAAGGCCTGGCTCATTTGATGCTGGCTACACTGGATCGCGGCGATACCGTGCTGGTGCCCAATCCCAGCTATCCCATACACATCTATGGCGCGGTTATTGCCGGCGCCAATATACGTTCCGTGCCCATGACGCCGGGGCTGGATTTCTTCGATGAAATCGAGCGCGGCGTGCGCGAAAGCATACCCAAGCCCAAAATGATGATACTGGGTTTCCCCAGCAACCCTACGGCGCAATGCGTTGACCTTTCATTTTTCGAGCGGGTTGTGGCCCTGGCCAAAGAACATAATATTCTGGTCGTGCACGATCTGGCCTATGCCGATATTACATTCGATGGCTATGTGGCGCCGTCCATCATGCAGGTGGAAGGCGCGCGCGATGTCGCGGTCGAATTTTTCACCATGAGCAAAAGTTACAATATGGCCGGCTGGCGCGTGGGCTTTATGGTGGGCAATCGGGAACTGGTCAATGCGCTTGCGCGCATCAAAAGCTATCACGACTATGGCACGTTCACGCCTATACAGGTGGCGGCGATAGCAGCGCTCGAAGGTCCGCAAGATGGCGTGGCGCAGGTGGTCGAGCAATACCGTAACCGTCGCGATGTGCTGGCCAAAGGCTTGCTCGAAGCGGGCTGGGTGGTCGACGTGCCCAAGGCTTCCATGTACATATGGGCCAAAATCCCCGAGTTCTACCAGAAGCTCGGGTCGCTTGAGTTTTCCAAGCGCCTGCTGGCCGACGCCAAGGTGGCGGTGTCGCCAGGCGTGGGGTTTGGCGAATATGGCGACGACTATGTGCGTTTTGCCCTGATCGAAAACGAGCAGCGTACGCGGCAAGCGGTGCGCGGCATTAAAGACATGTTCCGCAAGGACGGATTGGGTAAGTAAATGAGTCCTATCAAAGTTGGTTTATTGGGTCTGGGCGTGGTTGGCGGCGGCACCTGGAAGGTCCTGACGCGCAACGCCGAAGAAATCGCCCGACGCGCGGGCAGGCGCATTGAAGTCGCAGCGGTGGCGGTGCGCGATACCGAAAAGGCCAGGGCGCTGGTTGGCGATCAGATACTGATTACGCAAGATGGCATGCAGGTCGTGCGCCATCCCGATATCGATATCGTTGTCGAATTGATAGGCGGCGATACACTCGCCTATGAACTCATCATGGAAGCCATCAGCCAGGGCAAGCACGTGGTTACCGCCAACAAGGCGTTGCTGGCCAGGCATGGCAATGAAATCTTCGCCGCAGCGCATGCCAAGGGCGTGATGGTGGCCTTTGAGGCCGCGGTGGCTGGCGGCATACCCATCATCAAGGCCATACGCGAAGGCCTGACCGCCAACCGCATACAGTGGCTGGCAGGCATCATCAACGGCACAACCAACTTTATTCTTTCCGAAATGCGCTCGCGCGGTCTGCCCTTTGCCGATGTGCTGGCCGAGGCGCAGCAACTGGGTTATGCCGAAGCCGATCCCACCTTCGACATCGAAGGCGTCGATGCCGCGCACAAGCTGACTTTGCTTGCATCGCTGGCCTTTGGCATTCCGGTGCAGTTCGACCAGGCCTATATCGAAGGCATTTCGTCGTTGGCTCAAGAAGATATCGCTCACGCTGAACGCCTGGGCTATCGCATCAAGTTGCTGGGCATTACCCGCAGGCGCAACGACGGCATAGAACTGCGTGTGCACCCAACGCTGGTGCCTACAGAATGCCTGCTGGCCAATGTGGAAGGCGCCATGAATGCCGTGCTGGTACAGGGCGATATGGTCGGTGCCACGCTATATTACGGCCAGGGTGCTGGTGAATTACCCACTGCGTCGGCGGTGGTGGCCGACCTGGTCGATGTCACCCGCCTGCAGGCGGCCGACCCAGAACATCGGGTCCCGCATCTGGCTTTCCAGCCCGATGCCATGGTAAATATTCCCATTTTGCCAATTGCCGAAGTCGAGTCGTCTTATTATTTACGCTTACGCGTCGAAGATCGTCCCGGCGTGCTGGCTGACTTGGCTCGCATACTTTCCGACGCAGGCATCTCCATAGGTTCCATGATCCAGGAACCGCATGGCGAATCCGAGGCCGATATCATCTTCCTGTCGCATGCGGCCCGCGAAGGCGATATCAACACGGCCCTAGAGCGCATCCGGAGCTTGCCTTTTGTGCGTTCGCCCATTACACGCCTGCGCGTAGAGAGCCTAGTATGAAATATCGTTCAACCCGCGGCGGCATGGCGCCCTTGAGTTTTTCCGATATCTTGCTGGAAGGGCTGGCTCCCGATGGCGGGCTGGCCTTGCCGGAAAGCCTGCCTGTCCTGACGTCGGCTACGCTGGAATCGTGGCGCAGCCTGAGCTATGCTGATTTGGCCACAGAAGTGCTGGGCCTGTTTATCGACGATATCCCACTTGACGATTTATCGCGCCTGACGCATGCCGCCTATAACTCCGACGTATTTCCGGGGGCGGCTATGGTGCCGCTCAAGCCCCTGAAAAAAGGTGTCAGCTTGCTGGGGCTGTCGGAAGGCCCGACGCTGGCCTTTAAAGACATGGCCATGCAGTTTCTGGGCCAGGTGTTTGAATATGTGCTGGAAAAACGCCAGGCGACCTTGAATATTCTGGGCGCCACTTCGGGTGATACCGGTTCAGCGGCTGAATACGCCCTGCGCGGCAAAGGTGGGGTGTCGGTGTTCATGCTTTCACCGCATGGCCGCATGAGTGAATTCCAACGAGCCCAGATGTATTCCTTGCAAGACGCGAATATTCATAATATTGCGCTCAAGGGCGTGTTCGATGAATGCCAGGATATCGTCAAGGCGCTGGCCGGTGATCTTGAGTTCAAGTCGGCCTATCACCTGGGTGCGGTCAATTCCATCAACTGGGCGCGTATAGCGGCACAGGTTGTGTACTACATCTGGGGCTGGCTGCGCGCCACCTCGGCACCAGGTCAGCAGGTATCGTTTGCTGTGCCGTCGGGTAATTTCGGCAACATTCTGGCCGGGCATATCGCCCGCCAGATGGGGCTGCCCGTGCGCCGCCTGGTGTTGGCCACCAACGAAAACAATGTGCTCGAAGAGTTCTTCCGCACGGGTATCTATCGGCCGCGTTCAGCGGCACAAACCCATGCCACGTCCAGTCCGTCCATGGATATTTCCCGTGCGTCCAACTTCGAGCGCTTTGTGTTTGACTTGCTTGATCAAGACCCGGCGCGCGTGCGTGAATGCTGGGATCAATTGGCTAAAACCGGAGAATTCGATTTAAGCCATCTGCTGCCTTTGTTTGAGTCGCGTTATGGTTTTGTGGCCGGGGTAAGCAGCCACCAAGACCGCCTGGCCACGATCAAATCGGTTTACACAGAAACTGGCGTGCTGATCGACCCGCATACGGCCGATGGCGTCAAAGTGGCGGCAGCTTATGTGGAAGAAGGCATTCCCATGCTGGTGCTGGAAACCGCCTTGCCCGCCAAGTTTGGCGAAACCATACAGGAAGCCATAGGCCAACCGGCGCCGGTGCCCGTGCATTTGCAAAGCCTGGCAAGTTTGCCGCAGCGGGTCGAGGTCATGGACTGCAATGTTGAGCAGGTGCGAGACTACATCGTCAAGCATGCGCCAAGGTAGGTAATATTGCTGACGTTCAGCCATTTTGTTTCCATAGGGATGGGTGCAGCAGCTGGTGCGATAGTGCGCTGGCTGCTGGGCTTATGGCTGAATCATCCTCATGTATTGTTGCCTTGGGGGACGTTGGCCGCCAATCTGGCGGGCGGTTATCTGGTGGGTTTATTGCTGGGCGTTTTGGCGATATTTCCTGATTCGCCCAGTTGGCTCAGGCTGATGCTGATCACCGGTTTTCTAGGCGGCCTGACTACGTTTTCCACCTTCTCTGGCGAAACCGTGGGTTTGCTGGAACGCGGCGCTTATTTGTCGGCCTTAAGTTATGCGGGGTTAAGCTTGCTGGGCAGCCTGGCATTGACGGCATTGGGTTTGGCAACCGTTAATCTTTTGCGCTAATCGCGACCTGCGAAGTGTGGCCTGCGATGCCTAGCGCAGCGGCTTTTCCGCTTCGTACGGCGGCTTCCAGCACGGCGGGGTAGCCGGTATCGGTCCAGTCGCCGGCGACCCATACTCGCGGCCAAGGGCTGCGGTTGGGTGGGCGTTGCAGGCTGGGGGTAGCGGCGAATGTGGCGCGCTTTTCTATGATCAATTCGTGTTTCACGACTTCGGGCATTGCTCCAAAGCGGCTGCATTGCGCTTGCACCTGCTTGATGACAGCCGCTATAACGGCGGTTTCTTCATGCTCCATCAGGCCACGCGCATCGCTGATTACGATATTGAGCAAGGGGCTGGCTGCCTGCGACTGCATAAAGGTGCTGCAATCAAACAGCCATTGGCCAAACTGCAGCTTGGCTGGATTGTCTTTCAGCAGCAGCATCGCATGGGGCAAGCGCCAGGCTGATTTCAGTTGTAGTGTCAGGGTAGCGATGGGAATGTATTCAAGCGCCGCCAGCATATTCAGATAGCGTGCCCCTGATTCCGATGGGCTTAGCTGTCGCAGCAGGCGGTGCGTCGCCGGGGCATTGCCCGCTACAACTACAGCGTCGTAAGCTTTGCCGTCTACTTCGACTTGCGACGCGTCGCAAGTCAATTGCCTTACGGCGTGTCCGCAACGAATTTCAAATTGTCCTGCCGTTTTGGCTGGTGTATAACGCACGACTTGCTCGGGCCAAAGTTGTGACAGGTCAACACGTGATATCAGTACGTCGCTCGCCGCTTTGGGCCCGCCCAGGCTGTCTTGCAGGACGCGCGCGAACAACTGGGCACAGGCTTGCTGTATGGGAGTGTTCAAGGCTGCCAGGCACAAAGGTTGCCAGAACAGTTGTATGGCATGCGCCGATTGCCGCCCTTGCGCCAGCCATTGAACAACAGTCTGGCTGGGCGGGGTTTTCCATTTTTGGCGCTTAAGGGCCTGGATGATAGTGATCAGGCGCAGCCGCTCACTGATGCTCAAGCCTCGTGCGCCAATAATGGCGCTCAGCAGGTTCAGGGGAGCGGGCAGGGCACGGGCGTGCAGGGAAAAACTGCCATCGGCTGATTGCAGGTGCAGGCGCTCGCGGTGCAGCAAAGTTTGGCTGTCCAGGCCAAGTTCCTGCATGAGTGCCAGCGTTTCTGTGTAGGCGCCCAGCAAGATATGCTGGCCGTTGTCTATGCTGGCCCCTAGCGTGGGTGACTGTACCCGGCGCGCGCGCCCGCCCAGTGTGCGGGAGGCTTCAAAGACGGTTACGGTACAGCCGTTTTGCCTCAGGCGCACGGCTGCGCTCAGGCCGGCCCAACCGCCGCCTATGACGGCAACATTCATTGGCTCAGGCGCTTGACCAGCCCACGTCCGCCGCCAACCCAGATTTTCCAGGCCAGCCAGAATTTGCGTATGGGCGTCAGGGAAATACGCTGGTCCAGCACTTGCCAGTTGTCGCGTTCGATTTCGTCTAGCAGTGCGTAGTAGATGGCCGCCATCATCAGACCAGGCCTTTGGGCACGGCGGTCGGCTTCGGGCAGGGCCTGCATGGCCTCGCGATAGCACTGCCTGGCCCTTGCTGTCTGAAAACGCATCAGTTCTACAAAGCGGTCGGAATACTGCCTGTCGATGATTTCCGAGGCCTTGACGTTGAACTTCTGCATGTCGTCGACAGGCAGATAAATGCGCCCACGCCGGGCGTCGTCGCCGACGTCCCGGATGATGTTGGTCAGTTGAAAGGCCAGGCCCAGTTTTTCGGCATAGACCAGGGTTTCGGGCTGGGTATAGCCAAAAATGCTGGCTGACAGCTCGCCCACCACGCCAGCGGCATGCCAGCAGTATTTGCGCAAGCCCGGCCAATCCAGGTAGCGGGTTTGGTCCAGATCCATTTCCATACCTTCAACCACAGCGTGCAACCGCGCAGCAGTTAGCTGGTAAGTGTGGATATGGGGCGCGAGCGCCTGCATGACGGGGTGTTCGGCGTGGCCTTCATAAAGGCGCTCTATTTGGGTGCGCCACCAAGCCAGTTTCATGCGTGCAACCGAGGGCTCGTTGCTGTTGTCGACCACGTCGTCGACTTCGCGACAGAAAGCGTACAAGGCAATGATTGCCTTGCGTTTTTCTGGTGGTAAAAACAAAAAGGAATAATAAAAGCTGGAACCGCTTTGCGCGGCTTTATTCTGGCAGTATTCGTCGGGACTCATACGTTATTGTAATGGGGCTAGTATAGGGCGTAGCTGGTGATTCGGCTTTGCGCGACTAGCATTAATTGGCTAGCGCGCGCCAAAACAGCAGGATCCAATCGCGTTTTTGCAGCGTTGGGCGATGAAAGAATATGTCGTAGTGTAATTGGTCGAGCCGCTCAAGGATACGTAAACCCCCAAGAATCACCAGCTTTAGTTCGAAGCCGATGCGCCCAGGCAGCCTTTGCGCCAAGGGCAGGCCGCCTACAAGCAGTTCGCGCGCCTGCTGAACTTGTGCGCGCAGCAGGGTTTGCCAGGCGGGGTCGGTGTGCCGTTGATCAGCGATATGGTTTTCAGTGACACCATGCTGCCGCAGTGTGTTTTGCGGCAGATAGACGCGGCCTTTCTCCCAGTCTATGGCGATATCTTGCCAGAAATTGGTTAGTTGCAGGCCGGTACAGATGGCATCGGCATCGGTCAGGTTTTGTGGTGTTGCCGCGCCATATAAATGCAGCATCAGTCGGCCCACCGGATTCGCCGAACGTCGGCAATAGTCGAAGAGTCCGGCGTCGTCGTTGTAGCGGGTGGTGACTACGTCTTGTTCGAAAGCCGAAATCAGGTCGAAAAACGGCGCCATGGGCAAGCTGTGCTGCGCGATGGTCGCTGCCAATGGTTCGAATATGGGAGTTTTGGGGTCGCCATCGGGCAGAGCCAGGGCGCCTGCCGCGATTTGTTCCAGAGCGATGCGATAGCCGGCCAATTGCGCCAGGCGTTCATCGGGCGCAGCACAGCCTTCGTCGGCGATATCGTCGGCGCTGCGCGCGTAGCGGTATATGTTCCTGACGGGAATGTGCAGGTGTCGCGGTAATAGCAACGACGCAACAGGGAAGTTTTCGTAATGATCAACGGCCATAGGTGGTGAGTATAAGACAACGGCTAGGTCGCTTTGCAATGTAGATGTGTTGCATATGGCTTTTCGTTTCTGAGAGCAGACTGTGTGGTGTGCTGTTTTTTTCGTTCTTGAGAAAGTCGGGTGTGTCGAGGGCTGTTTCGGCTTCACGCGCTGCGCCCCTGACGGGGTTCCCGTTACGGTCAGCGCCATCGAGGCGTCCGCGGAACTCGCCCGGTCGGACCAGTGGTCCGACAAGCGTCGGGCTCGAACAGCCGCGGCCTTGCCTCCTCGATGGCGCTGACCGTAACGGCTTGCGCAAGGCGCCTGCACAGCCCCCGACACACCCGACTTTTTGCATCAGCGACATTTGGAGCAGTATTACATCACCAACCAGCCGCGCAAATAAAGCCAGCTACTCAGACCACTAGGCCGTCAGGCAGGCCAATTTTCTGTTACGCAGTTGTCCGGGGTGGGTGAAGCTCAGTGCGGCGGTAGGCGTGCGCCGCGTGCTGACGAAGGGAAGCCGGGGGGTGTCGTCGGCCGCTGTTTGCGCAGCGAGTTCGGCCGACGCCCGGCTGTACGAGGCAGGCGCGGAAACAAGCACGCCGTGCCGCACTGAGCTTCACCCACCCCAGACAACGTCATAAAAAACCAAACGACATCATCAGAAATCGACAACGTAGCTAACGCACCTATGACGCAAGCGCCATTGACTTTAAGCTTCATCATGCCATAGCAACGCCAAGTGGTTTAGACTTCGCTATCTATCGGAGGAATAGCCATGCCGCGTCCTATTTCGGCAACATTGTCGTTGTCGTCCTTAAGCCATAACTTACGCACCGTTGCCCAGCAACTGGAGCACACCGGCGCGCAAGTGGGGCGGCCCCGGCCGCATATTTGGGGCGTCATCAAGGCCAATGCCTATGGACATGGGGTAGAGCTTGCCCTGCAAGGCTTCAGCCAGGCAGATGGCCTGGCCATGCTCGACCTGAACGAGGCGGTACGTTGCCGCGAAGCGGGCTGGAAAAAACCTATCTTGCTGCTCGAAGGCTTTTTCGAGCCCGCCGATATCGCCGTGCTCGACACCTATCGTCTCAGCACCACCTTGCATTGCCAAGAACAGTTGACCATGCTGTCGTCGGCCAGTGTCGCCCAGCCCATAGATGCCTTCGTCAAGCTTAATTCCGGCATGAACCGCCTTGGTTTTCAGCAAGCCGACTACCGCACGGCCTATCAGCAGGCTCAGGTGCTCCAACAACGGGGCATCTTGAACGGTCTGGGCAAAATGACTCACTTCGCCCGCGCCGACGACGACCCGGGCACTACCCAGCAGCAATTGCACATGTTCAATCAAGTCACGCAAGGCTTGCCCGGCAAGGTCAGCGTGTGCAATTCGGCTGCCACTCTTACGTCAGGTTTATGGGCCACCATCCCCGATCAGCAAGAACAATGGGTCAGGCCCGGCATCTGCCTGTACGGCGCATCACCCTTTGCCAGCCAGTCGGCCGCTTCCATGGGCTTGCAGCCCGCCATGACCTTATCTGCTGAACTCATCAGCGTGCGTAGCATCGCCGCCGGTGAAGGGGTGGGCTATGGGCATGCCTTTGTTTCTACAAAGCCCATGCGCATAGGGGTGGTGGCTTGCGGCTATGCCGATGGCTATCCACGCCACGCAGATACTGGCACGCCTGTTACCGTTGGTGGCGTGCGTACTCGTTTGGTGGGCCGCGTGTCCATGGATATGCTTGCGGTCGACCTGACTGACATCCCTCAGGCCCGTGTCGGTACGCCCGTGGTGCTTTGGGGTGCGGGCGGGCCTTCAGTCGACGAAGTCGCCCAGGCGGCAGGCACTATAGGCTATGAACTGTTATGTGCTGTAGCCCCGCGTGTACCTAGAATTATCACTTGAACTGGGCACGCAAGATTAAATTGGAGTTTAATCACGGGGCTGCTAGTGGCGAAGCGTTCCAGCTCTCTGGTCGGGGTGCTTCACTAACCCTCAAAAGGAAATTGCGTGAAGAACAAATGTGTACTGGTGACGGGTGCTACAAAAGGTATAGGCTGGGCGATCAGCCGGCGCCTGGCCGACTTGGGTTGTCATGTGGTGGGGCTGGCGCGTCACACCCAGGATATCGATTTTCCGGGCTATCTTTACTCCTGCGATTTGCATAATGCAGGTGAAACCGAAGATATGCTGCGGGTCATACGCGAAAAGTATCCCGTTGATGCCGTAGTCAATAATGTGGGCCTGGTCATGCCTGAACCTTTAGGCGAAATCGACCTCGCTTCGCTGTATCAGGTGCTCGACCTGAACGTACGTGTCGCCGTGCAAGTTACGCAAACTTTTGTGCCCTCCATGAAGGCGCGCAAAGAAGGGCGTATCGTCAATATATGCAGCCGCGTCACGCATGGCGCGCTGAATCGCACCAGCTACTCGGCAGCCAAAAGCGCGCTTATTGGCTGTACCAAAACCTGGGCGCTGGAACTCGCGCCTTATGGTGTCACAGTCAATGCCGTGTCGCCCGGGCCGGTCGATACCGAATTGTTTCGCGTCAATCATCCTGAAGGCGGCGATGCCGAAAAGAAAGCCTTGTCCTCCATACCCATGGGCCGTTTCGGCCAGCCAGCCGATGTCGCCGCAGCGGTTACCTTTTTGCTCAGCGACGAGGCCGGCTTCATTACCGGGCAGGTGCTGGGGGTGGATGGCGGTGGCAGTCTTGCTGGTCGGTAAAAAAAACGTGGCCGGTTAAACTTGCCGCATGGCCAAATCAAAAACTATATTTGTCTGCAGTGAATGCGGCGGCAGTTGCCCCAAATGGGAGGGCAAATGCCCCCATTGCAACGCCTGGAATACATTGCAGGAAACGCGCGACCCGGGTGTGGCGCCACATCGCTTTGCCCCGTTGGCCGGGGCCAGTCCCATACGCAGCCTGGCAGAAATCGAGGCGCGCGAACTGCCGCGCCAGCCTACGGGCATAGCCGAATTCGACCGAGTGCTGGGAGGTGGCCTGGTTACGGGGGCGGTGGTGCTTATCGGTGGTGATCCCGGCATAGGCAAGTCGACCCTGGTGCTGCAGGCTTTGGTATCGCTGTCGCATGTCGTAAAAGTGCTTTATGTGACAGGTGAAGAATCGGCCGAGCAGGTTGCCCTGCGGGCCCGGCGCCTGGAACTTGCCACGGGCGACGTCGACCTGCTGGCCGAGATCCGCCTTGAAGCCATACTGGCGGCGCTGTCCGAACAACGCCCCAGCGTAGCTGTCATCGACTCCATACAAACGCTGTACTCCAGCGAACTCAGCGCGGCGCCCGGTTCCGTGTCGCAAGTGCGCGAATGCGCGGCCCAGCTTACGCGCATGGCCAAGCAAACCGGCATTACCATTGTGCTTATCGGGCATGTCACCAAAGATGGGACGCTGGCAGGGCCGCGTGTTCTGGAACATATTGTCGATACGGTGTTGTATTTCGAAGGTGATACGCATTCGTCTTTTCGACTGGTTCGGGCGTTCAAGAATCGCTTTGGCGCCGTCAATGAACTAGGCGTTTTTGCCATGACCGACCGCGGTTTGCGAGGTGTTTCCAACCCATCGGCCCTGTTTTTGTCACAGCATGAACAAGATGTGGCGGGGTCTTGTGTCATGGCGACGCAAGAGGGTACGCGGCCTTTGCTGGTCGAAATCCAGGCGCTGGTCGATACGGCCCATGTACCCAATCCGCGCAGGCTGTCGGTGGGGCTCGAAGGCACGCGGCTGGCCATGCTGCTGGCGGTCTTGCACCGGCATGCCGGGGTGGTTACGTTTGACCAAGATGTCTTTGTCAATGCAGTGGGTGGCGTGAAAATTACCGAGCCCGCCGCTGACTTGGCCGTTTTGTTGGCTATCATGTCGTCGTTGCGCGATAGGCCCTTGCCTAAAGGCTTGGTGGTTTTTGGCGAGGTTGGCTTGGCGGGTGAAATCCGGCCGGCTCCGCGCGGGCAAGAACGTCTTAAAGAAGCAGCCAAACTGGGTTTCAGCGTTGCCCTTATTCCCAAGGCAAATGCGCCCAGGCAGGCAATAGAAGGGCTGGAAATATGGGCAGTCGACCGTGTCGACGCGGCCATAGATCGTTTACGCTAGGTGGAATGGCGTGTTTGTAGGTCGGGCCGAGCACGCCAGTGCCGTCGTCCGACAAAATGACCGTATCACAACACGCTAGGCATATGCGCCGGATTATTCAGGGGTAAGTTTTGGATTGGTATGTAGTGGCATTAGGGTGCTTGTTGTCTGGCGCTCTTATCGGATTTATGGGTGGCGTGCTGGGCATAGGCGGGGGGCTGTTGGCCATTCCCCTGCTGGGACTCGTCCTGAATATGGAACAGCAACTGGCGCAGGGCACGGCGCTCATCATGGTGTTGCCCGCTGTCCTCATGACGGTACGCAAGTACAACCAGAAAGCCAGAATCAATTTTTATGCAGCCGGGGCAGGCGCTGCGGGTTCCATTGTTTTTACCTGGGTGGGGGCGCAAATCGCCTTGGGCATAGACCCGGTGCTGTTGCGTCGTATCTACGCCAGCTTTGTCCTGTGCATTGCTCTATTCTATTTTTATCAAAGCCGGCGCACCAGTCAGGCGCAACAGCCCCAAAAGGCGCGCCGCGAAGTGGAAGAGTTTCACAAAGGCTGGTTCGTCCTGATAGGCAGCCTGGCGGGCCTGGCTGGTGGCGTTTTTGGCGTTGGTGGGTCGGTACTGGTGGTGCCCATACTGACCACGGTGTTTTGCCTGACGCAAGTTGGCGCGCAGGCGCTGGCCTTGTCCATGATAGTGCCCGGCACGTTTGTGGCGTTATTCGCCTATGCGGCGCATGGTCAGGCCGACTGGCTGGTTGGCGTTCCCATGGCGCTGGGCAGTATCTTTTTTGTTCCCTATGGCGTGAAGCTGGCCTATGCCTTGCCTGAGCCGCGCCTGAAGCTGGCCTTTGCCTGTATGCTGCTGGTCATCATGGTATTACTGTTGATAAAGGCCTGATCTTATGTGTGCAAGCCGGTTTTCCAATGTATTACTGGGCCTGCGCGCCTTGCGTCGCGACTGGCACTCCGGGGAAATACGCCTGTTGCTGTTGGCCCTGGTGATTGCGGTGGCGGCTGTTACCAGCGTGGGTTTTTTGGCTGATCGTGTAGGTCGCGCCCTGGAGCGCGATTCAGCCCAAATGCTGGGCGGCGACCTGGCCTTGCAGGCTGACGAAGCACTGCCTGACGCATTTTTTGATCAGGCGCGTGCTCTGGGCCTTGATACCGCTCAGACCTTGCAGTTTCCATCCATGGTCAGTAGCGAAGGTCATGCTCAGCTTGTTGCACTGAAAGCGGTTTCGCAGGCCTATCCGCTGCGTGGCCAGTTGCGCCTGTCCGACACAAGCTCTGGCAAAGGGGCGGCTGCTCGGGGAATACCTGCGGCGGGTACTGTGTGGGTCGATCCCCAAGTATTGGGTTTGCTGGGCATTTCGGTGGGCGACAGCATAGTGGTGGGTGAGCAGCGCATGAAAGTCGCCGCAGTGATTACCTATGAGCCTGACCGGGGCATGCAGTTTGTGAATGTGGCGCCGCGCGTCATGCTCGGTCTGTCCGATCTGCCAGCTACCGGGCTGGTGGCGCCAGGCAGCCGCGTGGGCTATCAGTTGTTGGTGGCGGGGCGGGTCGATGGCGTCAAGGCTTATAAAAACTGGCTGGATACGCATATGCAACGCGGGCAAAAATTAAGCTCGCTGGAAACCAATCGGCCAGAAGTGCAACGTGCCTTGGTGCGTGCCCATCAGTTTCTGATTCTGGTCGCCTTGTTGACCGTCATGATAGCCGCGGTGGCGGTGGCACTGGCAGCAAGGCGCTTCGGCCTGCGCCATCAGGATGGCATCGCCATCATGCGTTGCCTGGGCGCCAGTAAATCGCAACTCACCACTATGCTCTGGCTGCAGTTTTTGTTGCTGGCCATGATTGCATCGGTAATCGGCGCCGTGGCTGGTTACGTTGTGCATCAAGGCCTGGTAGCCGTGGTTGCCGTATGGCTGGACACCAGCCTGCCGTCGGCCTCGTGGGAGCCCGCCTTGCAAGGGCTGGTAACCGGTGTTTTGTTGTTGCTGGGCTTTGCCTTGCCCCCATTGGCGGCATTGCGCCAGGTTGCGCCGGCGCGTGTCTTGCGGCGCGATGCCTCGATTACACTGACCCGGCGCTGGCCTGCGTATAGCCTGGGTCTGGCGGCTTTTTTCGTGTTGATATTGTGGATATCCGGCGACCTGCGTCTTAGCATGGTCGTGTCGGGCGGCTTTCTGGCCGCGTTTCTTGCCTTTGCCTTGCTGGCTTATGTGCTGGTGTGGGCTTTAGGTTTTATGCGCTATCGGGTCAATGGCCATCCGGCCTTGCGCTTTGCCCTGGCTGGCATGGCGCGTCGGCGCGGGCTAACGGTAACCCAGCTTTGTTCCCTGGCCATGGGGCTGATGATATTGCTGTTGCTGGCGATTACCCGTACTGATTTACTGCAGGGCTGGCAAAGTACCTTGCCGCCCGATGCCCCCAATACCTTCCTGATCAACATCCAGACCGATCAGCAGCCCGCCGTAGCAGCTCGACTGCAGCAGGCCGGCATCAGCGGCGCCCAGCTTCTGCCCATGGTGCGCGGGCGCCTGCTTGCCATCAACCAGCAGCAAATCAGCCCCGACGACTATACCGATGACCGCGCCAGGCGCCTGGTAGATCGCGAGTTTAATTTGTCGTATGCGACGGTGCTGCCTTCCAGCAATGACATCAAGCAGGGGCGCTGGCTGAATCCCGACAAGCCCGAAGTGTCCCTGGAAAGTGGCCTGGCCAAAACGCTGGGCATCAAGCTGAACGATACGCTGGGCTTTGATGTGGCGGGTCGTTCCGTCGAGGTCACGGTAACCAGCCTGCGCGAAGTCAAATGGGATTCCTTTCAGGCCAATTTTTTTGCCATCATGAGCCCGGCGGCCCTGAAAGATGCGCCCGCCACTTTCATGACGTCCATGCATGTGCCAGCTTCGGATACCACGCTTACGCAAAGCCTGGTGCGGGAATTTCCCAATCTGACTATATTCGACGTGGGTTCCATATTGGGGCAGGTGCAGCATGTGCTGGACCAAGTGGTGCAGGCCGTGCAACTGCTGTTCCTGTTTACGGTGCTGGCTGGTGTCCTGGTTCTGGGGGCGGCCCTGTTCTCAACGCGTGACGAACGTATGCATGAAGTCGCTGTGTTGCGGGCCCTGGGTGCAAGCGGCCGTCAGCTGGCGAGCGCCTTGCGTGTTGAACTGCTGGTGCTGGGAGCCATGGCGGGCCTGTTGGCGGCGTTTGGCGCGGTGACGATAGCCTGGGTACTGGCCGAGCAGGTTTTTGATTTTCCCCTGACCTTAAGTTGGTGGCCTTGGGTAACGGGAATGGCACTGGGTATGTCGGCTGCGACCTTGGGTGGTGGCATGGCGCTGTCTGGGGTGCTCAAGACACCACCCTTGGTGATTTTACGGGAGGCTGCATGAGTCTTGCCATCAGGGCTCAAGATCTGCGTTGCGATGGCGGCGCTATGCGCTACGATGCCAATCGCCTGGCAGACCCCGGGCTGTCCTTGTTTGATCCTTCGCAGCCGCAACTCAGGGCTGTAGCGGTTGGCAAGGGCGGGCGGCAGGCAGCCTGGTTCGTTGAGAACGGATTTGGCCAGGGCGTGTTGCGCCACTACCAGCGGGGCGGCCTGATAGCCAGGATCAGCTCCAATCGCTATATCTGGACCGGTGCGACGGCTACCCGTTCATTTGCCGAGTTTGATTTGCTGCAATTCATGTATGAGCAGGGCTTGCCTGTGCCCAAACCGATTGCAGCAGCCTATTGGCGCTGCGGTTTTACTTATCGCGCCGCGATCCTGATAGAACGCATTGCCGGGGTCCAGCCTTTGGTCGATATGCTGGCGCTTGGCAACCAGGCGGCAGTTGCGCGAGCTGTTTTTGATATGCACGAGGCGGGTATCTGGCATTCCGATTTGAATGCGTACAATATCCTGCTTGACGACGCGGGTAAGGTCTGGCTGATCGATTTCGACAAATGTCGCAGGCAGCTTGTGTCGCCTGAGCGGCGGCAGGCCAACTTGTTGCGCTTGCGTCGTTCTCTAGAGAAGCTGGCTGGCCAGGTCGGCGTTTCGTGGTGGGATGAGATGGATCGCGCTTACCAGCTTCTTGTATAGGCGGAAGGCATGAAGGGTGTCGGATTACGCCTTTGGCTAATCCGGCCTACATTCCCCGTTGAGTTCGTGGCGCTTGTGGAATATGTTGGTTTATAGGCCTGATTAACGCCGAAGGCGCGTAATCCGGCATTTAGGTCTGCCTTGGTTGGGAAAAAGCATTATCATCTCGCTTTTTGGCTTTTAAGCTTTTGTATTGTCTGGGGGGAGGCTCGCAATGAAATTCAGCATGGCGAAACGACTGCTGCTGGGCGCGGCGCTGGTTGCCGCAGTATCGTCCGTTGGGGCGCAAAACAAGGTCGTGAATGTCTACAACTGGGCCGAATATACGGCTCCGGATACGATCTCCGGCTTCGAAAAAGCCACGGGCATCAAGGCTCGCTACGATGTCTACGATAGCAACGATACTTTGCAGGCCAAACTGTTAACTGGGAAATCCGGTTACGACGTGGTCGTGCCTTCCACGCACTATGCTGCGCGTCAGGTCGAAGGCGGCCTGTTCCAGAAGCTGGATAAATCGAAAATACCCAACTGGAAATACCTCGACCAGGACATCATGGACCTGGTCGCGTCAGTGGATCCGGGCAATGAATATCTGGTGCCCTGGGGCTATGGCACCAACGGCCTGGGCTACAACGTCAGCAAGGTCAAGGAAATCATGGGCGAAGACGCGCCCCTGAACAGCTGGGACATGCTGTTCAAGCCCGAAAATGCGGCCAAGCTCAAGGCTTGCGGCATTTCTGTGCTCGACGAGGCCGCGCAAGTATTTCCAGCAGTTCTGCATTATCTGGGCAAAGACCCCAACAGCAGCCAACCCGACGACTACAAGCAGGCGCTAGACCTGCTGAAAACCATACGCCCCTATATCAGGCAGTTCAGTTCATCGGGCTATATTGATGAAATGGCGGCTGGTGATCTGTGCATGGCCTATGCGTTTTCGGGCGATGTCATGATTGCACGCCACCGTGCCCAGGAAGCCAAAAAGGGCTACGTCATTGACTATTACATCCCGCAGGGTGGCGCTCCGGCCTGGTTCGACACCATGGCCATCCCCAAAGGCGCGGCCAACGTTGACGCAGCCCTGGCGTTCATCAACTATATTGAAACCCCAGAAGTGCATGCGGCCATTACTAATACCATGTTCTACCCCAACGCCAACAAAGAGGCGCGTAAGTATGTTATTAAAGATGTGGCCGACAACCCCATGATTTACCCGCCCACCGAGGTCGCCAAGACCTTGTATGTGATCAAACCGCAGCCCTTGCCCATACAGCGCCTGCAAACGCGCATGTGGGCCGAACTCAAGTCGGGAAGGTAAGTTTATGCTGGATGCTCGCCTTGCTGCGTCTCCCAGGTCCGGAGACGCCGACGAGTTTGTTCGCGTAGAAGAAGTCGTCAAGATATTCGGCGATACCGTGGCGGTGAACTCGGTGAACCTTTCGGTGCGCCGCCACGAGATCTTCGCCTTGCTGGGCAGTTCCGGGTGCGGCAAGTCGACCCTGCTGCGCATGCTGGCTGGCTTCGAAGAAGCCACTTCTGGCCGTATTTATCTCGATAACGAAGACATCACCAGCCTGCCGCCTTACCGGCGTCCGGTGAACATGATGTTTCAGTCATATGCACTGTTTCCGCACATGACAGTCGAAGCCAATGTGGCTTTTGGCCTGAAACAAGAAGGCGTGCCCAAGAATGAAATTCACGAGCGTGTCTTCGAGGCCCTGGACCTCGTGCAAATGGGCGGCTATGCGCGTCGCAAGCCCCACCAGATGTCAGGCGGGCAGCAGCAGCGCGTGGCCCTGGCGCGCAGCCTGGTCAAGCGCCCCAAGCTGTTGCTGCTCGACGAACCCATGTCGGCGCTCGACAAGCAAATTCGCCAGAAGACCCAGATCGAACTGGCCAAAATACTGGATCAGGTCGGGGTGACTTGTATCATGGTGACCCATGATCAGGAAGAAGCCATGACCATGGCGCATCGCCTGGCGGTCATGTCGGAAGGGCAGATCATACAGTCAGGTACGCCCCAAGATGTTTATACTTTTCCCAACTCACGCTTTGTGGCGGGCTTTATTGGCTCGACCAATCTGTTTACCGGCACCATTGTGGTAGACGAACCCGACCATGTCCTGATCGAAAGCGCCGACCTGACCCGGCCTTTATATGTGAATCACGGTATTAGCGAGGCCCTGGGCATGGAAATTCATGTGTCGGTGCGCCCCGAGCATGTTCGGGTGCAACGTACGCGACCAGACTCAGAGTCCAACTGGGGGCATGGTATGGTCAGCCATGTGGCCTGGATGGGCAGTTATGCCAGATATCAGATACGTCTTGATTCCGGCCTGGTTCTCGAAGCCACTGTACCAGGCCAGTTATTGGCGCAGGCTGACGCGCCCGGTGTCGACGACGAAGTCTTTGCGTGCTGGTCCAGCGATAGCGCTACCGTTTTGCCATCATGAATAAGTTTTCCTGGCGACAGGCCTGGCCTGCGGCAAGAAGCTGGGCCATAGCACCGCCATTCTTGTGGCTGGCCCTGTTCTTGCTGGTGCCATTTCTGTTGGTGCTGAAGATCAGTTTCGCCGACCTGAAGTTTGGCGTTCCGCCTTATACCGCCCTGGTCGACATCAAAGACGAAACCTTATCGGTGGTGCTGAATCTGCGTGGCTACGCCTTGCTGTTTACCGACAGCCTGTATATTGCGACCTATCTGAATTCAGTCAAGATGGCCGCTATAACCACGTTGTGCTGCGCCCTGATAGGCTATCCCATGGCTTACTATATTGCGCGCTCGAAGCCGGCCATACGCAATGTGCTGCTGTTGGCCGTGATCATGCCGTTCTGGACGTCGTTGCTGTTGCGTGTATATGCGTGGGTGGGCATTTTGCGCAACGACGGCTTGCTGAACAAGCTGCTGCAGTGGCTGGGTATTATCAGCGCGCCGCTGGAAATATACCGCACCGACCTGGCGGTGTATATCGGGCTAATTTACGCTTATCTGCCGTTCGTCATCCTGCCGTTGTACGCCAACCTGGTCAAGCTGGACATTCGTTTGCTTGAAGCTGCCTATGACCTTGGCGCGCGGCCCTGGAAGGCTTTTTTACGCATAACTCTGCCCTTGTCCATGCCTGGCGCCATTGCCGGAGCCATGCTGGTGTTTATCCCGTCGGTGGGTGAATACGTGATTCCCGAGATGCTGGGTGGCGCCAATACCCTGATGATGGGCCGCGTCATGTGGACCGAGTTCTTCAATAATGCCGACTGGCCCATGGCGGCGGCGGTTACGTGCATCATGGTGTTGCTGCTGTTGGTGCCGCTGGTTATCTTTCAGTACAACCAGATCAAGCAACTGGAAATACAAAAACGGAGGCGTAATGACCCGGCCTGATCCCGTGCTGCGCGCCATCGTCCTGACCCTGGGTTATGGGTTTCTGTACGTGCCTATACTTTGCCTGATGGCATTTTCTTTCAACGACTCGGCCATGATGACCTCCTGGACGGGGTTTTCCCTGAAATGGTATGTGGAACTGTTCAACGATCAGGCCTTGCTTGGCGCCGCCAGGCTGTCTTTGCTGATTGCGGCGCTAACTGCCACGGCTGCTGTCATCATTGGCACCTGGGCAGGTTATGTGCTGGCGCGCATGGGGAGGTTTCGCGGCTTCGCCTTGTACATAGGCATGCTCAGCGCACCGCTGGTCATGCCTGAAGTGGTGTTGGGCATTTCGCTGTTATTGATGTTTGTGGAAATCAGTGAATTGTTCGGCTGGCCTGCGGGCAACGGCATATTCACCATCTGGGTGGGGCATGTCACCTTGTGCATGGCCTATGTGGCGGTCATCATACAGTCGCGCATACGCGATCTTGACCGTTCTCTGGAAGAGGCCGCCCTGGATCTCGGCGCAACCCCGCTCAAGGTGTTTTTCGTTATCACCTTGCCCATGATCATTCCGGCCCTGCTGGCTGCCTGGTTGTTGGCGTTCACGCTGTCACTGGACGACGTGGTGATAGCATCATTCCTGTCGGGGCCGGGCTACACAACTTTGCCACTGGAAGTTTTTTCACGGGTGCGCCTGGGTTTAAAACCAGAAATCAACGCGCTTGCGACATTGTTCATGCTGGCCGTAGGCATAGCCGTAGTGGTCGCCAATCGTATGCAGTGGCGCAAGAAAACGTAGGTTGGATTAGCGCTGCGCGCTAGTCCAACCTATAAAATTAAGGAATCCCGTCATGAATGTAGTGCAACTTTACGGCTTGAAAAACTGCAGCACTTGCGTAAAGGCAATGAAATGGCTGGCAGCGCAAAAAATTGAATTCGCATTCACTGATTATCGCGATCATCCGGTGGCCCCCGAGCAGTTGACGGCTTGGGCGTTAGCCCTGGGCGGTTGGGAAAAGCTGGTGAACCGGGCTTCTACAGCCTGGCGTAATCTATCCGATGAGAGCAAAATGGCGTCTGGCGCCGAGCAATGGCTGGCCCTGATCGCAGCATCCCCAACCCTGATCAAGCGACCTGTAAGTGTGACGCTTGCCGGTGTCGTCAATGTGGGCTTTTCTGAAAAGAAATATAGCGAAATCTTTGCATAATGCCGTCGCCGGCATTTCGTCCTTGTCGGATCATGCGCCTGGCGGTGCTAATCCGGCCTACAAAACCAAACTGATATTTATTTTATGCTGACCCAAACTGAGCTTAAACAAAACGTCGCCAACGCGGCGGTTGAATATGTGCTGCCTTTCCTTAAGTCTGACATCATACTGGGCGTGGGCACGGGCTCTACAGTTGATCTTTTCATCGATGCGCTGGCGCCTTATAAAGATCGCTTCCTTGGCGCTGTATCCAGTTCCGAGCGCAGTTCGGCGCGTATGGCGGCTTTGGGCATACAAGTATTCGATTTGAATCAAGTGCCTGCCATGCCTTTATACATCGATGGGGCCGACGAAATCGATCAAGGCTTGAACATGATCAAGGGCGGGGGCGGGGCGCAAACACGCGAGAAAATCGTGGCGTCGGTCGCGGATCAGTTTGTGTGCATCGTTGACGAATCCAAGCTGGTTGAGCGCCTGGGGCAGTTCCCGCTGCCTGTTGAAGTCATACCCATGGCACGCGAGGCTGTGGCGCGCCAACTGGTCGCGCTGGGTGGCCAGCCTGCCTTGCGCGAGGGTTTCGTTACCGATAACGCTTGCCAGATTCTTGATGTATCTGGCCTGGCCATACACGAGCCGGCTCAACTGGAAGCGACCATCAATAATATTCCTGGCGTTGTCTGCAACGGGCTGTTTGCGCTGGCCGGCGCCGATGTAGTGCTGGTGTCGGGGCAGGGTGGTGTGCGTCGCCTGGATAAAGTCGCGTCATGATCCTGTCATAATTAGCGCGTAGCCTTGTCATTCTGCGGCTTTGTAGCTATACCGTTATGCGGCTCCACGATATGGTGCTACGCTACTTCTTATTATTGACTCCTGCATTGAACGAAGGCTGATATGTCCGAGCATACCAACAAGCAATTTACTTCCGATCTTGAAACCACGCGCTCCTTGTTCCTGCAAATGGGTGGGCTGGTCGAGTCCATGGTCAAAGATGGCATGGAAGCATTGATCACCGGCAATTTAAGTCTGGTCGATCAGGTGCGCGAGCGCGAAAAAGAAGTCAATCGTCTCGAGGTTGAAATCGACGAGCGCATAAGCTTGCTGATTGCCCGCAACCAGCCCACTGCCGGGGATTTGCGGCTATTGCTGTCGGTATCGAAAATGCTGACCGACATGGAACGCTGTGGCGACGAGGCCGAGAAAATCGCCAAGGTGGCCAGGCGCCTGCACGAGTCTGATGTGCGCTACGAACCCGTAGTTGAATTACGCCATATGGCCAATTCGGTTGCGACCATGATACGTGATTCGCTCGACGCCTTTGCACGCCAAGACCCCATGCATGCCGCCCAGGTGGTGCGCAATGACAAGGAAGTCGACAAGGAATGGAAAGGCTCGCTGCGCCATATCATTACCTACATGATAGAAGACCCGCGTACTATTTCACGGTCTATAGACCTTATTTTTATTGCACGCGCACTAGAGCGCATAGGTGACCACGCCAAGAACATGTCGGAACGGGTCATTTATATGGTGCGTGGCGACGACGTACGCCATACAGGCATAAAAAACACCGAACGCATGGCCCGTGGCGACGTTCCCGAAGAAGAAAACGAAATATAAATGCATGTCGGATTCGCGCGAGGCGCGTAATCCGACGAACAAACGCCGCGCTATTTATTCTGTTGGCGGCACATACCCCTGCGCTTCGACGTCCATGTCTTCAAACAAATAGCTTTCCATTTGTTGCGCCAGATACTTGCGCGCGCGGGCGTCGGCCAGATTCAGGCGGTTTTCGTTAACCAGGCGTGTTTGCGTGTCCATCCATTGCGCCCAGGCTTCTTTCGAGACGCTTTGCCAGATGCGCACACCCAGATCGCCTGGATACGGAGGGTACTCAAGGCCTTCGGCCTCGCGTTTGAGCTTTACACATTGAACCATACGTGCCATGACTAAATTACCTTTAAATCGAAAATGGAATCACCTGGCCATTGTACCTACGTAGGTCGGATTCGCGCGTAGCGCATAATCCGACAAACAACCCTGCATCCAGGCGCCACAGCCCAAGCCAAGCTCTATAGTTTTTTGATAAACACCAAACTGTTGCGCGAGCGGTTGTAATGCGCCTGGCGCTCTTTGGGGAGATCAGAGATCCCGCCTTGGACGAAGCCACGTTTTATGAACCAGTGCGATGTGCGTGTAGTCAGTACAAACAGGCGCTTGGCGCCCATGGCGCGTGCCTTGGATTCGGCGTGGCGCAGTAGCACTTCGCCTTCACCCGAGCCCTGCCATTCGGGTTGCACGATCAGGCAGGCCATTTCGGCCATGTTTTCGCCCAGGTAAGGCATAAGCGCCACGCAACCATAAATGACGCCGTCGTGTTCCAGCACGGTGAACTTTTCCACATCGCGTTCTATGACGGCACGTCCGCGTGGCACCAGCGTACCGTCGGCTTCCAGGGGCTCGATGAGTTGCACTATGGCGCCGACATCGTCGACCACGGCGGGACGCAAGTCTTCCAGGGTGTCTTCGACCACCATGGTGCCAACCCCATCGTGCGTAAAGATTTCCAGCAGTACGCTGCCATCGAGGGTGTAGGGCACCAAATGGGCCCGCGCCACCCCGCGCTTGACCGCGCGTGAAGCATGCGCCAAAAATGATGCAGTGTCTTCATCGAGGGTGCCGCTTGCCAGCAGTTTGTCGGCGTCTTCGCGGGCCAGCTCGGTGTCGACTGAGCCGTCGGTGTCGTGTACTGTGCTGTCTTGTGTCAGGAAAATCAGCTTTTCGGCACGCAAGGCGATGGCCGTGCTGGTGGCCAAGTCTTCCATGGCCAGGTTGAAGGCTTCACCCGTAGGCGAAAAGCCTAGCGGCGAAAGCAGTACTATAGCGCCTTGGTGTATGACCATCTGGATGGCGTCGATATCCAGCTTGCGCACGGCGCCAGTATGTTTGTAGTCGATGCCGTCGATAATGCCCACCGGGCGGGCGGTAACGAAATTACCCGAAATAACACGTATATGCGCGTGCGACATGGGGGTATTGGGCAAGCCCTGGCTAAACGACGCTTCGATATCCAGGCGGATTTCGCCGGCGGCTTCTTTGGCGCATTCCAAGGCTTCGGCGCTGGTGGGCTCGGTGCCGCGCCCGAAACGCATTTCGTAGCCCTTTAATTGCATTTGTTCGTTGACCTGCGGGCGTGAGCCGTGCACCAGCACCAGCTTGACACCCAGCGCCGACAACAGGGACAAGTCTTGGATGAGCGTATTGAGCGCGCCATCGTTGACCAGTTCGCCGCCGAAGGCAACGACAAAGGTCTTGCCGCGAAAGTCATGCACATATGGCGCCACTTCGCGGAACCATCGTACAAACTGGGCCGGGGCGAATTCAGGGGCGTCTTGCGCGGATAAGGTGGTGTCGGGGTCGTTGTCGCTAGTGCTCATGGGCTTAGTGTAATGTGTCTGCTTAAAATGTAGGTCTATAGCAAAATTATAATGATGGACTGCCCACTCAAAAGAAGTTTCATGCAAGAGTCTGCCAATTTGCCGGAAAATATACGTAAAGACAAGCCTGCCGGGGCGTCAGGGGCCGCGCGCGCGCCACGCAAGCCGGTGGCTGCTGTCGTACGCCCCTTGCCGGCCATCAGCTATCCTGAAGACTTGCCGGTCAGTGCGCGTCGTAACGATATCGCCGCTGCCATCAAGGCCCATCAGGTAGTGATTATTTGCGGTGAAACCGGTTCGGGGAAAACCACCCAGCTGCCCAAGATATGCCTTGAACTGGGGCGTGGGCAGCAAAAAATGATAGGCCATACACAGCCGCGCAGGCTGGCGGCAACATCGGTGGCCAAGCGGATCGCGGAAGAACTGAATACCGAACTGGGTGATTGGGTAGGCTACCAGATCAGATTCAATGATAGAACCGGGCCCAACGCCGCCGTCAAGCTGATGACGGATGGCATTTTGCTGGCCGAATCGCAGCGCGACCCATTGTTGCGCCGCTACGACACCATCATCATCGACGAAGCGCACGAGCGCAGCCTGAATATTGATTTTCTTCTAGGCTTTCTGAAGCAATTGCTGCCCAGACGGCGCGACCTGAAGCTGATCATTACTTCGGCCACCATAGACGCTGACCGCTTTTCCCAACATTTCGCACAGCAAGGCAGGCCAGCGCCCGTCATCGAGGTCTCGGGCCGGTTGTATCCGGTCGACGTGGTTTACCGGCCTGTCATGCAGGACAAGGAAAGCGTGCCAGGCGAGGTCGATAGCCGGCGCGCCAATGCCGACGAAGAGCGCGACCTGATCGACGCCGTGGTGGATGGCGTAGCCGAATGTGCGCGCCACGGCGCGGGTGATGTACTGGTGTTTTTGCCTGGCGAACGCGAAATTCGTGAAACCGTCGAAGCCTTGCGCAAAAACCATCCGGCTGGCACCGAAGTGCTGCCTTTGTATGCCAGGTTGTCGCAAGCAGAACAGGAACAAATCTTCAAGCCGCGCGGTAATGCCAGGCGCATCGTGCTGGCGACCAACGTCGCGGAAACCTCACTGACCGTGCCAGGCATACGCTATGTGGTTGATAGCGGACTGGCGCGGGTCAAGCGCTATTCCTGGCGCAACAAGGTCGAGCAGTTGCGCATCGAGCCCATCAGCCAGGCGTCGGCCAATCAGCGCGCTGGGCGTTGCGGGCGTATTGGCCCAGGTGTTTGCATACGCTTGTATGACGAAGCCGATTTCAAGACGCGCGCGCCCTTTACCGATCCGGAAGTGCTGCGTTCCTCGTTGGCGTCGGTGATTTTGCGCATGAAGGCGCTCAAGCTCGATGACATCGAAACTTTTCCATTTGTCGACGCGCCCACGGGTCGCGCGATCGCCGATGGTTATCATTTACTGCAAGAACTGGGCGCGCTGGACGAAGATAACCACCTGACCGAAACTGGCCAGGCATTGGCCCGCCTGCCTGTCGATCCGCGCCTGGCGCGCATGATACTGGCCGCCAAAGATCACGAGTGCCTGGCGGAAATCCTGATTATTGCTTCAGCCTTGTCGGTGCAAGATCCGCGCGACCGCCCCATGCAAGAGCGCGAGGCCTCAGAAGCGGCGCACGCCAAGTTTGGCGATGATAAGTCTGAATTCGTCTCCTATCTGAAGCTGTGGCGCTGGTACGGCGAGCAGGTCGAACATAAGGCTTCGCAGCGCAAGCTGGTGGCCCTGCTGCGCCAAAATTTCCTGTCGCCCCTGCGTTTGCGCGAGTGGCGCGACGTGCATAGTCAATTGGCGTCTATCGTGGGCGAGCAAGGTTGGCGCATGAATACCCTGGATGCCACTTACGAGCAAACGCATCTGGCGCTGCTGTCCGGCTTACTGGGCAATATAGGTCTGAAAGGTGAAGAGGGCGGCGTCTATCAGGGCGCGCGCGAGATCCGTTTCAGCATCCATCCGGGCTCGCGTCTGGTCAAGAAGGCTGGGCGCTGGATAGTCGCCGCCGAACTGGTGGAAACCACACGCCTGTACGCCCGCTGCGTAGCCAGGATAGATCCAGTGTGGCTGGAAAAGGTGGGGGCGCACTTGATACGGCGCACCTGGTCGGATCCGCGCTGGGAGAAAAAGGCGGGGCAGGTGGTGGCCAACGAGCGCGCCACCCTGTATGGTTTGCCTGTGTATACAGGCCGCCGTATTCATTTTGGCAAGGTCGATCCGGCGCAGGCGCGCGAACTGTTTATACGACAAGCCCTGGTTACGGGGGAAATCGATACGGCCTTGCCGTTTGTGAAGCATAACCGGCAGTTGATTGCATCGATTGAAAAGCTGGAACACCAGACTCGGCGCCCTGGTATCCTGGTTGACGATGCCCTGATCTTTGCATTTTACGACCAGCAGATACCTGCGGATATCTATCAAACGGTGACGCTGGAAAAGTGGTGCAAGCGCTTGGGCAAAGAGCAGGCGAAGGCGTTGATGCTTACGCGCGATGCCCTGATGCAACATGATGCCGCCGGCATTACCACCGATGTCTTTCCCAAGAAGGTCGAGTGGCAGGGCGTGCAAATGGCGGTCGACTACCATTTCGAACCGGGCTCGGTACGTGATGGCGTAACGCTAACTGTTCCTTTGTTTGCCCTGAACCAGATCGATCCTTTGCGCTGTGAATGGCTAGTGCCGGGCATGCTTAAAGAAAAGGTGCATTTGTTGCTGAAGTCGCTGCCGCAAAAGATCAGGCGCCATTGTGTGCCCTTGCCTGATTATGCGGCGGGCTTTACAGAACGCTGGTTCGATCGCGCCGCTGACCCAGATGGCGGCTTGCTGGAAGCCATAGGGGCCGACATGTGGGAGCAGTTAAAAATACGCCCACTGCGCAGCGACTTCAAAGT
The DNA here is from genome assembly GCA_013416445.1 of Alcaligenaceae bacterium. Taxonomy (GTDB): domain Bacteria; phylum Pseudomonadota; class Gammaproteobacteria; order Burkholderiales; family Burkholderiaceae_B; genus Pollutimonas. The sequence goes on from JACCER010000012.1 coordinate 133,981, forward strand.
GGAAACCCTGCCGGCGCATTTGTTCATGAACTTCAAGGTGGTGGACGAGCACGGCCGCATGTTGTCGGGCGGGCGCAATCTGGACCAGCTCAAGGCCGAGCATGGCAAGCAGGCTCAGGCTTCTTTTCAGAAGTTCGCCGCCAGTGACGACCAGGTCGCGCAGGCCCTGGCTCACGAAAAGCTCACCGACTGGACTTTCGGTGTCTTGCCGGAAATTATGGAAATCAAGCGCAAGGGGCGTTCTTTCGTAGGCTATCCGGCGCTGATCGACCGCCAGACTTATTGCGATCTGGATGTGTTCGATGATCCTGCCGAGGCGCGCGTGCAGCATCACGCTGGCTTGTTGCGGCTGTTTCGCCTGGCCTTGCGGGAGCAGGTCAAGTTTCTAGAGAAAAACCTGGGCGACCTGACTCGCATGAGTATGTTGTACATGAGCCTGGGGACCCAGGAAGAGTTGCGTGACCAGATCATTGATTGCGCTTTGGGGCAGGCGTGTTTGGCCGAGCCTTGGCCGCATGACCAGGCCAGTTTCGAGCAACGGCGCAACGAGGGCAAGTCGCGCCTGGGTTTGCTGGCCCAGGAAATGGCGCGCTTGGCCGGGCAGATACTGACGGAATGGGCTGCATTGCAAAAGAAGCTGCCGCAAGCCAAGCCGCATGCGGGTGCGTATGCAGATCTGCAGAAGCAGCAGGGCGGCCTGATGACAAAATGGTTTTTGCGCGATACGCCGTACCGTCAGCTTACGCATTACCCGCGTTATCTGAAAGGCGCTCAGGTGCGTATCGATAAGTTACGCAGCGATCCGGCGCGTGATGCTCGTTTAATGGCGGAAATGGCGCCTTTGCTGGTGCAGTATCAGCGTGTGTTGTCAGGCTTGAAGGGGGCGCATGATGCGCAACTGGATGATTTCCGTTGGCTGCTGGAGGAACTGCGTGTAGCGTTATTTGCGCAGGAGCTGCGTACGCCTATGCCGGTATCCGTCAAGCGTTTGCAAAAAGCCTGGGCGGCCATGCAAAGGTAGGTCGCGCTACGGTACGGATGCTGCCGTGGTCTTCTGTTCCTGGGAGCAGGCGTGTGTGTTGTGTGCGGCTTTTTTGTTCTTGCGAAAGTCGGGTGTGTCGGAGGCTGTTTCGGCTTCACGCGCTGCGCCCCTGGCGGGGTTCCCGTTACGTTCAGCGCCATCGAGGCGTCCGCGGAACTCGCCCGGTCGGACCAGTGGTCCGACAAGCGTCGGGCTCATACAGCCGCGGCCTTGCCTCCTCGATGGCGCTGACCGTAACGGCTTGCGCAAGGCGCCTGCACAGCCCCCGACACACCCGACTTTTTGCATCAATGAAATTTGGACCAGCTCATTTACCACCGATCAACTGTGTCAGTAAAGCCAGCAATGTAGGCCGTAAGGCCGGTCCAATTTCCTATTGCGCAGTTGTCTGGGGTGGTGGCAGGTCAGTGCGGCGTTATAGGCGTGCGCCGCGTGCTGACGAAGGGAAGCCGGGGGCTGTCGTCGGCCGCTGTCTGAGCGCCAGCGAGTTCGGCCGACGCCCGGCTGGACGAGGCAGACGCGGAAACAAGCACGCCGTGCCGCACTGACCTGCCACCACCCCCGACAACGTCACCAGAAGCCGACAACGTCACCAGAAGCCGACAACGTCACCAGAACGGGATAGCATCACCAGAGCCACGCAGCGTCTCCAAGTGCCGTAACCACTTGAACCGCATATGCTCAAGATCCAAACATTTCGCAGCCCCGCAAATCCCGCCCCGCATAGGTACAATTCACCCATGACCGAAGCAAACCCATCTCCTCTATTTGTACACCTGCGCGTCCACTCTGAATTTACGGTGGTCGATGGCATAGGCCGCATTCCCGATCTGGTGGCAAAGGCCGCCGAATACGGCCAGCCTGCCATGGCCCTGACTGACTTATGCAACCTGTTCGGCCTGATCAAATTCTATAAATCTGCTCGCAAGGCAGGGATCAAACCCATAGCCGGTTGCGATATTTGGCTGGAAAACGAGCACGACCTCGACAAGCCCCATCGTCTCCTGTTGCTGGCCAGCAATCAGCAAGGCTACCTGGCATTGTGCGAAATCCTGACCCGTGCCTGGCTTGAAAATCAGTCTCGCGGGCGCGCAGAGGTGCGGCGTGCATGGCTGCTTGGCCGCAGCGGTCTTATTGTGCTGTCGGGTGGTCGCATGGGCGATGTCGGGCAAATGCTGGAAGCCGGGAAGGTAGAAGAAGCGCGCACAGTGGCCGCTGGCTGGGCCCAGGCGTTTCCGGGCAGTTACTACCTCGAACTGCAGCGCAGTGGCAACGATGGCGATGAAACCTATGTACAGCATGCAATACGCCTGGCAGGTGAACTGAACCTGCCGGTGGTGGCGACCCACCCCGTACAGTTTGTGCATCGCAGCGACTTTCGTGCTCACGAGGCTCGTGTCTGTATTGCCGAAGGCGAGCAACTGGCCAATGCCAGGCGCGTGCGTCGTTTCACTGAAGACCAATACATGCTGAGTTCCCAGGAAATGGCCCAGCGCTTTGCCGATGTGCCGTCGGCCTTGGCCAATTCGGTTGAAATCGCCAAGCGCTGCAACCTGACCCTGGTGCTGGGCAAGCCGCGCTTGCCTGACTTCCCTACACCTGACGGCGTCACGCTGGATGACTACATGGTGCAGTTGTCTGAAGAAGGCCTGGCCAAGCGCATGGCGCAACTGTTTCCCGACGAAACTGAGCGCGAGCAAAAGTACCCGCAATACCTGGAACGCTTGCGCTGGGAATGCTCGACCATCATCAGCATGGGCTTTCCCGGCTATTTCCTGATCGTGGCCGACTTCATCAACTGGGGCAAGAATAACGGCGTGCCGGTCGGGCCGGGGCGCGGGTCAGGCGCTGGTTCTCTGGTGGCCTACTCCTTGGGTATTACTGACCTCGATCCTATCTGCTACGACTTGCTGTTCGAACGTTTCCTGAACCCAGAACGGGTTTCAATGCCTGACTTCGATATCGACTTCTGCCAAGACAACCGCGAACGCGTGATCGACTACGTCAAGCAAAAGTATGGCAAGGAAGCGGTCAGCCAGATAGCCACCTTCGGTACGCTGGGCGCCAAGGCGGTAGTGCGTGACGTGGGCCGGGTGCTGGAAATGCCTTACATGCTGTGCGACGGCTTGTCGAAAATGATACCGTTTAGCCCGGCTGATCCCTGGACGCTGGCCCGTACACTGGCTGACGAACCTGCATTCAAAGAACGCTACGACGAAGACGAAGAAGTCCGCGCTCTCATTGACCTGGCCAGGCCTCTTGAAGGCCTTACGCGCAACATCGGCATGCACGCTGGCGGCGTACTTATTGCGCCCGGCAAGCTTACCGATTTCTGCCCGCTGTATTGCCAGCCTGGGGTCGACAGCAATGCGGTATCGCAGTTCGACAAAGACGACGTCGAGGCCGCCGGCCTGGTCAAGTTCGACTTCCTGGGCTTGCGCAACCTGACCATTCTTGACTGGGCCGTGCGCTTTGTGCGCCAGTTCAATGCAAGCAAGCGTGATTTCGATGTCATGGCGCTCAAGCTCGATGACGGACGCGCCTACAAGCTGCTTAGCGAGGGCAACACCACGGCGGTGTTCCAGCTGGAATCGCGCGGCATGAAAGAACTGCTGAAAAATCTGCGGCCCAATACCTTTGAAGACATCATCGCCATGCTGGCCTTGTACCGACCCGGTCCGCTGGAATCGGGCATGGTGGTCGACTTCGTCAACCGCAAGCACGGTCGGGCTGAGGTCGACTACTTCCATACAGATCTCGAAGCGGTACTCAAAAGCACCTATGGTGTCATTGTCTACCAAGAGCAGGTGATGCTCATTTCGCAGATCATAGGTGGATACTCCCTGGGCGGCGCTGATTTGCTGCGCCGCGCCATGGGTAAGAAAAAGGCCGAAGAAATGGCCGAGCACCGCGCCATTTTCGAAAAGGGTGCAGTCGAAAAAGGCTATGACGCCGATTTGGCCGTCAAGCTGTTTGACCTGATGGAAAAATTTGCGGGCTATGGCTTTAACAAAAGTCACTCAGCTGCCTACGCCCTGATTGCCTATCAAACGGCGTGGCTCAAAGCCTATCATCCGGCTGAATTCCTGGCTGCTACCCTGTCATCCGATATGGACGACACCGATAAGGTGCAGATATTCTGGAAGGACGCCCTGGCCAACGGCGTGCAAGTGCTGCCGCCCGATGTCAACGCCTCGGCCTATCGTTTTGAGCCCGTCAACGACGAACACACCGCCAAGGGCTTGCCGCCGCGCACCATGCGCTACGGTCTGGGCGCGGTCAAGGGCACGGGCCAGGGCGCGGTGGAAGCCATAATCCAGGCCCGCGAAGAGGGTGGGCCTTTCACCAGCCTGTTCGATTTCTGCCGCCGCATCGACCGGCATTCAGTCAATCGGCGCACCATAGAAGCCCTGATACGCGCAGGGGCGTTTGATCTTATCGAAGAGAATCGCGCAGCATTGCTGGCTACCGTAGGCAACGCCATAGAAGCGGCTGAGCAGGCCGAGCGCAGTGCGAATCAAGTGTCCTTGTTTGCCGATGACGCCAATGAGATCGTGGAAGGCGAAGTCGCCAAGGTGGCGCCCTGGGATCTACAAACCTACTTCACCGAAGAAAAGGCGGCGCTGGGGTTTTTCTTTAGCGGCCACCTGTTCGACGCCTGGCGCGACGAAGTGCGCCGTTTTGCCCCGCAGCCCCTGGCTCGTCTCGAGCCTTCGCGCAGCCTGCAATGGTTTGCCGGGGTCTTGTCATCGGTACGTCCGAAAATGACGCGGCGCGGCCGAATGCTGTACGCCATGCTGGACGATGGTTCGGCTCAGGTTGAGGTGGCCATTTTCAACGAGCTTTACGAGCAGCATCGAAATCGCCTGAAAGAAGACCGCCTCATTATTATTCAAGGCAAGGTCAGCAACGACGATTTTTCCGGGGGTTTGCGTGTTTCCGCCGAGTCCGTATTCGACTTGCAACTGGCCCGCGAAGCCCGGGCCCGCAGTTTGCGCATTACCTTGAATGGCAATGCCGACGCGGCGCGCCTGCGCCAGTTGTTGAACCCTTTTCGCGCAGAACCCGAAAACGGCGTGCCAGGCGTGCCGGTCGAATTACGCTTGAAGCGCGACGATTTCTTTTGCACTGTGCGCCTGGGCGAAGAGTGGCGTGTACGCATGGCCGACGCTTTGCTTGAGCAGTTAGGCGTATGGGCTCAGCCCGATGGCGTGGAAATCAACTATCTATGACGTCTTTACGCATTTTGCACTCTGAAGCGGCCACCGGTTTTGGCGGACAGGAACATCGAATTTATAAAGAAATGATGGCCATGCGAGAGCGTGGTCACCATATGGAGGCGGTATGCCAGCCCCATGCGCTTTTGGCGCAACGTTTGCGTGACGCTGGTTTTCAGGTTCATACGTTGCCTATGGATGGCACAGTCAACTACCTGCAAGGTGTGCTTCGTATCCGCAGCATACTCAAGGCCGGGCGTTTTGATGTCTTGAATACTCATAGTCGTCGGGATACCGTTTTAGCTGCCATGGCAGGCAGGCTGGCTGGAACGCCATTAATTGTTCGCACTCGGCATTTGGCCAATAAGCCCGGATCGTTATTGTCTTATACGGTTCTCCCTCACAGGGTCACGACTGTCAGTGACTATGTGCGTAACGTGTTGTTGAAACGGGGGGTGAATCCAGACCATGTTGCTACGGTTTACTCACCCATAGAATTACCCGAGAAGCTGGCGTCTTCTTCATTGCGCCAGGAACTGGCGCTGGGGCCAGATGATATCGTGGTCATTTGTGTGGCTGTCATGCGTGCGCAAAAGGGGCATAAAGCCTTAATAGATGCCATAGAGCCTATCATCCGGCAACGCCCTGATGTGCATCTGGTGCTTGTCGGTTCAGGGTCGCCAACCTTTGAAGAGGTTCAAGCGCTTGTGCAAGCCAGGCAACTAGGGTCGCGCATACATTTGCTGGGAACTCGGCGCGACGTGCCTAATTTGCTCGCCAGTGCAGATTTGTTCGCGCTGGCAACTGAACATGAGGCTTCAGGCACGGTATTTGTCGAGGCTGCGGCTGCAGGCTTACCTGTTATCGCTACTGATGTGGGCGGGGTATCAGAAATGTTGCAAGATGATGTTAGCGGCATACTTGTACCCCTAGGGAATCAGGCTGCCCTGACTCAAGCTTTGCAGCGCCTGATCGAGGATGCGCCGTTGCGCGCTCAAATGGGGCAAGCTGGTTTGCAGGCGGTTCGCCTGGAAGGTAAATTCAGTCTCGAGAGCCTGGCAAGAACGACAGAGTCTTGTTATGTGCGCTGGCTAGCAGAGCGACAATCATGAAATATGCAAAAACCGTGCCGGTACTGATGTACCACCATGTCTCGCCTGTCGATGGCATGATCAATGTCTCGCCTTTCAATTTCGAGCAGCAGTTGCTGTGGCTTAAGCGGCGCGGTTATCGCGCCCTGACCAGTGATGAATTCGCCGGCCACCTGGCTGGCCAGCCCGTGCCGCGCAAATCAGTGCTTATTACCTTTGATGACGGCTATCTGGATAATTGGGTTTACGCCTATCCGTTGCTGAAAAAGTATGGCTATACGGCAATTGTTTTTTTGGTGACTTCCTGGATACACGATGGCCCATTGCGCAATTGCCTGGGGCAGGGCGAACTGCCCAGCACCCCGTCGCACCGCGACTGCGAAGACCGCATAGGCCAAGGGCTAAGCGACGACGTCATACTGCGCTGGAGCGAGATCAAGGCGATGCAGGAAGATGGCGTGATCGAATTTCATAGCCACACGCATACACATACACGTTGGGATTTACACGAACCGGCCGAAAAAAATGCCCGCATGGCTGAAGAATTGGCGCAGTCTCGCGCCAGCTTGCAAGCGAATCTGGGTAATGTTTCAGCGCATTTTTGCTGGCCTCAGGGTTATTTCGACAACGAGTACATCCAGTTGGCCCGCGATGTCGGGTTTCGTTATTTATATACCACCCAGGCATTCGGCCAGAATCGCGCAGGTACTGACCCGGCCAGCATTTACAGGTTTGCAGTGCGCAATACCACGGGCAATTCGGTAGGTCGGCGCATACAAGTCGCCACCCATCCGCTGATCGGGCCGCTGTTCAATAAATGGAAACTCTGGAAACGCAGCCTCAGGAAGCGTGCATGACGCTATCGGTCATTATCATTACCAAGAATGAAGCGGCGCATATTGCCGACTGCATTTCGTCCGTCAGTTTCGCCGATGAAATCATCGTGGTCGATTCCGGCAGCACCGACAATACCCGCGATATTGCCGCCAGCTTGGGGGCCAAGGTCACGCTTACGCCAGACTGGCCAGGTTTTGGCCCTCAGAAAAATCGGGCGCTGGATCTGGCGACATGTACGTGGGTGTTGTCTATAGACGCCGACGAACGCGTTACGCCCGAATTGGCCCAGGAAATCCAGCGCGTGCTGGCCCAGCCACGGGTCGACGCCTATAAAATGGCACGCCTATCCAATTTTGGCGGTCGCTGGATACGCCATAGCGGCTGGTGGCCCGACCACGTGCTGCGCCTGTTCAAGCGGGGCACGGCACGCTTCAAAGACGTGGCTGTCCATGAAAGCGTAGTCACGTCGTCTGTGGTTGCCGTGCTCGATGGCCATTTCTTGCATTACCCCTACGCCGATCTTGAAACATTTATTGCCAAGATCAATCTTTATTCCTCTGAAGCGGCGGCCATCATGCATGCCAAGGGCAAGAAGACCAGCGTATTGGGCGCCACGGGGCACGCCATCTGGACTTTTATTCGCATCTACCTGATACGCCGTGGGTTTCTTGATGGCAAAGAAGGCTTTGTCCTGGCCGTAATGGCCGCCGCCGGCAGCTTTTTTCGATACAACAAGTTATTGTTATTGAATAGAAAGCCTTCGATATAATCAAGCCCATGATACCCATACTTATGTACCATCAAATAGGCCAGCCAGCTCCGAAAGGCTCGCCTTATCGTAGCCTTACTGTGCATCCCGCCGATTTCAGGCGGCAAATGACATGGTTGCGCCGCTTTGGATACCGAGGCTTGTCAATGCGTGAACTCATGCCTTATATCAAAGGTGAAAGGCACGGTAAAGTGGTTGGGGTCACCTTCGATGATGGCTATCGCAATGTATTGCAAAATGCGCTGCCGGTGCTGCGCGAAAATGATTTCACCGCTACCAATTATTTTGTCGCCCGCCAGCTTGATGGCGGCAACGTCTGGGATGCCGAAATAGGCATAGCCCACTCCGACCTGATGTCGGCCGACGAGTTGCGTGATTGGGCAGCCGCTGGCATGGAAGTAGGGTCGCATACGCTTGATCACCCGTCCTTGCCTAAGTTATCGCCCGAACTGGCCGATTATCAAATCAGGCAGGCCAAGCTGGAGCTTGAACAGGTCTTGGGCGCCGAGGTCACGGCATTTTGCTATCCCTATGGGGACGAAACCCATGAAGTGCGTCAAATGGTGCACAACGCGGGTTACACCAACGCCACTACCACGCAGGGCGGCTTGGCCAACTCCAACGACGACCTTTATGGTTTGCCGCGAGTCACGGTGGCGCGTTCGACCAATATTCTGCGCTTTTTGCAAAAATGCCTTACGCGCCTGGAAGAAAAGCGCCGCAAGCCATAGCAGTGCGCGGCCTTAGCCGCCTCGCATGCTTCGCGTTAAGCTAAGCTCCTATATCATCATGCCAGTCGGGCTCTTCATGAATAGATTGAAAATCGCTTTTGTCGTAGATCGGTTCGGCAATCGTTTTGGCGGCGCCGAGGCCTATGGCGTAGAGCTGATGCGGGAATTGGCCCAGGCCCACGATATCACCGTATTCGCACGGGACTACGACGAAGCCTGCGACTTGCGCTTGCCTTTCGTACCCTTGCGATCATGGTCGCATTGGCCAAGCTGGATACGAGTATTGCTTTTTGCCTGGCGGGCCCGGCGCGCCACACGCGGCGCTTACGATATTGTTCATTCCCACATGAACGGCTGGTGCGGCGATATTGAAGTTGTACACGTGACGCCGGTGCGCTACAACTGGCGAGTGCGGCCATTGCCGGTGGTGAAGCGTATGTTGTCGTATATAAGCCTGCGCGTACAAACCTATTTGAACCTGGAAGCTCGACGCGTAGCGTCCCGCCCGGGCCACCGTACAGTTGCCGTATCTGGCCTGATAGCCGAACAATTGCGCCAGGCCTACGGCTCGCAGCTTTCATGCCCCATTATTTCGCCGGGGGTAGCACGCCCACTTGAATCAGACGGCAGTCAAAGAGAGCAGTTGCGCAAGCAGCTAGGCTGGGCTGACGACGATTGGGTATGCCTGCTGGTAGCCAGGAATCCGTTGCGCAAAGGCTTGCCTACGGTTCTGAAGGCACTGGCGCAATTGCCCGAACACTATAAGTTGCTGGTGGTGGGTGGCAACGCCAGCATACGCGACTTCATTCAAAAATCAGGTGAATTCCAGCCGCTGTTAAACCGCATACACCTGGTTGAAGCCACTTCTGACGTTGCACCGTATTACCGGGCCGCTGATATCTACGTGCATCCCACCCTGAACGATAGTTTCGGTATGGCTCCCCTGGAAGCCATGTCATTCGACCTTCCTGTCATTCTCAGCCCTAGTCCCTGGTGCGGCTTTGCCCAGTATGTTCGCGACGGCCAGGATGCTGTCGTTCTTACCCATCCGCAAGACCACGAACAACTGGCGCGCTTTATCATGCAAATAAGCAGTGACGCCGTCTGGCGCACCCGCCTGATCCAGGGTGGCAGCGAGGTGGTCGATCAGCACAGCTGGCCGCGCATTGCCAACCAGTACCTGGATTTGTACAGCGCAGTCATGGCCGAGCGTGCAGGGGCGTAAGTCTATACTGACGGCGCCAATCCGAATGGCGCTGACCATACCCAAACTCGGTGCATTGGCCACCCAGGTCGCACGACAGCGTTGGAAACGTAGGTAACGGTTTTTTTAAGGGCCGCTGCGTGTTATGGATAGTTTTTTTTGTTCTTGAGAAAGTCGGGTGTGTCGAGGGCTGTTTCGGCTTCACGCGCTGCGCCCCTGACGGGGTTCCCGTTACGGTCAGCGCCATCGAGGCGTCCGCGGAACTCGCCCGGTCGGACCAGTGGTCCGACAAGCGCCGGGCTCAGACAGCCGCGGCCTTGCCTCCTCGATGGCGCTGACCGTAACGGCTTGCGCAAGGCGCCTGCACAGCCCCCGACACACCCGACTTTTTGCATCAGCGAAGCTTGGACTAGCCTATTCACCACTAACCAGCCGTGCCAGTAAAACCAGCTTTTCAGGCTGCAAGGCCGTCAGGCCGGCCAATTTTCTATTACGCAGTTGTCCGGGGTGGGTGAAGCTCAGTGCGGCGGTAGGCGTGCGCCGCGTGCTGACGAAGGGAAGCCGGGGGGTGTCGGCGGCCGTTGTTTGAGATTCTATAGTTTTAATCAAGCTTTTTTCAGTAAAAAACGATTTACATCGAACGACTTTTGGCTGCGCCAGAGGGCAAACGCGATACTGAGCAGTTTGCGACCCAGGATGACGAAGGCGGCGGTGGCACTCAGGCCGTGTGCGCGTAACGCTTCGTAGCGGGACCGGAACACGTTGGATCGGCTGGCGGAAAACCCCATCATGTATATCTGGCGGCGCAGCCAGGGCGCGCCGCGCTTGCTTAAGCGGCGCAGGCCCCGCTTTTGACCGGAGTCCATGGGGCGCGGGTCCAGTCCCGTGAACGCGATGAGGGCATCCGTATTTTTGAACTCGATGCGACGAAATAAACACAAGAGCATCGTGGCGCCTTGCACCCCCACGCCGGGAATCGTCTGCAGCCGTTGCGTCTCGGCGGCCAGGGCCGGCTCGTGCTGAGTGTGCTGGGCGATGTGCGCATCGATCGTCGCGATCACCTGATCAAATTGTGTGATGAGCACTTTGAGCTGCGGGGCAATGAGGGAGACGTCGCGCAGCGACTGCTGCAGCGCCGCACGTTGGCCCATCAGCTGCGCGCGCCGACGCAAGAGCTGCGTGATTTGCTGGTCGGCCGGACTGCCCGCGCAAAAGGGATGCAAATACGCGTGATGT
>JACCER010000013.1 GCA_013416445.1 Alcaligenaceae bacterium
TTTGACCATTTTGACGACCTCAAGCTTAAAGCTGGGATCGAAACTGCGGCGCTGCCTTGTCATGAAAATCTCCTCGGATAGTGGATTGTCCACCTATCGAGGTGTCCGGGAAAATTAGACCACTACACACATCTGTAGCCAACAAAAGCCTCCCAATCGACTCAGGCAAGATCAATTGCAATACGGGCGAAGCCTTATCGGGGAGAGGCACCACTGTTCCGGCCATGGTCACAGCCACCTCATAAGGCGACAGCGCCCGGCCATAGAGGCGCGCAACTTCTCGAACGACATCGTTTGTAAGGACAATTGATTCGAGTCGATCTTCCTCGCGAGTACCACACTGCTGCGCGAATATCTTCCGGATTGATTCACCTATAGCTGCAGTCTTGTCGGCGTCCAACTCAATGCCCATAGGAGTAATTCGGACGTTGATAGTGCTCATCTGAACAACTGGCTCTCCAGATCCAGGATACGCCGTAGAAAAACTGTCCTCTATCAGGTCATAGGTCATAACTTCAAGCGCTTCGCCGATAAGAGCAGCAAGTACTTCAAGATCGTCGTGGAGAGTTGAACTCACAAAAAACTCTAATGAGCACTTAGCAAAGTGTTCGTTCAAATCCGACAACACTGGCGGCACTTGGCCAGCATATCCGACCAACACTTGCCTCGCACTAATGGGCATCGCGACCCAAGAGATTTCCTCATTCGAACTCATTGCAGCCGGCTGTAGCTGGCCTGACGAAGTGGAGGCTATAGCTGCGCAATCGGGCAATATAAAATGATTCGGCGACTCAACTGCAAGAACTCTCCACTGCAGTTTTTTCAGTGCCTCGACCCGCGCTGGAGGAACCAAAGACATCTGCAACACCTTTGTATGGCTATGCCTGACCATAGTAGGAAGCGTGTCCACCAACTGTGACAGCAGCCTTCGCAACACAGGTGCAGACACCAACATCTGCTCGTCAAACTTCTCACGCACCTTAAAACGTGCCAACCTCTCGAAGATCGCCCGCTCTTTCGAAGATAAACTTGCAAACGGCAGTGTGTTGAAAATATTTTGCATTTCTTCTGAAAGAAGTGATTTTGGGCTTGCTGAGTCAATGTCCACGAACTCTCGGACAAGTTTGGTATTGTTCAGGACTTCACCAAGTTCAGTAACCATCTTCCGTGCGAGATGCGCAGAAGATCCTCGCAGATATGCAGCCCTAACAGTTAGATGAACAACAGCGCTAGCGGCACCCTCAGCATCTAGGCACTCATTGGGCTTGGCCGCTCTTGCTCGATTAAGAAACGGGAAAAACGTGCTGCTTTCGAAAGCAGTGATCACATCGTCCAACGTATCAATGACTCCATCCCCAAGCGGCGAATAGAAGTCGCGTTGAGCAGCAACACCTTCGGTAGAAGTCGTGTACGGCGACGTTCCTTTCTTATACACGGCCACTTGAATCTTCTTACCCGCTTTCGATGCCTCAAAGCCTCGGAGCAGATGCTGCGGTAGATAGTGTTGTTTGCGTCCAGCCACGTTGTCTTCCAGGGTTGTAGGTTTACAATGGCACGCTTTGTTGGGATCCGCCAGTCGAGAACTGAAGCCAAATGCAATGAACCACGATTCCCATGCGGCAAAAAGCGCTTGCCATTTGCAGATCCATTTAAGCTTGTGGGCACACGTACATAGCTCTGGGAGCAGCACGACAATGATGCCCAGGCACTGCGACCAAGTGCCTAAAGCTTCTCTTGGCATCAGGTGTAATGGCTCAGCACTCCCTTCCCGTCTTATGCAGCTATTACAGCATCAATCAGGCGGCATAACGCCAAAAACACAGCTGCTGAAGGATACCCCTTTGTGGCGGATTGGCATGCACCCTCTAGGGAAGACAGCCAGTTTTTGATGAACTCTTCCGTAAACTCAGTGGCCATGGCATCGGCGTCGAGGCTGCCATAGGCCGCTTTTTCATAAAGTTTCCCTACAAATTCGAACTGTATGGAAACGTGATCCAATAAATCATGGAACTGATCGTTAGGTACGAATCCAACAGACTCATAGCAGGCTTGCATCATCTGGACGCTTGAGCCGCCAATGGAGCCCTCTAAATAGACCCCGGCATTTAGCGTTACTGGAACGGGAGGAACTAAAAAAAGTCTTGAGTACTCTACCAACCAAGTATCTGGTTGATCCTGATTGCTAAAAACCTCGTTCCTACGTTTTTCTTCTTGATTTATGGCTTGCTCAAAAGATGCCATATCAATCTCAATACGTGCAGTTATTTCACGTAAATCTTCTAGCAGAGGAGAGGCCCATTGGTTTAACGTCCAATCACTTGGAGGGGGCAGGAAGGCTTGAGACATACAGTAGAAGAGGTCTGCATAATCAAGCCACGTTTGATTGATTGTTTCTGCCTGTAGCAAGGCACTTCCTGCGGAATCAGACATTGGCTTATGCATCCAAATCTAAAAATTTCTCACCAAGGGCATTGATAAGATTTGCCAGACAGATAGCCATGCCTAATACAGCCCACTCAGTTGCCGATGGGAAATAATGGAGCAACCCATGTGCCCAACTACCTTTGAAAAGAGGCACCATTTGCCCCCCAATCACGAAGTCATAGCGCGCGGCAAAGAGCCCTACAACACTGAGGGCTGCTGCGATAAGTTGAAGCATGGGTACTTTACGTAGGCTTGGACTCACCATCAGTACGAAAGGAATTGCAATTCCTAACCAAAGCTGAGCTTGAAAGGTCGGTTGGCTCCAGAATAAATGCCAAACCTGCATACCGTCGGCATTACTCCAGAGTCCTGCTACGAGCCTTGAAACCACAAAAAACGCATGGGCCAGAAGAAGCACAGCAAACAATGCTCCTAATTGACCCGCAAACAAAGCAGTTGTGCGAGGATCGAAGCGACTGCTGTTGAAAGCATGAGCCATGTGAGTAAAAATAATGATGAAAGTCACAGCACCTAATAACGACTCAACCAAGAAGGCTAGTGAAATTTCGCCACCAAACCAGAATGGTCGCATAGCCAGCCAACCGTAGACCCCACCAGCCACAAAAGTAATATAAATTGCGGCAAGTAGTGCGACTAAAGCGACCCTTTTCGACGGTAGTGCCTGGCGTCCTTTAAGAAGCCAAGAGAACACCAATATTGCTAATGCAATGACATAGACGATGACGCCCCATACTTTCCAGAAAAGCGGAGCACTGGTTTGAAAACTAAACGGTATAAGGTAAAGAGCCTTGAGAGGAGATCCGAGCTCTATCATTAGGCCTAAAACAGCACCTAGCAATGCAGCGATGGCTAGCCAGAGAGTACGGCGTGCAATAGGTTCAAAGGCTTCAATCCGGAATACTGTCCAGGCTGAAGAAAGCATGACAAGCCCTGTGGACGACAGTAAAAAGAAGTCATAGGTAACGATAGGCAGACCCCACATCATGCCCAGTGAGTTAGTGTTAAAGGCTGCATGGCCTTGCGCCATCAGTTGGTAAAAGGCGTAAGCGCCTGATGCAGCTAGGCCAACAAATGCCGCCACCAGCAGAAATAACACCATGGGTGTGGAAGCAGCATATCTATTTTGAGTTATTGTGCTCATTAAATTCTCCCTATCTAGGCTCAGGCCTTGTCTTCGCTGGACCTGTTGCCAGGTACGGCTGCACCGGCCCCTCCAGAAAGGTAGTAAACCTGAGGTTTATTACCGGTATGATCCAGCAAGCGCACTCCACTTTTATCAGCGATCATTTTATTAACATTGGAGTCTTTGTTATTGAGGTCACCAAAGAAGCGTGCCTTTGGCGGGCAGACTCTTACACAAGCTGGTGTGTGCTCTTTTGTTGCTGGGTTATCCTCATCCAAGTCAACGGCATCCGCCGGCGCTGTACTGGTTTTGTGATAGCAAAAGGTGCATTTTGAGACAACACCATGAGGCTGGATGCCAACTCCTTTTGAGGGGTTGTCATGAGGCCCTTTATATGGAGGATCCCATTGACGATTACTTTTACTAGGGAACGCCTCACGTATATCTGGAGTGACAACAGGCTTTTCATCTGTGTAAAAGCGAACGCCATAAGGGCAGGCGACCATACAAGCCTTACAACCAATACATTTATCCCAATCAATTAAGACATACCCGCCATTAGGATCTTTATAGGTAGCTTTCGTCGGACAAACATCGACACACGAAGGATTCTCGCAGTGCATGCATGGGCGAGGCAACCATTTCATGTTGATGTTTGGGTACTTACCTTCGTGATAAAACAGGACATCCTGCCAGTTCTCTCCTGGCAGTAGATTATTCTCCATTGAGCATGCGGTTGTACAAGCTTGGCAGCCTGTGCACTTATCAAGGTCGATGACCATTCCCCACTTTTTCATTTCAGTCTCCTAATTTGTATTTTCATATGCAGTGAGAGTGGTTCACACTTTTTCAATGGTGACCTTGGTAGAGTAATAATTAGCTTGCCCAGTGATACGATCACTTTGGTTGACAGTAATTTCACCTGAGTGACCAGGTTCACGCCCTTTTGCCCAACGCCCATGCGCCCAGTGACCGTGCTCCATCGGAAACACTAGAGTGTCTGGACGTACACCTTCATACAAACGTACATAGCCTTTGATTTCTCCAACATCAGATTTCAATTTCACTTGATCACCGTCGTTGATGTTTCTTTGCTTGGCTGTCTCGGGGTGAATCTCAATGTAGACTTGGTCTCGTCCACCCATGGTAGGCTGAAGAAGGGAAATGGCTACAGGCAAGTTTGCACCGCGCCCCTCAGCGTGCAAGGCGACCTTCGGGGTAACCATATACAAATCTCCTCCACCGGGGTGTTTGGGCTCTTCCCAAATTGGAAACATGAGTTTTGAGGGGTCACGACCTGTTTTTTCTGCGATCCAGTCCACTTGGGATTCAAGCCAACCGGAACGGATCTCAAACTTGCCGGAAGGTGTTTTGAATAATTTCGACTTCACCTCTTCTTCAGACATAACAGTGGCGTAGTCTTTACCATCCCATTCATAAAAGACTCCATCACGCTGCTGCCAGAAATAAGGTTTTTTGTACCAAACACCTTTTTCTTTCCAGCTTTCAAAGTCGTTTACTCCGTTATCACCTGGATTTTTTTCAAAGCCCTTTGCTAAATGACGCAATACATTTTCTGTGTCCTTTAGCTGCTTGTAATATTCGCCCATTGGGCCTTTGATGCGCTTTCCTATTTCAATCAGGGTGTCACCGTAATACTTGGTGTCATAGAGCGGCGTAACGGCAGGCACGCGCAACTGTGTTAGTGGGTAGCCTTCAAATGGATAGCTAGGTGCATCTTGCAGGCGCTCGAGATAAGTGTGGTCTGGCAAAATCAAGTCTGCCATCATGGCTGTTTCGCCAGGGAAAGGAGAAGTGTCAATTACAAACACCTCTTTCAGAGCCTCTTCCCATACTTTCCCGTTTGGAGCTGTCCAGACAGGATTGGACAGATAAAACATGGCGGTATCGAGCTTATAGGGATTACCCGCTAGAGAATTGGGGCCTACGTCCTGCAACATGTTGTTAGCAAGAAGATATCCTTCCTTTTCGCCTTTAAGATCTATGCGCGGGAAGTTTTTCCAAGGCCCATCTTTAGCATAGCCGTCCATATAATCATCGGCGCTCACAGGCATAGGGCCATAAGCAGGCCCCATCTGATACATCATCCCGCCTTTTGCGAAGAACGCCCCTACCAAAGCGTTCAAAGTATGGACCGCCATACCGTTATAAATCCCATTGCTGTGCGTATGCACACCGCGTTCAAACAGTGCCATTGCGGGACGGGTGGAACCAAACTCAATAGCTGTGTTGCGAATATCGCGAGTAAAGATAGTTGTGACTTCTGAGGCCCATTCAGGGGTCCTGTCTTTTAGCTCCAGATTCCACCATTCGATCAGACCTTTCACCCATTTTTCTTTAAACAATGCCGGGTCTATAGTTTGGCCTGTTTTAAAACGATTTACGCCATCCTCAAAATCGCCGACAAACGCCTTATCCCAAAGACCTTCAGTAAGAATGACGTGAGCAATAGCTAAAGCTAGAGCCCCATCGGTTCCCGGTTTGATTAGCAGAGCCCGATCACTAGCGGCCAATGTTGTGTTGATATGCACATCAACCGCAGTCACTCTGGTTTTGGGTGACTTTGAGCGCATGTGTCCCCACATCTGCATCGAATAGTTATATGGGCGAAAGGCTTCCAAAAAGCCACATCCGAAAAGAAGCAAATAGTTTGTGTTGCGGTAATCATGAGCGTTGTAAGAGGCGTTGCCATCAGTCGCTTGTTTGCTCTTGATACTGCCGTCAGAGCACATGGATGAGTGCCCGATTGCTACATTGGGGGAGCCGTAAAGCTTTCCAAACGTACCTTGCAGACCTGCACACGATTCCCCCCATCCTCGACCATATATAAGTGAAAACCGGTGGGATTCACCTTTATCTCGCAATGCGTTCAAGCGACCAGCAGCGATATCCAGGGCTTCATCCCAAGATATGGGTACAAATTTTGGATCTTCATTACGCCCCTTTTTTGGATTGGTTCGTTTCATTGGGCCTTTGAAACGATCTGGGTCGTAAAGAATATAGGCGCCTAGCGGGCCTTTGGGACAAAGCTTTCCGTTTGCGATTGGATGTTCTGTGCTTCCGTAAATCGCATGTACACGGCCATTAGTTGTATAGACATCAATCCCACATCTGGCAGGGCATTGATGGCAGATACTCTTAGTGATTTTGGTCTGTGCTGCTGCATCGTTTTGCGGCTGGGCTATTGCTTTTTGCTCTTTCAGCGTCATGCCTACGCCAATTACCGTCGTGGCCCCACCAGCTGCGCTGGCTTGCAAGAACCGCCGTCTCGAAACTGGGCTTTTTAAAACCTGTTCTTTGAAGCTCATTTCTTTTGTCCCCTCGTTTTAATTAGGATGATTTTGTGTATTACGAACCCAGGGTGCGCCCAATATCTGCAATTAAATTTCTGGATTTATTGCAAAGCAAACATAATCTATCGTGTTGATCAGCATCATCAGCCTGATGTGATTTTGAGGAAAAGGAATCACCGCAGTTCGTACAGGTGAGCTTTTCATGTTGGATTAGAACGTGCACACCCGGCTCACCACGGTACTTCTCAAGAGTTAAAGAGCCTTGGGGGCATGCCTTGACGCAGTTGCTACATGCAATACAAGCGTTACTGTTGAAGAGCAGTTGGCTATGTTCTGACTGTTCATTGATAGAAAGAGCACCGGTTGGGCATAACGCGACACACATGCGCTCGTCGCAACAGGAAGGCTCAATGTGCAGAGTCGGGAAAAACTCTGAGGGCACATTAGTTTGAAGTCTAGAAGTGATTTCTGTTAATGCCTTGAATTGCCGGTCACGTTCTAAAGAGTGACGCCTCTTACTAGCTGGATATGTTGCTCTGCCATCTGTTCCCATTGGCTTTGCTTTTGCTTTTATTCCTGCACCTGCAGGTCGGGCTATCACTTCGCGGAAGAAGGAACGTCTATCAAGCTTGGGTTCGCTAGCATTTGGGCTCTGGCTATCAACTTTTAAAGTGTTGGGAAGTGGTTGCAATGCCAGAGAGGATGTTGGCGCTTCGTCGTCCAAGGCAAGAAGCCAAGCATTAGCTTGCTCTAAGGCAGAGAGTGCCGGATGCTCATTGTCCTCAAAGCCGGCATTTGAGCTGCAATCAGCGCACCATCCTCGATCTATAACCTCTATACAGGTTGTGGCTGTGTGCGCGGAAAGTATCAGGCCAGGAGTTAAGCTACCTAAGCAGGGCAAAACCAAGGAGTCTTTGACACGATGCTCTGCGGGTACTCTTTCACACTCAATGGAAATCTGCGGCTGCGAGGTGTTGGATAGCTCTGACTCAAACTCTTGAACGGCCGGGAGATGTAAGGCTTGTGTAGGACAAGCGGCAGTACAACGACCGCAGTTAGTGCATGCGTCCGATAGCTCGATACCGGAAATCGATACAGAAAGAGCCTCAGCTGGACATGCTGTTTGACAGGCTTTGCATTGACCGATAGCGCTTCGTAATGGCAAGCACGCGCCCTCTTCGTGCATTAGCGATTTATCGTTTCGTAGAGGTACCCGTAGTTGCATTGTTCAAGTCCTAACGTCCACAATTGTTGTTTACGTTTTGAAATAACCATTATGTAAAAGTGGACATTAGCAGCGAACGATATTTCATGCAATATCGAATAGCACAAACCCTTACGTCTATTCTTTGATAATTATCAAACAATAGATGTATTTGACAAAAACAATGTAATCGCCACGATTCCATTCATTGCTGTGGTGTTTACAGCAGTGGTTTGTACGCATCCGAGAAAAACACATTGACGACCCGGTCTGCTCGCAGGGAACCAGCGAACAGCCAATTCTTTCTACCTCAGGACAATGGGTCGAATCGGGTTCTCGATCCAGTTGGTGTTAATAGGTAATTGAACTATTCTCAATCTAAACTATCAGTACTCTATAATTGCATGATAATTCGACAATTATGGAAATGAAGTAAAGGAAATGTCAACTAAGGGGAGGCTGGCCGAATTGCGGCATGTCATCATGCTGTAACAAAAGCAGTTCAGTATTCTGCTAATACACCAACAAGAATTTGACTCTTCTAGTATCATGATTTTATGGAAACAAAGCACGCCGTTAAAGCCCTCGCCGCTATCGCTCATGAATCTCGCCTGGAGGCGTATCGTCACCTGGTTCAGGCTGGTCCCGCTGGTATGCCTGCGGGTCAACTAGCCGAGCTTATGGGGATACCTCCGTCATCCTTGTCTTTCCACCTAAAAGAACTGGTCAATGCTGATTTACTTACATCCACCCAGGAAGGAAGGTTTGTCTTTTACTCGGTTAAGTACGACTCGATGACGAATCTGCTGGCCTACCTGACCGAGAATTGTTGTGGCGGCAACCCTTGCTCACCAGTGCTTATAGAAGCATGCTCGCCTGCACAAAAAGCCACCACCTAAGGGGATCGGCGCAACCGCGCTACACGCCGCTCTTTGACATCAGAGCGCTGTACACAGATAGCCTGGACTTTCGCTTGATTTAATACGCATAATTTATGAACATATTGTTTCTCTGCACAGGCAATTCATGCCGTTCCATTTTGGCTGAAGCGATTTTCAATCACCTGGCGCCCACAGGATGGCAGGCGATGAGCGCCGGCAGCCTACCTACAGGCCAGGTGCACCCTCGATCATTAGCCCTACTTGCACGAGAAGGTATCTCGACCGATGGCTATTTCAGTAAATCATGGGACAACCTGCCACTGACGCCTGACGTTGTGGTTACCGTTTGCGCCAGTGCAGCAGGTGAAACCTGCCCTGCCTACCTAGGGCCGATGGTTCGAACCCATTGGGGCGTTGAAGACCCCGCCCACGCCACAGGTACTGACGAGGAGATCAATGCGGCATTCGATACAGCCTATCGAATTTTGCGTACCCGGATCGAGGCGTTCCTGGCGCTGCCGCTCACGGATCTGAAAAAAGACCCTGCACGCCTGAAATCCGAGCTGGATCGCGCTGGTAAGCTATTACCATAACTCGATCCAGCTTCGGGGTTACCTGTTAGCTAGAGAATGTGGGGACCGACAATATTGAACAACCAGCCAACAAGCGTGAAAACCACCCACAAATAGCCAATAAAGGCCGCTTGCAGCTTAAAGGTCATAATTTGTCGCAGCATCATCACTTCCGGTAGGCTGGCTGCAACTGCGCTCATGCAAAAAGCCATGGTCGTGCCAACAGGCAACCCCTTGAACAACAGGCTTTCCATGATCGGAATGATGCCAGTCACGTTCGAGTATAGCGGTATCCCCACTAGCACGGAGACGGGGACAGACCACCACTCGCCAGCACCCAGGTTTTCCGCAAACCAATTATCTGGCACAAAACCATGCAAAGCCGCACCAATACCCACTCCAATAAACACCCATTTCCAGACGCGCTTAAAAATGGAAGTGGTTTCGCTATAAGCAAAATCATGTCGTTGTTGCACGGTGAGTTTCTTAACTTCTGCAACATCATTGGTATTTTGCTGGTGCGCCGGCGTTTTCTGTATTATTTCAAGGATAAATGGCTGGAACCAGCGCCCTGCCTTGAGGCCGTCCATCACAAATCCCCCGATGATGCCCGCAGCCATACCAATCGCCACATAAATTACTGCAAATTTCCAACCCAAAATCCCCCACAGCAGCACTACCGCAATCTCATTGATGAGGGGTGAAGTAATCAGAAACGACATGGTGATGCCGACGGGAATACGCGCCGTGGTGAAACCAAGAAACAAGGGAATGCTGGAGCAAGAGCAGAACGGCGTTGCAGCACCGAATGACGCTCCCAGAAAATAGCCCACTCCCCGCCGCTTACCTGCCAGGTAGTCTCGCACCCGTTCCATGTTCATGGAGGCGCGTATCCAGGCAATAGCGTAAATCAACAGCACAAGAAGCAAGAGGATCTTCACCGTGTCGTAGATGAAAAACTCCAACGACAAACCTGCATGAGAATCTGGGGAAAAACCGAACAGCTTAAATACAAGCCAGTTTGAGGTGGGCAGGATGTAGGTGTATGCCAACCACCAAAACACAGCCAGTATCGTGACTGCTGCGAAATACCGAGTACTCCACGACTTGACGGGGTTGCTGGGCGCTGCAACTACGCGATTGGGCGAGGCACAGCAGGAACGGGGGGCATCAGGAGAAGTAGACATTTTTTGGCTCTATGTATGAATTCCAAGGTTACTGTCCAGTGATGGCAGGTGGCCAAAACTGAACTCTCACCTAAGAAGACGATCGAGAGACAAAAAGGATTCAGCTCAGGGGATGAGGAACATGACAACACACTTGCCCCGTTTCATCAAAACGGATTTGGCAGTACTTCACAAGGAGATCGCGAAGCCGCTTTCGCGCCCGCAGAAGACGCGATTTGGCGGCAGCCAGTGCGAGTTCATTGGCTTCGGCGTAGGCACGAACCGTCTGCCCCTGAAGATCGCAGGCGTCGATGATGTGCCTGTCTTTAACGCCTAGCCCAGGCAGGCTTCGTCCAATGCACGTATCCAGCTCATCAACAGGAGAGCGCTCTTCAGGCGGTTCGACCACCAGGTGGTCCGACCACTCCTCAAACCGCTTGATATGACGAACCGAATCAATCAGGGAGTTGCGGGCAACCTGAAAGAGCCAGGCACGTGGATTGTATAACGCACAAAACCGTTGGCCTTGGCGTATGGACTTCACGAAAACCTCTTGCAAAAGATCTTGTGCAAGGTCACGATCATCTAAACGATGTGTCAGAAAAGCAAATAGTTCTTTCTCATGCCCTTGCCATGCTTGCAACACACAAGCAAGGGGTGCGTCATTGGTTTTGCTTGTGTTTTGTGTCTTGCTCATGGCAATCTCTGCTGTCTGCTGGGTGAAATACCAATCAGATGCCGCACCTTGTTCAGATTAAGGTGTGACGCCGGGCTTGACGGCTTCGATCGTAGCCGAGACGACGAAATCGGTGACTTTGCGTCCCGGCGCCCAGTCTTCGATGAAGGCTTTTGATTCGTCTTTCGGCTGGATGCAAATCTGCTCGAAACCAGCGGCCCGCATCATCGCTTCCAGGTCGGCGATCAGCGATGCGTTGCCCATACACCCGGCAACGAGCGCGGCGTCGCTACGCATGTCCTCGGGCAATGGAGCGGTCGCGACCACGTCGGAGATGGCCAGCCTCCCTCCTGCCTTGAGCACGCGCCAGGCTTCGCGAAACACCTGAGGCTTATCCGGCGACAGGTTGATGACACAGTTGGAAATCACTACGTCGGCTACACCATCGGCAATCGGCAGGTGCTCAATTTCGCCAAGGCGAAACTCCACATTCTCATACTGCCCTTTCAAGGCGTTGACACGCGCCTTGGAGATCATGTCCGGGGTCATGTCGACGCCAATGATGCGGCCACTGCTGCCCACTTCACCCACAGCCAGAAAGCAGTCAAAGCCGCCTCCCGACCCCAGATCAATGACCGTTTCACCAGGCTTCAGTGCGGCAATGGCCTTGGGGTTGCCGCAACCAAGACCCATATCTGCGCCAGCAGGCACCAGGTCCAGATCTGCCTGGCTGTAGCCCAGGCGAGTAGAAATCAACGCATTGATTGCGCTATCGTCGCTGATGCCGCAGCAACTGGAAGCACTGCCACCGCCCTGCTCCTTGTCGCCGGCCTGAGCAACCTGGGCGTAGGCATCTCTCACAGTACGGCGATGTTCATCGTGACTCATCGGCGTCGGTGATGCGCTGGGCTGCACCGCAGGGGCGCAGCAGGTATTCGACTTATTCATAATGGACTCCTTAGCTCGAAGTTTCAGATGCGCGTTTACAGACAGCCGTCACGACGCTCCAAAGTGCATTCGCGTGCGGTTGGCAAAGGCCACCAGCGATAACATGACCGGCACCTCGACCAATACACCAACCACGGTGGCCAGCGCCGCACCCGAGTTCAAGCCAAAGAGGCCGATAGCCACGGCCACGGCCAACTCGAAAAAATTGGATGTGCCAATCATGGCGCAAGGCGCGGCAACCGGATGCGGCAGACGCCACGCCCAAGCCCAGGCATAGCCAAGCGCGAAGATGGCGTAGGACTGGATAAGGATTGGCAAGGCAATCAGCGCAATCAGCATGGGCTGGGCCAGGATCACCGGACCCTGAAAGCCAAACAACAGCACCACGGTCAGTAGCAAACCAAACATGGAGATAGGCTTGATGCGCGAGGTGAAGTCTGAAACAGCGGTTTCGCCTCCTCGGGCGATCAGACGCTTACGGGTCCACCAACCTGCTGCCAGCGGCAACACGATATAGAGCACCACCGATAGCACCAGGGTTTCCCAAGGAATGGCGATCTCGGTTACACCCAGCAGCAGCGCTACGATAGGTGCATACGCCACCACCATCACCAAATTATTCACCGAGACCTGCACCAACGTGTAATGCGGGTCGCCCTTGGTCATTTGTGACCAAACAAAGACCATGGCAGTGCAAGGCGCTGCACCCAGCAGGATCAAACCAGCGATATATTGCTGTGCATCATGTGCGGCCATCAGCCCGGCAAACACATACTCGAAGAACAGCACCGCCAGCGCTGCCATGGTGAAGGGCTTGATCAGCCAGTTGATCGCCAACGTGATCACCAGCCCCTTTGGTCTACGCCCCACGGCCTTGAGCGAACTCAAATCAATGGCGATCATCATCGGGTACACCATGGCCCAAATCAGGATGGCGACGATAAGATTGACGGAGGCGTATTCGATGGCCGCCAGTGTGCTGAATAGTTCTGGTATCAGGTTGCCCAGCGCTAGCCCTGCCAGGATGCACAGTGCAACCCAAAGCGTCAGATAACGCTCGAATACGCCCATAGGTGAAGCTGTACTACTCATGATTTCCTCCAGTTTGACAAGGCTTGTAGACGCTCAACTCCCACCGGCTCCTCCGTCAGGAGCGGTACGATTGCATAACGCTGCGCGTGCTTCGTGGCGACGACGTCAATCTCGGAGAGCTCATTTTGCGCACGCCGGCGCAGCAGCGAGGAATGCGGATGTGCAGCCGCTACGCTGTTGTTGATCACCCACGCCCATGGTTCGATACCTGCACGACGCAGATCGTCTTGCAAGTTGGCCGCTTCCAACACGGGTGTGGTCTCAGCCAGAGTGACGATAAGTACCTTGGTCTGCTTCGGGTCTTGCAACTGCATCATTGGTGTTTTGAAGTGAACGCCCTTCTCACCCATCTGCCGAGCGATGTCGCGATGGTAGGCGCCAGTGGCATCGAGCAACAACAAGGTGTGACCTGTAGGCGCGGTATCCATCACCACGAATTTCCTGCCTCCTTCGCGGATAGCGCGGGAGAACGCCTGGAACACGGCAATTTCCTCGGTACAGGGTGAGCGCAAGTCTTCTTCCAACAAGGCGCGGCCTTCGGCATCGAGTTGTGCACCTTTGGTATCCATCACATGCTGGCGATAGCGTGCTGTGGCTTCCTGGGGATCAATGCGACTGAGCACCAAGTTGGGCAGCGAGCCTTCCAGCGTATCGGCCAGGTGCGCGGCCGGGTCGGAGGTAGTCAGGTGTACGGGCAGACCCCGACTCGCCAGTTCCACAGCGATGGCCGCAGCCAAGGTGGTCTTGCCAACACCGCCCTTGCCCATCACCATAACCAGGCCATGCCCATCGGCGGCGATATCATCGACCAGAGCAGATAAATTCGACGCATCAATCTGGTCGGGCAGATCGATAGCATCGATGTTATGTGTAGCGTCGGTATCGACCAGCAGGTGGCGCAGGGCATCTAGGCCCACGAGGTTGAAGGGCTTAAGGGCGATCTGATCTCGGGGCAAAGCTTGCAGTTCCTGCGGAATAGCGGCCAGTGTAGCCTGCTCTCTTTGATAAATGGCGGCGGCAAGTTTGTCGTTTTCTGCTTCATCATCCGGGAATACACCGTTGATGACCAAATGCTGCTGTGACAGGCCAATCGCCGCCAGTTCTTCATGGGTGCGCGCCGCCTCACGCAACGTAGTGCGCTGCGCTCGGGCGACCAACACCATACGAGTACGCTGAGGGTCAGCCAATGCCTCCACCGCAGCTTTATATTGGCTGCGCTGTTTCTCCAGGCCAGCGAGCGGCCCCAGGCACGATGCATCGCCCTTGCCCGCTTCCAGAAAGCCGCTCCACGCGCCTGGCAGTTGCAACAGGCGGATGGTGTGACCGGTAGGGGCCGTGTCGAAAATAACATGCTCGTAATCCTGCGTCAGCGCTAGATCGGTCAGCAAGGCGGTGAATTCGTCAAAGGCTGCGATTTCCGTGGTGCAGGCACCCGACAGCGATTCTTCAATGCCATTCACGACCTCATCGGGTAACACGCCGCGCACCGGACCAACAATGCGGTCACGGTAAGCTTGCGCCGCCGCCTGCGGATCGATTTCCAGCGCCCACAGATTCGGCACGGCGGGAATCGTCGTGATGCGATTGCCGATGCGCTCACCGAAAACCTGCCCCACGTTGGAAGCCGGATCAGTGCTGACGAGCAGCACACGCTTGCCCTGGGCAGCCAGTTGCACGGCTGTTGCACAAGCGATAGAGGTCTTGCCGACACCTCCTTTACCAGTGAAGAAAAGAAAACGGGGCGGTTGAGTCAGAAAATGCATTGAACCTCCTTGTTCAGCAGCAACGGCTATCAGAGCCAGGGCAGCAAGCGCTTTGAGTGAGGGAAGCTTCGGGTGCCTCCATGCCAGCCCAGCGAGTCAACTCACTGCGCTTAGGATAACGGCCGGCCAAGGCCACCTCGCCATCGACCAGAACCAGAGGCAGCCCTTCTTGGCCCGAGCGTTGCAGAAAACCTTTCACGATTAAATTTTCAGCGAAAGCGAGAGGTTGTTGTGCCAGATTGAAACGTTCAACCTGGACATCGTTTTGCCTGGCCCAATCCACATCGGCGGCAAAGTTCACCAGGTTTTGATCTACTTCAGCACCGCATACGCCGGTACTGCAACATAGCGCCGGGTCAAAAATTTGGATGATTGACATGAAATATCCTTTCAAATTTGGTTGTTGATGAAGAGATACTCTTCGCTCTCGAAGCGCACCGGCTGCGCGACGAGCGGTTGGAAATAGAAACAGGCGCTGCAACTCAGATTGGTTACTTGCAAGCGGACATGAAAATGTGCCATAGGGGTCAGCAGGAGACGCAGGCGGAAGAAGGTTCAGTAACTTCGCACGCTTCGCCCTGGCAACAGTACTCGGTCATGTAGCCGAGCAAACTGTTCATCTGCGCGAAGTCGGCGCGATAGATCAGGTTACGCCCTTGCTGCTCGATGGTAACGAGGCCGGCATGAGCCAACTCCTTTAGGTGAAAGGACAAGGTGTTGCGGGCAACGTCAAGCTGATCAGCCAGTACGCTAGGCGTCAGCCCTTCGGTGCCGACAACGACTAGGGCGCGAAACACTCGCAGGCGCTGGGTGTGGGCCAATGCACTAAAGGCGGAAACAACTTGATTTTCGTTCATTGTTCCATAATACAACATTTATCGAATTATCGTACAAATAACCATCAAAACTTATGGTGCCCCGATATATCACCGAAGGCTTCCATACTAAAATGGAAATGTTATCGCGCCGTGCGTATGGCTTTAGGAACTTTGAGAATTACCGCTTACGGGTCTTGGCTCAATGCGGCTGGAACGGTGTGATTCACCATGTTTAATGAATGCCCATCCCCCGTTTATGGGGTAGAGCCTGCAAAAGGGGCATTGTGTAGAAGGGTTGTGTAGAAAACCTTAAAACTAAGCCCTTGTATTTACTATATATATATATAGTAAATACAAGGGCTTATATGCTATCTGGCGGAGACGAAGGGAAACTGGCCGTAAAAATTAATACATTTAAAAACAATCACTTAACAAGCTGTCCACGCACCCCTTTGTACCCGGACTTAGCCGCAATTTTGTACCATATCTGGGCTCAACGCAATCACATTACTGGTGTCTAGCAATAAATACCATGGATGGGCTGAAAGTCCCGAGTTACCTGCAATCTTCAATCTTGCAATGAGTCTTATCTTATGTAATACTAAGTGTTATATAACTCTTGCCGAGACAACCACATGAGGGTTTTCAAGAACGCCTGGTTTGAGCGTTTTGCCCGCAAACAGGGCATCACTGACAGGGCACTTTTGGAAGCCATTACACGCGCCAAGCAGGGGCTAATCGAGGCCGATCTGGGTGGTGGCGTCATCAAACAGCGTGTGGCACGACCTGGGCAGGGCAAGTCTGGCGGATTCCGCACCATCATTCTGTACCGCACGGCAGAGCGCGCTTTCTTCGTGTACGGATTCTCCAAGAACGACCGCGACAATATCGACGATGACGAAGGAGTCGCGTTCAAGAAAGCGGCCGGATATGTGCTGGGGCTTTCAGACACTCACCTGGCCGAGCTGATCGACCAGAAGCAATTTACGGAGGTACACGATCATGTCGAAGAAATACCGGAATGAAGCCTACGCGGCCATCCACGAGACAATGGAGGCGCTGCATGAAGTCGGTGCCATCAACAAGCAGACCATGCGCGAGTTCGACAAAACCTGCCTGACGCCGACGCTGCCCATGGCACCTGAACGCATCCGTGCCTTGCGCGAACGTGAACACTTGTCGCAGCCTATCTTTGCCCTTTACCTCAATGTCAGCAAGAATCTTGTCTCTGACTGGGAGCGCGGCGTCAAGAAACCTGGCGGCCCTGCCCTGCGCCTATTGACCGTAGTGGAGAAGAACGGCATCCAGGCCATCGCTTGACGCCCATACCAGCGCACACGCAGGGAAAGCCGCCACATTGTCTATATGTCAGCCGGATACTGCCACAATAAAACAATACGACCGTGTCACAACAAGCTGGAAAATAGCCTGCATGGAGCCTGATGTGTCATCAATTCGAGTTCCATGTCCGACCGAAATCCTCCAACTCCTTTGCACTGCAAACAACAGTAAGCCAGCTACCGTAGCCAACATCAATCTAAATGACTTTGATCGCTGGGCGAAACAAGATCTAGGCGTCCGTCGATCCATGCGGTACGTAGACGATATTACATGCGTGGCAGAGACACGGTCCGAGCTGCTCGCGATAAAAGCCCAGATCACCGACAAGCTGGCCGATGAAGGCCTGACCATCCACCCGAAAAAACACGTCTGGCTCCAATCAAGGCCGGGACCCCGTACCTGGGCTATGTCGTCTGGCCAACCGGACCAATACAGCATGAAGATGCGGGACGGTTCGGTAACCCCCCATTTTCAGCAATAAGTAGCGGTAGAATCGGTTGAATATTTACTGGCTAATTTTTGTTTGGGGGTGATGCCGCCCAAGGCCATGTTGGGCCGCTCGTTGTTGTAGGTCCAGAGCCAGACGGTGGCGCCAAGCTGAACCTCTTCCAGACTGCTAAACAGATTTTGAGCGAGCCAATCATAACGCACGGTGCGGTTATAGCGCTCGACGTAGGCGTTTTTCTGGGGGCTATTTTCCGTTCAAATGTTTGAAGTCGCTGGGTATCAAGCCAGTCTTTTGAACTAACTTTCGAGATAGTAGGTCTTTTCGAATAGCAAGCACAAACGCGCCCATTGCATCCTCTTTTGCATCGTCGTCCTGTATTGCATTTGCATGTACAGTCTCAAGAAAGACATAACCTTTCTTAATAACATCGTCAGGACAGTAGAGCCACGCCACATTCAGTTGATTTAAGAACTCAGTCCTCATCATTCCCTGATTCTCAGCACCCTCATAAAATCCGCGAAGCGTCCTGACAAGCTCTTTATAGTTAGCCTCCTTCCGCTGATATTGCTCAAGGAGCCTCTTTCGCGACTCATTCATATACCACGCTACAACAGCACCGAATAAGGGCAGCACAAGCTTCCAGAAGTCAACGGAAGAAATAACATTGGTTAATGCGTTCATTATGATTACTAGATAAAAGCTGACTGTACATGCCAGATCAAAAACAATATCGGTTAGCGCATTCATTATGGATACTAAGTGTAGGGTACTCACGCCAGCGAAATCCCGAAAAAATCTACCCGCAGTACGAACCAAGCAGCCACAAAAAAGCCCCCTTGCGGAGGCCGTTCTGTAGTGGTAAAACTTAGTGGTGAAACTTACCTCTTTAATTTACCTAAGCGCTTGATTTTAAAGAAAAAATCATCACTGGCGGAGACGGAGGGATTCGAACCCTCGATGCGGGTATAAGCCGCATGCTCCCTTAGCAGGGGAGTACCTTCAACCTCTCGGCCACGTCTCCGTAACAGGCCGCCATTCTAGCACGATAATAATTTATTTTCCTGGGGCCATCGAACTAAAGCCCAGTTTTTAAAATTTCCTGCATAAAACAGCGGTTTACAACAAAAGAATAACAACTACTTCAGGCTTTCACTGCATTTAGATATGCCTGGATTGCCGCGCAGATTGTCGAATTACGCGCCTACGGCCCTAATCCGACCTACGAATATGCCAACTATTACACAAAACCTTAGGATCAGGCCTGCTCTTCCTGGCTTTTATCCTGATCCAGCCCAAATGCCTTGTGCAAGGCGCGCACGGCCAATTCCATGTATTTATCGTTGATGATGACCGAGGTCTTGATCTCGCTGGTGCTGATCATTTGAATATTGATGCCCTCTTCCGACAAGGTACGGAACATCAGGCTGGCCACGCCTACGTGACTGCGCATACCTATGCCTACGATGGACACTTTGCAGACTTTGTCGTCAGACACGATTTCGGTTGCGCCCACGGCAGGCCCGATCTGGCTGTTCAGCAGATCGAGCGTGCGCGCGAAGTCGTTGCGGTTTACCGTGAACGAAAAATCGGTCGTGCCGGCAACAGACTGGTTTTGCAGGATCATGTCGACGTCGATGTTGGCGGCGGCGACCGGGCCAAGAATCGAATAAGCCACACCCGGGGTGTCGGGTACGGCCAACAGGGTAACTTTAGCCTCGTCACGGCTGAAGGCAATGCCCGATACAACGGCGGCTTCCATTTGTTGATCTTCCTCGAAAGTGATTAGGGTGCCCGAAGCCATTTCTTCTTCGAGCGGAACCAGCGGATCTGTCAGGGACGACAGCACCCGCACGGGTACACGATATTTACCAGCGAACTCTACCGAGCGAATTTGCAGCACCTTGGAACCCAGCGACGCCAATTCCAGCATTTCCTCGAATGAAACGACGGTCATGCGCCGGGCTTCGGGCACAACGCGCGGATCAGTGGTGTAGACACCATCGACGTCGGTGAAAATAAGGCATTCATGCGCCTTCAAGGATGCCGCGACCGCCACAGCCGAAGTATCGGAACCACCACGCCCCAGCGTGGTGATATTGCCCTCTTCGTCGACACCTTGGAAACCGGTGACAATGACAACGCGGCCAGAGTCAAGGTCGGCGCGTATGCGTTCGTCGTCTATCGACTTGATGCGGGCCTTGGTGAATGATGAATCGGTGCGCACAGGAACTTGCCAGCCTGTGTAGCTGCGTGCAGCCACGCCTTGGGACATCAAGGCCATGGCCAGCAAGGAACTGCTGGCCTGTTCGCCCGTGGACGCCAACATATCGAGTTCGCGTGGATCGGGCTGAGGGGAAATTTCCTTGGCCAGCCCCAATAGCCGATTGGTTTCACCCGACATCGCCGAGGGAACAACCACAACTTGGTGACCGGCGGCATGCCATTTGGCGACACGCCGGGCGACATTCTGTATGCGCTCTACCGAGCCCATGGAGGTGCCGCCGTATTTTTGAACTATCAGGGCCATCTTCTACTCTGCATTAAAGGGACACTGTCTTTTTTGCTTTATGAACCAGCCCGGCCATACTGCTGACAGGGATTCGATTGCCTAGCGGGCGAAATATGTGTCGGATTACGCCCGCTGCGCTCGCTAATCCGACTTACCTAATTCGGAATAGTACGCAAAGCCCGGTATTTTAACGTTTTTTGAGGCTATCGTTTTTTTCGACATCGAGCCAAATACGGCCTTTGGTGCAGCGTATCCATGCCGAGCCATGCTTGACCTGCATTTGCCGGTCATGTCCCATGGCGTGCAGGCCGCGCAACTGCCGCATAAAGTCTTGCAAACGAGCCTCGGTAGGCATTAGCAAACCCTGCTGCGACAGCCAATGGCGCAACACCAGGGCTTGCCTGGCGACTGACAGCGTACGCCAGCCAGCCAAGGAAAAACTGCAGCCATCGGTGCCAGGATCCAGACCGGCCATATCCTGGACGGCCACCTCGTCGAGCACGCTTTGCATTTGTGCGCTTAGCCGCGCATGACGCGCCACATTAACTTGCCACCCCGGCCAACGCTGGTTCAGTTCGGGCACCAAGCGTTCACGCACAGCGGCACGGGTGTATTTGTCGTCGGAATTGGTGGGGTCATGCACTGGAGCCCAGCCACTGACTTGAAAAAACAGGTCAGCCTGCTGCAAGATGGCGGCGCGCTCAATATCAAGCCAGGGACGCAAATAAGTCAGGCCCTGCCGCTGAACACAGCCAGCCATGGCGGCCAGCCCGCCTGGACCAGAACCGCGCAACAGGCGCAGCAACACGGTTTCAGCCTGATCATTCTGATGATGAGCCAGCACAATATGCCGCACGCCGGTTTGATCGGCCATTTGCTTGAAAGCGGCATAACGCGCATCGCGTGCTGCAGACTCTATGCCCGCACCAGTAGTGGTATCGACACTGACCATGCGGCTATGGCAAGCAATATTCAGCCACCGGGCCAAATCGTGCACATGTGCCTGCCATAATTCGGCAGGCGCCTGCAAACCATGGTGTACATGAAAAAAATGCAGTTCCAGCCCAACGCGACGGGCGAAAATAGCCGCATACACCGCCATCATGGCCGAATCGGCGCCACCGCTTAGCGCTACCGCAATACGTCGTGGTGGCGGCGCTACGGTGACCAGGGCCTGCTCTATGGCTCGCAACAAACGGGCCGAGCCAAACTCGTGCCAGAACGCTTCAGTGGGCATAGGGCAAATGGCGCGCTTGTCGGGTTATGGCGCTGGCGCGCCTAATCTGACCTACAGGCGCTAAGCTCGTGCCATTCCGCATGGGCTTAGCTATTGGTTTCCTGGAAACGGCCATAAGACATCAGGCGCTGCAGACGATGTTCTATCAGTTGCTCGGGATTCATGCCTGACAACTGGCGCAAGGAATCAGACAAGGCGCGGCTAAGCTGGCGCGCCATCACCACGGGATCACGATGCGCCCCTCCTACCGGCTCGTTGACGATACGATCGATAAGGCCCAGGTCTTTGAGGCGTGGCGCAGTAATGGCCAGCGCCTCGGCGGCGGTGGAAGCCTTTTCGGGGCTGCGCCACAAGATGGATGCGCAGCCTTCGGGCGAAATGACGGCATAAGTGGAGTACTGCAGCATCATGACCACGTCGCCTATGGCAATGGCCAATGCGCCACCCGAACCGCCTTCCCCAATAATAGTGGTGATAATAGGCACCTTGAGCTCGGCCATGGCGTACAGATTATGGCCTATGGCTTCGGATTGCCCGCGCTCTTCGGCGCCCACACCCGGATAAGCCCCTGGAGTGTCTACGAAAGTGAACACTGGCAACTGAAATTTTTCAGCGAGGCGCATCAGGCGCAAAGCCTTGCGATAACCTTCGGGACGCGGCATGCCGAAGTTGCGCATGGCGCGCTCTTTGGTGTCGCGCCCTTTCTGGTGGCCTATGATCATGCAGGGCGTGCCATGAAAGCGCGCCAGGCCGCCTATGATGGCCTGGTCGTCGGCATACATGCGATCGCCGTGCAGTTCGTGGTAATCAGTGAAGATCTCACGAACATAGTCCATGGTGTAGGGGCGCTGAGGGTGCCTGGCAACCAATGCGGTTTGCCACGGCGTAAGTTTGGAATAAATGCTTTTGGCCAGGGTTTGGCTTTTTTGTTGCAAACGCCCGACTTCTTCCGAAATATCTACGGCAGAGTCGGTTTGAACAAAACGCAGTTGCTCGATTTTATTTTCGAGCTCGGCCAGGGGCTGTTCGAATTCCAGGAAGGTATTACGCATAAGAGCTTGATATCCAGATTAGAGCATTCACTTGTTTAGTACTGAACAGCGGCCGGATCAAGGCTACGCCACAAATACCACGTGGCCACCGTGCGCCACGGCGCCCAAGCCTGAGCGACTTCCCTGGCTTCGAAACGCGAGACAGGTTCACCACTAAAGTAGTGTAACGAAATTGCCTTGAGCAAGCTTGAATCATCCAGGGGAAGGATGTCAGGCCGTTGCAGGTTGAAAATAAGAAACATCTCGGCCGTCCAGCGCCCTATGCCCCGAATGGCGCACAGATCGGCGATAACGGCTTCGTCATCCATGCTTTCCCATAAGGCCGGCTTTACTTTTTCTTCGGCAAAATGGGTGGCAAGATCAAGAATATATTCGGCCTTGCGCTTGGACAGTCCAGCCAGGCCGGCATCGGTTTCAGCCAGCTTCAAGACGGCGCGCGGCGTAGGATGACGCCCGCTGGCATCAGTAAAGCGCTGCCACATGGCATTGGCGGATTTAACTGAAATTTGATGCCCGACTATGGCCCGGGCCAGCGTAATGAAGGGGGTCGCTGAAGGCGCCAGCCATTCCGACTTATGGCGTGGTATCAACTTTTTAAGAATACGGTCACGCTTCATCAGGTGGACTGACGCTTCGTCCCAGAATTCAGGCTTTTCCTGGTCAATGGTGCTGTTGTCTGACATGGACGTCTCCTAGGCTCGACGCCATTGCGTTACACCACCAGCCTTATCTTCGAGCTCGACCCCGCCGCGCTGCAGTTCGGTGCGCAGGCGATCGGCTTCGGGGAAGTCGCGATTTTGCTTGGCCAGGGTACGAGCTGCGATCAGGCCCTCGATTTGCTCGTTTGACAAGGACGCGGCAGGATCATGGCCCTGCTGGTAACGGCTGGGGGAATGCAGGTACTGAGCCGGCTCGGCCTGCAACAGGCCCAGCAGCCCGCCCAGCGCACGCAACAACCCCGACGCCTGCCCCGAAGCAGTGCGATTGGCCTCGGCCGACAGTTCAAACAAGGCGGCAACAGCACCTGACGTATTGAAATCATCGTCCATTGCGGTGCGAAATGCCTGCGCGCTAGGGTGCTGCCAATTGATCTCGGCCTGCTCGGCCGGTACGTTATGCAGTGTCTGGTACAGCCTGTCGAGTGCGTTCTGGGCATCGAGCAAGTTATCTGGCGCGTAATTCTGCGGGCTGCGATAGTGATTGCGCACAATGAAAAAGCGCAGCATTTCGGCTTCGCGCGGGTTGGCCTGATAGCTGGCCTGGTCGTCGGACAATGCCCCATCAGCGGCGATAGTCGCCCGTATGGTGCTGAAATTGCCCAGCGATTTGGACATTTTATCGGAGTCGACCATGAGGGGACCGCAATGCATCCAGACCGACGCCAGCCTGCCCCCGAACGCACCTTCTGTCTGGGCGATTTCGTTTTCGTGATGGGGAAATTTGAGGTCAGGGCCGCCGCCATGGATATCCAGGGGCAAGCCCAGCAAAGCCTTGCTCATGGCCGAGCATTCAATATGCCAACCAGGGCGTCCAACGCCGTAAGGCGATTCCCATTTGGACTCGGCCGGTTCATCAGCCTTGGCTGATTTCCACAAGACAAAATCCAGGGGGTCGCGTTTACTGCTTGCAATGGCCACGCGCTCGCCTGCGCGCAGGTCGTCCAGGGTTTTACCAGACAACTTGCCGTAACCGGGAAAATCGCGCACCGCGAAATTGACGTCGCCATCTGGCGACTGATAGGCCAGGCCGTTTTCTTCCAGGCGCTTGATAATGCCCAGCATATCGCCCACGTGTTCTGTGGCGCGCGGTTCGGCGTCGGGCGTTGCCACGCCCAGGGCGCGCTCGTCGGCATGCATGGCGTCAATGTAGAAAGACGTGACTTCGTTCAGGCGGCGACCGCTTTGCACTGCTCGACGTATGATTTTGTCGTCGATGTCAGTAATATTGCGCACATAGTTGACTTTGTAGCCGCTGGCGCGCAACCAACGCTGCACCACATCGAAACTCACCAGCATGCGCGCATGCCCAAGATGGCAGAAATCGTAAACTGTCATGCCGCAGACATACATGCGGACCTGACCTGGATCTACGGTTTTCAATGGCTCTTTGGCGCGGGAAAGGGTGTTATAAATGTGCAGCATGTGCGGTAAATGTCTATAAATAAATACGATTGCGGGCCCGATCAATATAGACCGGGTTGCAGTAAACTGGGTGCCAAGCCAAAAGCATGGCTAAAATGGCGGTCGATTAGTATAGCAAGTGAGCCAGGCCTACGCTGCGCGCGCAGGGCCTGCCTCTTGTTTTAGCATTGATGCAGTGTCATCAACACAACCCTTACATATAGGTGCGTAACCTGTGTTTCGAATTCCTTGTTCTGCATTAGCCATAGCCCTTGTCATGGGGGTGCTGGCGGTACAGCCGGCATCGGCAGACAATACCAAGCTGTTCCATGACCCAGCCCCTGCGGAAGGCGGCTGGAAAGGCCTGGCCAAGCTACTGGAAGCCCTGACCCCCAGCGTTGACACCAGCGTCCCTTTGACCGCATCCCAGATTACCACCCGAATCTCCGCCATGCTAGACCGGCGTGAAAACCAGGCGGCCCTCGACATCATAGAAAAACGCGAGCAGCAAAACAAGGAACAACAAGCCATAGGCACCGATGTCCAGCTTATGTTCCTGCATGCCCGCGCACTGTCTGCGCTGGGCCGGCACGACCAGGCCATAGATATTTACCGTAACATGACCACGCTATACCCCGAACTGCCCGAGCCCTGGAACAACCTGGCCGCCGAATATGTGACACAAGGCAAGCTGGAAATGGCCCAAGACGCCCTGACCATGGCCCTGGCTGCCAACCCCAACTACGGCACGGCCAAAGCCAATATGGGCGAAGTACAGCTTATGCTTGCCCGCCAGTCATTCCAGGACGCCGCCCAACTGGGGGTCAAAGGCTCGCAGGCCAAGGCCAAAGCCGCTAGCGGTATTCTGCAACCCTGATACTCAAACGAATCTTCATACACTATGCGTTCACTTATCACTCTTACTCGCACGCTTAGCCCTACGCTACGTGTTTTCAGTCTTGCTTGCGCCACATCGCTCGCACTTGGCATGGGCAGCATCGCACAAGCCGCCTCTTCAATCCCAACTCAAGGCAAATCCATGAGCACAACTCCTCACGTTAAACTTCAAACCAATCAGGGCGACCTGGTCATCGAACTTGATGCCGAAAAAGCACCTAAAACAGTCGAAAGCTTCCTGACCTACGTCAACGAAGGTTTCTACGACGGCACTATTTTCCATCGCGTCATCAATAACTTCATGGTCCAAGGCGGCGGTTTTGATGCCGGCATGAAGCAAAAGCAAACTCACGCCCCAGTTGAGAACGAAGCCAACAACGGCCTGAAAAACAACCGCTACACGCTGGCCATGGCCCGCACCTCCGACCCACATTCGGCTACCGCCCAGTTCTTCATCAACGTGGCCGACAACGACTTCCTGAACTTCACAGCGCCCACACCCAATGGTTGGGGCTATACCGTTTTTGGCAAAGTCATTGAAGGCACCGAAGTCGTCGACAAAATGAAAGCGGTAAAAACAGGCAACAAGGGCTTTCACCAAGACGTTCCAGTCGAAGACATTGTCATCGAGAAAGCAACGGTTGTTGAATAAGATAACGCTGCCGGGTACGGTCTGGATAGCCTCGGATATTCATCTGGGGCCCGATACGCCAGCCACCGCCGACGCGTTCCATCTTTTTCTAGACAAGGCATGCGCCCAGGCGGATGCCTTGATTTTATGCGGCGATATTTTCAACGCCTGGATAGGCGACGACCTTGCGCTGACCAAGCCACCAGAATGGCTCTCGCAAACACTGCGCCGGTTTACCGCGGTATCTGAAAAAATACCCTTATGGCTAGGTCACGGCAACCGCGACTTCCTGATGGGCGAACCCTTGGCGCGCCATGTGGGCGCACGACTGCTGCCCGACACGGTATGCCTGGCCACCGACTACGGCAACATATTACTTTCGCATGGCGACGAATACTGTATCGCCGACATCGGCTACCAGCGCTTGCGCCGCCTGGTGCGCAACCGAGGGGTACAAAAGCTATTTTTGTCCCTGCCCCTGAAATACCGGCTCGCCATCGCCGACTGGGCCAGAAAACGCAGCATGGCCGCCAACCGCTACAAATCAGCAAACATCATGGACGTCACCCCCGACGCCATTGAACGGGCTTTTCTGAACAGCGGCATCAACACCCTGGTACACGGACACACCCACCGTCCCGCCACACATCATTTGACAGTAAACGGGCAGGCCTGCACGCGTATTGTGCTACCTGATTGGGAATATGATCACGGCACATCGTTACGTGGCGGCTGGCTGACCATAGACCGCCATGGGCCGCAATTACACGCTGAATGTAGGTCGAACTAGCACCACTAGGCGCGTAATCCGACACCTGCCGTCTGCGCATATCCAAATACTATGCACTCGTGCCCATGTCGCCGGCAATCTGGATAAGGATGCGCCCAATAGACTGTCTTTCAACTACAGCATCGAAGGCTTCCGTCAAACGGACCATAGGATAGGGCTTGGAAGATATGCTCTGCAGTTCGCCTGCGGCGATATGAGCGAAGATCGTCTCCATCATGATTCGCAATCGTTGCTTGTAATACTCGCGTTCGTCTGTCAAGCCCCATCCAACGTAGAAACCAAAGTTAAAACC
This sequence comes from Alcaligenaceae bacterium, assembly GCA_013416445.1. Taxonomy (GTDB): domain Bacteria; phylum Pseudomonadota; class Gammaproteobacteria; order Burkholderiales; family Burkholderiaceae_B; genus Pollutimonas. The sequence continues at coordinate 27,320 of JACCER010000013.1, forward strand.
AATGGCTTCAATATTTTTAACCAGTAAAATGTTTGCTGGTATCTTTGGGATTTCACCGCTGGCAAAGCCTACGATTAGCACTCTTCCTTCCGGTTTTACGCAACGCAACGCTTCGTCAAACAAGGCGCCACCCACAGGATCAAAGACCAGTTCAACGTTGTGACCGCCATTCAAGTCTCGCACCTGCTGACTAAGCTGGCCCTCGCTATGAACGATTCCAGAATGCGCGCCATAGCCCATGGCGACTTTTACTCGATCATCGCTACCTGCTACTGCAATCACATTAGCATTGGCAAGACGGCCCAACTGAACTGCGGGCAGCCCCACGCCACCTGCAGCGCCATAAACCAGCAGGGTTTCCCCTGCCTTGATTCGCCCTCGCCAATGCAGGGCAGCGTATGCTGTTCCGTATGTTAGTGGGACACTCGCGGCCACCGCCAAACTCACACCATCGGGCACATGCCATGTCGTTGCAACCGTGGCAACCGCTACTTCTGCGTACCCTCCCCAATCAAGGATGGCAGCGACTCGGTCTCCTGGTGCGAACTCTGTTACATCAGGCCCTACTTCCAGGACTACCCCTGAAATTTCCGTGCCAGGAACAAATGGCAACGGTGGTTTGCGCTGGTACTTGCCAGCAACAATCAAGGTCTGACCAAAGCTGACGGCTGCGAAATGCACTGCAATGCTAACTTGTCCTGCCGAAGGAGTGGGTGGTGCGACCTCTTGAAGTGCCAGTTCACTATAGTGCATCCACTTTTCACAAACAAATGCTTTCATTTAAAACCTTTCATGTCTGAAGACAAAGTTAGTCGAAATTGATGTGCGACCTACGCAGGACAAAGATCGGATCTACGCCTCGAAATCCAGTTGCAACTGCGCAATGGCATCGCGCTGGCGCACCTGCACCCGTTTCGCCAGGCGACTCAACATGTAAGCCGTCAAGTGCCCTGCAGCCTCTGGATCATCAATCAGTTCCTCTGCGCTAGGCCCCGCGGCCCGAGCAACCGGCAAAGCCACCCCTGAGTAGGTAAACGTCACCCGCAAAGCATACTCATCAAAGCGCGCCTTTACCTCCAGCCACGGCTGCTCAGGTGACAAACGCCTGCTATGCGCCAGCAAATCAAAAGCCTGCCATACCGCCTGCTCGGCGCGCTGCACGGCATCCCGCCGGGCGCCCCACAAACGGCCCTGATTTTCCATGAAAAGATTCAAGTCGTCGGCGGTGGTCGCATCAATCGAAAACCGCTGCGTAGTACGACGCGATGCCCCGACGCGAAACAGTATCGTCAGCACCAATGCAACCAGCGTGCCATTGGTGACCCCTGCCAGATCCATGAAGCCCGCCAGCGGAGGGTACTGAATACCCGCAACAATATACTGATGCGACACACCAACGATCAGCCCCACGCCCAACGCCAGCGAACGGCGATCATCCAGCATGCGCGAAGCCACGAGTTTCAAGCCTGCCATCAACAGAAAAGCCGAGATAAAAAGCAGCATCGCGGCAATAACCGGCGCCGGCACCGCCAGCCACAACACAATAAGCTTGGAACACAATGCAGTAATGAGCAAAAACGCAGCCACCCAGTAACCCAGATAACGGCTGGAACTGCCAGATGTCGCCGCCAGCCCCACCGCCCCGCCACTGGAAGTTTGCGGCATGGCATTGATAAACGAGGCCAGCACATGGGTCAGGCCTTCAGCGCGCAAGCCGCGCCCATAAGCGCGCAGATCAGGCGTATGCCAGTCGGCATCGGCCGTGCGCTGCGCAACGGTTTGTGTACCTATCGACATCAGCGACAGCGCCAGCCCCATCAACATGTAGGGCCAGACCATGCCCCAGTCAAACGACCAGCCAAACGCAGGCAGGGTGGGCAGACGCACCCACGGCGTTGAAGCGATATAGTTCACGCTGTCTGTTGACAGCATCCCCAGCGTGGCTGCCAGCGCGCTGCCAGCCAGCAAGCCTATCAGAGTAGCGAATAGCCGTATGCGCGACCTTAGCCAGATATTGCAAAACACCATGACAAACAGGGTAAACGCGGCCACCATGAGTTCCATGTTGCTCGCACCCGCACCCGTTTGATGGCCAAACAGCAACTTAAGCCCCACCTGCCCCGTCGCCACGCCAGTCAGCATGACGGCCAGACCGGCGATCTCGACCGTGAATATGCTGCGCAAACGCACCACACAAGCGCTTAACAGCAACTGGGTAAGGCCAGTGACAAAGACCATGCCGTAGGCCAGCGGCATGCCGCCCGAGCTGCTGCCTGCCAGAAACATGACAGCGAACACCGTAGGGGTGGCCTGCAACGGATAGTAATAACCCGACCCTATGCCCCATCGGTTAAGGATTTGCAGCAGTATTGATAGCGCACTGGCGATCAGTGATGCACTGGCAATATCAAGAAAGCTGCTTTCGCCCAGATTGGTGACGCTGCCATGCACAAACAGGTTGGGCACCACCAGCAATGCGCCCAAAAAGGCGATTTGCTGCAAGGCCAGACCCAGCGCGGCAGGAACCGGCAGCTTGTCATCAAGCCAGAAAAGTATGGATTCCGGCTTACGCACGCCTTATCGCCATTTGCTTGCCTGATGCCAAATAAGGGAAGCTCGGTTTCATGGAAACAACCTTATACAACCGGCAGCAAATGCAGATCAGCCTGATCTGATTTCCAGAGATCACCGGTTTCAATATCGAACCACCAGCCGTGCAAGGCAAGCTTGCCCGCGTCGACCCCTTCCTTGACCCAGGGGTAAGTCAGCAAATTGTGTAAAGACCCGGTAACCGCCGCGCGCTCGACCAAGCCTGGATTATCTTTTAGCAATTCCAACGACACTTTCTGGCGTACGCCGGACTCGTCGGGATTCAAGTACAGTTCGGTGGCCTTCGTGGCCATGGAAACCCAGTCACCCACGAACTCGCGATCGATGGACTTGCCATCGGCAGCGGCGATTACCGCCTTGATGCCACCGCAACTGGCGTGCCCCAGCACAATAATGTGGTCTACACCCAGATCGCGCACCGCGTACTCTATGGCGGCGCCTGTGCCATGCAAACCTGCGCCCTGCTGATAAGGCGGAACCAGATTGGCAATATTGCGCACGGTGAACAGTTCGCCTGGATGAGCCTGCAGCAGCACCCCAGTATCGACCCGTGAATCGCAACACGCGATGATAAGCGTCGCGGGAGCTTGGCCATCAGTAGCCAGTTTGTGCATCATTTCCGGATCGCGTTGATAGAACTCGCTGCGGAAACGACGAACGGCGGCTTCAAAATGCGAAATATCCCGAAGACCGTGTTGGCAAGCCTGCTCTGTCATGATGCCATCTCTTGAAAAGTTATGTTAACGGGCGTGCAATTATAACCACATGCTTCAAGCGTCAACGCATTAAAAGCCAGGCCAGCACGACCAGGCCCAGTGCAATGCGATACCACGCAAAAGGCCGGTAGGTATGCTTGGACACAAAATGCAGCACCGCGCGCACCACCAGCAACGCGCTGATAAAGGCTGCCACAAAACCAACCCCTATCGCCAGCGTCTGGGCCTCGGACAAGGCGCTGCTATTACGGTACAAATCGTATACCGTGGCCGCCAGCATGGTGGGCATGGCCAGGAAAAAAGAAAACTCAGTTGCCGTTTTACGTTGTATGCCCGCCATCATTCCACTAATAATCGTCGCCCCTGAACGCGATGTACCGGGCACCATGGCCAGGCATTGCGCAAACCCCACTATCAAGGCCTGCTTCCAGCTGATTTGTTCCAGCGTAAACGCCGTAACGTGCTGTGATGCCATGCTGTCGTCGCCGCCTGCTGGCGCGCCATGCTTGGCATATTGCGGCTTGCGCTCGACCCACAACATGATCAGGCCGCCCACGATCAGGGTCACCACGAATACGCCCGGATTATGAAACAACATCTTGATGTACTTGATAGTTAGCGCACCGATGACGGCTGCCGGCAAAAAGGCAATGATCAGGTTGCGGGTAAACATGACCTCGGTGGCTTCGCCAGCCAAAGTGCCCCGTATCAGTCGCCACAGGCGTTGACGGAAAACCCACATGACCGCCAAAATGGAACCAAACTGGATCACGACCTCGAACACCTTGTCGCTACCCGACGAGAAATTGATCCAGTCGCCTATCAATAGCAAATGGGCCGTGCTCGAAACTGGAATAAACTCAGTGAATCCTTCCATCAGGCCCAAAAACAGGGCTTTCAATAAAAACCAGATGCTGTCAGTCATAGTCGCTCATGTCGTTAGTGTCGTCGTCGGTCTGATGGTAAGTGCGATCTATCTGCACCGTTGCTATGCGCCGCGCATCCAGGCGCAGCACCGTAAATTTGAAAGTGGCGTGAGCCTGGCGCAGTTCGCAGCTATCGCCGGGCTGCGGCAAATGCCCGAAGCGCTCAAGCAGGTAGCCCGCCAGGGTCGAATAGCCTTCCTCGTCATCGACCAGATCATCGGTATTCAGCACCAGTTCCAGGTGGTGCAGGTCGGCTGCGCCATCGACGCGCCAGCGGTTGTCGCCTTCCACCGCAATATCGGGTGCTTCGTCTTCGTCGGGGAATTCGCCCGCTATCGCTTCAAAGACATCGATGGGGGTCACAACGCCTTCTATGGCGCCGAATTCATCGGTAACCAGCACAAGCTGGCCACGCGAACGTTTCAGAGTGTCCATCAGGCGCAGCACCCCTATCGACTCATGCACAATGATAGGATCACGCAAACGTGACAAACGTATGCCGCCCTGGGTGATCAGGTCGGCGACCATCTCCTTGGCGCGGCCTATGCCTATGACTTCATCCAGAGAACCTCGGCAAACCGGAAAAAAGCTGTGTGGCGCCTTGGCGATCTGTTCGCGCAGCTTGGCGGGTTCATCATCCAGATTCAACCAAGACACGTCGGTACGCGGCGTCATGATGGAATGGATGGAACGGTCGGCCAGAGTCAGTACGCCACTGACCATATAGCGTTCTTCTTCTTCGAAAACCTGCGCTGGCGCTTCGTTTTCCGGCGTATCTTGCTCTGGCCTCACTAACGGGCGCTTGCCTAGCATGCGCAACACCCCTTCGGCAGTGCGCTCACGCATGGGCCGCCTGGCGTCAAAGCGATGCATATTGCGCCGGGCCAACTGATTGAGGGCTTCGATCAGGACTGAAAATGTAATGGCGGCATACAAATAGCCCTTGGGCACGGCAAAGCCAAAGCCTTCTGCCAGCAGCGAAAAGCCGATGGTAAGCAAAAAACCCAGGCACAAAATGACGACGGTTGGGTGGGCGTTGACGAATATGGTCAGGGGCTTGGATGCCACCAGCATAATGCCGATAGCGATAGTGACCGCCAGCATCATGATCGCAAGGTGGTCGACCATGCCAACCGCTGTAATCACGGCATCGATGGAAAAAATGGCGTCCAGGACTACGATTTGCGTAACAATGACCCAGAAACTGGCATGCATGCGTGCACCAGACGCATGCTGGATCCTGCCCTCGACCCGCTCGTGCAACTCCAGTGTCCCTTTGAACAGCAGGAAGAATCCACCAATGATGAGGATCAGGTCGCGCCCTGAAAAATCCAGCGAGCCTACGGAGAATAGTGGATCAGTCAGCTTGATTAGCCATGACATGACCGACAGCATGGCCAAGCGCATGAGCAAAGCCAGCAGCAAGCCTATGACCCGGGCGCGATCACGTTGAGCCGGCGGCAGCTTGTCGACCAGGATGGCAATAAAAACCAGATTGTCTATCCCCAGGACAATCTCGAGTATGACCAGCGTCAGCAAGCCTACCCAAGCCGACAGCTCTAGCATCCACTCCATCAAGAGGCTCCGTAAGGCAAACGGCAGTACCTAAAAACAAGCTGCAGGCCCAAGTACCGCAGCCTGCCACAGCGATCAGCTTTGCAGATGGCCCAGCATCTGGGTGAATATCTTGGGCGTGGCAGCCAGGACATCGCCACTTTTCATCCAGCCCTGCTCGCCCTCGAAATCGGCGATCAGCCCGCCCGCCTCGAGTATCAGCAACCCGCCCGCGGCGAGATCCCAGGGTTTGAGCTTGACCCCGCAGTAGCCATCGAGGCGACCGGCCGCGACATAAGCCAGATCGAGCACGGTGGAACCCAGGCGGCGCGCCGAGGCGCAGTCAGCCAACATACTGGCAAAACGCGTATGCGGCGCCACCCCGCCCGCTGATCCGGCGACATGCGTGCCCAGCAACGCGTCGTGATAACGCGTCTGGCCGGAGATGCGCACCCGCCTGTCGTTCATGAAAGCGCCGCCGCCACGCGTGGCAGAAAACAATTCGTTGCGGGCTGGGTCATAAATAACCGCCTGGGTGATTTGACCGCGATGCGCCAGGGCGATCGATACCGCATAAATGGGCAAGCCATGAATGAAGTTGGTCGTGCCATCGAGTGGATCGATGATCCATTGGTATTCAGCCTGCTCGTCGGCGCCTTGGCCCGCAGCCAGATGGATACCGGTTTCCTCACCCAGAAAACCGTGATCAGGGTAGGCAGTGCGTAAAATGTCGATGATGGCTTCTTCAGCGGCGCGATCCACTTCCGTGACATAATCCTTGGGCCCTTTGCGCGCCACTTGCAGGCGCTCCAAGTCGAGGCTGGCGCGGTTGATGATGGCGCCAGCACGGCGTGCCGCCTTGATGGCGGTATTGAGCATCGGGTGCATAAAATTCCGTATTAAACAAAAACTGTCAGTGCCTGGCACAGCCAAATTCGACTGCCTGTCTAGGCAAAAATTCAGGCAATAAACATTAGAAACGATCTATTTTAAATGACTCAGACATTTTCCTCAGAAATGGCCCAGGCTTTCTCTCGTGTGCGCTTCATTATGGTGCATCCCAGCCACCCCGGAAATGTAGGGGCGGCGGCTCGCGCCATCAAAACCATGGGCTTTCACGACCTGTGCCTGGTGGCGCCGCGCTTCCCCGATGTGCTTGATTTGCCCGAGGCGCAATCGCTTGCCAGCGGGGCCACCGACGTGCTGGCAGCGGTTAGCATTGTTCCCACATTGGAACAGGCCTTGGCACCGGCCACCATGACGTTTGCCCTGACAGCCCGCGCCCGCATGATAGGCCCGCCGCCCTGCGACATACGCCAGGCTGCAGCAACCGGCTGCGAGCACTTGCGCCAGCAACACAATGTGGTGGCCATCGTACTGGGCACGGAACGCTCGGGGCTGACCAACGAAGACATAGCCCTATGCCAACGAGTTTGCCACATACCGGCGAATCCGGAATATAGCTCGCTGAATGTTGCCCAGGCCTTGCAATTGGCGGCATGGGAGTTTCGTTATGCCCTGGCCAGTGCCGCCGCCCTGCCCCTACTGCCGGTGACCAACGGCCATGCCGAAATCGGTGACGAGCCAGCACCCAGCGAAAAGGTGCAAGCACTGATGACACATTGGGAGCAGGCCCTGGTGGCAGTCGGGTTTCTTGACCCGGAACATCCGAAAAAACTGATGCCGCGCATGCGCCACCTGTTCAGCCGCAACAACCTGAGCCGTGATGAAGTCGATATGCTGCGCGGCATGTGCACCGCCATGATCAAGACGGCACGGAAAGAGTGATGTTGTTTGTCGGGCTAGCGCGCAGCGTGTAATCCGACAAACAACATCACAACCAAAAAATGGCGCAATTCAACATTAATGCAGCCATTCCTGGTCTATTTTCAAGACTTATTAATCGACGGTTGCGCCCGAAGCCTTGACCACTTTTGCCCAGCCATCGACTTCAGACTTGATGAAATCGCCAAATTCGGCAGGCGTTGTTTTGGCTGGTACGGCACCCAGGTCAGCCATGCGGGCCTGGACATCAGGCTTGGCCAGCGCGGTCTGGATAACATTATTCAGCTTGTTCACGATTTCGTCGGGCGTACCCTTGGGCGCAATCACGCCAAACCAGGAAGATACGTCGTAGGTCGGGAAACCGGACTCTTGCATGGTGGGCAGATCAGGCGCCGTTTTGGAGCGCTCGGCGGTAGTGACGGCCAAGGCACGCAACTTGCCAGATTCTACATGCGGCCACGCCGACGGCATGTTGTCGAACATATAGTCAACCTGACCGCCAATGAGGTCGGTGATGGCAGGCGAGCTGCCTTTGTAAGGAATGTGCGTTGCGTCTATTTTGGCCAGTTGCTTGAACAGTTCGCCGGCCATGTGTATGGACGTGCCGCTGCCCGACGAAGCGAAATTAAGCTTGCCCGGATTTGCCTTGGCGTAATCAATGAGTTCTTGCACCGTCTTGGCAGGTATTTTGGGGTTGACCACCAGCACATTGGGAACCCTCACGCCCAGCGAAACAGGCGCGAAGTCTTTGACCAGGTCAAAACGCAGGTTTTTATACAGCGTCTGGTTAATGGCGCTGGTAACGGCAACCATATACAACGTATAGCCGTCGGGCGTTGCGCGAGCAACCATTTCTGTAGCAATATTGCTGCCCGCACCGGGACGGTTTTCAACCACTACCGGCTGGCCCAGGGCCTCGCCCATTTCTTTGCCCAGAATGCGCGCCACGACATCAGTGGTGCCACCAGCCGAAAACCCAACGACAAGGCGAATGGCGTGATCAGGGTAGGCGGCCAATGCGCTGCTGGCGAATCCAAGTGCGCCCGCCATCAAGATGCTGGCCGCTGCGGCCTTGCCGCTCAGCGAGAATTTAGTACGTATTGACAAGAGTTTCTCCGTGCGTAAGTGTCCGTAAAATGGACAATTCTATAATAATCATTTGATCTTGCATCATTATCCCGTTTTTTCAAACTCTTGCGTACACACTGTGGACATTTCTGATACTGACAACTCGGCATCCGGCCCTCGCACCCTCAGGCGCGGCTTGCATGTTTTACGTACTCTGCAGGAAAATCCTGGGTCCGGATTGACGGTCACCGATTTGGCCCGGCAAACCGGGCTGCAGCGCCCCACCATCTATAGACTGCTTGCTGCATTGATCGAAGGCGGCTTCGCCAAGAATATCAGCGGAAGCAAGCGCTTCATTGCGGATGGATCCACAGCTTCACCAGCCATAGAACAAGATGCGCGCATAGCTCTGGCATTCCCCGTCATGCAACAATTGGCCGCCCTAACCGGAGACGCCGTCTTCCTGGTTGTGCGCGACGGTTATCAGTCGGTCAGCTTATGGCGCGAAATTGGCGCCTACCCGGTACAAATACTGGCCACCTTCGCCGGCAAGCGCCAGCCCCTGGGCGTGGGTTCGGGCGGCATGGCCTTATTGGCCAAACTTGACGACGCCACCGTGGAAAGCATCATCACCCACAACGGCAACGAACTCGAACAGTACGGCGGCATGAGCATTCGCGAAATGCGGCAGTTGGTGGTCAACACCCGCACACGAGGCTATTCTGTTGTTGGCAACTATGCTGTACGCGGCGCCTTAGGGGTTGGCTGCGCCCTTTGTTCTGGCACAGGCCAGCCGCTGCTGGCCATCAGCGTCACCGCCATCACCGAGCGCATGCCCGCCACGCGTCAACGCGAAATCGCCCAGTTAATACAGGGTGGCCTGAAGACCATTGCTGACAAAATACAGCCAGGGTTGTAACGCTGATTGTCGGATTACGCACCTGATGGCGCGAATCCGGCCTGCGAAAACCTTGAGCAAGCATCATTCGGATTAGCCTGGCGTACTCTGGCACCAACGCCCCCGTTCCTTTGCTCAGCTTGCATACCTTTTTGCCCCCGCCACACAAACAATGGCAGCCAACGTTACCAACAGCATCGCCCAGCTTACTGTTTCTTTAAGAAACAACGCCGCCAGGCCAAAGCCAAAAAAGGGTTGTAGCAACTGCAATTGACCAACAGCCGCAATTCCGCCCTGCGCCAGGCCGCGATACCAAAACACAAATCCGATCAACATACTAAATAGCGACACATAAGCCAGCCCGAGCCAGGCTGGCACGCCCACATGGGCAAACGACGCTGGCATAGTCAGCAAGGCCGCCACCAGCATCGGGGGCAGCGCCAGCACCAGTGCCCAGCTGATTACCTGCCAGCCCCCAAGCTGCCGGGTCAAGCGTGCGCCTTCCGCATAGCCCAGGCCGCACACAATGATGGCGGCCAGCATCAGCAAATCGCCTTTCAGGGACACTTCAATACCGCCCCAGGCGGCGTAGCCTGCAACACAGGCGCCCCCAAGCAAGGAAAACAGCCAGAAAACCAGTCGGGGCCGTTCGCCTCCGCGTATCACGCCAAAAATTGCGGTGCATAAAGGCAACAGGCCCACAAACACCATGGAGTGCGCAGAGGAAACATACTGCAGCGCCAGCGCAGACAGCAAAGGGAAACCCAGCACCACGCCAAGCGCGACCACCAGCAAGGAGGGCAGTTCCGCCAGAATCGGCCGACGCTGCTGGAACAATAACAACAGCGCCAGCCCCAGCAAGGCCGCGATGCTTGCCCTGGCGGCAGTAAGAAACATGGGGTCGAAATCCATAACCGCCGCGCGGGTAGCTGGCAGCGAACCCGCAAAAATCACTACGCCGATAAAGCCATTGATCCAGCCACTTGTTATCTTGTCCATCATTTATCTCATTCCAAGAGCCTTGCAGTAAATCATGGGAGCGCAGGCAAAGGCAATGGACAAGACATTGCCCGGCTCGATACGATTGGGGTCCAGCCCTGGATTGTTCCGCAGGCGAGCATGTTTATTTGGGGACGGGCGCCCGAAGGGATGGATGCGGCGGATATTGCCCGCTCGTGCCGAAAGCATGGCGTGGTGCTGGCGCGGGCGCTATCTGAGCAACCGGTTGGTACTGACTTACGGCTTTCGTAGGTCGGACTAGCGCCGCCAGGCGCGTAATCCGACACCACAAAATCACGACAACAACTGCATATGCCTACAAAACCGGCATCAATGGTATTTCTGCGATGCGCGCCTTCCATTCCCTGGGGCCGGTTTCGTGTACCGATGTGCCTTTGGAATCGACCGCTACCGTTACCGGCATATCTTTGACATCGAACTCGTAAATGGCTTCCATGCCCAGGTCTTCAAAACCAACGACCCTGGCACCGCGTATTGCCTTGGACACCAGATAAGCCGAACCACCCACTGCCATCAAATACGCCGAACCGTGCTTGCGTATGGAGTCGATGGCAATTGGCCCGCGCTCGGCCTTGCCTATCATGGAGATCAAGCCGGTTTGTTCCAGCATCATGTCGGTAAAGCCATCCATGCGGGTGGCGGTGGTGGGGCCTGCCGGGCCAACCACTTCTTCGCGCACCGGGTCAACCGGACCCACGTAGTAAATCACCCGGTTGGTGAAATCGACCGGCAATTTCTCGCCCTTGGCCAGCATATCTTGAATGCGCTTGTGCGCGGCATCGCGGCCGGTAAGCATTTTGCCTGACAGCAGCAAGGTCTGGCCAGGCGCCCAACTGGCGACCTGCTCTTTGGTGAGCGTATTCAGGTCAACCTGCAAGGACTTGTTGTAATCGGGCGCCCAATGCACATCGGGCCAGTCAGACAGCGAAGGCGGTGTCAGAATGGCCGGACCGGAACCGTTCAGTTCAAAATGTACATGACGGGTTGCCGCACAGTTGGGGATCATGGCTACCGGCTTGGACGCGGCATGCGTGGGGAAGGTACTGATTTTGACATCAAGCACTGTAGTCAAGCCACCCAGGCCTTGCGCGCCTATGCCCAGCGCATTCACCTTTTGGTAGAGCTCGATACGCAATTCTTCGAGCTTGTTTTGCGGGCCACGCTGCAGCAACTCGTACATGTCGATGTCTTCCATGAGCGATTGCTTGGCCATTAACATGGCTTTTTCGGCAGTACCGCCCACACCTATGCCCAACATGCCTGGAGGACACCAGCCCGCACCCATTTGGGGCACCGTCTTCAAGACCCAGTCGATCAGTGAATCACTGGGGTTAAGCATGGCGAACTTGGATTTGTTTTCCGAGCCGCCGCCCTTGGCCGCCACTTGCACATCAACCTTGTCGCCCGCGACCAGTTCAACGCTGACAATACAGGGCGTGTTGTCGCGCGTATTTTTGCGCGTGAACAAAGGGTCGGTAAGTATGGAGGCGCGCAAAGGGTTGTCGGGGTTCAGATAACCCTGGCGCACGCCCTCGTCGCATAGTTCTTGCATGCTGCGCTGTGTGTCGAAGCGCACGTCCATGCCGACTTTCAAGAAGATGTTGACCACCCCCGTATCCTGGCAGATAGGGCGATGGCCTTCGGCGCACATGCGCGAATTGGTCAGGATTTGCGCAATGGCATCTTTAGCGGCGGGGCTTTCTTCAAGCTCGTAGGCGCGGGCCAGATGCTGGATGTAGTCAGCCGGGTGGTAATAGCTGATGAATTGCACGGCGTCTGAAATAGACTGGATCAGGTCGGATTCTTTGATTAGGGTCATGGTGCTTGTTTAATCGTTAAAAAGGCGGGCCACGCAAAGCCCACCACAATGACTGGCCGGATGAACAGCAAGCAACGCTTACTTGCCGGCCCAGACCGGCTTGCGTTTTTCGGCAAAAGCGGTCGCGCCTTCTTTGGCGTCGGCCGATACAAAAATATGGGCAATCAGCGGGCGCTGCAAGTCGAACATATCGACTTGACGCCAGTCGCGGGACTTGGTCACGATTTGCTTGGCTGTTTGCACAGCCAATGGGCCATTTTCGGCAATAACACGAGCCAAGTCCAGGGCGGCAGCCAGCGCCTGGCCAGGTTCGACCAAGCGATTGACCAGCCCGTACTGATGTGCACGCGCGGCAGGCAGCATTTCGCCTGTAAGCACGGCTTCCATGGCGACATGATAAGGAATTCGATCAGGCAGGCGCAACATGCCGCCAGAGCCCGGCACAATACCGCGCTTGACTTCAGGCAGGCCAAAATTGGCATTATTGGCGGCCACGATCATATCGCAGGCCAGGGCTATTTCGCAGCCACCCGCCAAGGCGTAGCCCTCGACCGCTGCAATCAGGGGCTTTTTTGGAGGTTTTTCGCACAGGCCGGCAAAGCCGCGCCCTTCAACCAGCGCGCGCCGCCCATCAAGAGCAAAGGCTTTCAGGTCCATGCCCGAGCAAAACGTATTGCCCGCCCCGGTGAGTATGCCAATGACTACGTCCGGGTTGGCGTCAAGCTGCTCAAACGCCTTGGCCAGGTCGTGCGCGGTTTCATAGTTGATGGCGTTGCGCGCCTCGGGCCTATTCACCGTAATGACCTGGATGCGATCAATGATTTCCACTTTCACCAAATCAGACATATGCTTATCCTAAAAAAGCTGTCACACCTGCAAACAGCGGCTACAGGGGATTGATAACGTCATATCATACGACCAATTATCAGTGGCCCTAAAAGCCCATCTGCCTGCTTGGTCGCGGAACCAGCTAAAATTGAAAACTTTGTGGCTCTCGCTTTACTGGCTTTCGCTCATGCTCACATTTCAGCAAATCATTTTAACGCTTCAGCAATATTGGGATAAACAAGGCTGCGCCTTGCTGCAACCCTACGATATGGAAGTTGGCGCCGGCACCTCGCATACTGCAACTTTTTTGCGCTCCATCGGCCCAGAACCCTGGCGCGCCGCCTATGTGCAGCCGTCGCGCCGCCCCAACGATGGCCGATATGGCGAAAATCCCAACCGGCTGCAACATTACTACCAGTACCAAGTAGTGCTCAAGCCCGCCCCCACCGACATCATGGATATTTACATAGGGTCATTGGTGGCGCTGGGCATCAACCCCCAGGAACACGATATCCGCTTCGTCGAAGACGACTGGGAAAACCCCACGCTGGGGGCCTGGGGACTGGGCTGGGAAGTGTGGCTGAACGGCATGGAAGTCACCCAGTTCACCTACTTCCAGCAAGTCGGCGGCCTGGACTGCAGCCCGACCACGGGTGAAATCACCTACGGCCTGGAACGCCTGGCCATGTATCTGCAAGGGGTGGAAAGCGTCTACGATCTGGTCTGGACCGAAGGCTACAACGGACAAAAAGTATATTACCGCGACGTCTTCCACCAAAACGAAGTCGAGCAATCCACCTATAACTTCGAACACGCCTCCATCGCCATGTTGCTGGCCCACTTCAACGACTACGAAGCCGAAGCCCAGCGCCTGATTGCTGTACCACTGGCCCTGCCCGCCTACGAGGCCACGCTCAAGGCTGCGCATACCTTCAATATGCTCGATGCACGCGGCGCCATCAGCGTAACAGAACGGGCCACTTATATTGGTCGCATCCGCAACCTGTCGCGCGTCGTCGCCCAGGCTTACTTTGAATCACGCGAAAACCTTGGATTCCCCATGCTAGTCAACCGCACGGAGGCCTCATAATGACGACCGCCGCTTCCACCCTGCCCTTGCTGATTGAACTACGCACAGAAGAACTGCCACCCAAAGCACTGCAAAAGTTGGGGCTGGCCTTTGCCGAAGGCGTACGCAAAACCCTGGAACAGCACCATTTGCTGGCTGCCGATTGCAGCGTCGCTGATTTCTCTACCCCACGCCGCTTGGCCGTCGTGCTTGGCGCCGTATTGGAACAGGCCCCCGAACTAAGCTATACCGAAAAACTCATGCCAGCCAAAATCGGCTTCAGCGCCACCGGCGAAATCAGCCCGGCCCTGGCAAAAAAGCTGGCCAGCAAAGGCCTGGGGCATCTGGCTCCCGCCGACCTGATCACCGAGTCCGATGGCAAGCAGGACTACCTGTACGCAAAAGGCGTGGCGCCTGGCGCCAAACTGGCCGACGCACTGCAACAAGCCCTGGACTACACCATCAACCACCTGCCCATCCCCAAGGTCATGCGCTATCAGTTGGCCGACGGCGTCAGCAGCGTCAAGTTCGTGCGTCCGGCGCACCAGCTTATTGCACTGTGGGGCGACCATGTCATCAACGTGCAGGCACTGGGGCTGACTTCAGGTCGCACTACGCTAGGCCACCGCTTCATGGCGGATCAAAGCATCAGCATCGTGTCGCCTGGCACCTATGAACAACAATTGCACGACGAAGGCAAAGTCATTGCCTCGTTTACGGCACGCAAGGCGCTAATCAGCCAGCAACTGCTAAGCAGCGCGCAAGCCCTGTCAGCCACCATAGGCACGGGCCCGGAAGTCGACGCCTTGCTGGACGAAGTCACCGCGCTGGTCGAACACCCCACGGTATACGTAGGCGAGTTCGAAGAACAGTTCCTGCAAGTACCGCCCGAATGCCTGATTCTAACCATGCGCCTGAATCAAAAATACTTTCCATTGTTTGAACCAGGCAGCGGCGCACTGACCAACCGTTTCCTTATTGTCAGCAATATGCAGGTGGCCAACCCGGTACACATCATAGAAGGCAATCAGCGCGTTGTACGCCCGCGCCTGGCCGATGCGCAGTTCTTTTTCCAGACTGACCGCAAAATCCGGTTGGCCGACCGCGTGGCTAACCTGTCTACCAGTGTTTATCACAATAAACTGGGCTCGCAGTTAGAGCGCGTAGAGCGCGTGCGCCATATTGCGCGCTACCTGGCCGGGCAACTGGACGCCAATATCGAACACGCCGATCGCGCCGCCTTGCTGGCCAAAGCTGATCTGGGCTCGAACATGGTGGGCGAATTCCCCGAGCTGCAAGGCATCATGGGCGCCTATTACGCCCGCGCCGACGGCGAAGCCGACGACGTCGTGCTGGCTTTGCAAGACCAGTACCGCATACGCCTGGATACCCCCGTCAATGCCGCTACCCTGACATCCGCCGTGCTCTTCATTGCCGAGCGCATTGAAACCCTGCTGGGTATCTGGGGCATAGGGCTGGTACCCACTGGTGAACGCGACCCCTACGGCTTGCGCCGCGCTGCGCTAGGCCTGATCAGCGCCTACGAGCAATTGCAAGCCGGCGCTTACCTGGCCGTGAACGACAGCACCACGCTGCGCTTACCCGACTTGCTGGCTCATGCAGCCAGCAATTTCGCCACTGACGCCTTAAGCGACACGGTCAGTGCCGATGTCCAGGCGTTTATCTACGAACGCTACCGCAATCAGCTAAACAACGATTTCGACCGCAATGTAGTCGATGCCGTACTGGCTCTCGAACCCGCCCTGCACCAGGTACATGCACGCATACAGGCCTGCGCCAGTTTTGCGCAGCGTCCCGAAGCCGCCAGCCTGGCCGCCGCCAACAAACGTATTGCCAATCTGCTGAAAAAAGCCGATACCCAGCCTGGCGCTGTCAACCAGGCCATGCTTGCCGAACCGGCCGAGCGGGCCCTGGCCGACGTCATCAACACCCTTAAACCACAAGCCCAGGCACAATTGGCGCAGGGCGACTTTACTGCCAGCCTGGCCACCATGGCGCAAGCCAGGGATGCCGTCGATACTTTCTTCAACGACATCATGGTCATGGCCGACGACCCTGCCATACGCGCCAATCGGCTGGCGCTACTGGCCGACCTGCATCAGGTCATGAACCAGGTGGCCGATATTTCCAGGTTAGCCCAGTGAAACTTGCCATACTCGATCGCGACGGCGTCATCAACCAGGATAGCAACGCCTTCATCAAAAGCCCCGACGAATGGCTGGCCCTGCCTGGCAGCCTGGAAGCCATTGCGCGTCTGTCACGCGCTGGCTGGCGGGTGGTCATTGCCAGCAACCAGTCGGGCGTGGCGCGGGGCCTGTTCAGCATGGATACCCTGAACGCCATCCATGCCAAGATGCGGCGTGAACTCGCTGCTGTTGGCGGCAGCATCGACGCCATTTTCGTGTGTCCGCACGGCCCCGACGACGGCTGCGTGTGCCGCAAGCCCAAACCGGGCATGTTTCTTGATATCGCCCGTCGTTACGATACTGATCTTAAAAGCGTACCTGCCGTAGGCGACTCGCTGCGCGACCTGCAGGCCGCCAGCCAGGCCGGCTGCACGCCCTGGCTGGTGCTAACCGGCAACGGCAAAAAAACATGGGACAACAGCGATGTTCCCGCAGGCACCCAAATCAGGGACAACCTGGCGGCTGTTGTCGACGCTTGGCTCTCCGAGGAATAAACATGGCAGTCATCCGCGCAACGCTCTATCAGATTTTCCTGATCATCACGGTCATTCCCTTTGCGCTCATCAGCATTCTGTGCGCGCCGCTGCCCTTGCGCTGGCGCTACAAGATCACTACAGGCTGGCCGCGCCTGGGCATATGGGGCGCCAAAGTCATACTAGGCATACGCTGGCAACTCAAGGGTGCGGAAAACCTGCCCGACGGCCCGGCCATCATGCTGTCAAAACACCAATCCGCCTGGGAGACCATGTTCATCATTGCCTATATGCCGCGCGATATGTGCTTTGTATACAAGCGCGAACTGCACCGCATACCTTTCTTCGGCTGGGGCTTGGCGCTGCTGCGCATGATTCCCATCGACCGGGCCAAAGGCCGTGACGCTTTTGAACAAGTGGTAAAAATTGGCCAGGAGCGCATCAACGAGGGGCGCTGGCCTATACTTTTCCCCGAAGGAACGCGCATCATGCCTGGCAAAACCGGGCGCTACAAGCTGGGTGGCGCACTGCTGGCCACACGCACCGGCACACCAATTATCCCGGTCGCTCACAATGCGGGCGAATGCTGGCAGCGCAACGCTTTTATCAAGAAGCCCGGGTTGATCACTGTGTCGATCGGTCCGCTCATCGAAACCACAGGCCTGGACGCCGACACGGTAAATAAAAAGGTGCAGAGCTGGATAGAATCCGAAATGCGGGTATTGAACCCAGAACGCTATGGGCTTGACTGAGCAACTTTCACTTTTTGCCGACGCGCAGCCAGCAACCACGCTGGCGCCGCAACCCGCCGTTACGCCCAAAACACCGCCAGAAACCATTGCCACCGTCCGTCCCCCCGCATTGCCTCAAGATGCGCGCTGGCGCGAAGTAGCAGCCCAGCAACAAACCATAGGCTATGTGCTGCGACGCTCTAGGCGTAAAAGCATAGGCCTGACCATCAACGACGACGGCCTGCAGGTTACCGCGCCTAACTGGGTCACGCTGGGCCAGATAGATGCTGCCGTCATCGAAAAAGCACCCTGGATACTCAGCAAACTGCGAATCAGGCATGCCCGCCAGCAGCATCTGGCTACCGCCGACACGCTCTGGCAAAGCGGCGGCACCATTCCCTATCTGGGCAAACGCATTGTCCTGAGCCTGGATACCATGCAGAAAGCACCCCTATTCCGTGGCGAGCCTTTTGCGCCCGAGCAGGGCGACACGCTGATTCTGGCCTTGCCCCCCGACGCCGATCGCAACCGGGTGCGCGACAGCGTACATGGCTGGCTGCAGCAACAGGCGCAAGCCTGGTTCGGGCAACGCCTGCAGCACTTTCTCGATGCCAACCAGCTCAGCATACGCCGCTGGAGGCTATCGGCGGCGGCAACACGCTGGGGCTCTTGCAGCAGCGACGGCAATATCATGCTGAACTGGCGCCTGATACACTTTGAACGCGATATCATTGACTATGTCATCGCCCACGAAATCGCCCACCTGCGTGAAATGAACCACAGCAAGAATTTCTGGCGCGAGGTCGAGCGCATACTGCCCGGCTTCGAACGCTCACGCAATGCCCTCAAGCAGCACGACCCAAGGTCGCTGCCGCTAATTTAAAGCCTTATACCCGAATTACCCCCAAGGAGACATTAATGCGTTTACTACACACTATGTTGCGCGTAGGCGATCTGGACCGATCACTTATTTTTTACACCGATGTACTGGGCATGAAATTACTGCGCCGCAAAGACTACCCCGATGGCAAATTTACCCTGGCCTTTGTGGGCTACCAAGACGAAACCGAGGGCGCTGTTATCGAACTGACCCACAACTGGGAGACCTCTTCTTATAACCTGGGCAATGGCTATGGTCATATAGCCCTTGAAGTCGAAGACGCCTACGACGCCTGTGCCCGCATCAAGCAAAAGGGTGGCAACGTAACACGTGAGGCCGGCCCCATGAAGCACGGCCAGACCGTCATTGCCTTTGTGGAAGACCCCGACGGCTACAAGATAGAACTGATACAGCGCAAAGAGCGGGCTGACTAAGTCTGTTGATTTTCTGACTTTTTTGGGGCAATAAAGGTCGGATTACGCGCCTGGCAGCGCTAATCCGACAAAACCACCCTGGAAAAAACAACAGCTTACGACTGCCGCTGGAATTCACCCGGCGCAAAGTCATCCACTTCAACCACGGCGGCCACGGCGGCATCGGCTGCTTCCAGCAAGCTCGCCTGGACGTCAGTAATGGCGCCACTTGCATGAGCCAGACGCCAGTCTTTCAAGCCCGCATGCCGAATACGATCGAGCAAGGGCTGAACCTCGATCACCAATTCAAACGCGCGTTCCAGCAGCTCTACGCTAGGGCTGTCGTGATCTTCCCATACCGCGCCAACCAGCCTATCACGAGTATCGGAAGGCTCGAGCAGAATATTGGCGCAACGCGCCGTTGCCTGATCGGAGGGCGGCCTGGCACGCATGCCTGGCGGCAGCAACAAAGCGCGCAACACCCATGCTGCACTGCGCATGGGCAAGTTCAGCAAGATATCATCAAGACGCTTTTCCATAGTGACAAAGGCCTGATCGGCACACCAGGCCACCAGTGGAAGATCGGATTCGTGCTGGCCTTCGTCTTGCCAGCGCTTGAGTACGGCGGACAATAAATACAACTCGGACAGCATATCGCCCAAACGCGAAGAGAGCATTTCCTTGCGCTTGAGCGAACCGCCCAGCGTAAGCAATGCCACCTCTGATACCAAGGCAAATGCCGCAGCATAGCGACTTAAGCCCCGATAATAAGGTGCAGCCGATTTGCCCCCCTGCGGCACGCTGGCGAACCGCCCTTTCGTCCAGGCCAGGCCGCAAGCCCGCAGCGCATTCCTGGTGCTATGCCCCAGGTGCTTCCAGATAACAGCATCGAAAGCATCTTCTCCTGCGAGTTGATCGCTATTTCCCAGCGCCGTCACTTCCTGCATAAGATAGGGATGAGCCCGGATGGCGCCTTGCCCAAACACGATAAGGCTGCGGGTAAGGATATTGGCCCCTTCCACGGTAATGCCCACGGGCAAAGCCCGATACAGATTGCCCAGATAATTGCCAGGCCCGTCAATGATCGCTTTGCCTGCATGGATGTCCATGGCGTCATTGACCGATTGCCGCATGCGTTCTGTAGCGTGCAGTTTCATGATGGCCGACACCACCGAAGGCTTATAGCCCAATTGCAACCCTGCACAAGTAAAGCGGCGCGCAGCTTCGACTAGGTAAGCGTTGCCGGCCAAGCGCCCTAGTTTTTCTTGTACGCCCTCGAACTTGCCGATAGGTATGCCGAACTGTGTGCGCACGCGAGCATAGGCCCCTGAGGTATGGGCAGCAAAGGTGCAAGCGGCGGCCGACAGTGAAGGCAGCGATATGCCACGGCCCGCCGCCAACGCGCTCATTAGCATGGGCCAGCCCTGCCCCGCCTGTTCCACGCCTCCGATCAGGGCATCGATGGGAACGAAAACATCTTTGCCTTCTGTGGGACCGTTTTGAAAGGCCTGCATGGCAGGCAAATGGCGCCTACCGGTAACGACGCCCGGCAGATTGGTTGGCACCAATGCAATGGATATCCCCAATTCGGGTTGAACGCCAATGAGGCCATCGGGATCGGAAAGCTTGAATGCCAAGCCTAGTACCGTGGCAACGGGGCTAAGCGTGATATAGCGTTTGCGCCAGTTCAGTAAAATACCTAAAGTATCTACATTACCTATATTACGACGACAAATAACACCCGTATCAGTCATGGATGCGGCATCAGAGCCGGCTTCAGGGCTGGTCAGGCCAAAGCAGGGAATTTCTTCGCCGCTAGCCAGACGCGGCAGCCAGTATTGGCGCTGCGCTTCTGTGCCAAACTGCATCAGGAGCTCGCCCGGCCCTAGCGAATTAGGCACCATCACGGTGACGGCAGCGGCCACGGAACGCACCGATAGGCGCCGCACCACTTCCGAATGCGCATAAGCCGAGAAGCCCAGGCCGCCATATTCCTTGGGAATGATCATGCCAAAGAAACCATGCTGCCTGATATAGGCCCATACAGAAGGCGGCAAATCACCGTGCGTCCAGTTGATGTCCCAATCGTTGAGCATGCGGCAAAGTTGCGCAACGGGGCCATCCATGTAGGCCTGTTCGCTGGGGGTGAGCGCCACGGGCTTTACATTGACCAGGGTTTTCCAATTGGGGTTGCCGGAAAATAGCTGCGCATCCCACCAGACATCACCCGCTTCGATGGCCTGCCGCTCGGTGGCGGACAAGCTAGGCATCGCCTCGCGCGCCATGCGGTACAAAGGCTCGGTCAGCCATTTGCGGCGCCAGGCTCTCCAGTTCATGATGTTCCCTTTTTATTGCTTGATGTATTGATTCCGTAGATATCATTATCTACTGAAAAAAACGACCTGTTGTGTAGTGTGCCCCTGCGACGCACGTAATCCGACTAAACATCGTCAATAAGCAACACAACCCAGCGTATATCACGCCACAACAAGCCCCAATTCTGCCAGTAGTTCAGACGCCTGTTGATGCGAAATCATAGCCCCCTGAAACAGCCTGGCATCAAGCAATGCAACGCCGCCAATATCGGCTTCGCGCAAATCGGCCCCTTCGAAACGAGCCAGCTTCATGTGTGCATTGCGCAGGCTGCCACCAAAAAACACCGTATCGCGAAAATCACAAGCAGAAATATCCGCATCTGAAAAATCAAGCTGATGCAATTGCTGCTTGCGAAACGACATTTTCCTCAGGTCGGCGCCAACCAGCAAGGTTTCTTCAAACACCAGCCCCAAAGAAGCGACCTCGTCAAAATAGGCACCAGTCAGCTTGCAACTTTTGAACAGCACAGACGACAACTTGGCGCGCCGCCATTTTGTATTGTTCAGGTCGCAACCATGAAACTGAGCATCGACCAGGTCCACGGACTCGAACCCAGCCTGGCGCCCACGGCATTTAATCCAATTGGTTCGCGGCGCGGTCGCCGCATACAACGAGGCAGCTATGAATGAACAGCTTCTGAACTCGAAGTCGCTCATATCCAGCCGGGATAAGTCTGCTGCTTCGAAATCACAGTGCTCGAAAACCAGCGGCTTTCCGGCATTGGCAATATACGCCTGCATTTGTGTGCGTGAAATTGTTTCGCCGACGATATCGGCAAGCTTGGCCACTGCGGGAATAGCGTTGTGTTTCATGTGTGTCATTTTACGGGTAAGGATGTAAGATTGCCCATGCCTCACGATAACTTGTCTGCTGTGTGACCTTATGTTGCCATCACCTTCCATACCCATACGCGAACCTTGCCCCGCCGGCGCCTGTATATGCAACAGGGATACCTTGTTGAACAAGCCTGACAGTGATACCCGGATACTATGCCTGACCAAGCACGAAGAAAAAAAACTGATCGCGCGCATAGAACGTATTTCCAGCTATGACGACTTAACCCACGTTGCGGATCTCATGCAAAGGCAGTTGGGCATTGCCGTGCAGATCAGCCCCGGCATCAACGAAGTTCGCAGCATGCGCGGCTTTAACATCGTGCTTATCGAACGACCAGGCCTGTGCAGCAAAACACGGCAAACTGTACCTGCGGCCATACGCCGCTGCCTGGAAAAAAACCCGGAAATTGCGTTTACCATATTAAATAACCACGACCTGCTGGGTGGTTGACACAGACGTGCCGGGTGACACTAATCAAACCTGCGATTTACAACGAAAACACGATGACTTGGTCGGCAAAACAATACTCCAATTTTGAAAACGAAAGGACGCGACCAGTACGCGACCTGGTTGCTGCGATACCTGTTCAACAGGCGCGCATTGCCGTTGACTTGGGTTGCGGGCCCGGCAACTCCACTGAGGTTTTAGCGCAACGCTTTCCTAGTGCCAGCGTCAGCGGCATAGACAGTTCCAGTGATATGGTCGCGACTGCAAAAAAACGTCTGCCTGGGCTGCGCTTCGAAGAAGCCGATATACAAACCTGGAACCCACCAGAAAAATTCGATGTGATCCTGGCGAATGCATCGCTACAGTGGCTGCCGGGCCACGCCACCCTTTACCCCCGCCTGCTTGGCAAGCTTGCACCGGGCGGGAGCTTGGCCGTACAAACCCCCGATAACATTGAAGAGCCCGCCCATAGACTATTGCGCGAGATTGCGGCAGAGGTCCCATGGGCAGGCAAGTTGGCCTCAAAAAAACTGCCAGTGCGGCACAGCGCCAGCTGGTACTACAAATTGCTTGCCCCCCTGAGCCAGCATGTCGATGTATGGCAAACCACCTACTACCATCCACTGGCGGGAGGCGCTGCGGCAGTAGTAGAGTGGTTCAAAGGCTCGGCACTACGGCCCTACCTGGAACTATTGGACGAAACCGAGCAAGAAGCGTTTCTTAAGCGTTACCTGGCAGCTATTGCACAGGCGTATCCAGCATTGCCTGATGGAACCGTATTACTGCCCTTCCCCAGGCTTTTTGTGATTGCCAGTCGTTAGTCGGCTTAAACAACATCACAAAAAACTAACCCCGCTCGGGTACGCTCAGCCCCTTTGCCACAGCCGGCCTGGCCACGAATGCAGCCAGTACCCGCGTAACATTCGAAAAATCAGCAATCCCAACCATATCTCCTGCCTCATAAAAACCTATCAGGTTGCGCACCCATGGAAAGATGGCGATATCGGCGATGGTGTAGGTGTCGCCCATGATCCAGGTACGACCCTCCAGACGCTGGTCGAGCACGCGCAGCAAGCGCCTGGACTCGGCAACATAGCGGTCGCGCGGACGCTTGTCTTCGTAATCTTTGCCTGCGAATTTATTGAAAAACCCCAATTGGCCAAACATGGGGCCTACGCCACCCATTTGAAACATCAGCCACTGTATTGTCTCGTAGCGGCCCGCCGCGTCTCCAGGCATGAACTGACCCGACTTCTCGGCCAGATAGATCAAGATCGCACCCGACTCGAACAATGCCAGTGGCTTGCCGTCGGGGCCGTCAGGATCCAGGATGGAGGGAATTTTATTATTGGGATTAAGCGACAAAAACTCCGGCGACATCTGGTCATTGGTCGTGAAGCTGACAAGATGGGCTTCGTAAGGCAGACCAGTTTCTTCCAGCATGATGGACACTTTCACGCCATTGGGGGTCGGCAATGAATACAGCTGAATACGATCGGAATGTTGCGCAGGCCACTTCTGGGTAATGGGAAAAGCGGAAAGATCAGCCACTGGATATCCTTTGTAAGCAGAAATCAACGCATCAGCATACCCATAAAAACAAGAAACTGATAGCCACGGCACTGAGCCTTTGGGGCGTCACATTGCTACTTAAAGCGCTTTTTTCATCAGTGCGTTGGGTAAGGTAACGCCGCGCATAAGAACATGCTGCCTTACCGCAAGCACGAAAGTTACGTATGCTTATTGACATGCTTGGCGATTAAACAAATGGCAATACGCCTATCAGCAGGCTGTGCAACCAGAAGGCGAACCAAACCCAAGATCAGGATAGTCATTTAGATTTGCCTTGCAAAAATCCGGCCACATCTGGAAACCTTGATATTACGCCGTTTGCCTGACCACGTGCGCAACATGGCAACGCCTTACTGTAAACTGCAACAGCCAAGGGAGACCGTATCGATCAGTAACTTCAGTGCTACGCCCCAGCACAGTAAGATTAGCCTCCCGGAGACCCATCAATGACCAACATCACCAACCCAGTGCGCTTCATCCCGCATGGGTTCAGCCCCACTCAAGAACAAAAAAACATACAACTGTCTCAGCACCGTGTAACCTTGATCGAGGCCAACGCAGGAGCCGCCAAAACCACGACCTTGGCGCTCAGAATCGGGGAAGCGCTAGCCCGGGGCCTGCCCCCCGAACACATCCTTGCCCTGGTTTTTACGCCCGAAGCCAAAAGCGTCATGAAGTCCCGCCTGGTTGAAATCGGTATTCCCGCGCCGCTTGCAGCCAATGTCGTAGTACGCACATTTGACGAGTTCGCCCTGGAAACGCTGCAGGCCATAGAAGGCATAGGCGTGCCGCAACTACAGCAGGCACACGATCTCAGGCCGCAGGCACTGGCAGCAATAACCAGCGTCAGCCAAACCTATGGCGAAACTATTGAATACCTCGATATCCGCACTCACAACATCGCCATCAGCCAGTTCCTGGAATGCCAGTTGCGGCTGAAAGCCACCATGGCCCTGGATGAAAATGACTACGACACCGGCCCGCAAGATGCAGCCGAACGCCTGGGCATTCCGCTGACCGATTACATCTGGACCCTGGAATACGAACGCCTGCGCCTGGGCAGCTTTGACGAGGCGCGCTTTCGTGGCCCTTTCGACGCCACCTACGACCTTGCCCGGCACTTCAGTGAATTTCCTGAAAGCAAAAGCATACTGCCCAACTACGGACTGGTGGCCGGCGATGAATTACACGACCTGAATGAAGCATCGTTTCGCATCCTCGAAGCGCTGCTGGATAAAGACAATTTATATTTTGTGGGCGCAGGTGATAAAGACCAGGTGATCCATTCCAGCCTGGGGGCCGATGACCGATACCTGCGGCACCGCTTTGCCGACAGGCAGCCGGCAGCGGTACGCTACCCCCTGACCAACACCTACCGCCACGGCCCACACCTGGCCTACGCCATGCAGTCCTTCAAGCAAAAACCGGTAACCTCCGGCTTACCCCTGGTTACCGAAATCATGCAGTCGCACTATCCGCAAAGCGAACCCGACGCCTGCGCCGCCAGCGTGGTAGCAGTCATTCAAAAATGGAAAGCAGACAAGCATCCATTGGAAGCCTGCGCCATTTTGCTGCGCGACCGACACCAATCAGTAGCCATAGAGAACGCCTTGATGCGCGCCAAAATAGCCTACCGGCCTCACGGCATGCAAGGCTATATCCAGCGCGAAGAAATCCTGTTCCTGCGCGGCATGATCGCCATCGCCTTGAAAAACCTGGCCATGGTCAAATCCGCAGCGATCCAAAAAGGCATAGTAGAAGCACTTGCCATTTTTGGAGAATTGACCTTGTCGCCAAAAGACATGGAAGAAGCCAAGGACGATATTGTTAACGACCCCAGCCTGCTCAGCACTTTTTTCAGCGGCCACATCCAACGCCACGCGCAAGACCAGGCAAAAGTACGCATAGCCAACGCCGTGACCTATATGCAGGGTATAAGCACTACTATGCCGGCTCACGAGGTTCTGCACGAAATTTGCCAAACCATGGACCTGGACGCACTGGCCAAACGCATTTACGTTCACCCTCACGACGCTGCTGTTGTCACGAAATCAGTCAGCGGTTTTATTGCCGTAGCCAGGCAATCCGGCATGAACTTGCGTGAGTTCTCAGAATGGACGGGCGCCGCCGACGCCTTTATCAATACCCGGAAAAGCAAAGGCCTGGTCACGCTTGAGTGTGTCGCTGATTCCAAAGGCAAAGAATACGATCACGTGATTTTGCCGTTTCTTGAAAGCGAAGAATTCCCCAGCATTACCAACCCCCACAAACAAGAGGAAGAAAATCTTTTCTATGTTGGCGCCACGCGCGCCAAATTGCGCCTGAGCCTGGTCTCACCCATGGAAGAAGCGCTGCGCAGCCCCTACATCAAAAGAATGCAATTAGCAGCATCACGCTCGCGCGCCAACACGGCAATTGACGACAACCAGAGGCCAGACCTACCTGCCATGCCAGCCCGTACCGACCTGAATGTGCCCTATGCTGACAAAGACGACGCCAAGGCTCTAGGTGCACTGTGGGATCCAGCCCGCAGGGTTTGGTATGTAAAAGCCGGCCTGGATACCAAGCCATTCACACGCTGGTTTAAAACGTAGGTCAGATTAGCGCCGCAGGCGTGCAATCCAACAAACACGTTACCGCGGCGTAGCCGCCATTTCCTCGAGTACTGTTGCCGCGGTCGGGTGCATGGGCACGGAAAGGCCTAAGCGGCTGGTTGCCACAGATATCTGCGCACCTTGGGCGCTGCCCAGCGACGAATAGTCATGGCCTTTTTCAAAAATCCTGCGCGTCAGCGTGGCGATCTCGGGATCCGAAAAAGCGGTATCCGTCAGCAGCAGTGCTGCTGTGGCAATAGTTGGAACATCGTGGGCCTGACCCGGATACGTGCCCTTGGGGATCACATAAGTAAAATAGCCCTCTTTCGCATCCACGAGCTTGGACACGGCGATGTTTTCCATAGGAAGTATCCGCAACGATATGTCCGTCAGGGAATCACGCACACTGTCGGCCGGCATGCCTATTACCTGCAATACCGCATCTATTTCCTGCTTTTGCAGTGCAAGCAAGGCCACATTAAGGCTAAGTTCCTGCGCAACGATATCCTTCAAACCAAGGCCGTGCGCCTGCAAGACACGCAACGCCGTCGTACGCGAGGCTGAGCCCGCCTCTCCGATGGCAACACGCTTGCCACGCAAGTCGCCCATCGAGACAAGCTTGCCGTCGGCGCGCACCAATACATGCACAGGCTCGGGATACAGGCTGGCAATGGCACGCAGCACAACATGCGGCCCTTGCCCCAGGAATGCGCCGGTTCCGTTGTAGGCATCTAGCGCGGCATCCCCTTGAGCCAGGGCAAGCGCTACCTTGCCCGCACGTAAAAGCTGCAGATTCTCTTCGCCGCCACGAGTAATCAGGGGCACGGCACGGGTCTTCGGGTCATTGAACAGCGCCCGCGCCACACGCAAGTACTGCCCGTGCTCGGCGCCAGCCGCTATGGCATAGCCATCTGATACCCGTGCCAGGCGTGCGCGTATGCTGGCTTGTGCAACCGCAAGCTCCTCTTCGATTGCGGCATGCTGGGCCGGAGAGGCATCCCTGGGAAAAGCATCGACCACTTTGCGCAAGGCCGCGAGCATAGCGCCCGTACCTGGCGCCACCCCCGTCACCACGGTTGGCGCGACAGGCGGCTGGTAGCCCGCCGGCACCACGGCTACCCACTGTTTGCCATCCAGCCGATACCGGGCGGTTCCGTGGGCCCGAATGACATCACCAGCCTTGTTGCCCCCCGAAACGATGCCCTCGACACCCTTGGGACCAGCGCCCAACGCAGATACCAGGCCTGCAATGCCGGGCGCATTCCACGCGCCAAAGTCTAAATTTTTAACCAGCTTGAGCTCGGTATCAAAATAGATAATGCGCCGTGTTTCGCCAGTTGGGGCTTTGGTATCGGCCTGGGACCCCACACGCGTCAGGTTGGCGATTTCAATACCGCCATCGGGCAAGGCTTGCTGAAGACGTTCGTTGACGCCAGCACGCAATGTGTCGGCATCGGGACCCAAGCTACACGCTGCAAGCAGACTGAGAAATAAACAAGCAAGAATGGATCGCATCATCAGCCTCCGATGAAAGGCAGGGCCAGCATGCCGGTCAGGACGACTGCGTTCATGATGTCCACAAAGAAAGCCCCTGCTAAAGGCGCAATCAGGTTGCTGGTAGGCGCCGGGCCGTGCTTGGATGTTACGGCCTGCATATTCGCCATTGCCGTCGCTGTGGAGCCCAAATTGAAACCAATGAATGCGGCTGATGTGACTGCCGCTTCGTAATCGCGACCCATGAAACGGAAGCAAACGAACACAACGTAGAAAAATACAAACACGACCTGAACCAGGATAATCAATAAGAATGGACCGGCGGAAAGCGCTACATCAACCAGATTCAAGGTCATCATGGTCATGACCAGAAACAATGACAAGCAGACATTCGATATCAAGTCTGCCGCCTTATCGTCAAACTTGACCCCCGCAAACGGCAGTAAATTGCGTATGGTGATACCCATCAGCATGCACCACAAAAACGCCGGGATGGTGATTGCCCCGCCAGAGAACTGCTGAGCAAGCCACTGCCCAGCAAGCAAGGCAGCAAAAATGCCAGCCAGCGCGCCCAGCACGGAGACAGTCCCGATCGAGGCCGCTGAAGCATCGAACTGATGTGTCTCGGCGGCCTCTTCGGCTGATGAACGCAACTTATAACGATTAATCAGGTATTGGGCGATGGGGCCACCGATAATTCCACCCACAATCAGCCCGATTGTGGCTATGGTCATGCTCAATTCCATGGCCATCTGGAGATTATTCACTTCCGCAAAGCGATCCGCGTAGGCGGCTCCGGTGCCATGACCTCCGACCAGCGTGATCGACCCCGTCACCAGACCGAAAAGTGGGTGAAGGTCCAACAGCTTTGCAACGCTGACCCCCACTATATTTTGCAGAACAATAAATGGAAACAGCACCAACAGGAACAGCAGCAATGCCTTGCCGCCGCGCTTGAGCATGCGCAAATCGGCGCATAATCCAACGCCGCTGAAGAACATAAGCAAAAATATAGGCTTGATCGGCTGTTCAAAGCTAACCTTGAAATCACTGGTAGCCAAGAGCAGCGAGGCGACCACGGCGAAAAGCATGCCGCCTGTTATTGGATCTGGAATGTTGTATCGGGACAATAAGGCAACTTTGCGGTTGACCAGGGTGCCAACAAGCAGCATGGCGATGGCGACCAGCAGGGATCCAATGGGGTCGAAGCTCATTTGTGACAGGTTCCTGTTTTTGGACGCTGATCCAAGTCATTATAAAAATCGGCATTCTACAGAATTGACAGATCGGATTGCGCGCACCGTGCACGTTAATCCGACCTACACTCTACACTCTGCCAATAAACAGCTTACTTTCATGCTTAATACCCTATGGCTCGCCTTTTTCATCATTGCATCGCTCGCCGGGCTATACCAATGGGTGGTGCTGCAAGACACGGAAATATTCTCGCGCATGGTGCTCAGCCTGTTCAACATGGCCGAATTATCCGTGCAGCTCATGATACTGCTGTTTGGCACTCTTACCCTCTGGCTAGGTTTCCTGCGCATTGCCGAGGCCGCCGGCTTGATAGACATGCTCGGCCGCCTGCTGACCCCTCTTTTCAGGCGTCTCATGCCAGGCGTTCCAGCCGGCCATCCCGCTCTGGGCCTCATTACCCTGAACTTTGCCGCCAATGGCCTGGGCCTCGATAACGCCGCTACCCCCATAGGCCTGCGCGCCATGCGCGAGCTGCAAACCCTTAACACTGACCCTAAGTCCGCCACCAATGCGCAAATTCTATTCCTGGTCCTGAATTCATCTTCGCTCACCCTGCTGCCCATTACTATCTTCATGTACCGGGCTCAGCAAGGCGCAGCCGACCCCACACTGGTTTTCCTGCCCATCCTGCTTGCCACCACCGCCTCATCCCTGGCTGGCCTGCTTGCCGTGGCATTCATGCAAAGGCTGAAACTGTATGACCCCGTGGTGCTCGCCTGGGGCGGCGCCCTGGCCCTGGCGCTAGGCAGCCTTATGGCGCTCCTGGGCAGCCTGAGCAGTGCAGCCATCAGCGCCACCTCATCGCTCATGGGCAACCTTACTCTATTCGGCATTATCATGGTCTTCCTGCTGGCCGGCGCCAGAAAAAAGATCGCCGTCTACGAGTGCTTTATCGAAGGCGCCAAAGAAGGCTTCGATATCTCGAAAAACCTGTTGCCCTATCTGGTGGCCATGCTCTGCGCCATCGGCGTACTACGAGCCTCGGGCGCGCTCGACGCCCTGCTTGACACCATCCGGTGGGCCGTACACGCAATAGGACTGGACAGCCGTTTTGTCGACGCCCTGCCCACCGCCATCGTCAAGCCCTTTTCAGGCAGTGCGGCGCGCGGCATGCTTATAGAAACCATGCAGCATTTTGGCGTGGACAGCTTCCCCGCCCTGCTGGCCGCCACAGTGCAAGGCAGCACGGAAACCACCTTTTACGTACTGGCCGTGTACTTTGGCGCCGTGGGCATACAACGGGCGCGCCACGCTGTTGGCTGCGCCCTGCTCGCCGACCTGGCCGGCGTGCTGGCATCCATAGGCGTATGTTATTGGTTTTTTGGCTAGCGCATTGTTGTCACTGGGACGAGCCAGATGACGCTGCGCTTGTTTGTCGGATTACGCGCTTCACGCTAGTCCGACTACGGATAATCAGCCTTTCAGGGCGCCCGCCGACAACAGGCAGTCTGACAACGCAATGAACTGCGCCACTGATAACTCTTCAGCGCGCGCTGTGGGCAATATACCCAGGCCGTCCCAATCGATGAGGCCAGACCAATCGTTCAGCGAGCGGCGCAGCATTTTACGCCGCTGGGTAAAGGCCCGCGCTACCAGCTTTTCAAAGGCGCTCTGGCTTTGCGGCTTAAGACGGGATTCCGGCAGAGGCACCATGCGCACCACCGCCGACACCACGCGCGGAGCTGGATTAAAAGCCTCGGGAGGCACATCGAACAACTTGTACATACGATAACGCGACTGCAGCATGACCGACAAACGCCCATAGTCGCCCGAACCAGGCGTAGCCACCATGCGGTCTATGACTTCACGCTGCAACATGAAATGCTGGTCGACCACCTGATCGGCATAAGCAATAAGATGAAACAGCAAGGGGCTGGAAATGTTGTACGGCAGATTGCCAACAATACGCAGCCCTGTGCCCAACTGCGAAAAGTCTACCTGTAGCGCATCACCTTCGATCACGGTAAGGCTGCCAGCCGGATACTGGCGGCGCAAGCGCCCGGCCAGATCGCGGTCTATCTCGACCACAGTAAGGTGATCGAGCAATTGCAAAAGCGGCTTGGTCAGGGCCGACAGGCCCGGACCGATTTCAATCACGGTATCGCCGCGTTGAGGCGCAATACCTCGCACGATGGATTCAATGATGCCTTCGTCTACCAGAAAATTCTGGCCAAAGCGTTTACGTGCTTGATGAACCATAAGTATTCAACGACGGTTCCGGTTGGTTTGAGGGTCGAGGCGGTTATCAATATAAGCCTGGCCACGCAACTGGCTGAGCCAATCTTCGAAAGCAGGCTCTACGCGCCGCTGGAATAGAATCTGCCGCGCCTGCATGCGCTTGAACTCGTTTTCCATATTCTTGGTACGGCGTTCCAGCACTTGAATCAGATGCCAGCCAAACTGCGTTTTCACTGGCTGGCTGATCTGGCCAGGCTCAAGCGCATTCATGGCCTTTTCAAAGGCAGGCACGGTTTCACCTGGAGTCAGCCAGCCCAGGTCACCGCCTTGAGGCGCCGATGTGTCTTCAGAATAGCGTTTGGCCAAATCCGCGAATTTTTCACCATTGGCCATACGCTCCAGTAATTGATCGAGCCTGAATTTGGCTTTTTCGTCGGACATCACCTTGGAGCTTTTAATGAGAATATGGCGCGCATGAGTTTGCGTAACCATCATGGGGCCAGACTCTTGTATTGCCTGAGTGCCTTGCATAGGAGCCGGCGCCTGAGCCGGTGCCGGTGCTGCTGAGCGAGCACCCTGTGGCTGACCGCGCGTCAAGACCTTAAGGATATGAAAGCCGTTGCCGCTTTGAACAATGCCACTGACTTCGCCAGCCTTGAGCTTTTCGGTGGCCTGCACAAACAGATCGGGCCAGCCCTCAACCGGCCGCACGCCCAATTCGCCACCATTGAGCGCCTGAGGATCGTCGGATGAAGCCGCCGCCACGCCGGCGAAATCGGCGCCGCCGCGTACACGGGCAAGCAGGGATTCTGCTTTGCTGCGTAGCTCGTTTACCCGCGCCGCTGATGCACCCTCGGGAACCGCCACCAGGATTTGCGCCAGCCCCAGGACTTTCGGGCCGCTATGCTGCTCGGGCGCTGCCTGCGCCGGCTGCTGCGCCTGCACAGCAGGCTGGCCCATAGCCATGCTGCCACCCTGGTTTTTCAGAAAGGAATCCACTTCGGCATCGGAGATGACTATCGTGCTGTCGACGGCACGCTGGCGTAGAAGATCCATACGCACTTCCTGGTGCAGGTTTTTCATGTACTGTGCCCAGGACAGGCCTGTTTTCTCCACTTCTGTACGCAAACGGTCAACGGTAATTTTGTTGCGTTCGGCCACGGTTTTGACGGCCTCATCGGCCTGGGCATCGGAAACTCGAATTCCCAGCCTGTCGGCTTCCTGGCTTTCGAGTTCTTCAGTAATCATCCGTTGCAGCACCTGTTTTTGCAAAGAAGCGTGATCAGGCACAGGAATGTTCTGGCGCTGCAACTGCTGTTGGGCCAAACGCGCTTCGGCATTGACCTGCTGCAGGGTAATGACTTTCTGGTTCACCACGGCGGCAATACCGTCGACAAACTGCTGCGACTGCGGCGCTGCAGCCGGTTTAGCGGCCAATACAGCGCCCGACCATGCCATGCCCAGAATTGGAATCAAAATGGACGCAAGCTGGCGCTTGGCATACACACTACGCATTATTCATACCTCTCGAAGGTGGTTTTTTCGGGTATTGGTGGGGTAATGGATCGATAGCCCGCAATTCGATCACTGAGCAGGTTCATGGGATCAGTGCCCAACGAACCCAGCCCGGAGAGCTCGAGCTGGAAGAACATGGCGGTATTCACCTGATCTCTGGATACCGCATAGCGTTGCATCACGACCCGACCCACCCAACAGCAATCGCCCTTATATTCAAGGCCAAAAATAGCCTGGGTATTGCGTTTTTCCTGCAATGAGTAATCGTAGCGGCCCAGCGCGTAGACCTTGTTGGTCAGGGGCCATTGGCCTGCAATGCTGACTTGCTCACGTGACCGGTCGTCGGCAGGGTCGATGATGTAATTCGGATCGGCATAAGCACGCGGATCGCGCTCGTAGCGATACGAGGCTGACAAGGTTGTCAGGCGCTTGGGTTCCCAGCGAAAGCCCGCCGTCATACGGTTGCGTTCCCGGGACTCGGGATTGAACTGGGCATCGAAGCGCACGTTCAGGGTGTCGGTAAGCGCCGCATTGGCACCCACGAGATAGTCTGATTTTTTATTGGTGCGTGCCTTATCGGCCGGATTCAGAGTGACCCGCTGATCGGAAAAATAGATGCGCTGGGCGGCGGAAAGCGACAGGCGCTCGAAGCCGGTATCGGCATCCAGCCAGCGTGTCGTCAGGCCCACTGTAAGCTGATTGGCTTCAGCTATGCGGTCCCAGCCACCGCTGAACATGTTTTCGTCGAAAGCCTGGGCAAAGTTAAACGATGCTACGCCAGTATCGTATATAGGCAGTTGAGACTGGTCGCGATAGGGCACATTCAGGTAATACACCCTGGGCTCCAGTGTTTGTATGGCATCGTTGCCAAACAGGCTGGCCTGACGCTCGAAGGTCATGCCAGAATCCACAGACACGATGGGCAGCACGCGCGATTGCGTCTTGGGGTTACCCGAAAATTGCGGCAATTGAGACGGAAACCAATCGGTGTTGTACTGGCTCATGTGCAGCCCCACCTTGGGGGTGACGTACCAGCCGGCACGCACGATGGGATAGGCAACCGAGGTATAAGATGAAAACCGTGTGCCATTCGGAGCGATCCGGTGATCTTTGAAATGGCTGAACTTGCCTATATCGCCCGAGTAAAAAGGCATCTCGAAGCGGGTTGCGTAATTGTCGGACTGCACATCGAAACCGCCCCAGTTATAACGGGCGCCGCGCACGTAGAGTTCGGGCAGCTTGTTATATTGCGGCGTCAGGTAGGTGGATGTGTGATCTTGCAAGGTTTGATAAGTGTAGGCATACAACGACGCGCTGAAATACTGGTGGCCGCTCCAGCTCAGGCCAGCGTTGCTGGGCAAGTAAGTGTA
This sequence comes from Alcaligenaceae bacterium, assembly GCA_013416445.1. GTDB lineage: Bacteria > Pseudomonadota > Gammaproteobacteria > Burkholderiales > Burkholderiaceae_B > Pollutimonas. The sequence goes on from JACCER010000013.1 coordinate 61,957, forward strand.
ACTTGCTTCGTTCAGGCCCAGCGAAGAAAAGTCCCGGAAGTAATCGTCGTCGGACACGCGCCGGATATCAAATGAGGCGTTCAGGCCACCGCCCAGGCTCTGCCTGTGCTGCCAGGAATAATACCAGCGTTTTTTGTCAGCGACCTTATCCTTGCCCAGGTAGGTCCCATAGATTTGGCCGCTATGGCTGGCGCCCAAATAGCGGAATTCGCCGCCCAATTGCACGCCACGCTTGGCCATATAACGTGGAATCAAGGTTGCATCGTAATTAGGCGCAAGATTGAAATAATAAGGCGTTGATACTTCAAAGCCACCCGAGCTAGAAGTGCCATAGGTAGGTATCAAAAAGCCGGACTTGCGCTCTTTGCGTATGGGAAACGACAGGTAAGGCGAATACAGTATGGGCACGCCCTTGAAAAACAGCACGCCATTACGCGCCACCCCTTCATTTTCGTCAAAGTGCAGATCGACCTTGGATGACTTGATATACCAGGAAGGATCAGGGCAGGGGCAGCCTGAATAGGTCACATCGGCCAGGCGCATATGGGTACGGCTAAGGATGTCGGCCTTGACTGCCTTGCCGCCACCGCCTGTTGCCCCCAGCCAGAAGTTCGGTTCAGTGACCTCGCCGGTTTCGCTGTTGATGTTGTAGTCCATTTTGGGGCCAGTTACGATGCTGGCTTCGCGCATGATAAGCCCGTTGCCACGCACCCGGACCTGCCCCGTAGAACGTTGATAATCGATACTATCGCCCTTGACCACGGAATCGATGCGGCGGACTTCCGCCTTGCCTGTCAGTGTTATCAGGCCGTCGGGGGCGGACTCCATTTTGTCGCCAACCAGAAACGACGTGATATCGCTGTCTTGTATGTTCTTGTGAATTTGCAAGCCTGGCGCAGCCTGCAGTTGCGGCATGGCGGACGGTGCGCCCGCGCTGACGCCAGGCTGTTTTGCCTGAGCCATCGATACGCCACCGAGAGCTAAAAGAATTGTCCACCAAACCAAACGCACGAGAATTTCGCCCCCGAAGAAAACTGACTATATTTTGGCACAGCCGCCGCCCCGCAACGACAGGCGAGCCGGTATTATAGAGAAGCCGACGTATGCGTGGTTCAAACGAGCCTGCTAATTAACACGCCCTTATACCCGATCATGGAAAAAACATTGAAATCCAGCGCCGAATCCCGCTTACCCATACTGAAAAGCTGGTTGCAAGATATTGCCAACAAGCACAAGCTCAAGCTCGACACCTTGCGGCCAGCATCCAGCGATGCCAGCTTCCGGCGCTATTATCGCCTTCAGGCGGGCGCAGGCACGGCCATTGTTATGGATGCGCCCCCCGAACAAGAAGACTGCCGCCCCTTTATCCAGGTAGGCGGCCTGCTGGAACAGGCTGGCCTGCATGTGCCAGGTATTTTGGCCCAAAACTTGCAGCAAGGCTTTCTGCTGCTTACCGACCTGGGCGAGCAAACCTATTATCAGGCCATACAGGCGGGCCTGGACGACTCCCGTCTGCAAAAACTGTATCGCGATGCCATTGCCGCGCTGGTGCGCATGCAGCAAGCCAACGCTGCCAGCCTGCCCGCCTACGACACAGCGCGCCTCGCCCAGGAACTTACCGTCTTTCCTGAATGGTATGCGCAACGGCACTGCAACGCCACCCTTACCCAAGCCGAACAGGCCACCCTGCACGACGCTTTCGCACTGCTCATTGCCGATAACGTCAAGCAACCCAGCGTGCTGGTACACCGCGACTTTCACTCACCCAACCTCATGGTATGCGAAACCGGCATCAACCCCGGCATTATCGACTACCAAGACGCTCTGGCAGGCCCGCTAAGCTATGACATCGCATCGCTGGTCATGGACGCACGCACCACTTGGGAAGAAGCGCAGCAACTGGACTGGGCCATACGCTACTGGGAAGCCGCTCGCGCAGCCGGCCTGGCGGTGTCCTCCGATTTTGCCGATTTCCACCAGGCCTACGAATGGATGGGCCTGCAGCGCAACCTGCGGATACTGGGCATTTTTTCGCGACTGTCGTATCGCGACGGCAAGCACGGCTATCTCGACCACATTCCACGCGTCAACACTTACGTGCGGCAGGTCGCCGGGCGTTATCGCGCTTTTCGTCCATTGCTGCGTGTGCTCGACAAGCTTGAAAACCGCCAGGTCGTAGCCGGATACACATTCTGATGCGGGCCATGATACTGGCAGCCGGACGTGGCGAGCGCATGCGCCCGCTTACCGACCATACGCCCAAGCCATTGCTGAAAGTCGCCGGCAAGCCGCTAATCACATGGCACATCGAACGCCTGGTACGGGCGGGTATTACCGACCTGGTCATCAACCTGGCCTGGCTGGGTGATCAGATACAGCAAGCGTTGGGCGACGGCAGCCAATACGGCGCAAGCATCTGCTATTCATATGAATCAACAGCGCTGGAAACAGCAGGCGGCATAGCGCAGGCATTGCCGTTTTTTCAAGATGAGCCGTTTCTGGTCATCAACGGTGATATCTGGTGCGACTGGGATCCGGCCCGCGCGCTGGCCACAGCCATAAACAACGACACGCAGGCCTGGTTGCTTATGGTCGACAACCCCGCCCAGCATCCTCAAGGTGATTTCCAGTTGCATCCCTCGGGTCTGATTACAGACAAGACTGGCCAGGATGACGCCTCGATACTGACCTTTTCAGGCATAGGCATTTATCGTCCGGCGCTATTTGCGTCTATCGACAAGCGGCAGGCCGCGCCCCTTGCCCCCTTGTTGCGCCAGGCCATGAATGCGCGGCAGGTGTGCGGCAGCCGCCACACGGGGCTATGGGTAGATGTCGGTACGCCGCAGCGCCTGGCGCAACTGGATATGGCACTGCAGCGCTAGCGCTGCATCCGTGCAGCACGTTACACTGCGCCATATGCCGGTGAGTCAAATGTGTCGAAACCTGCCAAGACGAAACCAAGCCACACGATTCACCTTGTAAGCCCGCAATACCGTTTATGCTTTAGGGTTTTTCGGCAATGGATACCTACCGATTCCCATTGCCCTGCTATACAGGAAATAAATACCCATGTTCGGATCGTCCAAACGCCGCGTTTTTCAGCCTACGGCATACGGCAACACCCGCCGCGCGCGACGCATACCCCGATGGCTGGTCTTGATGCTGACAGGCATAGTGCTGGGCTCGGGCGGCTTATTGTTTCTGCAAAAAAGCTATGGGCCTACCCGGCTCACTGTCGAGCAATCAGAACAGCTGCACTACGACCTGAACAGCAGCAACATGGACAAACAGCGCCTGCAAGCGCAACTGAACCAACAAGGCCACGAGCTGAAAGAAGCCAAAGCCACAGTGACTTCCCAGGTTGACGGCCTCAAGAAGGCCCAAGATCAAGTCGTTAAGCTGACCGCCGACCTTCAACTGTTTGCCGACGCCATGCCGCCCGACCCGCGGGGCACATCGCCAGGCATACGCTCGGCGGCGTTCAGCAACCAAGAAGGTCAATTGTCCTACCAGATACTGGTGATGCAAGATGACAAAAAAGCCAATACCTTCAAAGGTGAAGTCGAACTGGTCGTGGCCGGGCGCTACCCCAACGGCAAAACCGCCAACATTGACCTTCCCGCCTTTAGCCTGGAATTGCAGCATTACACCCACGCACATGGCCTGATCCCCTTGCCCGAGGGGTTCAGCGCCCGGCAGGTCACAATAAAAATAATGCAGGAAGGTTCCAAAAAGCTCAGTGCGACCCGTACCTTGCGTGTAGCACGCTAGAGCAATTTCGGTTCAAGTGTTTATAGTATTTGGTGAGGTTGTCCGGTTCTTATGACGTTGTCTGGTTTTTTATGACGTTGTCTGGGGTGGGTAAAGCTCAGTGCGGCACGGCGTGCTTGTTTCCGCGTCTGCCTCGTACAGCCGGGCGTCGGCCGAACTCGCTGCGCTCAAACAGCGGCCGACGACACCCCCCGGCTTCCCTTCGTCAGCACGCGGCGCACGCCTACCGCCGCACTGAGCTTCACCCACCCCAGACAACTGCGTAACAGAAAATTGACCGGCCTTACGGCCTGCATTACAGGTTTTACTGGCACAGCTGGTTGGTATTGAAGGGGCTGATTCAAATATCGCTGATGCAAAAAGTCGGGTGTGTCGGGGGCTGTGCAGGCGCCTTGCGCAAGCCGTTACGGTCAGCGCCATCGAGGGGGCAAGGCCGCGGCTGTCTAAGCCCGGCGGGGGTCGGACCACTGGTCCGACCGGGCGAGTTCCGCGGACGCCTCGATGGTGCTGACCGTAACGGGAACCCCGTCAGGGGCGCAGCGCGTGAAGCCGAAACAGCCTCCGACACACCCGACTTTCGCAAGAACGAACAGCCATCCCCGATGCATCTACTCCGTCATGCGCAGCTTGGTGCTAATCCCGACCCCACTCTCACCATTTCAGTCCCTTGACAGGCTTGCACTGCCACGGACCTCGTAAATATCCTTGCCAAAAATGCGCTAGTTTACTGTTGCGCTTTGCTCGGGGAGTTTTATGAAATTACGCCACATGCTGCAGAAAATCCTTTAAGCGCTGGCTGGGCGGGTTGCTTAATAATTCATCAGGTGGGCCATCGTGGGCAATTTTCCCGTCATCAATAAATATAAGACGGCTCCCCACCTTACGGGCAAATTCCATTTCATGCGTCACTACCACCATGGTCATCCCGCCCTCGGCCACATCCTGCATAACCTTCAATACTTCGTGGCGCAGTTCGGGATCCAGCGCGGATGTAGGTTCATCGAACAGCATCAATTGGGGACGTATCGCCAGGGCCCGGGCTATTGCGACACGCTGCTGCTGTCCCCCTGACAGTTCGCCCGGATAATGGTCTACCTTCTCGCCCAGCCCCACCTTGCCCAGCAAAGCAACCGCTTCTTGCCTGGCCTGCTTGCGTGAAACCCCTCGTGTATGCACAGGCCCGAACATGACGTTTTCCAGCGCGGTAAGCTGGGGAAATAAATTGAACTGCTGAAACACCATGCCAGCCTCGCGACGCAGTTCACGCACCTGCGCAGTGCTGCCACGCACGCTCAGGCCATTGACGACAATATCGCCGCCCTGTATGGTTTCCAGCACATTGATGCAACGCAACAGGGTGGACTTGCCCGACCCTGACGGCCCAACCACCACGACCACCTCACCCTTTTCTATACTGAGGTCGATACCGTTGAGCACTGTATTGGCGCCAAAGCGCTTCACCACATTCTTGAATTCGACGATGCTCATACGATTTGCGTCCTGTGTTCAACAAACTTCAGGATAAGCGCAATGATTCCGGTCAATATCAAATAAATAACCGCAACCGCACCCCATATTTCAACCGAGCGAAAATTACTGGCGATGATTTCCTGGCCTTGTCGGGTCAGCTCGGCCACACCAATAACGATGAACAAGGACGAGTCCTTCAAGCTGATAATGCACTGGTTGCCCATGGCCGGTATCATGCGACGTAAAGCGACCGGCCCGATAATGTAAGCCAGTATTTTGTAAAAAGGCAGCCCCATGGCCTGCCCCGCTTCTTTCAGCCCCTTGGGTACCGACAGCAAGGCGCCACGCACAATTTCGGCAATATATGCGCCTGAGTTAATGATCAACGTGAAAATGGCGGCAAAAATGGCATCGATGCGCCAGCCAAATATCAGCGGCAGCGCAAAGTAAATAAACATGACTTGAACCACAATAGGCGTGCCGCGTATCAACAGAATATACAACTGCGCCAAAAAAGACAGCGCCATGGGTATATAAGCCGAAAAACGCCACAATAAACCCAAGACGATGACTGCCTGCAGCACCAGCCAGGCCCAATCTGGCACACTGCCCAAAAAGTGAACCCCTATCCACGACGCCAGCGTCAGCGAAACATAAATGGCAATCACAGCCACCACGGCAATAGCCGACGTTTTCCAGGTAACCGGCACCTTGACATATGTAGTCATCACACCCGACAAAAAGCCGATGAGGGTCCCGCCTATCAGCCCCAACAAGGTGATCTGTATTGTCATTGTTGCGCCTTCCAACAGGCTGGGCAATGCGTCCCAGATGGCAGACCATTCAAATGTCACGTTGATTGCCTTGAAAATGAGGTGCTCAAGCTTGTTGGCGTCGAACCTTCAAACAAAAAATGGCGACCCAGTGCTTGCACCCGATCGCCTCAATCAGCTAGCCTGGTATGAACTTTACTTGACCTGCTGGCCAAACCACTTTTGATATAGGGCGTCGTATTTGCCATTGGCATGTATCGCCTTCAAGGCATTATTAACGATAGGAACCAGGTCGCTGCCCTTGGGAAAGCCAATACCGTAAAAGTCGCCGCTTTTCAGCGAACCAACCACTTTCACGCGGCCTTCACCACCCGTCTTGGCAAAATACTGAAGGTTAGGCGTATCGTGCACAACCGCATCGACACGGCCTGTTGCCAGTTCCAGAAAAGCATTATCGATATTTGGAAACAGCTTGAGCTTGGCGTTGGGAACATTGCTTTTCAGGTAATCGACTGTTGCCGTCCCGATTTTTACCGCTACGGTCTTGCCTTCAAGATCTTTGGCTGTTTTGATATTGGTGTTGTCTTTGCCCACCAGGATTGCCAGGCCGCTTTCATAGTAGGGGTCTGAAAAATCGATCACTTTCTTGCGGTCGTCGCGTATGGTGATGCCGGCCAGGGCAGCATCGATGTTGCGCGTTTGCAGCCCCGGGATGATACCGTTGAAATCCATGGGGCGCAGGGTGTATTTTAACCCGGCTTCTTTTGCGATGGCATCCCAAAGTTCGATATCAAAACCTGTGTACTTACCATTTTGCTTGAACTCGAAGGGCACGAAAGCTGTGTCGGTGGCGACCAGCAGTTCTTTGTCTTGCGGCGCAGCCTGTACGGCGGGCAGTGCCAGGGCCAGTGTCAATCCGGCCAATGCTGCTTTGACTTTGCTCGTGAACATACATGACTCCTTTAGCGTGGGCGACAATCTGAAACCGAAACAAACCGCAAGGCAGCCACCAAGAGTGACAACCATAAAATCGTATGGTAACCGAAAGAACTTAAGACTTAAATCGTTCAAGCAACTCGCGATCGGCCTTGAGACGTTCTTTCAGGGTGCGTATTTGCACATCGAGTTCGGACTGCGTGTAAAAGTCCTTGGTCAAGCTGCGCGCCTGCTGCAATTGCTCGACTGCAGTCGGAAGGGCGCCAGTCAAATTGTAGTAAGTAGCCATGGTGCGGCGAGCGGCAACCTTCTGCCCCAGGCGTTCCTGGCTTTGCGCCAACAACTGATACAACCTGGGCACATCAGGCCAGCGCTTGATGCTTGCTTGCAAAACCGCCACGGCATCATGGTCGCGACTGTTTTTTTGCAGGGCCTCGACCCTGGCCAGAGCAACACCCTGGCTGTCGGGCCAGCGGCTGGCGGCTATTTGCGCCAGGTTCACGGCCTGGGCATCGCCGCCCTGCTGTGAAGCCAGTTCCACAGCCAGGCTGGCTATTTCAGGCGAATCCAGCCCATTGTTTTGGGCTTTGCGCAGGGCTTCATCGGCCTGGGCCAGGTTTTTTTTCTGGAAGGCCGCATAAGCCAGGCCGTACCAGGCGGCTGACTGCTCGACCCCGGTTGCGCGCTGTGCATCAAGCTGCAATTTTTCAACGACAAGGCGCTGCGACTGACTGTCGCGTGCCTGAACCACACGCAGTTTGGCGCGTACATACCAGAACGAAGCGCTGTCTGTACGGTGCACTGCCTGTGCTTCACTGGCACGATTCTCGATATCGGCCATGCGCTGTATGGATAACGGATGGGTACTGGCGTAATTACCACCGCCCATGCCTTCGTTCAGCCTGGAAGCATTCGTCAATTGATTAAACATGCGCACCATGCCGCGCGGGTCATAACCCGCCTTGCGTATCATTTCGAAACCGGCGCGATCCGCTTCTTGCTCTGCCTGCCTGGAAAAGCCCAGTTGCCGGTCAACCGCAGCGGCTTGGCCAAACGCCGCCACGCCCATGGCCAGGTCGCCGCTACCCGACAGCGCAGCCAGCAAGGCTGCCGCCAACGCGGCCATCATGACGCCGCTGTTTTGCGTACTTTGGGTCATGCCGCGGGCAATATGGCGCTGTGCCACATGGCCTATTTCGTGGGCAATGACCGAGGCAAGCTCAGATTCGCTTTGTGCGGTAACCACCAACCCGCTATTGATGCCGATATAACCACCCGGCAAGGCAAAGGCGTTGATCTGGGAATCACGCACACCGAACACCGTAATGCTTTGCCCTACACTGACCGGGGCCTGAGCAGCCAGCCTGCGCCCCATATTGGTCAGGTACTGACTGACATCGGGATCGGAGATATAGCTAGGATCGCGCCTGCCTTGCTCCATGATGGCATCGCCCAGCGTACGTTCGAGCGATGGGGAAAGTTCAGCTGAAGAGGCCGACCCCATGGTGGGCAGACCTATAGGCTGAGCGTGCAGCGCGATCGGGCAGCACAGTGCGGCAATCAGGACAATACGTGTGAAACTGGCTCGAGGAAAAGCTGGAAGTACTAAACGTGAGACTGTCATTCATAGGGTCCGCAAAGGCAGTATCAGGAAACCGGCGACACCACCGACTGCGCAGGGCGCCTGGCATCCTGTTTATTGGGCAAGCGGTTTTTTGCTGACAGGCGCATCAGCGTAGCCAGGGCAAACAACAAGCCGAACACCTCGACCAACCCGGCAAGCACCCACATGGTCAGCCCGCCGATGGCTTGATCCATGACTGCGGTCATGCCTGGTATGGCCCTGCCGCACAAGTCAAATATGGGATAGAGATCGTATTCAGTAAAGGTAATGACAGCACCCACCACCATTTGCGGCACCATGGTAATGACGGGCGACAATATACGGCCGCCTGGCGACAGTACCGCGGGCGGGCTGGGCCGGCGATCGAGGATAAGATTCCAGTACATGAAGCCGCTGATCACAACCGACCAGTTCATGAAACGATACAAGCGCCAATCGAGCATGGAATAAAACTGGACGGTGGGTATGAGAAAGCCCAAGACCAACACCACAAACAGCAACGGCACCAGTATCTTGTTGGTAAGCACCGCTATCAGGGCGCGCCCCGGCCTGCTGACGCGGAAATCGCGCAGACGCAGGCGCCATGCTTTGGGCAGGCCGGCCCTAAGCACTTGGCCTGGATAGGCGCCCATGATCAGCAGCGGACCCAGGTGGTGCAATACCAGATGCTGCAACCGGTGTATGAAAAACATGCGTTCGGCGTAGTAGTCGAGACGTGTATGCATGGAAAGGTAAAGCAATGCCATGCCTATCCAGAAAAACGCCTGGCGCGCGGCCGAGACCTTGTGCACACGGGTTCCCCGCACAAACAAGCAACCGCCCACAAAGAACATCAGCAACAGCGCTGGAGAAAATTCCCAAGGCATGAGCCAATCGATAAAATTCATGGGTGCGGGTCCGGTAAACGTAAGCCGTTTAGTTTAAAGCAATATGGCGACGGTCGCCCCACTGTACCTGCTGAACGCCGGGACGAGCGCTAAGCTGGCGCGCCTGGGCCATAAGCACGGAACGCAGTTCGGGCGGGCAATTAACCGTGACGCAGGCCCTGGCCATGTTGTGCTCGCCCTTGTCGACCAGCAAATTGGCAACCTGCAAGCCAGCAACCCCTAGATCCAGGTAGATTTGCTTGCGGACGTCGGCCAGCATGTGGCGCGGACACACCACGGTAAGGCGGGACAAGGTGCTGGGCGTACGGACGGGAACAGATTGCACACCGGCACGACGCAAAAACAGGTTAAAAAGGCGCATACACCCCCCATGGTCTACGTGCGCCGCCAAAACGACGCACAAACAGCCGTAGCTGTAACGGCAGCTTGTTTTTAAAAACGACGGGGAAGTTTGAATACGAGTTGTATTCTGAAAACTGCCACGCCCTTGGAATTCAGGGCGTGGGCTGTAGCTGTGCTGATTGAAGCCGCTGCTTGCCTAGACGCGCCTGGTTATTGAATAGCCGATACTGGATCGACTGCAACTCTCGCCGGGGTCGGGATTCACCGCACAGCTCCTATAAATTGAACACGCCGTATTGTAGCCGCTGGGGCGAGTGCAAACAAGCCTAGGACTGGGCGACTTGTGGTTGCATCTGGCATGGGGCTGGTGACTTTTGATCTTGGCACGCTGTTTGTCGGATTACGCGCCTGACGGCGCTTGTATGGCCTACAACACATGCCCCTCAAGCCACCCCAATGCCTTATAAACGTGCATGACGATCAGGGCGATGCCAAACATGGTCACTATGCCACCCAGCATGGTGGTGATGATGGCTGCGATGACTGCGTTCCAGCCTGTGCGTGTCACGCTGCCAGAACCAGGGTTATATTTCAGATCGAATTTGTCATCAGGCTTCAAGGCAAAAACCAGTGCTTCGACAAAGCCGGCTGTAATCGGCACGATAAGCACAAGGAATGCCGGGTTATCCCACCACACTGGATAAAATTGCGCCAAAATCAGCATCAGCATGGCAAACGTAGTGATTACCCAGGCGCCTCGGCGCCCGATATACCACCAATGGGCGCCAAAAGCCCCCAGCAGGCAAGCAAGCCATGCGGCGGCAACCTTACTATGATGGCGGGCAGGAGTGGTAAATTGCTTCATGTAGAACCTCGGTTGAACCACATTGTAGTAGAGCTTGGAAGACGCATGGACTCCCCCACATACGACATCGCCATTTGCGGAGCCGGCCCGGCTGGCAGCGCGCTAGCCCTGATTTTGGCAGGCAAATCGCCCCGACCGCAACGCATTGCCCTTATCGGACGGCATTTTGCCACGTCCGCAAACTTGTCCCCAAACACCAACACACCTGAAATCGACCCGCGCACCCTGGCGCTGAACCACGGCAGCCGGGTATTGCTGGAGCAACTGGGCGCCTGGCCCGCAGCCTCTGCCAGCATAGATTTCGTACACGTTTCCCAACGTGGCAGGCTGGGGCGCACCCTGATAGACCACAACGAACTGGGTGTTCCCCGCCTGGGCAATGTGGTTGCCTACGACGCCTTGCTGGCCAGCCTGCATCGCGCCGTGAGCGCCAGCGGCATCCAGGTAATAGAAGCTGCGCCGTCGTTGCAACCGACAGGAGGCCATATCGAACTAAACCTGGACGGGCAAATTATCAGCAGCTCCCTGGCCATACAATCGGATGGCGCCAGGCCTCAGGGCATACGCCGCGAATACCAGCAACATGCCGTGCTGGCTACCGTCAAGGCGGCGCGCGCACGACCGGGCTGGGCCTTCGAGCGTTTCACCAACCAGGGGCCGTTGGCCATCTTGCCACACCCTCAAGGGGAAGATGTATACGGCGTCGTGTGGTGCTGCCCGCCTGATCAGGCAGCAAGGCTGCTTGCCATGGCCGATTCAGCTTTCGCCAGCCAGTTGCATGACGCCTTTGGCGACCGGCTCGGGCGCTTCCAATGCCTGGGCGAGCGCCATGTATTCCCCTTATCTCTGCACGCCGGGCCATCCCTCATCAATGCCCGCACGATAGCCATAGGCAATGCGGCTCAAACCCTGCACCCGGTTGCCGGACAAGGCCTGAATCTAGGTTTACGCGATGCGGCCCAACTAGGGCAGGCGCTGGCGCCCTGGCTGGCACAGCCAGATTCCGACCCTTCCCACAGGCTGGCGCAGTTTGCCCGCAGCCGCCGCCCTGACCGCTGGCTGACCGCCGGCATCACCGACTTCCTGCCGCGTATCTTTGCCACCGGCAATCCCCTGGTGGAGCATGCCTGCGGCACCGCATTACTGGCACTGGATCTCCTTCCTTCGTTACGCAAACCGCTGGCTCGCCAACTGCTGCAAGGCCTGCGTACCTGAGCCTCTCAGGCCAAAAACCCGATCGGAGGTTAAAATCCCCCGATGCTCATTGGTTCCTGGTCTCTTCCCAACCCGGTTTTCGTCGCCCCCATGGCCGGCGTCACTGATCGCCCCTATCGCAAATTATGCAAAATGCTCGGGGCGGGCTATGCCGTGTCTGAAATGGCGGCCAGCAATCCACGCCTGTGGGATAGTGTAAAAACGTCCCGACGCCTGGACCACGCTGGCGAAATCGACCCGGTTGCCGTGCAAATCGCCGGCTCCGACCCCGCCATGATGGCCGAGGCAGCCGTATTCAATGTGGGCAAAGGCGCCCGCATCATTGATATCAATATGGGCTGCCCAGTAAAAAAAGTATGCAGTGTTGCATCGGGTTCAGCGCTGTTGCGCGACGAAGACCGCGTTGCCCGCATTCTTGAAAGCGTAGTCAAGGCCTGCGAACCCCTGGGCGTGCCTGTAACGCTCAAGACACGCACCGGCTGGGATCGCGAGTCACGCAACGCGGTCAGAATCGGGCAATTGGCACAAGACACCGGTATTGCCGCCCTTACCCTGCATGGGCGCACGCGCTGCGACCTGTATCAGGGCGAGGCGGAATACGATACGATACGTGCAGTAAAGCAGGCTCTGACAATTCCAGTAATTGCCAATGGGGATATCGATAGTCCCGAAAAAGCCAAATACGTATTAGAGTACACAGGTGCCGATGCCATTATGGTCGGGCGCGCAGCGCAGGGCAGGCCCTGGATATTCCGGGAAATCAGCCATTACCTGGCAACTGGCGCCCACTTGCCGCCGCCTACCTACGGCGAATTGCGCCATTGCCTGCTGGAACACCTTGAAGACCATTATCAGTTTTACGGGGAATACACAGGGGTGCGTTCGGCACGCAAGCATATAGGCTGGTATCTGGCCGATATGCCCGATGTCGACGAATTGCTGCCTGGCATCAACCAAATCAGCAATACCCGCGATCAAACCCTTGCCCTGGAACAATGGTTTGATCGCCATCCACTCAACGAGCCAATTATGGCTCAGACGGCAAAGGCCTGAAGCTATTGCCAGTCACAGAACATCATCACCAAGGATCATGAGTCACACAACCCCCCTAGAGCAGTCCGTGCGCGAGCAGCTCGAACGCTACTTCACCGATCTTGGCGAATCAGAGCCGCGCGACATGCTCGCCATGGTCATTACTTGCGTCGAGCGCCCGGTGCTGCAGGTTGCCCTTGAAAAGTCCCAAGGCAATCAGTCCAAGGCCGCCGAAATGCTGGGTATTACGCGCAGCACTTTGCGTAAAAAACTGCTCGCTCATAACCTGCAACCCTAACTCCCTCTAACTCCTAGATCTTTTATTATGAAAATCCAGACTGCCTTACTCTCGGTTTCCGATAAAGCCGGCATTGTTGAATTCGCCCAGGCATTGGCCCAGCGCGGCGTACGACTGCTGTCCACGGGCGGAACCGCCAAATTGCTGGCCCAGGCGGGCCTGACCGTAACCGAAGTCGCCACCCACACCGGTTCGCCGGAAATCCTGGATGGCCGGGTCAAAACCTTGCACCCTAAAATTCACGGCGGGCTGCTGGCGCGCCGCGATAGCGCAGAGCACCTAAAGACACTGGAAGAACATAATATCGACCGCATCGACATACTGGTCGTGAATCTGTATCCGTTTCGCGAAACCATCGCCAAGCCTGGCTGCACCTTCGCTGACGCAGTGGAAAACATTGATATCGGCGGGCCAGCCATGCTGCGCGCCGCTGCCAAGAACCACGGCACGCCCGAAGGCGGTGTAACCGTGGTCATAGACCCTGCCGACTACGAGCGTGTCCTGGCTGACATAGACGGCCCCGCCGGCCAGCCGTCTTATGGCCTGCGCCTGGAACTGGCCACCAAAACCTATGCCCATACCGCCGCCTACGATGGCGCCATCGCCGCCTATCTAAGTAGCCTGAGCACCCCTGAACCTGCCCAAGACCAGGCGCCTGAACGCAACCCATGGCCACGCACCCTGACCGTGCAAATGCATCAGGAACAAACCCTGCGCTATGGCGAAAACCCGCATCAGGCGGCTGCATTCTATGTAGACCAGCCTGTCGGCACCGGGCTTCTGGGCAGCTATCGCCAGTTGCAGGGCAAAGAACTGTCTTACAACAATATCGCCGATGCCGATGCCGCCTGGGAATGCGTGCGCAGCTTCGAAACCACCGCCTGCGTTATCGTCAAGCATGCCAACCCCTGCGGCGTGGCCATAGGCGACAGCTCCCTGCACGCTTACCAGCAGGCTTTCAAAACCGATCCAACCTCGGCATTTGGCGGCATCATTGCCTTCAATCGCCCGGTCGACGCCGCCACTGCACAAGCTGTCAGCGGCCAGTTCGTCGAAGTGCTGCTGGCTCCCGCCTACACCCCTGAAGCATTGGCTTTGTTTGCCGCCAAAAAGAATGTGCGCGTGCTGCAAATCCCACAGGGCGATGCCCATAACGCCTTCGATGTAAAACGCATAGGCGGTGGATGGCTGGTGCAAAACCCTGATAACTATCAGGTGCCACAAGACGCTTTCAAAGTCGTTACCACCCTGGCCCCCACTGAACAGCAAATGCAAGACTTGATGTTTGCCTGGAAGGTAGCCAAATACGTCAAGTCCAACGCCATCGTCTTTGTCGGCAATGGCATGACGCTAGGCGTAGGCGCTGGCCAAATGAGCCGTATCGATTCCGCCCGCATCGCATCCATCAAGGCGGAAAACGCCGGACTGACGCTGGCAAGCTCAGCGGTGGCCTCGGACGCCTTCTTCCCCTTTCGCGACGGCCTGGATGTCGTTGCCGATGCCGGCGCCAGCTGCGTGATCCAGCCGGGTGGCAGCGTACGCGACGACGAAGTCATCGCTGCCGCCAACGAACGGGGCATAGCCATGCTGTTCACCGGTACACGGCATTTCCGTCACTAATGCGCATATTAGGGATAGATCCGGGTTTGCGGCGCACGGGCTTTGGCGTCATCGATGCCCAGGGCATGCGCTTGCAATACGTGGCCAGTGGCACCATTGTGGTGCCGCCCGACCTACCCCTGGCACAGCGCCTGAAGGTCATCCTGGACAATATCCGCAACATTGTGCAAGACACCCAGCCTACGGTGTCGGTGCTGGAAAAGGTGTTTGTAAACACCAACCCGGCATCAACGCTATTGCTGGGCCAGGCGCGGGGCGCAGCCATGTGCGCGCTGGCCGATAGCCTTCTTGATGTACACGAGTACACCGCGCTGCAGGTAAAAAAAGCAGTGGTGGGCAATGGGCATGCCGCCAAAGAACAGGTACAGAAAATGGTGCAGCATTTGCTCGCGCTAAACGGCCTGCCTGCAGCCGATTCGGCCGACGCCTTGGCTTGCGCGATTTGCCATGCACACTGCTATCCCCTGACGCAACGCCTGAAAGACACTGGCCAGCTCAAGGCGAATCATGCCAGCCGAGTGCGCGGCGGGCGCCTGATCGGTTAATTTTTCTTATTCCATTTCCAGATCAAGCATGAACGCAAAGGCAAGGTGCACGTCGGGCCTGGAAATCGCATGAAAGGATAGTCACATGATAGGACGCATCACCGGCACACTGCTGGAAAAAACACCCCCTGTTGTTTGTATCGACGTGGGTGGTGTTGGCTATGAAATCGACGTGCCCATGAGCACGCTTTACAACCTGCCGGAAACCGGCGCCACAGTGACTTTGCATACGCATCTGGCGGTGCGTGACGATGCGCATACCCTGTATGGCTTTGCCACCGCAGGCGAGCGCAGCGCTTTCCGGCTGCTGATCAAGGTGACCGGCATAGGGGCGCGTACCGCGCTGGCGGTATTGTCGGGCCTAACTGTGGAAGAGCTTGCAAGCGCCATCACGCAGCAGGAAACCGGCAGGCTGACGCGGGTTCCCGGCATAGGCAAGAAAACAGCCGAACGCCTGCTGCTGGAACTGCGCGGAAAGCTGGGCGCCGATTTTGGGGGCAGTTCGGGGGTGCCACATACGGCGGGCCGCGATGATATCCTGAACGCCTTGCTATCGCTGGGGTATTCGAATAATGAATCACAGGCGGCACTGAAGAACCTGCCCGAAGGGGTCGAGGTATCGGAAGGAATACGGTTGGCGCTGAAGTCGCTGGCGCGAGTATAAGCACGCCTGGCGGCATAGAGCGTTTGGTGTCGGACTAGGCTTGTAAAAACCCTGCATAAGCCGATAAATCGACATTACCACCGCTTAACAAAACACCAATACGCTGCCCTTTTACGGGGACAGCCTCATTGAATGCCGCCGCCGCACCCAAGCAACCCGTAGGTTCGACCACGATTTTCATGCGTGTTGCAAAAAACCGCATGGCCTCTACCAACTGTTCGTCGGTAACAGTAAGAATATCACGCGCATATTGTTTGATAATGGGGAAAGTCAGCTTGCCCAAACCCTGGGCAAGCGCGCCATCGGCAATGGAATTGGGTGGCGCAATATGCACGATTTCGCCCTTACGAAACGACTGCTGGCCGTCGTTGCCAGCCAGTGGCTCAACACCGTAAACAGCGCAGTCCGGACTTAGCGCCTGTGCCGCCAGCAGCGAACCTGACAACAGCCCGCCCCCACCCATGGGAATAAACAAGGCGTCCAGTGGGCCGACATCTTCCAGGAATTCTTTCACTGCCGTGCCCTGTCCTGCAATGACATCAGGATGATCATACGGAGGAATCAGGGTCAAGCCTTGTTCTTGCACCAATGACTGGGCGATCTGTTCACGGTCTTCGGTTTGACGGTCGTAGCTGACGATGCGAGCGCCATAACCACGAGTAGCGGCCACTTTAGCCTCTGGCGCATCGTGCGGCATGACAATGGTGGCCGCCACGCCCAACAGTTTTGAAGCCAGCGCAATAGCCTGGGCATGATTGCCGGATGAAAAAGCCACCACACCCGCCTTGCGCTGCTCGGCCGAAAGATTTGCGACTGCGTTATAGCCGCCGCGAAACTTGAATGCGCCTATGCGCTGCAGGTTTTCGCATTTAAAAAACACCTGGGCGTCCAGGCGTCTGTTCATGGTCAAGGAAGTCAGCACAGGAGTGCGGTGCGCCATTTTGCCAAGCACTTTGCTGGCAGCCACCAGATCATCGTATACGGGTATGCGAGTAGTCATATGAGTATGCTCCATCCTAAAATCAAATAAAAACATTGGTCGATATGGCTACGTAGCCACGTCAGATTATGCTTCGCCAATCCGACACCTAGTACGTTTTTTAAATTATGCTGCAGCCATTGTAAGCCTGCTCAGCAGTCGTATAGTAGAGTACGATAAGCACTGTAAATATAATCAGCATAAATTCCATGGCCATACATTCCGATTCACTCACCAGCCTAGCCGCCGTCGAGCGCATTGTTGCGCCGCAAAGCGCCTCACCCAACGAAGACTCCGTAGAACGCGCCCTGCGGCCCCGTGCGCTGGGTGAATACATAGGGCAGCACCGGGTGCGCGAACAACTAGAAATTTTTATTGCCGCCGCAAAAAACCGAGGCGAGGCACTGGACCACGTTTTGCTGTTTGGCCCCCCCGGCCTGGGTAAAACCACACTGGCCCATATTGTTGCGCACGAAATGGGCGTGCAGTTACGCCAAACATCAGGGCCTGTACTAGAACGCCCAGGCGATCTCGCCGCCCTGCTGACCAATCTTGAAAAAAACGATGTATTGTTCATAGACGAAATCCACCGCTTGTCACCCGTGGTAGAAGAAATACTATACCCAGCGCTGGAAGACTTCCAAATCGACATCCTCATCGGAGAAGGCCCAGCCGCTCGCAGCGTAAAAATCGACCTGCAACCTTTTACCCTGGTAGGGGCCACAACCCGCGCGGGCATGCTCACCAACCCCTTGCGCGACCGTTTCGGTATCGTATCGCGTCTCGAGTTCTACAACGCTGAAGACCTTACCCATATCGTCAAACGCAGCGCACACTTGCTGAACGCCGAAACCACCCCTGATGGCGCAGCAGAAATCGCCCGCCGCGCCAGGGGCACGCCACGCATTGCCAACCGCCTGCTGCGCCGGGTACGCGACTACGCCGAAGTCAAAGCCGACGGCCGCATCGACGTTGCCGTTGCCGGCGCGGCGCTTGCCATGCTGGAAGTCGACCCCCAAGGGCTAGACCTGATGGACCGCAAGCTGCTCGAAGCCATCATCCACAAATTCGACGGCGGCCCCGTAGGCGTAGACAGCCTGGCCGCCGCCATCGGCGAAGAACGCGACACCATAGAAGATGTCATCGAACCCTTCCTGATACAGCACGGCTACCTGCAGCGCACCCCGCGCGGGCGCATCGCTACCCAAACCACTTGGCGCCACCTGGGCCTCACCCCGCCAAAACCCGCCGGCAGCGTCGATTTATTTGAATGAATACAAATCGCAGGTCGGATTAGCGCCGCCAGGCGCGTAATCCGACGGGCTACCCTCTGACGCACCGCAACAACTCTTCCCCATATGCCTCAAGCTTTCTCACCCCCACGCCGCTAATCCCACCCAAATCCTCCAGGGACTCAGGACAAGTCAGGGCAATCTCGCGCAAGGTTGCATCGTGAAAGATCACATAGGCCGGTACGCCATGGCTGCGCGCCACTTCGGATCGCCAGGTCCGCAAAATATCAAAACGCGCCTGCGCCTCACCCGGCAATACAATCGCCTCCTTGGTGCGCGCGCTGGCTGATCGTGAATTACGTGCTTTCTTCTCGGGCTCACGGCGAAACATCAGGGTATGCTCACCCTTCAACACTGCCCGGCTGGCCTCCGTCAGGGCCAAAGTGCCATAACCTTCGTTGTCCACCGCCAGCAAGCTTTGCGCCAGCAACTGACGCAACACCCCGCGCCACGCCTGCTCGGACAAATCGGCGCCTATTCCAAAAACTGTCATCGAGTCGTGCTCATATTGCTTGACCCTGTCAGTAGGCTTGCCGCGCAAAATATCGATCAAATGCCCAGCGCCAAAACGCTGCCCACGCTCACGCCACAAACGATACACCGCCGACAATATTTTCTGCGATGCCACCGTTCCATCCCAGGCCTCCGGCGGCTCCAGGCAAGTGTCGCAATTGCCGCAAGGCGCCAAGGTTTGCTCAAAATAAGCCAACAGGCGCTCACGCCGACAAGTGACGGTTTCACATAGCCCAAGCATGGCATCGAGCTGTGCACCAAGGCGCCGCCTGAAGGCGTCATCACCTGCTGACTCATTGATCATACGCCGCTGCTGCACCACATCTTGCAGGCCATAAGCCAGCCAGGCTGTTGCTGGCAGCCCATCGCGCCCCGCCCGCCCAGTTTCCTGGTAATAGCCCTCGACTGACTTAGGCAAATCGATATGCGCCACAAAGCGCACATCAGGCTTGTTCACCCCCATGCCAAACGCAATCGTGGCCACCATGACCATGCCCTCCTCCCGCAAAAAACGCGCCTGATTGGCGGCACGCACGGAAGGATTCAGGCCCGCATGGTAAGGCAATGCCGCAATGCCGTGCTGACAAAGAAAATCGGCGGTTTCCTCAACCCTGGCCCGTGACAGGCAATACACAATCCCGCAATCACCCTGATGCTCGGCCTGGATAAAAGCCAGCAACTGCCGCCTGACTTCATTTTTTTCAATGATGCGATAACGGATGTTGGGCCGGTCGAAACTAGCCACAAAATGAGGCGCACCATTCAGCGTCAGGCGCTCGGCAATCTCGCGTCGCGTAACGGCGGTGGCTGTCGCCGTCAGGGCAAGACGCGGCACCTCGGGCCAGCGTTCATGCAAAATCGACAGACCCAGGTATTCCGGGCGGAAATCATGCCCCCATTGCGACACGCAATGTGCCTCGTCGATAGCAAACAGCGAGACATGCCCATTGGACAACAGTTCCAGGCAGCGGTCGGTCAGCAGCCTTTCAGGGGCCACATAAAGCAGATCGAGCTGGCCGCTTAAAAAAGCCTGCTCGACATCGCGCGAAGTGCGCCAGTCTTGTGATGAATTAAGAAAAGCCGCACGCACGCCCAGCTCAAGCAAGGCGTCGACCTGATCCTGCATAAGCGCGATCAGTGGGGAAATAACGACACCCGTGCCAGGGCGCACCAAGGCGGGTATCTGATAACAAAGCGACTTTCCGCCGCCAGTCGGCATGAGCACCAAGGCATCGCCGCCCTGCACGACATGCTCGATTATGGCCTGCTGATCACCACGAAAGGAATCGTAGCCAAAGACTTGCTGCAGTGTTTCTAAAGACGAAATAGACATGTGCTAATTAATGGGTACTGAAAAACGGATACCCACATCATAGTCGCCAGTGACTAACTGACGTTCTGCCTGCAGGCCGATGCGCAGATTCGGGCTATACCAAAACTGCTGCGTAAAACCGAAACGGCGCTGCACGTCGCCCATGGACGAGCGGGAATTCTCGTATGTTCCGGCCAGATCTCCCCAGCGCCCCAAAGGGATGGTCGCGATAAGCCGGTCGCGTACGCCGCCCACAGACGCAGCGGCATCCTGATAACGGCTAAGGTCGACAAAACCCGGCGTATAGCTTTCTTTTACCCACGACAAGCGCAAATCATCAAGCACATCGACATCGTATACAGCCTGATAGCGCCAGCCATTTTGCTCGCCATAACTGGCCCTGGCCACCCCCGCGCTCCAGGCGCCCCAGCCCTGGGTTTTATAGCGCCCGCCCAGGCCGGTGGTCAGCAGGTCAGGCGCCATCTCGAGCTGCGATTCCAGCACCAGTTGGCGATCCAGCCTGTAGCTGACCACGGCATTGCTGGCGGTTGGACCGTAAACCAGATCGCCCTGCGTCTGAGGCGGAGAATAATCCAGTGCACCCACCGCCATCGAATACCGCCAAGCGCTGGCATCGCTGGAGTTTGCCAGGGAAGACTGTGTAACACTGATGCCACCCAGACGCACTGCATTGCCCCAGGCGGGCACGGCCATGGCATCACTGCCAAGGGTAATGCCCAGCCCATGCTCGCCAGCGTAGCGCCAGTTGCTGGAACCTAAGGTCCAGGGGGCTCGCGACGGCGCCGACAACCAGGCGCTGCTCATGCGTCGGGCTCCACGCCGTCGCCAGCCGCGCAAGCCCGGCGAGTCAAGCCTAGCCTTCTGCTCACGCCAAAGTCCAAAATTGCCTGATTCCCAGAAAAGGTCAAAAGCAACATCAGTCATTGCCGCGTCATCAGGAGGCAACTCTGCATAAAACATGGCGCCGAGATCAGCAGGAGCCGGCAAAGCTACCGGCGCCCGCAGCTCGATGGGTGGGACGGAATACAGTTTAACGGGAGCAATATCGCTTAGCACGGGGCCCGTACCACCACCAGCCGCGTAAGCACATGACCAAGCCGCGCACCCTGCAAGCACGCTGCCCAAAACTTGAATAACAGCAAGTAACCTCATTGAAACCAAAAAGCCCGGTTTATCGGGCATTAATAAAAACTTACCGTTGACGCGGCCGACGCTCTGGCCCGAAATCGAGCATGGCTTCGCCGGTGGCATCAACCGATTTTTTAATAGCGCTGTATTTTTCCAGCACCGACGACTTGTACACCACCCCCAGCAAACGGGGATGCTCGTCTCGGGAAACGACGGGCAGGCGTTCACCCTGGAAGGCCACGAAGTAATCCTGAGCCTGGTCCAGGCTCATGTCAAGGCGTAGTGTCTTGACGAAGTCGCGACGCAACACTTCGCCAGCCTGCTTGCTGTGTATATCGCCCTGGTTCAGCAGCAGACTGGTCAGGTCTTGCTGGGCAATCACCCCCTGATACACGTTGTCTTCGTCAACCACATACAGATACTTGACAGGGTAATCGACAAACATTTGCAAGGCTACACGTACGGGCGCCGTGGTAACGACAACCGTAGCGGCTGGCCGCAGCAGTTCTTCAAGGGTGGTGTAGCGCAGCCTCTGGCGCAGCGAGGCATCGCGATCACGTACCACCGTGACTTCGTACATCGCCACCTTCGCAATGGCGCGCGACACAAAATACGATATCACGCAAGCCAGCATCAGGGGCAAGACAATTTGATAGCTGAGCGTCATTTCAAAGATCATCAGTATCGCCATCAGGGGGGCACTGGTTGCCGCACCCAGAAAACTGCCCATGCCCACCAGGGTATACATGTAGGTTTCAGCCGTCATGCCCGGCCACAGATAGCCCAATATCTGGCCAAACAAGGTGCCAAACGCCGCACCCACGAAAAGCGCAGGGGTAAATACGCCACCCACCGCGCCCGACCCTACTGTCAGTGCGGTAGCCAACACCTTGAACAGCAGGATCAAAATCACGGCGTACCAGGTCCACGAGGTATGCAACAAGGAATGCACCACGCTATAGCCATTGCCGGCCACTTCAGGCATGATGATCAGCACTAGGCCCAGCAAGAAACCGCCCAGCGCCAGCCGTGCTGGCAAGGGCAGGCCTGTACGTTTGAACTCGCGTTTGAACAAAGACAAAAGCTTTAAAAACAAGGGGGCAGTCAGGCCAGACAATACCCCCAACAATACAAAAGGCAGCACCTCTATGCCAGGAAGCTCGGGCATATTGACCATGGCATAAGTGGTTTGATAGTGCCCGGTCATGCGCATCACAATATTGGCCGATGCCGCCGCAATGATCAGCGGCCCAAAACTTTGCATCGCCATGGTGCCCAGCACGATTTCCGCCACGAACAGCGCCCCTGCAATCGGAGCGCCATAGGCCGAGGCCACGCCTGCCGCCGCCCCGCACGCCACCAGCAAGCGCAAGCGCCCGGTGCCAAAATAAGTAAACCGGCCTATGGCCGAGGCGCTAAGCGACGCCAGGTGCACCATGGCGCCTTCTCGCCCCAACGAACCGCCCGACGCCACCGAGCATAAAGAAGACAGCGAGCGCAACAGGCCTTGCCCTATCGACAATCGTCCATCACCTATGGCCACCGCCTCCATATAATCGGAGTTGGCGCTGGTCTTGAATTTTGATGCGGCCCACAACAACAAGCCCGCCACCAGGCCTCCTGCGGCAGGAAACAGCAAGCGCCCGTACCAAGGCAACGCCTTGGTCACACCCACGATAGAGCCGCTATGGCCGGTTACCAGTTGCTGAACCAAGCGCATGCCTTCGTGGAAGGCGATGGTGGCAAACGCCCCCAGCACGCCCACCAGCACCGCCCAGCCCAGCATGGCGGGAAGATCCGAAAGCCATAAATACCCTGCAAGGCGTTGGCGCATGGCCTGTACGGTGTGCCCTATCATGTGTTTCCTGTACAAAATTAGCTGCAAGACCCTGCAGCAAGCTCAACACCTATTTCAATTGATTTCTAGGCGCTTGCCAGACACCAGGCCAAGGGGCACACTTTGGCCTATGGAAAATCCCCTAGTAAAAGTACTGGTTGTCGATGACGACCCGGCCCTGCGCCAATTGCTGGCCGACTATCTTAACCGCCATCACTATGACACGTTGCTTGCACCTGATGCCAGCGACTTGCCTGCGCGCATACAAAGATACTCGCCCGACCTGATCGTACTCGACCGCATGATGCCCGATGGCGATGGCGCCGAGGCCTGTCGGCGCCTGCGCCAACTGGGCGAAGACATACCCGTTATTTTACTCACGGCACGCGACGAAACGGTAGACCGGGTCATAGGCCTGGAAGCCGGGGCCGACGATTACCTGGGCAAGCCCTTTGATCCGCGCGAACTGCTGGCTCGCATTGAAGCCGTGCTGCGCCGTAAAAAAGGCGCCTCGGCGCTTACCAAAGACCAGCCTGTCGCCTTTGGCCCTTTTGTATTCGACCCCACGACACGCCAGCTAAGCAAAGAAACCGAAATCATCAAGCTGACCGGCGGCGAAGTCAATTTGCTGGAAGCACTGGTGAATAACCCCGGCAAGCCATTATCGCGTGAACGCCTGCTGGCGCTGGCGCGCGACGACGACGAAGGCGAACGCAATGACCGCGCCATAGATATCGCCATACTGCGCCTGCGGCGAGCCATAGAAGACGACCCCAAGCAGCCGCGCTGGATACAAACCGTATGGGGAGTCGGGTACCGGTTTTCACCTTGAACCCCATCATGAAGCTGCGTTCATTTTTACCTAGATCCCTGCGCGCGCGCATGGTGCTGCTGACACTGGGCACTATATTGCTGGTGCAGGCCGCCACCTTTGGCACCATTTCTTATTACCGCAAGCAATTTACCGAAGAAGTCACCGTAGAATTCACCGCCACCACCATACGCACGCTACAAGCAGCATTGGCTGAAATCCCGGCCGAGCAGCGCCCCGACTTCGTACGCAATGCATCGCTGAACGAATGGCATCTTTGGTCGCGCCGGCTGCCCTCAGACGCCAGCCTGGAAAGACGCCGTCCTTCAACGAGTGATCGCCATAAACACGCCAGCCCGCCGCCGCCTAACGACATACGCAACAATTTGCGTTCATTTGTAGTTGCCCTGAACCAGCGGCTTAGCGACGATACCCGCGTTGCACTTTCGCGTGGGCCGCAACCCAGGCTGTATATTTCCATGTTGCCAGATCCGCAACTGCCAGAATCCGAGCAGAACCGGGAATGGCTGGTCATACCGCTAGACCGCATAGCACCGCCCGTTGCCACGCCCATGATCGTGGTCTGGCTGACCGGCATGGGGTTTTTCCTGCTGCTATCGGCTGCATTTTCATGGCATATCACCCGCCCCCTGACTCGCCTGGCCAAAGCCGCCGACCAGTTGGCCGCCGGCCAGCCACAGCGCGTAACGCCATCCGGACCCAGCGAAACACGCATACTGGGTGAAAGGTTTAACGCCATGCTCGACACGCTGGCCGAGTCCAGCGCGGTACAGCGCACCTTGCTTGCCGGCCTGCCGCACGACCTGAAAGGGCCACTATCGCGGATGTGGCTGCGCATAGAAATGGTTGACGACCCGACTTTCAAAGAAGGCATGTTGAAAGATGTACAAGACATGCAACGCATGGTGAATCAGTTTATCGGTTTTGTGCGTGGGTCTGATCCGGGCTCTTATCAGTTTGCGCCGATGCCGCTGGATACTTGGCTGGAAGAACAGGTTTCCGCCTGGGAGACCACTGGCAGCCCGGTAAAGCTGGTCCAAACCAGCCTCGTCGGGCTGCCGATCAAGGCCGATAGAATCGCGCTGGGGCGCTTGCTGGACAATCTGATCACGAATGCGCTGAATCATGGCAAGCCGCCGGTTGAAATCACGCTGCGTAGCCAAGATGGCCAAGCAATTATCACAGTCTCCGACCACGGCCCAGGTATTTCAGCAGAACGGCGCATAGAAGCGCTGCGGCCATTTTCCCGGCTGGACGACGCCCGCACGCTGACCGGCTCCGTAGGCCTGGGGCTGGCCTTGGCCGAAGCCATAGCGAAAGCGCACCATGGCAGGCTGGAATTGGGGACTGCAGAATCAGGGGGGCTGGAAGTCTCGATATTTTTGCCGCTGGATATTTCCTGACGCGCCTAATCCGACCCACGCTTCTCTACGAAATCTGGTGGAGTCGGCGCGATAGACAACCCGAACATGTGCCAGTACACCCATATATTGAAAATCAAAGCGACAGGCAAAGACACCACCGTGGCTGCCAGCACCAGGCGCAGTGAATCAACCGACGCGGCGGCATCCCAGATTGTGATGTTGTCCAGCACCAGATAAGGAAAGAAGCTGTAGCCCAACCCACCCAGCGTAATCAAAAACACCAGCAGCGTCATCACAAACGGCAAGGCCGTTGTCCGGTAGCTGCTATTAATCATGCGCTGGAAACACATTTCGATTGAAATAAAACAAATCAGCACCGCCACCCAAAGCATTACCACCAGCGGCCAATGCGGGCCATCGCTCCATTTCAGGAAAATGCCCGCATTGCTGAAAGCCAGCACCACCGACACCCCCACCGCCCCAGCGGCAGCCCAGCGCACCGCACGGCGGCCCCACATCACGGCACGCGCCCGCAGCTCTCCGGCAACCCGCATAATCAGCCAGGCTGCGCCCAACAAGCAATAAGCCGCCACTGCGCACAAAGCCACAAACAGGGAAAACCATCCATAACCGGAATCGCTCTGGTAGGTAACCACCACTTGCGCCAATAAAAAACCATGCGCCAGCGCGGTAATCAGTGAACCCAGCGCAAAACCCGACAGCCAGCGCGCCTGCAGTTCCAGCGGCGCGCGCAAGCGCAACTCGAAAGACACCGAGCGCAACAACACGCCCAGCGCCAGCATGCTCAAAGGCAAATACAGTTCGCCCATGACGCTGCCCCAGGCATTGGGAAAGGCCGCCACGAACAAACCCATTCCAAGGAACAGCCAAAATTCATTGGCGTCGCGCCAAGGACTGAGCAAAGACAGCATGCGCGGACGCAAATCAGTGGGTGCAAACAGAGCAAGACAGCCCACGCCGATATCGAAGCCATCCAGAACCGTACCCGCCACGATAATGGCGAACAGCAAAGCCATGAAAACCAGCGGCATCCAGAATACGGGGTCTTGTGCGCCCAATCCCAACGAAATAGCCAACCCGTCTATCATGCCCGCCCCCGCCTTCTAGCAATGGGCACGACGCCATAGCGGGCGATATAACGTAGAAGCTGGAAAAAACCAACCAGAAACACGCTATAAAACCCCATATAAGCTACATAAGTGCTTAACAAGATATCGAAATCGATAGTGCCGACGATTTCGCTGATGGTGATCGTGCCTGTAACCGCATACGGAAAAGAACCAAACAGCACATAAGCCATTCCTGCCAGCAACAATACCCAGCCCGAAAACGTCATGCCGGCAAGCACATGACGCCACCCACGCGACATCGCTCCCGGGTCGTAATGCACCTTCTGCGCCCGCCAAAATGTAATCAAGGCCGCCAGCGCCATCAGCAGCCCGGTCAGCAAGGCGATGCGAAACGACCAGAAGGTCAGGGCTACCGGCGGCAACATGCCTGAGAAGTGATCCAACCCCAGCAAACTACCGTTACCGTCGCGCCCCAGCCACATGGCGCCCGAGTTGCTCCAGGCCCACTCAGCCCGATTGGCCGCCGCCAACGCATCTGGCCAGGCAAACACGACCACGTCGGGTGGCAGCCCGCTGTTCCAGTAAGCTGCCACAGCCGCCGCTTTAGCGGGCTGATACTTGGCTGTCATCAAGCCAGTTCCCGCCACGACTGCAGCCTGCAGCATCAGGGCGATGCAAGCCAGGTAAACTGCCGTCCTGAAAACCAGCCGGCCACTTTCATCGATAGGCCTGCGCAACGTTTGCCAGGCAACCGTCCCCAACATAAGAAAGGCAACTGTCACCAAACTGACCAGCATGAAAAGACCGGCATACCATGGCAAGGCGGGGTTAAGCAACACCCTCCACCAGTCGGCCACATGGTACTGCCCGTTCACCCATGTGACGCCGACGGGTGCATGCATCCATGACAACAGCACCAGCAGCCAGAAGCTCGACACCAGCACACCCACTGCCACCATGAAAACCAGCAGCACATGGACCTTGTCGGAAACATGACGTTGCCCGAACAGCATGGCGCCAAGAAAGCACGACTTGAAAATAAAGGCTGACAAAATAGCCGCTGCCAGCAATGGCCCAGCCACATCGCCAATTTTGTCCATCAGTGCCGGCCACAGGCTGCCGAACTGAATCAGCACCGGCATGCTGGCAGCAAAGCTCAGGACAAAGGCCAGCGCGAACACCCGTACCCAAAAACGATAGGCTTCGGTCCAGGGGGCATGGACGGAACCCAGCGAGCGCAGCTTAAAATACAGCAGCACCCAGGCCAGGCCCAGCTCTATGACCAAGAACATCAACATAAAACCCAGGCTGGAAAAAAACTGGATTTGTGATAACCATAGGGTTGATTGCATCATAATGTGCGCTAGTTTAGAGCTACTTCGTCATTTATGACCACTGCAGGCAGGCAAATATGCCTGAACGTGGCAAAATGCTTACTTCGTCTGCCATTTGATAGCTTATTTCTGTATGACTTCTGTACCCAGCCCAGCGCCCGCATCCAATTTTTTGCGCACCATTATTGATAACGACCTTGCCAAAGGCACCTACGCCACCAAGCTCTGGGCCGGTATGCCCGGGCCGGCGGGTGTACAGCAGCAAGGCAGCACAGACCCTGCGCGTATCCGCACCCGCTTTCCACCGGAACCCAACGGCTATCTGCACATCGGTCATGCAAAAAGCATATGCTTGAACTTCGGTCTGGCGCGCGACTATCTGGGCGCCTGCCACTTGCGCTTTGATGACACCAACCCCGAAAAAGAAGAAGATGAATACGTCAAGGCCATTATCGATATAGTGCAATGGCTGGGCTTCGACTGGACCTACGGCGAAGAAAACAACTGCTACTTCGCCAGCGACTACTTCGAATACATGTATCAGTTTGCCCAGGCGCTGGTCAAAGCCGGCTACGCCTATGTCGACGAGCAAAGTGCCGACGACATGCGCGCCACGCGCGGCACCCTGACCGAAAAAGGCACGGACTCGCCCTGGCGCAACCGCCCGGCCGAAGAATCGCTCACCTTGCTGCAAGAAATGCGCGATGGCAAGCACCCGGATGGCAGCCTGGCCCTGCGCGCCAAAATCGACATGGCCTCGCCCAACATGAACATGCGCGACCCGGTGCTCTACCGCATACGCCATGTGGCGCACCATCGCACCGGCACCGACTGGTGCATCTACCCCATGTACTCATGGGCACACCCAGTAGAAGACGCCCTGGAAGGCATAACCCACAGCATATGCACGCTCGAATTCGAAGACCAGCGTCCGTTCTACGAATGGATACTGAATCATCTGGCCGACCTGGGCCAGTTGGCGCGACCCCTGCCGCGCCAGTACGAATTTGCCCGTTTGCACCTGAACCATGTGGTCACCAGCAAACGCAAACTCCTGGAATTGGTGCGCAACAACCTCGTCAGTGGCTGGGACGACCCGCGTCTGCCCACCCTTGCCGGCCTGCGCCGCCGCGGCTACACCCCCGAATCCATACGCCTGTTCTGCGAACGCCTGGGTGTTTCCAAGGCCGACTCGCGCATCGACTACAGTGTGCTCGAGCAAGCCCTGCGCGACGACCTCGACCCCAAAGCCATGCGTACTGTTGCTGTCATAGATCCGCTCAAGCTGATCATCACCAACTACCCCGAAGGCCAGTCCGAACTCTGTCATGCGCCGCGCAATCCGCACGACCCGCAAGCCGGCATGCGTGAATTCCAGCTATCGCGCGAACTCTGGATAGAACGCGACGACTTCCGCGAAGAACCGCCCAAAAAATATTTCCGCCTGTTCCCCGGCAATATGGTGCGCCTAAAATACGGCTATGTAATTCGCTGTACGGGCTTTGTAAAAGACGAACAGGGCAATATCACCGAAGTTCATGCCGAGTACCTGCCCGACACCAAAAGCGGCACACCAGGCTCAGACTCGGTCAAGGTCAAGGGCAATGTCACCTGGATCAGCGTGGCGCACGCCATTCCGGCCGAAATCCGCATGTATGACCGCCTGTTCTCTGATCCCCACCCCGACGCGGGCGACAAAGACTTCCTGGCAGCCCTAAACCCGAACTCCTGCCAAACCGTACAAGGCTGGCTCGAACCCGGCAACCAGGCTATTCCCGGCGCCACCTGGCAATTCGAACGCCTTGGCTATTTTGTTGCCGACCGCGAACTCTCCACACCCGAAAAACCCATTATCAATCGTGCCATTACGCTCAGGGATACCTGGGCACAAAAAAACTGATACGCAAAACCATGTGTAATTCCTAAATGTGAAAACCTGACCGTGAGCGACTCTTCTACCCACCGCAAAGGCCAATCGGCCCTTGATTTCAAAAGCGCCACTCTCTATGCGCTGCGCGTAGTCCTGCGCAGCGCCGATACAGCGGCTCTTATCGCCGCGCTAGACCAGCGCATGCGCGACGCTGGCTCATTCTTCGACAACGAGCCTATAGTCATCGATGCCAGCCATATCACCGACCCTATCGATTGGGTGGCGTTCACCCGTGCGCTGAACGCGCATAACCTGCACCAGGTGGGCGTTGTAGCGCAAGGAAGCAACCTCGACAGTGCCCAGGCTTGCGGCCTGATCCAGGTCGATCTGGCCAACCCTGTGCAGCGCCCCGCCAGCCCCCCCGTCGCCGAACAAGACGTGCCTGTCGTGGCGCCCAATTCAGTCAGCCAAAATGCAGCCCGCCCATCATCGCCCCCAGCGGTTCCCGAAGTGGCGCCGGCCGCTATGGTCATCAACCGCCAGTTGCGCTCAGGCCAGCGCATTTACGCACGCAACACCGACCTGATCGTCATTGGTGCGGTGGGCCAGGGCGCCGAGATCATCGCCGATGGAAATATACATGTCTATGGGCCATTGCGCGGCAAAGCCATGGCAGGTGCGCGCGGCGATTCCAGCGCACGCATATTCACCACGCAACTCGACCCTGAACTGCTTGCCATCGCTGGCGTGTACCGTGTCATAGAAACCCGACTGGACCCCAGCCTGCTGAATCAGCCCACTATTGTGCAACTCGACGGCGATCAATTGAAAATCACCTCATTGGGCAAATAACACAGGCGTCATCCCGTCCAACATGGCAACATCAAGATATTTTTTGTTGCCAAGCAAAGGTTAAATAAGCGCAAAACTGAGCAATTTTGCAGCAGTTTTGCTTTACGATTACGTGATTTACTAAAAACTAAAGGAATTCTATCGTCATGGCGCGAATTGTTGTGGTGACTTCCGGCAAAGGCGGTGTGGGTAAAACAACCACCAGCGCCAGCTTCTCCTCGGGATTGGCAATGCGGGGCCATAAAACAGTGGTCATCGACTTCGACGTCGGCCTGCGCAACCTGGATCTGATCATGGGGTGTGAACGTCGCGTGGTCTATGATTTCGTCAACGTCATCCAGGGTGAAGCCAGCCTGAACCAGGCCCTCATCCGTGATAAACAGCTGGAAAACTTATTCATACTTCCCGCGTCGCAAACCCGCGACAAAGACGCGCTTACCAAGGAAGGCGTGGAAAAGGCCCTTAAAGACCTGGCCGACATGGGCTTCGAATACATCGTGTGCGACTCACCCGCCGGCATAGAAACCGGCGCGCTGATGGCATCGTATTTTGCCGATGACGCCCTGGTGGTAACCAATCCCGAAGTCTCTTCGGTGCGCGACTCCGACCGCATCTTGGGCATACTTTCAGCCAAGTCGCGCCGCGCCGAAAAAAGCGAAGAGCCTATCAAAGAATACCTGCTGCTTACCCGCTACAGCCCCAAGCGTGTTGCCGACGGCGAAATGCTGTCGCTGAAAGACATTGAAGATATTTTACGCATCAAGCTGTTGGGTGTCGTCCCTGAATCTGAATCGGTATTGCAGGCCTCGAACCAGGGGATACCGGCCATTCATATACGCGACAGCGATGTAGCCATTGCGTATCAGGATATCGTGGCGCGTTATCTGGGCGAAGAAAAGCCCTTGCGTTTCGTCGATTACGAAAAACCCGGCCTGTTCAAGCGCCTGTTTGGGGGAAAATAGTATGTCCTTCCTATCTTTCCTGCTCGGTCAAAAAAAGACTTCCGCCAGTGTCGCCAAAGATCGTCTGCAATTAATTCTCATCAACGAACGCGGCGATGGCATCACACCCGACTACCTGCCTCGCCTGCAAAAAGAACTAGTTGAAGTCATTTCGCGCTACGTCAAGATCAATCCCGACGACATCAAGGTAAACCTGGATCGCCAGGACTCCCTGGAAATCCTTGAAGTCAAAATTGAAATGCCGCAGCCGGAAGTGCGTTAAGGAGTTTTTGGTTTTGGTGACGCTGCCAATTGCTTAGCGGGTAAACTACTGTCAATAAACAGGTGGAGGTTTTTCTGCACCCGTAACCCTATTTACAGATCTAGCATGAGCGAAGCCAACCCGCGCCTGCTCCAGGCCGCCAGCAGCAATGACAGCAGTGTCGCAATAAGCCAGGAAACGGCCCCCACCGGCTCAGCGGCTTTTTCTCCCGCCGATGTGCGCACCATCATCATCGGCCTCATGCTGGCCATGTTACTGGGCGCCCTGGATCAAACCATTGTTTCAGTCGCACTGCCCATGATGGCATCTGACCTGCAAGGGGTAGGCCTGCTGGCCTGGGTGGTATCGGGCTATCTCATCGCCGTCGCCGTCGCCACCCCTATTTACGGAAAGCTGGGCGATCTGTACGGGCGAAGAATCATACTTTCCTCGGCTATTTGCATCTTCCTGCTGGCTTCCATAGCCTGTGCCATGGCGCCATCCATGCCTTTTCTGGTGGGTGCGCGCATTCTCCAAGGCATAGGCGGCGGCGGTCTGATTTCAGTGGCCCAAGCCATTATTGCTGATGTCGTCGCGCCACGCGAACGTGGTCGTTACCAAGGCTACATCAGTGCCGCTTTTGCCGTGGCCAATGTTTCCGGTCCCTTGCTGGGCGGGTTCCTTACCTCGTATTTGTCCTGGCGCTGGGTGTTCTGGATCAACTTGCCACTGGGCGCCGTGGCCATGATCATTTCCTGGCGCGCCTTGACCCGTCTGCCTATTCCCCGCATCAAGCGCCCGGTCGACTACCCCGGCGCAGCCTACATGACTGCCGCGCTCACCCCTTTGTTGGTCGGCATCACCCGCGTAGGGCAAGGCGCGCCATGGCTCGACAGCTTGAATCAGCAATTGCTGGGCGCCACCATCGTGGCCACCATCCTGTTTCTGTGGCAGGAAAGGCGCGCAATAGAACCCTTGCTGCCGCTGGCGGTTTTTCGCAATTCCACGGTGTCGCTGTCATGCGCCATCATGTTCGTCGGCTTTGTGCTGATCATCTCCATGTCGGTACTGATACCGCTGCGGGCCCAGATGCTGCTAGGAGCCCAGGCCGATGCCGCGGCACTGCTGCTGCTGCCATTTTCTTTAGGCATCCCGACGGGGGCCTATCTGGGCGGACGCTTATCAGCGTATACAGGTCGCTATAAATACATACAACTTTCCGGCGCGCTATGCGTACCAGTGGCCCTGCTCGGGCTAGGGTTCATCGATGTGCACGCCACTAGCGCCAACCTGCTGTGCGTAGGCTTCATGGGCGCCGCCATCGGTGTGCAACTGCCAACCTCAACGGTAGCTGCGCAAAATGCCGTGGCGCAACGCCACATTGGTATTGTCACGGCCATTATCGTGTTCTGCCGATCGCTGGGCGCCGCCATCGGGATCGCTGTGCTGATGGCCGTGCTGATGACAACACTGCACGACCTCGCCCCAGCATCAGCCGGTGCGCTGTCGGGTGCAGAAATCATCAGGGCCATGGTGGGCGAATCCAGCGTGCCACTGAACACCCTGGTCAAAACCGAACTCATGGCGTCTTCAGGTAATGCCTTCCAGAATATTTTCATGCTAGCCGCCGCCATCGCCAGCACGGCCATTGTCTTTAGCCTGTTTTTACGCAACGAAATCCTGGGCGGCACGGTGCCCAAAGCCGAATAACGCTGGCGCGCCTGATCCGAATATCAGGTACAAACGAATTTAATTTACCCATTACAACGGAATCACATATGAAGCGTTCAATATTCTGGCTATGCACGGTACTGGCCATTCAAGGCCTGTCAGCTTGTGCCCAACAACGAGGGGGTGCTGCACCTGATGCAGCCTCTGTCACGCCAGACACCCTGACCGCCTATCATTGGCAGCTCGACCAGACCCCAGTGGCAACGCCCAAGCCAGTACAACTGACTTTCACAGATCAACGCGTGATGGTCTCGGGTTTATGCAACAAGCTTATCGCCGGCTACAGCATCAACGGCGCTGCCATGCAGATTCAACAGGTGGCAGGCACCATGCGCATGTGTAACGACCCGGGCCTGATGAAATACGAACAGGAAGTTGGCGCCCACCTGGAAAAGGTCAAGTCCTGGGCCATAGTCGGTGCTGGCATCAAGGCAGCAGCAGCCACCCCCGTGCTTACTCTGAAGTTTGACGACGGCAGCCTATGGACACTCAACGGCAAACCCACTAACGAAACCAAATATGGCTCTGTTGGCGAGACGATATTCCTGGAAATCCAGCCCCAACTGGTATCGTGCAGCCACCCGCTCATAGCGAACAAGCAGTGCATGCAGGTTCGCACGGTTGACTACGACGGTTCAGGCATCAAACGCAAGTTAGGCGAATGGCAGGCATTCTACGACGATATCGAAGGCTACAAACACATAGACGGCGTACGCAACATCTTGCGCGTCAAACGCTACACAATTGCCAACCCGCCCGCTGACGCATCACGCTACGCGTATGTGCTGGACATGACGGTGGAAAGCGAACAAAAGTAAGCAACAACCTGGCCATCGGCAACCTCGCCTCTCATTCGAGTTGCGAGGTTGTTTATTTGGCCACGGCGTTGTTTGTCGGATTACGCACATCGCGCTAATCCGACCCACGAACAACAACCCTGCGCCATTCCTCTTTTCCCTCAAAAATAAATTTCATTTTTTTCCTATTCTCTGATAAGATAGTAATTAATTACTTACTTTAAAGAATTTACATCATGCTCCAGCCTGCCAAACATCTACCTGCCGACGAGCGCCGCGCGGTTACCGTCTTAGCAGTCATCAAACTGGCGTCCACGCAAAACCCCAGCGATATCACCACAGCCGCCATTGCCAGCGAAATGGGTCTGACTCAGGGAGCGCTGTTTCGCCACTTCCCTACTAAAGACGCCATCCTGCAGGCCGTCATGGCCTGGGTGGCTGAAAACCTGCTTGCGTGCATTGACCAGGCCATGCAAGATGCCTCTACCCCTCTTGCGGCACTCGAAGGCATGTACATGGCGCATATTGGCTTCGTGGCCAAGCACCCCGGCGTGCCGCGCATCATTTTCAGCGAACTGCAGCGAGCGGGGGAAACCGCAGCGAAACACATCGTGCAAACTCTGCTGCTTCACTATGGCGAACGTTTGCGCAAAGTCATCAATAACGGCAAAGCACAAGGCGAACTTGACCCTTTGCTTGACACCAACGCGGCCGCTACCTTGTTCGTCGGCACCATCCAGGGGCTGGTCATGCAATCGCTCGTGGCCAACAACGTGGCCGGCATCGCCCAGAACGCGGCACAAGTCTTTACTATTTACCAGCACGGCATCCGGAGCGCACCATGAAACGCTTACCCCTGACAGGCCGCACGCTGGCACTAATCGCCATCATCGTGCCACTGCTGATCACCTTCGTCTATGTTGGCCTGCGCTCCGGTCCACTCGCGCCTGTTGCCGTCACAGTAGCCACTGTTGAAGCACGCGAAATCACGCCGTCATTATTTGGCATAGGCACCGTAGAGGCGCGCCATACCCACCACATCGGGCCCACCTACGCCGGACGCATCAAAAGCCTCAGCGTGCATGTAGGCGATCGCGTCACGGCCGGCCAATTACTGGGCGAAATGGACCCCATCGATCTCAACGACCGGGTACGCTCGCAAGCTTCCAACGTCAAGCGCGCCGAAGCCGCCTTGCGCGAAGCCCAGGCCCGGCACACTTACGCACAAACCCAGGCACGCCGTTACCAGCAGCTTCATGCCGTTCGTTCGGCCAGCGAAGAAAGTCTCACAACCAAGCGCCAGGAACTGCAAATCGCCGATGCCAGTCTGTCTGCCGCTGCAGAAGAGCTTAACCGGGCCCGTTCCGATTACGAAGGCCTGGTCGCCCAGCAGGCCAGCTTGCGCCTGATTGCGCCGGTCGACGGCATTGTTGCCGCCCGCGACGCCGACCCCGGCACCACCATTGTTGCGGGCCAAAACATAATAGAAATCATCGACCCCAAAAGCCTGTGGGTCAACGCACGCTTCGACCAGATCCACGCCTCTGGGCTGGCCGCCGCACTGCCTGCCCACATCGTCCTGCGCTCGCGCAAGGGCGATATCCTCAAGGGCCGCGTACAACACATCGAACCCAAAGCCGATGCCATAACCGAAGAAATGCTCGCCAAGGTCATATTCGATACGTCTCCAGACCCCTTGCCATCGATTGGAGAATTGGCTGAAATCACCGTCGTTTTACCTGCGTTGCCAGTCGCACCATCATTACCCAATGCCGCCATCCAGCGTCAAAACAACATAGTGGGAAGCTGGCTGCTTGTCGATGGCAAGCTAAGGTTCGCTCCGATCAAACTAGGCGCGTTCGACCTCGATGGCTACGTGCAAGTGCGCGAAGGGCTCAAAAACGGCGACCAAGTAGTAGCCTACAGCGAAAAGGCCCTTACAGCACGTAGCCGCATTCACATCCTTGACCACATGCCCGGAGTCATCCAATGATTAGCCTGGCTGGCCGCGACATTCTTCACGCCTGGGGGAAGTTCGTGTTCACCGGCATAGGCCTGGGCCTGCTGATAGGCGTCACTCTGGTCATGGCCGGCGTCTACCGAGGCATGGTAGACGACGGCAAGGCTTTACTGGACAACAGCGGCGCCGACCTTTGGGTAGTACAAAAAGATACCTTGGGCCCTTATGCGGAACCATCCAGCCTGCCCGACGACGCTTATCGCGCCGTACTGGCCATGCCAGGTGTCGCCCAGGCAGCCAACGTTACCTACCTGACCATGCAAGCCCGCAAAGGCAGTCACGACATCCGCAGCATGGTGGTAGGCATTGCACCGGGCGAATTCGGAACCACCCCGGGCTGGCCACCTTATCTTGTAGCAGGGCGCCAGATTACCCGCGGGCACTACGAGGCCGTGGCCGACGCCGCCACCGGATTCAGGCTGGGTGACAGCATCGCCATACGCCGAAATCATTACACGGTTGTTGGCTTGACCCGGCGCATGGTGTCGTCAAGCGGCGACCCCATGATCTTCATTCCCCTGAAAGACGCCCAGGAAGCCCAGTTCCTGAAAGACAACGACGCCATCTGGCAGAGTCGGCGCCGCACCACGGCCAACCCTGCGTTCAACCGCCCCGGCACACCCGGCCTGCTCGACGCCGTCCTGGCCTCGCAAAGCACCAACACCTTTGTGAATGCGGTGCTGGTCACCTTGCAACCTGGCCATACGCCAGAAGACGTGGCAGCGTCCATACGCCGCTGGAAACGCCTGACCGTATATACCCGGGCACAAATGGAAGCCATCCTGATCGACAAGCTGATAGCCACTTCGGCCAAGCAAATAGCCATGTTCCTGATGATACTGGCCATAGTCAGCGCAGCCATAGTTGCCTTCATCATCTATTCCCTGACCATGGACAAAATCCGTGAGATAGCGGTCCTGAAACTGATAGGCACCCGCAATCGCACCATTGCCAGCATGATCGTGCAACAAGCGCTTGCCCTGGGTGTAATTGGCTTTGTTGTCGGCAAAATTGCCGCTACTTTTTCAGCTCCGCTATTTCCCAAGTACGTACTGCTGGTGCCGTCAGACTCCATTGCCGGTTTTTTTGCCGTGCTGGCAATCTGCATACTGGCCAGCATCGTTGCCATTCGCATGGCGCTCAAGGTCGATCCGGCCGAAGCAATCGGGTAACAACATGAATGGTAAAGGTATACACATCGAAGGCTTAAGCAAGCGCTATGGCAAAGGCGACGCTGCAGTCGATGCCCTGAAAAATGTCAACATACAGGTTGCGCCCGGTGAAGTGGTCGGCCTGATAGGCCCATCCGGTTCAGGCAAGAGCACGCTGCTCAAATGCCTGGGCGCGGTCACCGACCCCAGCGCAGGCCGCATGACCCTGGGTGGTGAAGTCATTTACGACGATGGCTGGAAAGTCCGCGATCTGCGCGCCCTGCGGCGGGACAAGATAGGCTTCATATTCCAGGCACCCTACCTTATCCCTTTTTTGGACGTCACCGACAACATTGCACTACTGCCCATGCTGGCAGGCACAAGCAATGCAAAATCACGTGCCCAAGCACTGCAACTGCTTACCGCCCTTGATGTACAGCATCGTGCACACGCCATGCCCGCACAGCTTTCAGGCGGCGAGCAGCAACGGGTGGCCATCGCACGCGGGCTGGTCAATCGCCCGCCAGTGATACTGGCCGATGAACCTACCGCGCCCCTGGACAGCGAACGCGCCATGGCGGTTATCCGCATTCTCAACAATATGGCCAGCCAGTTCGAAACCGCCATCATCGTAGTCACTCACGACGAAAAAATCATTCCTACCTTCAAGCGCATTTACCACATCCGCGATGGCGTAACCCACGAGGAAGCTGGCGAAGGGCGAAGTTTCGAATAAACGCACAACCAAATACCGGTAGCCGCTAATGATCAGAACATATCTCACCCACTGTCAGTTCCCTGCAAGCCAATCAAACAGGATAATGCGTAGTTCCGCCATACTTGTGTTTGGCGGGTTGCTGGCTGGCTGTGCCGCAGGGCCAGATTTCCAGCGTCCTACCACCTCGCTGCCGGCAAGCTACACGGCTACCGCTGTAGCCAGTGAAACCGGGTCGGCACCAACACCACTGGGCCAGTCCCAACACCTGGTGGCCGGCCTGGCTATAGACGCACAATGGTGGCGCAAGCTGGAGTCAAGCGCGCTTAACAGCCTGATAGACGAGGCGCTGGCCAATAGCCCAACCCTGGACTCGGCCCGCGCCGCCTTGCGACAAAGCCAGGAGCTTTATGCGGCGCAAGCCGGGGCAACACAGTACCCCAATGTCAACCTGACAACAGGCGCGCAACGCCAAAACATCAGCCCAAGCGCCCAGGGTAAAAGCGGTGACACGCAGACCTTCAGCCTTTACAGCACCAACGTCGGCGTACGCTACAACCTGGATCTGGCCGGCGGCAACCGTCGCGCGCTGGAAGCTATGCTGGCTCGAACGGAACACCGTCTATTTGAACTCAATGCAGCCCGGTTGACGCTGGCGTCGGAAGTCTCTGGCGCCGCCATTACTCGGGCACGCCTTGCCGCGCAAGCCGACGCAACACAGGCCATATTGCTTGCACAGGAAGAGCAGTACAGTCT
The DNA here is from genome assembly GCA_013416445.1 of Alcaligenaceae bacterium. GTDB lineage: Bacteria > Pseudomonadota > Gammaproteobacteria > Burkholderiales > Burkholderiaceae_B > Pollutimonas. Next base: position 100,797 of record JACCER010000013.1, read on the forward strand.
TGCTCAAAAGCGCGAGCGCATAGGCCACGCCACGCCAGACGAAGTGCTGAGCCTGCAAGCCCAGATGGAACAACTACGCGCGGAATTACCCTTATTGCACAAGCAACTGCAACAAACCGAACACCGCCTGGCAGTGCTTGCAGGTCGTGCGCCGGGCGCTGGCGGTATCCCTGTCTTCACCCTGAACGGTTTTACGCTCCCCGCCGAACTTCCCTTGGCCATACCCTCAGAACTATTGCGCCAACGCCCCGATATCCAGGCCGCCGAAGCCCTGCTGCACGTAGCCACGGCCGAATATGGCGTCGCCACGGCCAGGCTTTATCCCCAATTCGAGATCAGCGCCAGCCTGGGCGCACAGGCACTGACCACCGGCGCCCTGTTCGGTGGCTCGGCAGTATGGAGCCTGTTCAGCCAGCTTACGCAACCACTGTTCAACCCCAGCTTGCCCGCCGAAAAACGGGCAGCCCTGGCCGCACTGGATGCCGCTGCCGCCAACTATCAACAAGTTGTACTGGAAGCCCTGCGTAATGTGGCCGATATCCTGGTTGCCCTCGATCACGACACACAAAGCCTGGCCGCCCTGGTCACCGCCCACACTGCTGCACTAGGCGCCATGGAATCCATGCAAAGACAGTATGCGCTGGGCGCCGCCAGCTATATACAATTACTGACAGCGCAACAGCAAGTCGAGGAAAGCCGTAACAAACTGATTGCCGCACAGGCGCAGCGGCTGACCAACAGCGTTGCTCTCTACCAAGCCATGGGCAGCGCAGAACCCGAATTGCATGCCTTGCGCCAACAAAATCCATAGCTAGGCCCCACGCGTATCACCGGGCTATAAATGCACGGGCCGGGCGGTCAGTTGCACACCCAGCGCGGCGCACACGCGGGCAATGGTATCGAAGCGCGGATGTGAGCCAGGACGTAGCGCTTTATAGAGCGCCTCGCGTGTCAGGCCGCTAGCCCGGGCCACTTCGGTCATGCCGCGCGCACGGGCGATGACACCCAGGGCATGGGAAAGCTCGGCGGAATCGTTCTCTTCCAGAACGGCAGTCAGGTAATTGGCAATGTCCTCATCCGTCTTGAGGACTTCAGCCATGTCGAACTCTGGCAGTTCGGAAATCTTGATAGTCTTGGTCATGTGCGTTACTCCTGAAGCGTCTTCGCCAATGCGATGGCATGCTGAATATCGGCTTTCTGTGTAGACTTGTCGCCGCCGCCCAGCATGACAATCAGCACCTCACCTCGCTGAACGTAATACATACGCCACCCCGGGCCGAAGTGTTCACGCATCTCGGTGACGCCCTCGCCTACCGGTTCCACATCGCCCATGTTGCCGCGCTGCGCCTTATCCAGTCGCTTTGCGAGACGAATGCGCGTCATTCCGTCTTTCAGGCTGTCGATCCACTGTTCGAATTCAGAGGTTTTCTTGATTGTGAACATGAAACAAGTGTAATCACTTGTTCACAACGGGTCAACCTTCCTTGGCCGTCCACCGCGCTTGATTCTTCCGCCAGTGTGCGAGTTGATCCACGCCATAATGTCGCTGCGCTTCCATCGCGGCTGGCTAAGGCGACCGCCAGGCCCGGTCAGTCGTATTGCCTTGGGAAATCCTTTAGCCAGCACGTACGACCCGGTAACGTAGCGGGCACCGCATTTGAGCAACGCGGCCCATGTCCGCTTCCCATCCAAAGAATACTGATAACGCCACGCTTTTGAGCTTGACGGCATAACCTTGATCAGCAAACCGCCCCGTCAATGAGCACTGCAAACATGCTGCGTTCTTTGCCTCAAAAAGTGAGGTATGAAGCGATATCACTATACTCCTAGCGAGACAACCAACCAACGCAAAAAACCCGCAAACCTTTCAGCGTGCGGGTTTCGTAGACTACCTGATACTACGGCAGACTAACTTACATGTTTTCGATCATGACCTGGCCAAAGCCCGAGCACGAAACCTGGGTTGCGCCCTCGAGCAGACGCGCGAAGTCGTAAGTGACCTTCTTGGACAGAATCGATTTTTCCATGCTGGAAATGATCAGGTCCGCAGCTTCGGTCCAGCCCATGTGGCGCAGCATCATTTCGGCGGACAAGATTTCAGAACCTGGGTTCACGTAATCTTTGCCTGCGTACTTGGGTGCCGTACCATGCGTGGCTTCGAACATGGCGATCGAATCGGACAAGTTGGCGCCCGGAGCAATGCCGATGCCACCGACTTGCGCCGCCAATGCGTCAGAAACATAGTCGCCGTTCAGGTTCAACGTGGCGATCACGTCGTATTCGGCGGGACGCAGCAGGATTTGCTGCAGGAATGCATCGGCGATGACGTCTTTAACTGTGATTTCACGGCCGGTTTTCGGGTTTTTGAATTTGCACCATGGGCCGCCGTCGATCAACTGTGCGCCGAATTCTTTCTGGGCGAGTTCATAACCCCAGTCGCGGAAACCGCCTTCGGTAAACTTCATGATGTTGCCCTTATGCACCAGGGTAACCGAAGATTTGTCGTTGTCGATAGCGTACTGAATGGCCTTGCGGACCAGGCGTTGCGTGCCTTCGCGCGACACAGGCTTGATGCCGATACCCGAGGTATCGGGGAAGCGGATTTTATTGACACCCAGTTCATTTTGCAAGAAAGCAATAAGCTTCTTGGCGTCGGCGCTTTCTGCTTCGAACTCAACACCCGCGTAGATGTCTTCCGAGTTTTCGCGGAAGATGACCATGTTGGTTTTTTCGGGCTCTTTCACAGGCGACGGAACGCCTTTGAAGTACTGGATGGGACGCAGGCAGACGTACAGATCCAGTTGCTGGCGCAGCGCTACGTTCAGCGAACGAATGCCGCCGCCAACTGGCGTGGTCAATGGCCCCTTGATGGACACAACATAGTCTTTGACAGCAGACAGGGTTTCTTCAGGCAACCAGACATCTGGGCCGTAGATTCTGGTGGATTTTTCACCGGCATACACTTCCATCCAGTGAATCTTGCGCTTGCCGCCATAAGCTTTGGCTACAGCAGCGTCAACAACCTTGAGCATGACGGGCGTAATATCGGCGCCTGTGCCGTCACCTTCGATAAAGGGAATAATTGGCTCTTCGGGAACGTTGAGCGAAAAATCGGCATTGACCGTAATTTTTTGGCCCGCTTCGGGGACCTTAATGTGCTGATAAGACATGAATGCTCCAGTTGTGCTCTAGAAGGAGTGGAAATCGGACGAACCAAGGTGAAAAAAACCTAAGGTCTTATATAAGAGTAGTTTAGCCTAGTTTGCCATCGGATTTTAACCCTTAAGGATACATCTTCACGCGACGACGTCAAACTGGCTTTAAAATGGGCGTTTTCCAGAGCAATGTTGCGTTTTCCCACCAACGTCCCCGCCAGGAAGCTCATCCTCATCAGTTAAACTGATCCACATCCATTTTTTAACGATCAACACTCTATGTTTAATCCATCGCGCGAACAGGTGCGGCTTTTTTTTTCCGACGCATGGAACAAGCGCAAAACAGCGGGCGTGCTGACCCCACTGGAAACCATGGCGGCGGATCTGGTCGAGTTGCATCCGGAATACCAGGCCGACCTCGAAAACCCCGATAACGCAGAAGCCGACTTCCCTGTCGAACAAGGGCGCACCAACCCTTTCCTGCATTTATCCATGCATCTGGCCATCAACGAACAGCTATCCATAGATCAGCCGCCCGGCATCAAGGCCGCGTTCCAGGGCTTGCTCGCCACCCGCGATGCACACGAATCCGCGCACGTCATCATGGAGGCCCTGGGGGAAGTCATCTGGGAAGCTCAGCGCCTGGGCACGCCGTTTGACAGCGACAAATACCTGGAACTGATACGCCGCCATGCCACACGCAGTTCGTAAGTCGGATCAGCCGAAGGCGTAATCCGACAATACTGCGTATCAAACCAACTTACTTACGCACCGCCAATGGCGACGGCTGCTTGGACAGCCATGCCGCAATATTATTGATATCGGTATTTGACAACTGCGCAACCATTGCACCCATAATGGCGTTCTTGCGGATATTCGCACTTGCCGGAGCCCCTGCCGCACCGCGCTTGTATGAGCGCAAGGCATGCCTCAGGAAATCTTCGTGCTGACCAGCCAGAATCGGGTAGGCAGGCATAATCGATGTCTTGCCATCAGCACCATGGCACGATGCACAGGTGAATTTATCGTATGCGGCTTTACCTGCGGCCAGGTCGGCGGCAAAAGCGCCCGAAGCGAACGCAAACATAGTGGAAGCCGCCAGAGCGAGTGATATTTTTTTCATGCGGGCCCCCGATTATTTAAAACTGGAGTAATAAGCAGCCAAATCAGCCATGTCTTGTGCGGACAGACTCTGGGCAATGGCTTCCATGGTGGGGAACGAGCGTGCGCCCGTGGCGTAGTCTTTCAGGGCAGCCACGATATACTCAGCATTTTGGCCGGCAATCATGGGCACATGGTAAACCTCAGGAAAACTAGCCTTATAGCCAGGGATGCCGTGGCAGCCTATGCACATAGAGGTCTTATCGAGAGCGGCCTTGGCATCGCCCACAGGCGCGGCATCAGCCGCAAGGGCTTGGCCCGTTATTACACAGGAAGCCATAACGGCCAGCGCAGCAAAAGTGCGCATCAGAGGGGTTCGCAGCTTCATATTAGCTCTTGTTAGGCAGTGAATAAAAATTGATTAATATCAAACAACCAACGAAAAATACAGATTGTACGATAATTGCAGCATGCGTTACATCAAAGTCTTTTAACTTTGTCATATTAACTACCAACATGGAAGCATATAAATGACCTCAGCCGCCCCAACCCAGCCTTTTGATCGTTTCACAGGCACCGAACGCTATGTCGCCACCGACGACCTGAAACTTGCCGTCAACGCCGCCCTGGCCCTGCAACGGCCCTTGCTGATCAAGGGCGAGCCCGGTACAGGCAAGACCATGCTGGCCGAAGAAGTGGCAGCGGCACTGAACCGGCCCCTGTTGCAATGGCATATCAAGTCAACGACCAAGGCGCATCAGGGCCTGTACGAATACGACGCCGTATCGCGACTGCGCGACTCACAACTAGGCGACGAAAAAGTACGCGACATCAGCAACTATATTGTCAAGGGCACACTCTGGAGCGCCTTCGAGGCTGATGAACCCGTCGTGGTGCTGATCGATGAAATCGACAAAGCCGATATCGAATTCCCCAACGACCTGCTGCGCGAACTCGACCGCATGGAATTCCATGTTTATGAAACCCGCCAGACCATACAGGCCAAGCACCGCCCGCTTATCATCATTACCTCCAACAACGAAAAAGACCTGCCTGACGCATTTTTGCGCCGCTGTTTCTTCCATTACATCAACTTCCCCGATCCCGCCACCATGCAGGAAATTGTGGCAGTGCACTACCCCGACATCAAAGCCGATGTGCTGCGCGCCGCCATGGATACGTTTTTCGCGCTGCGCGAGGCGCCCGGGCTGAAGAAAAAGCCGTCCACCTCTGAATTTCTGGACTGGCTACGCCTATTGCTGAACGAAGCCACCCCAGTTGCCGACATCAGCCGCACAGGGGGTGACCTGCCCCTGATGGCCGGAGCCCTGCTTAAAAACGAACAAGATATCACCCTGCTGCAACGCCTGGCCGCCATGACCCGCGTCAGCCAACGCCGCTAACCCTTGTATCGCCTCCAACGCACCCATAAGGACGACGCATGAGCACAACGCAAGCATTCAAACAATTGCCGGCGCCTATAACGCTGGAAGGGCATGGGGTAAGGCTGGTTCCGTTACAGCCAGACCACGCGCAAGGCCTGGAAAACGCCGCCGCCGATGGCAAGCTATGGCAATTGCGTGTTACATCGGTGCCCGAACCGGGCGGCGCGGCGGCGTACATCCAGGCCGCCCTGGAAGGTCACAACGACGGCCACATGCTGCCATTTGCCGTCATCGATCAAAATAGCGGCGAAGTCATAGGCACTACACGCTACCACGACATCATTGCCGCTGTGGCCAGGCTGGAAATCGGCTACACCTGGTACGCCAGGCGTTACCAGCGCACCCACGTGAACACCGCCTGCAAACTGCTGCTGCTGCGCCATGCTTTCAACCAGTTGGGTGCGGGCGTAGTGGGTTGGCGCACCGATAACTTCAACTTTGCCTCGCAACGCGCCATTGAACGCCTTGGCGCCCATAAAGACGGGGTGCTGCGCCACCATGCGCTGCGCCGCGACGGCACGGTGCGCGATACCGTCATGTACAGCCTGCTGACCGGCGAATGGCGGGAAGTCGAAAAACAGCTTGAATATCAATTGGGCCTGCGCAATGCTAACTGATTTTTTTTACCACCTGCGCGCGCACAAGCTGCCGGTGTCCGTACAAGAATACCTGACTCTGCTCAGCGCGCTGAAGGCCAGGCTCATGCCGCCATCCGTAGATGATTTCTATCATCTGGCGCGCATGACACTGGTCAAAGACGAAACGCTGTTCGATCGCTACGACCAGGCCTTTGGCGAATTTTATCGCCAGCTCAAAATCGCCTTGCCGACAGAAAAAGAAATCCCCCTCGACTGGCTGATCAAGGAATTCCAGAAAAACCTCACTCCCGAAGAAAAGGCCGCCATTGAAAAGCACGGCTGGGACAAGCTGATGGAGCTATTCAAAGAACGGCTGGAAGAACAAAAAGAACGCCACGCCGGCGGCAACAAATGGATAGGCACGGGCGGCTCATCGGCATTCGGGCATGGCGGCTTCCACCCTGAGGGCATACGTGTAGGCGGGCCATCGGCCGGTCACCGCACCGCCGTCAAGGTATGGGAAAAGCGCGAATTCCGCGACTACGACGACCAGCAAGAATTGGGTACGCGCAATTTCAAGATGGCTTTGCGGCGCTTGCGGCGCTTTGCACGTGAAGGCGCCGAACTTGAACTCGACCTGGATCACACCATTTCCAGCACCGCGAAAAACGCCGGCTTTCTTGACCTGCAAATGGTGCCCGAGCGGCACAACACGGTAAAGGTCGTGATGCTGCTGGATGTCGGCGGCAGCATGGACGACCATATCGCCCGGGTAGAAGAACTGTTTTCAGCCGCCCGCAGCGAATTTCGCCACCTCGATGTTTATTATTTCCATAATTGCCCCTACGAATCCTTATGGAAACACAATAAGCGCCGCAATACCGAACGCTTCGACACCTGGGATATCCTGCGCAAGTACAACGACGACTGGCGCCTGATCATCGTGGGCGACGCCACCATGAGCCCCTACGAAATCCTGCAACCGGGGGGGTCGGTCGAGCACTACAACAAAGAAACCGGCGCAGCCTGGCTGCAACGGCTGCTGGAAAACTGGCCCAAGGCGGTATGGCTCAACCCCGAACCTGAAGGCTATTGGCAGTACCGGCAGTCCATCGCCATTATCAAAGACATCATGCACGACCGCATGTACAGCGTCACGGTAAGCGGGCTGGAACAAGCCATGCGCGGGTTGTCCAAATAAAGCCGCCTGAATAACGCGGGTCGGATTCGCCGAAGGCGTAGTCCGACCAACAAGACCTTAGTCTTCATTTCTCTATTTTTCGGATATTTGCACATGCTGCCGTCATTATCACGAATACAAGCCCGCCTGCTGCCTCTGGTGATGGCGTCTTTTCTGGCGCTGCCCGCCACCGCTCTTGAACTGCCCACTGGCGTAAGCCAAGGCGCCTCGGTTGAAGGGGTTACAGAATACAGCTTGCAAAACGGGCTGCGTATTTTGCTTGCCCCCGACGACTCCAAGCCCACCACTACGGTCAACATGACTTATCTGGTGGGCGCGCGCCACGAAAACTATGGGCAGACCGGCATGGCCCACTTGCTCGAGCACATGTTGTTTCGCGGCACGCCCACCATGCATAACGCCCTGGCCGAATTCTCCAAGCGCGGTTTGCAAGCGAACGGTTCAACCACTAGCGACAGAACCAATTACTACGCCAGTTTTGCCAGCAACCCGGAAAACCTGAACTGGTATCTGCGCTGGCAGGCCGACGCCATGGTCAACGCCCTTATCGCCAAAGAAGATCTCGATTCTGAAATGACGGTGGTGCGCAACGAAATGGAACGCGGCGAAAACAGCCCCTTCCAGGTACTGATGCAACAAATGCAGGCTGCCGCGTTTCAATGGCACAACTACGGCCATAGCACCATAGGCGCGCGCTCCGATGTGGAAAATGTCGACATCGGCCAGTTACGCGCGTTTTATAAAGAATACTATCAACCCGACAATGCCGTGTTGATCATTTCTGGCGGCTTCGATCCAGCCGCCACGCTGCAAACCATTGCCCAGGCTTTCGAGCCTATCGCCCGCCCCGAGCGCAAGCTGCCACCCGAATACACGGTGGAACCGGTACAAGACGGCGAACGCCAGGTCACCCTGCGCCGCCAAGGCGGCAGCCCCCTGATTGCCGCCATGTACCATGCGCCAGCGGCTGCCAGCCCCGACTTCAGCGCCCTGGACCTGGGTGTCAGCATCTTGGCCGATACCCCGTCAGGGCGTCTGTATCACGACCTGGTAGGCAATAATCTTAGCGCCCAGGTCTTCGGCTTTGCCTCTGGCATGAGACAACCAGGCTATGTATTCTTTGGTGGCCAGCTTGAAGCCGGCATGGACCAGGCCAAGGCCCTGACCACGCTGGACAGCAGCCTGGGGTCGGTCGCCAGCCAGCCCTTCACCCAACCCGACCTGGACCGCATGCGCAACAAATGGCTGATAGACTGGGCGCAAGTCTATGCCGACCCGGCCAGCCTGGCGGGCGCCCTGTCGGAAACCTCCGCCGATGGCGACTGGCGCCTGTTTTTCCTGCAGCGCGATCGGGTAAAAAGCATGCAATTGGCGGAAGTCCAGCGCGTTACAGCCGCCTACCTGACGCCCAGCAACCGCACCGACGGCCTGTATGTTCCCACCGAGCATCCGGTGCGCGCACCGCTAGCTGCGACCGTGAATCTACCAGAGCTATTCAAAGACTATAAGGGTGAAGCCGCTGGCGCGGCCGTTGCCACTTTCGACCCCAGCCCCGCCAACATCAACGCCAGCACCCAGCGGTCGTCGCTGGATCTGCCTAACGGGCAAGTGAAGCTGGCGCTGCTGCCCAAGCCCACTCGCGGCAACCGGGTAGAAGCCAGCCTGCTGCTGCAGTTTGGCACTGCCGACACCCTGAAGGGCCAGCGCACAATCTCCAGTGCAGTGGCGTCATTGCTCGAGCATGGCACCGACAGCATGTCGCGCCAGGAAATTCAGGATAAATTCAATGCCCTTGAAGCCAATGTCGGCTTTGGCGGCGGCGCCGGCGTGGTTTCTGTTGACATGTCAACCACCAAAGACCATCTGCCTGCCCTGACCGAACTGGTTCTGCACATATTGCGCGAGGCTAACTTTCCTGCCAAGGAACTGACCGAATACCAGCGTCAGGCCAGCACGTCCATAAAAAACGCGATGGCTGAACCCAGCGCGCTGGCATCACGCGCCCTGGCACGCTACGACAACCCCTGGCCGCGCGACGATGTACGCTACACACCTACTTTTGAAGAGGCGCAAAGCGATATCACAGCTATCACGCAAAAAGACTTGGCCGATTTCCATACCCGCTTTTATGGCGCAGGCACAATAGAGTTCGCAGCAGTAGGCGCATTTGATGCGGCGGCCATTAAAACTGCCCTGACCAACGGGCTGCATGGCTGGCGCAAGGCTCCCGCCTACGAACGGGTTGCCACCCCCTACCATGCAGTGCCGCCCAAGGCGTTCAATATCAATACGCCCGATAAAGCGAATGCATTCTATCTAAGCAAATTACCCCTGAAGCTGCAAGATACCGACCCCAGCTATACCGCTTTGTATCTGGCCAACTACCTGCTGGGCGGCTCCGAGACTTCACGCCTGTGGAATCGGGTCAGGGTCAAAGACGGCCTTTCTTACGATGTCCGCAGCCGCCTAAACGCGTCTTCCTTCGAACCGTCCGGCGGCTGGACCATCTATGCCATCCACGCCCCGGAAAACAGCCGGCGCCTTGAAAAAGCCATTGCCGAGGAACTGCAACGAGCGTTGCAAGCAGGCTTTACCGATGCCGAGGTGCAAGAAGGCGTGAATGCCTTGCTCAACTATCGCAAGCTGTCGCGCACACGCGATGACGTGCTGGCCTCGGCCTGGATCAATTACATGCAGCTTGATCGCAGCTTTGACTGGTCCGAGAAAATCGACAAGGAACTTGCCGCGCTAACCACGGACAAGGTCAACGCTGCGCTGCGCGCCTCGTTGAACCCCGCCGATTTCAGCACTGCCCTTGCGGCTGATGAAAGCAAGCAAAAATAAGGAACTTCCTGGGGTTTAGGGCACAGATTACTGTGCAAGACCGCGTTCAATAACAGGGGTTGTGGCGACGTTGCGTTTGTCTTTATGACGCTGTCTGGTTCTTATGACGTTGTCGGTTTCTTGTGACGTTGTCGGTTTCTTGTGACGTTGTCGGTTTCTTGTGACGTTGTCGGTTTCTTGTGACGTTGTCCGGGGCGGGTGAAGCTCAGTGCGGCACGGCGTGCTTGTTTCCGCGTCTGCCTCGTACAGCCGGGCGTCGGCCGAACTCGCTGCGCTTGTATAGTTTTTTTAAGCAGTTTTGTTTTGTTTGGTTTTTATCTAGT
>JACCER010000014.1 GCA_013416445.1 Alcaligenaceae bacterium
AAAGAACTAGATAAAAACCAAACAAAACAAAACTGCTTAAAAAAACTATACAAGCGCAGCGAGTTCGGCCGACGCCCGGCTGTACGAGGCAGACGCGGAAACAAGCACGCCGTGCCGCACTGAGCTTTACCCACCCCGGACAACGTCATAAAAAACCAGACGACATTACCAGAGATAGACAACGTCACAAGAAATCGACAACGTCACAAGAAATCGACAACGTCACAAGAAACCGACAACGTCACAAGAAACCGGACAGCATCACTAAATACCAGACAACGTCATTGGAACCAGACAGCCTCGCCATGAGGAATATTCACAAAATCAGCAGGCATTCAACAGCGCAAGTGCCTGTTCCTGTAGCTTTCCCCGCTGGATTTTATTTGAGTTGGCGCTTTCAACCATAGGGAAAGCCTGCACTATGCAGATACGGACAGGCACTTTGAACCCGGCCAAATGTGCTTTGCAGTACGTGATGATGCTGTCCTCTTGCAGGCTGTGGCCTGGCTCGGCAATGACGAACGCCACAGGCACGGTCTTGCCCTGGTGCGCCACGCCTACTACCTGACAGTTGGATACGCCGTCCAGGCTGCTGATGAAGATTTCTATTTCCGAGGGGTTGACCAGGAAACCGCTAAGGCGCAGAAAATCACCGCGTCGCGCAAGGAAGACAAAATGCTGGTTATTTAGCGTGTGGCCAAGGTCGCCCGTACGGAAATAGCCCTGCGCGTCGATGGCCTTGGCCGTGGCTGCTTCGTTGTCCAGATAGCCCTTCATCAGGCTGGGGGCAAGGATCTCGATTTCGCCTACCTCGCCATGCGGCAGGATGACGTTGGTTTCAATGTCGCGGGCCCGCACCCGGGCATCGGGCGCCACCAGGCGCCCACCCGCCTTCTGGCGCTCGGCCAACGGCGCGTCCAGGGGTTGGCCCGCAGTCAGCGCCTGCAATTCGCTGGAGCCATACAGGCCAACCAGTTTGATGCCCGCTTTTTCGGCTCGTTCCGGCAGGTTTTCCAGTGATGGCGCAAAACTGGCGAATCCAGCTACCCGCAGCGAGGGGAATGGGTCATGCTGGTCTTTGGCTGCGTCAAGAATACGATCAAGCAGCTCGTTATTGGCAAAGGTGTGGGTAACCCGCATTTTCTGGATCTGTGCGGCGCATTCAGCAGGATTCAAAACCGGCGACGAAACCAGTGTCGCGCCAACTGTCAGGCCGGCCAGCGCCGTCGAGAACCCGAATGCGCCGCATAGCGGCGCGCCGAGCAGGACGGCGTCGTTTTGCCCTATGCCAAAGTAATGCGCGGCATTGAGCCCGTGCTTGATGAGAGTTTGCTGGTCGTGGACGACCAGCTTGGATTGCGAGGTCGTACCGGATGTCGTATATACCAGCGCGTGTGCCTCGTCTGAGGCATGGGGGATATCGTCCAGCACGCCAGGCGCAGCAGGCAGGGAATAGCTGAATGATTTTGCGTCTGCCACGAGTTGTTCTGTGCTGGCTTCACCTACCACCATGACCGCTTTCAGCCCCTGCAACTGCGCCGGCTCGACATCGTCGAGAATTTCCCGGAAGGGCAAACCCTTGAAGTCAGGCCATAGGGTAAGCCACTGGCATTTTCCCCGAGCAATCAGGTCGCCCACTTCGTGACTGCGAAAACGCGTGTTCATGGCTATGACCGTGATGCCCAGGCGCGCGCAAGCAATGAAGCTTGCCAGCCAGGCTGTGCAATTGGGCAGCCAAAGCGCCATGCGCTCGCCCGGGCGTGCACCCTGGGTATACAGCAGCGCGGCGACACGCTCCGACTCGGCAATCAGTTCACGGTATTGAACTGGCCGGTCGATGTCGTAGAAGGCGACGGCGTCTGGTCGTTCAGCAAAATGTTGTGCTAGAAGCTTGGCAAAGTTCATGACATGGTGATAGGTGAATTCGACGGTTTATACGGTGGCGATTGGCGTCACGGGAGACCCTACAGCGCCTGGCAGGCGCAGAGGTGGCGCGGTGAGCAGAAAACGATAGCGCTGATTGGCGCTTAGCCATTCAGCCAGTTCGCGCAAATACCAGAGTTCGGCTAAAGGCAGGCCAAGCTTGAAGAGGCAGTGATGATGCAGGGGCAGCAGTGATTTTTTGTCGCCCTCGCTGAAGGCCGGATAGGCTTCGACCGCATAGTTGTCGGCGCAAATTGCGCTAATACCGCTTTCAGTGACCCAGTTCAGCAGCTGGGTGTCGGCGCCATTCAGTACGGCACCCGTGTTGTGCAACTTGTCGCCATCGGGTTTGCCACCCATTTCTATAATGGCCTCTGAAAAGCCCGTGTGCAGCACCAGCATATCGCCTTTTTCAATCTGAATGTTGTCCGACTTGAGTATGGCTGCAAGTTCCTGGTAACCGATCAGCGTGCGGCCGTGGCCAAAGTGGCGTACGAAATCGACCATGACGCCGCGCCCCTGCATGCCCTTGACCGCGAAATTGTCGATGCTAAGCCTTTTGGCGCCGAAACTTGCGCCATGGTCGCAGCCGTGCGAGCTTTTTTCGTGGCCGGGGGCGTCGGGGATATCGATGCCGGCCCGATAGCCGTTGTAGTAGACCTTGCGCAGTTCACCGCTGCCGTCGGTGTCGAACTGAGCCCCTACGTGCGCCAGGGAATCCCATTGTGTCGAGTATTGCAATGACAGTGTGACTTGGTCGTCGCTGAGCACATCGATAGCGGTGGCGTCTACATTTTCCATGGGAAAGTTCATGTATGGCACGCCGTCGAGCTCAGTGGCTGCCAGCCGCGGGGGCTTGCGGCGCGGATTCAGCACGCTGCCGCCAGGCAGGTCCAGAGGCAGGGACAGGCAAAAGACTTTCCCCACACGGACCTCCCGCACCCCTTTCAAGACCTGTTCTTCGGTCAGCAGGTTGACTCGCCCGAGTTGGTCGTCGGGCCCGAAGTCGCCCCAGTTTGACCCTTCAGGGCGTTTTGTCCAGCGTGTCATGTGTGTCTCCGTTGTATTGGTTTATGGAAGAATGGGCTCAGGCGGCCCCTATGGTTATGCCGCCGCATACGTAGTGGGTCTGGCCAGTGACAAAGCTGCAGCGCTCGTCCATGAAGTAGGCAACCGCATGGGCTACGTCTTCGGGTTGGCCAATACGCTGTACCGGGATGCTTGCCAGCAGCTTTTGCGTGTCTTGGTTTTGTGGGGCATTGGCTGCCAGGAAGAACTCTGTGGCGATGGGCCCTGGCGCGATGGCGTTGACGGTAATGCCATCGGCTGCCAGCTCTAGTGCCCAGGTGCGTGTCATGCCGGTAATGCCCGCTTTGGTCGTGCTGTAGAGCGTACGCGCCGGTTTGCCCAGTGCGGCGCGCGAGCCAATGTTGACGATGCGGCCCCGACCCAGCGAACGCATGCCGGGAAGCAAGGCCTGGGCGCACAGGATGTTCACCTCCAGATTCAGGGCGACTGCTTTGTATAGTTCAGTGGTGTCCAGGTCTTCAAGGCGGCCTGTAGGAACAAAGCCTACATTGTTGACCAGGCCGTAGTACGGCGCTAGTGCGGTGATTTCAGCCAGAGTTTGGCGGACTGCATCCCGCATTCCAAGGTCTACGGTATGAAAGGGCATGGTGTCAGGCCAATCGGCAGGCCGTGTTCGGGCAATGCCGGTAACCCTGTACCCGTCAGCGATCAGGCGCTTGCAAATACTGCGCCCAATACCGCGGCTGGCTCCGGTGACAAGTATGCTGGCTTGATTTTCCATGTTGCTGTAAACCTTCATTTCAGTTGGGTTTTGCAGGAAGGCCAGGGTGTTAAGCCAGTGCCATGCAGCCTGGCTTTAGCTGCCCGCCTGCGCCGCCTTGAACTTGTTGCCGGCGTACATGGCCAGAAGCACCAGCCCGGTCGAGATCAGGATCATCACTATTCCAAGGGCAGACAGCTTGCCCCACAGGCCATCGTCGGCAAAGCTCAGTATTTGTACGGCCAGCACCTCGGTGCCGGGTCGTGACAGCACCACTGATACTGTCAATTCTCGTATGAACATGGTTGCCATCAGTATCCAGGCTGAGACCACGCCGGGGATCAGCAAAGGCACAATGATGCGCCGCATTGTCGTCAAGGGGCTGGCCCCGCAAACCAGGGATGATTCTTCCAGGTGGGCATGCACTTGCACAAAAGCGCTGGCCAACGGGCGGATGCCGTAGGGCAGATAAGCCGCAATATAAGACAGCAGCAGCGCGGTCAGTGTGGCATATAGGGGAGTCTGCACGAAAAACCACATGAACCCTATGCCAATCACAATGCCGGGGAAGGAAAAAGACAGAAAGCTGAGTGATTCGAGCAGGCCGGACGCCGGTGTGCGGATCTTGACGATGACATAGGCAACGAAGATGGACAGCAGCACGCCCAAGGTGGCGCCCACCACCGCCAGGAACAGGCTGTTCTTGAGCGCCAGCAAAGACAAAGGGTCTTGGAAGACGTCTATCCAGTGCTTGAAGCTCATCAGTGAAAAAGCGCGGGCGCTGGGCACCATGGAGTAGGGCACCAGCGAGGTATAAAGCAGCACGGCGACAGGCAGCACGATCATGAGCAGGCATAGCAGGCCGACACCAATGAAAATTGGTGTCCTGGCGCGCTTGAGCTCGATGACTGCGGGCCGGAAGCCACGCCCCGAAATAGTGACGAACTTGCCGCCTTCGGATGTCAGGGCGCGATAAACGACGATCAATGAAATAGAGGCCACCAGCACGCTCATGCCCAGCGCGGCGGCCTTGCCATAGTCGGGCGCGAACCCGGTGGAGATCATTTCGTACAGATACGTGGCCAAGACATCGACCTGGCCCGGCGTGCCCAGCACCCTGGGTACTGCATAGGAAGCCAGGCTGCGCACGATGCCCAGGATGAATGCAGCCAGTATGGCGGGCCGCAGCACGGGCAGGGTGATGCGTAACAGGGTACGCCAGACGCCAGCACCAAATACCCTTGATGATTCTTCCAGCGCCACATCGAACTGGGCCATGGCTGGCGCAATGATGAGGTAGGCGATAGGCATGTTCAGCAGCCCCTCTACCATGATCATGCCCCACAGCGAGTAAATGTTGAATGGTGCTTCCTGCAGCGCGAATACGTCTTTCAAAAAGAGGTTGAGCAAGCCATTCGAGGGATTCAGCAGCAGGGCCCAACTGACTGAAAACAGCAGGTGCGGGATCATCATTGGGACGATGGACAGCACCGTGAATACCGGCTTGAAAGGAATGTTGGTGCGTGTATTCAGGTAGGCCAGCACCAGTGCCAGCAAGGTCGATAGTATGGACGAGCCAAGTACGAAAACGATGGTGTTGTAGGTGACGTCGAACAGCAGTGGATCGGTATAGGCCGCTACATATTTGCTGGTGGTAAAAGCGCCGAAGGCGGTGAGCCCTTCAGAGAAGCTGCCCAGCAGCAGCATGAGTACCGGACAAAGCGTCAGGAAGCCGACGATCAGTATCAGGAACCAGGACAGTACGGGGCGCGAGGGATTCATGCGTTTGTTTTACGCTGATACCAGCAGGCAGTGCTGGGGGGCGAGCCGGATACTGACTGTATCGCCGATTTGTACGGGCATGTTCGGGTCCAGCCGGGCCAGGAGCCGTTCTTCGCCGACATGGATTTCTACCTCGTAGACCTCGCCGACGAATTCCATGCTGGCTATCTTGCCATGGATTATGTTCTGGTCCGCTGGCGAGGCATCGGCCAGGGTGCGGTCCACGTGGAGGAATTCCGGGCGGATGCACAAGGTGGCTGCGCTGCCATCGGGTAGATCGCGCGACTGGCAGCGCAGTCTGCCCAGTGTGGAATCTACCAAGGTCAGGCCGTTTTCATGGCCTGCGATGCTGACCTGGATCAGGTTGGCGCGCCCGATGAAGTCGGCCACGTAGCGGTGGTCGGCATTGAAGTAGATTTTCTGGGGCGAGCCGATTTCAACAATATTTCCAGCGCGCATTACTGCAATGGAGTCCGACAAGGCCAGGGCTTCGACGCGGTCGTGTGTCACATAGACGGCAGTGATATTCAGCGCGCCAAGAAAGGACTTGAGTTCCTTGCGTGTTTCTTCGCGCAGCTTGGCGTCGAGATTGCTGAGCGGTTCGTCGAATAGTATGACTTTGGGCTCGGCGACCAGGGCGCGAGCCAGCGCAACCCGTTGCTGCTGGCCACCCGACAGTTTGGTTGCAGAACGTTTTTCAACGCCTTCAAGTTGCACGAACTGCAGGGTGCGCGCCACTTTCTCGCGTATGGCGCTGCGGGATTCGCCACGAATCTGCAAAGGGTAGGCGACGTTGTCGAATACAGACATGTGCGGCCAGATGGCATACGTCTGGAATACCATGCCCAGACCGCGCCGCTCGGGCGGTACGGCAATGCCTTGAGCACTGGACCACATGATTTCTCCGCCGATACGGATTTCACCTTCGTCCGGGGTTTCCAGGCCCACAATGCACCGCAGCAACGTGGTCTTGCCGCAGCCGCTGGGGCCCAGCAAGGTGAAAATTTCGTTGGCGGGTATGGTCAGGTCGACCCCATCTAGGGCCTTGACTGTCTTTCCATCGGATTGGTAGTGTTTTCTGAGGCCTTTGATTTGTATTTCCATGGCTTATTTGCCACGGAAAATCTTGCTGAATTCACGGCCCCATTTTTGTATGTCTTCGTCGGACAAGTCGCGCAATGGCTTGACTTGAACCTTGTCTATGCCTGGTATGGGTGGAAATACGCCCGGCGCCAGCACATATTCACCTACATCGTTGGCCAATAATTCCATGGCCTTTTTGCTTAGCCAGTAATCAATGAAGGCGCGGGCGGCGTCGGGGTGGGGCGCCTTGGAGGTGATGCCGATGGCGCGTGCCGTGCCCAAAAGTGGCTGGCCGCCTTGCGGGCCCCATGCCAGCGGCGCGGGCTTTTTGGTGATGATGTATTTCGGCATGGAAATACCGATTAGTTTTTCGCCGCTTTCAATGGGGGCGGGGGTGGGGCCGAAAGAAGCCACGAACATGGGCTTGTTGGCGGCCAGCGCCTTTAGAAACTGCATCCAGTCGTCTTCCGACTTGAATACCTGTTCTTTCAGGCCCACCAGCCACGAGATGGTTGATGCATGCGTGGCTGGGTCGGCCATGACGATCTGGTTGTGCCATTTTGGATCGGCCAGGTCTTCATAGTGCGTGGGGGCATCGGCGGTTTTGACGTGATCGGTGTTGTATAGATAGGACACGTATTCGATGCCAAAAAGCGTGATGGCGTCATCTTTGGTGGCCCAGTCGGGATAGCCGGAAGCGGCGGGCGACCGGTAGGGCGCCAGCACGCCATGTTCTTTGAGGAGTTCCAGCATGGGTAGTGGCGCCTGGATGGCGTCGGCCAGCAATTTGCCGGCATTGAACTCGGTGAGTATGGTGGGTATGAACTTGGAACTGGACGTGCGGGTGTATTGCCCTGTAACGCCGGTATCTGCCTTGAAGGCATCCATGATGGGGTTGACCGCGGTGATATTGGCGTAGAACACCGCCGTGCCCTGGGCGCGGGCCTTTTCCAGGTTGGCGCCTGCAGCGGCATGGGCCAGCATCGGCATGCTTATTGGCAGGCTGGATAATCCGGCCGCACCGGCCAATTTGAGAAAAACCCTGCGGTCTATCGTGTTCATGGCAGCCTGTCTCCTTGTGCAACTGATTTTATATTCGCCCCAGAAGAAACAGGGTGCGTAATTCTTCACGAAATAGTAGCTGCTGCGTTGCTTATTGACAAGAATTTAACCGCCCAGCTACCTGGCTGCCGTGGCGAGAGGCAAGGCCGCGATGGTGGTACCGCGAGAGGGCAACCAAAGAGAGATGATCGCAGCGCCAAAAAGCAGGACCCCAGCGGCGCCGAAAGCAATAAGATGGGTATGGAATGCTTCATAGGCCCACCCGCCTAGCCACGAACTGATCATTCCGCCTATTTGGTGGCCGACATAGGCCCATCCGCACAGTATGCCCACCAGGCGCGTTCCATAGATATCAGCCATCATGGCGGTTGACATGGCAACACTGCCCGCCCAGACCAGCCCGCCCACCGCCGAGACACTGTATAGCTGCCAAGGCGCAAAGGCTTCGACCAGGCCGAAGAACCCCAGGCCGCGCACAAGATAAATAACGGCCAGAATGTAGCGGCGCTCAATGGTATCCGAGAGCTTGCCCAGTGCGAATGAACTGAAGATGGCGACCAGGCCGATCAGCCCGATGCCAAAGGCACTGGTTTGCGGATCGAAACCGTGATCCATGAGCATGGGCACGGCATGTGTGCCAAGCAGGTTCATGCTGAAACCACAAGCGAACAGCCCCAGTGTCAGTTGCCAGAAGGGCAGAGTACGCATGGCTTCCAAGACGCGTAAAGGAGGTGTTGTTGCCTGGGGTGCGGCTGGTGGCGGAACTTGGCACGAAACCGGCGTCAGGTTTTGCCTTGCAGGGCTGACGTGCGCAGGCAAGGTGTCGGCGTGTTCGGGAGCGTCGTCACGGATGATGAACAGGGCGGTTGGCACTGTAATGACGGTAAAGGCCACGGCAAAACCGACCAGTGTTGCTTGCCAGCTGTAAGCAATGATGGCGATTGTAAATAAAGGGGTGAGTACGGCGATGCCCGCCATGGAGCCGGCCGATATCAAGAAGAAAGCCATGCCGCGCTGCTGCACGAACCAGCGGCTGAGGACGGGTGTAAGCGCAATTGGGCTGGCGCAAGCCAGGCCGATGGACAGGCCTATGCCGTAGGTGAGCCCAAGGCTGATTGGCCCTTGAGCGTAAAGAGTGCCGACGATGGAGCCGACCACCAAAACGACGCCAGTGAGCAGTACTGGCTTGGTGCCCCAAGACGCCACCAGTTGCCCCACTAAGGGCATGGCCAGTCCGTAGACCAGCATGCCGACGGCAATGATGCTGGCCAGATCACTGCGAGACATGCCCAAGTCCTGGGTCATGGGCAGGAAGAAAGGCCCTGCGCCCAGACGCATGCCTACCGTCAGCAAGGTCACCACCGTTGCGGACCAGACGATGGTCCACCCATAATACATGCCGTTGCGGCTGTGATTGCTATTCATCTTCAGACTTAAATGTTCTTCAAGGCTTCTATTCAAACGCTTTATGCGGTTTTGAGCAAGCCCGAAATTACTTTGCACCTACCTGCGGGCGCGAGATGGGTTGGCAAGCGATGCTTATTGCGGGCCGGAGTGCTTGATACTGGCCGGAGCGATTCGTAGCGGGATGGTTACTGGCCCATCGTTGATCAGGTGCACTTGCATGTCTGCCGCGAATTCGCCGGTGGCGACGATGGCGTGCTGTTTTTGCGCCTGGGAAACGAAATGCTCATAGAGCGCACGGCCAAGTTCTGGTGCGGCTGCCTGGGTGAAACCTGGCCGGTTGCCTTTGCGGGTATCGGCTGCCAACGTGAATTGGCTGACGATCAGCAGCCCGCCATTCATATCTTGAACGCTACGGTTCATGCGCCCATTTTCGTCTGGAAAGATGCGCAGCTTGAGAATCTTGGCAAGCAACTGGTCGGCTTCCAGGCGGGTGTCGTCCTGTTCGGCGCACAGCAATACCAACAGGCCGGCGCCGATTTCGCCTATTGTGTTTTCGTCGACCATGACTTTCGCCATGGCGACACGCTGGAGTACGGATATCATGAGGCGGGATGTTCTTCCATTTCCAAATCAAACGTGCACTTTGCACGTTGTTATGTTGGGTTTTCCTGCACGCAGCATTCGTAGGTTGGAGTAGCGCGTAATCCGACAAACAACCTCAAGTTTTTTTGCGTAGATCATAGCCATGGTCGGCCACACCTGCTTCATCATGGTAGCGATCCTTAAGGACACGCCGTAATAGTTTGCCTGTTTCCAGTTTGGGCAGGCTGTCTACGAACACCATGCGCTGGGGTCGCTTCAGCTTGCTGAGCACATCTTCTGTTTGCGCTGCAATGGCCTGCGCCATTGTTTCGCTGGCTTCGGCGCCCGGTTGAAGCACGATGACAGCCAAGGCCTGCTCGCCAAAATCGACATGTGGTACGCCTACGACGGCTGCTTCATATACGGCTGGATGACGCAAGAGTGCGGTTTCGATCTCTTGTGGATAGAGGTTGACGCCTCCTGAAAGAATCAAGTCAGTGCGGCGGTCGCTAAGGAAGAGGTAGCCTTGTTCGTCAACATGACCAATGTCGCCATAGGTGGCCCAGCCCTTTTCATTGATAGCCTGCTGCGTTTTTTCTTCGTCATTCAGATAGGCGAAGAGGCTGATGCCAGAGAAGTAGACTAATCCGCGCTCGCCTGTGCCCAATTCTTGGCCATCATCGCCAACTATGTGCACCTGGCCGGAAATGGCACGCCCTACTGAGCCTGGGCGCTCGCGCCACTCGCTTGAATGGATCAATGTTATGCCGCAGCCTTCAGAGCCACCATAATATTCAAGCAGGATGTCGCCCCACCAGTCCAGCATTGCCTGTTTGACTGGTATGGGGCAGGGTGCGGCGGCATGGATGGCGACTTTGTGGCTGGATAGGTCATAGCGTTGCTTGACCTCGTCGGGTAATTGCAGCATTCGGCTCAGCATGGTTGGAACCCACTGGCTGTGAGTGGCCTGATGGCGCTCGATCAGCGCCAGCGCTTGCTCAGCGTCAAATCGGTCCATGATGACTGCCTGCCCGCCTAGATCAAGTACACGCAGCATGAAGCGCAAGGGCGCGGCATGGTACATCGGTGCAGGCGAGAGATAGATAGTGCTTGCGTCTATGCGCATATACTTGTTTGTGACCACGACTTCGGGCTCCATCTGGTGCCGATAGCTGCTGGGCAGCAATGCTTTCATCACGCCTTTGGGGCGGCCAGTGGTGCCCGATGAATACAGCAGGTCCCGGCCTACCGGACGGTCGCTGAAATCTATGGGATCACCGGTTAGTGTTTTTAATGAGTCTTCGAGCGCGGGTACGCCATCGCAGCTTTCATCGACTGTCCAGCATGCTATTTTCAGGTTATGGCGTACCTCGCGCAACTGCTTCAGTGTCTTGGTTGATGTGATAACCAGTTGTGCATTGCAGTCTTGTACGATGTAGGCGACTTCTGGCGGCGTTAAATGCGTGCCTATTACCGCAGAGTAAAGCCCGGCCATTTTTGAGGCCAGCACAATTTCAAGGATTTCCGATCGATTTTCCAATAGCACTGCCAGGACGTCACCCGCCTTCAGCCCTTGGCTAGCCAACCATTGCGCTAGTTGTTTCGCACGAACAGCCAGGGCGCCAGCGGTGATCTGCTCGCCTGTACTGGCCATGGTCAATGCCAGGCGCTCGGGATGGGCTTCGGCCCAGCTGAAGAAATTGTGCATTTTTTGTCTCCTGGTTACATGCGATATTTACGCCGGCCTGTCTTGTCCGGCATGTGCGTGCAATAATACATTATTGAGTCTTCCGTCTCTATTTTTATATTTTATTTGTGCATGTAATCAAGATTCATCAATTATGTTTTGATGAGTTTGTAGTGCGCTGATGCTTTTGTGTTAAAAATGACTTGTAAGTCTCAGTAAGGCAGTGGTTGCTGTGGTCACTGCTTTTGCAGGTCGGATCAGCATAGGGTAATCCGACAAACAACCATTGCCTACCGTACCCATTTTATTTCAGCAAGAAAGTGAAAACACCATGAAACTACAATCAAACATGACAGCCATTGTGACTGGCGGTGCTTCCGGCTTGGGCTTGGCATCGGCTATTCAGTTGCTCGACCGTGGCTTGCGAGTCGTTATTGTCGACCTGAATGAAGAGCTGGGCATGGCCATGCAGCAGCAACACGAAGGCCAAGTGCGTTTCGTCAAGGCCGATGTGGCCGACGGAGACCAGATGGTCAAGGCTATCGAGGCTGCCGAAGAGTTCGGGAATTTTCGCGCGCTGGTGCATTGTGCAGGTGTGGGCGGGCCGTTACGCTTGGTCGAAAGGGATGGCAGCCCCGGTTCGCTGGAAAAATACACCAATATCGTGCGCATTAACCTGATTGGCACCTTCAATACTTTGCGACTTGCGGCTGCCAGTATGGCCAAGAATGAACCCATTGACGGCGAACGCGGCGCTTGCGTGCTTACCGCTTCAGTAGCCGGATACGAAGGCCAGATCGGTCAGGTTCCCTACGCTTCGGCCAAGGCGGGTGTTATAGGCATGACAATAGTGGCTGCCCGCGACCTGGCTTCGAAAATGATACGCGTTTGCACGATTGCCCCCGGCTTGTTCGATACGCCTATTCTTGCCAAACTGCCCGAAAACGTACGCCAGTCGCTAAGTGCCTCGGTACCTAACCCCGCACGTCTTGGCCATCCAAACGAATATGCCATGACTGCCTTGCATATCCTTGAGAACCCCATGCTCAATGGTGAAACCATCCGGCTGGATGGTGCCATCCGTATGCAACCACGGTAATGCGAATATAGCGGCTGATTTGTCGGATTAGCGCCGCAAGGCGCGTAATCCGACACTAGTCGCCCCATGGTTTCCACTTCTAGGGCGTCAAGCAAATGGCATTCAGCCCAGCGCGTGCGCCTCGAGGCTGCGGGCAATCAGTTCCTTCATTACTTCGTTGCTGCCGCCGTAAATGCGGCCTACCCGCGCATCGGCATACATCCGGGCAATCGGGTATTCGTTCATGTAACCGAAGCCGCCAAATAGTTGCAGGCATTCATCCACCACCTTGCAAACCGTGTCGCTGACCCACCATTTGGCCATGGCCGAGGTCGGTAGATCCAGCTCGTTCTTCATTGCGCGCAGCACGCAGTCATCCACAAAGCTTTGTGCCACGGTTGCCAGCGTCTGGCACTCGGCCAGCTTGAAGCGCGTGTTCTGCATTTTCATCAGTGTGTTGCCAAAGACCTTGCGCTGGTTGACGTAGGCGAGTGTTTCAGTCACGGCGCGTTGCAGTGTGGCAACGCCGCCTGTGGCGACGATCAGGCGCTCGCGCGGCAGTTGATTCATCAACTGGATGAAGCCCTGGCCCTCTTGGGGGCCCAACAGGTTCTCGCAAGGCACGCGCATCTCGTCAAAGAACAGTTCGCAGGTGTCAGTGCTGTGCTGACCAATTTTGTCGAGCAACTTGCCGCGGCGATAGCCTTCCTGATTATTGGTTTCCACTACGATGATGGACAGGCCTTTACCGCCTTTTTCTTGGCCGGTGCGCGCCACTACGAACACCAGGTCAGCGTGCCAGCCATTAGTTATGAAGGTCTTGGCGCCATTGATGACATAGTGATCGCCGTCTTTGCGTGCGCTGGTGCGCAGGGCTTGAAGGTCGGTGCCGGCTCCGGGTTCCGTCATGGCGATGGCGGCCACCAGTTCGCCTTTGGCCATGCGAGGCAGCCAACGGCGTTTTTGTTCTTCGGTGCCGAATTGCAGAAGATAATGTGCAACGATGCCAGAGTGCACATTGTTTGAGCCGCCGCCCACCAGTGCATAGTTCTGTGCTTGTATGATTACCGCGTCGTGGCGGAAGTCACCGCCGCCACCACCGTATTCTTCGGGGATACTGATGCACAGCAGGCCGGCAGCGCCGAGCTTGTTCCAGTATTCGCGTTCGGCCTTGTGCTCTGCGCGCCAGCGCATTTCATTTGGCACCGCTTCACGCTCGTAGAAGCGCCGGGCGGTGTCGGCCAGCAGTTCCAGATCTTCGTTCATCCAGGGGGACGGTCTTTGCAGCATATTTGAACTCCGGTGGTCGTCAGTGAGTCATAAAAGCCAAAATGCAGTTTTGTTTCAGACTGTTTTGCTTTTAAATTGAGACGATGGTATCGGAAATAGAAAAAGCATGCAATAGCAAATACGTAGCCGACAATGGATATTTCACGCTGGCCGTGGTCGGGGGCGTAGGTCGGATTAGGCGCATCAGCGCCGTAATCCGACAACATCATCGTGGCAAAAATGCAGAACTTCCAGGGGTTACCTTGGTGATGGTTCGTTTTCGCTGCGTTAAAGTGGATCTATCTGCAGACTCAGGGACTTGATCAACTTGCCCCAGCGCACGGTTTCTTCTTGTATATAGGTGCCATATGCTTCCGGGCTTGCCGATAACAGAGGGTTTTCTCCGCGTTGTTTCATTTGTTGCTGCAACTCGGGAGAGCCCAGCGCCTTGGCCATTGCCTGATACAGAACCTGGATTACAGGCTCGGGCGTACCGGTGGGGGCCATAAGGCCAAAATCGGAGTTGGCGATCAGGTCTGGATAGCCAGACTCAGCAAAGGTCTTTACGCCGTCAGGCATGAAGAAGCGATCATAGCCCATCGAGGCGATGATCTTGGTTAAACCTGCCTTATGATTGGTTACAGCAGTCGAGACCCCATCAGTCAGAAGATCTACACGACCAGAACTAAGGTCTGCCACCGCTTGGGATACGCCTTTGTAAGGGACCAGTTCGACCTTGATATCAAAGCGTTGAGCAAGCCATGCAGCAATAATGTGGGACTGGGTGCCCAAGCCCACTGTTCCAAAAGCCAGGCCCTCTGGTTTTGTCTTGGCATAGGCGATCAATTCTGCCACTGTATTGGCAGGAAGCATAGGCGATGCACTGATTACATAGGGCCAGCGCGCGTATTGCGAAATCGGGGTCAGGTCTGAAACCTTGTACGGCAGTTCTTTATAAAGATGTGGGTTGGTGCTTACGATGGTGCCTACGGATAGCAGCAAGGTGTACCCATCTTTGGGAGCCTTGGTCACAAAACTGGCCGCCACAAGACCACCTGCACTGGGGCGGTTGTTGACAATGATAGGTACCCCCAGGGCCTTGCTCATACCCTCGGCCAGCCCTCGTGCGCTTGTATCCGTTGGTCCTCCTGGGGCATAAGGCACGATGATAGTAATGGGCTTGGTTGGAAACTGCTGTGCCATGACAGGGAAAGTTCCAAGTGCGGCTAGGCCGAAAATGAAACCATTGAAACCACGCCTGCTTTTGTTGATGATCTGATTGATACTCATGTTATGTCTCCTTGTGTTGTAACGATTCACTCTTTGTTGTTTAGTCATTCATGCACATAATTTCATCCACCATGCATCTCGTTTTTTTGACGATCAGCGCATCTACGGCCACAATCCTGTCGTGGCTGCAAATTAACGGATTCACGTCAATTTCCTGGATTTGTTCTCCATGATCAGCAATAAGCTGGGATACTCTGCTTATTACCTCGGCCAAACGGTCAATGGCTATGGGCTTGCTGCCGCGAAACCCATGCAAAAGCGCCCGACCTTTCAATTTTTCCAGCATTCGCATTGCCTCTGCGGGCGTAACCGGAGCCAATGCAGTCACCGTGTCGTTGAGCAGCTCAACCAGAATGCCGCCAAGTCCGATAACAATCAGTGGGCCGAACAGGACGTCTTCACGTGCTCCAACCATGACCTCCAGTCCTTGCGGTATCATCTGCTGGACCAAAACGCCACGCACCCCTTCGGGGCTAGTGAGCGTATATGCATTTTTTAGTATGGTTTTATATGCTGTGCGAACCTCTTGTGTGCTACGCAGATTCAGTCGGATCACATCCGCTTCAGTCTTGTGTGGAATGTGAGCAGACTCGACCTTGAGCGCCACCGGGTAGCCCAGCCATTCTGCATGTCGGACTGCATCAGATTCGCTTTGTGCCAGTTCTTCGTGGGTCACTGGCACGCCATAGGCCGCCAGTACTTGCGTGGCCTGACTTTCGCCAAGTACGTCGCCGGTAACAGCATCAAGCAGGCGTGCTGCATCTCGCACGGGTTTGTGCTCTTGCCAGGGAAGCTCGCTCGGCTCGGTATCTTGTGCCAGACGTAAGCGCTCACGCTTGTGCCATGAGGCAATAGCGCCAAAACACCTGTCCATGGACCGAAACAAGGCAACGTGCTCGTTGCCGGCTGACTCGCGTGCCCCGGGGCCATCGTTCCATTGGGACACTAATACGTTACATGCGATTTTTCCGTGCTTTGCAGCCAACTGGCCGATCATGGCCACGCGCGCCGCGGCGGTTGCATATGCCTGCGGCTGAGCCAGTAAAAGTACGTCATAGGCGCCATCGCCAATGAGGGCTTCAGCGCACTCTGCCAATGATTCGGGATTATTGACAACTTGTGCCGTAACGTCGCAGGGATTTCGGCTTGAGCCGAAGTCTGGGATCTGCTGTTTTAGGCGTTCCGCCACCACAGGGGACGGTTGAGGTAAAGCCACATGATGCAGCTCTGCAAAATCGGCGGCCATAATGGCTGCTCCACCAGAGGGGCTCAGGACCGCGACCCCTTCCGCTCGAGGCTTGGGTGCCTTGGCAAAAAAAGCGGCGACTTCGATGATGTCCTCAAAGCGGTCAACCAGAATGGCGCCGGTTCGTTCCAGCATGGCCTTGTAGGCAGCGTCTGAGCCTGCGAGCGCCCCGGTGTGAGAAACCGCCGCCGCAGCGCCTTGTTCACCTCGTGCGATTTTGTTCACGATCAGGGGCTTGTCATTTTTCCAGGCAATCTCGGCAGCCGCCATGAGGCGTCTGGGGTGTCTCATGCCCTCAAGCATGCAAACAATTGCCTTGCAGGCAGGGTCCTCGGAAAGATAACTGACCAGATCAGCGACATCGACATCGCAGGAGTTGCCTGTGCTAAGCAGATGGCTGAACGAGGCGCCTATGGTGACAGCGTCACCCAGAGAAAACGATAGGCCTCCAGACTGGCTGGCAACACCAATAGAGGCGCTTAAAAGACGATCACAAGGATGATAGGACGTAAACGACAGCAGCGCTTGATCGGCGTAGTTGGCAAACCCCATGGAGTTGGGGCCAACGATGCGCAGGCCGGTTTCACGGGCAATTTGGGTCAGCCTGGTTTCTAGCTCTTGGCCGTGCGCTTTGCCGGTTTCTGTATAGCCCGAGGCGAAGATCACTACTCCGCCTGCACCAACTCGAGCACAAGACAGCACACACGCCTCTACGGCGTCGCGAGGCACTGCCAGCACCACGCAGTCGGGCGTTTCCGGTAACGACTCCAGATCAGGATAAGCCTTCAGGTCGCAGATCGAGTCGTAATTCGGGTTGACTGGATAAATTGCGCCATTGAAGGTTTTCAAATTCGCAAGTACACGCTCGCCGAAAGAGCCTTTGCGTGGCGATGCCCCGATGATTGCGACACTTCGTGGCGCAAGCAGGCGCGTTAATTCGTCCCGACTGTACAGGCGCAGGCGTGGTTCGATGATACTCATGCCGCTACCTCACCGAATCTGTCCATGTGGAAATTGGTATCGCCCCACGTCATGCCAATAGCATGCAGCCGTCGGCAATAGCGAGTCAGCTTGAATTCTCGAGTCATGCCCATGCCGCCCAGGCTTTGAGTTATTTGTTCACACACATGCCTGATGTAGCGCCCCAGAAGTGCCTTGGCGGCCGAGACTCGTTGTTGCCGCAATGTTTCCGAGTCCGATTGCATGCCGGAGGCAGCCATTAGGGCTATGGAATGAGTCTGTTCCACAGAGGCCATGATATCGACGATGCGATGTTGCAGAACCTGAAAGCTTGAAAGAGGTTTGCCAAACTGCTTGCGTGTATTCAAGTGTTCAAGCGTCTGTTCCATAAGAGCTTCCATTAGTCCCCAAGCTTCGGCACATAAAGCCGTGCGCCCCATGTCAAGGCCCCATTCCAGACTGGATACTCCATTGATAAACGCTGTGAGCTCTCTGGATGCTTCGGCCTGGACTCCATCAAACTGGATTTCAGTCGAAGAAATATCGTCAAGACCGGGGTATACATCCATCAGCAAGCCTTTTGACTGCGTATCGATGCAGAATAAGCGTTCCTTGCCAGTGTCGGCACACTGTGCAGGAACAATCAGCCAATCGGCCTGATTCCCGGCGAGCACCGCCGATTTCCTTCCATATATCCGCCCATCCCGCCACAACACGCCCTCTGGTTGAGGCTGGTCATTGTCATCTTCGGAGGCAATGGCGAATAAGGTAGAGCCATTCGCCAATGCGGGCAACCAGTACGCCTGCTGTGTCGGACTAGCTGCTCGTTCCAGAATAGAGGCTGCAACAACGGCATTGCTGAGATAAGGTTCACTGACCAGGCCGCGGCCAAACATGCGCATCACGAGCAAGGCATCTGTTATATCCTTGCCTAAACCGCCATGCTCGACGGGCACCAGCAAGCCCAGAAGGCCAAGCTCAGCGAGCATCTTCCAGCGTGCCCTGGTCGTATCGGCAAGGGCTCCAGAGCCAGAGCCTTGGTACTCTTTTTCAACGAAACGGCGTACTGCGTCTTCCAGCATTTGCTGTTCTTCAGTGAGCGAGAAGTTCATGCATTTCCCTTTTTTATTGTGTAAGCAGCATTTTGCTGATTATGTTTTTTTGAATCTCGGTCGTGCCGCCAAAAATCGAGACTTTGCGCCAATCCAGGTAGTTCCCGGCCAATGCGTTATCGAACTTTCTGACCGGTAGCGTTTCGTCCCAATCCTGTGTGCGCGCGGCAATGACATATTGCAGTCCTCGCGGGCCTGCGCAGTCCATCATCAAGGCCGTCAAAGACTGCTGCAGTTCGGTGCTGCGAATTTTGAGTATGGAGGCCGCATTGGCGGCAGGCTCACCGGCGTCATCCTGGGAGAGCACGCGAAGTACGGTCCATTCGTGTGCCATCACCTCCATTTCCAGCTCGATGAGGCGGTTACGTATTGAAGGCTGTTCGGCCAGGGGCTTGCCCTGACGAAAATGGCTGGATGCAGCCTGCTTGGCGCAACGCAGCAGGCGCTTGCATAGGCCGACGCCTGCAAGATCAGTGCGCTCGTGCGATAGCAGGAATTTTGCAATCGTCCAGCCTTTATTTTCCTCACCTACCCGATTTTCGACAGGAACCTGAACATTATCGAGATAGACTTCATTCAGATCATGACAGCCGTCGATGGAAAGGATGGGGCGCACGGTAATCCCAGGCGATTTCATGTCGATCAGGAGAAAAGAGATGCCTTCCTGGGGCCTGCCTTCCTTGTTGGTCCGAACCAGGCAGAACATCCAGTCTGCCCAGTGAGCCCAGGTTGTCCATGTTTTCTGTCCGTTGACCACGTAGCCATCACCTTGGCGCTCTGCAAAGGTGCGCAACCCGGCCAGGTCAGAACCGGCATCGGGTTCCGAGTAACCTTGGCACCACCAATCCTTGAGGCGATAAAGATCGGGCAGGAAACGTGCTTTTTGCTCGGTGCTTCCATATTTATTCAGGACCGGGCAGATCATGTTTACATGAGGGATCGTGCGTGGAGCATAGGCAAGCTGGCATTCTTCATCAAAGATTTTGCGCTGTATGGCTGTCCAGCCTTGACCGCCATATTGCGCTGGCCAGGTTGGACCCTGCCAGCCGTGGTCGGCAATAATATTGTGCCAGCGCACAAAGTCCTGCTTTTCCAACCACACAAAATCACGAACCTTGTCGCGTAAATCAGCGGGCAGCTTTTCTTTTAGAAACGTGCGTACGCTTTTCCTGAATAAACGTTCTGCGGGACTTTCAAATAATTCCATGGCACACAGCCCGCCTGGTGAGCGAACTAAATAAAATGACTATTGAGAAGGACAGCAGCATCCCAGCGTCTGCCATTGCGCAGTCACTTGAAACGTTGAATGTCTAAGGGTTTAAAACAGGGGTGGTAAGGGCTTAGCTGCCGGTAAATACCGGGGGCCTTTTTTCTCTGAAGGAGCGCACCGCTTCGGCATGATCCTCAGAGCGTGCCGTCAGGTCTTCATATGCGATGGCCGCTGGCATTACCGCATTGGCAAGTTGCTTGAGAGCGAGATTGATGCTTGTTTTGGTGAGGTTAATGGCTTTGGAGGCGCCATTGGCCAGGCGCTGGGCCATTGCGTCAACAACGCTGTCAAGCCCATCTGCCGGCACACAACCATTGATCAGGCCGATACGCTCCGCCTCTGCCGCGATTAGCAAGTCACCTGTAAGCAAATATTGTT
This sequence comes from Alcaligenaceae bacterium, assembly GCA_013416445.1. Taxonomy (GTDB): domain Bacteria; phylum Pseudomonadota; class Gammaproteobacteria; order Burkholderiales; family Burkholderiaceae_B; genus Pollutimonas. Next base: position 19,919 of record JACCER010000014.1, read on the forward strand.
TGGCGCGGGCAAAGCCGATCAGTTGAGGCCAGATAAGTGCGCCGCCGTCACCGGCCACAAGGCCCATTTTGACATGAGGATCACCTATCTTGGCATGGGATGCCGCATAGACCAGATCACATAAGAGCGCAACTGATGCGCCCAAGCCCGTAGCCGTGCCATTGAGCTTGGCGATCATGGTTTTGGGGCAGTCAAGGATGGCATGGACGATATGCAGGGATCGCTGGGAGGTCTGCTCAAAGCTTGCGGGGTTGTCAATCATTTTCTGCATTCCATCAATATCGCCACCAGCGCTGAATGCCTTGCCCATGCCGGTCAGCACCACTACATTAGTGGCTTCATCGTGACCAACTTCATGCAAGAAGCGCAAGAACTCTGGACCCATGACCGACCCGAATGCATTAAGCTGTTCGGGCCGATTGAAGGTAACGTGCAAAACCTTGCCGTCGCGTCGAAATAACAGTTTTTCGTAATTGTCGTACATAATTGTCTCCCGGCATGTATGGACTGCGTGCGTGGCATGGCCAGTAGTGGCTTGGTGCGTATGCGTCACTTTATGCAATATGGATGCAAGGTTAAGACGAGGCCAACAAACTGTGAAGTTTCGGTGTTCAATCAAGTGCTAAGCATGACTTAGCACCATGGTAAATATCTACGGCTTCTTGGTCTGGCCCATATCAGAGCTCCAGTAGTGGGCATGGCGCCGGACCAGTGTGGCAAGCAGCGAGGCCACAAGAGACAGGGGGGAATCTATACGGTAGAACAGGCTCACTGTGTAAGTCGGCATTGTTTCTTTGACATCGATGATGTCGACATGTCGGCAGAGTGGCTCAGAACTGATGGTTTGGCGAGGCAAGGCACATATCATATCCGAGCTTAACAGCAGGCTCTGGACGACCGCCAGTGAGCCAGACTGCACCATCACCCTGGGTGGGGCATAGCCGTTTCTTTCAAACATGTCTATTACCGCCGAACCAGGGCCATGCGAGGAAGGGCCGCCAAGTATCCAGTCTGCCTTTGTCAGTTCAGCCAGTGATTTCGCTTTTGCATACGGGCTTTCCTTGCGGACAGTCAGCACCAAGTCGTTTTGAAATAGTTTTTCAACCTGGAAATCCGCGCCAAGGCCGTCGTCTGGAACTGGACCTATTGCAAAGTCCATGACGCCTGAGCGAATGCGTGGCAAGTGTTCATGGAACATACCAGCAATGATATGAAGGCGCACTTCTGGCCGTTGTCTCCTGAAATCAGCAATAGCGTGTGGGATCACTGTTGAAGCCGGTGTCATGGAGGTGCCAAATGTGATTTGCCCATGGCCTTGTCCGCCCATTTGAGCCATTTCGTCCATGGACTTCTGGACCTCGCTGACGATCAGTCTGGCGCGAATCAGAAAAGCCAGGCCATAGTCTGACAGGACCACTCCTTTTGTTGTTCTGGTTACCAGGGGGACATGCAGCTTTTCCTCCAGGCGAGCAATGCTTTGGGTCATGGCAGGGGCGGTGACGCCTCGTTGCCGGGCTGCGGCTCGAATGCTACCTGTTTCTGCAATAGCAATAAAGTCGCTGATTTCACTTAATTTCATAGAAGTTGCTTGAAGTTGAGTTCATTTTTACCGAGCGTTACTAAGTTATAGCGCTGAAAGCAGGGTGTCGTGCGTTTGGAATTCGTAGGCCGGATTTATCAATCAGAAATGTGGTCCTGTAACAGAAGTTTATAGAGATATCCGCTAATTTCCTTCACAGGCTTATGTTTTGTCTCCAACAGCCGTTATAGTTAGTTCAAGGGTGAACAACTACTATAAGGCCGTTTGATGTCTTTTTTTCATAAACTCACTTTACGAAATCAGTTGTTGCTGGTTGTCGCCTGTATTGTCATCGCAGGCTTTACGCTGACTGTCTCGATACTTTCCCGTCAGGCTGCTCACTACCAGTTAAGTACTTCCATGAACTACGCCACCGAGCTTGCACAGCGTCGTGGCTCAGATGCTACCGCTCTTTTGCGGCAGGCCCTGGAAACAGCGCGGACGCTGGCCGCCAGCCTGGGTGCGCTAAGTGCTACGGGTCACGCAGATCGCCGTGATGGCGATGCCGTCTTGCGTATGGCTTTGCAGCAGAACCCAGGCTATATCGGTGTCTGGTCTGCCTGGGAGCCTAACGCTTTTGACAGACGTGACGCTGAGTTTGCCAATACACCGCAATCTGATGGAAGTGGCCGTTACTTGCCTCAGTTCAACTGGGAAGACGGCCAGGGCAAGATAGCGCAGGGCGTTTTGGCTGACTATGACAACCCAGGGCCAGGTGACTACTATCAGGTACCCAGGAAAAGCGGAAAAAATGCGCTGCTCGAACCCTATTTCTATGACTTTGGCGGCAAAAAGGTATTGTTGACCACCATTTCCGTGCCTATTCTTCATGAAGGGCGTTTTGTGGGGGTTGCCGGGGTGGATATCAGCCTTGCAGGCTTGCAAGAAATCGTTAAAAACATACGTTTGTACGATACCGGCTATGCCAGCCTGCTATCTACGCAAGGCATGTTTGTGGGTGACCGTGATGACAGCATCGTTGGGAAAATGCTGGACAAAAACCGTGGCCTGGATGACCTTGAGCTGACAGCCATGTTGCAGGCCATAGCAAAAGGCCAGTCACTTACAAGCGTCTTGCACGACCCAGGGCTCGGTGCCGAAGCCACAACTATTCAAGTGCCTATTCATATTGGCGATATTGCCACGCCTTGGACCTTTGCTGTAACGCTGCCCAACCACGAGGTTCTTGAAGATATCCGTAATTTGCAATGGATAGCCGCCATCTTGGGGTTGGCCAGCATCCTGCTAACCTGCCTTGGGCTGGGTGTTGCTGTCAATCGGCTGGTATTGCGTCCCCTGGGCGGGGAACCGGCAGACGCCAATGCGTTGGCCGGCCGCGTGTCGCGAGGCGATCTTAGCCAGGCTATTAACGTGCGGCCTAATGATAATCACAGTCTGATGTCCCAACTTAGGGTCATGCAGGACGGCTTGATTGATATCATTTCACGGGTGCGGCAGGGCGCCGATAGTGTGGCTTTGGCCTCAGGTCAGATTTCCGCTGGCAATCTGGACCTTGCTTCGCGTACCGAGGAGCAGTCCAGTTCATTGGCTGAAACGGCAGTTTCCATGGAGCAAATTACCGCTACAGTGCGCCAGAATGCCAATAATGCGCAGCAAGCCAGTGTGCTGGCCGATGATGCCGCACAAGTAGCCAGTAACGGTGGGGTTCTTGTTACTGAGCTGGTTCAAACTATGAGCGACATTAATGCGAAGTCACAAGAAATGGCGGAAATAATTGATGTCATTGATAGCATTGCGTTCCAGACCAATATATTGGCACTGAATGCCGCGGTCGAAGCGGCGCGTGCGGGTGAGCAAGGGCGCGGCTTTGCTGTAGTAGCCGCGGAAGTGCGCGCCTTGGCACAACGCAGTGCGGCATCTGCCAGTCAGGTCAGGGGGCTAATCCAGTTTTCCGTTGGCGCTATGGCGCAAGGCAACAAACAGGCTGATGCGGCAAGCGCCAGCATGCAAGGGATGGTCGATGGTATCCGGCGGGTTACCGATATCATTAGTGAAATCAGTTTGGCCAGCCGAGAGCAAACAACAGGCATTGAACAGATCAACTTGGCTGTGACGCAAATGGATGATGTGACACGCCAGAATGCGAGCCTGGTCGAGGAGTCCGCCGCGGCAGCCGCCAGCCTTCAGCAGCAGGCCGATACACTGTCGCAGGTGGTGTCTACCTTTAAATTAGTCTCGCAGCATTGATCTTACTTGTCATTTTTACCATTGGGGGGCTGTCGGATTACGCGCCTGGCGGCGCTAATCCGACCTGCACCCCATCATCATGGCGCAAATGTCAGGCTCTTTACGACGCGATCAGTTTCTTCTCTTGCAGGAATTTTTCGGCAACTTCCTGAACTGATTTTTTATCTACTGACACCTCGCCGTTCAGTCGCTGCATAGTGTCGTCATCCAGTACTGCAGAAAGGCGATTCAGCAAATCAGCCAGTTTGGGTTCGGCATCAAGCGCTTCTTTCAGTACGACAGGAGTCATGTTGTAGCTGGGGAAAAAGCCCTTGTCATCCTTCAGAATCTGAAAGTTCATAGAGGCAACGCGGCCATCGGTAGAAAACACGACGCCGATATCTACCTGTTTATCTTGCAGGGCTGGATAAATCAGGCCTGGGTGCATGGAAACAATATTGGCGCGCCCCACCTTGAAGTCATACTCTTTCTGCAAGCCGAGCAAACCATCGACACGTTTGGCGAATTCGGTGGTGCTGGCCAATTTCATGGGTTTGCCATCTTTATATAAGGCGGCCAGATCACTGATGGTATTTACGCCCTCGAAGTCACCTATGCGTTTGGCCAGCGCATAGGTATTGTTTGCCTTGGAAGGGTTCAACCAAACCATCCCGAGTTTTGCATCCAGCGCTTTGACGCGTTCATAAGTCTCTTCAGGCCCAAGGCGTTCGGTGACTTTGTTATAGGTAATCAACGAAGTGCCTGTGTATTCCCAGCACAGATCCACTTGTTTGTTTTCCATGGCCTGACGCAACAGGCTGCTACCCATGCCTGTCATCGCTTTGGCGGAGATGCCATTGGCATTCAATAGCTGCTCTGTCATCTCGGCCAGCAGTTGCTGTTCTGCATAGCTTTTGGCGCCAATGCGTAACTCTTTAGCATAGGTGGCCCCGCTGATCAGCATAGCCGACGCAGTCACGGTGCTAATAAGTATTTTTTTAAACATGTAGTTCTCCTGGTTATACAAAAAGCCTGCACTATTTACTGCTTAACGCGTAGGGTGTACTCCGCGCGGTATCAGCCAATATTGCATCTGGCCAAATATGAAATCGACCAATACGGCCAGCAATGCCACTGGTATCACACCCGACAAAAGCATGTCGATTTCATTTAGATCAATCCCGGTAAAAATCAATTCTCCCAAGCCGCCTCCGCCGATCAAGAAAGCCAGCGGAGCCGTGCCAATATTGATGGAAATCGCTGTGCGTATTCCGGCAAATATCACAAATAGGGAATTGGGCAGCTCGACCCGCAGCACAATGTATAGGGGGCGCATGCCCATGCCTGTAGCCGCTTCTATCAAATGCGGGGAAACAGATTTGATACCTGCATAGGTATTGCGCGCTATCGGCAGCAAAGCCATCACCCATAGTGCAAACAGGGACGGCACTATGCCTATGCCCAGAAAGCTCATGGACAAAGCCAGTACAGCCAAGGTGGGAATAGTGGCGCCTATGTTCAGCACCTGCATCACAGGGTCAGCCAGCCTGGCCATAAACGAACGGCTCAACAATATGCCCAGAAGCACCCCGCACAAGATGGCAAGGCCCCCTGAAATACCAACCAGCTCCATATGCTCTACGCTCAGGTAGAGCACATCTTCCATGTACAGCTCGGCCATCATCATCAAGCGCTCTTGTTGCGCATAAAACAGCCACAGCAAGAGCGCAGCAAACACACAGGCCCACAGTATTGTGGGTAGCTGTCGCCTCATGCTCGCATCTCCGCCAACATGGCCGAGTCGGCGGACTCACGATAGGCATCCCCCAGCACATGACGTATGCCACGCTGGGTGATGCAGCCTTGAAACCGCTCGTCTGCGTCCAGGCAGGCCAGCCAGCCAAGATTGTGGCGAAACATGCTGGACACGGCAGAGCGCAAGTCCTCGTCCAGATGGGCTATGGTGGGCAATACTTCATAAAAGTCATCAACCAGACCGCTTTTACTTACAACATCTTCCAGATACAAGCTGCCCAGCAGTCGGCGATGCTGATCAAGCACCACAATATTGATGTGGCCGGCCTTTTGCATCAGTGATACGGCCAGTTCAAGGGTGTCAGTGGCCTGAACAGTGGGGACCGATGTATCCATGACATCGCTCACGAGCAACAGCCTGAGCCGTTTGAGCGTGCGATCGTTGCCCAGAAAATCCGCTACGAAGGAATTGGCTGGATGGGCCAGCAGGGTATCGGGTGTGGCGAACTGCTCTAATTGGCCCTCACGGAAAATAGCAATTTTGTCGCCCATTTTGACGGCTTCATTAATATCGTGACTGACAAAAAGTACGGTTTTACGCAGCACCTGCTGCATTTTCAAGAACTCGTCTTGTATGCTTTCCCGATTGATGGGGTCAATGGCCCCAAAAGGCTCGTCCATCAGCAACACCGGTGGGTCGGCCGCCAGCGCACGGGCCACCCCGACGCGCTGCTGTTGTCCACCGGATAGCTCCTTGGGATAACGCTTCAGGAACACAGCCGGGTCCAGTGCCATCATTTCCAGCAGTTCGGCGGCCCTGCGCCTGGACTTGGCCTTGTCCCACCCTAAAAGAGTAGGTACGACGCAGACATTTTCCTCGATGGTCATATTGGGAAACAGGCCTATCTGCTGGATGACATAGCCTATGCTGCGCCTAAGCTGCACGGTGTCTATCCCACTGGTATCTTCGCCATTAATAAAAACCTTGCCTGAGCTTGGGGCCACAATACGATTGACCATTTTCAAAGTCGTCGTTTTACCGCAACCAGAGGGTCCCAACAGCACGCAAATTTCGCCTTCGGGAACCTCCATGGTGATATTGTCGGCCGCAATAACCTTGCGATCGGAGAGTTCAAACACTTTAGTAAGCTTATCTAGTCTGATCATATTTTTATCTTGGTATCGTCAATGTTCAGGCTTGGGCGCCCACCGGGGTCAGGTACTTTTGCAAGGCTGCCAAGCTATAGTCGGCCACGACGGCCATGATGCTCACAGCCAGCGCGCCGGTAATCAGCTGTTGTGAATCGGTTTGGGCAATGCCATTGCTGATGAAGTCGCCCAGTCCGCCCGCGCCTATATAGGTCGCTATCGTCATCACGCCAATATTCATGACAACTGCAATACGCACGCCAGCCATAATGACTGGGACGGCCAATGGGATTTCAACCATGCGCAAGCGCTGTAATGGCCGCATTCCCATACCCTTGGCCGCCTCGCGCAACGCGGGATCAATGTTGTTAATGGCCGAATAGGTATTGCGTATGATGGGCAATAGAGAATAAAGCAGGACGGCGACCATAGCCGGCACCGCCCCTACCCCATAGCCTATCGGGGAAAGCAAAGGAATCATCAACCCAAATAAGGCAATTGACGGGATGGTAATCATGACCGAAGCCGCATACAGTACAAAGCCGGCCACCCGTTTGTTCTGAGTAATCGCGACACCTATGGGTACGCCAACCAAAATAGCCATTCCCACAGCAATACCCACTAAGGTGATGTGCTGTAGCGTGCGGTCGATCAGGACATCCATATGTACTTGAATAAAGTTCAATAGCTCCAAAAAATCACCTTCTGATCTCCTTGTGATTATTGAAAAATGGCGCCAACACGATCGCCCGCAGCATGAGCGGACGAATCAGGCAAGCCCTGGAGGCACAATTAATGGCGGCGCCAAAAGGCCTGCCTGCGTTGGGCACTTATCGTGCCGGTTCGTCATAGACGAAAATAATCAAAACATACTGACTGAATCCGGCCACGAAATGGCTCGCGGATTAGCCCACGACTGTCTGGTCACTTCTACAACGAAGTATTATCAATTTTATTGCCCGTGCACTGCGGCGAGTCATGACCAAATCAGGATGATTGCCTGGGTAATAAACACCAAGCATGCGACAAGTCCAAGCCTGTTAGTGTAAACCATGTCGGTTTTTGAGTCGACTTTTAATGCACATGGTTGTTTCGCAGGTCGGATTAGCGCTTGGCGTGTAATCCGGTAAATGACGTTAAGTAGCGGTAAATACCGTTAAGTAAGCAGCATTCCCATATGTAGGGCAACTGCGTTTACTCATCTTCCAAAACAGACTGCAGTTCGTTGTTCTCAAAAATCAGCGTGAAGGTGTTGCCCTGTATTTCCAGCTCTAGACGGTTGCCAGTTAGTGTTGCGCTGTTCAATTCTGCTGCCTCGTCAGCCAGCCAGGCGCTACCGGCGATTTCCTGATATTTTTGCTGGAGCTCAATGCGATAGCGTTGGTCGTTCAGGCCGTCCCATTCCCAAATGCCTGCGACCTGAGCCGGTACTATCCATTTGTAAATACTTACGCCGCCCAGCTCAAGCCGTTCATCGGCTTTCCAGTCGCCCATATTAAAGGCGTGTGAAATGACACGAGTGCCTGGGCGCAGTTCGCCTAGAATGCGAGGCCGCAACTGAACATTGATTGAATCCAGAAGGTATAGAGTCACTACCGTCGCGTTGCTGAAGTCGGCGGTGAAGATGTCGTCCTCAATGAAATCAACCAGGAATTCAACGCGAAAGTGTCCGGCGTCTTCCATGGCGTCTGAAATTCGCTGCGGATCAATTTCCACCCCAACCCCGCGCGTCTCGCGATCTCTGGCGGCAGTGATTAAAATACGGCCATCGCCCGAACCCAGGTCGTAAAGCAGATCTTTGGGGCCAACTTCGCCCAGGTTCAACATTGCCTCGATTACTGCCTCATCGGTGGGCACGAATGGCACATCCAGGAGCATGTCCGGCTCTATGGAATAGCCGTCAAGATCGTCAAGATCGTAAATCAAGTCTCTAAACAATGGCGATACCTCCAGGATGGAAACAGAACAAGGCCAGGCAGGTCAGTATAATCTGACCCACGCCCGCAGCCTTGGTACATGACTGCGTCAGTTAGCGCGACCCTTGTCCTTTGTCGCGGTACATGGCCGTGTCAGCCTGCTTGAGCAGTTCATCGGCACTTGTGGCATCGTGTGGCCAACAGGCAAGGCCGATGGCTGCCCCTACAGCTACCTTGACGTTTTCGGGGATGCCTTGCAGGCTTTCAAGAGGTAGTTCTATGGATTTTTGCAAGCGGCGTTGTAGCGCCGCATTTGCCTCTGATCCGTGCTGGCCCGGCGTAATAATGACGAACTCGTCACCACCCAAACGCGCTAAGAAATCATTGCTGCGTAACTGTGATTGCAGGCGGTTCCTGACTTCCACCAAGGCACGATCGCCGTTGTCATGGCCATATTCATCGTTTAGTGGCTTGAATCGATTGAGGTCAATGAAAAACAGGGTGAATGGCGGGTTTTCAGGGCTTTGTGTCAGCCTTTCAAGCATGCTGGTAAGTGCGGTTCGGTTGCTGGCGCCGGTTAGCCGGTCAGTAAACAAATCTGTGTGCATGGCCTGGAAGTTGCGTGCCAGATCGCCTACTTCATCGTTTCGTTTGGTCTTGATGTCGACATCAAGCGCTCCTTTGCGGATACGTGTTACTGCGTTGGATAAAGACACAATATCGTGGGCGATACGGCCAAAAATCAGCATGCCTATTGCTATGGCCAGCATGACGGCAAGCAGGCCGATGCTGAGGGCTGTCCATAACTGTTTGTGGGCGCCAACCAAAATCTGCTCGTGCGGCAGTGCAACAATAGCCAGCCAATCCAGGCCGGCGTCGTCCACAATACGCCGGGCTGCTACAGAAATCGCCTTGCCATCTGCCTCAAAGGTATTGATGTGATAGCCCATCGCATCGTCTTGATTCTGTATTGCCTTGGATGAGCCAACCAACCCGGCAACAGATTCGTAGGCGGCGCGAACGGTAGGGTCTTTGACGTTGGCAGCATTCACTCGCATGGATTTGCCATCGATGCTAAGCCCAAGGTTGGGCATTTTGGCGGCGGCAATCAAGTCGCCGTTGCGTTCGATTAAAAAGGCACGCCCCTTTTCGCCTACATCGAGCGTTTGCATGAAGCGGCTCAGTGCGCGCAGGGATACATCGGTGGCGACTACGCCTGTAAATGCATCGTTCTGGCCAAAAGTGGCACGTGAGCGGGTAATGACGAGGTCGTTGGTGGAGTAGTCGATATAGATGGAAGTCCAGGTGTCGTTTTTGGCAAGCCGGGCTTTTTGATACCAAGGCCGGTTGCGTGGGTCGAACACAGTGGTTTCGCGGGATACCTCTTTGGGTGTACCCATGATGCCTTGGTAATGGTAGTAGGTACGGCGATCCTCGGCCTTGAGCTTTAATCGTAATTCAACGTCTTCGTTGCTAAGACGCTTGAGGCCAAAGTTTTGGCCGGCTTCGTTACCGTAATGTACGTAATCGTTGGGGTTGCTGTACATCGATGTCGCTACCCAAAACCGTTTGCGCATGCCTTCAAGATCATCGGCCAGGTTGGCTGGATTGTGAGTGGTGCTGGGGAAAGCCGCCTCAAGGACGGCCCCCGAGCCATGTATATGAAAATGCACGGCTTGGCTGATGCGGGCAGCGACCTCACGTATATATTGGTCTGAGTATTCGCGAACATTGCGCTCGGTAGACCAGTAGTATGTCAGGCTTAATGTCAAAGATACGCCTATGGTCAGCAGGACATAGGGCAAGATTAGCGAGGCCTTGAGGGAGCGCAGGTTACGTAAAAACATGGTGTTTAATCATTACTGAGCATGTGGCTTGTGTTTTTAATTATGGGAGAGTGTAAGCGAGACTGTTGCCGTGCGCCTGATATGGCACCGGTGCGCGCGATACCTGGCAAGACTCAGAGCAAGTTCAGTGCTAAGAGCTGTCCTTCCTTACAGGAGGTTTATGGCGTAGAAATATGCACTATTATTCTTGGGCGGAGAAGCAAGGTCAGTTAGAGCAACCCCTTTTCATCGGATCGATATGCGCCATCAAGGTCGAATTACCACATGGAAGGACGACAGAGGCTTTGGTTTCATCACTCCCAACGGTGAAGAAGAACAGGTCTTCGTACATATCAATTCATTTTCCAGCCGACTGCGCCGGCCAGAAGGAAACGAATTCGTTACCTACGAGCTCGGTGTTGATGGCAAAGGCCGCTCTCAAGCGAAAGCGGTTGCGTTTATTGGTGAGTGGTCTACTACGCCCAAGGCTGCAGGCCGCAGCAATCTTCCCGTTTTGTTTGCTGTTTGCTTTCTTGCATTTGTCGCTGGTGCCGTTTTCTCTGGCTGGACCGCCAGCGCTGTTCTCGCGCTGTATATCATTGCAAGTATTGTTGCCTTCTGCGCCTACGCCCTCGACAAATCCGCTGCCGTACGGAATCAATGGCGAATCCAAGAAAGTACATTGCACTTATTCGCCCTTCTTGGTGGTTGGCCCGGCGCGGTGGTCGCCCAGAGGCTGCTTAGGCATAAGTCGTCCAAGGCCTCCTTTCAAACCGCTTTTTGGGGCACCGTTGTACTCAATTGCGGAATGCTAGGCTGGTTGTTGTCACCTGCGGGTACTAGAGTCCTGAACTCTTTGTTATATGCCTGGCAGGTTCGCCAGAGAGCTTTCCTGCAGTGGATGGACATTGCCATTCTTGTTGGTAACTGATGTTACACACATACATTAAGTTTCATTTTTTAGTTTTTTACTTAACAGAGACACGCTCATGATACGAAAATTGGTTTTCCTGGCTGGATGCTTCACATTGCTTTTGCAATACGTCGGTACTGCGGTTGCCGGGCCGCTGACCGAGCAGCAGGTCGAGCGCTACCTCAATAGCATGCCGCAGGCGCAGGTTCTTTCCCAAAAGCACGATGATGGCAAGCGCAAACCGATCGATCCTCAACGGCCACTGTCCTCAGCGCTTGAGCTTATGAACAAGCAAGGGCCTGCCTACAACGATTTGGGCAAGCTGGCTGCTGAATATGGTTTTTCAAGCACCGAAGAGTGGGCAAATGTCGGTGATCGTGTCATGAACGGCTATTTGTTTTTGAAATTGGGGATGTCGGCCGAACAGATCGAGCAGGCATATCAGCAAGGCGTAAGCAACATCAAGAAAGCCCCGACGCTGTCGGAAGCGCAAAAGCAGAAAATACTGCAAGGCATGGAAAAATCCCATGCAAGTAACCGAAACAGGCGTATCAACGCCCAGCCAGATATGCCGGCCCTGGCGCCTTACCAAGAGGCGCTGAAGAAGGCGTACGAACAATAGCGGTGTGCGGCGGCCTGGATCGGAAAGCCACAGCGATAGATACTTTGGTCACGAGAGCGTGGGGTGACGACTTTACGAGTCCTCGGCCAGGTTAGGGCCGTACCAACCGATCGAATCAATATCTACACGCTGATATTCACGGCCTCATCGCCAGATTCCTGGCAAGAGATGTGGCGGCGACCAATATGGCGATTATCGCTCCGCGCGCCATTACTTTAGATAAAAGCCTTTCGACACTTCCGATCCATCTGAACAAAGCCGACAGCTCGACCTTGGATAAATATTGTTCAAGGAGGCTTGCCTGGCTTCGGAAAAACACGCTAGTTTCGTGGAGTCAAAAGCCGATTGATTGCAGAGCGATAAGCGACTAGGTCTTCGCGTTTATCGACGGCCAACACTAAAACGACAAGCGCATCATCTTCCACACTGTAAACCAACCGGTAGCCCTGCTTACGCAGCTTGATTTTGTAGCAGTTCTGGAGACCTCCATGCAACTCCGCACCTGGTATATGAGGCTGCTCCAAACGTTTGCGAAGCGCCTTACGCAAGGGTTCCTTAACACTGCCATCCAGCTTATTCCATTCAGTAAGCGCCTCAGGAACGAATTTAAGACGATAATTTGCGCCGCCGGTAGTTGCCTCAGATTTGCTCAAGGTCCACCTCGACGGCGGTATCCTTTAGTGCCAGGCGCTGGCGTGCCACGGCAATGAGGTCTCGATCAGCCAGTTCTTCTACTAGCGCTTCAAAGAGTTTAGGTGTCAGCATATAAAAAGCAGGTCGATTATGGTTCAGCACGGCCACCGGTTTTTCACCTGCCGCGCGCAACACTTGCGCCGGATTCTTTTTAAACTCGGACATGCTGATAGAGAAATCAGCGTAAATAGCATCCATGATATGTATCCCTTGATAAAGCTACAAATTTAGACCTAAATATAGAGCTATATTTAAAGCAAATCAATACATAATAATCATTTTCGCAATCTGGGTAGGCTTGTCACCTTGGGGCATGGCTGCCCTTAATCAGATAGGGCCACTGGATGATTGGATGCTATTGCCAGGCAGGTTGTAATCAAAAGACCACAGCCCGGACGGCGGCAACCAAGAGCGTGCTTCCAGAAAATACCAGCAGAATCGCAACAATCAATCTCAGTGTTGCTGGTTTCGCCCGGCTTGGAAACCTATGGTTTAGCCGCGTAACGAAGTACACGACAGGCATTGCACAAGCACTGAGCAGCAGGACGTTAACAGATAGCTGGCCAGTCGCTATGATTAGGGCCAGCCTGAAGACGGCGCCCACTGCGAACACCACAAGCAAGCAATTCCTCACCAAAATGTGGTCCATGGGCTGTCTGTACATGTGAAAGACTAGCGGAGGCCCTGAACTGGAAAACAGCCCCCCAAGAATGCCGGAGGCAAACCCTACGGTCATAAAGCTGCTGGGGCTGGAGGGTGTGTTTCGCACATGAGTCTGTAGTATCAAAACTAGGGCGCAACCCAGAATACAGACACCCAGCAGCAAGCGTAGCCACTCCAAGGCATTGCCGCTTAACCAGCTAAGCAGGGCAACGCCTGTTGCGACGCCAATAATACTGCTAACAATGACTGGGCGCATCAGTCGCCAAGGCGGCCTTACGCGATGGATACGAAAATGACTCCATGCATTGACGAGCGATAAAAGCATTGCTGCATTGGCGACCTCGGTGATGGGTACGATGTCGAGCATCGCCACTGTGCCGAGAAGAATCAGGCTGAAGGCGAAGCCGGTCAGGTTTTGAGCATAGCTCGCGATTGCCACGCACACCATAAATAATAAATAGACGGTGATATCCGTCAAGATTTCAGGCGTGGCCCCGGTTTCAAGCATATTGCATCCTAGATTTTTTGACTGATGTAGCCATGATGGATCTTAGTGTTTGCCGATAGGTACAGTAGGGGGAGGGGAATAACGTATAGGTATATTACGACACTGGACAAAAAAGTCCTACTTGTGTAGCACATTCGGTGCTTCTAAAATAGGAGCTGGATTACAGGAGGTAATCATGCTTCAAACATTACGCAAAGCAGGCGGATCACTGGTGATGACTATTCCCAAAGCATTCACTGACCAGAACGGCCTGACTGATGGCTCACAAGTTGAACTACGCCTGGAGGGCAATAAATTGACAGTAGAGGCTACCGCAAGACCGCGCTACAAGTTAGCTGATTTGATGGCTGAAATGCCTCAAGGCCTGCCGCTTGTCGAAGATTGGGATGAAATGCCCCTGGTTGGGCTGGAGAAGGGCTAATGCCATATGTGCCGAGCCGAGGCGATATTGTTCATTTACAGTTTGACCCGTCCGCAGGCAGGGAAGTGAAAGGCCCTCATTTTGGGCTGGTGCTTAGTGGCAAGGTGTTTAACCAACAGGGGCTGGCGATGATTTGCCCTATTTCACAAGGCTCAGCAGCGGGTGCCCGTACGTATGGAACCGTTGTTACCTTGATAGGGTCGGGTATTGATACCCAGGGCGCCGTTCACTGTCATCAGTTGAAGGCATTGGACTGGCGTACACACAATATACGCCACAAAGAAAAAGCGCCTGCGGTTGTTATGGATGAGGTTATGGCTAGGGTAGAAGCCATTTTGTTTGAATAAGGCGAATGCTGCCAGAGAACGTGTTTGCCAAAAGTACTCACCAAAAAATTCCAATCGAAAGTGTGTTGTTACAGAGGGTGTTCCGGCTACACATACCAATCAAATCGCTGCGGCGAGCTTGCTTGTCGTCGCCATCGTAGCCGGATGTCAACTTTCGATGGAAGCAAATAAAAGTTCGCGACAAGGTTGAGGGTGAGCGTAATAGCCCACTTACTCCGTATGTTGCCTCCCTATTGAAACAATTGCCACTTATAACGAATGGGTTTTTTGGAGCGACAAAAGCAAGTCAGGGCGTTTGATTGAACCTAGTATTGCCCATCGTCAAGAATATGAAGCAGCAGGTTTGCCTAACATTACTTTGCAGGGAATGCGCCGCTCATTAGCCTCTTTGAATGATCGGATAGAATCCCCTGCAGTGCGTTGCACTGGCTAAAAGACACCTTAGCTTCTGAGCGTTTTTCTATCTTAAACAAGCTAACCAAAGTGCTGGATGATCCCATATATGGGGCAAAAATGCGCCAGGACTTGAACGAGGGTTTTGGCGTATTGCCTGCGTGGATGCAAGATATAGTGCGTGAGCTCTTTGGAGGCAATGCATTGCTGGCTCCTAGTGATGGGGCCAGATAGAGTCGGGTGCCAAATCAGTACTTGATCCACACGTTGCTGCTACTGTCGTGCCGTATGTCACACAGGACTTACCCGATTTGGATTTAGCAGTGAGCAATGTTGTGACCGTAAAGCCCGAGCGTACTTTCTGGGATAAGGTCATGATTTTGCATGGCTTACACCAGTGGCATAATCGTCGTGGTGAGCTACGGCATGGAGGGCAGCGCGTCTCGCGTCATTATTATGATTTACATCAGCTAATGCAGGCACCATTGGCGGGCAAATGGCAGGCTGATCATGATTTAGCTATTGACTGTGCTCAACATGCCAGATTGTTTTTTGGCAGTACCGATTTGGGGCTTGATACCGCAATACCAGGAACATTTACGCTAATGCCAAGCGCTGGGATGCGTGATGCTCTTGAAAGAGATTACGAAGCAATGGCAGGAATGATTTTCGGCGACATCCCTGCATTTGAGATGGTATTGCACAGCACACAGCTTTTGGAGCAGGTTGTGAATAATGGCGGAGCAGGCCGCTTCTAGTGTGGTGACACATGCTTTTAATCGACTACCGGGTAGATTCGGCTAGCGCTTTATGTGCAGCCCCCGATAAGTCGTTAGCCAGCCAAATGATGTTGTATTTGATTGTGTCGCTAAGGCTATCCCTCACGACCTAGCTATTTTTTTGCAGCGGACACTATATTATGGATGCCGTAGTATGCAAGTTAACCTCCCTGTTATTTACGCTGTAACGTATAATGCACAGGTATGTACCAAGTACTTGATTACCTGAGTCCTGAAGGGCACGACCCATATAGTCAATGGCTGATGGGGTTAGCTGATCGCCGAGTACGTGCTCGTATTTTGACCCGCATAGGCCGTATGGTGGCAGGCAATTTTGGTGACTGTAAGCCTATTTCTGATGGCGTATGGGAATTGCGTATTGATTGGGGGCCAGGCTATCGGGTGTATTACGCTCAAGCTGGAAAGCGCTTGATATTGCTGTTGGCTGGAGGTGATAAGCGTAAGCAGCAGGCTGATATTGACGCCGCCATATCGCGCTGGCATGACTGGCAAAACCGAGAGAAAACACCATGAGCACACACAAAATGTCTACAAGTCGTACGCATGATCAAGCTGTCATCGACATGCTGAGGGCTGATCCAGAGTTTATAAATGACTACCTGGCTGCTGCATTAGACGAGGCAGATTTACCCGGTGGACAGGCTGCGTTATTGTCGGCATTGCGCCATGTGGCCGAAGCGCAAGGTATGGCAAGTGTGGCGCAAAGGGCAGGTATTCCCCGCGAGAGCCTATACCGCGCCTTGTCGTCCAAAGGTAATCCCACAATAAAAACCTTACTTGCTGTTATTAATGGTGCGGGTTTGCATTTGGCGGTGACACGTCCTGACCATACAGCTGTCTAAGCATTCTGCACCAAGTGTATTCACTTGGCCGTTATCTTATATGTTTGAAAGTGCTCATCTGACCGTTTTGGAGTTGACGCTATGGGACGGTATCTACAGTTGCAACCCAAGTCAGTGATGACCATAGTCGCAGACGGCCTGTGTATAACAACTAGTGCTATCACCTGTGACCTGGATTAGGTCCTGATGCTGGTCATGGGTGACCACCTAAATAGAGGTTATATCTTTAAAAGAAAAGAGGTGACGGTACTAAGCATGTCGGTTGTCACTGGCAACACCATAAAGCCTCATGGTAATAAAAACTACTTACAATCCTTCCGGACAACAAAAAGCCCAATCCGAAGACTGGGCTAAATGTTTGAATCTGTTGGTGGCCTGGGACGGAATCGAACCGCCGACACAAGGATTTTCAATCCTCTGCTCTACCGACTGAGCTACCAGGCCAACGAGAAGGCGAAATAGTACACCATATTTAGAATGTGTGCTTGGCGGCACAACTATTTCTTTATTTCGCTGAACATTGTCTTGAAACAAGTCAAAGTTTCAGTAATTGCCCAGGGGCGATTATAATCACATTATTCAATTACTTGGCGCGCGCTTCTTATATACATGTCTGTCGACGTTTTAACTTTCGGTCTGAACCACGTTTCTGCCCCCGTTGCGGTCAGGGAGCGCGTGTCGTTTCCGATCGATCTGCTAAAGCCCGCCCTCGACGGTCTGCGCTCTACTTTTGGTCAATCGGTCAAAGAAGCCGCCATACTTTCTACCTGTAATCGCACTGAAATCTACTGTGCTGCCGATCCGCAGGTGTACGAACACCTGCCGGCATGGCTGGCTGACTTCAACAGTCTGGAGGCGGGCAGCTTGCGTCCGCACTTATACCAATATCAAAAAAATGATGCCGTGCGTCATGCCTTCCGGGTTGCCAGCGGCCTTGATTCCATGGTGTTGGGCGAACCGCAAATCCTGGGCCAAATGAAAGACGCGGTGCGCGCCGCCAACGAGGCGGGCGCCTTGGGTACCTTGTTGCATCAGTTGTTCCAGCGCACGTTCTCGGTGGCCAAAGAAGTCCGTTCGCAAACCGCCATCGGGGCGCATTCGGTGTCCATGGCGGCAGCGGCAGTGCGCCTGGCCGAACGCGTGTTTGGCGATTTGTCGCAGGCCAGCGTGCTGTTCATTGGTGCTGGCGAAATGATAGAACTGTGCGCCACGCATTTTGCCGCCCTTAATCCGCGCTCCATGATGGTGGCCAACCGTACGCTTGAAAGGGCCGATATCCTCGCTTCCCGCTTCATGGCCAAAACCATGAAGCTGTCCGACATCCCCGGCAGGCTGGCTGAATTCGATGTCATCATCTCCTGTACGGCAAGCTCCTTGCCCATCCTGGGTTTAGGGATGGTTGAAAGGGCTACCCGCTCGCGGCGTCATCGCCCCATGGTCATGGTTGATCTCGCCGTTCCACGCGACATCGAAACCGAAGTCGGTCGTTTGGCCGATGTCTACCTGTATACGGTCGACGACCTTGGTCGCATGGTGCAAAGTGGTACCGATGCGCGCCGGGCAGCAGTGGTGCAGGCAGAAGCCATTATCGAAACGCGGGTGCAAAATTTCATGCACTGGCTGCAAAGCCGCGAAATGGTGCCCGCCATCATCGACTTCCAGCAGGCCGCCGATCAGGTTCGCCTGAATGAACTGGCGCGTGCGCGTCGCATGCTGGCGCGTGGCGACAACCCCGAGCTCGTTCTCGAACAGTTGGCGCACGGCCTCACGCAAAAATATCTGCACGGCCCCATGGCAGCCTTGAATCGCAGCGAAAGCGGCGAACGTCAGCAATTGTTGAAGCTGTTGCCCCAGTTGCTGCCGCGTACCGAACGTCGGCGTTAGCGGCGCTCTGCTGTACCGCTGTGCCCGCTTCCATAACTGCCTAATCCTCTTTCCAAAATTTATGAAAAGTTCCATACGCAGTCGGCTGGAGCATCTTGCTCGCCGATTGGTTGAAGTCGATGCCTTGCTGGCCGAACCTGAAATTGCCAGCGATATGAATCGCTATCGCAAGATGTCGCGCGAGCGCGCCGAACTCGAGCCCGTGGTTACGGTGTTTGCCGCCTATACCGCTACCGAAGACGATATGCAGGCTGCTCAAGAGATGATGAGCGACCCGGAAATGCGTGAAATGGCCGAAGAAGAATACGAGCTGGGCAAAGACAAACTCGAGCAGCTAGAGGCCGAATTGCAGGTATTGTTGCTGCCGCGCGATCCCGATGATGGCCGCGGCGTTTTCCTGGAAATTCGCGCAGGTACCGGCGGCGACGAAAGTGCGCTGTTTGCCGGCGACCTGCTGCGCATGTATACCCGCTATGCGGAAGGCAAAGGCTGGAAGGTCGAGCTGATGTCCCAAAGCGAATCTGAAATTGGGGGCTACAAAGAAGTCATTGCCCGTCTGGACGGCGATGGCGTATACGGCCAACTGAAGTTCGAATCCGGCGCACACCGGGTGCAGCGCGTTCCTGAAACGGAAACGCAGGGGCGTATACATACGTCGGCCTGCACCGTGGCGGTGTTGCCCGAAGCCGACGAGCAAAGCGACATCATCATCAATACCTCAGATTTGCGCATCGATACCTTTCGCGCCAGCGGCGCCGGTGGGCAGCATATCAATAAAACCGATTCGGCCGTGCGCATTACGCACTTGCCCACGGGCCTGGTGGTTGAATGCCAGGATGACCGCTCGCAGCATCGCAACAAAGATAAGGCCCTGCAGGTGCTGGCTGCGCGCCTGAAAGACAAGCAGCAACAAGAGCAGCACGACAAAGAATCAGAACAACGCAAAAGCCTGGTTGGCACGGGTGATCGTTCTGAGCGCATACGCACTTACAACTATCCGCAGGGGCGGGTTACCGACCACCGCATCAATCTTACGCTGTATAAGCTGGCCTACATCATGGACGGCGATCTTGACGAGCTCACAGGCGCTTTGCGCGCCGAGCATCAGGCTGAACAGCTGGCGGCACTGGCGCACGAGTAGTTGGCATGGATAACGTGCGTAGTGTGTCGCAGGGCAGCCCATTGCCTAGGCTCGAACAGCAGATGCTGTGGCAGTATGTGCTGCAGGTGCCGCGGGCTTGGCTGATTGCGCACGATACCGATCCGCTGGCGCCTGCAGCGGCTGCTGAATTTCTCAAGCTGCAGGCCAGGCGTCTGGCAGGCACGCCCATGGCGTATATCCTGGGGCAGCGCGAATTCATGGGCCATGAATTCCAGGTGTCGCCTGCCGTACTGATTCCGCGCCCCGAGACCGAATTGCTGGTCGAGACCGGGTTGGGCTATCTGAAAGGCAGGGTGGCGCCTCGCGTGCTTGATCTGGGTACGGGCAGTGGCGCCATAGCCATATCAGTCGCCCTGGGCTGTCCCGAGGCCACTGTGGTGGCGACTGATTTTAGTCCGGATGCACTGGCTGTCGCCGGGGCGAACGCGCAGCGTTTAGACGCGAGGGTCGAGTTTTTGTGCGGTAGTTGGTACCATGCCCTGTCTGACCATAAGGGTTTTGACCTGATAGTTTCGAATCCACCGTATATTGCGGCTGGCGATTCTCATCTGCAAGAGGGCGATGTCCGTTTCGAACCTGCCTCCGCTTTGACCGATGGTGAGGATGGCCTGGCCGCGTTACGCAGTATTATTCAGGGGGCAAGCCAGTGGCTCAAACCGCAAGGCGCCTTGTATATGGAGCACGGGTGGGATCAGGCGCAAGCCGTGCGCCACCTTTTGGAGCAAGCTGGTTTTACACGGCTTGTCAGTTTGCCAGACCTGGCCGGTATCGACCGGGTAACTGGTGGTATTTATAATTGATTTTTTATCTGGAAACGAGAGCATCATGAGCGAAGTTCAAGATTTTATTCGTGAAACTGTCACAGGCAACCCGGTTGTGCTGTTCATGAAGGGTACTGCACAGTTCCCCCAGTGTGGTTTTTCTGGCCGCGCTATTCAAATACTGAAAGCGTCTGGTGTCACTAAACTGGTCACGGTCAATGTGCTCGACGACGACGAAGTTCGCCAAGGCATTAAAGAATTCTCAAACTGGCCCACCATTCCGCAGCTTTACGTAGCGGGCGAATTCATCGGCGGCTCCGATATCATCGCCGAAATGCACGAAAACGGCGAATTGGCCACTGCGCTGAAAGAGGCTGGGGCGTTTGCGTGATACCCAAACGGCGATTCATCGTCGGGGTAACGGGCGCCACTGGCGCCCTGTACGCCATACGCATGCTGCAAGCGCTAAAGGGCGTGCCCGACATTGAATCGCATTTGGTGATATCGCCTTCGGGCGTACTGAATATCAAGTACGAACTTGATATCACGCGCCAAGATGTTCACGCGCTGGCTGATCGTGTTTACAGCTTTCGCGATGTGGGTGCTACCTTGGCAAGCGGCAGTTTTGCTACTGTAGGCATGGTGGTGGTGCCTTGTTCCATGCGCACGCTGGCAGCGGTGGCGCACGGCTTTTCTGATAATTTAATTACCCGTGCCGCCGACGTAACCCTAAAAGAACGGCGTCGGCTAGTCATGATGGTGCGCGAAACGCCTTTGAATCTGGCGCATTTGCGCAACATGACAGCAGTAACTGAAATGGGCGGTATTATTTTCCCGCCTTTGCCGGCATTTTACTTGCACCCCCGGTCAATCGATGACATCGTCGACCACACTGTAGCCCGTGTCCTGGAATTGTTCGATATCCATGTGCCAGGCCCCCACTGGGAAGGCATGCGGCCGGAATCAAATTAAACGCTGGCAGTGTGGTTGCTGGGTCGCCTGCGATGATGGGGTCGTAATCGACCGCCATCGCTCCAGTAGCGTTCAAACCCCGCCCAAATCCACCCTGGACACTACCGTGGGAGTACGGTGGGTCGCGCCATTGGTGCCTGGGTTGTCAGCATCCTCGTTTCTGCCCAATGCCGGCGCGTGAAATTCTTCTGTATCAAATGCAGTGTCGCCGTTTTCGTCGGCCAAGCCAGTAGGCGTGAGCCCCGCAAAATCAAATAGCTTGGCATCCATCAGATGCGTGGGGACTACGCGTGACAGCGCGCCAAACACATTCCAGGAACGGCCGGGAAAGCGCTTGTCCCAGTCGGCGATCATGCGGGTCACTTCCTTGCGCTTGAGGTTTTCCTGGGAACCGCACAGATTGCAGGGAATAATGGGGAACTGCTTGAGTTCAGAGTAGGCGATCAGGTCTTTTTCAGGCACATAGGCCAGCGGCCGTATGACAATATGCTTGCCATCGTCGGACATGAGCTTGGGCGGCATGGCTTTCATGCGCCCGCCGTAAAACAGGTTCAGGAAAAAAGTGCCCAGGATGTCATCGCGATGGTGGCCCAGGGCTATTTTGGTGGCGCCCAGTTCGCTGGCGACGCGGTACAGTATCCCGCGCCGCATGCGGGAACATAGCGAGCACATGGTTTTCCCTTCGGGAATGACGCGGGTGACGACGGAATAGGTGTCCTGGGTGGCGATGTGAAACGGCACATTGATCGACTGCAGGTATTCAGGCAGGATATGCTCGGGGAAGCCAGGTTGTTTCTGGTCCAGATTGACCGCGATAATATCAAACTTGATGGGCGCGCGGGCCTTCAAGGTAAGCAGGATATCCAGCATGCTGTATGAATCCTTGCCGCCAGACAGGCACACCATGACTTTATCGCCATCTTCTATCATGTTGAAGTCGCTGATGGCGCGGCCAGTTTCACGGATCAAGCGCTTGGCGAGCTTGTTTTCGTCAATGCGCTGTTTTTGTGCGCGCCGGCCAGACTCTTGCAGGGATTTGGCTTCGGTATTGAAAATTGGTGTGTCGGCTTGCATGGCAATAGGAAATTAGGCTTGGCGGCTGCGTTGCAATTCAATGCCAACGGCAGCACAGTCAGAGAAAGCAAGTGGCTTGCTGATACGGATGCGCATTTGCAAGACATCGGGGAATTCATCGAATATCCGGGCCACAACGCGTTCGCTGAGCGTTTCCAGCAAATTGACGTGGGCGCGGGTGCATTCGTCGACGACGGCGTTACGCAGCAGGCGATAATCCAGTACGGTTTGTATATTCTGGTCGTGCACTTCCTGCGAAATATCGACATCGAATTCGGCGTCAATATGCAGGGGTTGGGTGGCGCGCAGCTCGTGTTCGAGAATGCCAATGCGTGCGTCCAGCGCAAGTTGATTAAAGAAGATTCGTCGGGTGGGCATAAGATCGGCCTTGTGGAGTTGTTCGAATTGTAGTGCTTTAGCGGTTTATAGAACGAACAGGTATGTGTTGGAGAAAGTATGAAGGCAGATAGCGGGGTATTCGATGCATTGATTATTGGCGGCGGCCCAGCGGGTGTGTCGTGTGCGGTCTGGCTGGCGCGCCTGGGTTTCAGGCCGGCGCTGCTCGAGGCCAGGGCGCACATAGGGGGTTTGTGCCACGATAACCCGTTTCTCGATGAATGGAATGCTTCCTTGCCGGGCATGACGGGGCCACAGGTGGCCGACAATCTCGCGCTAAGCCTGGACCAGGCCCAGGTTCCGGTCTGGCTGAACAGCCCGGTCCAAAGTGTGGCGCCGACCGCCTATGGTTTCGAGGTGGCTGGCTTCGGGCTGGCCGGTCCGTGGCGTGCCCGGCACATCGTCCTGGCTACCGGGGTGCGTGCCCGACCGCTGCATGCGGCTGATAATGCCAAGGGATCAGAGCCTGTCCCCGAAGGCGTGCTGGTGGGGCCGGGGGCGCATATTGTGGCGCAAGATTTCAACGGGAAGCGGGTTGCCGTGCTGGGCGGGGGGGACAATGCCTTCGAGAACGCGTTGTATGCGACCGAGCATGGAGCGCATAGTGTGCATGTCTATGCGCGCAGTGTCAGGGCGCAGCAGCAGTTTGTGCGCAAGGTGCCGCCAGGCTGCGTGTCGGTGGGTGGGTATCGGGTGGATGCCGGTGCGCGCAGCATAAATGGCGTGCCGTACGATTTGATCCTGGTGTTTTATGGCTGGGAGCCCTGTGTGCGCTTTGCCGATGCGCTGGGCCTGCACCGCAGTGCGCAAGGGTTTGTTGCCACCGATACACCCACCGCGCAAACCAGTTTTCCGGGTGTATATGCCATAGGTGAAGTCGCCCAGCGGCAACATCCTTGCGTTGTCACTGCCTTGGCCGACGGTGTAACCGCGGCCAAGGCGATGCAAGCCAAAATCGAAGCGGGATCGTGATCCGATATGCAGGGCTGGATTCGTAGGTCGGATTAGCGCAGCATAATCCAGCAAAAAGCATCACAAAACCATTACGCCACACGCGCCAGCGTGCATTCTGTTGCCGCGGGCGCATTCAATATCAGCTCGAACGCCCGCAATTCGTCGCGGCGAAACACGTGCATGGTAATGCTGCTGCCAGGTTGATAGGCACGCAGCAACCGTTCCAGCGACGTGCCATCGGTGACCTGCAAACCATTGATCGCCACCAGCGTGTCGCCCGCCGATAAGCCTGCCATATGCGCAGCGCCGCCCTCGTAGACCGTGGCCAGCGATGTGCTTCCATTGCTGGTGCGCAGGCGCGCGTCCAGCGTAACCGGTGCAGGCAGCGGTTTCCAGGTCAGAGCAATGCCCTGTTCGGCCAGCAGCGATTCCAGGGGCACGTCTTCACAGCCGTAGGCATAGCGTGCAATAAAGTCGGCTACATCAATACCGGTGGCTTCTTGCACCAGCGCGGGCATGGTGTCTTCGGGCACGCCTGAGCCCAGGCCGCGATAAAAGTCGCGGCCATAGCGCTGCCACAACAGTCGCATGACGTCGTCCAGTGACCGAGCCCCTGCGGACGCCTGGCGTATGACGAGATCCAGTCCCATGGCAACCAGCGAGCCCTTGGTGTAGTAGCTAACTAAGGCATTGGGCGAGTTTTCGTCTTGCTTGTAATAGCGGGTCCAGGCATCGTATGAACTGTCGGCCACGCTTTGCTTGAGGCGACCCGCTGTGCGCTGGACATTGCTGATGACTTTACCGATCAGGCGCAGGTAATCGGCTTCAGTAATGACGCCAGAGCGCAACAGCATCAAGTCGTCGTAGTAGGACGTAAAACCCTCGAATACCCAGAGCAGTTGAGTGTGGTTTTCGCGGCTTAAGTCATAGGGCGCAAAGCTTGCCGGCTTGATGCGCTTCACGTTCCAGGTGTGGAAGTACTCGTGGCTTACCAGCCCCAAAAAGGTTTGGTAGCCTTCGCCGGCATTGGTTAGGCCCAGGGCGGGAAGATCGTGGCGTGAGGCAACCAGGGCGGTGGAGGCGCGATGTTCCAGGCCGCCGTAGCCATCGCCCGTGATCATGGTCATGAATACGTAGCGGTCAGAGGAATCAAGGAAGGGGACTGCTTGGGTTTCAGGCTCAAAGAGGGTGATTTGCGCCGCACAAATTTTTTGCGTGTCGGCGGCGATACGGTCCAGATCCAGGTTGGGCGCTACGCCGGTAAACACCATTTCGTGCAAAGCGCCATGCGCGGTGAAGCTGACGACCTGCGGTGTGCCCAGCTCGAATGGGTGGTCTATCAGGGCATCGTAGTTGGGTGCCAGATACATGCCGAAGCCATGGCGGCTGGCCGCTTTGGTGTGGCCTTGGGCTTCAGGCAGGCTGGTGTAGACCTTCCAGCTTTGGGTGTGTGGCGGAGGGCAAATTTCTACATGGCAGGGCTGTTGCGTTTGCCCGATAACGCCAAGAAAGACACTGGTTCCGTTAAAGAAGGCATGCGATTCGTCGACATGCGCGCCACGTACGGAAAGATCCCATGCGTAAACACTGTAATCAAGTACCAGCGGCCCTGGGCAGGGAGCGCAAAGCCAGGTGTGGTTGCCTGTTTTTTTGATTGCAACGGTCTGATTTCCGCTATGAGCTGTGATGGTTTCCACTTGCCGCGAGAAATCTCGAATAAGATAACTGCCTGGTATCCATGCGGGCAGGGTTAGTTCCTGGCCGCGCGGGTCAGGAGCCTGTATGGTCAAGCGCACCTTGAGACGGTGACCGGCGGGATCAAAAGGCGTTACGCTATAAAGTATTGATTCTTTTTTCATACCTATATATTACTTACTTTGCACTCAGGAGACAGCATGGAAGCGCCATTGGTAAAAATAGAAATTCGCGGTCGTGTGGGTTGGCTTACGCTGAACCGGCCCAAGGCCTTGAACGCACTGAACAACGAATTAATAGATGAACTCGCACAGGCAATGCGGGATTTCGATACCGACGACAACATAGGCGCCATCGTGCTTACGGGTAGTGAAAAGGCGTTTGCCGCGGGTGCCGATATTGCCGCCATGCAAGGCTGGTCGTACATGGATGTGTATAAGGGGGACTACCTGGGTGGCAACTGGGAATCCATCAAGCGCATACGCAAGCCCATCATTGCTGCAGTTGCCGGCTACGCGTTGGGCGGTGGCTGCGAGCTGGCCATGACTTGCGACTTTATCATTGCGGCAGACAATGCCCGCTTTGGCCAGCCTGAAATCAAGCTGGGCGTGATTCCAGGCTATGGCGGGACGCAGCGCTTGCCCAGGGCCATCGGCAAAGCCAAGGCCATGGATATGGTACTGACCGCGCGCATGATCAGTGCCGACGAGGCGGAGCGTGCAGGCTTGGTGTCGCGAGTGGTGCCTGCCGAACGCCTGCTTGACGAGGCCCTCGAGGCAGCCACGGTGATTGCATCCATGTCTTTGCCTTCGGTAATCATGGCCAAAGAGTGCGTCAATGCGGCATACGAAGGTTCGCTCCATGAAACCCTGATGTTCGAGCGTCGTAATTTTCATGCGCTTTTTGCCACCGATGATCAAAAGGAAGGCATGGCGGCGTTCGTTGAAAAGCGCAAACCCGATTTCAAACACCAGTAGCATCCATAAGCTTGACGTTCGTAGGTCAGATTAGGCGCGTCAGCACCGTAATCTGACCGACAATCAACATTAAGCTAGTGTCATTTTCCCTATGAAGATCGTTGGACGCAACAATTAATTTGCGATGTCAGTTGCCTGCATATAAAAAATAAAGTTATACTCTCAGAGTTTGCCGCATCCGGTAAAACCCTTATGGGTGCCAGTAGTACAGCAGGTATTGCAAAGATGGCAAGAAGAATTTGCAACAAACCCGCAGTGAACCGGGTGGGCTCAATGGAAACAGAAAAAAGTTTGGTCTTGACCGACCACGATCGCGCAGTAATCAAACACAGGGCAAGTAGTGGTATTCTTCGTACCCTGGCGGCTCAGGCCGCTATGGCGGGCGTAGCTGTGCTGGTTTCGTGGTTGGTGTCTGGTAGTGGGGCCGCGTTTTCTGCTTTGGTTGGGGCCCTGGCATATTTTGTGCCTAATTCGTTGTTTGCGTTGCGTTTGCTCATGGGCCTTTGGGGTCCTGTCAAATCAAACCCATTCACCTTTTTCTTGGGTGAGGCATTCAAGCTGGGTTCTGCAGTTGCTGTGCTGGTCCTTGTTGGCTGGCTGGGCCACGATTGGGTAGTATGGCCAGCTTTGTTGTTTGGGTTGTTGTGCGTTTTGAAGGGCTACGTATTGCTGCTTGCGTTTCGCAAGCTACCGTAGTCATACCAATTAATTCATGAGCCTTGTGCTCTGGTTACAAGCTTACAGGATAAGGTTTCAGATGGCTGCCGCTCACGATATTTCGCCCCAGTCAGAATACATTCAACACCACTTGGTGCATCTGAATAACATTGGTGAAAAACAGTCGGTCATCGCCGATTTCAGTTTTATCAACTACGACTCGATGTTCTGGTCCGTTCTTATGGGCCTGATTACCGTGTATTTCATGTGGCGCGCCGCAAAAACAGTTACCACTGGTGTGCCTGGCCGTTTTCAGGTCGCCGTGGAAATGCTGGTCGACATGGTCGAAGAACAGGCCAAAAGCATTATCCCCAACGAGGTCTCGCGCCGTTTCGTTTCGCCGCTGGCCCTGACCGTATTCCTGTGGATCATACTCATGAATACGCTTGACCTTATCCCCATCGACTTCCTCGCCACCATATTCCGGGTTACCGGACTGGGCGCCGAGCAAGGCGATGTCCTGTATTACCATCGTATTCTGCCTACCGCCGATCTTAACGTGCCCATAGGCATGGCGCTGGGCGTGCTCTTGCTGATGTTCTACTACGGCATCAAAATCAAGAACCCCATTGGTTTTGTAAAAGAATTGTTTACCGCTCCCTTTCATGCTCACGGCTTGGCCGGCTTGGTGCTCGCGCCGTTCAACTTCCTGTTGAACTGCATCGAATACGCCGCTAAAACCGTTTCGCTGGGCATGCGGTTGTTCGGCAACATGTTTGCCGGCGAACTTATTTTCATGCTGATCGCTTTGCTGGGCGGCGCATGGACCGGATTTAATGGTGCAAGCATAGGCTTGGGTATTGGCCAGATTCTGGCAGGGTCGGTATGGGCTATTTTCCACATACTTATCGTGCTGTTGCAGGCGTTTATCTTCATGATGCTGACTCTCGTATATGTGGGTCAGGCTCACGATGGCCATTAATAGTTTTCGGTCTGGGCGGTTCTGCCTGGCCGGGGTGCAAGGTGTTCTTGCAAAAGCAGTTTTTTTGACTTTTTGATTACACGGTTATTAACCAAGGAGTTGTTATGACCAACGTTGCTTTCGTTGCTCTAGCTTGCGGTCTTATTATTGGTCTTGGCGCTTTCGGTGCTTGCATTGGTATCGCCTTGATGGGTGGAAAATATCTGGAAGCTTCGGCTCGTCAGCCTGAACTGATGAACGCTTTGCAGACCAAAATGTTCTTGTTGGCTGGTCTTATTGATGCTGCGTTCCTGATCGGTGTTGGTATCGCCATGTTGTTTGCGTTCGCTAATCCGTTCGTAGGGTAAGCATTGCATGCAGCCCGCTTTGGCGGGTTAAGCAGCCGTAGGCGCCGGAATATACAAGGCGCTTTGCGGCATGGACATCAGGTGTTATGCAGCAGCGCTGCCTGGCACTATGGGTATTAAAGGGAAACGACCGTGAATTTAAACGCGACTCTCTTTTTTCAGATGATCGTGTTTTTCGTGCTTGGCTGGTTTACGATGAAATTCGTATGGCCGCCTCTCACGAAAGCAATGGATGATCGCCGCCAGAAAATTGCCGATGGCCTCGCGGCCGCCGACAAGGGCAAGGCCGATTTGGCCCAGGCTCAGGCGCGTATCAGTCTAATCGAGGCCTCTGCAAAAACAGAAAACCATACACGTATGGTTGAAGCCGAGAAACAGGCTGCGCTGCTTATCGAACAGGCTCGCCGTGAAGGCGAATCCGAGAAGGCGCGCATTGTCGCCCAGGCTCAGCAAGACGCCGCCCAAGAGGCCCAGCGTGTTCGCGAAAGCTTGCGTGCCGACGTCGCTATTCTTGCCGTCAAGGGTGCAGAGCAGATTCTCAAACGAGAAGTCAATGCGCAAGCACACGCCGAGCTGTTGACTCAGCTCCAGGCTCAACTCTAAACCAGGGCAGGCCATGGCTGAACTATCGACTATTGCTAGACCGTACGCCGAAGCGTTATTCGCAGCGGCCCTCGACGACCAGGCTGGCCTGGCTTCGTGGTCCGGTCTGGTGTCCGAACTAGCTCAAGTGGCTAGTCTCGGCGACGTGCGCGAAGCACTGACAGATCCGCGGCTTAATGCCGCTCAGCGCACCGAGCTGTTTGCGGGTCTGATCAAGACTCCGCTCTCGGCAAAGGCGCAGAATTTCATCGAATTGCTGGTAAGCAATAACCGTATTCTGGTATTGCCGCAAATTGCCGAGCAATTCGAAATACTGAAAAACCGGCACGAAGGTACGGCGCTGGCTCAAATCAGCAGTGCTTATGCGCTAAGCGATGAGCAAATTCAAACGCTCGTGTCGGGCCTAGAGAAAAAATTTGGTCTGAAACTCAAGCCGGCCGTCACCGTAGATACTGATCTTATCGGTGGCGTGCGCGTGATCGTTGGCGACCAAGTACTTGATACTTCTGTGCAGGCCCAATTGGCCCGCATGCGCGATACTCTGGCCGCCTGAAGCGCGCCAGATAACAGGATTCCAGGAGTCTGAACATGCAACTTAACCCGTCAGAGATCAGCGAGCTGCTCAAGAGCCGCATCGAAGGCTTGGGCGCGTCGACCGACGTACGTACGCAGGGCACGGTTGTTTCCGTGACCGACGGTATTACCCGCATCCACGGTTTGTCCGACGTGATGCAAGGCGAAATGCTTGAATTCCCGAATAACGTGTTCGGTCTTGCGCTCAACCTCGAGCGTGATTCTGTTGGCGCTGTTATTTTGGGCGATTACACCGGCGTGTCGGAAGGCGACCCGGTCAAAACCACCGGCCGTATTCTTGAAGTGCCCGTTGGCCCCGAATTGCGCGGCCGCGTCGTTGACGCGCTGGGCGTTCCCATCGATGGCAAAGGCCCCATCAACGCCAAAGCCACCGACATCATCGAAAAAGTCGCTCCAGGCGTTATTGCCCGTCAATCGGTTTCGCAGCCTCTGCAAACCGGCATCAAGGCAATTGACTCCATGGTGCCAATTGGCCGTGGCCAGCGCGAACTGATCATTGGTGACCGCCAAACTGGTAAAACCGCTGTTGCGGTCGACACCATCATCAGCCAAAAAGGCAAGAACGTTACCTGCGTGTACGTCGCCATCGGCCAGAAGGCGTCGACCATCAACAACGTCGTGCGCAAGCTCGAAGAGTACGGCGCGCTTGAATACACCATTGTTGTTGCGGCCGCTGCATCCGACTCGGCTGCCATGCAGTACTTGTCGGCCTACTCGGGCTGCACCATGGGCGAATACTTCCGCGATCGCGGCGAAGACGCCCTCATCGTCTACGACGACCTGACCAAGCAAGCCTGGGCCTATCGCCAGGTTTCCTTGCTGTTGCGCCGCCCGCCAGGCCGCGAAGCCTACCCAGGCGACGTGTTCTATCTGCACTCGCGCCTGCTGGAACGCGCTGCTCGCGTCAATGCCGAATACGTCGAACAATTCACCAAGGGTGAAGTCAAGGGCAAGACTGGCTCGCTTACCGCGTTGCCTATCATTGAAACCCAGGCTGGCGACGTTTCCGCTTTTGTTCCGACCAACGTAATTTCAATTACCGACGGCCAGATCTTCCTTGAAACCGACTTGTTCAACGCCGGTGTACGTCCTCCTATCAACGCCGGTATTTCGGTGTCTCGCGTGGGTGGCGCTGCTCAAACCAAGGTTATCAAGAAGCTGTCGGGCGGTATTCGTACCGACTTGGCTCAGTACCGTGAATTGGCCGCTTTTGCTCAGTTCGCCTCCGACCTCGACGACGCCACGCGCCGTCAGCTCGAACGCGGCAAGCGCGTGGTTGAACTGCTCAAACAACCTCAGTACCAGCCCCTGCAAGTCTGGGAACTGGCTGTGACTTTGTATGCAGTTAATAACGGCTACCTCGACGACCTCGAAGTTGAGCAGATTCTGTCTTTCGAAAAAGCGTTGAAAGACCACCTGAAAGCCAAGCACGAGGGCATGATACAGCGTATTGAAGACACTAAAGAACTGTCCAAAGACGACGAAGCCGAGCTGGTTGCCGCCATACAAGAGTTCAAAAAGCACGGTGCTTTTTAAGTTTGACTGGCGAGGGTGATGAAGCATTTGCTTCAGTATCCATACGTAGGGTGGGGTCTGCGCAAGCAGCCCCGCTATAACGCCCTTTCAGGAAAGAGCTATGGCCGGAATTAAGGAAATTCGAACTAAGATCAAGAGCGTGCAAAACACGCGCAAGATCACCAAAGCCATGGAGATGGTTGCGGCATCCAAAATGCGCAAAGCGCAAGAACGGATGCGTGCAGGCCGTCCCTATGCAGACAAGGTGCGCGATATCGCCGCCAACTTGATGCAGGCACACCCAGACTATTCGCATCCCTACATGGACGAACGCGAAAGCGTAAGTGCTGTGGGTATTGTTGTGGTCAGCACCGACAAGGGTTTGTGCGGCGGCCTGAATACCAACA
Source organism: Alcaligenaceae bacterium (assembly GCA_013416445.1). Lineage (GTDB taxonomy): Bacteria > Pseudomonadota > Gammaproteobacteria > Burkholderiales > Burkholderiaceae_B > Pollutimonas. The sequence goes on from JACCER010000014.1 coordinate 51,513, forward strand.
TCATGCGGCTGGTGCTGGCTCGCCTGACAGAGTTCGAGAAACAAGGCATCAGGGTGCAGGCAACGGCCTTGGGCAACAAGGGCGCCGGCGTTTTAACGCGGATAGGCGCAAACCTGGTCTCGCAAGAGGTCCAGCTTGGCGACACCCCTAATCTTGAACGCCTTATTGGCGCCATCAAGGTGCAAATCGACGACTTCATCAACGGCAAAATCGACGCTATCTATATTGCTACGAACCGCTTCGTGAACACCATGAAGCAGGATCCCAGCTTTATTCGTCTGTTGCCTTTGCCTAGCGGTCTGGCTGATCCTTTTCAGCAAGAAGGCTCGCAAGCCGAAGAACACAACGGCACTGCCAAAGCAACGCACGGCTGGGATTACATCTACGAACCCGACTCGCAAACCGTCATTGACGATTTGCTGATGCGCTACGTAGAAGGCCTGGTGTACCAGGCAGTGGCGGAAAACATGGCCTCCGAGCAATCGGCTCGTATGGTGGCCATGAAGTCGGCATCCGACAATGCCAAGGAAGTCATTGGCGACCTGGAGCTGGTTTACAACAAAACCCGCCAGGCTGCTATTACCAAAGAAATTTCAGAAATCGTGGGGGGCGCTGCCGCTGTTTAAAATTAAACAGAAAGGCATCCCGTCAAAGATATTTAGCAAGGACTAAACATGAGCAACGGTACCATCGTTCAGTGCATCGGCGCCGTGGTGGATATTCAGTTCCCCCGCGACCGCATCCCAAAAATTTACGACGCGCTCAAGCTTGTCGATACCAGCTCGGCCTTTGCCGAAGCCGGCCTGACATTCGAAGTGCAGCAGCAGTTGGGCGACGGCGTGGTTCGCACCATTGCCATGGGTTCCAGCGACGGCTTGCGCCGTGGCATGGAAGTGGCCAACTCTGGTGCGCCTATTTCAGTGCCTGTCGGTGTCGGCACCCTGGGCCGCATCATGGACGTGCTCGGTCGCCCCATTGACGAACGTGGCCCCATCCTTAGCGATGAACTGCGTTCCATCCACCAAGACGCCCCCAAATTCGACGAGCTTTCTCCTTCGGTTGAACTGCTGGAAACAGGCATCAAGGTTATTGACTTGGTTTGCCCTTTCGCCAAGGGCGGCAAGGTTGGTCTGTTCGGTGGCGCCGGGGTTGGCAAAACCGTCAACATGCTTGAACTCATCAACAACATTGCCAAGGCGCATAGCGGCCTGTCGGTGTTTGCTGGTGTGGGCGAGCGTACTCGCGAAGGTAACGACTTCTACCACGAAATGGCTGAAGCCGGCGTTATCCAAATGGATAACCTGTCAGAATCCAAGGTCGCCATGGTGTTCGGTCAAATGAACGAGCCACCCGGCAACCGTTTGCGTGTGGCGCTTTCCGGCCTGACCATGGCTGAGAAGTTCCGCGACGAAGGCCGCGACATCCTGTTCTTCGTTGATAACATCTATCGTTATACCCTGGCCGGAACCGAAGTATCGGCTCTGCTGGGTCGTATGCCGTCGGCGGTGGGTTACCAGCCTACGCTGGCCGAAGAAATGGGCAAGCTGCAAGAACGCATTACCTCGACCAAGACTGGCTCCATCACGTCCATCCAGGCCGTTTACGTTCCTGCCGATGACTTGACCGACCCTTCGCCCGCAACCACTTTCCAGCACTTGGACTCCACGGTGGTGTTGTCGCGTGATATCGCTGCCCTGGGTATTTACCCTGCGGTCGATCCACTCGACTCCAGCAGCCGTCAGCTTGATCCTCAAGTCGTTGGCGAAGAGCACTATGCAGTTGCCCGTGGCGTTCAGCAAACCCTGCAGCGCTACAAAGAATTGCGCGATATTATTGCAATTCTTGGCATGGACGAGCTTTCACCCGAAGACAAGCAGGCCGTGGCTCGCGCTCGTAAAATTCAGCGCTTCCTATCGCAGCCTTTCCACGTGGCAGAAGTATTTACCGGCTCGCCTGGCAAATATGTTCCGCTTGCGGAAACCTTGCGTGGCTTTAAAATGATTGTCGATGGCGAATGCGATGCCTTGCCAGAGCAGGCTTTCTACATGGTTGGTTCAATCGACGAAGCCTTTGAAAAAGCCAAGACACTCCAATAAGGATTACACATGGCCCACTTGAATGTTGACGTAGTCAGTGCAGAAGAATCAATTTTCTCCGGTGAGGCGAAATTCGTGACACTGCCTGGCGAGTCGGGCGAACTGGGTATTTTGCCTGGCCACACGCCGCTTATTTCGCGCATTCGTCCGGGGACGGTGAAAATCGTTCAGCCCGACGGGCAAGAGGTAAACATCTTTGTGGCTGGCGGCATCCTCGAGATCCAGCCCGGTACGGTTACCGTATTGTCTGACACGGCCATTCGTGCCGAAGACCTTGATGAAGCCAAGGCTGTGGAAGCGCGTAAACGCGCTGAAGAAGCTTTGCGCAACACCAAAGACAAAGCCGATATCGCCGTGGTCGAAGCCGAACTTGCAATGCTGGCAGCACAGGCTGCGGCGGCTCGCAGGCTTAGCCAGATCCGACGTTCACATTAAAACAGGCTGCTTAGGCAGCGGGTTTTAAAGCCAACAGGGCGCCTGCCAGGCGCCCTGTTGGCGTTGGCGGTCCGGTATTTGTCGGTCGGATTAGCCGAAGGCGTAATCTGACAAACAGCCTCATTCCATTTCTAAATCAAACGTGCACTTTGTCGGGTTCGCTTGCCTTACGCCAGTAATGCATGCGCTTCGCCTGCGCGTTCAGGTTTGATTTGGAAACCGAATTACACTCCCACGCTAGCAATCCAGTATACGTACTTCCCGAGTTGCTGTTTTTCCGAATAGCCGAGCGCCTGGGGCTTGATTATTCTTTAGGCACTGAGCGCTGGTGTTGTTGTGCACGTGCACAGCCAGCTTATCGTGATGTCAGGCAGACATCGCCTTATTGCTTTGCCGCTACTTGTTTCTATCGGCACGGCCTACTTTCAGGAGCCACCCTTGAGAGAATATCTGGATTGCGCAGTGTTAAGCACAGCTTGCTGTAGCCAATGGGTAAGCGACTGGCTTGACGCATATAAAGGCGGCCGGCTGCAGTTGTTTCCTCTAGAAACCGCCGATTCCGGCAGTCCCGATTCCATTGGGGTGTTGGCCGCGTCATCCATACGGCTCAAGCGTTACGACGCCTGCCTGTTGCCCATCACAGAACACAATTTGCCGTGGGCTCGCACCACGCTGGCCACAGCCCAGGGCATTTTGCATACGCCTGTGCTGGGCCTGGTGCGCAACCTGAAAGCGGCCGCCTTAAACGATCTTTGCGCGCTGGGGGTCGCCGATTTCATCCGCGATCCCCCATGCCCCGAAGAACTGCGCGTTCGTATCGAACGCTTGTTGGCCGATAGGCGTTATCATATGGCCTCGCTTATCTCAAATACTGGCATAAGCGAATCCGCGCGGCCATACGCTTGTCAGCCGCCCGTAGCAATAACCCAAGAAGCCCTGTGCGCTACCATCCTGGATCGTAGCGGCCATGAACTCGAGGCCTTCGCCGTGGCGTCCGCGTCGCGTTGCGCGACATCAGCAGAGTCCTTCAGGGCGGCTAAAAGCAAAGTCATCGAAAGGTTCGAAAGGGCCTATATTACGGCTGCGCTGGGTCGTCATTCGGGTAATATCGCCATGGCAGCGCGCGCGGCGCAAAAGCATAGGCGTGCTTTTTGGGCGCTGATGCGTAAACACGGCATCGATGCCGCGCCGTTTCGTTGCGACTCTACCCCCAACCGCACAATAGACAGGTAAAATCGGGGGTCTTAGATTAAGGATAAACGTGACTGCACCTATATTGAAAAACGATATTTTCCTGCGTTCGCTTATGCGCGAGCCAGTTCCCTATACCCCGCTTTGGCTGATGCGGCAGGCGGGGCGCTATTTGCCCGAATATAACGAAACTCGCGCACGCGCGGGGTCGTTCCTGGCATTGGCGCAAAATCGTGAATACGCCTGCGAGGTCACCTTGCAGCCGTTGCAGCGTTTCGATCTAGACGCCGCCATACTGTTTTCCGATATTCTCACCATTCCGCACGCAATGGGTCTAGGCCTTGATTTCGTGGCTGGCGAAGGCCCCAGGTTTGCCCATCCTTTGCGCACTGAAGACGACGTCAAGAAACTGACGGTTCCCGATCTTTCCAAGCTGCAGTACGTGTTCGACGCCGTTTCCCTGATCCGCAAAGAACTCGACGGCAAGGTGCCTTTAATCGGCTTTGCGGGCAGCCCCTGGACGGTAGGCTGTTATATGGTCGAAGGGCAAGGCTCCACTGATTACCGCATGATCAAGACCATGCTGTATAGTCGCCCCGACCTGCTGCACCGCATACTCGAAATCAATACGCAATCAACGCTTGAATACCTCAATGCCCAAATCCAGGCGGGTGCTCAAGCAGTCATGATCTTCGATAGCTGGGGCGGTGTATTGGCCGATGGCCTGTTCCAGGAATTTTCATTGTCATATACACGCAGGGTCCTTGACGGCTTGATTCGCGAACACGAAGGGCGTGTCGTTCCCCGTATCGTGTTCACCAAGGGCGGAGCCCAATGGATAGAACAAATCGCTGCAAGCGGTTGCGATGCCGTTGGGCTCGACTGGACCGCCAACCTGGGTCAGGTAAGGCAGCGCGTGGGCGATTCCGTTGCCTTGCAAGGCAATCTTGATCCCATGGCGATGTTCGGCGGCGAAGCCGCTATTCGCAAAGAGGCCAGGCGCGTCATTGATGATTTCGGCCCAGTAAAAAATGGTGGCCATGTCTTCAACTTTGGCCACGGCATTTCGCGCTTTACGCCGCCAGAAGCCGTAACCGTGCTGGTCGACGAAGTTCATACTTACAGCCGCTCCAAGCATCAGGCTTAAGCTATCAGGGGTGAAACTCCCCTGGCTTTCGCCAAAACTGTCAAGGTTGTGCACAATTTTTCTGTATGCCCACAACCCAATGTCAAATATCAGTTACGCTTTAAGTTGTTGGTTTAAGTCATTGTTATTTAAAGGCATTGCTCTTGTTTTTGATGCTTTCTTCTATAATTTCCAACTACACTCATTGACTTTCAACAAGTTGTTCTCCAGATTCTCCCCAAAGTTATCCACAGGCAGGGGGCTTATATCTTAAAACTCGCTTGGCGCCTGTGTTTTGGGCGGTCGACAAGAATTCACTTGAAGTATTAATGTCAGATATCGCCATTACCGAACCGTACTCCAGCGCCAGCACCGATGCGGTTGCGCCGGTTGCTTGCTGGGTACGGGTCGCGCTCGATATCCCCATACTCGATGTGTTCGATTACCGCTGCGTTCAGGCTGTACCCATCGGAACGCGGGTCATTGTGCCTTTTGGCCCCCGCAAGCTGGTTGGTATTGTCGTTGCAACACCCGAGCACCCAGCCATTGATCCCAAGCTGGTCAAAGACGTAGACCAAGTGCTGGATGACACGCCACCCTTGTCCGCCGATTGGTTGCGCATGGCGGCGTTTGCGGCGCAGTACTATCAGCGGCCCATAGGCGAAGTGATATTGCCGGCGTTGCCGTCGGCTTTGCGCAAGGTAGCGGCGTACCAGGGGAAGCGTTCAGCGGGTGGGCCGGTCAAGCGGCTCGATCGGCGCACCAAGAAGGTCGCGAGCAATGCCATACAGGCAGACCAAGCTCCCTTGTTGAATCCCGAGCAACTGATCGCCGCCGACGCAATAGCTGCATTGCAAGACCACAAAACCATTTTGCTGCACGGGGTAACAGGCAGCGGCAAAACGGAAGTGTATTTACATGCAGCCAAGGCGGCGTTGGCACGTGGGCGGCAAGTGCTGTTCCTGGTGCCTGAAATCAATCTGACTCCTCAGCTTGAACAGTCTTTGCGCACCAGGCTTGCGGGCATTGCCGAACCTGACACCCTGGCTGTCATGCATAGCGGGCTGGCCGATGGCGAACGTTTGTTGGCCTGGCTGAATGTGCAGCGTGGCAAAGCGCGTATCTTGCTGGGAACCCGGCTGGCCATTTTTGCGCCCTTGCCGGATCTTGGCCTGATCATTGTCGATGAAGAACACGATACCTCCTACAAACAGCAAGACGGTTTGCGTTATTCGGCTCGTGATTTGGCCGTCTGGCGTGGGCGTGACCGCAATGTGCCGGTGGTGCTGGGTTCCGCCACACCTTCGCTCGAAAGCTGGAATCACGCAGAACGCGGGCATTACCAGCGCTTTACCTTGGCGCGTCGCGCGCGCGAGGTCGAGCTGCCGGAGATCAGGCTGGTAGATACCCGGCGCCTGACCATGCAGGAGGGTTTTTCGCCGCATCTGGTCAAAGCCTTGGGTGAACGCCTCGAGCGCGGCGAGCAATCACTTATCTTTCTTAACCGGCGCGGTTATGCGCCGGTCCTGAATTGCGCCTCATGCGGCTGGGTCAGTAATTGTCCCCGGTGTACCGCGTATACCGTGCTGCATCGGGCCGGGGCGCGGCGCAATCACTTGCAGTGTCATCATTGCGGCTATCAGGCGCGGGTGCCGCGCGCCTGCCCCGATTGCGGTGATCAAGACCTCAAGCCCATGGGGCGCGGAACACAGCGGGTAGAAGAACATCTGGCAGAACTTTTCCCAGGCGCCCGCATTGCCCGTATTGATGCCGACAGCACACGCTTGAAGGGTAGCGCAGCTGCCTTGTTCGCCAAGGTACATGCCGGCGAGGTCGACTTGCTGGTAGGCACGCAAATGGTGGCCAAGGGGCATGATTTTGCCAACTTGGGCCTGGTGGGCGTGCTGAATGCCGACGCCATGCTGTTTGCCCAAGATTTTCGTGCCCCTGAAAGGCTGTTTGCCCAGCTTATGCAGGTGGCTGGGCGTGCTGGTCGTCATGTACGGGGGGGGGAAGTCATCATCCAGACCGACTACCCCGAGCAGGCGGTGTATCAGGCATTGCTCAAACATGATTATCTGGGGTTTGCGGAATACGGGCTGTCTGAGCGCAAGGTGGTGGGTTTGCCGCCGTATGCCTACCAGGCATTGCTCACGGCTGAAGCGCGCGAACTGGCCACAGCAGTTGATTTCCTCACGCAGGCGCGGGCCTGGCCAGCCGAGTATCCCGATCTGTTTCCCACTGCCACTGCCATTACCTTATACGATCCGGTTCCCCTGAGGGTGGTACGAGTCGCCAACATCGAGCGCGCACAATTATTGGTGGAAAGCGCCAGCCGCCCAGCCCTGCAGGCGTTTCTTACCGCCTGGTCTTATGCATTGGGCGATCTCGCACGGCAGTTTCGAGTGCGCCACAACCTTGAAGTTGATCCCTTGGAAATATAAAGGTCAGTATTGAATTCGCCTAAAGGTCACACTGTAGCCCCAGATCTGAACGCCATGCAGCGTCAGGCGGTGCTTTACCTTGACGGTCCCTGCCTTGTGCTGGCTGGGGCGGGTAGCGGCAAGACGCGTGTCATTACGCAAAAAATCGCCTATCTGTTGCGCGAATGCGGCTATCAGGCGCGGCAGGTAGTGGCCTTGACCTTTACCAACAAGGCTGCTCGCGAAATGAGCGAACGGGTCAAGCTGCTGGTTGACGGCAAGCTGGCCAAAGGCCTTACCGTCAGTACATTTCATTCGCTGGGCCTGCGGTTTCTACGCGAAGAGGCGATACATGCGGGGCTTAAGCCGCAGTTTTCCATTCTTGATTCCAACGATGCACTGGCGATTATCCAGGAACTCTTGGCTACTACGGACAAGGCCCGTTTGCGAGCAGTGCAGCAAAATATTTCCTTATGGAAAAACGCCCTCATGGATCCCGATGCGGCGGATCGTAGCGCGTCCAGTGCAAGTGAGTCCGAGGCAGCAAAAATTTATCGTAGCTATAGCGCTACCCTGATCGCTTACCAGGCGGTCGATTTCGATGACTTGATCCGCATACCCGCCTTGTTGCTGGAACACAACGCCGAGGTCAGGCAACGATGGCAGTCACGGGTGCATTATTTGTTGGTCGACGAATACCAGGACACCAATGTGTGCCAGTACCGGTTGGTGCAGTGGCTGACCGGCGAGCGGGCGATGCTGACGGCAGTGGGTGACGATGATCAGGCCATTTACGCATGGCGTGGGGCCACGGTCGAAAACCTGGCCAAGCTGACTACCGATTACCCCGCGCTGAAGGTGATCAAGCTGGAACAAAATTATCGCTCGGTCCAGCGTATTCTTTCGGCGGCCAACCAAGTGATCAGTAAAAATCCCAATTTATTTGGTAAAAAACTGTGGTCTGATCTGGGCGTGGGCGAGCCAATACAGGTCACCCCCATGGACGGCGAAGAGGCCGAGGCGGAATCCATAGCTGTGCGTCTGTCTGCGGCACGCTTCGAGCGGCAGGCCGAATGGCGTGATTTTGCCGTGTTGTACCGCAGTAACCATCAGGCACGCATACTCGAGCAGGCTCTGCGGAATTTACGCATTCCCTACGTGATCTCTGGTGGGCAAAGTTTTTTTGAAAAGCCTGAAATACGCGACGTTCTGGCGTATTTGCGTCTGGTCGCCAACGATAGCGACGACCCGGCTTTTATCCGGGCGGTGACTACGCCGCGTCGTGGGATAGGGCAGGTCAGCTTGCAGACGCTGGGCCAGTTTGCCGCTGAAAAACAGTTGTCATTATTCGAGGCGATTTTTGAAATCGGTTCCACCGACAGACTGGCAGCCAAACAGTTGGAACCGTTGCAGTTTTTTGGTGCGTTTATTCAGCGTATCCAAATGCGTGCCGGCCGCAAAGGGGTGGCTATTTATGTGCCGCCTGGCAGCGGCCAGCTTTTTGGCGCTGATGAGGCCTCGAACGTCGTAGGTGTGGATAGTGCAAAAAGTGATGCAGCCGGAGCCATACTCGATGACTTGCTCAATACTATTCAATACGAGCGGTTCTTGTACGACACGCTGGAAGAACGGCCCGCCCAGACCCGCTGGCAAAATGTAATGGAATTGGTGGGTTGGCTGAAGCGCAAGGCCGATGAAGATGGTTTGACCTTGCTGCAATTGGTGCAGCATGTGGCGCTGGTCACCATGCTTGAGCGCTCCGACGACGACGACCCTGACGCCGTCAAGTTGTCAACGTTGCATGCCTCGAAAGGGCTGGAGTATCCGCATGTATTCCTGGCTGGGGTCGAAGAGGGCTTGTTGCCGCACCTGGGGCGCGACGAAGATGATTCTGATCCGGCAACGGCGGCCGAGTCTCTGGCTTTGCGCATTCAAGAAGAGCGGCGCCTGATGTATGTAGGTATTACCCGGGCTCAGCGCACGTTGCACCTGACCTGGTGCAAAAGGCGGCGTCGGGCGCGTGAAGATGTCGTGCGCGAGCGTTCGCGTTTTATAGAGGAAATGGGACTGGAGGAACTACAGCTGGAAGAAGATCCCGCTACGCGCGCGCTCAGTCCCAAAGATCGACTTGGCATGCTGAAAGCAATGCTGAACAAAACCTGACGCGGTATTTGATACGACTTTACCACTATGGGTTTTTGTATCGATGCATGTCAAATGACCCGCATGCTGACAAAGCGGCGGCGCATCAGGAATTCAAATTCTTACCACTGTGAACGCGAGAAGCGGGCGTCTTTGGCGCGGGCTTCGTCCAAGGCTTTGTTCAAATCGGCCATGTAGCCAACAAATGCGATGAAACCGGTTTTCAGGGCTGAGTAGGCCTTTTTTGTCAGGGATACAATCGAAACCGTCTCGCCGTTGCTTAATGCGTTGCGCATCAGGTCGCGTTCAAGAGAATCGCTCAAGCGAGTGTACTGGTTATAAGAAAGATCCGACATGATGATTCACCTTTAAAAAAGCTGTTGTGCTGATGTGAATCATTATAGGGTTTACCCTAGGTCATATCTAGGGTAAACCCTAGTATCTTGCTTGTTAGCCTTAATTTTTTGAAAATTGGTGTTTATTTGCAACAAAATAGGTGGTTGTTCGTTATTGGCTGACGATCTCAGGCAAAGATCCTAGGGCCGGATTAGCGCGCAGTGCGTAATCCGGCAAGCAAGCTAGTGGGCAGATGCCATTCGCCTTTGCTGCCTTAGCTGGCTTTACGTTCGAAAAACCGTTGGAAGGCTGCCTGAGCTTCTGCGGATTGCAGTCGCTTGGAAAAAAAGTCGCGCTCGGTGCTAAAGGTTTGCATCAGTTGGGCTCGTGCCGGTTCCCGCAGCATGTTTTTGGTTAGGCGTAGTGCCTCGCCTGGTTGTTTGCCCAGTTCGGCGGCAGTGGCTTGTGCCATGGCCAAGGCTTGACCAGCTGGGGCAACAGCGGTGATGAACCCGCTGTCGCAGGCCTGAGCGGCGTCAAATGGCTTGCCCTGCAACAGCCATTCAGCAGCGCGCCGCGCGCCCACTAGCTGAGCCAGCAGCATGCTGGAACCGCCTTCGGGGCATAGCCCCAGCGCTACAAAGGGTATCTTGAACGTGGCGTTGTTGCCGGCGTAGATGAAATCGCAATGCTGCAGCAAGGTAACCCCTACACCTACTGCGTAGCCCTCGACCGCAGCAATAACAGGAACGTCGATGCTGGCCAGAGTGCGCAAAAAGCAGAGGCCCGGGCTGTCGTCAGCACTGCGATGGCCTTGGAATTCGCTGAGGTCGTTGCCGGCGGTGAAACAGTCACTGGTTCCGGTCAGGATGACGGCATGGCAGGCAGGGTTGTCTTGAGCCGCTTGCAGGCCGTGATCCAGCGCTTTGTACATGGCGTTGTTCAGGGCGTTGCGTCGTTCGGGGCGATTGATGGTCAGGGTCAGGCAATGCCCGTCAAGATGGCTGGTGATCATGCGTAGACCTCGGTAAAGGTATCGCTCAGGGAGGCATTTGCCTGCTGATATTCCTGTTTGAGCTTGTCGACTATATGTTGCAGCGGCAAAATGCTGTCTATGCTGCCTACACCTTGGCCTGCACCCCAGATATCGCGCCAGGCCTTGGTGCGTGTGCTGCCGAAGTTGGTGCCATCGGGGTTGATGGCAGGCAGGTTTTCTGGGTCGAGGCCGGCGGCGCTGATGCTGGGCTTAAGATAATTGCCCGGTATGCCGGTAAAAAACGGCGTATAGAGAATATCGCTGGCCTGGGCGTCGACCAGCATTTGCTTGTAGTCTTCATGTGCCTGTGCTTCGTCGCTGGCAATGAAGCGGGTGCCAATGTAGGCAAAGTCGGCGCCCATGGCGCGCGCCGCCAGTATGTCTTGCCCGCGGGATATCGCGCCCGATAGCGCTACTGGGCCATCATAGATTTTCCGGACTTCGGCCAGCAGCGCGAAAGGGCTCAGGGCGCCGGCATGGCCGCCTGCGCCCGAGCAAACCAGGATAAGGCCGTCGACCCCTGCATCAAGCGCCTTGCGTGCGTGGCGTATGGTCGTGACATCGTGGAATACCTTGCCGCCCCAGTTATGTACGGCATCAACGACAGCGTTGGGCGCACTCAGGCTGGTGATAATCAGTGGCACCTTGTGGTCAGCGCATACCGCCAGGTCGTCAGCCAGGCGATCATTGGATTTATGAATGATGTGGTTGATGGCGTATGGCGCAATGATACGGTCAGGCTGCTGGCGTTTGATTTCGGCCAGGGCGGTTTCGATTTGAGTCAGCCATTCTGTGAGCTTGCCTTGAGGACGAGCATTCAGTGCCGGCATGGATCCGATAATGCCGCTGGCGCATTGTGCGATGACCAGTTCAGGACCGGAAACGATGAACATGGGTGCAGAAATAACGGGCAGGGAAAGTTGCTGGTAAAGCTGGTTAACCGTGGTGCGAGGCATAGTGAAAACTTCCTGTGTTAGATACGGCCAAGGCGCCGGACTGAGTATGACATTACATGAGTTTATCAGTAGTGAAAATCTGCTCAGGGCTTTTCTGTGCCGGCGCTTGAGTTAGCGAGGCCTTTTCTTATGATTGATCAAGATTGGGTCGTGTGCAAGCCTGTGTGTTTGTTGTCAGTGTAAACTTGTCCGGGTCTGGAGCAAGGCAAGCATTGCTGCAGGCCTGCCTCTGCGACAAGGCATTTCAAACACGTATTTCCTCTGTAAAACCATGACTCCTTCGTTACGCCCCGCTCCACTTACCGGAATTCGTGTTCTGGACCTTACTCGCGTGCTGGCGGGGCCTTGGTGTACACAGAACCTGGCCGACCTCGGGGCCGAGGTGATTAAAATAGAAAGGCCTGGTGCGGGCGATGATACGCGAGGATGGGGGCCGCCTTACATCAAGGATATTCACGGCAAAGATACGACACAGGCCGCCTATTACGCTTCGGCCAATCGCAACAAGCAGTCAGTCGCCATCGATATCGCCACCGAACGTGGGGCCAGCCTGGTACGTGAACTGTCTAAACAGTGCGACATCCTGGTTGAAAACTTCAAGGTCGGAGGACTGCGTAAATACGGACTGGATTACGACAGTATCCGGGCGATCAATCCGGCCCTGATTTATTGCTCGATTACTGGTTTTGGCCAGACTGGCCCTTACGCCAGTCGCCCCGGTTACGACTTCATGATCCAGGGCATGGGTGGCCTGATGAGCATCACCGGAGAACGCGATGACCTGCCCGGCGCCGGGCCGCAAAAGGCGGGCGTGGCTGTTGCCGACCTGATGACTGGCATGTATTCCACTGTGGGTATTCTGGCGGCCTTGCACGAGCGTGGCCGCAGCGGGCTGGGGCAGCATATCGATATGGCTTTGCTGGACTGCCAAGTGGCTATGTTGGCCAATCAGAATCTGAACTTCATGGCTACGGGCAATGCACCCAAACGCGCCGGCAATGCGCATCAGAATTTAGTGCCTTATCAGGTGTTTGCAGCCGCTGACGGCCATCTTATCGTAGCAGTGGGCAACGATACGCAATTTAAAGCTTACTGCCAAGTGATAGGTCAGCCATCGCTTGCCGTAGATACGCGTTTCAAGATCAATGCCAATCGTGTCATCCATCGAGAAACGCTCGTACCTTTATTGGTTGCCGCCATGGCGTCTCGACCACGAGACTATTGGTTGGCGGCGCTTGAACGCGTGGGGGTGCCTGCGGGCCCCATCAATACCATAGAAGAGGTTTATGAAAACCCCCAGGTTAAGGCGCGTGGCATGTACCAGACGCTGCCACACAGTTCGGCTGGCCAGGCTCCGATGGCGGCCAGCCCGCTGCGCTTTTCGCATAGTCCGGTCAATTACCGTCATGCCGCGCCCTTGCTGGGCGAACATACCGAACAAGTCCTGCGTGAACGCCTGGGCCTGTCAGATAAAGAAATCAAGGAGTTATTATCATGAAAAACATCAAAACCATAGGGATAGTTGGTGCGGGCGCCATGGGGCGCGGCATTGCCCAAATTGCAGCACAAGCCGGCTTTGATGTCCTGCTGTTTGACTTGAGCGCCGATGCGGTCGCGTCCGCCAAAGATAATTTGCGTCAGATGTGGGGCAAGCTGGCTGAAAAAGGGAAAATTACCGCCAAGGCGGGCGAGCTGTCGTTGGCTCGCGTGCAGTCTTGTACCGATTTACAAGCGCTGGCCCAGGCAGACTTGGTTATCGAAGCCGTCGTCGAGCGACTGGATGTCAAATGCGCGCTGTTCAAACAGCTTGAAGGTATTGTCTCGCCCGATTGCATCCTGGCGTCGAACACTTCGTCCTTGCCCATCACCGCCATTGCCCAGGCTTGCGAGCGCCCTGAGCGCGTGGCAGGCTTTCACTTCTTCAATCCTGTTCCGCTCATGAAAGTGGTTGAGATCATTGATGGTTTGCGCACTGATCCGCAAGCTGGCGATGCCCTGATGGCGCTGGCGCACGATATGGGGCATACCCCGGTGCGGGCTCGCGACATGCCCGGCTTTATTGTGAATCATGCAGGGCGGGGTATGAATATCGAGGGGCTGAAAACGGCACAAGAGTCGGTCGCACCTTTCTTTCAGATCGATGCCATCATGCGGGAGCAGGCTGGCTTTCGCATGGGGCCCTTTGAATTGCTTGATCTGACCGGACTCGATGTCTCTCATGCGGTCATGGAGTCCATTTATCAGCAGTTTTACGATGAACCGCGTTTTCGGCCTTCGCCGATTACCGCGGTGCGTAGTGCCGGCAAACTGCTGGGCCGTAAAACCGGGCAAGGGTTTTATGCCTACCCCGATGGCAAGAAGCAGGTGCCTGCCGAGCCCGCTGTGCCAGCCATGCCCGAGGGCTTGCAAGTATGGTTGGCGCCGTATCATGCCGTTGGGCACAAGCGTGCCGCCGCGCTATTGAAAAGCCTGGGTGTAAGCGTAATAGCGGCTGAAGCGCCTCCGGCCGACGCCCTGATCGTCGTTACCCCTTATGGCGATGATGTCGCCAGCATCGTGCACGAGCACCAGTTGGATGGCGAGCGTACGGTTGCGCTGGATACCTTTTTTGGCCTGGAACAAGGCAAGCGTCGCGTATTGATGTGTTCCGTTGCCACGCAAGCCAAGTGGCGCGATGCTGCGCATGCTTTGTTGGCCAGCGACAATACCCCAGTGTCGGTGGTTGCCGATTCGGCGGGTTTCGTGGCTCAGCGCGTGGTGGCCTGCATTGTGAATGTCGCCAGCGATATTGCACAGCAATCCATTGCTTCGCCCACAGACATAGACTTGGCCGTATCGCTGGGCCTGGGTTACCCCAAGGGCGGGCCTTTATCCATGGGTGATACATTGGGCGCTGCGCATGTCCTGGAAATTCTCAGGTCCATGTACCGCGTTACAGGTGATATGCGTTATCGTCCCAGCCCGTGGCTGCAGCGGCGCGTGCAACTGGGGTTGTCATTGCAGGCTGTGGCGGCGTGCGGGGTGTAATGGTAAGGGTGTTTGGGTAAGGTGTCGGATGACGCCTGAGGCTAACTCGACCTACAAAAAAACCGCCAGCATATGGCGGTTTTTTTTGTTTAACGCAACATGCTTACTTGGCCGCGTGCACCATGTACTCGATGGCGGCCTTCATTTCGGCATCGGTGGCTTGCGAGCCGCCGCGCGGGGGCATGACGCCGATACCGTGTATGGAATTTTGCAGCATGGCGTCCATGCCGGTTTGAATGTACTTGGCCCACTGTTCTTTGTCGCCCAGTTTAGGCGCGTTGGCGACACCGGTAGTGTGACAAGCGAAGCAAACAGCGTTATAGAGCTTTTCACCGGCAGGATCAATGGTTGCGGTATCGGCAGCGGGAGCTGCTGGTACTGTGGCAGCTACTGCTTTAGGCGCTTCAGGGGCAGCTGCGGCCGGAGCAACCGGAGCAGCAGCGGGAGCCGCTGCGGCAGTTTCAGCTGGCTTGGCGTCGGCACCTGCCGCCGGTTCGGCGGGTTCTGCAAAGGAGGCGCCTGATTTGTTAGCGATATAAACCACAGCGCGTTCGACTTCGAGATCGCTGAGCGAAGGATTGCCGCCCCGGGGAGGCATGGCGTTAATGCCATGTATGGCATTTTTGACCATGTCTTCATAGCCAGCCTTGACGAAAGGCGCCCATGCGGCCGCATCGCCGATTTTTGGCGCACCCGCCACACCTGCGGTATGGCACGCAGTACAGGTTGTATCGAAAACCTGTTGACCTGTCTTGAATACTTTGGGCGCATTGGCGTCGACCAAGCTGAACCCTGCTACGGGCTTGATGCGCGAGGCAATGGCTTCGGATGTTTGTGCGTTGGAGCCGGATCCCATGGTGGAGCTGGCTTCCACCAGATTAATGAGCAAAACGATGATGCTGATTGGCACAATGAAGGCCAAAATAACAGTTACGATCAGTTGCTTGGGTGTCTTGATGAGTCCTTCATGCCCTTCGATGGCTGTCTCAATGTGTTCTTCTGTGTTATTCATAATCGAATCCTGCGTATTCCTAGTCAGAGGGCGATAAAGCCTGAATTCTGTATGGGGGTGCAATTTACCGTGGCCCATTTGTATGCGTATGGGAAGGACTCAGGACCACGCGAATGGAAGGATTATAACTAGACTGTCGCTTAAGTGCATGAAAGTTGATGCCGCTCAAGTTTTTATCAGGTTTAAGGCCGGAAATTGCCGCTGGGATTGATCTGGAAAAATGAGTTCACTAAACACGCTACAATAGCGACCCCGCGCCCGTAGTTCAATGGATAGAATGGGAGCCTCCGAAGCTCTTGGTACAGGTTCGATTCCTGTCGGGCGCGCCAAATCCGAATGAATACTTGCTTAAGCAAGTGGCCGTAGGTCAGATTAGCGCCGCCAGGCGCGTAATCCGACAAACAGCGTCACCCCACAGGCCGGACAGCATCGCTATACCTGGGCAGCGTCGCAACAGCCTTGGCACCCATCACGACCAAGCCGCCATCACGCCATAATCGCCGGTAGTTTAAGCGCTGCATGGTATCTGGCGACATAGTTGGAAAAGTCTTCTGTATCGCTATCTTCCAAGTGTTTTTGTTCGGCAATCGAGTCACTGGCGATATGCTGGTATTGCTGCAGGGTATCGGCACTCAAGGGTTGTGCGCGCAAGGCGTCGCGGTGTTGCTGGCTTTGTCGCAGGGAGTAATCGTGCAGGCTCAAGCCCTGGTCGCGCATGTGTTGCAGCAACTGCGCCGAGGGAGTCGTGTTGCTGTCGGTGATCTTGCCCGCTTGAGCCGCCACGGCTTCGCTGTACTTCGTTCCACCGTGGGCGGCGTCAAGCAGCTTGGCATACGGCGCCAGGCGCTCAAGCAGCTCGTGGCTCCAGTCGGTAAGCGCTATGGGCTGGTTTTGCTTGACCAGCATCAGGCCGGGTTTGCGGCCTTCCTTGACCGTCTTGGCGAAGTTGTCGTAGCTGTCGCGACAGTAGCCATCGTTAGGAAATAGAGTGCTTTCATCGACTGCGCAGAACAACAGGAAAGCGTCCATGAAGTGGCTGGTCGTGGCGGAAATACCCACTGGCGAGGCCGGGTCGATGTCCAGGCAGCGTACTTCTATATATTGCACACCACGTTCCGCCAGGGCGGTTGCGGGCCGTTCGCATCGGCCGGTGGTGCGTTTGGGGCGGATGTTGGAGTAGAACTCGTTTTCTATCTGTAAAAGGTTGGTATTGAGCTGTATCCATTCGCCGTTGCGGTGGGTGCCTATTTTTTCGTAAGCGGGCCAAGAGGTGGTAACCGCGCCGTACAGGCGTTTCAAAAAGGTTTCCAGGTCGTTGTAGCAAAGCTGGAGGTCGGATTGGGCTTTGTTCTGGTAGCCCAGGTCGCTCATGCGCAGGCTGGTGGCGTGGGGCAAATACAGCGTGTCGGTGTCAAATTCTTGCAAAGGGTGCGCGATGCCGCGCATGAAGCTGTTTGAAACGGCGGGCGAGGCGCCGAACAGGTACATAAGCAGCCATGAATATCGGGTAAAGTTGCGGATGAGGGCGAGGTAGCCCAATGACCTTTGCTTTTCCGGAGACGCGCTTTCCACGCCTATCAGGCTCCATAATTGATCTGGCACGGAAAAATTGTAGTGCACGCCAGCAATGCATTGCATGGCTTTGCCGTAGCGTTCGGCCAGACCTCGGCGGTATACATGCTTGAGCATCCCGGTGTTCGAGGTGCCATACCAGGCGATGGGTATTTCAGCTTCGGGCGGCAGCTGTGCCGGCATGGATTGGTTCCATATCAGTTCGTGCGACATGTGCTGGGCCACGTAGCGATGAGTGGCTTCCAGTTCTTCAAGCAGGCTATCAACGGTATCGTGCGTGCCGGTAATCAGTTCCAGCAAGGCTTCAGAGTAGTCGGTGGTGATGCGCGGGTTGGTCAGCGCAGAGCCCAGCACGATGGGGTGGGGTGTTGTGGCCAGCAAGCCTTGCTCGTCGACACGCAGGCCTTCTTTTTCGATACCGCGCAAAATGCCTTGGAGTACGGGCAGGTTTTGGCCGAGCGAGTCGAGGCGTTGGTTAGTTGATGTCATTACGGGGTATCTTTATAGAATGGAAGTCTTGGTCGTTGCCGATTTTACCCGAGGGGTTCACCGTTGATACGTATTGGATTGATCATCTTGTTATCCAGCCTGATGCTGGCCTGCACACCCAGCTATAACTGGCGCGAAGTGACTGTAGCCGATGGCGCTGCAAAAGCGTTTTTCCCCGACAAGCCTGTAACCCAGACGCGACCATTAAATTACTCGGGCCATCAGTTGAGTTTTAGCATGACTACGGCATCAGTCGATGACACCTTGTTCGCGGTGGGCTATGCGCCCTTGCCAGAGGCATTGCGCCAAACACCTGAAATGGCGCGTGAGTTCGCCTTGTCGGTGATGGCGGAGCTGTATCAGAATCTGGGTTTGCCGCCGCCTGCACAGCTTCCAGAGCTGGGTACGCCTGTTGTCATCGAGGGACGTTCGCCGCAAGGCCCGATACGCATGCGTGTTGCGGTGTGGCTGACTAGTTATGCATTGATCGAAGGGATAGTAATGGCTGATCAGGCGTCGTTTCCTGAGCCTCAGGCGGATGAGTTTCTGCGTGGCCTGCAAGTGGTTCAGTAAGTGTGCTTTGCAGCAGGCCTAGCTGGAAGGCTGCAGTAATGGCCGCCTGCCGCCCGTGTACCCCCAGTTTTCGGCAAGCGTTATGCACATGGAAATTGATGGTTCTTTCGGTTAGCCCAAGAATCACCCCCATTTCCCAACTGGTTTTACCGATCGACGCCCATTGCAGGCAGGTTAGTTCTCGGGTGGTTAGCGGTTTCATACGCTTGCGGTCTCCTGTGGTTTTTGATACTTTTTATATTAAAATGTATCAAAATTTATCTTTCAAGAGAAATATAGCTGGACAAAAGTGCAGCCGTATTGACGGCGGGCAAGAGCGCAGCCATTTTGCAACAATGATAAAATAAACACTCGATAGAGCGCCGATTTGCTTGATCTGCTTGCGGGCGCCTCATAAATCCAGCTAAAGAGGTCCTTATGGCCAAAACTTCCGTACCCGATATTTCTTCTATTTCCGCTACTGCCGTGCCACTGGGGTCGGTAGGGCTGGTTTCTCCTCAATTCATCACTTTCGACACGCCTTTGCGCTTGACTAGCGGGCAGGTTTTGCCAGGCTACGAGCTTGCCGTGGAAACCTATGGCGAGCTCAATGCCGAGCGCAATAATGCAGTGTTGATCTGCCATGCCTTGAATGCGTCGCACCATGTGGCTGGCGTCTCGGCCAGCAACCCCAACGATATCGGCTGGTGGGACAACATGGTCGGCCCTGGCAAAGCCGTAGACACTGACCGATTTTTTGTTATTGGCGTCAATAATATCGGCTCGTGTTTTGGTTCAACCGGCCCGGCCAGCATCAACCCTGAAACCGGGCAGCCCTGGGGCGCGGACTTCCCCATGCTTACCGTAGAGGACTGGGTGCGGGCCCAGGCACGGCTGGCAGATTACTTCGGCATCGACAAGCTGGCGGCCGTGATGGGCGGTTCATTGGGCGGTATGCAGGCGCTAAGCTGGGCCATTACCTGCCCCGAGCGCGTAGGCAGCTGCATTGTCATTGCCAGTACGCCGCGCCTGTCGGCACAAAACATTGGCTTTAACGAGGTTGCCCGCCGCTCCATCATCAGCGATCCCGACTTCCATGGCGGCAATTATTATGCGCATGGCCTAGTGCCAAAACATGGGTTGTCGGTGGCGCGCATGGTGGGCCACATCACTTATTTGTCAGACGACGACATGGCCGAAAAATTTGGCCGCACACAGCGTGCACCAGCAGATAACGGCGAGTTCCACTATGGCTATGGTGTCGAGTTCGAGGTCGAGTCCTATCTACGCTACCAGGGTGAAAAATTTTCCACCTACTTCGATGCAAATACGTATCTGCTGACAACGCGGGCGCTCGATTACTTCGACCCGGCACGCAGCCACGGGGGCGATTTGGCGCGCGCCCTGCAAGGTGTCAAGGCTGATTTCCTGCTGGTTTCATTTGCAACCGACTGGCGCTTCCCGCCAGCGCGTTCCCGCGAAATCGTACGCGCCCTGCTTAAGAATAACAGGGCGGTAACTTATGCTGAAATCGATGCCCCGCATGGCCATGACGCGTTTTTGCTGGACGACGCGCGCTATCATGCCGTGGTTCAGGGCTACTATGACCGAATTGCCGCCAAGCTGGGGCTGCCTGAGCGCAGTCAGACACAAGGAGTCTTAGCGTGAGCCAGACTAGCATTGCGCCCAAGCATGTGCGCGCCGACCTCAAACGCATTGCCAGCTGGATAGAGCCCGGCAGCCGGGTGCTGGACCTGGGCTGCGGCGATGGCACCTTGCTGGCGTACTTGCAAAGCAATAAGGGGGTGATCGGCGCCGGTGTTGAACTCAGCGATGAACTTGTCATTGCGTCGGTGCGCCGTGGCGTTCAGGTGATTCAGCAAAACCTGGAAGAAGGGCTGGCGCTGTTCGACGACCAGCAATTTGATACCGTGGTGTTGTCGCGTACCTTGCAGTCCATGCACAATACCGAACATATCTTGCGTGAAATGGCGCGTGTGGCCCGGTTTGGCATTGTTTCGTTTCCCAATTTCGGTTACTGGCCGCATGGCTGGTCGATATTGTCGGGCCGTATGCCGGTAACGGGCGAAATGCCTTATCAATGGTTCGATACGCCCAATATTCATTTGTGTACGCTCAAGGATTTCGAAAGCCTGGCGCAAGCCCTCGAACTGCGCATTACCCATCTGGCCACCTTCAACGGCAAAAAGGAAATCAAGTGGCTGCCGGGCTGGCGCAGTACGCTGGCTGTGTACCGTTTCGAGTCCATCAACTAAAGAGGTCCCCCATCGCTACGCTGACCCATGTTTATGCGAGCCCGCGTGTCATTCCCTTATTGGTATTGGGTTTTGCCAGTGGCTTGCCTTTGGCCCTGACGAGCGGGACATTGCAGGCATGGGCAACGCTTTCCGGTGTGTCTTTGCAGAATATCGGCTTCCTGACCCTGATAGGGACGGCTTACACACTGAAGTTTTTATGGGCGCCCTTGGTCGATCGTTATGCGCCGCCAGTGCTTGGGCGTCGTCGTAGCTGGATATTCTTCACCCAGATTCTGCTTGGCGCCGCGATAGCGGCCATGGGCTTGTATTCACCCGCTGACAATCTAATGGTCCTGGCGATGCTGGCGGTTTTGGTCGCTTTTTTGTCGGCCACTCAGGACATTGCCTTTGATGCTTACAGTACCGACGTATTACGTACCGAAGAACGGGCTGCAGGGGCCGCCGTCAAGGTGCTGGGCTATCGGCTGGCCATGATCGTGTCGGGCGGCCTGGCGCTGGTGCTGGCCGACCAGTGGCTGGGTTGGGGCAATACGTATTTTCTTATGGGTGGCTTTATGGCCTTGTGCGCCATTGCCACGGTGTTGGCGCCCGAACCCGAAGTGGTTGCGCGCCCGCCCAGATCATTGGCCATTGCGGTCGTCGAGCCTTTGCTTGAGTTTTTCAAGCGTCCCGGCGCCTTGAGCATTTTGCTGCTGATCGTTTTATACAAATTGGGCGATGCGTTTGCCGGCGCCTTGTCTACCACGTTTTTGTTGCGTGGCGCGGGTTTTACCGGCACCGAAGTAGGGACGGTAAACAAGGTGTTTGGGCTGGCCGCCACTATCGTAGGCGCGCTGGCGGGCGGTGCGCTCATGACGCGCCTGGGTCTGTATCGCTCGTTGATGTTGTTTGGACTGCTGCAGGCAGTATCCAATTTCGGCTATTGGGTGCTGGCAGTCACGCCCGCTCAAATTTATTCCATGGCGCTGGTGGTGGGTATAGAAAATCTGTGTGGCGGGCTGGGTACAGCAGCGTTCGTGGCATTGCTGATGGCTTTATGCAAACAAGAGTTCTCGGCTACGCAGTTTGCCTTGTTGTCGGCACTATCGGCAGTAGGGCGCACTTATCTTGCGGGTCCGCTAACACCACCATTGGTCGAATCCATAGGCTGGCCCGGTTTTTTTGTGATGACAGTGTTTATTGCCATTCCCGGTTTGGTGCTTTTGCGTATGCGCCGCGCCGAAATCAACAGGCTTGATGCGGCGGCTTGATGCATTTTGGGCTGATGGCTTGCCCAGCCAGTCCACGGCTACGGGCTACGCATTAAGGATCAATTTTCGGCAAGTCATCAGCCAGGATTTCCAGCCCGGCCCTGAGCGCCTTGTTGTAGCGCTGCCTTTCTATTGCAATGCTTGCTTCCGACCAGTCGTAAAAACCTTTGCCCGATTTCATGCCTATGGCTCCGCTTTTAGGCTTGTCGGTCAACACGGATGGTGGCGTAGCTACATTGGACAAGCTAGGGTAGATAGTGGCGGCAGCGGCGGCGTGGACATCAAGCCCGCCATGCTCTTTTTGCATGATGGGGCCGGCTGCCAGGTAACGGAATCCGAAGCCGAAGCGCACCGCGGCATCGATATCTTGTGCTGTGGCGACCCCTTCTTCTATCAATGAATAGGCCTCACGAGCCAATGCATGCTGCAAACGGTTGGCGATGAATCCGGGTACGTCTTTTCGCACCAGGATAGGAACAGAACCACAACGCTGCATGAACATGCTTAGTGCGTCGGCAAGCGCAGCGTCTGAGTCGGGGCCCAGTATCACCTCGACCAGCGGCACAATGTTTGCGGGCATGAAAAAATGCAGGCCCATCATGCGCTCGCGTGTCGGCAGGCCTTCGGCAATCTGGCTGATGGGGAAGCTGGAGCTGTTGCTTGCCAGGACGACGTGGGCGGGAGCCTTGTCGGCAAGTGCCTTGAATAGCTGGCGCTTGATGTCAAGGACTTCCGGCACGCACTCTATCATGAGGTCGATGCCAGACCAGTCCAGTTCGTTGATGCTGCTCGCTATTTGCAAAAGCGAGATATTTTCCGATTTGTTGATGGCCTGCAAATTGACCAATACTTTTTCGTGAATATTGTCATGTTGTTGCTGGTTGGGTTCGACAACAATTACCTTGCCGTTGGCGCGCAGCAATACGACTGCGATATCGGCGCCCATGGTTCCACCGCCTACGACGGCGGTGCAAGATGCTGATGGTGACACTAGTGAATTTTTTAGCTGCATGTCTTGGCCTTTTCGTCTAAAGCAACATTATCGCAAATGCTGCCTGTCTCTGGCGATGCTGCCCCCTTCTGGTGACCTTGTACAGGGTCGGCGGGGTGAGTTTGATCCAGTTGTGCTGCTGACATCGGGCGGCCAAGCAAGTAGCCTTGCAAGATGTTGCAGCCCAAATCGGTAAGGAAGCTTTGTTGTTCGGCTGTTTCCACGCCTTCCGCGACGATATTCAGCTTTAGCGTTTTGCCCAGTGCCACGATAGCCGACACGATGGCGGCATCTTCGGTATCGTTGGCCAGATCGCGGATAAAGCCACGGTCGATTTTCAGTTCGTTGGCGGGTAGGCGCTTCAGATACAGCAAGCTGGAATACCCTGTGCCAAAATCATCAATTGAAATTTGCACGCCCATATTGCACAGTTGCTGCAAAATGCGCAGGCTGGCGTCGACATCGCGCATGGCAGTGGACTCAGTGACTTCCAGCGTCAGGTAGCAGGCCTCTAGGGCGTGCTGATCCAGGGCGTTGCGCACGGTCTGGGTCAGGCTGACGTGGCGGAACTGGAGAGCGGAAAGGTTAACCGCCATGCTCCAGCTCGAATGGCCGGCGTAATGCCATTGCTTGAGCTGCTTGCAGGCCTGGTCAAGCACCCATTCGCCTATCGGAACGATCAGGCCGGTTTTCTCGGCTAGTGGAATAAAGACATCGGGCGAAATCAGGCCGTGTTCGGGGTGTGACCAGCGCAGCAGCGCTTCCACGCCCGTTATTGGGCCGGCGGGCGCAATGAATTTAGGCTGGTAATATAGTGTTAGTTCGTTGTGATTCAGTGCGCGGCGCAGGTCTTGCGTCAGTTGCAATTGCTCGTTTACATTTGCCGTCATCGACATTTCGAAGAAGGAATAAGAACCGCGCGCCAGCGATTTGGCATAAGTCATCGAGGCGTTGGCATTGGTCCGTAGCTTGTGCTGATCTTGACCGTTGTCGGGGTAAATGGTGATGCCGATGGTGATGGATATACGCAGTGAATGCCCGGCTATACCAAAGGGTTCGCGTATGCTGGCCAGGATGCGGTCGGCAATGTTGGCCGCATCGGCGGGGTCGGTGATCTTGCGCAGCAGGACGAATTCGTCGCCACCCGAACGGGCAAAGGTGTCTTGTGGACGCATGTTCGGGTCTATGCGCCGGGCAAATTCAATAAGCACCTGGTCGCCGATATGATGGCCATATGCATCGTTGATGGTTTGGAATCCGTCCAGATCCATGAGTATCAAGGCGAAGCGGCCTTGTTTGTGCTGGGCGCGTTTTATCATGCGTTCGAGCCGGTCTTCGAACAGTATGCGGTTGGGCAGCTTGGTCAGGGGGTCTTGCAATGACAGATGGCTGAGTTCCTGACTGGGGCTGTGGACCGCGCTTTTGAATAGGGCCGCTTGCGACGCCAAGCGCTGGTCCACCGCCGAGATGATCAATGCAATAGTCAGAACCGCCAATGTAGTGATGATAATGACCAGTGCGAGCCATTCGGGTGCTACGCCCCTGTTTTCCGCAATGCATGTGTTGTCCAGCGGAAACTGCGCCGCGGCCATGCCGACGTAATGCATGCCGGCCATGCTTAGGCCCAACATGCTGGCGGCAACGCATCGCAAGAGGTGTGTGTGGGACGGGTAGCGCAATAGATTGAAGGCGACCCATAATCCTGCTCCTGACATCGCAATGGCGATCAGGATGGAGCTTAGTACCAGCGAAGGTATGTACTGGGTGCAGGTTGCCATGCTGGTTGCGGCCATTCCCGTATAGTGCATGCCGGATATGCCTATGCCCATTAGTATTGAGCTGGCGATCAGGCGTCGCCGCGGCAGCGTTGCCTGGCATACCAGCCATAGGGCTAATCCTGACAAGGCAATGGCGATGAGTAGTGATAGCAGCGTGATGGGCAGGTCGTAGCTTAAGGGTACGGGTAAATTGAGGGTGAGCATGCCGACAAAATGCATGGACCATATGCCCACGCCCATGGCGCATGCGCCGCCAGCCAACCATTTGTATTGTGTGCGTTCCTGTGCGTTGTGGATGCGGCTTGCCATGCTGAGTGCGGTATAAGCAGCCAGAATCGCCATGAATATCGAGAGAATAAGCAGTGAATTGTTGTAGCTACTGTCCAGCATGGAGGTTCCGCAATATTTTGATGGGCTTGTCAGGGACTCACCTGGCTGGCACCTGCGCGAAGGCGGCAGAAAAAAGCGTGTGCTTTGATATAACGGCAGCTTATGCGGTTAACTTTAGGAACGGAATCATACGGCGGCCATATCGACAATTCCTTCCGCTTTTCCGTTATTTGACGAAGCTGGGCAGATACAGGGAAATGGCAGGAAACAGTATCAGTATGCTCAGGCGGAATACGTCGCTGACCACAAATGGCATCACGCCGCGGAATATGGTCTGCGTGCTGACCCCAGGCAGCAGGCCACGCAGCACAAATACGTTCATGCCAAATGGTGGCGTAATAAAGCTGATTTCAGTTACCACCACCACAATAATCCCAAACCAGATCAGGTCGAAACCCATGCTTTGCACCAGTGGGTAAAACACCGGAACGGTAAGCAGTATCATCGACATGCTTTCCAGCACGCAGCCCAGTACTATGTAAACGCCGCTGATCATGAAGATCACGATCAAAGGGCTGAGATTGAAGTGGACGACCATGTCCATCAGGTCTTGTGGCAGCGAGGTGAAATTGATGAAATTGGCCAGCATCAGCGCGCCTATCATCACCATGAAAATCATGCCGGTGGTCTTGGCTGATTCAACCACGACTTCCACAAAACCAGTCCAGGTCATGGTTTTGCGGCTGCAGGCAAACACAAAACCTAAAAACGCGCCTATGCCTGCGGCTTCGGCAGCGGTGAATGCGCCTGCGTAAATACCGCCCATCAGCATCGTGATCAAGGTCAGCACGGCCCAGACTTTGCCAAGCGCCTGCCCTCTTTGGCGCCAGGTGCTGCGTTCT
The DNA here is from genome assembly GCA_013416445.1 of Alcaligenaceae bacterium. Classification (GTDB taxonomy): domain Bacteria; phylum Pseudomonadota; class Gammaproteobacteria; order Burkholderiales; family Burkholderiaceae_B; genus Pollutimonas. The sequence continues at coordinate 77,436 of JACCER010000014.1, forward strand.
CCTTTGGGGCCTGCGGCAGGATTGCGCCGTATGGTCCAGAATACCGCCAGTATGTAGCAGCCTATGGCCAGCAAGCCGGGCAAGACGCCGGCGGCGAACATTTTTCCTATGCTTTGTTCGGTCAGCAGGCAGTAGACCACCATGATGATGGAGGGAGGTATCAGTATGCCCAGCGTGCCGCCAGCAGCAATTGAGCCGGCCGCCAGTTCTTCGCTATAGCCCAATCGTCGCATTTCCGGGTAGGCAACCTTGGACATCGTTGCCGCCGTGGCCAGGCTGGAGCCGCAGATGGCGCCGAAGCCACCGCAGGCCACAATGGTGGACATGGCCAGCCCGCCGCGCCTATGACCCAGCAGCGTGTGGGCGGCGGCATACAATTCGCGCGACATCCGCGATTGGGTGACGAAGTTACCCATCAGGATAAACAGCGGCAGCACTGATAGCAGGTACTGGAAGCCGCTTTCGTAGATAACCGAGCCAGCCATGGCGTAGGCCGAGGGCCAGTTACGAAACAGCCCAAGCCCGACGAAACCGACCAGGGCCATGGCGAACGCTACGGGAACGCGAAAGAAAATCAGCCCGAGCATGGCGCCCAGGGCAAGCAGGGATTCAGTCATGGCGGGGCATCTCCTGGGAGGCTGGGGACACTAGGTTGGCAGCGTGGTAGATCGCGTCCAGTGCCAGCAAGAGAGCCATGAAATAAACAAATGGGGCAAGCGGTATATTCAGCATGGCGGTCATGTCGCCGTAGTCGGCGGTGGTTTGTGCCTTGTGCAGCGTAATCCACGCCAGCAGGCTGCTGATTATCAGGGAGATGACGCCAGCCACCTGGTCTTGCAGGCGCTGCATGCGGACCGAGAAAAAATGGCTGAAGCTGTCAACCACGATGTGACCTCGCGCTCGCGTCATTAACGGAATGCTGGTGAAGATTACCGTCACCATCAGCAGTTCGACCAGTTCCACCGAGCCGGTAATGGGGTGGTTGAACAGATAGCGCCCGGTCGCGTCAACGACGGTCAACAGGCTCATGCCACATAAGCCGATGATGGAAATTGCCTTGAGCATCCCCACGATGACGGAGTTCAGAGCGTGCATATTGTTCCTGTAAAAGGGAATGGCCCATGTAGATCGGATCAGCGCCGCCAGGCGCGTAATCCGACCTGAACACTGGGTTTATTTGCTGTCAAGCAGCTTGATCTGGTCGCGGAATGCGGCCAAAACAGCTGGGCCATCTATGCCCTTGGCGGCGGCCTCGTCGAGCCAGGTTTTTTCAAAGCCCTGTGTACGCTCGGTGACCGCCTGTACGAAAGCCGCATCGGCATTGATGACGTTGATGCTGCCGTCGGCGAGCTTTTCCTTGCCCGCTTTATCGTGCTTGTCCCAGGCGCGTCCAGCCAGGCTGGCCAGGTGCGTACCCGACAGTTTCAGGATGGCGGCGCGGTCTTCGTCAGACAGTTTGGCCAAGGCCTGCTCGTTCATGATGACGGCATGGCTATCCGAGTACAGGCCACCAGGAAAGAGGGTGGCATTCTTGATGATGGTGTCCAGCTTGAATGACACCAGCGATTCGGCCGGAAAGAACACGCCATCAACGACGCCGGTGCTGAGCAATTCATAGGATTCGGGGGCGGGCTTGGCAATGGCCGTGGCACCTACCGCCTTGGCCACGTCTGCGGCCATGCCGCCGCCAACACGTACCTTCAGGCCCTTGAAGTCGTCAATGTTGGCCACAGGCTTGTCAGTGGTGAAAACGATGCCAGGGCCGTGGGTGTACATGCCCAGCAGGTGCACGCCTTTGTGTTCGTTGGCCTTCAGCAGATATTTTTCGTAGGTTTCCCAGGCGGCGACCGAGCGTGATTCAGCGGTATTGCCGGAAAACGGCATGACAGCGAATTTTGCCAGCTGGAAGCGCCCAGGGTAGTAGGCGTGGGACACAAAAGTAATGTCTACCAGGCCGTCGCGCACGGCGTCAAAGTGGCCGGCGGGATTGGTGACTGGCTTGGGCAATATGCGCAAGCTAACCCGGCCGTCGGTGGCCTGGCTGATTTCCTTGCCCCAGGGAACCAGGAAGTCGGCAACGACAGCGTGCGTAGGGGGTAACCAGCTGGATACGGTCAATTCGGTGTTTTTAGCTAGTGCAGGCAAGGCAACGGCCAGAGCCGCGCTGGCAATCAGGGTAGTGGTGAGTTTATGCATGAAGGTCTCCGGGGTCGTGGCGGTTAGCTTGCGATGGTTGGGGAATGTGTTGCGCAGGCAAGTACGGCGCGGTCTAGCAGCGTGTTCAGGTCGCCGTCATGGCGAAAGCCAGCCGCGTTGGCGGCTGCGCTGTTCAAGGGCGGAAGGTTGCCGAACTGGGCCTGAATGGCCGGGTCGGGTGCGTAATGGACCAGCGGGCTTGCAGCGCCTGCGCTGCGGGCGTCGAAGGCGCCGACGATGTCGCCGACGGAAACACGCAGTGCCGGCAAGGTCCAGGCATTGCCGCCAGAGACTTTTGCTGCAGGCAGCGTGGCGGCGTGCAGAATGTTGTCTATGCAGCAGTGCAAAGACATCAGCCACAGCGTGGCTTGCGCGTTGACGGGCAGTGTGCAGGGCTGGCCAGCGGCCAGGCTGCGGATAAGTGTGCTGGAAAAAATTGACCAGGCGCCATTGGGTGCAGGTGGGCGTACCACGATACCAGGCAGCCTGATGGCACGGCCTTGCACAAAGTTGCGGCGGGTGTAGTCGGCCAGCAGTATTTCCACTAGCTGTTTATGTGCGCCGTAGCTTAGCGCGGGCGACAAGGGGGTTGTGTCGTCGACCATGGGGGGCAGGGGCGCGCCATAGACGGCGATGCTGCTGGTGTAGACCAGGGTTGGGTTATTGCCTTGCTCGCGCAGGCGTTCCAGCAAGCGCAGTGCGCCTTCCAGATTGATCTGCAGCCCTAGCGGAAAATCGAGCTCGGCCTGGCCGCTGGCAACGGCAGCCAGATGGAACACCAGGTCAGGCGCGGGATCGGTAATGGCGGCCAGCGTGGCGGGTTCGGAAAAATTGCCTGGGATGCAGTGCAGGCGCGGGTCGTCGGGCACTTGGCTGAAGGCCAGGTCCGACAGCGTAATACGCTGTATGTCGGGGTAGCCCGGCAGGGCGGACAAGGTGCATAGTCGTGCAACCAGCTCGCGGCCTATATAGCCATTGGCGCCCGTAACAAGAATGTTCATGATTGCCTTTGTGACATGGCCAGCAGGGCGTGATAGCTGTCACGCCAGGCCAGACCGGCGCTCGTGTCGCCTGCGGGGATATATTCGCAGCCTATCCAGCCATCGTAGCCAGATTGCTGCAGGGTGCGTAGCGCGGCTGCCACAGGGGGATCGTTGGGGCGGGGTTCGTGGCGCCCTTGCGGGTGTGCAAATTGCACATGATGAATCAGCGGCAGCATCTGGCGCAGCGCCTGGTCGAGGTCTAGGCCTTCGCGCAGGCTGTGATAGAAATCGAACTGCATCCGCACCGCAGGGTGGTCTACTGCCTGGATGACCTCAGCAACTTGTTCAGGCAGATAATAGAAATAGCCGGGCGCGTCTTCGCGATTCAACGCTTCCAGTGTAAGGGTAACCCTTGCCTGTGCGGCAATAGGAGCGGCGTATCGCAGGTTATCGATCAGGGTATTGAAGCAGGTGCTGCGGTCAGTGTCTGTAGGTGGTGCGCCGGCCATGACATGGATGGCGGCGCAGCCCGTGGCCTGACAAACGGCCAGTGCCCTTTGCAGTCCAGCCCTGAAGTCGGCGCTGCGCTCAGGCAGGCAGGCGTAGCCTTTTTCGCCCGCTACGCCCAGGGGCGTGTTGACCAGTATCAGTTGCAGACCATGTCGGCCCAGTAACTTGGCCAGTTCCTGCGGGCTGATGTCGTAGGGGAACAGCACTTCAACACCCTTGAAATTGTCGCGTGCTGCGGCAACTGCACGTGCGTCCAGTGACAGGCCCGGATACAGCAGGCTTAGATTGGCAGCCAGTTTCATAGTGTTTCCGTGGTGGTCGTAGGCTTTTCGGGCCAGGGTACACGCACGATTTCCGATAAGTCGGCCTGCGCCAGGCCTTGTTCTACAGCCAGTTGGAAGCTTTGCCGCACTGCAGTTAGCACGCGCAAAGAGGTGCCGGTGCCATCGGCCAGGGCGGCCACGTTGTTGAGGTCTTTGAGCATTGTGGCGACCGAGCCCAAGGGCTGGTTGACTTGCGTCACCATGCGCGGAACGAATATCTGCAATAGCGTGGAGTCAGCCCAGCCGCCCGCCAATGCAGTGCTCAGGCCGGCGGCATCGATGCCGTTATGCTGGGCCAGCGCCACGGCTTCGGCGATGGCGTTGATGCTGGCTGCCACGATGGTTTGATTGCACAGCTTGGCGACCTGGCCTGCGCCGGTATCGCCCATGTGGGTAATTTGGGCCGCATAAGCCTGCATAAGCGGCGTCGCCCGCGCCACGGCATCGGCTGGCCCGCCTGCCATGATGGTAAGCGTGCCTGCGTTGGCGCTGGCCGCCCCGCCAGAAACCGGCGCATCCACCCAGGCATGGCCGCTGGCTTTAAATAAGCGTGCGGCAAAATCCTTGGTGGCAGTGGGCGATATGCTGGAATGATCTACCAGCAGCGCACCCGGCGCACGGTGTATGCCCTGATCGCCGAATACAGTGGCTTCAACGGCGTTTTCGTCGGTCAGGCATAAAAATATGGTCTGGCATGTTTGGGCCAGCGCTGCCGGGCTGGCGGCGATTTCGGCGCCAGCATCTTGTAGTGCCTGCGCCTTTTCCAGGCTGCGGTTCCAGATCTGGACGCGATAGCCGGCCTGCAGCAGGCGGCGCGCCATGGGAGCGCCCATCAGGCCTATGCCGCAAAAGCCCAGCACAGGCTTGGTCATTCTGCCTCCGGGGTTTCGTAGGGCCAGTCGACATTGCCAGAATGCGTGACAGCGCCTTCGTGGGCCGACCTGACCAGCAAGGCGTACTTTTCCAGTGCTCCGGCCAGCCGCGGCTGTACCGGAGGCACATAGGCGGCGCGCCGCTTAGCCAGTTCGGTGTCGCTCAGTTCGACGTTCAGGGTATTGGCGTCGGCGTCGATATGGATGATGTCACCGTCGCGGATGAGGCCGATAGGGCCTTGCGCTGCGGCTTCCGGGCTGACATAGCCTATGCACATGCCGCGGGTTGCGCCCGAGAAGCGTCCATCGGTGAGCAGGGCCACGCGTTCGCCCATCCCTTGGCCATATAGTGCCGCGGTAACGCTCAGCATTTCACGCATGCCTGGGCCGCCCTTGGGCCCTTCGTTGCGGATCACGAGCACTTCGCCGGGTTGGTAGCTGCGGGCTGATACGGCACGCATGCAGGCATCTTCGTTTTCAAATACGCGGGCGGGGCCGGAAAACTGCAGCGACTTGAGGCCGGCGATTTTCAGCAGTGCGCCTTTGGGACATAGATTGCCCTTGAGCACGGTGACGCCACCTGAAGGGTGCAGCGCCTGCGAGCATGAACGCACCACCTCGCCATCGGGTGCAGGTGTGTCGGCTAAAGCCTCGGACAGTGTGCGGCCGTCCAGCGTGAGTACCGAGCCATCGATATAGCCGCCGTCCAGTAGCGATTTGAGCACGACGGGAACGCCGCCGATTTCGTGCAGATCGCGCGCCAGGAAGCGGCCGCCGGGCTGCAGGTCGGCGATGAGTGGCGTGCGGCTGAACACGTCGGCAACGTCGTCCAGGGTGAACGTGATGCCGGCTTCGTGGGCAATGGCCGGGATATGCAAGGCAGCGTTGGTCGACCCCCCCGTGGCAGCGACAGCGGCACAGGCGTTTTCCAGGCTGGCGCGCGTAACGAGCTGGCGTGGCAATGGGCCGCCTTGCTCGAGCGCCCGCATGACTTGTTCGCCGGCGCGATGCGCTATGGCCAGGCGCTCGCTGTAAACGGCGGGTATCATGGCCGAACCCAGTGGTGTCAGGCCCAAGGCTTCAGCCACCATGGCCATGGTATTGGCGGTGAATTGACCGGGACACGATCCGGCGGACGGAATGCAGGTGCCTTCCATGGCTTTTAACTGGGCAAGAGACATCTCGCCGTTCTGTACCTGGCCTACAGCCTCTATGGTGTCGAGGATAGTGACCTGTTTGCCCAGGGCATGGCCGGGCAGGGTTGCGCCGCCATAAAGAAAAACCGCCGGCACATTCAGCCGCACGATAGCCATCATCATGGCGGGCAGGGTTTTGTCGCAGCCGGCCAGTGCTACCAGGCCATCATAGGCGTGGCCGCGCACGACGAGTTCAACGCTGTCGGCTATGGTTTCGCGCGATAGCAGGCTCATGCGCATGCCGGCATGGTTCATGGACGTG
>JACCER010000015.1 GCA_013416445.1 Alcaligenaceae bacterium
TACTGCCCATTAACGGATCATGCTCCCGTTCGGGAAAGTGTTCCTGCATTTTTTGCCGTATGCGTCCCCCCCCCCCCCCCCCCCCCCCCCCCCCCCCCCCCCCCCCCCCCCCCCCCCCCCCCCCCCCCCCCCCCCCCCCCCCCCCCCCCCCCCCCCCCCCCCCCCCCCCCCCCCCCCCCCCCCCCCCCCTCCCCCCCCCCCCCCCCCCCCCCCCCCCCCCCCCCCCCCCCCCCCCCCCCCCCCCCCCCCCCCCCCCCCCCCCCCCCCCCCCCCCCCCCCCCACCGCCGGTCACTCCGCCGCCGGTTGTTACACCGCCGCCGCTAACAACAACACCCCTATCCGATGGGCAGGGGTATTCCATCGCAGGTGTATTAGTAAGTGACCTGACGGGAGGAAGCTCGCCAAGCCCTTGGAGGGACGGTCTTCCTAATGATGGCGGCTTAACCGGGGGATTTGACCTGATAACCGGGGGGTTGTTGAGGCTGGGCGAAGGCTCTGTACCGGGTGTTGTCGAGCCGGGAGGTTTTCAAACGGCCAATGTGGTGACCCTTGGTGCCTTAAGCTGGGGGGAATTCACTAATGGTGATGTAACGCTGCGAGGAAATGCTATCAGTTTGGATAGCGGAAAGTATATGCCTTATGTAGTAGGCTTGGACGCGACAAGCATACCTAGCGGGGAGTTGAGCTTTAGCCTCGATAACGGCAGCGCAACTGCGGTTCGACAAATGAGTGGCGATCCAGTAGTAGGAAGTAATCTGGATTCGTTCAACTTGAAATTGAATCTGGCTGCAAGTGTCTATTCAATGGACATGCAATTAAGCGCTGGTAGCTTTGGTGTTTACAATGCAAACGGTAGCGGAGCCCTTGGTTCAAACGGGACTAACGATTTCGGCTTTATCGTTGATGACAGTGTCGGATCTGTGGTCAATTCCATTGCGGGATGTGCGTCATCATCAAGGTGCAGCTTGGAAGTTGAAGGCTTTTTAGCCGGACCGGGTGCAGGGCAAGCGGGGGTGAGCTATATGCTGGTTGACGATGGTAATGCCTTCATCGGTGCTGCCGGCTTGTTGAAGAAGACACCGTAAATGCATAAGGCAGGCGTACCCATTCTGCCATGAAATCCAAAGGCGCTTTCCGCCTCGCCGTGCAACGACACTGGGCTGTATTAGGCAGCCTGGTGTTGCTGGCCTCATGCATCCTGTTCCAGATCGTCGCCGTATCCACCCCATCGCGCAGTGCCGTCCCCAACCGCGTCGACGCCTTGCTTTACGACTGGCGTTTTCAGTTGCTGCCCCCGCAGCGCGACGCCATCATTCCCCTGGTTGTCGTCGACCTGGACGAATTCACTCAGCAGCGTGAAGGGCGCTGGCCCTGGGACCGAGCTAAAGTCGCCGAATTGTTGGACGCCCTGCGTGCACGGGGTGCGGCACTGGTCGGGCTCGACGTCGTGTTTTCCGAACCTGGCCCCAATCCCGTGCAATCCATGCTTGCCGCGCCTGACCTAAGCGACGCGGCGCGCACCGAGCTGGGCGGGATGGCCGACCGCTACGATGGCGATGCCGCCCTGGCTCGAAGCCTGTCGAATGACACGGTATTGGGCTATTTCCTACATGCCGAAGGCGTGCGCACCGGCGAGTTGCCTTTCTCGTTTCTTGAGCTGGCGCAGGACGCAGTACCTTTGTCGCTGCCCAATATGCCCGATTACACCTCGAATCTTGATATCCTGACCGGGCATGCTCCCAGCGCCGGTTTCATTACCGCCATTCCGGACGATGACGGCATAGTGCGGCGTGCGCCCCTGGTCATGCGCCATGGCGATGGGGTGTATGCATCATTAACCCTAGAAATGGCTCGGCTTGCTCTGGGGGCGCCCTGGGTACGGCTAAGCACCGTAGCCAGCGCCGGGCAAAAGCTGGTGACAGGGGTGCATATCGGCAAGCAAGCCTGGGCGCCGCTGGATTCTGCCGGCAATATGCTGGTTCCATATCGGGGCGGGGGTGGGTCTTATCCTTATATTTCCGCCACCCGCGTTTTGCGCGGCGATGCATCGGCCAGTGAATTGGCTGTGCTGAAGGGGGCCATGGTGCTGGTGGGCACATCGGCGCTGGGGCTGGCCGACTTGCGCACCATCCCTTTGCAAACCGCCTATCCGGGTGTAGAGGTGCACGTCAATGTACTCGATACGCTGTTGCAGGCGGCGCTGGGGCACGATGTTTTCTACTACCGGCCCGACTGGGAACCCGCGGCCACCTTGTCTTTGTTGCTGGTTTCCGGCCTGGCCCTGACGCTGCTGTTGGCGGGGCGTTCGCCCGCAGCCATGCTGGGTCTGTCGGTGGCTTGGCTATTCCTTACGATAGGCATCAACTTCGCCTTCTGGCACTACGGCCGCATGGCGCTGCCGCTGTCCATGCAGGTATTGGTGGTGGTTTTGCTGGCCAGCTTCAATATTGCCGTGGGTTATTTGCGGGCCAATCGTCAGAAGCGCGAGATCCAGGGCATGTTTGGGCAGTACGTGCCGCCCGACCATGTCGAGCGCATGCTGGCCCATCCCGAACTGGCCTCGTGGCAAGGCGAACACAAGGAAATGACGGTACTGTTTGCTGATATCCGAGATTTCACCGCGATGTCGGAATCTCTCTCGCCGGTGCAACTTAAAAGCCTGCTGAATCGCTACCTGACCGCCATGACGGCCATTATCTTCGAAGAGCGTGGCACCATAGACAAGTACGTGGGCGATATGATCATGGCTTTCTGGAACGCGCCTCTGGACGATCCGGATCACGCTGCACATGCGGTGGCCGCCGCCTTGCGCATGCAAGAACGCATGCAGGCACTGGCAACTGAATTCCAGGCCGATGGCCTGCCGGCTTTCGCCATAGGCATAGGCGTCAGCACCGGCATGATGAACGTTGGCGACATGGGGTCAAGCTATCGGCGCGCCTATACGGTACTGGGCGATAGCGTTAACCTGGGCGCCCGGCTTGAGGGCGTTACGCGCTATTATCAGACGCCCATACTGGTCAGTGAGGCAACGCGGGCACAGGCGCCTGGTTTTCTATACCGGCCGGTTGATTTGATACGCGTGAAAGGAAGACAGGAATCGGTGCATGTAAGCCAGCCTCTGTGTATCAGCGATAATGCGGAAGCCGCACACAAAGAAAATATACGTTTGTTCGAGAAGGCACTGGCTGACTACCGCGAGCGTCGATGGAATAGTGCCGCGCTTATCTTGCAGGAATTATGCGATAAAGATCCGCAGCAGCGCAGCTTATACGCCATTTATCTGGAACGGATGTCAGTGCAAGTGCTGCAAGACTTGCCCTTGCAATGGGCTGGCGTTTACGATCACGAGACTAAGTAATGAGCACACTATGCTGACCCTGTTTTTCGAGCACTTGCTGAATGCCTGGAAGCCGTTTTACTGGCCTCTGATAGCACTGAATCTGCTATTCGGTTTCTTGCTGTGGCGCGTGGCCCGTCGCATGTTGCTGCATACCTTGCAGGGGCTGGTGTTGTTTGTCGTGCTGTTGCTGGTTAGTGTGGTGGCCGCCATGCTGGATTCGGGCGGGCTGGCACATGGCCTGCAAGAAACCGCCACCATTGTGCTGGGCATCTTGCTGATCCGGCTGATGGCGTTGGCGCTTTTTCGGCTGATCATGGTGCGCATGGGGCTGCACCCGCCACGTATTGTCGAAGAACTGTTGATCCTGATCGCCTATCTGGGTTGGCTGATGGCGCGATTGTCGCTGGCCGGTCTGGATTTTAGCGGCCTCCTGGCCAGTACCGCCGTCATCACGGCCGTACTGGCCTTCGCCATGCAAGACACGCTGGGCAATATTCTTTCCGGCCTGGCTTTACAACTGGATCATTCCATACATATCGGCGATTGGGTGCAAATTGATACCGTCAGCGGTCGAGTCATGCAGGTGCAATGGCGTTATACTGCGGTGCGTACCTTGTTTGGTGAAATGGTTCTGATACCGAACAGCACGATCATGAAGTCACAGGTCATGCTGACCGGTGGGCTGTCGGCGCCCCGGCGCTTGCGCACTGTCAATTTTTATGCCGGCTTCGAGCTTGAGCCCAATAAAGTGGTCGATATCGTGGTCAACGAACTGACCCAGGCCGAGATGCCAAACATCGCCAGTGATCCAGCGCCTATTTGCGCCGTCCTGGATTTTGCTGATGGCATGGTTTGCTATGTGGTGCGCTACTGGCTGACCAATCCGGAAACGCCCGGGTCGTCCGACTCGCTGATCAGGCAACACCTGTATACCCTGTTCAAGCGTCAGGGCTGGCGTATGGGCGCGCCATCGCACAATATGCGCGTTAGCAGCACGCGCTCCGAACCCCGGCAAGACCTGTTCGAACAAGAAACCAGGCAGCGTCTGGCCGTGCTCAAGGCGGTTTCCTTGCTTAGCCCGCTTACGCCCGACGAAATGCATAAGCTGGCCCGTGGGTTGCGCTTTTTGCCTTATCTGAAGGGCAGCACCATAGCCCGGCAGGGCGATATCGGCGACTGTCTGTTTATCATTACCCAGGGTGAAGTCGATGTCCTGGTCGAGGCTAATCGCCAAAGTCGCCGGCTTGCTACGCTGGGCGCCGGGCAGGTCATGGGCGAAATGAGCGTCATGACCGGAGAGCCGCGCCGGGCAACACTTAAAGCCAGCACGGATGTGCACTGCCATGCCTTGGGCAAAGCTGATTTTGAAGAGATATTACAATTGCGCCCCGAACTGGCTGAGGCTTTTGCCCAGTTGCTGACGCAACGCAGCCAAGAACTGCAAGAAGTAAAAAGCAACATGCCCACCGCACACGCTGCCGTGCAAAGAGCCGATATTCTAGACCGTATGCGGCGTGTTTTCGGCCTGGCCGACGGCATCTAGCACGCCTGTTTCAACCCCTTTTGCCGGCGCTGCGGCGCCTATAACCGATCCTATGGAATCTCCCCTCGTTCTGGTGCAAATCACCGATTCTCATTTGCTTGCCGACCCCGAAGGGTGTTTGCTGGGCCTTAATACCGATTACAGTCTGCGTGGTGTCATAGACGATATCAAGCATCGTGAAAAGCAAATAGACATGCTGCTGGCCACGGGTGATATCGCACAAGATGGCTCAGCCCAGGCTTATCAGCGTTTTCTGCAACATGTAGCCAGTATCGAAGCGCCTTTGTACGGCCTGCCTGGCAACCACGACGACCGCGACAATTTGCAGGCGGTCTGGCAATCACGTGTCGAACCCGTTATCGACGTTGAAAACTGGCGCATTATTTTGCTGAATTCCAGCGTGCCGGGGTCCAATGCCGGACATCTGGCAGATACCGAGCTGACTCTACTGAAAGAGGCAGCAACACAGGCGCGCGACCGCCACGTGCTGGTTGCTGTACATCACAACCCCATACCCATGGGTTGCGGCTGGCTCGACAGCATGACCATAGACAACGGTGACGCGCTGATCGATTGCATTGGGCAACTACCCAATGTACGTTGCTTGTTGTGGGGGCATGTGCACCAGGAATACGACGAGCTTCATCAATATGGCCCTGTCAGCCAAGATGGCACTGCAGGTAAAGAGAGGCGGTCAGGGCGCCAGCATGGCGCTGGGCATCAGTTGCGCCTGATAGCGTCGCCATCCACCTGTGTACAGTTCATGCCACACAGCACCGAATTCGCACTGGACACCACAGCCCCGGCCTATCGCTGGCTCAAACTGCACGCCAACGGTGACATCGACACCGGTGTTCAACGCCTGGAAGGCATGCTCATAACCCCCGATCAGAATAGCGAGGGGTATTAGGTGCAAGGGGAAGGGGTTTGTGATGCTGTTTGTCGGATTACGCGCTTCGCGCTAATCCGACAAACAATGCCATATTAAAAAGCGTAAGCTCAAGCCGGCACAGGTCGCGCCATCAGGGTAAATTCTTTAGGTGGTAACAACAGGGCAATCACTGCTGCGACCAGCAGGATTACACCTGCGCTGCCGAAGGCGATCCAGTGTGTGCCGAAGGCTTCATATGCCCAGCCGCCCAGCCATGAGCTGATCATGGCCCCGACCTGGTGGCCCAGGTATGAGCAACCGTACAGCACGCCTACCAGACGCACGCCATAGATATCGGCCAAAATAGCCGACGATAGGGCAATGCTGCCAGCCCATACGATGCCGCCTATGGCTGCTACAGTGTAGAGTTCCCATTGTGTGGCTACGATCAGCAAAGCAAAGAAGCCCAGGCCGCGCACGAAATAAATAACTGCCAGAAGTTTTTTTCGTGGAACCACATCTGAAATACGCCCAAGCACCAAGGTGCTGAAAATGGCCACCAGGCCGATAAGGCCTATACCTAGCGAGCTGGTGGTAGCGTCAAAGCCATGATCAGTCAGCATGGGGATGCCGTGAGTGCCCAGCAGGTTCATGCTGAAGCCGCATGCAAAAAGGCCAATGGTGATTATCCAGAACGGCCCGGTAAGCATGGCTTCGCCCAGCTTCAGGCTTGCCGTGCTGGCATGGCTGCTGGCGGGCATGGCGGCTACCTGCTCTGGGGTCTGGTCGGCATGTTGCGGTGCATTGTCGCGAATGACGAAAAGGGCCAGGGGTACTGTAAACAAAGTGTAGATGGCAGCGAACCCCAGTATGGTCGCCTGCCAGCCTACGGCCTGGATGGCGCTGGTCAGCAGGGGCGTCACGATTGCGATGCCAGCCATAGAGCCGGTGGATATGAAAAACAAGGCCATGCCCCGGCGGCGCACGAACCACCTTGCCAGCACAGGAGTCAAGGTAACTGGGCTGGCCAAGGCAAGCCCAATCGACAGCAAGATACCAAAGGAAAGCAGAAAGCTGACTGGGTCGCGCGCATAGACCGTCCAGATGGATGACGCCACGACTACTGCGTTGCCCAGCAGCAGCACGGGGCGAGTGCCATGCTTGCTGACCAGGTAGCCAGCCAATGGCATGCCCAGGCCGTAGCACAGCATGCCTATGGCGATGATGCCCGAAAGCAAGCTGCGACTAAAGCCCAAGTCTTCTGTCATAGGCAGGAAAAACGGGCCTATGCCCATGCGCATGCCGACGGTCAACAAGGTCAGCAGGGTTGCCGCCGCGACGATGTTCCATCCGAAGTACCAATTGCCAAAACGGTTTGCCACCAACGCCATCTCCCAAGGTAAGTTTGAAAATATACCTGATAATTGAAGACATAATGTATCTTGCTGCTGGGAAATCTCAAGATCAGTCTGAAACGGCCTGAATCTGGCCGCGTTGTAAGTAAAAATGCGCGTGAGTGGCGTACGTGATGGGCGGCAGATTTGCTTGTCAGTGCACTGAAGGCCCTTCGAATCCGATTTCAGACGGGGTGGCAGTAAAGCAATGCGGGCTGCTGACTATGGCTAGGTTGACTCGGCAGAAATTCACTTGGCCACTGGCGGCATCAAAAAGTGCAGCCATTCCGGCGCCCAGTTTTTGAAAATACATGAAAGTGCCTGAATTGACGCCGCAGGTCAGGGGCCCATGGTAGAAGTCGGTATGGGCATAGCGCAGTATTAGCGGCGCTTCAAGTCTGGTCTGGCTGCCAGCAGCCAGGGCCAGGCTGATTTCATACAGCAGGGGCTCCAGTAATTCCAGGCGCGCCTGGCGCGACCTGGCTACAAATTGCTGTTTGCCGGCGATGTCAAAAAAATCATTCCAGGCTTTGCTGAAGTCAGTGGTCTGCAAGAGGGTGGTCCTGAGCTTGTCAATATCGGCTTGGAGTTTCATGGTGCTTTTTCCTTGGTAAAAGATAGGGTTGATCCTGTACACAGCATGATGCTGAGTCTATCCAAGGCAAGGCGGCAGTCGGGGCCAAAAGGGACTAAAAAATCCGGCGTATTTATGGGTGGATATTTAATTCCGTTTCTAAAACAAACGCGAACGCGAAGGCGAAGCGCAGACATGACTGGCGTAAGGCAAGCGAAGCCGACAAAGTGCACGCTTGATTTAGAAATGGAATAAATCTGGCTTATGCTGCTTTAACGTATTCCCACTGACCAGTCCCGTCGCCTTTCAGTATTAGTTGGTCGGCATGGTGTTTGAACAAGGTGCTGCGGTGGCCTACGCTGATCAGGATGAGATCGGGCAAATGCAAGGCTACCAGGCGATACATGGCATCTTCCAGGCCTTCATCCATCGCGGATGTGGCTTCGTCCAGCAGCGCCGCCTCAGGCCGGGATAACAGCAGGCGTCCAAACGCCAGCCGCTGTTGCTCGCCCAGCGAGAGTATCCGGCTCCAGTCGGCGGTGTCGTCCAAACGATCGGCCAGATGCCCAAGCTGGACCAAGTTCAGGACTGCACGTGCAGGCTCTTCATGGCCCGGGCTTGTTTCAACGCTGGGCTTGTCTGGCAGGGGCTTGGGGTAGTACAGGGCGCTGCGCAGTGTGCCCAGCGGCAGATAGGGCTTCTGCGCAAGGAAAATGGTGTCATGCTCGGGGCGGAAAATACGGCCTTCGCAATGAGGCCAAAGGCCTGCTATTGCGCGTAGCAGGGTCGTCTTGCCAGAGCCCGAGGGGCCGCGTATCAGTAGTGGGGCGCCGGGCAGGGTTTCCAGGGTCAGCTTCGCAAGCAGCAGGTCGCTGGTAGGCGTTTTTACTGTCAGGTCGCTAATCGCAAGCTTGCCGTGTTGCCCGTGAATATCGGGCCCAGGCAGGTGTTTGGCTTGGTCTACCGCTTGTACGAAGCCGCTTAAGCGGTTGAGTGTGGCGCGGTAGGTCGCGAACTGGTCATAGGCATTGCGAAAGAACGAGAGATTGTCCTGTAGTTGCCCGAAGGCCTGGGCAGTTTGCATCAGGTCGCCCAGACTGATTTGCTTGGTGAAGAAGCGTGGAGCCTGGATGATGAACGGGAATATTACCGCCGTCTGTGTAATTGAAAAGTTGAACCCCAGAAATTTCAGTGAACGATATACGATGGCCCAGGCGTTGGCGATTACCTGCGCAAAGCGGTTGCGCAGCAGGGCGCCTTCCACTTTCTCGCCAGCGTAAAAGGCGATACTTTCCGAGTACTCGCGCAGGCGTACAAGTGAATACCGGTAATCGGCGTTGTAGCGTTCGTTCAGGAAGTTAAGCAGGATAAGAGGGCGCCCGATCCAGATGGCAAACGCCGTGGCCACGATCACATAGATAAATACCAGGAACACCATGCCGCGAGGGATTTCCAGGCTGCCTATGCTTACCGTGCCAGACAGTGTCCAGAGTATGAGCGTGAACGCAAAGGTAGACACCAAGGCATTGACGACGCCCATAGAGAGCGTGAGCGAGCCTTGCACAAAGTCGGTGATGTCTTGCTGGATACGCTGGTCCGGGTTGTCGACCGGCGTATCCAGGTACTGGGTACGGTAGTAGGACTGCTTGTCGATCCAGCGTGTCAGTTGTTTTTCGTTGAGCCATATCCTCCAGTGGATGGTGAAGGCTTGCTGCAGGTAGAAATCAAGCAGGGACCGCAAAATATGGATGCTGGCCAAAATGGCAAATAGCGCCATGGCCATCCAGAACCCGTGTTCATCCAGCTTTTGCAAGGCGGTGTACATGGTGTTGTACCAGTCTGAGAACAATACTTGCAGTCGCACGGCGCACAGCGTGAGGAACAGAATGAAGGCCAGTACGGCAAGAGGACGTGCGTTGCGGCGTGGCGAGAAATATTCTGCTGACAACTGCCAGAATTGTCGGCCCCATACCGTAAAGCGCGCCAGCAACCAGACGATGACAGATCCGAGGGCAAGCGTAATACCGTAGGCTTGTGCTATCCAGAGGCCGCTGTCGGCCAAGGCTGTGTTCCAGTTCATCAGTTTATTAGGTGCCAGCGTTGGCGACAGCACCCATGCTGGTAACGAGCAGGGCAAGTACGGCAACACAGGCAGCCAGAATAAGCCTGGCGCCGAGACTATTGAGCGCAAGGGGGCGGCAAGGTAATATGCGCAAATTCATGGTTTGGGCTTTTGCCTTAGGGGCTATGGTCAGAATCCTTCCAGGACTATTTTCCCTATGGTATGGCCGCCTTCGATCAGGCTATGCGCCTTGCGTAAATTGGCGGCATTTATCGTGCCCAGGTTTTGTGTTGCCGTGGCGCGGATGGCGCCGCTATCGATCAACTGGGAAATTGTGTTCAGGATTTCGTGTTGCCGGATCATGTCAGGCGTATTTTGCATGGGCCGCGTAAACATGGCTTCCCAGTGTATGGACACGGAATTTGATTTGTACAGGCGCAAGTCCAGTGGTTCAGGGTCGTCGATAAGGCCAAAGCGCCCCTGTGGGGTCATGATGCGTGATATTTCCTCCCAGGCGCTGGCGCTGGTATGTGTTGAAAATACGTAGTCGATAGTTCCGATGCCCAAAGCTTTGATTTGTGTATCCAGCGGCTGGGTGTGATTGACAACATGTTGTGCGCCCAAGTCGCGCACCCATTGCTCGCTTTCGGGCCTGGAGGCGCTTGCCACCACAACCAAACCTGCGTGGCGCGCCAATTGTATGGCCATGGAGGGAACGCCCCCCGCACCGCCCAGGATGAGCACCGAACGCTGGGGTGTAATATTACGTGGCACTGCAAGGCGGTCAAACAGCATTTCGTAAGCGGTCAGCGCCGTGAGCGGCAGTGATGCCGATGTCGCGTGATCCAGCGAACTGGGCTTGCGTCCGACTATGCGCTCATCAATGCATTGGAATTCGGCGTTTGAGCCTTGCCTGTTCAAGACGCCAGCATAGAAGACGGCGTCGCCGGGCTGGAACAGGGTCACACCGGCGCCGACTTTCTCTACGATGCCTGAAGCGTCATAACCGATTATGCGAGGCTTGGCCGCCGAGGCTGAAAACGTATGGCGAGTTTTTACGTCGCGCGGGTTGACGGAAATAGCATGAACGCGCACCAGCAGATCACGCTCGCCGGGTTCGGGAATAGGCAGTTCCAGATCAAATAAGGCACGTTCGTTGTCAATCGGCAGGTTGTCGGCATATCCAATGGCTTTCACTTATGTACTCCTGTGATGATGTTGCTTTAGATACCAGAATCATAGCCGTATCGCAGACCAGCGATACACAAGCCCATAATGTACAGCAACGCGCTGGCCAGCTTGCTCCTGGTTTATCAGGCTTTCGTAGCGTAGATTAGCCAAAGGCGCAGTCCGACAGCCAAGGTTAAACAAGTGCGATTTGCATATCTCGTGCTGGCCACGCCAAGTCTCTGCTACAGTGATTGCTCTTGCTTGAACACGATCGAGCCCGTCCCATGAAATACCTGATTTCCGCCAGTTTGCTTGCTTTCCTTGGTGCGCTGTTGATTACTGCTTTGTACCAGCCCAGGCGTTTGGAAGCACAGTTGCTGCATTTGCAGATAGAACAGACCATGCCGGAATATGCCAGTACGCTGGACGCTGAACCCGCCGATATCCAGGCGCTTTTTCTGGCCTACGCAGACGATGCTGTGCTGCTTGCCAAGGCCAGGCTGGCACTACTGCGTTACCCCGATATGGCCAGGCCCATCTTGCTCAGGTTTGGAGAAAGCCAAGAATTCCAAGAGGCGCTGCGCAAATACGGTGAAGATGTCACTCTGCCTATACATTATTTCCTCTCGCACGAGGTGTTTACGCTGGAATTAATGCGTGGCATGAGCGAGACAGCCCGATCGGCGCTGGCTACTCTCCGGCAACTGTGGAGCCATGCTGAACTTGACCAGGCTGCTGTCAATAAGCCCCTGAGCAGCGAAGAGCGAGGCTGGTATGCTGTGCAGTTCATCAGGGCGGAAGGCTATGATTTTCTTGGTCAATTCGTAACGGATGCCAAGGGCGATGTGCACTGGATTCAGACAGAGCGGGTGCTTGAAGGCATCAACAGCTTCTTTGCGAGCGGTCTGAAAGGACTGGAAACCAAGGCTAGGCGCGATGAACCCATCGCTGCGGAAGATGTAGGCTGGGCGGCACTAGATGTCGCCATAGGCCTAGGGGCGCTCAAGGTGCTGCGTATGGGCAAGGCTGCTGCGGCAGGGGGCCGTTCGTTGACCTTTTCTCAGCGTTCGGCCGCGATTGGTTCTGGCTTATGGCGCGGCAGCGTGGTGGGTGTCCGCCTGGTCAAGTATGGCGCACCGGCAGTGCTCGCCTATATCGCCATCAGGCACCCTAGCGTTATTAATTCCCTGCTTGGAGACATCGCCGGGCAATTCGGCCTTCCAGTGCAACTGGTGCAGGTCGTGGGCTGGACGCTGGTGTTGCTGCCCATCATGTTGTTGCTGCGGTTTGTGCTGGGGCCGTTTGCATGGCTGATGACAGGGGGCGCGAGCCTGCTGCGGTGGTTTGATCGTCGCTTGCGAAAAACGGTTGCGGGGTAAGCCAGGCTATTACAGCGGTCCCTGTGTTGCGGTCGGCAGCGATTATGGCTTGCCGCGTCCTGCCGTGATCTGGTCGATGATCTGGCTTGGCGCTGCGGCGTAGTGCTTGAATTCCATGGTGTAGCTGGCTCGGCCCTGGGTGGCCGAGCGCAGCGTGGTGGAATACCCGAACATTTCAGACAGGGGCACCTCGGCCCGTATGGCCTTGCCACCGCCGCTTATGTCGTCCATACCCTGGACGGCGCCGCGGCGTGAAGACAAATCGCCCATGACATGACCGGCGTATTCCTCGGGCGTTTCCACTTCCACCGCCATGATGGGTTCAAGAATGACAGGGTCCGCGCGCTTGCAGGCTTCTTTGAAACCAAGGCTTGCCGCCATCTTGAACGCCAGTTCGGATGAATCTACCTCATGGTACGAGCCGAAGGTCAGGTGCACTTTGATATCGACAGCGGGAAACCCGGCCAGCACGCCGCTGTTCATTGCTTCGCCTATCCCTTTTTGGACTGCAGGGATGTATTCGCGCGGGACCGCGCCGCCTTTTATTTCATCGAAGAATTCGTAGCCTTTGCCGCGCTCGTTGGGTTCGACCGTGAGCACCACATGACCATACTGGCCTTTGCCGCCCGATTGGCGCACGAACCGGCCTTCAACCTCTGGCACCTTCTTGCGTATGGTTTCACGGTAGGCTACCTGCGGCCTGCCTACGTTGGCCGCAACACCGAACTCTCGCTTCATGCGATCGACGATGATATCCAGGTGCAGTTCCCCCATGCCCGAGATGATGATTTGGCCGGAATCTTCGTCGGTGCGTACATGAAACGAAGGGTCTTCCGATGCCAGGCGCTGCAGGGCGATGCCCATTTTTTCCTGATCGGCCTTGGACTTGGGTTCGATGGCCTGGGCGATGACAGGCTCAGGGAATGTAATGCGTTCCAGCGTGATGTGCGCATTGATATCGCACAGCGTGTCGCCGGTGGAGAAGTCTTTCAGGCCAACGCAGGCAGCGATGTCTCCGGCGTGGATTTCTTCTATTTCCAGGCGCTCATTGGCACGCATTTGCACGATGCGGCCAATACGGTCTTTTTTGTCTTTGATCGGGTTGTAGACGCTGTCTCCCTTGTTGAGTACGCCTGAATAAACACGCACGAAGGTCAATTGGCCCACAAACGGGTCAGTCATAAGCTTGAAGGCCAGCGCCGAGAACTTTTCATCGTCGGCGGGCCGGCGGGTAACCGTTATGCCTTTGTCGTCGATGCCTGCGACGGGTGGGACGTCGATGGGAGAGGGCAGGAATTCGATGACGGCATCCAGCATGCGCTGCACGCCTTTGTTCTTGAAGGCCGATCCGCACAGCATGGGCTGGATCTCGCCCGCGAGCGTACGGATGCGCAAGCCCTGAACGATATCGTGTTCATCCAGGCGGCCATTTTCCAGGTATTTGTCCATGAGCGCTTCGCTGGCTTGCGCGGCTTCTTCCGCCATTTTTTCATGCCATGTCTGGGCCAGATCGAGCAGTTGAGGAGGAATATCTGCGATTGCAAACTTGACTCCCAGGGTGTCGTCATCCCAGATGATGGTCTTCATCTTGACCAGGTCTACTACGCCGGTGAAATTGTGTTCCGACCCGATTGGCAGGACCACGGGGACGGGGTTGGCGTGCAGGCGATCCAGCATCATCTGGCGCACACGGAAAAAATCAGCGCCCACGCGATCCATTTTGTTGACGAAGGCCAGGCGTGGAACGTGATTCTTATTGGCTTGGCGCCAGACGGTTTCCGATTGCGGCTGCACCCCGCCGACGGCGTCATAGATCATGATCACGCCATCGAGCACACGCATGGAACGTTCGACTTCGATGGTAAAGTCTACGTGTCCGGGGGTGTCGATGATATTGATGCGGTGTTCGGGCAGGACGCCACCCATACCCTTCCAGAAGCAGGTCACCGCCGAGGAAGTGATGGTAATGCCGCGTTCTTGTTCTTGTTCCATCCAGTCGGTGATGGCGGCGCCGTCATGGACCTCGCCCAGCTTGTGGCTGACCCCGGTGTAGAACAGGATGCGTTCGGTGGTTGTGGTTTTGCCGGCATCAATGTGGGCCGAGATACCGATGTTGCGGTAGCGGTCGATAGGTGTCTTGCGGATCATGGCGTCTTGACTCCCTGTGTTTCCTGTTGCTTAGCATATACCTTCGAGAGTGCGCTGTCTTCATGCGAATGCCCTATAAGCCCTGCGTGGAACCTGTTGAAATTCCGGCATTTTTTTCTTCGATGACGGTATCTGGCAATATTGCCGATTACGCCAGTGTTATTGGCAAGCCCAACTAAAGCACGATGATCATAAAAAGTGAACAGTCCATTAAGTTTGTGCGCTCCAGCTACGGACCGCGGCTACTCGCTCTCGGGTTGGGCTTTGTGGCGATTGCGTCGGCTCTGATCTCTCTGCAAGCTCCATGGTGGGTATGGCTGGCGCCAGCGCTGCATGGTTTTGTATGGCCGCACTTCGCGTGGCGCCGAACACGCAATGCCGCTGATCCGGCTGCAGCAGAACGCTGCAATCTTCTTGTTGACCATTTCGCGGGCGGCATGTGGATTGCCGCTATCGCATTCAATACCTTGCCTGTCGTGCTGATCCTGGTGGTGGCAGGCATAAATAGCATGGCGGTGGGCGGGCTGCGTCCGTTTCTGCGGGGCATGATGGTGCAGGCAGCTGGAGTGGGCGCAGGCCTGCTTGTGTATGGGGTGCAATGGCAGCCGGTGTCATCCATGCGCGAGGTGCTGGCATGTTTGCCGCTATTGGTTTTGTACCCACTGGCCATGGCCTACGTTACTCGCAGCATGATGCTTAAGTTCCGGCAGCAACAACGTGAACTGGCCTACCAAAGCCAGCACGACAGCTTATCTGGCCTATACAACCGCCGTCATTGGGATGCTTGCGTCCAGGCCGAGTTTCTGCGCTGTCAGCGCACGGGGGAACCAGCGGCATTGGTGATGATCGATTTTGACCATTTCAAGCAGATCAACGATATGCTGGGGCATCTTGTCGGCGATGAGGTGATCCGCCGTTTTGCGCACCGTCTTCGAACTTGCCTGCGTCGTACTGACACCCCAGGTCGATACGGTGGGGAAGAGTTTTGTATTTTGCTGCCCCATACTACGCGGCACGATGCCGAAACACTGATGCATCGCTTGCGGAAAAATCTGCAAGAGCAACCCTTGATCAAGCAGCGCGCGGTGACAGTAAGTATAGGTATTGCCGCCTTGACTACCGACTTGAGCACGCATGAGGCCTGGGTGCGCCTGGCGGATCAGATGCTGTATCGGGCGAAATACCAGGGACGCGACTGTGTGGTTGCCGCTGGTGTCGATTATCCTGTCCCGGAACAGGCTGCAAGTACCTGGCAGTGGGGGCAGCAGCCAGATATCCGTGCAGAGGGTCATGTACTGGCCGGCCTGGAATCAGGCGATGTGGGCGTGGCGCTGTTTGATCCATCGGATCAGTTGATTTGGGCCAATAGTGTGTTTCTTGATTTGTTTCTGGTTGCGCCTGAACCCCGTACTTTTGCCGATATCATGCATAATTGCTATCAGCAGCAACGTGGCCCGCGTATCGAGTGTGACGATATTGCGGTGTGGTTGGCCGCTGCCGATGCCAAGCGCCGCAGTAAGCCAAACCGCAGTTTTATTATCGACATCCATGATGGCCGTTATTTTCAAGTGGAAGAAAATTCATTTGAAAACGGCTGGTTACTGGGTTTGTTTATTCCGTATACGCCGTAATCTGGCCTGTAAACAAGGTTAAGTCATTCTCTTTTGCTTAAGCCTCCCTGATAATCTGCTCACTGCAAAACTCCGCCAGGCTGGCAATGGTGCGCGACGGATTGACGCCCATTGCCGTAGGGAAAATGGCGCCGTCGATGACATATAACCGAGGGTGACCGTATACCTCGCCCTTGCGATTGACGACACCGTGCTGCGGGCTATCGGCCATGGCGCATCCGCCCAGGGGGTGGGGGGTGATCAAGTATTTGGCCATGGTCCAGCTTGGCGGCACCATGGCCACGCCGCCGGTGGCTGCGGACAATTCCCCGTGGGTTCTGACAATGGCGTTGATCAGTGCCGTGCTGTTGGAAACATCCCAGTCCAGTTGCAGCTCGCGTGGCCCGAACAGCCACCATCGCTTGCGTAGCCGGAATTTGCCGTCGGGCTTGTCCATGCCTTGGGCGAACCAGGGCATCATGTTCTTGAGCGGAGCCTGTTCCTGCAGTTGTTGGCGCACCCATTTCTGGGTCATTTGGTCCAGGGCATGGTGCGGCGATCGTTTGACATAGTGTTGCAGCCATCCATCGAGCAGGTCCGGTATGCCGCCGTCTTGAACCCAGAAGCGCTGGCCACCGCGGCTGCCGTCAAGGAAATCGATGACGCTGGTAATGGTCGGCCCCCGACTGGGCAGGGGTTCGCGGTCGGTATAGAAGGCTGGGGTCAGGAAGTCGCCATTGGTGCACCAGCCGCTACCTAGTTGCGAGCTGAGTTTGGGCAGAGTGCCATATTGGTCACGGCAGCGCAGCAGCAGTTCGGTAGAACCGAGCGAGCCCGCCGACACCACCACTCGTTCTGCGTACGCTGCGCCAGCTACCCGACGCCCCCCTTCCAGACGATCAAAGTGCACGGCATAGCCACCATTGTGCGGCTCGATATGTGACACCAGGTGCAATGGCCGGATTTCACAGCCGTGCTGCTCGGCCACCGCCAGGTAGTTGAGGTCCAGGGTGTTCTTGGCTTTCACATCACAGCCGATGTCGCACATGCCGCAGTGGTAGCAAGTGCCTTGCTGTACGCCGTGGCGGTTGATGAAAGTGCTGGACTGGCTCTTTTCAAGAGGCTGGCGTCCGTCCCAAGCGCGCCCCGGATCAAAGCTGACTGCGAGCCCGACCTGGCGAAAGCGTTCCTCTTCCCCGATGGCAGTGGCGGCGTCACGCATCAACCGGGTACGCTCAGGCAATTGGTTGGCTGGAACTGGGGTGATGTCCATGAATTCGCCTACCCTGTCGTAATAGGGCTTCAGCGTGTTGTAGTCGATGCCTTCGGGCCAGCCGCTAGCGAAGGCTTCGGGCG
The DNA here is from genome assembly GCA_013416445.1 of Alcaligenaceae bacterium. Classification (GTDB taxonomy): domain Bacteria; phylum Pseudomonadota; class Gammaproteobacteria; order Burkholderiales; family Burkholderiaceae_B; genus Pollutimonas. The sequence goes on from JACCER010000015.1 coordinate 17,452, forward strand.
GCGCCTCTACGGAAATATTGGCATAAATCTGCGAGCCACCCCCGACGGCGGCGCCTTGGGCTACGCCAACCTTGTTGAACAGGCGCAGGTCGAGCCAGCCGTTGGACTTCTCGGGTTGTTGCTGATCCCACCACCAACCGTCGTCGCTCGCGCTACGTGGCAGGCGGTTGTAGTCCCAGCGGCGACCGCGTTCAAGCACCAACACCCGTTGGCCGGCTTGCGCCAGGCGGCAGGCGGTGACAGCTCCGCCAAAGCCACTGCCAATAATAATGACGTCCCAGTGTTCCGAGGTGTTAGGCGCAGGCGCATTTGGAGCGGTGGGCAAGGGTGTTGTCGTCGCAGGAGTGCGCAGATAAGAGTCAACAAGCTGGCCGGAGAAAAACTGGCCGAAGCGTGTAACGGTCTTGGTCTTGTCCAGTGGATTCGACGTGTTGATGACACGCACGGTGGTCAGCAGCTTCATCAGTGCCACGGGGTTCAGGCCCAGCACCCCGGCACCGACGATAGGTCCGTCTTTATCGCTACCCTCGTGCAGTGTCGTGTAGAGGGTGGTGGTGTCGCTCCAGAGATCGAATGGCGCATCATGGCGCACCACCTTGCGCCCGGCCAGATAATAAGGGCGGTTCCCCACTTCGAAGGCCAGCTCATAGACCATGTACTTGGTGTGTGGCGCGCCGGCCGGTGAAAATAGCTTGAACACGCCGCGCTGTGCAGGAATGGCTATGCCCAGGGGCGGGAAGTCGATGGCGCCGACGATGTGTCCGCCATGCTCCGGGTCGGCGATGAACTGTTCCAGATCGTCGATGGTGATGCTTGCGTGCATGGCCAGCTCGCTGGATATTCGCTTGCCTGCTTCGGCGCCGGCCTCGGGGTCGGTCATGCCCAGCATGAATCCCCCCTGCATGGTTTCCTGGAAAGTGATGCCCGGACCTGGATTGCTCATGGCTCGTTCCTTTGGGTGTCGTGTGATTTATTCGTGGTGTTGCAAAGCATGTGGATGAGTTGCGTTGGCGTGGCGTCAGGCCTCTTGCTCAAGGGCGGCGCTCATCACAGGGTAGGTGTCGCGCGCGGCGTGGGTGCCAATGAATATGTCCAGGTGGCCGTAGCCGGGTATGACGTGCAGGCGGTGTTGGCCAGGTGCATGCCCCTCCAGCCATTTGAAAGTGCGGTGCTGGCCCTCGGCCGGGAAACAGTCATTGATGGCGCCGGCAATCAGCACAAAGCGGGCGTCGGTCTGAGGCGGCTGGGCGGCTAGGTCTGCGGGGATGGCAGGTTCCGTGCCCGTGGCCACCAGGTTGCCGCGCTGCACGCAGCGGCGCATCTGCAGGAAGAACGACATGGGCACATCGGCGAACTCGCCGCGTATCCATTCGTGAACCTCGTCGGTCAGGTTCTTGTGTGGCCATAATGTTGGGTGGCCGGCACCATAGGTGAAACTGCTGAAACGGCACACCCCGTTATCGCATTCGCGATGCCGCAGTCGCACCCATAATTGCATCAACCGGGGCAGCACGCCGGTGGCGTGATCCCCCCAGCGCGGATCCAGGTATGGCGTCAGGCGCGCCACGATGGGCACCAGGTACTTGAGCTTGCCCAGGCCTGCTTGAGGCACCACAGTATGCAGCGAAACCGCATTGCTGATCACCAGTTTTACCTGCGGCAGCAGGCCGGCCAGTGCGGACATCATGAAGCTGGTCGACCCCTGGCAGTGGATGACCGCTGAACAAGTTGCCGAGCCGCTGTATTCACATACTTTACGCACCGCGTAGGGGTGGTCGTGCACGGCCGCCTGGTCCAGTGTCCATTCGTTGCGCGGCAGGTCGATAGAGGCGCGCCAGTTCTCCAGCCATACATCATGGCCGCGTGCTATCAGGTGGCGCACAAAAGTCGTGGGCAGCGGCGGGTTGAAGATATTGGCACGCACCCCGGCGCCATGCACCAGCAGCACAGGGCCACGGGTAGGCGGCTCAGCGCCACGGACATGAATCAGGCTCAAGGCCATGCCATCGCCGGCGCTAAATGGTATGAGGTCTGCAGATAGCCCGGCGCCAAAATTCAGGGGTGAGTTCAAGAGAGATCTCCTTGGCGACAACTATCTTGTGTTGTGGTCCCGCAGCACTGCCGCGCCCTGGTCGCGGATGGCATAGCAGCCTGCGACGACGGCGCCGTCCACGCCACGCAGTGCCTGAACGTCGCGCTGCAGCCACCAGCGCATGGACGTCCAGAAGTGCTCGGGCGCGCTATTGCGTTCAGAGGCGGCAGGTGTCAAGTCCACACCGATCTGTTCGTAGACCATGGCTATCAGGGAGCTTGCAGGAATTGGCTGCCCGGCTCGTGTGGGATTTGGGAGCTGTTCGCCGCTCCAGAAGTATTGTTGCCATACGCCCAGCTCGGTCCAGAAATCGTAGCGGTTGCGGTCCTGGTTCGGGTCGGCAATTGCCGCGGCCAGTATTTTCCGTTCAGCGCTCCCCAAAGGCTGCAGACGCTCACCATCCAGGTTTGCCACTGCAAACAGCGCAACATTCGGGTCGAGCTCGCGGTCAAGGTAGTGGCCCAGGGTGGTACTGCGGATCACGGCGTTGTCGGCGGGTTCAGGAAACTGGCCATTGCGGGCGAAGAAGGGCACTTCGGCAATAGGCAGCCGGCCCACAGGCGATTTGCCATCCCAGGCTTCTGTGATGATGAAAGCATGGGACCAGTAGGACGGCCGCTGATCCAGGCGCAACACCGACTGGGCGCGGCGCAGGCAAATGCCAGGCAAGTCGCAACTGCCTATCAGGCCGATGGCAAAGGCGCCGTCGCCCGTGTTGTAGTCGCGCATGGTGCGCAGTGCCTCGGTGAAGAAAGTAGTATTGCTGCGGGTACGACCCCACTTTGACCAGTTGCCCAAGTTGGGATTCTTATGATCGGCGACGGAACGGCGCATAGGATTACCCCTTTCAATAAATCAACGGAGATTAAGGACGTGCGAATGAATCAGCCGCCCCGCGCCGACGGTGGTATCGCGCGCTGCACGGCGCCATTCCAGGTATGGCTTGCGGTAGGGGCGCACCCGGTACGACACATGGGTCAGTTCGACGGCATAAGGCTGCTTCGGGTGTGGGCGTAGTCGCAGGACGCCCAGATTGTTATCGACATCGGCATAGAAATTGCCTGGCGCCACCGGGTCGAAGGGGGCTGTGGCTTTTACCGCTTGCACCGGCCAGCGCGGACTGAAATCAGAGTCGGCGCCGCCTGGCGGCAGGAAAAGCGGCAGTGCTGATGGCTTTGGTGTAGTGAGATACGGGCCAATGGCGGAACTGGCCGAGGCGACCAATTCATAGACGTACTTGAAATCATCATCTTTGATGCCGGGGATGGTAGCGCAGGTGGAGCGCGCATTGTGAATATCGCCGGTCAGCAGGACGATATTGTGTGGTTCGCCGTGCGCGTTGTCGCCAATGGCGCTGCGCCGCAGCAGGGCCAGCAGGCGTCGATACTCAGCCGGGAAATTGCTGAGGGAATGGTCGCGCCAGTCGCCATCGTCCTGGAACAGCGGCTGGCCTATGGCAAGCAAGCCAGGCCCACGCAACTGATGCTGCCAATCTTCCAGTGCAGCCCATTGCGCAGGGCTCATGACTTGCGGTGGCTGGTGGTCGGCATGGCTGCGTTCGCTACGGGTATCGGCGACAAACAGTGACGCTGGCGGCAGCGATACTATGGTCCAGGCCTGCTCACCCCCTTCGGGATTGAGCAGCCCCTGGAACGCGTGAAAATAGTCGTGAGCCGCAGCGGCGAACTCATCTCGGAGCCCAGCCTGCCAGGTTACCGGAAGCTGTATCTGTGGTTCGGGATAGTCGTTCCAGAACTCGTGATCGTCGGGCGCCATCAGATTGGGCAGCAGGCCAAGAAAAGCCCGATAGGCGTCATCGCCCCAATAGCGCTGGTAGCGTTCGCCCACCAGCCGGTAGCCGCCACGTTGCAGGCGCCAAGGCGCGACATCTGGCGGCCAGTCAAGATATATTTGGTCCCCAAGCAGCAGCTTGAAAACCGGGCGGGATGCTTCAAGTTTAATGATGTCCTGGCAGGCCCGCAGCAACTCGCCTTCGGCATCGTCCTGTTGCCAAAAACACGAGCCAAAGAGCAGGGACAGGCCGTCGGGCGGCAGGCTGGCCGGCAGCGTGCTCCACTGGTATTGTTCGCCGGTCTCGGGAATGTGTATGTGGTAGCTTGCGCCGCGCGGTTCATCCGCCGGCAGGCGCAACCTGGCGCGATAGATGCTGCGATCGAAACCGGCCAGCCTGATCGGCCCCGTGACCTGCCAGTTTATTGCCACCGGCAACCCGCCGCGCAGCACCCGGGCAGGCTCAGGCGCAACACCATCGGTGGCATACCAAAGATGCCATCCATCGGCCAGCGGTGTACCGGGAACAATCCATGACTGCACTTGGGTAGCCTCCACTATCTTGTGCCTACCAGAGGATGTCTGCACTTTTCTTATGGTTTTGTCATTGTGGGCGGTATCAGGGCCCATGTTCCAAGCTTACAGAGCCTTGGTGTTCATTTACTTACGACTTAAAACACAATAGCAGAATCACGCGACAGGATGAGGCAATAAGGTAACAAAGTGATTCGCTTGCCTTTTATTTGCGCGCATGGCTCGGGCCTGACAGTGCATGGGTTTGTTTAGTCTTTCCACATGCTTCAATAGTATCTACATTGACATAATTTGCCTTTAAAAAGATACTATGCAGCGGCTTGTATTGTATAGGTTGCAACATTATTCGAATTAAGGGCGTGCCTGCGGTATTTACTTCCAGGACGGCGCTGCGTCTGAGTATCGAAGGGGATGCATCTATCGATGCTGTCGTTGCCGCCTTTCTTGGAACCAAAAAATGAAAATTGATGATTTGCCCGTTTGCATTATTGGCGCCGGTTCATCGGGTCTTGCCACAGCCAAGTCATTGAAAGAGCGCGGCGTTGCGTTCGATTGTTTCGAAATCGGGTCTGACATTGGCGGCATGTGGCGTTATGAGAACGATAATGGCTTGTCCTCCGCCTACAGAAGCCTGCACATAGATACCAGCCGTGACAACCTGGGATATTCGGATTTTCCGATACCGTCGACCTACCCGGATTTTCTGTCACATGCTCAGGTGATCGAGTACTTTGAGGCCTATGTTGCGCATTTCGACTTGCGTCGTCATATTCAATTCAACACGCGCGTAGAAAAAGTCGAGCGCAATGCACAAGACAATTCCTGGACGGTGTATTTGGCCAGCGGTGCAAGTCATCGCTACCGTGCAGTGATAGCGGCCAACGGCCACCTTTGGGACCCACGTTGGCCCGATTTTCCAGGTACCTTTGATGGCGAGGCAATACATTCGCACCACTATCGCACTGCGGAACCGTTTCTTGGCAAGAACGTGCTGGTGGTCGGCATCGGCAACTCGGCGGTGGACGTTGCCGTTGATGTGTGCAAGCAGGCGCAGAGCACAACGCTTTCAACCCGTCGCAGCGCCTGGATCATGCCTAAATACATCATGGCACACCTGCCTGGGCTTTATGCCGTTGGCCTGGTCCAGCCGATAGGGCCCACGATCCCATTGGTTGAGATTCAAGCCCAATGGCTGGGCGAAGTACTTGCTGGAAAAATGAGTTTGCCGGCTCGGGATCGCATGGAGGAGGAAGTCGATCGTCATTATCGCCAATTGCAGAAGCGCTATGTAGGATCTGCGCGCTACACGCTGGAAGTGGATTTTCGCGAGTATGCAGGCCAACTGCGCGCCGACATGCGTGCTGGTCAAGCTGGGGTTTGACTGCCCATAAAACACGAATATCCCTTATGACTGATGACCGAAAAACGAGACTACGTGGTTTAGGCCCTGATGTACTGGCAGATGCCTTATTAGACCTTGCCAACCAGTATGACGAGGCCGACAAACTCGTAGAACGCCTTTTGGCCCCGATAGACACTGCGGGCTCCCGGATCAAGGGTGAGCTTGATGCATTGCAACGGGAAAAGCGGAACTACGATTGGAACTCGGCCAGAACGCTCGCTATCAAGATTCATATGTTGCTGGGCGATATTGCGTCGTCGATACATGATGCGCAGGTGGGTGTGGGGCTCATGCTTAGTTTCTACAAGACAGATATTTTCGTATTCGAGCGCTGTGATGACTCAAGTGGATATGTCGGAGACGTTTACCGCAACGAGGCGCCTGAACTGTTCGCGCGTTATGCCAAAGACTTTTCTAATAGGGCAGATCTGCTGGCACAGATAAAAGCGCTGATTGCAGCCGACGACTATGGCGTACGCGATAGCATTCTGGATCATGCCAATGAGTGGCTGACTCCACAGGAAATGCGTTCGCTGGCTGCCGAAAGCGCGGCATGTGCACAATTGGAGACTGACAGCTATCGTCGTGTGCGCTGGTTCCGTATGGCAGAGAGCATGGCTCGATTGCTGAAGGATGGCGCTTTGTTCGAGCAGTTGCAACGGGCCGCCAGCGACGAATTAGGGTCTGAAGCAAAGGTGAATATCGCTGAGGCTTACCTTGCTGGTGGCGATTATGCCAGGGCACTGGAATTCCTGGAGCCGGTCGCAGCCGACGGCATCTTTTTGCAAGCTCGGCGCGATGAGCTTCGAATGAAAGCCTACCAACAAACAGGCAGAGACGCTGACGCCCAAGCTTTGGCATGGACTATTTTCCATCGAAGTAGAGGTATGGCGGCACTTGAGCGTTTGCTGAAGATCATCGGTGCGTCCCGGCGTGACGAGGTTGTCGCCCAGGAAATTGAACGCATCGAGACTAGCCAGGTGTTTTCAACCGATGATGCTGAACTTATGATCGAGACAGGCCATGTGAGCCAATGCGCGCGCTATGTGGAGCGCCACTCCGCCCAGATCGATGGGCGGAGTTATTATTGGCTTCCCACGTTGGCCAATACCCTGCAATCCCATGGGCATCTGCTGGCAGCCACCCTTGTTTTTCGAGCCCTTCTGGTATCTTTGCTGGAGCGCGGCTACATAAAAGCATACCGTTATGGGGCCGGGTATTTGCACCAACTGCAAGTTATGGCGCCCGGAATAGTCGATTGGGGGGATAGCCTGGATCACGCCGAATTTCACCAATATCTGCAGAGCCAGCATGGCCGCAAACGCTCGTTTTGGGCGCAAGTACGGGAAGCATAGTGTTTGGTTGATGTGGCGGGTTGAATTTATGCGCCTGTGTTACGAGCCGCGCGCTCTTTTTTTACCCGTTCGGTAACGTCACGCGCCATTGCGACCGAACCTATAGCCACGCCGTCGGGATCCTTGACGAGTGCGAAGGTCATCTCGACGTAGCGCTTCTGGCCGTCCTTGCACAGCGCGCGTGTCAGTGTTGGGCGGCCCTGCAGCCTTAGCCTCCCGTTGCTGATGGCTGCGTTGAACCCAGCCCAGTGTGCCGCGCGCAAGTGTTCAGGAATGATGATGTCCAGGCTGCTGCCCACTGCTTCAGTTGCACTGTAGCCGAACAGACGACTGGCAGCCGGGTTCCAGAATACGATATTGCCTGCCTGGTCGGCATAGATCAAGGCGTCGGCTACTTGATCGATAATCCATTCTGCCAAAGCGGGGGCGTTATTCATGATGTTTCCTCTAAAATGTGTTGTCACAACGTGAGGGCAGCGGTACGTGAAAACATAATAGGCCAGCTTAGCCCTTATGGCATCGTATTGTTTGGGGCGTCGCTTATAGGGAAATGCGACATGCGATATTGATATTGCTATTTCGAAATAAATAGATGTAGACTTAGCTACGGATCCTCGAATAGCCCTAGTGAAGACTTCAGGTCTATCACCTACTTGGTGCTTTGATGCCGTTGGCTCACGAGGATCCGCCCTTTGTATCTATTCAACAACGCGCATTGTCGGTGTTGTTTGTCGGATTACGCTGTGCCAATCCGACCTACGAACATGCTAGGTAAGTGCCATTTGCGTTAACGGGACTTGCGCAGAGCGAGTCCGGCAAACAGCAGCGACCAGCCCTGGAACAGTAAATCAAAGCCCAGAAGCAAGCCCAGAATCCACAGACTGTTGGCGGGCCAGCCTATGGCGATCAAGATGCCGGTGGCAAATGTAATAAGGCCCGAGAAAGCCAGCCAGCCCCAGCCTTGCTGGCCGCGATTACCGAACCAAACCCATAGCCGGAAAGCGCCAGCGCCAATGAGCGTTGCGCCCAGCAAAAGCGTCAGCATGGCTGCGCCCGCGAAGGGGTTCACGATGGCTACGACGCCTGCTGCGGCGTATAGCAATCCACTTAAAGACCAAACAAGAAAGCCGCTCCAGTTCTTGACCCGCCATGCCTGAATAAGCTGGCCTATGGCACCGATTAGCATCAGAGTCCCGACGAAGATCACGCTGACTAACGTGGCTGCCAGAGTATGGACGAGTGCAATCGTGCCCAGCACTACTAGCGCGATTCCAATCCCAACGAACCAACCCCAACGTGCACGCAACGCGTTGAGTGCATTGGTGATTTTTTTCATTTGGCCGCTGAAAGTTGTTTACAGGATCCGTCATGGTTTTTAATCCTTGGTAAATGAAGAGGATGATTGGAGATTCACGATACTGCCTTGTAACTATACCCTTTACAGCCTGGGGCATTGGAGCAGGGTTCAGGCTGCATATGCAGCGGGAACTTGACTCCAGGTATTTTCGACTAGACTAGAGCGTATGCGCGAATCACAGCGAACCTATCATCGCTAGTGCAACTGGGTGATAGAAAATGGCATCGACGTTCCTCATTCGCATGAGGCAAGCTTGCGTGGTTAGACGCATTCATAATCATCTAAAGGAGTTTGGTGTGGTGAAAGCTTTACTTTGCAAGCAACTGGGCGGGCCAAAGAGCCTGCGGTTGGAAGATATCGAGCCGCTAGAGCCCAAAGCCGGGCAGATCGTTGTAGCGGTGAAGGCCGCAGGCGTCAATTTTCCAGATACCCTCATCATTCAAGGAAAGTACCAGGTCAAGCCAGACCTGCCTTTTAGTCCAGGCTCCGAGGTGGCCGGCCTGGTCGCGCGCGTGGGGCCGGGTGTGACCGGGTTTAACGTAGGCGACAGGGTGGTTGCGTCTATTGGCTACGGTGGCTTCGCCGAAGAGGCCATTGCAGAGGCTGATCGCGCCATGCTCATGCCAGAAAACATGGGCTTTGACGAGGCATCTGCTTTTCTATTGACTTATGGCACGTCGTATCACGCACTCAAAGACAGGGCGCAACTGGCGGCGGGCGAGACAGTATTGATTCTTGGCGCGGCTGGCGGTGTAGGCCTGGCGGCAATTCAGTTGGCTAAGGCAATGGGGGCAATTGTCCTGGCGGCGGCGTCCACCGAAGAGAAGCGGCAGCTTTGCCTGACCGAGGGCGCTGACCATGTGCTTGACTATACCAAAGACGATTTTCGTGATCAGGTAAAAACACTGACCCAAGGGCGTGGCGTCGATGTGGTCTATGACCCCGTGGGCGCAGAGACTTCCGAGCTTGCATTAAGAAGCATGGCCTGGAATGGCCGCTTCCTGGTCGTGGGGTTTGCCGCCGGCGATATTCCCCGTATCCCGCTCAATCTGCCTTTGCTGAAGGGGTGTTCGATTGTCGGCGTATTCTGGGGCGAGTTCTGCCGCAAAGAACGGGCTCGCAACGCTCAGAACATAGAAGCGCTTTTTGCGCTGTATGGGCAAGGTGCTATCCGGCCTGTCATTTGCGCCACCTATCCATTGGATCGGGCGGCCGAGGCCCTGGAATTTGTCGCCGCGCGGGGCGCCCTTGGCAAGGTGGTTATTACCGTCGGCAGCTAAGAGTTTAAGTTGCTGCAGGTATCCATACGGCTGGGGAGGCCTCGGCATTAAGCATAAACCCTTAATTTGCCAGCGCCCGCTCCAGAAAATCCAGTCTGTCCTGCCCCCAGAATGGTTCACCTTGGTATATATACCAAGGTGCGCCAAATACTTGAAGCTGGGTCGCCTCTTGCGTGTATTGTTCATACAGATCGGCCGCCGCCTGGCGTTCAACATATAGTGCGGCGCCATCCAGCTCCGACTCATTGGCTACCTGAACCAGGGTGTCAGCGTTGGCAATGTTCCGGTCTTCCGCCCATACCGCGCGCAGCAAATTGCCTGTAAGGGCCAGGGCGCCTGCCTTGTTGCCCGCTTTGATCGTGGCTACGATCATCAGGGACGCGTCGGTATCGTCGACGGGGAAAAATTTGGGGTGTATGTTCAGTGGCAAATTCAGATGCTTGGACCAGCGCGTCAGCTCTGCTATGCGGTAGGCCTGACGCTGCGGCGCACGCTTGTTCAAAGGCACGCCGCCGGAGATTGGAAAGATTTTGCCCAGGTCGGTGGGCTTAGGTTCCACCTCTGCGCCATGGCGCTGGGCCATCGATAGCAACCTTTCATGACCAAGATAAGTCCAGGGTGACTTTGGGGAAAAATAGTATTGAATGGTCTTCATGGTTGTGGCCCCTTTTTGTTGTTGGAAAATGTTCACTGTACTCTTTTGGCGTGGGCGCTGTCTGGCTGTACTAAAGACCTCAAAGCCATGATCAAACGGCGTAGCGCGATTGAGCCGACCATCGGGCGCATGAGGTCTGAAGGAAAGCTGGGCCGCAATTGGCTCAAAGGGGCGCTGGGTGATGTGCTGCACGCCATCCTGTGTGGCGCGGGCCACAACATCCGCCTGCTGCTGCGCCGCTTACTGCTTTTTTACGCCTTAATATTCGCACTGTGGTTTGGCATCGATCATAAAAAACCATGCTTAGTGCCGCAGCGTTTTCCTAGTCGATTTTAAAAACGATTTATTCAGACCCGACTACGTATGTGTGCGTTATTGACTCGCCGCTTCATGATGCTAGCTGTTGCGCAAAAGCGATTGCGTTTGCTCAAAAATGATTAAAAACAGAGGCTCCTGCTCAAATTTAATTATTTAATATTCTGATTGATCGTGACTAGCTATTCTCGGGCGGCGTGACCATCTGTGCCAAGCTTTGGTGTGGCACAGTACAGCGACTTGCCCTGTAGCATGAAGCGGTGGGCCTGGAGTAGTAGCCGATCCAGCACGGTATTGGCCAAGGCCGGCTCGCTTATCCAGGCATGCCAGTCCCCAGTCCTCCAGCTCCACTTTCTGGGCCCCATTCACGCTGAAAAACAGAACGATAAGAGAAACGTTCGGCTGCATGTGTGCTTACTGCACACTCTACAAGCTCTCCGTGGCGATTCAAATACCAACGCGTTATCTTTAATCCAGCAGACCCTGGCTTGACTGATAAGGCCTTGGCGGTATTTTCATCTAGCACAATGGCTTCTATATCTTGTTCGACTGAGGCAATTGACTCGCCAAACTGTTCTTCAATAAACGAATGAACTGCTTGGCGCAGGGCGCCGGAAACCCCCTTTACTGATCTGCAAGCAGGGCAAATCCATATTTCTGTTTGGGCAATCGGCAGTAGACTATTTGGTACATAGCGTTTGCCTGATAAGTGCAGCCAGACTTCCCCTGTGGATGCCTTGAGGAGCTGAGCAAGGTCGTGATCCAGCGTAACTGTTTCGCTTTTCAGGATTTTTAACGAAGTGTCGCTGGCATACTGGTACAAATCGTTGACAGCACCCATGCTTTGCCGATAGCTGCTTTGAGTGCTCTTGGCAATGACAGTTGTTCCTATGCCTGCCTGGCGGGTGACAATGCCTAAATGCACTAGCCGCTTCAGTGCCTCTCGTGCAGTGAAGCGGCTTACGCCGAATTGCGCGCATAGCTCGTGTTCAGTCGGCAGCAAAGCTCCAACTTTGTACACACCGCCTTCTATTTCATTTAGCAGGGTTTGGGCGAGCTGCACATACTTGGGCTGCGCTATATTTACAACAGAATTTTTCATTGCTGCGTTGATTGGAAGATTTGAAGGTTCATCCTTGCATGATAGCGTTCATAGTGCATAAAGTCTGTTTGCCCTAGATGACTGACTGCTCAGCAAAGTGCTGAATGTCGTGATCACTGAAACCAGCTGCTTTTAACACCTCGATATTATGCTGGCCCATTTCAGGAGCGGGCTTAGTTGGATGCCTGCCTGCGCGTACTGGTGAGGCTACTGTGCGCACCGATGCGGTGGGGTGATCTAACATCAGTATCCGTTTTTGTTCTTCAACAAAACTGTTATCCAGCGCTTCTTGCACATTGAAGACGGGTGCTGCCGGCACGGCGCCCGCAAACAAAGCTAGCCATTCTTGGGTGGGGCGCGTAAGCAATACGTCTTCGAGTTGTAGATTCAGTGCCTCGCGGTTTTTAAGACGATTGGTGAAGTCCTTGTACTCTTCTTTTGCTATCCATTCGGGCCGGCCTATCTTGTTGCAGAGAACACCCCAGAATTTTTCTTTATTACACATCAGGAATATCCAGCCATCTTGTGTGCGATAAAGCTGGCTGGGTGTCAATGATGGATGGCTTGAGCGGGGCTGGCGCGTTACCGTTGCGTCTGCGTTTAAGTACCACGTAGCCACATAAGCCAAGTTATGCAAAGCGACATCAAACAAAGACACATCGATATCGCGCCCTATGCCACTTGCCCGGGCACCAATAATCCCAGCGAGCAGGCCCATGGCGGCGGTGGTCCCCGTCATCAAGTCAATAATAGATAGCCCCATTCGAGCAGGGGGGCCATCGGGCTCGCCAGTCAGTGACAGGTAGCCGGCCTCGGCTTGCATTAAATAGTCATACCCAGGCCATGCCGCGCGTGAGCCTTCACGACCATAGGCGGAAAGGTGGGCACATACTACCTGGGCGTTGGCGCCCGATAGGCTGGCGTAATCAAGGCCTAGCTTGGCCGGGAGATCGCCCCGCAGGTTGTTAAAGACGGCATCTGCTTCTTTAACAAGACGATGCAGTATTTTCTGGCCATCCGGGGTTTTCAAATTAAGCGTGACACTTTTTTTGTTGCGGTTAAAAGATTGATAAAACTGGCTATCGTTTTCACCGAAATAATGTGGGCCTACATGCCGTCCAACGTCACCGCCGTCGTTTTTGTTTTCGATTTTGATTACTTCAGCGCCTAGGTCTGCCAGGTGCTGGGTGCCAAAGGGACCCGCGCCGTATTGCTCGACGGCAATGATTTTGACGCCCGCAAGCAGCAGAGGCTGTTCTGCCAACTTTGACTGTGAGCTCATATTCGATTCCTTTCGATTAACTGCTTCGCGATAATGATGCGCTGCATTTCATTGGTGCCTTCACCTATCACAAGTAAAGGCGAATCGCGATAGAGCCGCTCTATGTTGTATTCTTTTGAGTATCCGTACCCGCCAAATATACGCATGGCTTCGTGCGCATTTTCGAAGGCGGCTTCGGTTGCCGCATACTTGGCCATCCCGGCTTCCATGTCGCATCGCTCGCCACGGTCGTAGGCGACAGCGGCAGCGCGTACCAATAACCGAGCCGCTTGCGTACGGGTAGCCATTTCACCAAGCTTTAGCTGTATCGCCTGATGCTCACAAATTGGCTTTCCGAAGGTTTTACGTGTTTGTGCGTAAACAACCGCTTCGTCAAGTGCAGCTTGCGCTACCCCCAGCCCCCGAGAAGCGACGTTAATACGGCCCAGCTCTAGCCCGCTTAAGACTTGCTGTAAGCCACGGCCTTCTACTCCGCCGATTAGGCATGAGCTTGGCACTTCATAGTCATCGAAATTCAAGGCGCAGGTATCAATACCCCTATAGCCTAGCTTATCCAGCTTTTTACTTACAACGTAGCCTTTGCCTTTTTCTGCAATGAATAGGCTCATGCCCTTGTGGCGCGGTTGCGCCGTGGTATCGGTTTTAACCAATAATGCGAGGCAATTCCCATACATGCTATTAGTGATCCACATCTTGGAGCCATTGATCACGTATTTGTCGCCCTTTTTGACAGCAGTAGTCCGGATTGCTTGCAGGTCGGTGCCGCAGTCTGCTTCGGTAAGGCCAACGCCACCGCGTAGTTCACCAGAGGCCAGTCGTGGCAAATACAATTGTTTTTGTTCTTCGGTACCCGCCCTTTGTATGGCTGTTGCCATAATAAGATGAGAGTTGAGGATGCCCGATATCGACATCCATACGGCTGATATGCGCTCGATGATTTTGGAGTAAGTGTTGGTGGAAAGGCCTAGCCCGCCGTATTCTGAGTCGATAATGCAGCCAAACAGGCCCATTTCTTTCATTTTTTCGACTATTTCAGTAGGGTAGGTATCGTGATATTCGAGCTCATGTACATGTGGCTTGACTTCTACTTCAAGAAATCGATCAAGCATATCCAGAATCAGCTGTTCCTGCTCTTCGTCGTGGCTGGTGTTTGTTTGAGTAGTCATGTTTATCTGATATTTTTAATTAAGAAGGTTTAGTAATGCGCTGGCAGTACTGTTTTCGATATCTTGAATCGTCAGCTTGATTTGCTCGGCCCTAGCGCCAGAAAGTACCGGTTCGGTGTTTTCCATATACTTGACGACAACCTGTTCGTTGGTAATAGGCCTGGAGTGCGCCCCGCGATTAATTGCTTCTCGGTGGCTGTGGATGGAACCGTCTTTCATTTCCACCACAACCTCTCCGGAAAAGTAGCGGGGGAAGTCAGCGTCGGGGTCGGCGACACATTGCACTTTGGCGGCTAGTGCCAGGCTGGTGGGGTCCGTGTACGCTTTTTCGTTTAATGCGGCAAGATCAAAGCGGCCATACTGCAAGCATCTGGCAACAGAATACGGAATACTGAATTGGGCCTCGTAACTATTTGCGGGTTTCTTTTTGGCGGCATCCGGTTCGCAGACCGTTTTCATGACCCCTTCCGGTACCTTGGCCACAATCTGTTTGATGTCGTCGATGTTGATTGTTTGATGCAAAATTGATGCGGCATCAGCACAAGCGTGTACGAAATGGCATGCCGGGATCGGTTTGACTGCAATGTTTAAGGTTTCCCACGATTCCCCTATGCTTGCCATAGCATCATTCATGTTGTGCGTTTCAACCTCGGCGCCCAAGTGGCTGCGGTATAGGCCGAATCGCCCTTCATAGGTTGCCTTGGGCCCAACAAAGCCATGTTTAGCCATGGTGACTGCGGTAATGGCCGCCTGCGCAGCCCATCCGGGATGCGCACGTTTCGTCCATGCGCCGTCTTGCAGGAATTCCATGCTGCCGGAAGCCATAGACAAGACTATGCCTTGTGCATGGTTCAGTTGGTCAGCAGTGAGTTGCTGTAGCCGCCCTGCCGCGACGGTGCATGCGAAGGCGCCAACCAGACCTGTTGGATGGAAGCCTACTTGATGGAAAGCGCCCTTGGCGACGGAGCCTAAGCGCGTGGCAACTTCCAGGCCCAATACATAAGCGGTCAGGATATCTTGACCCGTGCATCCTAGAACAGCGCCCTGCGAAAGTACCGCAGGCAGTAACGAGGCTGTGGCGTGAATGATGCCTTCAGGGTGTGTGTCGTCATAATCTAGACCGTGTATCAAAACGCCATTGATTACAGCAGCGTCTCTCATGGACAATGAGACCCCCATCCCAATGACGGGAACTTGCTGCACAGAGCCAGAAAGCTCTTGAAATGCCAGCAAGGTTTTTTTTGCGAAATCATATTGTGTCGACGCAAAGGCAATGCCTACAGCATCCAGCATCAAATGTTTTGCGCGTGTCCGTACCTGCTCGGGGATGTCATTAAAGGCCAGTGACAATGCCTTGTTGCTGATGGTATGTGAAACGTATTGGGTGTCGAGCGTGCTGTTCTCTGCATGCATGATGGGTATCCCTCTTGATAGGTGTTTTTGTTAGTTTTCTTTTAGGTCGTCGATGCCATGGCCCAATTTGGCGACCAGGAAGGTTCTGTCGAAAACCATGATTTGGACGCCATCCTGATTTAGCCCTTTGGTGCGCACACTGACCAGTCCTTGCGTTGGCCGGGTTTTTGATTCGCGTTTGTCGAGCACTTCAGACTCTGCGTATAAGGTATCGCCACTGAATACAGGGTGAGTAAGTGCAATGTCTTTCCATCCCAGATTCGCAATCGCCTGCGCGCTGACGTCATTTACAGACATTCCAAGAACGATAGCGAGAGTCAAGCCGCTGCTTACCAATAGCTTGCCGAACTCGCTTTTTTCTGCATAGGCCTGGTCGCAGTGCAGAGGGTGATAGTTCATGGTGAGCAAGGAAAATTGAATGTTGTCGTTGTCAGTAATGGTGCGCCCTGGCCTGTGCTCGTAGATGTCGCCGACTTGAAACTCTTCAAAATAACGGCCGTAGCGGGCTCTGTAACGATTTTCGCCCGTTCTTGTTGGTGTCAGCATTGGTTTCTCTCCGTATTGTTCGTGCTCATGGATGTGAGTTTTAATCGTTAAACATCATATTGTCCATACAATATCATAAATACTGTTTTGCCATGGTTCAAGATTGGTGGATTTCAGAGCACCGAAGAGTGGAATAACTCTTTATTTACATAAAAAACAATCTCGATTCGGCATGTTGATGTCGCATTGATTGCTTTTGAATTGCTTAGTTTATAAAAGTTATAAGCGCTAGGATTTGTCCAGACATATGTGCAATGTGGGTTGTAAGCATTCCCCAACAGTCAGGTATTTATGGAGGCGGGCTTGGCCGTACGAACAAATTAATGACATCTGCGTCATCGTCTACACGTCTGGAGCAACAGGCTTGCCAAAAGGCGGGGAGAATTTATTGTGCGGACTCCAACGTTGATGCAAGGTTATTTCCGCGATGCTGGGGCGCCGTACTAGTCGTTTTTATTTTGTGCGCTGCCGTTCCCTCCTATGTGGGCTGGAGCCTTGCCGGTTCTAACATGGGGATCAGGGGTGGCAAGCCTGGTGTCGCTGTTACGGGTACGCTGGGCGATGCGGGTTGGCGAAACATGGAGCAATGGTGCACCGGAGTCGTCGAGACCAGTCACGGTACGTGGTTGGTCGGACGAGACGATAATGCTACTGGCTCGGCCTCTTACGTGCCGAACGGTGTGCCAGATCTAAGTCAATTGGTCTCCAGTGAAGAAAAGACCAATAAGCGTAGCGGTTTCGGCCTACTTGGTTCGCGCCCTGTTCTGACCACGTTGGCCCTTTTGCAAAGCGATGGAAAGTTCAAGGTCATGGCTACCATTCCCGCGGTTGCATGTATGGCCGTGTCGCCAACATCCGAGACCCTGTTCCTGTTCACCGGCGTAGATCGGTCCGGGTCAGTGTCGTCGCAAGAGCAGGGGCAAACCGCCATATTCCGCTCTTTAGACCACGGCGTCACCTGGGAATGGATGAGGTCAGGGTTCATGGCTGAGATCCAGCAGATTGCCTGGAGTGTTAAACCGACATTTGCCTCTGAGCAAGATGTTTGGGCTTGGGGTAAAGAGCCACTCGGCGAGGACGAGCCCGTCACCTCGCGCCGCGCTGCGGACGGTACCGAGCTTAAACCAAGCTCCTTGTTTTACTCGGCGGATCAAGGCGAGACATCGGGAGTCATCTACGGACCTGAGCCCTTGATTGTGCCGGACTCCTATCTGCGAGAAATGGCGGGGGAAGGGAATTGGCATCGCAACGACGAGCCACTGCAGTGGCAGTATGAACTGGCCAAGTAGACATGGCCCAGGACTGGAAATCATTTATGGAATCCCGTTTGGCCAACAACGACATCGAGGCCATACAAGAAAGAGTGTCTTCATGAATGTGATGTCCGTTGGCAGCATGAACTTGATTACGGTGTGCGCAGACAGTTACAGCTCAATGCGGCTCAACGTTTCGTGGCGGGCGATGGCTTCAGGTGAAGCCTGAAGAATATCGAGCTTACCAACTGTTGATGCATTACACGCTCTCCTGCCCAAAAAATTCCCGCAACTCAGGCAGAGCACGCTGCGCCGGCTGCAAACCCTGGACAATATGGCGATGCGAAAATGAGACCGATTTTTCGAGTCATTTGCAGGCTGTGCCTGTCGTTAGCCCAGCCTGAGATATTTTCAGTCGCATTGCCAGTCGGGAGGCCGTTTCTCACTGAAAGCACGCAGCCCCTCCTGGGCATCAGTAGTGCCGGCTATCAGGCAGAAAGTGTCAACCACATCAGCAACGCGCTGGCGGTAGTCTTGTTCATGAGACCTGGTGAATGCTGCACGTGCCAATTTCAATACTTGCGGCGACTTGCTGGCAAAGAGTCGGGCCAATTCCTTGGCGCGCTCCAGGGCAAGACCGGCCGGGGCTATGCGGCTTACCAAGCCAAGTTGCAGTGCTTGCTGAGCATCGAATGGCTGTCCTCCAAACAATAGCTCGAAGGCTCGGTGCTGGCCCACGATGCGTGGGAGGTGCACGAAGTGAATTCCCGGAATGAGCCCAATGTCTATTTCTGGATAGCCGAAGGTCGCATTTTCATCGCAAATAATGACATCGCAAGAAATGGCCAATGTCATTCCGGCCCCGCGTGCCGCCCCAGAGACGGCTGCGACGGTTGGTTTGCCTATTGCTCTTTGCGCATCGTGCAGGTCTAGATACAAACGTGTAAGCAACTCGTGTACTTGCTCTGTTGTTCGGTCTTGTAAAAGACTTAAATCCAGCCCGGCACAGAAGCGACCCGGCGTTGCGCTGGATATCACCACCGCTCGTACTGAGTCGTCAGCGCCAGCGCGATTGATTGCGGCGATTAGAGCTTCAATGGTTGCAAAGTCCAGTGCATTAACTGGAGGCCGCTCCAACTGGATAAGGCCGATTGGCCCTTCCTGGAGATAGCGAACGGTGGTGGTCATTAAATAGGACTCCGTGTAAGCATCGCTGCCGCTTTCTTATGTAGTAGGTTTCACACCGATTTTTTTGGCGATGTTGGTCCACTTTTCGCTTTCTGTACTCAGGAATTTTGACAGTTCAGCTGGTGGCGTAATCAAGGGCTCAGCACCTCTGGCACGTAGCGCAGCGATATACGCAGGATCGTTGATCGCTTTTGCGAAAGCATTTCGCATAACTTCCAGCACCGGACCTGGAGTTTGGGCTGATGTAAATAATGCAAACCAGAACTCCAAATCGAACGCAGGGTAGCCGGCCTCGCTCATGGTAGGCACGTCTGGCAATTGGGGTGAGCGGCTGGAAGTGGTAATTGCCAATCCGCGCAGCGTACCTGCCTGGATATGGCTTAGAGCGGTCGTCATATTGCTAAATACGCAATCCACTTGACCACCGATCACATCGGTAAGAGCCAGCGCGCTTCCGCGATAGGGAACTTCAAGGGCCTGGAAATCCCCTAGTTGTTGGTATAGCGCACCGTAAATATGCGCTGAGGTCCCTGAGCCGAAGTTGGCGATACTTAGCTTATACGGAGCTTGACGTGCGTATTCGGCCAACTCGGCCATGGAACTCACATCGACTTTACGATGGTTCAGCACAAGCACATTGGGTATGGATGCAGTAGTTGCTACGCCAGCCAAGTCACGTTGTGCGTTGAATTTCTGGTTGGGGAACATTAAAGGGTTGACACCCTGAACCCCCACTGTGTTATGGACCAGTGTGTGCCCGTCGGGTTTGCTTTCCGCGACATACTGGGCGCCAAGGTTTCCGCTAACGCCCGGACGGTTTTCTATCACCACAGGGTAGCCAATCACTTTTTCCAGAGACTCACTCAACAAACGAACAACGAAGTCAGTGGGGCCTCCAGCAGGAAATGGCACAACTATATGTACAGGTTTTGTAGGCCAAGCAGGATTCGCGCGCACGCCCATGAAAGCGGATGCTGCCAAGGCAGAAGCGCCAAGTAAGAAAGTACGACGTTGATTCATTGCATTGTCTCCGTTGTTATTGACGCCATTATTGCACCGGACTATATATAGATCTAATACGTATATATTATCTTTCATATCAATAAAATTGATATCATCAGGAGAGCATGAATTCGTGACCATCGACCTTCGAAGTCTCAAGTACTTCATATCAATTGCTGAGAATGGTTCGCTTAGTCGAGCAGCGGAGGAGCAGCATATTGCCCAGCCTGCGTTGACTGCTCAATTGAAGAAGATGGAGGCTAATTTGAATGTTTCCCTCTTTCAGAGAAATGCGCGCGGGGTGACATTGACCGAGCCAGGAGCGCGGTTCCTATTCCATGCCCGCGACATACTGGATCGCTTTCGAATCGCCTGTGAAGAGGCCAAGCAGAGTGGAGGAGAGCCTACGGGCCGTGTGAGCCTGGGGTTGCCTCAATCGATGGGGGCTGTCATAACGGCAGCACTGGTTAAACAATGCAGTGAGCGATGGCCAAAGGTGAAGCTGCAAATCATGGAGGCTGCTTCTGGCGACATCCCTATGTCACTTATGAGACACAGCATGGACATGGGGATAGTCTACATAAAGAGCAATGGTCGAGACCTTCAGTTTTCAGAGTTAATCAGCGAAGAGCTAGTATTGTTAGGCCCGCCTCGCCGTTTTCCATCGTTTCCAATCAACCGGCCGGGAAATGCAGCGAAGGTCCGGCTAGTGCAACTCGAGAACTTCCCACTGATCCTGCCAGTGGTCACTAATGGCCTTCGTCGTTTGATAGAGACCACGGCATCGGCATCGGGCGTGAAGCTGCAAACCATTGCGGATGTCGATTCTATTCCGCAAATTATTAATTTGGTCGGTGCAGGGCATTGTTACTCAATCCTGTCTTACTCGGCCGTTGTGTCAGCGCTGCGTGATGGAACTGTGTCGGTGGCTCGGCTTACCGAGCCCAAAATCATTCGCAAGGCGCATTTGTGTCATCTGCGAGATTTGCCATTAAGCCAAGCGGCGTTGAGTGTGAAGTCGCTTTTGGAAATGATCGTAGAGGATTTGGTTCAGCAAGGCCATTGGCCAGGGGCTTCGGAAAACTTTGGGGAGTGAGGGAGTGAGGGAGGGGGGGAATGAAAAAATCAGGGCCGGTGTTCCAAGCTTCTAGAACCTGTTAAGTACCTGTGCTATGGGCCGAGCGCTCTTTTTTCACCCGTTCGGTATCGTCGACGGGGAAGAGTCTGGGGTGCATGTTCAGCGGCAAATTCAGATGGCAGCTCATTCCATGGTTCCGGCGTGGCGATGTGCTCATGGTTTCTTGCCAGCGAGCCGTGAAGGAGGGTAGCAGTCGGGGTTCACTTCATTGAGCGCATGCGCAATCGTACTTAGCAGCTTGCATCTTGTATTGCAGTAGGGGGAACCACCAGGACGTCGCATCTTGCATTGGTGAGAACCTTCCGAGCGACACTGCCAAGCAGGTGTTGAGCGATCGCGTTCAAACCTTGCGTGCCGAGGGCCACAAGGTCTGTTGCTTTTCGACGCGAGGCACGGATCAGCGTGAGAGAGGCATCGCCCTGGATGATGCTGACATGCGTCGCCTTAGGCAATTGGCCATCTTCGCCGAACGCCTTCATGACCTGCTGGCGTGCCGTTTTGGCCCTTGCATCACGGTATTGGTTGATTTCGGCTTGGGAGGTGCCTGCCTTGAGCATGGCCTGCTCGAATTCGAGCGGAATGTCGAAGACATGGATGAGCTCACGCGTAGCCATCGGTGACAATTGAGAAGCCCAGAGCGCAGCCGCCAGCGCATGTTCCGAAAAGTCCACTCCAACTGCGATGCGTTTATACGGTGCGTGGGTTTCCTTACGCACGACGAGCACGGGACAAGGAGAGCATCTGACCACGCGATCAGCCGTAGAGCCGAACACCCTTTCGCGCAAACTTTTGGCGACGCCCGGGCCGATAACAATTAAATCAGCGTTGTGTGACGTGGCCAAGCGTTCAATGACCTCATGAGGCTTTCCTGCTTCCACGTGTGTGACTGCCGGCTTGTCTGCCGCCCCAAGTAGGGATTGAAGCTGATCCGCGTACTGATCTTCGAGCATGCCAGTAAGCGCGACCAGATCGGCCAAGGGTGGCAGGCTGGCATCGTGTAGCGGTGGGTTTTCGAAGACATGCACGGCAACAAGCTGCGTCTTATGCTGTTTGGCTAGTTGAATAGCCCGGTCGGCAATACGCTTACTGTCGTCCTCAAGAGCCAGAGCAACAAGTATTGTCCTAATTGGCATAGGGCTCTTCCTTTCGGAGTCGGTACGCGGGGCGGAGCGGCGCCGCCCCTTGTGTGCGTTGGTTATCAGTGCGGATAGCGCAGAATTGCCGCCAGATCTTGTCCGCCGGGAATGTCTTCCCTTCTGACGCCCAGAACTGTCGCTCCGTTGGAGAATGCCCGGGCAGTAATCTCATCGACTATGCCATAAGCCTTGGCATCATCTTTGTCCACGAATGATACTGCCCCCGTTTCATCATCGACAAAGCCAGCAACAACGGAATCAATATTAACCAGAATAGTCTGGATAGCGCCGAATGTCGCCGCGCGCGCCGCGTCAGAAATGTCTGTTGTGGTACGGCGTTCTGCTACCCGCTTTTCAAACAGTGCTTTTATGTCTGTAATTTGCTGGGTGTAAGCGTTATCGAGAACCGGCCGCGTCTTTGTGGTCAGTTCGGCTTCGGTCAGATGGTCAGGACTTTCCGCGATTGTTTCAGGCAATAGGTTCGAGTAAGAACAAATTTGCTTGAATAAATCCGCGAGCCTCCCCGTTGCGGCTAATACCAATGGAGTTTCGCGGCCAGCCAGGATGGGCCGTAGTGCTGCGTCTATCTGACGTGCATACTGCTGAAGCCGGACGTTATGGCCTTCGTTGCCCCGGACGCGACTGCTGAAAACGCGTTCATTGCTCGGGGCGCGGCCTACCGACGACGCTACATCTTTCGGTAACCCGGGTACCTTGACCTCGACGGCTGGTAGATCGGCGTTCATTTCGAACAGACGCACGGCGTTTTCCGATAGCGTCAGAATGAACGCTGAATGCGGGAAGGTGATCGCACGAAACAATGGCTTGAGGTGATACCGGTCGGCAACCTGCACCATGGAAGTCAGGTCGTTTGCAAGCCTGTAAGTGCGAATACTGTCCGGTGTAGCGAAAACGGCCAGGCTGTTAGCCTGGAAGCGCCAGAACTCATCATCATCCAGAAGATCGTTGAGGCCATCCAGCAGCGCGCCTAAGCGTCTTTTATCGAACGCGGCTTCCTCAAGCTGCGCTTGCGCCTCTTTGATAAGGTTTCCCATTTGGATCCGGGATGCCTGAGTGTTCTGTGTGACGGGGGTTGTTTTCAAATATATCGAGACACAAGCATCGGTACGTTTATCGGCGAGTAAGGAAAATTCGTTCCGAGTTGGAATGTCGACATAAAGCATAAATGCTCCTTTTTTGGTTTAATTTTCATCATTGTCGGTGAAAATTAACAAAATGCTGTTGCCAGAGTAGCTTTTAATGATACTCGATTGCATTTTGGAAAAAGTTGAGATAGATCAAGAATCGGCTTGGCGATGATGAAATGAATCAGTGCGGCGGTTGTGGTTGCGGTTGCGTTTGCGATTGAGGTGATGGGCGGGGTTTTGGCTGTTGCTGGGTGGTAGCCGTCATGGGCTTGATTCAATCGGCTAAGCTGAGCGACCACGACTCACTCGCCTACAATATTCTCAGTACTCGTTGTTTGGTGCCGAAAAAGAGAGCGTCGGACGGGCTTCGTAGGGGTGCCGTAGTGCTTGAAATACCCAAATTGGGGCTTGTCATACCCAATTTGGGTTTAATTGACGGCTGGGCCTTTTCGGCGACTGCTGTCTGCTGCCCAGGTATTAGTCGAATTCTCTGCGGCGTTTATCATCACAATTGCCGCATTTTATACGTATCTATCCGGTGAACAGTAAGCGTCATTCTAAGACCGTCTTGACGACCTAAATGGCTTAGGTCCACTTGGCGCCAGGCTGGTTCCATTCATCGACACGCTCGCCACTGGCTTGAGCGGTGGCAATGGCAGCATCCAAGCGTTTTAAGATCGAGGTCAGAGATTCGCCTGGGCGGTAACGCAGCATTGCCACGGCCTGTTTGCCGTCATAGGCGACCGCCGCATTATGCACTGGCTGGATTGCGCCAATCATGACATGGCCCTCATCCTTGATCAGCGCCTCAATATGCGGATGATCAGAAGCGGTCATGCTGCCTTGAGCAGGTTTTCGTTTTGAAGGTCCAGGCGCCACGGTAACAACTCGTCGAATTGATTGATAGGATGGTCAGCGATGTGCTCGCAAGAGCACCCATATTGCCAGCACTTCAGACGGGCAATTTCCGCCACCAGCTTTGCAATGGTCTCGTCGCGCGAGACCAGCATGCGCTTGAGCGTATCGATGTCGTGAAGTAAGGTGTTAGCGGGCATGCGCCAGTATAAAGTAAGGTGATTGCCCTGCAAATAGCGTTGACCAACTTTTATGCTTATACCGCGCGCGTGGGTTGCCAAGTACGTTCTGGGCGGCGTCAGTCAATGCCTTCGAGCAGCATCGACAGCTGTGTGCCGCTCAGCACATGAGCCAACGCCACTTTAGATATCGAAACACCGGGCGCACAGGATCTCACGCTTGTAAGCGCGTGAATAATTGGGCTGACCCTTGCGGTTTGAAATCCGCACTTCACTTGTAGACATTGTGTGATCTTCGCTTTGAACCTCTTTGACTGTACCGACAAGACGGTACTCACACGATGCTTACGATGGATACGGTAAGTTAATAGTTTATGTGAGTTTTTTGATGCTCGCACAGGAATCGAATCAGCACACCTTGCGGTGGGGATTTTGAGTTGGCGTGTAAAGGCGTTTTCGTAGGGAGGCGGGGCGAAAGTGAGCGTAGATTTATATGGTTAAAATTTATTATAAATCAATATGTTAGCGTAATTTCGTAAAAACCGAAAGAACTGATGTGTGTACCTGTACTGTACCGAAATAGGGTGCAGAGGTACAGTTCGGTACACCGAGAGTAGCTTTAGACACGGCCAGCTCGATTTCGTCTTAGGCGTGCATCAGCAGCAAATGGCCGACTGGTTCCGGCGTTTTTCGTACACGGATCTCAATGTCGTAGCCCAAACGATTCAGGCAATCCATAAGCTTACGTTCGGAGAAGTTCGAGAACTCACCGCGCAGTAGACTCGAAACCTTGGGTTGGGTGAGGCCCATGCGCTCTGCTGCTTCGACCTGGGTGAATCCTCGCTCACGAATAGCCTTGGCGATTTCAACGGTTAGCCCTGATTTGATCTGAAGCTTGTCGGCATCGGGCAGGCCCAGGTCAGCGAATACATTACCTGAACTGACCTCGACTTCGACTCCTTCAACAATACGTTTATTCATTTTCTAACTCCTGCGCGACAATCGCCGCGGCCTTCAAGCGCTGACGGATGATATCCATGTCTGGCTTAGGTGTTTCAATACCGCGTTTGCTCTTTTTTTGAAAGACGTGCAAGACAAAGATAGCTTGAGCGAAACGCACGGTGTAGACGGTTCGGTAAGTGCCACCAGCGTCATCTTCGACTATTTCCAATATGCCTGCACTGCCAAATCCTTTCAATACTTTCGCCGCTTCGTGTTGTTCACCACGTTGGGCGGCGTCAAGCGCATGGCCGAAGAATTTACGTACATCAACTGGTAGAGCTAGCAGGTCTTTCTTACTGCTACCTAGCCAGAGCAGTGGTTTCATATAGGAAGGCGTCACGTAAATATACCATTTATGGGATGGTAAGGGGTGTTGTTACAGTTTGAGGACGTATTCGGTTTATGCTCGCTTGAGCCAGAGGACGTTTTCTGCAAGTGTGGGCAGCCTGCAATGGCTTGCCTGGGCCGCTCAGGTTGTTGTACCCATATTGGGATTTATCATGCCCATTTTGGGGTTTTTGGATGCTGCAAGTAAACACATACAATGTATGCAACACACACACCACGCTTAGCCCTGTCTGACAGGTGATGCGCATAATTGGTGGGTTTTTTTGCCTACGCGATACGCTACGCTAATCTTCCGCTTGACCTGCCGACCATCTTCAGACTGAGCTGTCAAGGATTCCTTGACAGCTGCCTCAGGGACTATCCGGCCGCAATGATTGCCGCCAGATTGTAGTGCTGGGTGTTATAACTCTTGCCATCGGCAGCAGTTATTCGAAATTTCCGAATAACTGAATTTCCCGATAGTTCATTATCTGGAAACATACTTTTCCAGATATGCGTTTTCATCGCTTAGAACCGTAATGACGTACTTCGTAGTTCGTGCTTCGACCACCGGCTGCGGTTTTCTGAAGCACTTCGTACTGTACTAACTCAGTAATGTCGCGAAGTGCCGTGTCTTGCGAACACTTGGCAATCGCAGCCCATTTACTCGTTGTCAGATTTCCTTCAAATCCGTCCAGCAGCCGACTCAGCACCTTGATCTGGCGCTCATTCATGGGGATCGTTGCAGCCTGTTGCCAGAACTTTGCCTTGGCCAGAACTTGATCCAAGGTGCCATGTGCTTGTTCGACAGCTTTTAGCAAAGTTGCCAGGAACCACTCCAGCCAGCCAGTCACATCCATGTCGCCTTTTTGGGTGCGTTCAAGAATGTCGTAATAGGCTTTGCGTTCTCGCTGAATTTGAGCGGAGAGACTATAGAACCGTTGCGTGCTTCTGTCAGCCCGTGTCAGGAGTAGGTCGCCAATGGCGCGGGCAATCCGGCCATTATCGTCATCAAACGGATGTAGCGTGACGAACCATAAGTGCCCCAGGCCGGCACGCAGTAGGGTGGGTTCTTTGATGTTGGGGTCATTTAGCCAGGCCAGGAAGCGATTCATCTCTGCAGGCAGGTGATTGGCCGGAGGCGCTTCAAAATGAATTTTTTCACGACCAATAGATCCAGAAATCACTTGCATAGGGCCTGTGGAGTCGTCACGCCAAGTGCCGACGTGAATGTGGCTCATGCCCGAGTAGCCGGTCGGAAACAATGCGGCGTGCCAGCCGAACAGGCGCTCAGTAGTTAGCGGGGTGGTCGCATTGCTGGTTGCGTCCAGTACCATATCTACTACGCCTTCTACGTGGCGATCTACAGGGGCCAGAGCACCGATATCTACGCCCAGGCGACGAGCGACCGAGGATCGCACTGAGGCGACATTGAGCGTTTCGCCTTCGATAGCGCTTGTTTGGACGACATCTTGGGTGAGTGCAGACAGGCTGGCTTCATCACGCAAGGCCATGCCCACGTCTGCCAAGCGACCGAGTAGCAGTCCTTGGGCGTGGCTAACCGCCGCCAAGGGCTCAGCCAGAGCAGTGAGGTCGTATTGCCAGTTAGGCCAGTGCGGCGATTGCCAGATATATTCACCGTAATTCATGCGGTGATTGTGGTGTGTTTTTGTTCTGCCGTCAACTTTCGATAAGGTAGCCGCTTGCGAATGTGCGTAGTGCGACAGGAGATGATGGCGTATTTATTGTTTTTTGAACTATACGGAATTTCCTAAGAGTTGGAACGGGGTCAATCTCTGAGTTTTTATATCATTCATTGAGCACCTCTGTCCGATATATGTGTATTTTTTCGGACAAGGCAAATTTGTCTGAGGTTTGTCGTCTAATTTCAGATGGAACAATTGGCTTCGACTCTGGCTGTGACTCTAGCCCCGACCCTGGCTGGGTGCTGATAGCAGGCTTCTGCGCCGATGGTGATGGCCTGCCTAGCCAGGCGCACGCTGATCGGAATTTCTGTCATTCTCGGTTTAGACAAACCTTGGTTTGTCGCACCAATAACAATCGCAAAATAACTTCCGACTGGGCCCCGCGTGCAAAGTCAAATTGCAGTCGTTTGATTAGATAATGTTGCGAATTTCTTGCTATAGGTGAAAAACAGAACGAAAACCAATCAGGCTGTTGGATTTTCAAAGCCGGGTAAGCTCTTTCGGAAGTGGGGAGTCGTCTTTGAACTATCCGGAATTTCCGGATAGTTGCTTACGGCGGGAGTTCAGTACTTGTAAATAAACGCTATGAGGCGTCAATCAAGTCGGCGACAACGCTTGCACGAAAGTACACTCGTCGGCCAACTTTCCGCCGTGCGGCATTCCATTGCTCGGCGAATTCGGATTGGCTTCGTAACGAGATCCGCAGCCCATCAGGGCTACGCTTTAGCAGTTCAGATAATTCGACCAACGACAATAGCGGTCCATACCGTTCAATCAATTGCTCTTCGGTTGTCATCGAATGACTCCTGGTTATTTCTCCCTATGTTGCAATATCTGCTGGGAGTGATTTGCTGCCTAGCAGCACAGTGAAGAAAACTGGCTCACGAGCGCATTGCGCCGGTGAGGCATGGGTATATCCTGAGGGTTCTGGACGCAAGACTCAGTAGGCGGGCGTCTTATTGCGTTCTATGAGAGCATGAACACTTGCTGCAGTGATGCCACTGGATCGCTTTCCAATTTTGATTAGTACCAGCTGGCCTTCCTTTACGAGTCGGTAGATCGTGGACCTGGAAACCCCGAGCTTGGCCTCGGCAGTGTGTATTCGGTAAAGAAGCGCTTGGTCGGACGGCTGCGATACTTCGTTTCTGCCTGCTGAGTGGTCAGAAGGCTGTTGCTGGGACTGTTGCTGCATGGTTTCCTCCGTTAAACCTTGGGAAGCACCCTGGGTGGTATGACCCAAGATACTTTCCAAAGCAGGCGCGGTCAGCGTCTTCGTGGCTGGTTCGCCAAGATGCCGCGATGGGAGCCAGTTGCTTTGATCATTTTCGGTAGAGCCCGGCGCTGGTCCACTGTCGTGGGTCGTCGAGGTGCTGAAAACTGCGGTCTTTGCCGCTGTCATCGATGGATTACGCGCCATCTATCGAATGTGGCCTGCCTTTGGCAGCACCGGCGTCCGCTGTCACGGATCGTCATCTACTTCCCTCGGTTTATGCCAGTCGCTACCAGCCCAAGAGAGAAATGATTTTTCACCTGCTTTACTCCTACCCAGGTGCTTGTCGCCCCGCATGATGCTGGCGACACGGGTAGCCGCGCACTCGCACCGCCCGTCGTGGGGCAGGGCGCGGTATTTATCGGTGTTGTGTTGTTAAAGAGCAGACTTGTAGTAATCATTACGTATCTACTTACTAGTGTCAATATACAAGTAATAATAAATACTCATGTAGAAGAGTAAGAACCTAAAAAAAAAGAAAATGAACGCGGGAATGACACAAAAAGAATCGCCTTGGTTCGCTATGGAACACAGGGCGATTCGAGTATTTTTATTGTTTGTTTTTGTATCTTTGGCGATAACTTAGGGCTCAATCCGACAGATTTAGCAGGTTGCTTCTTAATCGTGGCCTTTGGTGTGTTTGGCTTGTTGGCCGATCTTCATTTTTATGTAGTCACCGATATCTTCCAAAACGGGAGCAGGCAGTTCTTCTAATGTGTACCTGGAGGTTTCGGGCCATGGCCATTCCATCTCAAACATTTCACCCTTACCTGTAACTAGCCATTCAGCACGAACGTGAAGCGCTGCTGCAATCCAAACGATATGACGGGAAGTCTCGTTGCGACCGTTTTCAATATGGGCGATGGCGCTTTGGCTTATAGGGGGATCGAGGAGGTTGGCCAATGCTTCTTGGGATAGGCCGCGCTTCTTACGTGCGGTAAGTAAGCGCTCGCCAATGCTGCTTATAGGGCTCGGCGTCATGAGATTCTTCAATTGGTGGGTATGTTATTGGTGAGCTGTAAGTATATATGTAATTTAAAAACATTACTTGTCTAATAAGGGTTGAGGTGGATTATATTATGTAGGTAATTATATTGGGCTATTGTGGCATTTAATGATACGGCGTGAGAGGAAAAAATTGTTAAGAGCAGGACTGGACGACGGCGGGATAAGTAGAAGTGAGTCCAGACGGCCATCACGTACACAAGCGCAAACCTGTGCCCGACTGACTAACGTGCAAGGCGCGCTACAAAGGTATCGTCAACGTCTAAGGATTTCATTGACCATTGAATCGGCATCGAAGCCCACGTGAGGTGGGAACGATAGATCGTGTAGTTCCGGTCTGATGGTGATACTCGTGGTCCCATACCTAGCAGATCCCAGAGTATCCATTTCTGGGTAGGAAGCTGCTCCCGAAGATTCATAACTTTTCCAATGGAGGATTGGAGGATATGTATGTTCGCATCCACCAGCGACCGGCAGGGCTTTGCTGAAAACAGTTCCGAAATAACTACGGCATGTGTCAGGCCTTCGACCCACACCGCAGGAAGCTCTTCAATCCTAAAGTTCGCACCATGACTGCGTTTTGTCTCTGCTGCATTACGCGCATCGTCAAGGCTGAAGTAAATGTCGTGTTCCGACAAATTAGCAAACGAGCCCCACAATCGTAATTTTGGGAGAAATCTATGGCTATAGAGATGAAATATTTTTATGAATTTCCGGCTTCTAACACGGCCTTGTAACGCCAACTTTGCACGGTCTGTCTCAGCACTGGTTATGTCTGGCTTAGTCATCACTGTTTCCTAACGGGTGAGCCTGAAAAGCGTGCAGTCAAATCCTCACAAACGTCACGTTAAATTCTTTGCATGGCCGCAGCTGCTGCATCCGATTGGAAAAGCTGAACGCATCATTCATCTCAAATCTTTGGAATACATCCAGGCCACGACTCAGCACGATTTTCCAGCCGTGGTCTGTCGTGATGTCGCGATCATGACGGGTGCCAGTAGTGTCGTATTCCCAGGTGAACTGTATGCCGATACCTGCGCAAGACTCGACGATGCGGCCAAGATACTCGGTTTGTTGTTCGCCTTTGAATTCATCCTCAACCGTTATCAGGTGCACCTTGATTTCGTCATCGGTGGCTTTGTTGCGGGCGATGGTTTCCATCAGTTCCATCAGGTTGCGTAGTTGATGAAACAGGCGAATATAGGGGTCGGTGATGGTGATCTTGCTTGCGCCTTTCAGGTAAGGGCCAAATAGTTTGTCAAAACTGACGCCACGCTGGTTCTCTACAAAGGCAATATGACCGTCCTTCAATGCTTGTTCGACGGTAGCGGACACAGATGCTTCTACATGCTCGCTCTTTGCTGCCGAAGATGTCGTTTGCTGTGTCTCGCCGGCATGTGCAGCGACTGGTTGTGTTGTCGAGCCAAGGTCTGCAGCTACCGTGCCACCGTCAGCTGCCTCGGGTGATGGCATTCCGGCATCACCACTCACCGTGCGATGGTAGTAATTCGGGAACTCCAGCTCTTCCAGTGTCTGGACGACTTTTTCTGTGTCGTCGGCGGTCGTGTAGGCAAAGTGCACGGCGGGGTAGGTGGCGTCAATTCGCAGCAACTGGTCTTTCACCCGCTTACGGCCTTCCATCGACTGGCGCAATACGTCCTCTACCTCGGCATCGGTC
The DNA here is from genome assembly GCA_013416445.1 of Alcaligenaceae bacterium. Lineage (GTDB taxonomy): Bacteria > Pseudomonadota > Gammaproteobacteria > Burkholderiales > Burkholderiaceae_B > Pollutimonas. The sequence goes on from JACCER010000015.1 coordinate 48,629, forward strand.
GCATCATTAGCGGGGAACAGGATTTTCATCAGACCCGAGAAAGTTTTATTTATGCCGTCGCGGTCACGCGTGGAAATCTCGGATGATAGAGTAAACAGGTGTTGGTAGCGGTCAGAATAGTCGTGGTTGCGCAGCGAACGCAGGATCTCAGCCAGATAATCAACCACAAAGCCGTAGCCGTCGGAAAACATTTCACCCCGGATCACATCCACTTCCCAGCCCGGAATGTAGTTGTGAATACGGTCCAGAAAGGCCGAGTCATGGAACTTCTCGGGCAGAGGATCAAACAGGTCAGTATGCTTGAGCATATAGGGCACGGTATGGTCGGTATTGCCCACAAACACCATCGACGCCTCGGCACCCAGCGTTTCTACACCGCGTGAAAATGACTTGTTGGCCATGTAGTTTTTCATGATGTCCACCAGCGCTTTGTCCACGCGCTTTTGCTTGCCAGCGAACTCATCAAAGGCGACCACATCCCAGTAACCCACCAGACCCAGTTTACCGGTGCTGTTATGCACGAATAGCTTAGGTACGGTGACTTCACCGCCAGAAATCAGCATGCCGTGAGGCGAAAACTCTGAATAAATGTGCGACTTACCGGTGCCCTTGGGGCCCAGTTCGATCAGGTTGTAGTTGCGTTCGCAAAAAGGGATCAGGCGTACCAGTTGGCTTAATTTGTTGCGCTTGCCAAATAACTGGGGGTTGAATCCTATGCTTTGTATCAGCAGGTCTATCCATTCATCCGTGGTGAACTGTTTGCGCGCTTCTACGTAGCTGTCAAAATCAAAGTGCGATAGCTGTATGGGCTTAAGCGTGGCCAGTATCCAGGGCGACACATTCTTGTCTTCGTTAAATTCGTATTCGATATCAGCCAGACACCAGACGCCACCTACCAGCAGCTTGGGGTGCGCTTTAACGGTGGCCGAGTCGATAAGCACCTTCTTGACGCCCAGGTTGGCGAACTCGGCCTCGTAGGCGTCGGCTTTATCATTCAAAGATACGCTGATACGGTCAATCACCTTGTGACGGCCTTTTTCGCGGATGGTCGAGCGCACCAACCCCGCCTCGTTGCGATGCACATAGTGCATGCGCAAGATTTCTTTGACGGTATCTATGCCACTTTGGATGGTGGCTTCGTCATCGGTCGCACAGTATTGGCCGAGCAGGTATTCCAGCACGTAAGACGGCACAATGGCATTGCCTTTGACCGTCTTGACCAGATCCTTGCGAACCACCAGGCCTGCAAAGTGTTGATTGATCTTGTCATCGAGCTGACTCATGCGGTGTCCTTGGATATCTGTACTTAGAAATCGAATTCGCTGGTGAATGACCGGCGTATCGTATAGCGTTGTGACTTGTATTCGCGATAATGGGTGGTGTCGTCCACTTGCTCTTCAAGCTTCAGCAGCACCTGTTGATTATTGGCCGCTTCAGCCTTACGGCTAAGAATCAAGCGCACGTGTAGTTCGCGTTCGCGCGCGTTCTCGGAGGAGTAGTCGAAGCTTAGTTCGTGCTGGTCAGAAATCAGGGTGCCGTCCAGGGTAAACAAGCCTATGCGCAACTTCCGGGGTTGTAGCTTATCGGTTGTGGCCTGGGTCTGGTACAGCGCCACGGCCAATTGACCCGTGGTGATGGTTTTGTTACCCCCGCCAATAAAATCGACCTGAACGCGAGACACATCGCTAAGCCGCTTTTTATTCACGTGAATCACTGGGATTACGACCTCCTGCAAGGTCGCGCCACCATGCACGAAACGGCTACCTGATCCCTTCAAGCGTAGCCGCTTAATGGACTTGGGGATCTGAACCTCGATGCTTCCTTCTAGACCTAGCTGCGCCGACGTGAAGTGTTTGAAACCGTCGTTGTCCCGCAGGCCCTTGCCCAGGACAAAGCGCCGGTCACGATACAAAATGGAATCGCCTTCGGGCTCGCCGGTCAGAAATTCACTTTCCTCCAGCGTACGGTTCTGATAGATGAAACCGTGGTCAGCGGTAACCAGCAGGTTGCTGGCATTGGCATTGGTCAGTTTTTTGATCAGGCGTATCAGTTCCTGCAGCGTTTCTTCGGCGGCGGCAAAAACGCGTTCTTCCGTGTCGCGAGTGTCGCCGGTCTTATCAATCAGGTTGTGATACACATACACGACCTCATTGTCCCGAATCAGGGCGCGCGAGTCTTCCTTGTTCATGATGATCAGGTCTTTGGCCTGAACGACGGCTGAGGCAGGCACGGCCGACGCCAGAATTTTTCCGCGATTATCCGAGCCTTGCGCACTCAGGTTATTAACGAGCGCCGCACCCGTGTCATTGTCAGCTAGCGCTAAGGATTGGTTAGGCAGTAGGGCGGCCATGCCCAGTTGCGTGTAGCTGGGCAGCATGGACAGGGCTGGTCTCAGTTCAGCGTCGAACTTGTCTTCCTGCCGGATCAGGCTTTGCAGCTCTTCACCGATCTCATAACGGAAGGCGTCCGAGATGAGCACACATACCTTGGTCTTGCGATCTAAAAAGGGCTGCACAAATTGACCGAAGAAATTACGCTGCAATGCGATCGTCGGCGCGCCCCATTGCCTGGCATCATCCACAAAGCGCTGCCAACGGTCGTTCAGCTTGACCAGATAATTGTTGGTGTATAGATTTTCAATCAGCGTATTCAGTTCGCCCAGTAGGGACGCCTGACCCGATTCGCGCAGGTGGTAAATGAACTTGCGGTACAACTGATCCAACACGTACCAGTGCGAGGCATACTTCTCTACACCATCGACCAGGGAGTTCATATCCAGTTGGGTAGCTTCCAGCGTCTGGATGAATTCGGCGGCAACCTCTATGGCGCCGTACTCGTGTTGGAAACGATCAAACCAGTGACTTAGTCTTCGCTGCCTGATCCACTGGATAATATCTGGAGCCGAGACTGTCCGACCCGCTACGGTGTGTACCAGGTCGTTAAGGATTTTTCGATCAATCAACTCGAAGTAGTCTAGCTCCAGCAGCTGACGAAAATCATGTTTGTGCAGGCGCTCTTCCATTTGCAGCACGTCGGCGCACTGCTCTGACAGTGCTTCAAACGAAGTCTCGTGCGAACGGCTGTCTTTCCAGCGTTTCAGAAAGACCAGGGCTTCAGATGATAAACCCGGCTTCTGTTCTGGATCCGTTTCCATCAGGAAGCAGGATTTGAACAGTTCAATAACAAAGTCGCGTACGCTGGGGGAACCGGACTGGTAGCCATAAATACGGCCCGTCTGCTGCCATAGAAAGTCATCCAATCCGCTACGGGCAATCAGTTTGATCTTGTCATCGCGATCAGCGGCCATTTCGGCCAGTAATTGCTCCAGAATGACATCCAGGCGTGGCTCGGCACCTGCGCATACGGCCAGCATTTTCAGCCGCAGCATGCCGTGCGTTTCGTTCTTGTCTAGCAAGCTTAGTAATGCTTGGCGGCGCTTGGCTGCTTCGAAAAAGCCATTGTGGGTTTGCAGCACGGAGTATAGGTCCGGGCCAAGTTCCAGCTCAGCCAGCCAAAGCGCCACTTGGTCCGTACGAAAGTCGCTGCCGCTGGCTAGCTGCACATCCAACAACCAGTTGTCCAGGTCGGGGGGCTGAGCGCCGTCGCGATACAGCAGAAACTTTTGTTCTGGTTGCTCACGCAGTACTCGGTATTTGACCGTGAACTCGTTGTTGGCCAGTTCGATTTTTTCAACGTCCGGCAGTTTCAGACTCTCGAAGTCGGCGCGGAACTCGTGCTGTACGTCGTACCAGAAGACGACGCGTTGCTTGCCAAACAGGTTGTTCAGGGCTTGAGTGATTTTTGGGTTACTCACGGCGTCCGCCTTCTATTTCCTTCTTCATGCCGCCACGTCAATTTCATTTTCCTCTTCTTCGTCGATTACTTCCTCGTTGACAGTCAACCTATCGCTCATGAAAACATTGTCGCGTAGTCGTTGAAGTAGTACTTCTCGACGCTTTTCGCAGAAGAGCTTGAAGTCGGAAAATGAGAGGCTGTCTTCATCATCCAAAAGTAAATCTACGGGCTTAACGCCAATCTCCTTCTTGGACATCCATGTGATCAGCGGCAAGTCTTGCTTCGCGCGATTTTGCGATGCGTTTAGTAGATGCAGATTGGCGAGTGAGTTCCAGTTGGCGGGGCTTCGATAGTACGTTAATAGATCTGGATTATCCTTCAAAAAACCCTGTCCAGAAAGCGCCGCCTTGGTAAATGAACTCTGTGGATGTAGATGATCGATGTCCAGTTGCAAGTTTTCGTTAACTTCAGGAAACAGCAAGCCGAGAACTGAGCGGCAGCGTGAGTCACCGTATTGAAGCTCAAGCAGTCCTTTCAGATAAGCCTCATCGAAACGTAGATCTTTGTTGGTACCCGTAAATGTCGCAATGATTGCTTTGAGTGGAAATAATCCCTCGTTTAGATGCGTGGTAAGGATTTTTTGCATTCTGGACAGGATGCCATCAGACTGCCCACCAAATACACCTCGCAATAGCACCATATGCAACCACTTCGACAGTGTCAGGCGTTCTTCACGCAGAATGTTGATTTTATTGATTGCCAGATACAATGGTTTATCTTGAAACGACTGCTTGTACAGGTAGAACGCCAGTGGGATCACAGCGTTCTTGGCTCTCAGCGACTGATCATTCAGACCGAAATGTTTCAACAGCTTGAAGGTGGAAACCACACAAGCCCTAATCTCCGTCCATTGCTGCTGGATCACAGTGACCTGATCGGAGTCGAAGTTTTTGACTCGAAACTTTACATCGGCACCTGTCAGCATCAAGCAGGTTTTAAGTACCCAATCTCTACCAATCGAGAACTGCATTTCTGAGCTTTGCCGAACCTCTGTGACTAGATCATCGATATCTTTACGGGCATCGCCTTTCCAATTAGCAATCGCAATAGACATTAATAGATCAGAGAACGCTAGTGGTGTACCGCCACTATTGGTTCTAATAAAAACGTCCAGGACGTGGTCAATTTCTTGACTTTTCTCGTTGTAGTAGTGGATTACTTCTTCGTGCCTAACAAGGTAGTAAAGGCGGGTTAGTGCCTTCCGTGCGAAGCTGTTGGAAGCGAGACCATGCTGCTCAAGGTAGGGCAGAACGACATCGAATGGGATCTCGTCTACTGAGCGTACCTCAGGCAGAGTTAGCACCTTGCCTATCTCGAACCAGTGCGACTCAGGAGCATTCCTGTACGTCTCTTCCTGCTTCTCGGTCAGGAACCGGAAGTGGTATTGCGCCATCGATTCGTTGTCTTCCGCCTCGACACCCAGCGCGAGGTTCAGATAGAGCCGGCGAGGCGGCAGCGCCTGGTCGTTACGTGTGTTTGGCCACCAGACGCGAGGCTGCTTGTAGGCATAGCTTCCTTTCAGGCCGATGTAGATCGATGTGAGGCGTTGCTGGCCGTCAATGACGGCCTTGAAGTCTTTGAACTCCCCCTTAGTCGGAACATAGTCATTAGACTCCTTGAAGCGCTGGCAGTAATCAGTTAGGAAACTGTAGAAACGATATTTGTTCTTGATGTCTGAACTGGTCACATCCCACATCATGAAGGTGTTGATTGGATATTCCCGCATCAGGGAGTCGAACAATACGCAGATCTGCTGTGTTGTCCAAACAAAATTCCGCTGAATGGCTGGCAGTAAAAACGTCCGGTCATCGATATTACGAATAGCTTGGCGAATCGTGATCGCCTTTTCAAAGCTGCCTGCCATTTCAATCTTCCTTGTTGTCGAGACCGATAATTTTTTTAACTGCTGAGCCAAATTTCAGGTAATTGACCTTGACGCCATCGTCCAGGTCAAGTGGGATCTGCTCAGTAGCCAGTGGGTACAGAGTGTCGCGTTCGTAGTCATCCAGCTCAAGCAGCTGCTTCTTCAGGTTATCGATTTCTTTCAGGGCACGGATCTTTTCCGGTTGGCTGGCGTCGGTGCTGATGCTGACCTGTTCTAAATGCTTCAGCTGTGCATCGAGCTTATTACGGAAGTCGCGTAGGTAGCCCAACACTACACTGACCGTGTCGGGGCGGTAGCGGTGCAAGTAGACTAAGGCATTGAAGGTGCCCTTGGGGCTGGAGAACAACCAGTAGATCGGGCGCTTCTTGTAACGTTTGACATGGTCGTTGTAGAAGTCGCGCTGGAAGAATTTGCGGATGTCTTTGCCGATGGCAACTTCGATGAAATTGAGGTTTTCGTCGTGGTGCTCGTTGCCAAAGGTTATGCGCAAGAACTGACGAAAGCGGGCCGTGATGTCGTCGGCAAACCATTCTCCGTCGAGCATGGGAATAACGTTGTCCTGGTCTGGCGTAAAGGTGGGATTGGGGATTTGTGCCAGGTAGTCATCCAGGGTTTCGCCTTGGTTGGCTAACACTAAACCGGGCTTATCGAGGCTGTAGCGACCGAACATGCAGCCAACGGCGTACGACAGGAACTCGCGCATTGTGTCAGCCAGCAGTAGAGCTTCCAGTTCTTCTTCGGTTTTATCGCCGCGATAGCGGTAGTGGGGATTGCAGGTGAGTGTGATTTCTTGAAGTGGAACATTAGGAGTTAGTTCGTCTTGAAGGTCGTAAGCTTCGATGAGAAGATGATTGTTTTCCTCTTCGAGAGTCTGCATTTCTACGACCTGTTCGCACCACCTAAGTTTAAGTTTCTGATATGTAATGCTGAGGTTGGGATTGTAGTAACTAGGGTGCAGCAGTAATAGGCTGGAGAAATCCCACGATAATTCGTATGAATCCCAATCTATTTGTGCTATTTCGATAAGTCTAGAGACTCCACTGATTTTACAGTCCAGGTAAGGCGTTGCATTTACCTGTCCTGGCAAAAGGTTTAGTGTTGGATTTAAATTTTCGAGAGTCAGCTTTCTGAGTGGAGAGTTTAGGTACGCAAGCAAAACCTCATTGACGCTGTCATCAGCACCAACAATAAAACAACTAGCGTCGTTATGAACAAAATAGGGGTCAAGATATCTAAAAGAGATTGCTCCGGAAGTTATACGGGACCATGTTACGCAGGGTTTGAAGTATAGGGGCTCGTTTCGAATTACGGCGCTCGGGGCGTTTGCTTTTAAAGCGGCACCATTGTTTTCCCAAATTATCACTTCTAACCCATTTCCGTACCACTTCCGATAATCCCCCCCCTTGTTGCATGGAATCCAAATAGCGGAGCTTTCGGTCGTGCTCCCAGAAAATCCTATATCACGTCGACTTGGCTCGAACCAATAACGAATGTATTTATCATTGTTACCTGTTTGCAGGCCAACACCCACTTTTCCTACATCAGAAATTTTGCGATTTTTAAACAGTATTAACTGTCTGGGACTCAACCAATATGCGATCGGTTTTCCGGGAATTAGTGCAAAATCCTCTGCCGATGCACGGAAAAAATACTTCTCCATACGAACTTCAGTTTGGATTTTTTGTTCATCCTCATAACTCATCATCGTCACTCACTAAATCATTGTTTGCTACGGGTGTTGGCGTTTGTTGCCAATCATCGGCAATCTCTTTCCAATTCACTCTTCGCTCTATCTCTTCGTTCCTTTCATTTTTCTCTAGTCCTTCACCTGACCACACAGCCCAGAAGTCTGGGTCATCCGATTTCGGCCGTTGACCGTCGGGCAACTGATTCATTTGGACTAGTACTGGTAGCTCTGAAGCCCAGCCAAGCAGAATTGCATGACGCGACGGGAGCGATGGCAAATCACGTAGTAGGCCACGAAGGTTGTCAGGTACGAGTTTATGCACTAGCTCTTGGTCGCGATCATTGCTGATGCGATGCAGCAAATAGCTATTACATTGGGAAAGCACCGTGGGTGAAAGTTCGCTGGGTCGCTGTGAGGAAAGAACCAATCCCAGGCCAAATTTACGACCTTCACGGGCGATTTTTTCAAAGACCTGACAACAAATCGCGGCGGAATTTTGATTTTCCGAGTCGTCTTTGTATCGTTTAATAAATGTGTGCGCCTCTTCCATTACCAGTACGGTAGGTAACGTTTTACCTTTATTGAGCTTGCGGTAGCGCTGCAATGACTCTAGTGTCATACGGGCGATGGTGGCAGTGATGATATGTACGACCTCAGCAGGCACTAGCGACAAGTCAATGACGGTTACGGAGCCGTTACTGGCTTTATTGTCACCTATATAATCTTTTAACCAGCCATCCAGAGAAACGTCTTTCACATCGCCGGTAATGGTTTTCATGCGGCTATCCGAAAGTATCGACCGAATGCGCATTAGCATGGTTTCGACATAATCGGAGACGTTTAATAGCTCTGCGTTAGCCTCTACACTGCGTAGGAGTTGATCGCCGGTAAATTCGCGGGGAACGTCTGCATCGATGGGAAGAATGTCAGTATCGCTACCGCCAAAAGCGGCATGTGCTGCTTTCGCGCTGCGTAAGAGTACGTCAACTTCAGTGCGAGTGAAATCCAAGTGTGCATTTCGTTCGCTTCGCGTTTTGCAAAGGCTGTAAATATGCGCACGAAATGTTGTGAGGGTTGTTTTCTCTTGTTCGCCAAATGAGTCGTCTTCCTTTAGCTCGTTCTGCCACTTATTAATTTTTTCATAGAAATTTTTGTTCTTGGGGAAGGTTGACCAAGGACTGCCAGTATTTCGCTCAATCTGAATCACGCTTACTAGTGTTCGTAGGAACCGACGCATTTCATGGCTAGGGGTTGCCGCAGCCTCCACAGTTCCATCACGCACTGAGCGTAGTGCTTGAATTAGTGTTGGCCTCTGTGCCTTGGCACTGGCTTGAGTAAACGCACTCCACTCAGCGCTGTTCCAAAACCATAATGGCACCTGAAGCTGTTCAATTCCTTCGCTCGGCTCGACAGCGAAGACTCGTACTTTACCCATATCTCGAAAGGTGTTGGCGTATTCGCCATTCGGATCCAGAACTATAAACCGTGCATTTGGATCGGCACCATTACGTGCTTTGCGTGCCTCGTCCATTGACCAGCGGATTAGTCCCGCTACTGAGCATGATTTGCCACTGCCGGTATTGCCCAGCACGGCTAGGTGGCGGCCGAATAGACGATCAGGGTCGATCTTTACTTCTGCATTTGCTGCTAAAGGGCTAATGCCAATTTTGACTCGTCGATTTTCGCCGGACTCGACTATGGAACGAAGCTGATTTTGTGTCGGCAGTAGAACTGGGTCGCCGACTGTGGGGTAGCCTTCAACGCCGCGCCTGAAGATATAGCGATCTTCGCCGTTGGCGTGCTTATCAGCATAGTGCAGGCACCCCAAGGGATTCAGACTCATCTTACGCAGCGGGTACGGTAAATCCAATAGGCCGAAGTCCTGCATGCCTTTACGCTTGGGGTATTGGGATCGTTCGATGGTGATCCATTCCACTTGCGCCACCAGATAGCCTTCGTCGCTGGGCACTAGAACGTAACCATTGATACGCGGGAAGGGGCGTGGGGTGCCCGTGTTTAAAGCAACTGAATCGGGAGCCTCGATGTCCAGCAGTACCTTGATCTCATCTGGTGAGACAAAATCGATGCTGCCGATGCGCAAAGAGTCGGCGTAGGCTAGAGGTGAAATACTCATATCAGATCATCCACGCTAACCCCATCTTTACCCTTGTTCTCTGTGGGTGCCGGGTGTGGTTCTGAGCCAAAGCGCTGTTTAAGCAGCTCGCTCATTCGGAAAGTGGTCTTGTCGATAGCCGCCTTCGGCAAGAAGGTTTCAGTCAGCGTTTGTAGACCAGAAAGAGCGGGGCCGATCATTAAGCTGATCTGGGAATCTCGCCCTAACTCCTCGTAGGTTTTCATAATGCGACCTTGCGGGTCGTTATAGGAAACAACAACCAGATGGGTCGATGGGATGGTGAGCATGTCACGTATCACGCGATTGATATGTTCATCTCCGAAGCTGTAGCCGTAGGTGACCAGCGTGCTGTTGGGGCGGCAGATTGCGGCAGCCAGGTCGCGGAATAGCTCGACGTAGGGATAGTCGGATGTTTCTCTGTCCTTGGCAGCGTTAGGGTAGATCATCAACGCTAGCGCGCTAGTACTGCTTAACCCGGGTGCCTTCAAATAAGGATCAACGTTTTCTGCGCCAAAGGGTAGGCCAATGCGACGGATATCTTTTTCTGTTTGCACCCAATCTACGGAGCCGTGCAGCTTCGTGAAGCGTGTCACGCCTTCCAGGTAACGAGGTTCGCCACGGATACCGGGAGGGTTGTAGTGCATGTCTAGATCCAGCCGTGAGGAGCGGAAAATTGGCATTAAATTGCCAAGGAAGCGATCTAATAAATGTAATCCGGCCAGCTCTGCTCCCGCTTCAATCAGGCGGTCGTAGTTAGTGGTGAAGATATTTAATCGGTCCCGTACACCCGAGCGGCTGGCGAAGCTCATCAAGAAGGTGACGAGAGTGTTGAAGGCCTGCTCGCGTTTGGGTGCGTCGGCCTTGGCTATACCGGTTTCGCTTGTGAGGATAGACTGAGCAAAGCGCTGTAAAGTCGTATCTATATCGTTACGTAACATCGTAGCTCTGGCGTCTTCGCCAATGATTTCTAAACCACGGAGCAATTCATTAGCGACGCGGAGCTGGTCTTCAATATTTGACTGTTCGCGTCCCGCTTTAACTGCAGAGTCTTTAGCGGCAATAATAATCTTGTCGTTATCTTCGCCCGCAGTGACTGCGCCGGTCATATCTGTGGCCGTTTTGCCAGCAGCTATATAGTGGACGGCGTGGGTAAGTCCAGAGCCCGCCAGAAGGGAAAGGTGCTCCGATTGAAACAGTGAGGTCAACCAAGGTTCGACGCGGCTGCGGAGTTCTTTGTAGCTAAAGGATTGGCCCTCGTTGACCCAAGATGCTTTTGAACCAGGGCATAACGTAAATTCTTCCTTTTCGCCGGTGCTTTCAAAGCAAACCGGAAGGTGGTCGTCGCGAACCTTTAGGATGTTTTTCTGTGTAGTTGTTTTGGGCATCTTGTTGTCCTATACGCGGTTTGCATTTTTATTTTTGAGCGAAAGCTAGCATCGTTCGACTAGGCCTAGTTCACGGTAGATGCCGGTGATAGCGTGGTTATTAATCATCCGTCGCACTTGAGCTGCGTAAATTGTGAAGAAAAAAAGGCAATATCTTCAGTAATGATCTGATCGTAGAATTGACCTTGTTCTTTGTTCGTATCTTCCAAGTCAAAGCGGACAGAACTTTTTTCAATATGGCTGGAATCAAAGTATCGTGGGGTTCGGTCTTTACGGAAGACAACACAGAAATAATAGCGGCAGTCCTTCGGGGTGAAATTCTTGAGCATATTTTTTAATATTTGAGTGCCTTTTTCGAATTTTCTTTTTATTTGAGTTGATTTAATATCTGTAGCATATTGATTTTTGAACTCAACAAAGTAAAGATCCTTTTTTCCTATGAATATGGCATCGGGCGAGGCTGGCAAATTACTGCCGTCATGTTTTTCAGCAATATACCGGTCAAAGTCGTACACGTTTTCTGTTGTTTGATCGCTACATAGATGCTTTTTATTTTCCTTGTCGAAGCTCGTGTCATAAAAACTGGAGCAATACGGTTGTAGTTCCTGCTGCAGATACTCTTGCAAGTCGTACCTATTCATCCCGCAGCTCCTCCGCATCCATTTTTTGAAAGGTTTTGAACGGTTCTGCCAGGATGGTAAATATTTCACTTAAGCTGTCTGTGTCTTCTATTTTGCGATTTTTCGCTAGAAAAAATCCAGATGCGACTTTATTGTCTGGCTGTTCTGAGTATCGTTTCAAGGCTTCTATTATGTAGGGGCTATGAGACGATACAAGAACATAAACTCCCATTCCTGCAAGAGCTACCAATAGCTCCGCTAGCTTGAGTTGCCACTTTGGATGTAGGTGATTTTCTGGCTCATCAAAAATTAGCATGGTGTTTTTCGTTACTAGCTCATTGTCCAGCAGAATTTGTAACAATCCAAAAACTTTGATGCCGCTGGCTGTATTCTTGATCGAAATATCTTCTTGATCGCGTCTAAAGACAAAGTCACGTATGCTTTTATCGTAGGATATCTCCCCATCAATAATGCTTTGAAACTGCATCAATGGCTTGGGCCTTTCGATACTAAAAAGATCGTTAGGTAGTATTGGCTCGCGCAACTTGTCAAATAGGTCTTTCGTGTGCAGAGTTGTATAAGCCAAACCTAAGTTTTTTGAATGTCTCCGGTCGATATCCAACATGGACTGGCTTCGGATCAGCAGATCGTGGTAGTTCAAGATTAACGGTGAATCAATGAAGGTGGCATCTTTCAGCTCTAGTGGCTCTACATCGTTTTGCAATGAAACCCTGTTGCGTTCATCTATTTTCAAATGAATGAGTTCGATGTCACTTTCAAGTAAACGGATGGTGCCTTGGCTAGCTCCTTGGTGCAGCAAGGACGAGTCGAACTCAGATGCAAACACCTTGTTAAAAGCGTTTTCAATTGATTTTCTTGCATCCTCTGGTTCAAATGCAATCCCTTGTACTTCTTCATAATTTTTAAGAATATTTTCTTTTGACTTTGAGTCAATATCGATATTTTTCTTTATATTATCTATGACCTCTTTCATTGCTTCCACCCGTGTTTGCCAGGGCATTTCATTATTAGCAGAAGATCTTCGTAATTCAAATAGTAGATCCTTCGTGGACTCTGTTCTGCCTCCAACTAGTCGGCGCAAAGTGAAATAAAGCTCGTCTAATTTTTCTTGAGCTCGATGTTCTTTAGATTCTTGTAAGTCTTCTTTATATCGGTTAATGGCTTTTATTAAGCAAAAAACGATTTTCCCGACCGTGCTTTTACCATTGTCATTTTCCCCTGCAACTACACATAACGGATGCAGTGTTATTTCGGCGTGTCGAAGCATCCCGATATTTTCTAAAATTAGTTTCATGATTTGTATCCGTATCAAATAGGGACTGACATTGTCAGGATGCTCGTGCTTAAGACATTAAGTTTTGGCAGTTTAATCATAACGCAGGGTCTGGGTTTGACTTGCTCACTAACTTGCTCATTGACTTACTCACTGATGTGTTTCTTGCTGCGATATGGCTGTGGCGATGAGAGGTCGCGCTTGAGCTCCAGCGTTTTACTTTCTGGTTGTTGCAGGAGAGTGGGAGTGAGGGTTATTAGTCATTCTCACTTACCAATGCGATTAGCTGCTTGAATGATTTCTAACGCGCGCGGCCCTTGCTGATCAGCTCCACGGAAATCGGATAAACGAACGTAGCCGCCCTTGAAATCGGGTTTGTGCATGTTCTCTACTGTGAACGTGCAAATTGGCACCGTGGCTCCATCGAATCCAGAGTATTCAAGCTGTATCAACGATGTGATGGTTTTTTGATCAATTAGGAAATTACGCAATTTTTCATAAGAGGAAATAAACATCCAAACAAAAGGCGTCATGAAACCTAGCTGTCCCTTCGGTACTGCCAAGTGTGTGTTGCGAACGACAAATGCAGAGAAAAGATCTGATTTCACTGTTTCGTAATTTTCTTTGAGCCAAGCCCCCAGCCGACCGTTCATTCCCTTGCCCCCCATATACGGTGGGTTAGCAACCACCACGTGATACTTGGCACTTAGGTAATCTGCTTGTTGCAGCACTTTTAGCACCTTGTCATGGGTGCCTGTCAGGAAAAGTTTGCCAGCCATGTCCTTGGCTTCCAGAGCTGGCAAGATGTCCTGAACAGTTGCTAGCTTAGGACGGATCAGTGAGCCGAAGTTATCGGCCTCTTCAAACTGAGTCAGCGTTTCGCGCAGGTCGAGGGTAAACAGGTCACGACCGACAGCAGCCATGTAGTCGTCGAGCTCGTCGACGTTGAATGTGACTTTTTCCAGTACGCAGATATTGGGCTCTATGCCTTTGTCAAAGAAGCGCCGCTGTTTGGCGCGAGCTTTCATGGTCAGGGCAAAAGCGGCCAAGTCACCGGCGCGTTCGTCCAGTTCTATGCCATACAAGTTGTGGGTCAGGATCTTTTCAGGGATGTCGCTGGGGTCGGTGCCGACTTCTTCGTAGATGGCGTACAGCAGGTCAAAGGCGTAGGTCAGCATGTGGCCCGAGCCGCAGGCAGGGTCGCAGACTTTGATGTCTTCGGGCTTTGTTATCTTCAGGCAGTCGGTTTCCGGCGCCTCGGGCTTGATGTAATACGCCATTTGCCCAGCCAATGGCGAGCTCGGATGGTTGAGCATCCAAAGGCGACCAAGCGAGTTTTCCACCAAATAGCGCACGATCCAGTGTGGCGTAAATAGCTGTGTGGCGGCAGGGATGTTCTCCGGAGTGACCTTCTGGTTTTTTTTCAGACCGGCGAAAACTTCGTCCTTCTTTTCTGAAATATAGAACTGATACAGCCAGCCTATGACCTCCACATCTTGGCAGTTATCCGCTGTCATGGCCTGGCGGGTAGCGGCAAGAATGGAGTTGGCCGACAGCAAGTCGTCGGGCATTAATAGTTCTGTGTAATCCGCGATACGCTCAAACAAGTAGGGCATAACACGGTTAAAGCTATTGCACTCGGCCACCAGCAGCAGACGGTAGGCTTCTTGTTCCGGATTTTGGCTGGGTGCCTTGCCGCTTAGCAGGACCTGGATCTGACTGCGGGTGCGTTCTGGCACGCGGTCTGCATCGATATGGCCCATTTTTGCATCGGCCAGTATTTCGGGCTGAATTTGGGCTTCGTCGGCGGGGGAGACGACACGAATGCGGGTGTAGCCGTTGGCATCCATGAAGCGTAGCGCGCAGAAGCGGTTGAACCAGGTGTAGGCCACCTTTTCTATGACTTGGGTGTGGTTGGTATCAGCAATCTGCTTTTCCAATGCCATGACGGCAGGCGCGTTTTCCCGACGGGCGGCGCTGGTAGTGGACAACACCAGTTCTAGCTTGGCAGCGACCTGTTCGATCAGGTTCCGACGTGCCTGTTGAGCAAACTGTCTTAGTATTCTTGTGTCCATTACGCTGTAATCCAAAGACTAAAAAGGACCATTTTCGTGGCGCCACGAAAATGGTCTGATGACGTTCCGCAATCGATATGAGTTTTCATGATTTTAGATTTGAACTCGGTGACCAGCGTGGATTTCCTTCAGCCAGGCGTCCCGCAGCTTTTCCAGGTAGTCGTTCAGCTCGGCCTCGCTGGTTAGCCACGGTTTGCTGTAGGGGATGCTGATGGAACGTGCTTGAACCACGCGCGTTGGCATAGCGCTGACTGGGCTAGGAGGTGCTGCGGGTGTGCGGGTAGTACTTGTCCCTGATGCTGTTACAGCCGTGGGGGGCAAATCACTGACTACATTTGGCGGCGGTGTTGGCGCTACGGCTGCCTGTGCCCACCCTTCTAGCTTTATCAGTAGTTGCGGGTAGTGTGTATCTTCAAAGTTACGCACTTGGTCACGGATCATGGCAATGCGTTGCTGGTTTTGCAGTGAGTGCTTAGCGTCAGTAAATGGTGTAGTCAGTGTGCTTTGCTGTTCGGTGCTTATGACGTTGAACTCTGGTGCACCACGCAGGCGGTTTTCCAAGTCTTCCAATTTGACGATAGTCGTGCTTTTTTCTATGACTAGCTGCGCTGTAATGCCTAGCTGTAAATTATCCAGTAAGGGCTTAACTTGCTGCAGTACATTGCCTTTGTAGGGCGCAGGGTTGGTTAACAGCGCTTTGATGGGTCCAACTTCCGCATCAGGAAGGTAGGCAAAGTTATCTTCTTGTTCGTTGACCAGCTTACGAGCGGCGTCATAAATAGCCTTTTGTGGGCTATTCATGAATTTTGTTAAAGGTTCAATGACTTGGTCTTTCAGATCCAGCAGGGCGTCGCCCTCGCGTGACAGTTCTGTCAAAAACCAAGCTGCGTTCTTGCTGGCCGTGTCTTTCAGGGTAGCGAGCACGCTTTCTAGCGCGAATAGGAAAGGGTATTGTGTTTTCTGGCCATGTAGCTTGGTGAGCTCGAGTTCCTTGTCCTTGAGGGCGGTGATGGTCTCATTGGCCAATGCCTTGGCGTCGTTCGCCCTGGCGGGGGTATTGAAAAATTCCGAGTAAAAATCCTTCAGGTGGCGCACTTGCGAGGCGGTGAACTCGACCTGCGGTTCCAGTATCAGGGAGGAATGCGTGGCGGTGTTGATGAGCGAGCGCTCCAGCGCATCGCCTTCCAGGGTATTGCTGTTTTGGCGGACTTCAACTTTGCCACGGGCACACAACAAGGCCAGGTTGCACAGAATGGCGGCGTAGTACCAGCCGTAGGGCTTACGCTCAAACCTTTCCAGCAAGCCTTTTACGCTGGTGCGTATGCCGCCTTTGGCATTGCTTTGGATGAAGGCCAGCAGTTCCTGCTCGGCTTCGGTCAGGCTGGTTGCGTCGTTGCCGATGAGCGCATCTTGGGATTGTCGCAGGTATTTGCTGATATCGGCTTCGGTGTAGGCCGTATCACGCAGCATGCGCAGGTTGGTGTAGCTGGTTTCGATCAGTTGATGGAAGCCTTTGGTAATGCGGTTTTGGCCGTCGTTGCCGCTAATGTCCACATCGGCCGCGTTAATAATCAGTTGGGCCTGGCCTAGTAAAAGCTTGATCCGCTCTTCCAGCTCACCCAGACGCACGCGGTTTTGAAAACCTTTGCTTTCTAGTATGCGTTTGACGGTGTCTTGCTGGGTGGAGATATTTTGTTTGATGTATTTCTCGGTACGCCTGTGCATGGTCAGGTCTTGCATAAAGCGTGCGTCGGCGGGCAAGACCACCCGTAGCTCATCGCGCCCCATACTTTGCATGCGTTGGGTCATGATGTTTTCAAAACCATCGCTTAACGAGGTAATAACGTGGATGGCCAGTTCGTGCTCGCGGCCTAGCAGGCGGTCGTCCATTTTTCGGGCGTAGGCGTAATCCTGGCCGTTACCGTAACGGATTTTTCGCTGACGTATAACACCGTCAAAGATCAGCTTTTCCAGCTCGGCGACAATATCAGACGATTCGATTTCGGTGTTTTTGATTTCTTGTTCGATGTCCTTTTCTTCGTTGGTCAGGTATTCGTAGACATCGCCGTTACGTTGTATATAGGTTTGCTGTTCCAGCAGATTCAATGCGGCTTCGACACGCTTGTGGTGTGCTGGCATGTCGTCGTTAAAGCGCTCTAGCATCAGCACAGTTAGATTTCGCAACGAGGCTTTAAATTCCTTTACATACTTGACCAAAAACAGGGCTTTAAGCACGCGCACAGCGTAGCGGTCGTCCAGATGCCGTTCGGCATTGTTGATGGCGCTTTGAACAGCGCTTTTTAGAGCACCGCGTATGCCTTCAAACATGCGGTCAAAGGTAGCCAGCTGGCCTATGGGTTCGTTGTCGATAGCCATGGCGACTTCACGAAATACGCCCAGCATCGAGCGTTCGCCTACTGAATTGGCCTTGCCTTCGAAACCGTTATGCTCGGAAAGGCCACGTATGGCGGACTGAAACAATGGAAACTGGTAGGGTATGAAGGGGTAGCTGTAGATGAAGTGTTCGGCGTCTTTGAAGTTTTTGTAGTGCTGACCACCGTCTGAAAAGTTGAATAGCGTTTTGAAATTGTTGGCCTGCTGCTGGTAAACCGTTGTCAGCAGTTCGACGCCAACATCATTCTTGGTTAGCAAGCGCTTCTGAATCACTTCGGCCACGTCCGCGCTGGTCAACTTCAGGCGGTTGGCAAAGCGGGCTTGAATTTTGGAGAAGTCATTGCTTTCCCGCCGGGTCATCTCGCCCAGCACCGATGCCATGTCTTCCTGGGCAGTCACGATAATCCATGCCCGACCCTGGCATTTGGTGGCCAGGCTCTCGGCCACGGTTTGCAGATTGGTCATGAGCTTGGTGTTTTCGGCAATGTACTGACCGACTTCGTCCACGAAGAAGTTCAGCCTAAAGTTGGCAGGCTGTTGGTCTAGCCAGGCTTTGACTTGATTGCCGAAGTCCTCAATAGATACGCTGTACTGGCTGCGGTATTTGTCCAATATACCTTTGGCTAGGGCCGGATCTTCGCCGGTAATTTGTGCGTAGGCTTTGGCAATATTGCCCGCTTCCAGCAAGGCTTGTTCGCGGCCACGTTCCCACGTTTTATTCGCCAGTTGCTGGTAGGCTTCTTTAAACAGGGAGAGTTGCTTGCGGCTGTCCAGGTCACGCTCGAACTGGGCAATGTAGCCTTGTTTGCCAAAGTAGCCGCACATTTCGTTAAACACTTTAACGAACACGGAAAGCAGCGCGTCCATCTGGTTCTTGCTGATGATGTCGGCTTTCTGATCAATATTGAACAGTATGCTTTTTGATGGGATACCTGCGGCTTTCTTGAGCTTGGCCTGTAGCAGTGCATCGTCTTTGGGAATTTTAGGCAGGAATAAATCCAAGGCTGTGGTGCCATCCACGTGGCGATTTTCCAGCAGCAATGCCAACATTTTCAGCAAGTGTGACTTACCTGACCCGAAAAAGCCCGATATCCATACGCCATTGGCACCGTGGTATTCGTTATAAGCACTAAGGAAGGCCTCAAGCCGTTTGGCTACCTCGTCAGTTAGCACGTATTCAGCCAGTTCGTTATACAGGCTGCTTTCATCGTCAGCCTTGATCACGCCTTCGATAGGGCGGCTAACGGGATTCAGAAAAATGTTATTGAGTTTCATTTGCTGCGTCCTTAGGCCTGGGTCTCGAAAATATTGAATGCGCGGTAGTACTTATCATCATGCAGGCGACCGAATAGCTCCAGCGATGCTCCATGAGCCAGCGAATAGCGGTATTCGCCAGGAAAGAACATAACAGTGGGTTTGCTTTTGGCTGTGCTTTGCAAGTTATTCAGCACATTATGCGAGCGAATATAGGGGAACACTTCACCAATACCCGATAGGAACAGCACGTCAAAGTCGTCTGGCGCAAGACGTTCGGCGATGGCGGGAATTAAATGCTCACGCGGGTCCAGTACGTTTTGCAGCAGTTCTAGCAAGCCGTCTTTGTCGTAGTCCGGTTCGTTGTGGATGATCTGGTCCCACAAGCTGACTCCTTCGTCGCTGCCTTCACGATTTTTTAATAGATCAATGCTGAGGTCGTAAAGATTGATTTCCAGCACATTAACGCCGCGCCCATCCAGATAAGGCAGGCTAAGGCTAGCCAGCTTATTGGCCAGCTGATGCTGCAACCGGTGCATGTCAACCGCTTCCGAGGCCGGGTAATCGCAAATATAAAAGGGCAAATCGTTATTCAACCCCTTCATGTGCAGGAAGCGTTCGCCGCTAATGACGTTCAGCAGGTGATCGAAGCGTTCGGCAAGCGGACGTTGACGCAATTTTTGGCTCATTGCAGCCACCTTTTAATATCCATATCTGTGGCGGGAAATACCAGCAGGGCCTGTGAATCCGCATGTGCCAGTATCTTTGCTAGCGCGGGTGTGAGCATGGCGGGCTGAATGAGGCCAGCGTCTGATAGCAAGTCTGCATCGCGCAGCATCCGAAACAGGTTAGAGCGCAGCTTTTGCAAGGTCGATGGCGCGAGTTCGTCCAGTTCGGCATGCCAGACGGCCTTGCTGTTGGTGAAAGCATCAAAGTCGTTGTGGGTGATTTGATAGCGTAGCGTAATGAAGTGCTCGCGCAGGATATCCACCGCAAAATCACGAATGAACGCGTAGCGACGGCAGGTGGCGCTCCAGAGCAGGTAAGTTTGCTCGCGTCGGGACGCGGTGATCAGGTACTGCAATTCATCGGTGCTTAGTAATTCCAGTCTGGAAATAAGTTCTTTGCTGATGCGGGTCGCAGCGGTACTGGTGCGTACCTGCAGCAGGTTTTCGCTACGTATCTGGTCGCGGGTTGTTTTCCAGTCGCCCAGCACCAGATAGCGCTCGACTACCACTGGGGCCTCTTGCAAGAACAGGCCACCCGTCGTGAACGAGAGGCGGTAACGCGCGGCGCTCATGCCTTATCGTGCTTTTGTGTGATTTCGGCGGCACCACCGGCTTTGACCCAGGTGTCTACCTCTGGGATTTGAAATTTCCATAAGCGCCCAACCTTATGTGCTGGCATCTCGCGTGTGGAAATCCAGGTATAGACAGTGTCTTTGCTGACACCAAGGTGTTGGGCAATCTGTTCAACGCTAAGCCAGCGGTTGGGCATACATGTAACCTAAAGAAAGGATGGCCAGTCGATTCTATCAGGTTATGTTGGGTTTATCTGGGTTTTATGGGTGGGTTTTTTAAACAGAAGTCGTCACAGCATGGGTTGTCTGAGTAAAGAATACGGACACTCCCCGAGTAACTAAAGCCACTTCCAGTGAGATCGCCTATCGGGCGATGTTGGCGCTCGCCGCGCGGCCAGCATTCGCAATCAGTGCATATCGGGCCATCGTTCTCGTTGCCATGAGTGCGCCGCCCAAAACGCCGACTGTACCGCCATCTGTGTCCGCTGCCCTGGCTTTCGCGGCATAAACGGCTTCCACCCCGCCAGGCGGGTCCCCTCCATATATTCCACGGTCCTGTTCATCAGCCCCGGCCAGCAGTTCAGCACGGCAAGGCGACGAACTCACGGCAACGGCGGCAACCCCGCAGGAACCGTATTACTGCGAACGCCGAAAACCTACGATCAGGCTCGGAATCTTCGGCCCCGGTCAGCAGGAAAACCAACCGGCTTTTGAAGGAACTGGAAAATGGAACACGTTAACCACAATGCAGCTTTGGGCTATGACAACATGAACGCAGGGCAGACGCTGTATGTGCGTAGCCCGTCAGGCCGATATCATGCCGCGACTGATTCGCACGTATTGGCCGCCGCGCGGATCGCCGCCGAAAGCTTGATTGGTGATCGGGCTGACATGGGAAACCCGAACGCCGTAAAACGGTATTTTCAGGCGAAACTGTCAGGTATGGGGCACGAGGTCGCCGCTGTGCTGTATTTGAATAGCCAGTTTAAGGTGATCCGTTACATGGAAATGAGCCATGGAACGCTTACGCAGGCCAGCGTATACCCCCGAGAAATCGTTAAAACGGCGCTTCGCCTGGATGCGGCTGCAATCATCATGTCGCATAACCACCCCAGCGGTATACCTGAACCCAGCGAGGCCGATTTGGCACTGACGCGACATTTAAAACATGCCTTGGCGCTGGTTGATGTTCGCTTGCTGGATCACATCATCGTTACAGGACAGAACACGACTTCGCTAGCGGAACGGGGCCAAGTGTAAAGCTGGAGCAGGGCGAGTGAGAACCCGCCTGCACAGGTAGACGCCGCGCTCTGCGGCGCCGATTGGACTTGTGCTGTCGCACAAGTAGTTATCCGCTTTCTTCCTTCTCAACAAAAGTAGCCCATCCCGGTGTACCGGGATGGGCATAGCGGCTTGCTGGCGCAAGCTGGATACAGCTGCGTAACTGCCTTCAATTTAGATCACCGCCTCGGTGATGGTGGCGCTCGCCGCGCGGGCTGCTGCTGGGTTGTGCGTGCTGACACCGCAAGCCTGGTTCTGAGAGTTCTATCGCCCTAAAACGCCGACTGTATCACTACGTTCCGGCGCTGCAAGGGGGTGTTCATAAAAGCAGCTACGCGACTTTTACAAACCTTCCCCCTTTCCGCTAGTCACTGCCTGATTCAGCACGGCAAGGGCGATGGAACTCACAGGACTGGCGGCAAAACGTGATGGGACCAACCCACAACCCGGCAGCAAAAACCTACAAACGGGCTCAAGAATCTTCAGGCCCGGTCAGCAATGAAACCACTACCGCACCACCGTGCACTTTTTGAAGGAAAAAGACATGAATCACTACGAAGCAAAGCAGGCAGACCGCAAGGCCAGGCTAGAGGCCAGAGCAGTGCAAGCCGAGGTACAGGCTGCAACGACCTATGACCGTGCAAAACAAATGGGTGAAGCGATTCCATTCGGACAGCCGATTTTAGTTGGCCACCACAGCGAAGGCCGCGATCGCAACTACCGGCAGCGGATACATAACACGTTCGGCAAGGCTTTTGATCTGCAAAAGAAGGCTGACCACTATGTGCAGAAGGCGGCTGCAGTAGGCGATGGGGGAGTATCCAGCGATGACCCGGATGCAATAGCAAAACTCATGGGCCAAGTAGAGCAACTCACATCGAATCAGGAGCATATGAAGAAGATCAATCAGGTGATCCGTAAGCATAAGGGAGATGCAGAGGGCCAACGGCGTGCTTTGCTTGCGCTTGGATGCTCGGAAGAAAGCGCACAGAAGCTGATCACGCCGGACTATGCCGGACGTGCAGGCTTCCCGTCTTATGCCTTGACCAACAATAACGCGAACATTCGCCGTATTCAGCAACGGATCAAACAACTACAGGCAAACCAGGAGCGCAAGCCGGTCAGCATACAGGGGACGGGGTATGCATACGCTGAGGACGTGGAAGAGAATCGTGTGATGTTTATGTTCGAAGGGAAACCGGAAAAAGCCACCCGCGAAATCCTAAAACGCCATGGTTTTCGGTGGAGCCCAACCCGTGGCGCGTGGGTGCGGCAATTGAACAACGCCGCTATTTGGCAGGCTAAAGCCATCATGCAAATTCTGAACGAATCGTCCGAAAACTAAACCGAAGCCCAGGCCGCTTTATCGGCCTGGGACATTTGTCGGCCAGCACGCCGAACCACTACTAGGAGCAACAACATGGCATCAGTCAACAAAGTCATCATTATCGGCAACTTAGGTCGCGATCCAGAGATCCGCTATAGCGCGGATGGAGCGGGGATCTGCACCGTTTCCGTGGCCACATCGACAAGCTGGAAAGACAAGGCCACCGGAGAAAAGCGAGAGGAAACCGAATGGCATCGGATTGTGTTCTATAACCGCTTGGCAGAAATCGCCGGGGAATACCTGCGCCAGGGTAGTGCGGTCTATGTAGAAGGGCGTTTGAAGACTAGAAAATGGCAGGATAAGGAAACAGGTGCTGACCGTTACAGCACCGAGATCGTCGCTGAGCAGATGCAGATGCTCGGGGGCCGTGGTGCAGAGGGCCAGGTGTCGTCAGCTAAGCCTGTAGCGCGTAAGGCGACAGCAGCCCCTGCATCTACTGCTGGTGGCGCTGTCGTGGCGGATGATATTCCGTTCAATCTGGCAGGTGCGGGGCGCAGCTGGCTGTGCATGTAAAAAGGACTGCCCCAGCTTTTGCTGGGGTATCAATTAAGACACGGAGAACAGAATGCCATCTGAACCACGAACCGATTGGGAAAGCGCTATATATGACTTGCTTAGCGAGCAGGGCGACATGACATGGTCAGATGCTCAGGCGATGATAGAAGCACAGGAAGTACAAGGTAATGACGTGTTGGCGTCAGCCTGGGCAGACGGAATGACAGTGTCGCAGACCGTAAAGCTATTGTTAAAAATGTCGGAGTAGCTACCACAGAGTCTGTTGGGTGATGGCGTTGGCACCGCCCAGCGAAGGCACCTCGAAGGGGCTTGGCATCGAAAATATCTTCCGGTGCCAAGCGCAAGAGGCTGCTAACCGTGCGCTGTGGATGTGATCCAGGTACAAACCTGCTGGCAGGGTGCGTCGTCATATCGTCGAGTTCGAGCACGGAGGCCAGTCGAGGGTAGCTTACAACAAGCGGCTGGTGCCCTTGCTGGCACAGCAGCTTGCTCACGAATTAGGCAAAGGCTTCGATGAAGGCAACCTGCGCCACATGCGCGCTTTCTTCTTGACTTTTCCAATCTGGAACGCAGTGCGTTCCGAATTGAACGGGACCCACTACGGCCTGCGGAGCCAGGTGCAAAGCGAAGAAGCCTGCATGTGGTAGATGGCCAGGCATATATGGCTAGATACGTTAAAGTGAGGTTGATAGCAGCTGTTTTCGGCCGGAAGGGGAGTGCCAGCCAATCCAATGTTTTTAGGCTTACCGAAACGCACATTAGCCACTCCCTCTCAGTGAAAGCGGAAAAGTTAGATTGGTTTAGGCGACTACGTCGAGGGCAAGGCTTGTCGTCTATTTGCGGTTGGACAAAGATGGGGCTCACATGGCAATAGTTAAAAATATCGCACATCAGGCGTTGGATCGGGATTCAAAGCATACAGAAGCGGAATGCACGTTTGATGTAGTCACGGATGCTGAGGGTCATAAGTACCTTCAACTTGATACCTACGGCTCGTCATCTCGACAGATACGGGGGAAAAAGAGCCAAAGCATCAGGTTGGCGCCCGCGGCTGTTCAGCAACTAAAAGCCATACTTTTAGAGTATGGTTTATGAGGTACCTTTCTAATCCTGCAGTCAATTGATGCGGCCTGCGGCGTTGCTATTGGTGTGCATCTGCGTTGATCGTGAGCATCGTGTAGCTTTCCAGGACTTTGCCCGTTGCCGGATTGGTCCAGGTATCCCACCGGCCGGCTAGGCCCCAAGGGGCACCGTTTGACCGCCGGAATTTCCACCACACGTTGCGGCCGGTTTCCAATATGCCAAAACCTCTCAATTTCGGCCTGGCTCGGTGTCACATAGCGATTGCACATGCTTTATTGTGACAGAACCTATGTCTGGGCTATCAACTGAGTAGGATTGGTGTCCCATCTTCGATGGGTCCCTGACTGATGACGTTGCCAGATCTTAGATCTGGCAGGCACCTTCAAATCCCCAAATTCGCTTTCGCTCATTTGTGGCCTTAAAAGTGCCACACAAGACGCACCCCTGACGGGGTAGGAAAAGCGTTTGTTTTTCAAGGGATTGGGAGCAAACGACGGTCAGCCGCGTTGTAGGACATAAAGAGCGAAAAAAGAGCGTAAGAGCTTGATTTATCGAACGGATATCCGGCTACAGTTGTAGCCTTATGTCTGGTAGACGGCGCGGACACCTGCCGCTAGTAACGTACCGACTACACGCTGACTGCTTTCCATCTGCATTTTGATTGCTTGGCGACAGCATGAGTGCTGCATGATGATTACCTATGGGCGGCAGGGGCTTTACAGTGTTGCAGCATCAAGCGTACGGGGAAATGTCAGAGGTACTGATTAATGCTTGAGCAGACTGGCATTGCCAGATCTGAAGGGCGGAAATGACCCACAACGGACGTTCGACCTGAAGGCACTGCGTGCGCGAAGACATCTAATGTCTATCATCCGCGCGCTTGCTGATAAGCTTATCCGAATTCGCAATGCCGTCTATGAGCTGCATGCGGCATTAGCCCGATAGATACTCGAGCACAGCAGCGACTGCCGCGTTGCGCATTCGACGCGCTCTTACGTCTCCGACATAATTCGCCTCTTTAAGCTTCTTTTCTGTCGAATTTAAGACATCGCGAACAGTCGTCAGTTCAAGCTCAGCCAGCTTTTCCAATTGCCACGTTGTCAAGTCAAGCACGGTGGCCGGTCTATCTAGTTGCACGTTGAGCGCGGATGTCATTCCGTCACTCGTGATTAGTGCTGCTTGGTCTGTAAGTTTTTTATAAGACGGATGGTTCGAACCATATTCGGTCATCCGCTTGGGAGTCAATTCCTTCGCAATCTCGAATGCCGAATTCGTTGGCGACACCTCAAGTGAAAAAAGACAGCCAAGATTGATCACATAGCGCTTTCCGATCTCGGCACGGCTTGCTTTGATGCCAACCGCGTGCTCAACCACAATGCCTGTGTATGCAAGGACGCGCAAAGCTTCTTTTATCAGCTCTGGCGCGTCTCTGTGAATCCAAAAAAACGCAGACGTAGCTTTATCGGAAGACAGATATTGATCATTTTTAGCTTTGATATCGGGAAGGACTTGGGCTTCGATGAACTCTCTACCCCAGTCAATCAGAGCTTTATGTCCAAGATATTTTTCCGACAGCGTCGAGTGTTCTGCCCAGATCTCGGTTCGGTAAAATTCCTTAATTGTCTCGTTTACCTGCTGAGAGTTGATCTTTGGACACTGAGCAATCGTCTTTAGCAAAAGACGTGGGTTACCAGTCGCCGCATAGGCCAAGGTCGAGAAATTTTTTCCATACTGAGCGATTTGAGCAAGAAGATTGCTATCCGCCTGTTTTTGAACGATCTCCCGCATATTCTCAACATAGTCAGTGGACAGAATATCTCGATCGATGGTAAGCATCGTTGCGTCGTGCACTGGCTGGAATGTCTCGCCAAACGTTGTTACGCCCGGATACACTGCAGCATTGCAAGTAATGCAGTGCGAGCGTAGATCTCTAAAAATCGTAAAGAACTGGCGCTGTTGTTCCGGCAAGAAAATATGCGCCGCCTCGTCGAAAAGAAGGGCAAAGCGAGAAATATCGAGCTCATCGCCCAGATCTTCTAGAGCTTCTTTGAAATCGTCGATGCTGGGAAGTCCCTCAGCGCTAACCGCAATCTGCGGCGTTTTCCAAGATGCTTCATAAGCGTCAGCGATTTCCTCGACCTTCGTGCGCTCAAGCGTCGTGGTGACAGTTCCCCCAGCAAGCAGCCCAATACTTTTCGGAACACCACCGAGCAGGCCAGCTTTCGTCAGCCCCCTCATAACTGACGAGCAGATTCTGGCTAGCATCCAATTCTTGAACTGATCCGGATCTGACGACTGAAGCAAGGAGCTTCTCACGAAGCTAATGTAGACAGGGAACACGCGGTCCGTCTCGAACGCGTCCATGAGCTCCTTTTGTGCCACTCGAAGCAGGAATGACTTGCCTACACCTCGGCTTCCTACTAGTACCACAGGATTTCTATTTTTCAGCGCGTCAACAATCTGCCTGTCCTTCGAGGTTTCGACGAAGTATTCAAGCACCTCATCAGGCCGGATATCCTCGGTGCGAAAGAAAAAGTCTGCCATAGTTATCAGGCCCTCGATGGTTGTGAGAACATTGCCTGAACCGGTGGCAAGTTTCCGAGAAGGTCTGTGATGATTGGCTCCATTCGATCTGTTGCCTCTTTGGTAACGTAATTTAGGTACCGTGCCGAAAACACAAACATGATCGCCAAGCGCATTGTGGCAGCCTTCTCATGCCAATTAAAAAATACTTCTTTTTGAAAAACGATGTCAGACGGAAGGATTGCATGAGTGCCAGCATTTCCATGAACAAATTCTGAACATTCACGATATACAACTTCAGCGATAGCTAAATATTGCTTGGCGCTATCGGAAAACCCCGGATTAAACGCTCGAATAAAGTTTGTGGAAAATACGCCAGATTGCGCATCTTTCAAAGAACTCCAGTTTATATCTTTCGAATCCTTTGCCCACATCCGATAGTCGATTTCGTGTGCAGAAAACTGCACAGTAGCGAGCATGAGCTCGAAAAAAAGCCTTAGCCCACCAAATGCGTGCCTATACTGTCCCGAAACCAATGCATAAAGGGCGAATTGATATTCCTTTACTGCAGAATCGAGAACGGCCGCTTCTGGCCGCTCTACGATAGCCATTTTCAACGAGTCGTAATCAAGAAGATAATTCTGCGACGTGATCAGCGCCTCGCTTGCCGAGTTTGTGCCTACCATCATTTCCAAGACGGTATCCGAGTTCTTTAAAAGAGCGCGATAATGCTCGACTACATCCATCAGTCTCCCCCGTCGTAAATAGCATATAGTGCCAGAACAACCTGAAATAATCTTAGCTCAATTCATAGGCGGCTCAATGTGCGACATGTTTACTTGGTCGAATTGTCGATGGTTCAGCAACAGATGTCGAATGGCCGGTTGTGGCCGGAAGTGGCCTTCCTCCTAAGCGGAAAGCCACCCGAGCTAGCCGCTATTACCGCCTACATAGCTCGGAGGATATTTGGGGCGACTCAGTTTTGCAGCAGTTCTGGCGTTGATGCCTGCTAGCCACTGTGAAGCCTGGTATGGATTGGGTTGGTAGAATGCACTGGTTATATGGCCTCTGATTCGCTAAATGGATATTCTTGCCTTACGGGGCCTATTACGGCCGTTCATCGGCGACCTGAAGGACAGTTGCACTAATACTGTTCTGCCGGGGTTTTGCATGCAGTTGGGGTTGCCCACGCCTGACGAGGGTGGTGACAAGCGCGGCCGGTTATATTCGGCTTTCGATAAGTTGCCAGATGAGGCAGTGCCAAGTTTTGCGCATGGTCTGATTTACCAGCGTAGGCTACCTGCCCAGTTTCGCAATCAGGTGCAGGATTTACTTTGGGCAGACGCCATTGCCATTGAAATCCCAAAACGAACACGTCGCGAACTGGCCCGCGCCCTCCAACAGTTGGATCTATTCCGCCATTGGGAGAACTTTTCCCAGCTACTTCGGGATGTGTTCATTATTCCTGAGCCCCTTCAAGAAATCTTTTCTTTGCGATCCGAAGGCATCCTGGAGTACATTCATCGGCATTTTTGTCGTAATCCTGAAGATGCCGATATCGAGGCTTTATTCGAGAAGCTGGGAGTTTTTGATCTCTCGGATAGGCGTTTTGGGCTATTTCTTGAAGGCTTAACCACTGCCGACGTGCAGATCGACTTTGAAGCTCAGCTAGCTATTGTGTCGATAATGAATCCGGTGCTTCTAGGATGTGGTGCCGAGCTACGCCAAACGGGTGAAGATGGCGGATATCCCGTATTTGGTCTTGTGAGTCACCGATCGGCACGGGGCAGGCCGAAGAATCTTATCTTTGCCTCGTGGAGCAAACCCGACATTCGACTCCGGGATGCCGTGAACAACGATATCGAGATTGCTTCAAACCCAGATGATGTATTGGTATTTGACCGACCGCTTGGCCCAGATGGGTTGTGCTGGAGTGATCTACAGCTCTGGTGGGCAGAAACTACGGGCGAAAATGACGCTGATTGCGCGAAGAAGGGCCTTTATAGACGGTTGCTGAGTTGTCTGCCGGAGTCGTCGCCACCACAGCGTCGGTTGTTTGAGTATTTCTTTAAGGGGTTCAGGGCGGCGATTCCCGGTTTGCCGGCGTTGCTGCCAGAGGTTTGGTTGCATTGGGATCCGAAGACGGTGAGTCAGCGAGGCGCTCAGGCACTGCTCACCCACAGAATGGACTTCCTGATGCTGCTGCCAGCTGGTGGCCGAGTAGTGCTTGAGGTCGACGGCATCCAGCATTACGCAAATGCGGATGGTCGCGCGGATCCGCGTCAATATGCTCGTCTAGTACATGGCGACCGAGAATTGAAACTGGCAGGCTATGAAGTCTATCGGTTCGCTGGCGTTGAGCTTTTGGCTCCCGATGCCCCAACGAAGGTCAAAGCCTTTTTTGATGCGCTTTTCAAACGCTATGGTGTCAGTTGGGGCGAAACACTACCCTGAATCCGACTAATCTATGTTTTGGCGCCATCGCGGTGTTGGAGCTCCAGGGCATCCAGGTCGATTGCCGGTACACAGCGTAGGTTGACCGCACAAACCGCCGATCCGTCCGGATTAGCCCCGTAAACTACAATTTCCGAGGCAATGCGTCACCGAATCATCAGCGTGGTTATTCAGGCATCGTTTGAATGGTAAAGGGTATATCGACATAAGCGCCTCCATCAGGCTGCGCAGTCACATTCAATCCCGCTCGGCAAACGAGTTCGTCTAACCCGGACTTTTCATCAGCAACCTTGCTAGTGTGATTTCTGGGTGATGATGTGACACGGTTCGTTGTGATGGGAGAACGGCGGTATTTGGGATGTGTTTTTAGCGCCACAGGCGTAATTTCCCCTACCCCCGTTGCTTTATAGCGTGCCGGGGACAGCACTGATTCAGCGTTATGGGGCCATGGCGTGTGCTGCGTGCGCGAACACGTGGCGCAAGGGATGGTGTGAAGCCAGCAGGATACGAACCCGACGGGTATTACGCACGATAGCCGCCCCGATCTTAAGCAAGCGTACGCGGATCGTGGCGGCGCTGGCCCGCTCAAGCTCCGTGCCGTTAAGCGCCAGTTCACGTAGGCGCTGCATCAGCGTATAGGCCAGCGCGGCCAGCAGCAGCCGGAATTGATTGGCGGCAAACTTATGGCAGCTTGCACGGGTGCCAAACAAATCAAGCTGGGCTTCCTTAATACGGTTCTCGGCTTCGCCCCGGGCGCAGTACAGGCGCTCGTACAGATGGGTGGCATCGGAGCCCGTGATGTTGGTCACGATAAAGCGCGGATTGGTGCCTTGGGCGCCGTACTCCAGGCGCGTAATCACGCGTCGGGAGCGCGCCCAACTAT
>JACCER010000016.1 GCA_013416445.1 Alcaligenaceae bacterium
ACTGGTCCGACCGGGCGAGTTCCGCGGACGCCTCGATGGCGCTGACCGTAACGGGAACCCCGCCAGGGGCGCAGCGCGTGAAGCCGAAACAGCCTCCGACACACCCGACTTTCGCAAGAACGAAAAACCACCCACAACACACGCCTAGCGCCGCTAATCCAGCCTACAAACGCTAAAAGCAAGTGCCATGCGCGTTATTCCGACCTACACATCCTCCCCAAACTTGATCCCCTGCGCCAACGGCAATTCATGCGAATAATTCACTGTATTAGTGGCCCGCCGCATATACGCCTTCCAGGCATCCGACCCCGACTCACGCCCGCCACCGGTTTCTTTTTCGCCCCCGAAAGCACCTCCGATCTCAGCCCCTGACGTACCAATGTTCACATTGACAATACCGCAATCGGAACCCGCAGCAGACATAAAGATTTCAGCCTCACGCAAATCATTGGTGAATATCGCCGACGACAAACCCTGGGGCACATCATTTTGCATATGCACAGCGTCTTCGAAGTTTTCGTAACGCATCACATACAGGATGGGCGCAAAGGTTTCCTGGCAGACTACCGCCGTCTGTGCCGGCATTTCGACCAGCGCGGGCGACACATACCAGGCTTGCGGATACTGCTCTGCCCACTGGCGCTCACCGCCAAACACTGTGCCGCCCTCATTGCGCGCCTTGGCCAGCGCCGCCTGCATGTCCTCGAACGCAGCCTCGTCGATCAACGGACCAAGCAAAGTGCCGATATCCAGCGGATTACCTATACGCGCGCTGGCATAGGCCTTTTTGAGCCTGGCCAATAAATCGTCGGCAACGCTTTCGTGCACGATAAGGCGTCGGGTAGTCGTGCAGCGCTGTCCGGCTGTACCAACTGCCGCAAACAAAACACCTCGTGTCGCCATGTCGAGATCGGCGGTGGGCGTGACAATAATGGCATTGTTGCCGCCCAGTTCCAGCAATGAACGGCCAAATCGCGCCGCCACTCTGGGGCCGACTTCCCGTCCCATACGCGTGGAACCCGTGGCCGATAGCAAAGCGATACCGCGATGATCAGCCAAGGCCTCGCCAACTTCGCGCCTGCCTATCAGTACCTGCGACAAATTGCCCGGCGCGCCGCCAAACCTGGCAACCGCCCTGTTGAACAAGGCCTGACAAGCGAGGGCAGACAATGGTGTTTTCTCGGACGGTTTCCACACCACGGCATTGCCACAAACAATGGCCAAGGCCGTATTCCATGACCATACGGCAACCGGAAAGTTAAAAGCAGAAATCACCCCAACCACGCCCAAAGGATGCCAGGTTTCCATCATGCGGTGACCGGGCCGCTCGGACGCGATGGTCAAGCCATACAGCTGACGCGATAAACCCAAGGCAAAATCGCAGATATCTATCATTTCCTGGACCTCGCCCAAGCCCTCGGCCAGGATCTTTCCTGTCTCGATGGACACCAGGCGGCCCAAAGCCTGCTTATGCGCCCGCAATTCGTCACCCAGCAACCTGATCAGTTCGCCACGGCGCGGCGCCGGCACCAAACGCCATGCCATAAAGGCGACACACGCCGCATCCACCGCAGCAGCGGCCTGGGCGGCGGTGTGTTCATGCACCTGCGCCAACTTTGCGCCATCGATAGGAGAATGCACCGCCAGGCTCCCACCCCCCAAAATACCAGAATCCAGTTCGAGAACATCCAGCAAATTCTTGATATTCATGTCATCTCCTTGGCAACTAAAAAGCCCACAGCCAAAAGCATAGGATATTTATCGCAAAGTCTGAAACAATACCCAAATGCCTACTTCCATTGTGAACCTTTATGAAAACCGATACTGTTGCAATTTTCAATGCTGAACAAACCGCTGGCCTGCTGGGTTTTGTGGAATTGGTCAGCGCCATTGAAAGCGCCTGTACCGAATACACCAAAGGCAGCATTGCCGCCCCCGAGCGCCAGGTCGTGCCGTTTCCACAGGGCGGGGTCATGTTGTCCATGCCAGCCACGGCACACGATATCGGCATACACAAACTGGTCAACGTTACGCCAGGCAACCGAGCCTTGGGCCTGCCCACCATACACGGGGTGGTTTCGGTATTCGATGGTAAAACAGGACAAGAATTATGCGTACTCGACGGGCCCACCGTTACCGCGCGGCGCACGGCAGCCGTCAGCATGCTGGGCCTGAAAACATTTCTACCCGCCGCCCCCACACATGTGGCCCTGATAGGCACAGGAACACAGGCCTTAGGGCATATTGAAGCGCTGGCAGCACTTTACCCAGGGCTGCGCGTCACCGCAGTGGGAACCAGCCTGCCCAAGGCACAGGCCTTTGTCGACACCCACCAGCACTTGCCTCTGCAACTGCTGGCCACCACGGCCCTGCCCAATGACGTCGACGCCGTTATTACCCTGACTACCAGCTCCGTTCCGGTTTACCAGCAGCCCGCCCGTGCCGGCCTGCTACTTATCGGCGTAGGCGCCTTCAAGCCCGAGCTGGCTGAAATTGGCCCGTCTACCTTGCTGGCTAGCCAGATTTACGTCGATGACCCCGCTGGCGCGCGCCACGAAGCGGGCGACCTCATACAGGCCAAAATCGACTGGTCTGGTGTGCTGCCCTTGTCACATGCGCTTAGCCACGGAGCGCCCTTTCATCAGCCCATTGTTTTTAAAACCGTAGGCTGCGCAGCATGGGATTTAGCCGCTGCTCGCTGTGCACTGGCGAAAATAAAATCGGCAACTTGAATGCCAGTGCATTTTTCAACCGGGCCGGTTAAGCTGAAATAGCAATGAAAACCCCTGCTAATCGACTGGACTAGTTTCGACCCATCAGTCTATGCTATCACTTGGCCACCTTGATATCGTTACAATAAATGTCTACCGTTACCGCCCATACAGACCACGAAGATGATGATCCATTCCTGATCACCTCAATGCTCGAGGTCCAGTCCCTGTTGCGCTCTCTTGAAGAAAAAGGGGCCATGCTAAGAATGCATATCGAGGGCAGGACGGTAGCCATTATCACGACCATACTCGAAGTCGATCCCGACACCCAAACTGTAATCGTAGACAACTCCACCGACGAAGACTTCAATCGGCGCATTGCCAGCGCCGAAAAAATATCTTTTGAAACCAATCTCGATAAGGTCCGCATACAGTTCTCTGTGCCGCGGGCCACCCCTTGTTTGCAAAATAATTTACCCGCCCTGCAAGTACCATTTCCAGAGTCAATCAGGCGGGTACAACGGCGCGAATATTATCGAGTCGACATTCCCGTCAGCGAGCCCGCTTCCTGCAGCATCAAACTGCCTGCGGATGCGGGCGGAAAAACCGTCAAGTTCAACATCAAGGATATCAGCGCGGGGGGTATTTCCGTGCTCGACAATGATCACTTGCTGGATAACGCAATGGGAACAGTTTATGCCGACTGCCAGCTTGACTTGCCCGACGCAGGCACAGTAATAACCAGCTTGCGCATCATGCGTTCGCTAGACGAACAACAAAACAACGGCAAGGCAACACGCTTGCTGGGCTGCAAGTTTTTCAACCTGTCGAATCCCATGATCTTCATTATTCAGCAATATATTGGCAAGCTCGAACGCAAGCTCAACGCCAAGCGGCGGGGCTTCGAATAAGCTGCGTCGGGTTGGCGCCGCCAGGCGCATAATCCAACAAACATGCCTCACAAAGAAAACAGTCACGACAAGACAGCATGAACACCACGGCCCAAAATATCATTGAATTCTGGCGCAAGGCCGGAGAGGACTGCTGGTTCAACGCCACTCCGGCATTTGACGCCCTGTGCCGCGAGCGCTTTCTAGAACAGCATCTGGCCGCCTCGCGCGGCGACCTGGACCACTGGAACCAACAGCCCGAAAGCACACTGGCTCTATTGCTGCTGCTAGACCAGCTACCGCGCAATATGTTTCGCAACAGCGCCCACGCCTATGCCACCGACCCTATGGCGCGCATAGTGGCCTACCAAGCATTGTCCCTGGGCTACGACCAGCAGTTCGAACCCGCGCTACGCAGTTTCTTTTATCTGCCTCTTATGCACTCCGAGCAACTGGCCGACCAGCAGCGCGCCAGCGAACTATTCCATACGCTTGACACCCCTCGCGCCGTCAAATGGAGAACACATCACTTGGCCATTATCAAACGCTTTGGCCGCTTTCCCCACCGCAACCGCGTACTGGGCCGAACCACCACGCCAGCCGAACAGGCCTGGCTGGACGCGGACGGCTTTCAAGACAAAAAGCAACTTGTGGCCAATGTCGGATTACGCTACTAATATGGCGGCGCCATGGTTTGTCGGATTACGCGCCTGGCGACGCTAATCCGACCTACTATTTATTACTTCTACCACTGCGCCTAGTACCTCCTGCTGTTCGACCGCGCCCCAAGCAAGCAGCATCGCGTGTGCAATCACCAACGACCAACATCAAGCTCATTAATAAGTGATTTCCCCTGAAGTGTGCATATTATGCACAAAATCAATTTTCCTGTTGCTCATTAGCGACTCTTGAAATCCAATCTCCAGCATGACATCAAACACGTTAATGTGACACGCTTCCAGCCCTTCTTACTCCTTAATTCTCTTTTCAAGGATACACAATGCTCTACACCCCCGAACACCATGAGTTGATGGCCAGTATTCGCCGCTTTGTAGCCAATGAAATTGATCCCTTCGCAGAAGAATGGGAAGCAAACGAGATTTTCCCGGCCCATGAACTGTTCAAGAAAATGGGGCAGCTGGGGTTTTTAGGGATTACCAAACCAGAAGCCTTTGGCGGTCTCGGTCTGGATTTCTCTTATGCGCTGGCCGCTGCGGAAGCCATAGGCTATGCCAGGGCACAGGGAGTCAGCATGGGCATAGGCGTGCAAACCAATATGGCCACGCCAGCGCTGGCCGCATTCGGATCAGACGAACTCCGTCGCGAGTTTCTGGTTCCAGCCATCGCAGGGGATGTCGTGGCGAGTATTGGCGTGTCTGAGCAAGGCGCGGGTTCGGATGTCTCATCGTTAAAAACCTCAGCGCGTCGAGATGGGTCTGACTATGTGATCAACGGCTCGAAAATGTGGATCACCAACGGCACACAGGCCGACTGGATCTGTTTACTGGCCAACACATCAGAAGGCTCAGCGCATAAAAACAAGTCACTGATCATTGTGCCGCTCAAGCACGAAGGGCGGCGCGCCAAAGGTATCGAGATACAAAAAATCAAGAAATTTGGCATGTGGTCGTCAGACACTGCACAGATCTTCTTTGATGACGTACGCGTGCCCGTATCCAATCGAATTGGGGAAGAAGGCATGGGTTTCATCTACCAGATGAAGCAGTTCCAGGAAGAGCGGCTGGACGGAGCCGCACGTCGCCTGGCCAGCATGGCGCTTATTCAGGAAACCGCCGATTATCTCCGGCAACGCGTAGCATTTGGCCGTCCACTTCTGGACAACCAGTATATTCAGTACAAACTGGCCGAACTCAAGACTGAACTGGAAGCCCTGCGCTCACTCATTTACCGAGCCACCGAAGCTTATATACAGGATGAAGATGTGATCGAACTGGCTTCCATGGCGAAACTCAAGGCTGGGCGACTGGGCCGCGAGATTGCCGACTGGTGCATGCAGTTTCAGGGCGGTATGGGCTACACCTGGGAAAATCCTGTCTCCCGTGCCTACCGCGATTATCGTCTGGGCTCTATAGGCGGCGGAGCCGACGAAGTGATGATGATGGTCATTGCCCGCAAAATGGGCCTGATGGATTTTTCATCCTGAACACTGAAAGCCTATTGTCCATGAGCACGATAGGCAGCTGCTACACCACGGCGTGCACTGCAAACCGTGATGTAGCAACCGCCTGCGCAAAAAACTGGTCGTGAATTTGAATAAATTAAAAACCCAGCCTTTTAGCGATTAAGTCTTTCATGATCTCTTCAGAGCCCCCGCCTATCATCATGACCTTAACCTCGCGGTATAACCTTTCAACACGAGTTCCGCGCATAAAGCCCATGCCGCCAAGTGTCTGTACTGCGGCGTCGGCGCAAAACTGAAATGTTTGAGTTGAAAAGTTTTTTAGCATTGCGATCTGGGCAAATGGCAACTCACCCGCATCAAGCCTAGAGGCCAGATCATCGATCATGGCTCGCGTTGCCTCAATTTTAGTGGCCATATCGACAAGTTTATGGCGAATTACCTGTCTTTCGGACAAATGCTTCCCAAAAGTCACCCTGTTTTTGGCCCATTGATATGCATCATGAAAACAAACCTGCGCGTAGCCACAAGAAGCGGCAGCCAATGCAAGCCGTTCATTGTTGAAGTTTTTCATGAGCAGCCGAAAACCTTCCCCTTCCTTACCGATCAGGTTCTCGACAGGAACACGACAATCAGTGAAGAATATCTCTGCCGTATCAGACGCCCACCATCCCATTTTCTTTAAAGGTGAACGCGTTATTCCAGGGGAATTCGCATCAATCAATATCAACGACACCTCAGGCCCATTTTCACCTTCTGTTTTAACAGCCACAGTCAAATAGTCGGCCCTCATGCCTGACGTTATAAAAGTCTTGCTGCCATTGATGAGGTAATGATCGCCCTTCAGTTTGGCTGTTGTTTTTATACTGGCCACATCCGACCCGCCGCTAGGCTCGGTAACTGCCAAAGCCGCGATCTTTTCCCCAGCCAGTATTTTAGGAAGCACCGCAGATTTAACGGAGTCTTGACCCGCCATGGCCAGATGCGGCGCACCTATGGTGTGAGAGAACAATCCGGAAACGACCCCTCCACTCCCACCCCAAGCACGCTCTTCAAACAAGATGACCTTGTAGAATGAGTCGCACTCTATCCCTCCGTACTGTTCTGGAAAGCCTACTTGAAGCAAGCCGGCATCAGCTGCTTTTTTATACAAGTCTTTAGGGAATTCGCCAGCCTCATCCCAGTCGTTGGCATATGGTTCAACCTCTTTGAAAATGAATCTTCTGACAGACCTTCTGAATTCTTCGTGGTCGTCGGTATAGTATCTGGGGTTGGGTTTCTGTAACATGCTATGAAAGAAAAGTAGGTGTTGTTGACAGATGGAAGCCGTTATATGCCTTCGACTTGTCATGCTCAGGCAGGTGCCAGGTATGCCTGGCATTAGGAACGCCACCGTCCACCCGAATTGTGCTGCCAGTTATAAATGCAGCAGCTTCGCTAAGCAAAAACACGGCTGCGGCGCTGACCTCTGATTCAGTTCCAAGGCGTTGCAGTGGCACATGCCGAGATAACGTGGTGATTTTCTTCTGGAATTCGGGCGAATAGGTTTCAAGCCCACTGGATGCTATCCAGCCAGGAGCAACCGCATTGACCCTGACGCCTGAAACAGCCCATTCACATGCGGCTGTTTCAGTAAAGTTCAACATACCTGCCCGGGCAGCGCCAGAATGACCCATTCCAGGCATTCCGTTCCACATATCTGCAATGATGTTGACGATAGAGCCACCATTGCTTTCCATCCATTGTTTATAGCATTCTCGTGCGAACAAAAAGCCACCGGTCAGATTGTTTCTGACAACAGCATCCCATCCATTGGCACTGATGTCTTTTAGCGGAGCGGGGAATTGGCCGCCGGCATTATTGAACAACCCGTTTAATTTCCCATGTACGGAAATAATATTGGCCACGGTTTCTTTGACTACATCTTCATTTCTTATGTCGCATATGTGCACACTGATATTTTTGTTGCCTGAACTGTTTATTATTTCTGAACGGACATTATCAAGTTTCTCTTGATTTCTGCCTATCAAGGCCAAATTTGCGCCTAAGCTTGCCAATTCATGCGCTGTACAGCGACCTATGCCTGACCCACCACCAGTGATGGCCACAACGCTATTGTCGAATAGCGTTTCTTTATATATGGATTTGTATGTCATAGTTATTTAGCGCCTATAAGTCCCAAATTCTCTAGTTGTATTTTGGTGTGTTTATATCTTTCTTTGGCGAACGCCTCATAGTCTTCGCTATTCAGATAGGCAGATTCCTGATTAAGATTTTCCAGAAGATCCTGGATCTCTTTTGTGTTGAGTGCAAAATGAAACGCATCATGCAATATTTTGACTGACGCTGGATCAATTCCCTTAGGCCCAGCTATGCCAAAAGGTGAATTGGAAACAACGTCCAAGCCCACCTCTTTCAGTGTCGGCACATCGGGCCACTTGGGCACCCTTTTAGACGTCCATGTTACTAACACACGGGCTCTGCCTTCTTCCACCATTGGCGCTATGGACCCAGCGGTAACCCCTAAATCGATATGTCCGCCCATCAAGGCCGCTATGATTTCCGCTTCGCCTTTATACGGAACATGGTTAAGCTTGATCCCCGAAGCCTGTGCCATTTCTTCAACAGTTACATGCATGGTGCCGTTAATGCCCGTGGTGCCGTAGGATATCTGCCCAGGTCTTTTCTTGGCTTCTTTCACCACCTCATTCCAACTCTTGAAAGGCGATTTCGCGTTGACTGCAATGCCTAAAGCATAGCCAGAAAGATGAATGATGTAAGTGAAGTCTTTGGCGGGGTCATATAGCGTTGTTTGAAGATGAGGAAACCTATACACTGACTCGGGAACAATAGAAAGGGTGTAGCCATCTGGTGCTGCTGTAACCAGTCTATTTACCCCTAAAATTCCTGCCGCACCAGGCCTGTTCTCAACAACAACAGGTTGACCCAATTTTCGGCTGGCCTGATCGGCAAGATGTCTGACAATACTATCGGTTGCTCCACCAGCTCCAAAGGGAACTATCAATGTAACGGGACGAGCTGGAAACTGACTTGCCCAGGAACTTGTCCCTAGCAAGCCTGCAAAGACAGCAGCACTTGTGCTTATTGCCAAACGCTTTAAAAAAGCTCTGCGAAAAAAATTAGAATTCACCATGTCTCCTGGTTTATTTGTATGAGTATTTCCGCATTGAACATCCCACACAAAGGCCCAGCAACACCAAACTACGATATTGCTCACAATATGCACACCGCTGTTACACGAAATGACCCTCCCGGCCACTTTCCCGGCGCACAAAGTGTAGGCAGAGCCATACAACTATTAAGTTGTATCGCAAAAACAAACACTATCGGCAGCGGCTTGAGAGACCTCCAGGAAACAACAGGCCTGGATCGCACTACAGTATGGAGGGTAGTCTCCGCATTATGTCATTCTGGTTTGGTTGAACGCGATACGCGCACAGGACTCTTTCATCTTGGGCTTGAAGCCATGGCGTGGGGCTTTTCATCCAGAGAACACGACCCTTTGATCAAACGTTTTAGAGGCATGATGATGTCGCTGGCCCGTATATCCGGCGACAATGTATTCTTGGTTGTGCGTGCCGGTGATTTCAGCCAATGCCTACACCTAGAGGAAGGCGCCAACAAGATGAGCGCATTTGCGCTCAACATCGGGCATACAAGATTGCTGGGACTGGGCGTTGGCAGCATTGCGCTGCTAACCAAATACCACAAGCATGAAATTGACGATCACTATAAAAGAAATAAACGCGAGTACGAAACACATGCCGTTACTTTGCATAAACTGCAAAAATGGGCTGCCCAAACAAGAGCAAATGGCTATTCTTATGTGCGCGCGGCAAGCATCGCTGGGGTAGGCGTCTGGTTTCCGCTCGGCTCAAGTGCGGATGCCGCAATCAGCATAATTGGTCCACGCTCTCGGCTATCTCGTCCTAGAGGAAGCGAACTCTCCGAAATGATAAAACAAGAAATATTACGTGTAATAGGGTAATTGCCACATCAACCGCCTGAACTTATCAGGGCGCCTAGTCGGTCAGAACGGCTGCGCCCTGGTCCCAGTCTTGTTTGCGCGAAAAATACCGCAATTCCTGCCCTGCTATTATCCCGAATGGCGCCAGCGTGTCGGCCAGCGCAACCGCATTCCGGGCCAAAACATCGTCAGTGGGCAAGGAGCCGCGGCTGGCAATCAGCACGCGGTTGCCATTGCGCAGGTTGAAGAAATTACCAAATACGGCCGCATAGGTAACCGACTCCTGGTCGTACATATGACTGTTGGTAAACGTATTGGCCACCAGTACTCCGTTGGGTGCCAGAATGGCATGCACATGCTGCAGGAATTCCTGGGTCAGCAGGTGGGCCGGGATGTAGTCAACGTCGAATGCGTCCAGCATCACCATATCGTATTGCCGGCCCTGTTCGTGCGCACGCTCCACAAATGCCCGGCCATCATCCACAAACACACGCTGCCGCGGGCCTGGTTTATATCCAAAATAGTTTTCAGCCACCCGAACGACTGCCGGATCAATCTCGACGGTATCAATCACGGCGTCTGGCAGTATTTTTTCCAGGGCCAACGGTACGGTTGCGCCCCCCAAGCCGATAATCAGCACATTCCTGGGTTCAGGCATGACGAAAAGCGCACTGGTCATCATGCGTGTGTACTCAAACACCATTTCGTCTGGCTTTGCCAGGTTGAAACATGTCTGACGCCCGTCGTCTTGGATTTCAGTGAAATTCATGCAGCGCTGGCCCTGTTCTTCAATGACCAAAACGGGTGCAAATGTTGATGGCTCGGTATGGATGAGTTTTACCCCCGACGCCGAGGACAAAGAGTAAGAAATCAATACCGCAGAGCACGCGGCAAGGGCGACCCCTAGCAGGGCTCGGTAGCCAGACCCGCGTTTTGTCAGTGTCATACGATGCCAATCACTGCCAATAGAATATAGGGAAGCCTATCGTAGCCCAAAGCGGCAACCCGAACATCGTCCAAATCAGCGTCACAGCCATTGGGTTCATAAGCCGTTGGTGTCGTATTCGACTAACACAGGGTGCGCCAGCCCTCTTTGTGCTGACGCGTTATAAAGCGCCACGAACGTAGCGCTTCAGCACATTATGATTAATGGGCTTTCAGACCAGCCTTGTCGGCGATAATGTCTTTTTGCTCGCCTTTAAGGGCTTGTTGGTCTTTATAGACTTTTTCAGCATCCTTTGACTCTGCTGCCATCCTGCCAGATTTGGTATCAGCTTTAAGCGTCTTGTTGTCGGCCTTTAGCTGTTTTTGTTCGCTGCTTAATACCGACTTGTCTTCCTTGATTTGCAACGAACCTCGCTTGTCGGTGGCAATGTCTTTTTTTTCGCCTTTAATGGCTTGTCGGTCTTCATAGACTTTATCAGCGTCTTTGGACTCCGCTGCCATCCGACCAGATTTGGTGTCGGCCTTGAGTGTTTTCTGGTCAGCTTTCAGCTGCATGCGCTCAGCGCTTTGTGCCGCCTTGTCGGCCTTCAGTTGCGCCTGATCCTCCTTGATGACGGATGACTGAGCAATGGCGACGCCTGCACTTAACGTAAAGGCCGTTGCCACGGCGAGCATGCAAGCTCGCTGTAGTGGTTTGATTGGTATGTGTATGTGAGCCCAAATATTGCGAGGCAGAACGGACGATTCCTTTAGCATGGTGTTTCTCCTTGAAATGAATGGTGTAAACAACCGCTTGCTAACGCTAAAAACGTTAATCCTCGCAACTGAGACTGTCAAGAGAGTTGTCGCCAACTGATGTAGCGATTCCAGCATCATCAGGAAGGCAAGAGTCTCGACAAGATGTCTGACTGGAAAGACAAGAGCGGTTATATTACGGCGTGCATGGGACGTCGAAGCCAGCCAAGATCACCTTCGCGACCTTTCAAACCAAGGCCAACGAAGGCCGTGCCCTAGACGTAGTGACGCAGTCAGTCGGCTACCCAACGGGTCCCTCAACCTATTCCCATCGATCTGCCGCGGGGTTGACCCGCGCAACAGGAGCCAAACCATGAACTGTTCCAGCACCGCCGCCCGCCCGTTTTTCGCCCGTGCGTTCTTGTCCATCGTGGCCGCAGGCCTAGTGGCATCGCTGGCCGGCTGTGGCCCCTCATCCGACGCCAAGTCTTCCTCCACCACCGGCTCTGCCAAGATCGAAACCGTCGAGCAAGGGTTCATCCTCCAGGGCGACGGCCTGACGATCGATGCCACCACGACCGCCGCGCTCCTGCCAGGCTACTCGCGCCAACCGCTGAGCCTGCGCATCTTGGGAGGCTGGGTGGACCGCACCAAGGCCAAGCGCGCAAACATGGAGACCGACCCGGCGGAAAAAAAGAAGCTGGCTATGGAAAGTTTCGGCACCCTCACCTTGCAGATCGCCGCCGGCAAGGCCGAGCCGGGAACCTATCAACTGGGCCCCGAAGAGAAAGACTCGCAGAGTGGCACCATCGTCATCGGCGAAGCAAAAGAGGCAGGCCTGACCGATGAGTACACGTCGAAGTCAGGCATACTCACAGTCAAGTCGATCA
This sequence comes from Alcaligenaceae bacterium, assembly GCA_013416445.1. Lineage (GTDB taxonomy): Bacteria > Pseudomonadota > Gammaproteobacteria > Burkholderiales > Burkholderiaceae_B > Pollutimonas. The sequence continues at coordinate 12,300 of JACCER010000016.1, forward strand.
CCATGAGCGACAAGAAACTGCTTGCAATCGAAGGTACGTTTGATGGCCAATTTGGCAGCAGTGCGGGCGACAGCCGTGCGTTCAGCGGCCAGTTCAAGCTTTCCCCAAAGAAAAAATGAAAATCAAGAGCGCCGGTTTTGTAGACTACTGTACGGTATGGATTGCCTGACGCATCCAACAGACGCCTTGCCTCAGGTTTTTTCAGAAAAGCCAGGCGCGCAAATTATTTTTCTATCGCGATCGGTGTGTCGTGGCTGGAGCCGATTGTGGGGATGTGGTGCTTCTCTAAATCCAACGGGATCACGGAAGGCTTCCATACTAAAATGGAAATGCTCTCACGCCGTGCGTATGGCTTTAGGAATTTTGGTGGGCGGTACAAGGTTCGAACTTGTGACTTCCACCGTGTGAAGGTGGCACTCTACCACTGAGTTAACCGCCCGAAGCCTGGCTGTTTAAGCTGGTCTTTGGAATGCAGGCCCGAAGTATACAACAAGCTTGTGCCACTACAGGCCCAGTAACGCATTTTTCAGGCGAACTTTTTGGCAACCAGGCGCATACGCAACGGCAAGTATGTACAAAAATTTGCTGACTATAAGCAGCCTTGCAGCCAGCACTTTCCTCGAAGCTGGCCGTCAGTATGGCCGGAAACTAGTTTAAACATAAAGTAATTCAATGCGAACGAAATACGAAGATCGCAATTGAGTGCTAAATTTACTGCCCTACCGAACGCCATAAACTAGGCTTCCCAGCCGCTTTATCCAGCCCGGCCAGATACTCCTCGTGTTGCTGCAGCTCTTCTGCACTGGCGGCCAGCACCTGCAGCGTAGTCGCGTCGAAGCGTTCCAGCTTCACGCCATTGGCGTCCATGCCGCTGTCGTCTTCAAAATCCATCAGCAAGGCGTCTTGGCCACGCGTCATGGCTATCCAGACATCAGCCAGCAATTCCGAGTCGAGCAAGGCGCCGTGCAGGGTGCGATGCGCGTTTGAAATGCCATAGCGGTCGCACAAGGCGTCAAGCGAATTGCGCTTGCCGGGGTGCAGTTCGCGGGCATACAGCAGGGAATCGGTAACCTTGGCGCATAGCTCCTCGAACGGCGGCAGGCCTACGCGGGTCAGTTCGGCGGTCAGGAATTTGGTGTCGAACGCAGCATTATGGATAATGACTTCGGCGTCTTTTACGTAGTCCACCAGTTGCTGGGCCACCTCTTCGAAACGCGGGTGACCAGACAGGAAATCAGTAGTTAGCCCGTGTATGGCCAGGGCTTCGGGGTCGCTGTCGCGGTCGGGATTCAAATACAAATGCAAGTGCCGGCCGGTAAGCGTGCGGTTAACCATTTCCACGCACGCAAGTTCAACCACTCTGTGCCCGCGTGCGGGGTCCAGTCCGGTGGTTTCCGTATCAAGCATAATTTGACGCATAGGTATCCTGTGTTTCTACAGCAAGTCATCTTTGGCAGGTATCCTCCAAGAAGCGCCGTTTTTATTGCGTGGCGTTTCTTTGGGGGCCTTGGGTGCCGGATTACGCGCTTCGCGCTAATCCGACCTACGAATGTTAATCAAGCGCCAGGGGCAGTTCGCCGCTTTCTTGCACGGCTGGCACTTTGCTTTTACGGGCTATAAGCGTATAGGCCACTGGCACGACAAACAGCGTAAGTATGGTGCCCAAGCTTAAACCGCCCACCAGAACCCACCCTATTTGCTGGCGGGACTCGGCCCCTGCGCCGGTGGCATAGGCCAGCGGCATGACGCCCAGCACCATGGCGCCCGTAGTCATTAGTATAGGACGCAAGCGCAATACACTGGCTTCGGTGACCGCTTCAAATATGTCCATGCCTTCATCACGCAACTGCGTGGCAAACTCAACGATAAGAATACCGTGCTTGGTGATCAGGCCAACCAGAGTGATAAGACCGATCTGGCTATAAATGGACAAGGTTCCGCCCGACAACCATAAGGCCAGCAAGGCGCCGGTCATGGACAAGGGTACGGAAAACATAATAATCAGGGGGTTGCGCCAGCTTTCAAACTGGGCGGCAAGCACCAGGTAGATAAAGGCCAGCGCCATCAGGAACACCAGATAAATGCTGCCCGATGAATCGCGGAATTCACGCGACTGGCCATCAAGGTCAGTTTGCACTGTGTGCGGCAGGGTGTCGCGCGCAACCTGGTTCATGTGATCCAGCACTTCACCCAGCGCATAGCCGGGGGCAATTGAGGCCTGCACCTTCACGGCTCGCAGACGGTTGAAGTGGTTCAGCGACTGGGGCGATACACTTTCAGATACGGTCACGAAATTCGACATCTGCACCATGCTGCCCTGCCTGGTGCGCAAGTAGATATCTGAAATATCGGCCGGATCGGCGCGGTCTTGCTTTTTCACCTGAACAATAACGTCGTATTGTTCGCCACTGTCCTGGAAGCGCGTAACCTGCCGCCCCCCCAACATGGATTCCAGCGTGCGCCCCACGTTGCCCACGTCTATACCCACATCAGCCAGCTTGTCGCGATTGACCACGACCCGCAATTCCGGGGTATTCAGGCGCAAGTCGGTGTCGATATTCTGCAAGCCTGGGTAGCCGCGCAACAGCTCGACGAAACCATCGACCAGCTTGGCCATTTCAGGATAAGTGGCCTGGCTCATGATGACGAAATCGATGGGCTTGGAGGTAGCCCGTTCGCCCAGCGAGGGCGGGTTGGTGGGAAATGCACGCACACCAGGCAACGCGGCAAACTTGGGCTGCAATGCGGTGGCAATGCTTTGTTGCGACTGATTTCGTTCGCTCCAGGGCTTGAGCCGCAAAATGGCAAAAGAGTCGGTAACGGTGGGGAAACCGATTATTGTCTGGTGCCCGCTGGCTTCTGGGATGTTGTCGTAGAAGCCTTCTATTTTCTTTACGCTTTGCAGGGTGTAGTCCAGCGTCGAGCCCTCCGGGCCGCTGACTACGCCAAACACCACGCCACGGTCTTCAATGGGCGCCAGTTCGCTTTTTACGGTTTTGAACAGCACCACGCTGCCCGCAGCTACCGCCAACCCCAGCAGCAGCACGATCAGCCGGTGGCGAAAAGCCCTTGCCAGGCCACTGCGATAGCGGTTGGTCAGCCCCACCAGCAGGTTTTCAATAAAGGTATAAATGCGCCCATGCCCGGTTTGATGCCGCAACAAGGTAGAGCACATCATGGGGGTAAGCGTGAGCGCCACAAAACCCGACACCAGCACAGCGCCGGCCAGGGCCAGGGCAAATTCAATAAACAGGCGACCAGTGCGCCCGGTGGCAAACGCCAAAGGCGCATAGACGGCAACCAGGGTAAGCGTCATGGCCACCACGGCAAAGCCGATTTCCTTGGCGCCCAGAAAGGCCGCCTCTAGCCGGGTCTTGCCCTCTTCCATGTGCCGGAAGATGTTTTCCAGCACGACGATGGCGTCGTCCACCACCAGGCCGATGGCCAGCACCATTGCCAGCAGCGTCAGCGTATTGATGGAAAAACCAAAGAAGTACATGATCCCGCATGCGCCGATAAGCGATACCGGGATGGTCACAATAGGAATCAGGCTGGCCCGCAGGTTGCGCAAGAAAAAGAAAATAACCAGCACCACCAGCAAGATGGCTTCGCCCACCGTCTTGTAAACAGAATTGATCGATTGCTGAATGAATACCGAGCTATCGTAGGCAATATTCAGCTTCATGCCGGCTGGCAGATTTTCGTTGATCAGGGCAACTTCTTTGTGGGTTTCCCGCGATAAATCCAGCGGATTGGCCGTAGACTGCTTGGTAATCCCTATGCTCAGGCTGGGTTGGCCGTTAAAGCGCGCCAGCACGCGATCATCGGCAGCGCCTATTTGCACATCGGCCACATCGCTCAGGCGTACCGGATACCCATTCACGTTAGCAACAATAACCTGGTTGAACTGCTCGGTGGTTTGCAGATCGGTGGACGACACCACCGAAAATTCACGATCGCGGGATTCAATACGCCCTGCCGGTATCAGTACGTTCTGCTGACGCAAGGCGGCTTCGACATCTTGCACGGTCAGGCCGTAGGCGCCCAGTTTGGCGCGATCCACATAAATGCGCATGGACGGCAGACGTTCGCCGAACACGCGCACCTCGGCCGCCCCCGGCAGTACCGATAAACGCGTCTTGACATAGCGGTTGATGTAGTCTGACGCCTGCAACGGAGTGTAGTCACCCGCTGTAATGCCAATGTAAATGATAGGCGTGGAATCGGCCTCGACCTTGCTGATGATGGGTTCGTCGATTTCATCCGGCAAGTAACGGCGTGCGCGCGATACCTTGTCGCGTACTTCCGCCGCCGCGGCATCTGGATTGCGCGACAAATTGAACTTGATGTTGATCAGGCTGCGTTCGGACCGGCTGCGCGAGGTCATGACGTCAACCCCTTCTATACCTGCCAACTGGTCTTCAAGCGGCTTGGTCACCTGTGACTCGACCACCTCGGGCGATGCGCCTTTATAAACAGTTACCACCGAAACGACGGGCTCATCGATGGCCGGATACTCGCGCACCGTAAGGCGCTGATAGGAAATCAGGCCCACCAGCACAATAATCAGTGACAACACTGTGGCAAATACGGGGCGCTTGATACAAACGTCTGATAACAGCATGGAACTCCGTGCCTCAGGAAGCCGCTGGCTTTACGGCCGCCGGCAAAACGTGAACGGCAACGCCGTCGGATACTTTCTGCAAGCCTGAAACCACGATTTGGTCCCCTTCGAGCAGACCACTAAGGATTTCCACATGGCCACCCCGGCGCTGCCCTACGCCAACCGCAACACGTTCAACTATCCCCTGCGCAACCTTAAACACGTATTGCGATTCGCCTGATGGCGCCAGCGCCGCCTCGGGCACGACCAAAGCCTGGTCATCGGCAAACTGCAACTGGACCCGGGCGAACATGCCTGGACGCAAGGCGCCATCGGCATTGGATACGTCGGCGCGCAATAACAGCGAACGCCCACCCACATCGACCAGCGGGCTGACCGCGCCTACCACCCCTTCACGGGTCTGACCTGGCAAGGCATCGAAACGCAAAGCCAGCTTGATGCCTTCGTGCGCCTGATTCAGGAATTGCTCGGGAACACGGAAATCGACGCTGAGCGGGTCGATGGATTCAATGGGCACCAGGTCTATGCCTGGGCTGACATAATCGCCTATGGACACATTGCGCAAGCCAACCAGGCCATCAAAGGGCGCCCTGATGGCGGTTTTATCAAGATGTGCCTGGGCCAGGGCCACAGCGGCCTGCTGCACCTGCAACTGGCTGGCAGCCTCGTCGCGGGCCTGCTTGCTGATAAAACCCTGTTTGCTTAGTTCGAGCGCGCGCCGGTGCTGGCTGTTGGCCAGGCTTAAATTGGCCTGCGCCTGCTGCAATTGCGCCTTGACCACGCTGTCGTCCAGGCGTACTAGCACCTGATTTTTGCTGACCTTGCCGCCCTCGTTGAAGTTGATTTCGGCAATACGGCCGGTGACTTCAGGGCGCAGCATGACCGAATCCTGGGAGCGTAAACTGCCCACCGCCGAGACACCACGCGCCCACGACATGCGTACAACCTGTGCGGTTTCGACATTAATCTTTTTTACTGCCCCCGCTGGCGCGGCTGCGGGCGTAACAACGGGCGGGGCCTGTTGCGCATTGCGTTTCGCCAGCCACTGCGCGCCACCTGCACCCACAGCCACGCCTACGACCAGGATCAGCACAACTCTTAGTGTGGAATTTTTCATCTACTTGTTAACTGTTAACGGGTTATATCGACACAATTTGTGACTGTAGCATTGAGCACGAGTCATTGGAGACTTTTATTTGTCAGCGCCGCCCGGGCGTAATCCACACCCATGTTGGCCAGTTCGTCGGCACGCTCGTTGCCCGGATCGCCGGTGTGCCCGCGCACCCAGCGCCAGGTAAGCGTATGCTGCTCGCCCAGCGCATCAAGTTCTTGCCATAGATCGGCGTTTTTCACCGGTTTTTTATCGGCTGTGCGCCAACCGCGCCGCTTCCAGTTGACCATCCATTCGCACATGCCTTTCATCACATATTGCGAATCGGTGTGCACCACTACGTCGCAACGCCGTTTCAAGGCCTTGAGCGCCTGAATCACCGCCATGAGTTCCATGCGGTTGTTCGTCGTGTCGGGTTCCCCGCCATACAAGACCTTTTCGTGACGCCCCTGACGCAATAACGCGCCCCACCCGCCCATGCCTGGGTTGCCTTTACAGGCTCCATCGGTCCAGATATCAACTTGACTGCTATTCATTTACTGTAGGCCGCCCAGGCAGTGATTAAAGATAAAAATAAAACGGTTTAACGTGAATTAAGGGTTTTGTCGCATTACGCACCTGGCGGCGCCAAGCTGCCCTAAGTGTTAAGGCCAGACTGGCGCCCAGTCACTACAGCAGCGCGCCGCACCCGCTTTTTGGCGGTTTTCCAGGCGGGGCCAACCAAGCGCATGCCAACCACCCTTTTTACCGCCGAAACCACATACACCGCGCCACATACTGGCCACCAGCGGTCTCCGGCAGATTCCATGAAGGCCCAGCGATCCAGCCAGGGCTGGCTCACGCACGGCGGCGCGTAACAGCCGAAGCGCCCCCGGTCCAGTTCCAAAGACAATAACTTGAACCAGTCTTTCAGGCGCGCCAGCGACACTTGCATATCGGCAGGCACCGGCATGAGCGGATCCAGACCAGGGATGCGATCGCGCGCGCCCCACAGGCTCCAGGGGTTGAAACCGGAAATTACGACTCGGCCCTCAGGCATCAACACACGTTCGACTTCGCGCAGTATTTGATGCGGCGCATTGGAGCATTCGAGAATATGCGGCAACACCAGCAGATCTATGCTTTGCGTATCGAATGGCAGGTTTTCCGGATCGGCGACCAATGCAGCCCCCTGCTCGCCCGCCTTATCGAACAGCACACGGGTGCGCCCCTTGTAGGGAATGCGATTAGCCCGCAGCAAGTCCCAATGCGGCAAGCCAATTTGTATGGCATGATAACCAAACACATTAGCCACCATGCCGTCGATCTGCTTTTGTTCCCATGCTTGCACATAACGCCCTGGGGCAGTATCCAGCCACTCTGCAAGCTCTACAATAAAAGGTTGGTCCACCGGCACATCACTCCTGTTGCTTTATGGTAAATACTGAACTGATCCCGATTCCCGCGCTATCCGATAACTACATCTGGATGCTCTGCAACAATAAACACGCTATTGTTGTAGACCCGGGCGAATCCGAACCCGTACTGGCCATGCTAGACCAACGCAATCTTGTGCTGGACGCCATTTTACTGACTCATCACCACTACGACCACGTCGCCGGGGTGCTGGCATTACAACAGCGAACCGGTGCCGCCGTCTATGGCCCCGCAACCGAAACCCTGCCAGCCTGCGATCATCCTCTGAAAGAAGGCGATACAGTACAATTGCCCGGCATTGGCGTCTCGTTGGGCGTACTGGATATCCCGGGCCACACCGCCGGGCATATTGCTTATTATGGTGAATCCGGCACGGGAAAACCCTTGGTATTTTGTGGCGACACCCTGTTTGCAGCAGGATGCGGGCGATTATTTGAAGGCACATCAACCCAAATGGTGGATTCTCTGGGTAAACTAAGCGATTTACCGCTAGATACACTGGTTTGTTGTGGTCACGAGTACACTCTAGCGAATTTACGTTGGGCACTTCAGGTAGAACCCGATAGCCCTGCTTTGCACCAGCAATGGGAAGCCATGTCGCAACTTCGTGCAAAAAACTTGCCGACACTGCCATCCACCATAGGCGCCGAGCTTGACACCAACCCTTTTTTTCGAACCTCGCAAGCTGCTGTAGTAAATGCTGCCACCCGTTATACGGGCAAGCCGCTGGAATCAGCCGTAGCCGTTTTTACCAGCTTGCGCGAATGGAAGAACAACTTTAAATGAACCGCCAATGAACTGCTTACGACTATTCATCCTGCTTATCGTAGCAGTCTTGGCCGGATGCGCCACCAATTCCTCGCAAAATTCTTACGCGCCTTCAAAAAAAGCTTACACAGCCGCTGAAACCTCGCGCACTATCGACCTTACCCACCCCCCGCGCGACATGTGGGACCGGGTCAGGCGCGGTTTTGCCATTCCTAATCTCAATAGCGACCTGACCGAACGCTGGACCGACTACTACGCGTCTCATCCGGAATCCGTGCTGCTCATGAGCAAACGCGCCGGCAAATATCTGTATCACATTGTCGACGAACTCGACCGCCGTGGCCTGCCCACCGAACTGGCCTTGCTGCCCTTTGTTGAAAGCGCTTACAACCCCACGGCCTATTCAAGCGCCAAGGCTTCGGGCCTATGGCAATTCATTCCCAGCACTGGTTTGCAATACAAGCTTGCACAAGATGCCTGGCGCGATCAGCGCCGCGACCCGGTCGCATCCACCAGCGCAGCCCTGGACTACCTGTCGTACCTATACGATTTCCAGGGCGACTGGTATCTGGCCCTGGCGTCTTATAACTGGGGCGAAGGGTCAGTCAAGCGCGCCCTGGAAAAAAACACCAACGCAGGCATGCCCGCCGATTACGCATCCATAAAAATGCCTGACGAAACGCGCAACTATGTGCCCAAGCTGCAGGCCATCAAAAATATTATTGCCAACCCAAAAAAATACGGCATCACGCTACCCGAAGTCAGCAACACGCCTTACTTCACTACAGTACAAAAAACTGACGACATCGATATCGAAGTGGCCGCCAGGCTGGCCGAAATATCAGTAGAAGAATTCAAGGCTCTGAACGCATCATTCAACCGGCCTATTATCCTTGCCGAACACCAACCCGCCCTGCTACTGCCCACCAACCGGGTCGACATCTTCAAAGCCAATCTGGAAGCCTACAAAGGCAAGCTCAGTTCGTGGCAAACCTACAAAAGCACGCCCGGCGAATCGTATGTAACCATAGCCAAGCAATATGGCATCAGCGTGGCGCAACTGCGCGCCATCAATGGCCTGGGCAGCAAAGCTACCCGCGCCATTGCGCAAACCCTGCTGGTGCCCGCTCCGGGCAGTAAAGGCAGCATACAGCTGGCATCACTTGAAGTGCCCAGCACGCCATCACGCCCCGCCAATTCGGCCAAGACATCACGCGGCAATGACGTCGTGGTCCTGCAACGCAAGGCCAATGTACGCACGCATACGGTCAAAAGCGGCGAGACCCTGTTTTCTCTGGCGAAACAGTACAACACATCAGTCGATGAATTACGTAAGCTAAACAACCTTGCAAACAATAAGCTGGCCAAGGGCAAGCGCCTGCGCGTTCCCGGCACCAGCATACGCGGCTAACTCACATCTCAAGAAAAAAAGGATCTTTCACATGGGTTTCCTGACCGGAAAACGCATTCTTATCACAGGCGTAATATCCAACCGCTCGATCGCCTACGGCATCGCGCATGCCTGTAAGCGACAAGGCGCCGAGCTGGCCTTCACCTATGTCGGCGACCGCTTCAAAGAACGCGTCATAGGCTTTGCCGCCGACCTGGGCAGCGATATCGTCATCCCCTGCGACGTCGCCGAAGACGAACAAATCGACAACACCTTTGCCGAACTGCAAAACCGCTGGGATGGCCTTGATGGCCTGGTGCATTCGATTGGTTTTGCGCCGCGCGAGGCACTCGAGGGCAACCTGCTCGATGGCATCTCGCGCGACGCCTTCCGCATCGCCCACGACATTTCCGCCTATAGCTTTCCGGCCCTGACCAAGGCGGCGCTACCCATGCTTAAAGGCCGTCAAAGTTCAGTACTGACACTGACCTACCTGGGTGCTGAAAAAGTTGTTCCCCATTACAACACCATGGGTCTCGCCAAAGCATCGCTGGAAGCCAGCGTGCGCTACCTGGCATCGGCCCTGGGCCCCATGGGCATACGCGCCAACGGTATATCGGCAGGCCCCATCAAAACCCTGGCAGCCAGCGGCATCAAAGACTTTTCCACCATTTTCAAATACGTTGAAGCTCATGCGCCACTGCGCCGCAACGTCACCATTGAAGACGTCGGCAACGTCGCTGCCTTCATGATGTCAGAACTGGCTGCCGGCATCACAGGCGAAATCACCCACGTAGACGGCGGATTTTCCACCGTTATACCGGGCATGGAATAAGCACCCAGCATTGACTGCAGGTCGGATTCACGCCACCAAGCGCGTAATCCGACAAGCAACGCGACAAACATACAAACGCAAGGTAACCCGATACCCCCGTTTCCCCAAAAACAACATTACTCATTTTCATCAACCGAGTCAGCCAAGTTCTTCATGGCCACAGCCGCCGCCTTGGCCACATGCTCGGCACAAAGCTTTTTAGCCAACTTGGGGTTGCGATCTTCTATCGCAGCAACAATCCCGGAAATCTCTTTGATTGTTTTAGGCAACCTGTTCTTGCCGGATAGCGACATGCGTCTAAGAATGGTCACCCTGTTGTTGAGCAGGGTCAGCATACTGCCTACAACGGTATTCCCGCAGCCTTCCAGAAGTATCTTGTAAAAATCATTCTTGGCTTCAAGCAGATTATGAGTGGACTGTGCCGCATTGATTTCCTCAAGCTTTCCCAGGGCCGCGCGTAATTCCCGAACTTGCGCATCAGTGGCGTGAATGGCAAAACCTTCGCCAGCCAAGGCCTCCAGAGCCTGGCGCACTGCGTAAATATCTTTGGCTTCCTGATGGGTAATCGTTGAAACGACGGGCCCCTTATGAGGAATATTGGTGATCAGCCCCTCTGCGCCCAAGTATTGCAGCGATTCGCGCAACACCGTACGACTAATGCCCAGCATTTCACACAGATCCCGCTCTATGAGTTTTTGGCCTGGCTCGAAGGTGCCGCTTAATACCGCCTCGCGCAGTCGATCAGTTACCTGTTGCCTAAGCGAACTGTTTTCTCTGGGAATGTGCAGATCCATCGATGTTTTCATTTTAAAGTTTCAAGATTTCAGCATAAGGGTCCAATGCTATCACTAAGCGCACACAACGCTATGTCGGCATGTTGCATCCCCGTTGACATATAAAGTTTGCAATCAAGAACTTATCACCTACAATATTATTGTAATACAATAGTACGAACATAAAGCCTAACAAACCACACATCGCTTACAAAAAAGGATACGCCATGAACAACCCTTTGGAACAACTCTTTCAAGATGGCCTGAAAACCCGACGCGAAGTACTCGGTGCCGAATACGTAGACGGCTCAATGGCCAGGGCCAATGATTTCATGTCGGCATTTCAGCACATCACAACGGAATGGTGCTGGGGCTACGCATGGAATCGCCCTGGCCTGGAACGCAAGACCCGCAGCATGTTGAACCTGGCAATGCTGACCGCACTCAACCGGCCTGCAGAAATCAAGCTGCATGTAAAAGGCGCGCTTACCAATGGCGTCACGGTGGAAGAAATCAAGGAAATATTGTTGCAGGCCACCGTGTACTGCGGCATCCCTGCCGGCCTGGACGCCTTTAAGGTCGCCAATCAGGTGCTTGAAGAAGAAGGCGCATTCAAACAAGCCGAGAAAAAATAATGAACTCACCCCAGAAAACCATAGGCTTCATTGGCATTGGCAGCATGGGGAAACCCATGGCTTTGTGCCTGCACAACGCCGGTCATAAGCTGGTCTTGATGGATGCCAACCCCTCCGCCGCAACAGACCTCGCCACCGCAATCAGCGCGACGACTGCCAGCTCTGGGGCCGAACTCGCCAGGCAAAGCGATATCATCATCACCATGCTGCCAACCAGCGCCATCGTTGAACAAGTGCTGACAGGCGAAAGCGGTGTGCTCTCAGGCATCAAAAAAGGGGGCATCATCCTGGAAATGTCGTCCGGGATGCCCAGTCAAACCAAAAAATTTGCCGAGCTTGCCAGTAGTGTCGATGCTACTTTGCTCGACGCCCCCGTTTCTGGCGGCGTCTCACGTGCAAACACCGGCGAACTGGCCATCATGGTCGGTGGCCCAGAACAGCAACTCAGCGAAGTTCAAGCTGTGCTTGCATGTATGGGCAAATCCATTGTTCACACCGGCGATGTCGGAAGCGCTCACGCCATGAAAGCCCTGAACAATCTGGTTTCCGCAGGCGGGTTTCTTATCGGAATCGAAGCCCTGTTAATTGGCCAGCGCTTTGGCCTGGACCCCGACACCATGGTCGACGTCCTGAACTCTTCCACTGGAATGAATAATTCCACTCAGAAAAAATTCAAGCAGTTTGTGCTTTCCAGAAAATTCAACTCTGGCTTCGGTCTTGACCTGATGGTCAAGGACCTGACCATCGCCCTGGGGATAGCCGTCGACTCAAACACGCCCGCCCCATTTTCATCTTTGTGCCGAGAGCTCTGGGCCTCATCGGCCAGCCTGCTGGGCAAAGGCCAAGACCATACCGCAGTTGCTCAACTTCTAGAGCAGCTAAGCCAAACCGAACTTAACTCCTCAACAGAATCACCCCCCAACTAAATCGAACGGCACTTGCTTAACCTTGGCGGTTTGTCGGATTACGCTGCACTAATCCGACCTACGATCTTCAGCCCCCGGCTTCGCTTATGCAAAAAGCACTCAACACGCACCCGCTCTCCGACAGAAACGAAAAATCGTCCCTGACGCATCTGAAGCGGTAGTATGACCTGGGTGCAAATGCATCAAGTTTGGATATGCTCGGATTGCTCAATGGGGAAACAATACGCTTGGCGCCTGGGAATTCCAGGGCGGGTATTTTTCCATGATGCGTAAAAACAAATCAGATTGCGACCATTGCAGCAGCCATTGCTGCAGTCGTGGCCACGGCTGCCTGCCAAACCACTCGACATCCGTATGAGCAAACTGGCGCACAAACGGAACAATTGCCATATCGGCTAGCGAGGCACGCCCGCCAAACAAGTAAGGCGATTGCTCCAGCCTGGCTTCCAGCAAATGCAACCACAGCCCCGCCCCATCCCTGTAGTCATTGCCGCTTGTGTTGCCGTAACGCTGGGGGTATTTATAACGATCAAGTTGATACTTGAAGCGCTGCTCGCATTCATCAACAAGCAGCAGCATGGCATCAAGGTCGCCATGAGTTGGCGCCAGCCAGGCAGCAGGATCATTCTGCCTTAGTGCCCACAGCATGATATCCAGGCTCTGGTCGATTACCCGGCCATCGATATCAACAAGCACGGGAACCGTGGCCTTGGGGGAAATATCCAGCAAAGCTTGAGGCTTATCGCGCAACACAACTTCGCGCAACTCGCACACAAGCCCGCTGGCAACCATGGCCGACCGCGCCCGCATTGCGTACGGGCAACGGCGAAACGAGTACAAGATAGGATACACACAGCCAGCCATGATTCAATTCACAACAATATAAATACCTTACAGATGCGCTTTCGGCAAAGGCGTTTTCATGGGCTCTGGCACCTGTACCGCGCTATTCTCAAAAACGACAGGCAACATCGCTTTTTCATTTACCGTAAGCTTGAAAACATCTGGCCTTGCATAGTGCCCGACCGCATCGAAATCGAACTTGCCGCGCCCTATGTCCCCCATATCAAGTTCTGCTATCAAAATGGACTCGCCGTCGAAGTCTGGCCCGGCAAGCACTTCGCCAAAAGGGCTGATAATACAACTGCCACCACGAGAAACAACAGCGTTAGGGTCTTCGCCAAAATCGCTCTGGTAATCGGCGGGAAAGTCGCTGCGCAACGTATACTGATTACACGACAAAACAAAGCAGCGCCCTTCCAACGCAATATGCTTCATTGTAGCGAGCCAGGTATCACGGCCATCTGCGGTAGGCGCCAGGTAAAGCTCGATGCCTTTGGCATAGTGCGCTGCGCGCATCAATGGCATATAGTTTTCCCAGCATATTACTGCCCCCATTTTACCCAGCGGCGTATCAAATACAGGCATCGTCGAGCCATCGCCATAGCCCCATACCAGCCTCTCGGAAGCCGTAGGCATCAGTTTGCGATGCTTGCCAAGATAGGCCCCATCGGGCGCGAAAAACAAGACGGTGCAATATAGCGTCCCCCCATCACGCTCGATGACCCCAGTCACAAGATAGACACGATTACTGGCCGCAATTGCACTTAGCCGCTCTGTGGCAGGGCCCGGAACTTCGATAGCATTTTCCCAGTAACGCAAGTAATCGTTGCGCCCTTCAAGCGTCCTGTTTCCTATTGTTGCACCGAAAGTCGAGCCTTTCGGGTAAGTGCCAACGAATGCCTCGGGAAATAGCACGAGTTGCGCCCCACGCTCAGCCGCCTCTTGGGTTTTGGCCTCGACTTTATCGAGCGTTTTCAGAGTATCGAAGGCAACGGATGCAGCTTGAATAACTGCAACCACGGTTTTTTTGGTGCTCATGTAGATTGTCTCCTGTTTTTTTAGAAAAAATTCCACGTAAAGAATAAATCTTGTTCGCCAATACGGCGCAACTACATTGGAATACCTGCCGATAGCGGCTTGATGGGGTCCATGTGCAAAGCAACAATGCCATTTTCGCGCGCACCCCAGATTGGATAGCGGGCAAAAACCTGTGGGTCATGCCCAGGAACCAAATGATCCTTGGTGTCAGCCAACCCCAAAAGCTTGTGATAACCATCCAGCATATCGCCCACATGAAAAACAATGGGGAAAGGAGACTCATCGTGAATGTTGTCGTAATAATGACTGGCGTCAGAGGCAAGCACCACCCATCCACGCTCGGTGTGCACGCGCACAGCCTGCAGGCCCTGGGTATGGCCACCAACCAAAACCAGCTCTACACCGGGAGCCAGTTGTGCATCGCCGTTGTAAAACATGACCCGCTTATCGTATACACCCCGCACGACATCCACCACATCATCCACCGCGTAGGCATGGCGGATCAGGTCATATTGCATATATCTGCCGGTAGCATACTGCAGCTCTTTTTCTTGCAGATGCATGATGGCATTTGGCAGCAACTTGATGTTTCCTGCATGATCGTAATGCAGATGCGTCAGTATGGCGTCTGTAACGTCAGCGGGTTCAATGCCCAGCTTTCTCAGGGCATTGATGGGGCATTGCAAGAACTCACGTTTGCGAGCCATGGCAGCAACTTCATTAAAGCCAGTATCCACAACGAAAGTGCGATCAGGCCCTTGAATAAGCCATACAAAATAATCCATGGGCATGGGCCCTTCATGCGGGTCGTATGCCAAAAAATTTTCGACCCGTTTGCGCGCCACTGTTGCATAGCGAATTGCAAAAACCTGATATGCCGGAATTGATTTTTCAGTCATTGTTATTCAACCTTAAATGAATGCGTTCGAGCTCGGGCTTGAGATAATCAAGCAAACGCCTGGGGTTCTCTACCATGGGAAAATGGCCAAGCTCGGGCATGACCGTATAGTGAGCACCCGGAATTAAATTTGCCACCTTCTGGGTATCAGCCGGGGCGGCGGAATAGTCATAGGCGCCGGTAAGCAAGACAACAGGCCTGGAGTGGCCATCAAGGCCCTGCAAGTCGATTTCGGCATCGAACTCGTCGCTGTAAAAAGACAAGTCACCCGCATAGACCTGAAACCCACCCTGGGAATAGATCCAGGCAGCAACGCGGCGCCAGAATAGCGGGCTAAGCGGGCTCATGAGGCCACGGACATAGCTCGGGTTGTGCGCCCCCTGATTGACCTGGGCATGGGCCAACATGGGGGACCGCCTGCCGGTTGCCCGAAATGGCGCCTCCAGGGCAAGGACACCAGCAATTAATCGCGGATGGGCAACAGCCATCTTCAACGCCATTGCCGCCCCCATGGAACAACCCAGGAGCACTACCGGCTTATTCACAACTTGCTTAATAAATGCCTGGCAAACATCAATGTAGTCTTGCTTGGTCAGCTTGTAATTTTCCCAAAGCGCGCTTGTCAGTGGCATGCTGCGGCCATGCGACGGCAAGTCAAATGCCAGCATATTCCAGCTCTGCTGCAATTCGGCATCCGCAAGAAGGGAATGAAACTGCCTTGCGTCAGCACCTGCCGTATGCAGCATCAGCAATACAGGCGCCCGTGGATTGCCACTGCGTTCATAAAAAACCTGTGCAGCCTCGCCATTGGGCAGCATCAAACTGGCATAAGCCCCTGTAATGGCCTGCAAGCCGGGATAAGACTCTTGTTGAGCCTCGACCTGACCACGCAATATTTCAAACAGACGCTCTAGCGTGTGCAAGGCTTGCGCAATATGCAACTGACTGCCATCAACCTTGACGCCGGACGCCTGACGGCAAGCAGCGGTAAACGAATGCAAACCCACCGGGGGCGCTGCAGCTGTAATGGCACGCCATACGTGCCCGCTTGCGCGCAGCGCCAGCACTGGGGCCTGGGCGCATGCAATGACATCAATGATGCCCGCATCGCCTGCATCTGTGACTTCCAGGCGAATACCGCAGCCAAGCCCCACACTGGCGGCGCAGAACTCTTTATCACCCTTTGCCGCGCTGACCTGCCGCGCCAGGCATTCAATGATTTCCATATAGCCCCTTAAACTCCGGCCTTGATCACCAGGCTGATTTCCACTTATACCTGCAAGTATAGTTATTTGTATGACAATCAGTCAATAATCTTGACTTACAAAAAGCCGCAATCTATAATTTTTCAAAAGCCGATGCTGCCTATGCAATTGGCAAAAATACTTAATCCTGGAGACAACCATGAACACCAAACCTGGAACAAAAGCAACGCCAAGCGCACGACGTACATTTCTAACGCAAGCCGCCGCGGCATCACTCGCTGCAGCATTGCCAGCAATGGCATGGTCCAAAAACAAAGAAATCAGCGTAGGCGTCATCCTTCCGCTGTCCGGCGCCAATGCCCAGTTTGGCATCAACTCCCGCCAAGGCATAGAACTCGTTACTGATGAAATCAACGCAGCCGGGGGCATCAAGTCTATGGGTGGCGCCAAGATCAAGCTTATCGTGGCCGACTCTACTTCAGCCCCCACTACGGCCGCAACAGTTGCTCAGCGCCTCATAACCCAAAACGATTGTGTCGCCATACTTGGCGCATTTGCCTCGTCGCTAACCCTGGCCATCTCCGAGGTCACAGAAAGGCGCGGCATCCCGTTTCTGACCATGTCGTTTTCTGATCAAATTACCGAACGAGGCTTCAAAAACATTTTCCAGATCGTTTCCAAAGGCTCCCTGATCGGCAAATGCCAGTTTGATTATGCCGTTGCCACCGCCTCGGGTGACAAGAAAATCCAGAAAATAGCAATCATGTACGAAGATACGGCTTACGGCACCTCCCAGGCAGGTGGTTTACGTGCGGCCGCCAAGGCAGCAAATGTTGAAATCGTACTTGACGAGGCCTATCCACTGGGCATTTCCGATGTCACCCCACTCATCAACAAACTACGCGCCTCCGAGGCGCAAATTGTGTTTCCGGTTTCCTACCTGAACGATAGCTTGCTGATCATCCGCACCATGCGGCAGCAAAAAATCAATATGCCTATCGTGGGCGGCGCAGCCGGCTACGTTATTCCCGACTTCGAAAAAGCGCTGGGCGAATACGCCGAAGGCATTTTGTCGATTGCCCCAGCCAACTACGATATGGCGCCGGAATTTACCGAACGCTACCGGAAGCGCTATGGCTCGTTCATGGTCCACGAAGCACTTGAGCATGCCGTGTGCATAGACGTCCTGGCCCAAGCGCTTGAAAAGGCCAAATCAATTGACCCGGCCGCCATACGCACAACCTTGGGCAATACCCATTTCACACAAGGCTGGGCTCAGGCCATGTCTGGCGGGTCTGTCCAATTCGACAAATCAGGCTTAAACACGCTGGCGGAACCTGTACTGGTTCAATGGCGCAATAAAGAACTGGTTACGGTCTACCCCAAGTCGCTCGCCAAAGGAACCGTCGTCCTCTAGGGTAAAGGTCAATACACGCGAAGGCGGCGCTCGGTCCAGGCTCCGCCACCACCCGCCGTAGCCGGAGACTTACATGCAGCTATTACAAGCACTGATCGATGGGCTGTTGATCGGTGGCGTCTATGCCGTCATTTCCATAGGCCTAACCCTGGTGTTTGGCGTTATTGGAATCATCAATTTCGCCCAGGCGCAATTCTTGATGATGGGTATGTTCATCGCCTTTTTTGCATGGAAATACCTGGGGCTGGATCCGCTGGCCGGTTCCTTATTGTCATTTGCCGTCGTATTCGTCATTGGTATGCTGGTACAAAAATTCCTTATCGACAAAGTCCTCAAGGCCCCTGAAGTCGCCCAAATATTTTTAACTGTTGGCTTGCTGATCACCATAGAAAACCTGGCGCTTATTTTATTTGGATCGGAATTCCGTTCCGTTCAAACACCCTACCAGACCAGTTCCCTTGCTCTTGGCCCATTGCTTTTCAATGTTCCCTATCTGGCGGCATTCACATTTTCAGCCGTAGTAGGCGTAGCCATATGGTGGATACTCAAGAAAACATGGTGGGGCTGGGCGGTGCGGGCAACAGCACAAGACGCAATGGCTGCGCAACTGGTCGGGATCTCACCCAAACATGTGCACCAGGTGGCGTTTGGCCTGGGTGTCGGCTTGACCGCGCTGGGCGGCGCCACCATATTGCCCTACCTTACGGTCTCACCGAGCATTGGCGATCAGTTCGCCGTACTGATGTTCACGGTTGTGGTGCTTGGTGGCCTTGGTAATGTGCTGGGCGCTGTCGTGGGTGGGCTTGCCGTTGGCATGATTCAATCACTGTCAGCCCTGGTTTTACCGATTCAACTACAAAATCTTGCACTATTTGTGATTTTCATTCTAGTGCTTGCCGTGCGGCCCGAGGGCTTACTTAAAAGGTCTAGCTAGAGATGAAGTCTACCACTGCCAAATGGGCCATCCTTGCCTTGCTTCTATGCATTCTTCCGTGGTTCATGAAAGACCAGGGTTATGCAATGCGTGTCATTATTCTGGTCATGCTGTTTGCCGCCATGGGTCAGGCATGGAATATCGTTGGCGGCCTGGCTAACCTGATATCGCTTGGTCATGCCGCATTTTTTGGTATTGGTTGCTACACATCGACCATCCTGCTTATTCGCTTTGGAATCTCACCCTGGATAGGCATGTTTGCGGCGATGCTGCTGGCGGCTTTGGCGGGAGCCATTCTCAGCCTGCCAACCATGCGCTTGCGCGGGCACTATTTTGCCTTGGCCACACTTGCTTTTGGCGAAGTCATGCGCGCCATTGCCAATACCTGGAGCTCTCTTACAGGTGGGCCCGTCGGTATTTCGGTGCCACTTTCAGACAACAGCTTTTGGTTGATGCAATTCAAATCCAGCATTCCCTACTACTACATTATGTTGGGCGCACTGGCAGTCACAACCCTCATATTCATAATAGTCAGCCGCTCCAAACTCGGATATCGACTGCGCGCCGTCAAGGCCAACCCTGAAGCTGCCGAAGTCATTGGCGTCGACACCATGCGCACCAAAATTTTCGCGGCAGTGCTATCAGCGGGGCTGATGGGCGCATGCGGTACGTTATTTGCCCAGTTCAATTTCTTTTTCGACCCAGATACCGCTTTCTCTTTGGCCGGAATCTCGATCAAGGTCGCACTGGTTTGCATCATAGGCGGCCTTGGTACCGCCGCTGGCCCGATTATTGGCGCATTTTTCATACTTCCCGTAGAAGAGCTGTTCAATAGTTTGTTGGCTGGCCAGGCTGCAGGCGTGTCCCAGCTTGCCTACGGAGTCATCTTGATTACCATCATCTTGCTAGAGCCACGCGGCATAACAGCCCTGACAGACCGCCTGGCGCAGCGATGGCGAACAAAAAAAGAAGCCCGCAAGAACAAGCTATCGTGGGAGACCAAGTAACATGGATGAACTCCTGAAGGTCGAAAATATAACGCGACGCTTTGGCGGCCTAACCGCAGTCAACGATGTCTCATTTAGCGTGAACCGCGGCGATATCGTGGGGCTGATCGGGCCCAACGGGGCAGGCAAAACCACTCTGTTCAACCTAGTGATGGGCCTCACCATACCCAACAGCGGCAAGGTAAGCCTGGACGGGCAGGCAATCACGGGAAAAAAGCCCAATTTCATTGCACGGCAAGGCATGACCAAGACTTTCCAGAATGTGGCGTTGTTTCCCGAAATGACAGTACTGAACAATGTATTGGTTGGCGGCCTGCTGCGCCTGTCCATTCCCGAGGCACGTGAGCTGGCTCAAAAAAGCCTGGCTCGCGTCGGCCTATCGGACATTGCTGAAAAAATGGCTGGGAGCCTGTCTTTTCCCGAGCGGGCACGGGTTGAACTTGCACGGGCACTATGCACGGGCCCAAAACTGTTGCTGCTGGACGAAGTCATGGCCGCGCTCAACGAGGCGGAAATGGATGCGATTCTGGCCCTGATCAAATCCTTGCGCGATAACGAAGGGCTCACCTTCATCGTTATCGAACATCACATGAGGGCCATCATGACGCAGTGCAATCGGATTATTGTTCTTAATTTTGGCCAAAAAATTGCTGAAGGCGCTCCTGTGGATGTAGCCAACAACCCTGCGGTTATCGAGGCTTATCTGGGCAAGTCGCTTGAAACCGAAGCGGAGCAATCATGAGCTTGCTATCAATCAAAAACCTGAACGCCTCATATGGCGAAGGCATGGTGTTGCACAACGTGTCACTAGAGGTCCCACAAGGGGGCTTTACGGCAGTGATTGGCGCGAATACAGCGGGAAAAAGCACTTTATTGCGCGCCATCTCTGGTTTACTCAGCAATGTATCCGGAAGCATCATGTTCGCCGGCAAAGAAATACTCAAAATGCCAGCCCATTTGATCCCCATCGAAGGCATTGCACACGTCCCCGAAGGACGCCATGTATTCCCCAACATGACGGTGGAAGAAAACCTGTTTCTCGGCGCCTATAGCCTGCGGGCCCAAAAAATAAACCTGGCACACCATTTTGACGAGGTTTATACGCTGTTTCCGCGCCTGCACGAGCGCAAGCAACAGCGCGCAGGCACGCTGTCGGGGGGCGAGCAGCAAATGGTTGCGCTTGGTCGGGCCCTCATGCTTAAGCCCAAGCTGTTAATGCTCGACGAACCCAGCCATGGCCTTGCACCAAAAGTAGTGGAAGAACTGCACCAGGCACTGGTAAAAATACATAAAACCGGGCAGACCATTCTGTTAATTGAACAAAACACCCGACTTGCACTTTCAGTGGCCGAACATGCATCAGTACTGCAATCAGGCGAACTGATACTAACTGGGCAATCTAAAGACTTGCTTAGTGACGAGCGCGTCCGTGCCGCCTACCTGGGCATATAGGCAACATAGCTATCCTGATAACCGATAACAACAACTTGAAACTGCCCAAGGCCTAGGCCCTGGCCTTGGCAGCACTCAGTTGCTGCTGGCGCAGTGCGGCCTCGGCATCGGCCTTGTCTTTGGCCGCCTTTTTAAGCTCGACACGCACGCCTATATGGCGTTCTTCGCGTTGCCTGGCCAGCTCCACTTGCTTCTGGCGCTCGGCAAAGCGTGCTTTTTGCTCTTCGGTATGCTTATCGTGACAATGCGGGCAACTGACGCCTTCCACAAAATATTCAGTTGCCTTGTCTGCGGCGCTTAATGGCAAACGGCAGGCTCGGCAGAACTCGTAGTGACCAGGCTCAAGGCCATGCTTTACAGACACCCGCTCGTCAAAGACAAAGCAGTCGCCATCCCAGCGACTTTGTTCAGCCGGCACGGTTTCCAGATACTTCAGGATGCCACCCTCAAGGTGGTATACCTCGTCGAAGCCTAGCGTGCGCATATATGCGGTGGATTTCTCGCAGCGTATTCCGCCAGTACAAAACATGGCGACTCGGGGTTTGTTATGCAACAACCCGCCTTCGGCCGACTGTTCTTTTACCCATTGCGGAAACTCGGTGAAACTGGCGGTTTGGGGATTTACCGCGCGGTTGAAGGTGCCAATGGCCACTTCGTAGTCGTTACGCGTATCAACCACCACCACATTGGGGTCGTCGATAAGGGCATTCCAGTCTTCTGGTTTTACATAGGTGCCGGCCATGGTTTGCGCATGCACATTGGGCACGCCCATGGTTACGATTTCGCGCTTGAGCTTCACCTTCATGCGATAGAAGGGCAAGCGTTCGGACCATGACTCTTTATGAACCAAAGCAGCCAAACGGGCATCACTGCGCAAATAAGCAAGTACAGCAGCAATACCCTCAGAGGGCCCGGCTATGGTGCCGTTAACGCCCTCTTCGGCCAAAAGCAGCGTACCTTTAACATCGTTGGCTACGCAGCACGCTAGCAAGGGTGCCTGTAGCGCTTCGAAGTCGGGAAGATGTACAAATTTGTACAACGCTGCAATCAGAAAATTAGACATAACCGTTAACAAGTCAAAAAACCAGGAACTGGCATTTTAACCGCTATCGGTCAGCGCGCTCGTTAGCTTGGAGACTTGGTGTGCTTTTTGCCGTAGCGTTCGTTACCAACGCCGCTCATGCTGATAATTCGTTTGGCCGAGGCCTCTTTTGCCCGATCTTGGTTAATGCGCTGCTGAATACCGATTTGCAACGGTCGAAACGGGGTTGGTGTACGTGGTTTTACAAGCATACTACCCT
Source organism: Alcaligenaceae bacterium (assembly GCA_013416445.1). Taxonomy (GTDB): domain Bacteria; phylum Pseudomonadota; class Gammaproteobacteria; order Burkholderiales; family Burkholderiaceae_B; genus Pollutimonas. The sequence continues at coordinate 34,873 of JACCER010000016.1, forward strand.
CACAATCAAAAACTATTGTCGTCTGATGCGACCTTCGAACTGGGCTGCGTATGCCAGTAGTTGCTTGGCATGGCACCCAGACCAACCTTTAAGATACCCTATTTTGATGACAATTACGTGAAAATAGCCGAATATGTATATTTACCTTGATAAAAGCAGACTAATTCCACTGAAATTGCAACTTAGAGCGTGATTCAAGCAAGCAAAGTTCGTGCCCGCCTCGTCCTGAAACAAGACATTTACATAAGGAAACACATATGACATCGCCAGCAATCCGCCTGGAGACACTGGGCATCAGCTTGCCCGCAGTAAGCCAGCCCGTAGCCAACTTCCTTCCCTATGTGCAAGACGGCAACATGTTGTACCTATCCGGCCAAGGGCCGCGCAAAAGCGACGGCACCTATCATCAAGGCAAAGTCGGGGCTGACGTTGGTCTGGAAGACGCCTACGATCACGCCCGCCTGACCGGAATCAATCTGCTGGCAGTACTGCATTCCGCCATAGGTGGCGACTGGTCGCGGGTACAGCGCATTGTCAAATTATTCGGTATGGTCAATGCCACCCCGGATTTCCAGTCACAACCCAAGGTCATCAACGGCTGTTCCGACCTGCTGGTTGCAGTCTTCGGCGATGCAGGCCGCCACGCGCGGTCGGCAGTAGGCATGGGCTCGCTACCCGGCGGCATGACAGTTGAAATAGAAATGATCGTTGCGTTGAAGCAAGATTAATAATGTAGGTCGAATTAGGCGCGCCAGCGCCGTAATTCGACACCAATTACTCGGCAATAAACACAAAAAAACCCGCAAGGCGTATGGCTTGCGGGTTCTTGTGGTGCTTGTATTACACCGACCAGACTGAATAGGCAGCATTTCAGCAGGCAAATGATCTGGCGGACGGAGAGGGATTCGAACCCTCGATACGCTATAAACGTATACACGCTTTCCAGGCGTGCGCCTTCAACCGCTCGGCCACCCGTCCTATTCTGGCTTTCTTTACGAAAGCGAAGTCCGCCATTCTAACAGAATCTGGCGACTTTGTATTTTGCCAGCATTTTTCAGCCCAGAAAGCGAAGCCGCACCAGGGGCGGGCCACGCACTTGGCGTTTTTGCCACGGAAGTTTTGTTGGATTACGCGCCTGGCGGCGCTAATTCAACCCATGATCCAGTATTTAGTTTAAGCCTGCAAGCCAACCATGCGCTCTACATATCTTGCGATCATGTCGATTTCCAGATTGACTTTCTCCCCCGCTTCCAGATGCTTGAGCGTGGTCACTTGAACCGTGTGCGGGATAAGATTGATGCGGATCTCGCAACCGCTGACGTGGTCGTCAACCTGGTTGACGGTAAGGCTGACACCGTTGACGGTGATGGAGCCTTTGTACGCCAGGTATTTGGCCAGATTGGATGGCACATTAATGCGCAAGTCCCAGGACTCGCCCGCAGGCTCAAAATGGCTTACTTCACCCAGGCCATCGACATGCCCTGAAACCAGATGGCCATCGAGCGAGTCACCCATACGCAAAGCGTGTTCGAGATTGACTTCGCCCAGACGGTCGAGGCCAGCCGTGCAATTGAGGCTTACTCGGGAAACATCGACGCTGAAGGTATCAGGGCCTAGGTCTACAACGGTCATGCAGGCGCCCTGAATGGCAATGGAGTCGCCCAGCTTGGTGGATGCACGCAGGAAGTCTTGCACTTTAATAAGCAGACGGATGCCTGAGTCTTCCTGACCCTGATTGAATGGGGATACCCGTATGACTTTTCCGACAGCAGCGACGATACCTGTGAACATGATTGATCTCTTTTGGTTAAGGCGGTTGGTGATGCGTTTATTGATCATCTGACACCAACGTAAGATATTACCCAATATCCCCAGGCTGCACAGCTTGCAACAAGGTATTCCAGCGCTCCAAGTGCCGCGCACGCAGGCGGATGTCTGGGGATACGCTTTGCGTATCAATAAATTCAAAACGCTGCGCCTGCGCCAGACTTGCAAGGGCGTCCATACGCACCATGCCCATGCCCTCTCCTAGCAAAACGGGGGCCATGTAAACCAGCAATTCGTCAACGCACTGCGCCTGCAACAAAGCCCCGCTAAGCCTGGAGCCTGCCTCGACATGGACTTCATTGATGTTGTGTTCGCCCAGCCAGCGCATGACGGCTGGCAAATCGACGCCCGCCCCGCTTGGCGGCATCAGTATTACCTGGGCATTGCGCTGCGCCAGGCGCGCCGCCTTGTCGCTGTCGGGCCGGCAAGTAAATATCCAGACCTTGCCGCCATCGAAAACCCGTGCGTTTTCGTCGATTTCCAGCCGTGTATCAATAATGGCCTTTATCGGCGGACGTTCGGTATCGACATGGCGCACGTTCAATTGCGGATCATCGGCCTTTACCGTGCCTGAACCTGTCAGCACCACACAGCTGCGGGCGCGCCAATGATGACCATCGGCACGCGCAGCCGGACCGGTAATCCATTGCGATTCGCCGTTGTTCAAGGCAATGCGGCCGTCCAGCGATGCTGCCAGCTTCAGCCATACCCAAGGCGTTTTCCTGACCATGCGCGCCACAAAACCAGGATTGATCGCCAAGGCCTCAGGTGTGCACACCATGGCGACCACATCAATGCCGGCAGCCCGCAACTTGGCCACGCCCTGTCCACCCACCAAAGGGTTAGGATCACACATGGCAATAACAACGCGGGCGGGCTTTGCGGCAATCAGGGCGTCGGCACAGGGTGGCGTTCGCCCGTAGTGGCTGCAGGGCTCCAGAGTGACATACACCGTTGTTCCTGCCAAACCAATACCCTGCTCGGCCGCCTGGCGCAAGGCCACGGCTTCGGCGTGCAGGCCGCCCACTGCCTGGGTTGCACCCTGCGCCAACAAGCGGCCATCGCGCACAATGAGGCAAGCGACACGCGGGTTGGGCGCGGTAAGATACATAACGCTTTCAGCCAGGGACAAGGCCTGGCGCATCCAGCGCTCGTCTTCAATGGCGGCAAGCGTGCTCACGGCTTAGGAGGAACCTGGATTTCGTCAATAGCCTTGACGAATTCACCGATGTTTTCAAAACTTTTATAGACCGAGGCAAAACGCACATAGGCAACCTGATCGAGTTTTCTGAGTTCGCCCATGACCAGTTCGCCCAAATAACCGGTACCTACTTCACGCAGGCCGCTAACCAACAGGCTTTCCTGGATGCGGGCCACTGCGGCATCGACGTCTTCAGTGCTGACCGGGCGCTTGCGCAAAGCCAGGTTCAGGCTGCCCCGCAACTTGTTGATATCGAATTCGACCCTGGTGCCATTGCGCTTGACCACCGCCGGCATAAGCAATTCGACCCGCTCGTAGGTGGTGAAACGGCGCTCGCAGCTGGCACAGCGGCGACGGCGACGGATGGTGTCGCCCTCTTCCGACACCCGGGAGTCGATGACCTGCGTATCGAAGCTACTGCAGAACGGGCATTTCATAAGCGGCAGGCCCCCACCCAGGCAGGGGCTGTTTCGGTTTTAACGGTAAACCGGCAAGCTTGCCGTGAGTTCGTTGACACGTTTACGAACATCGGCAATAGCGGCTTCGCTGCGTGGATTGTCGAGCACATCGGCGATAAGATGGCCGGTAAGTTCGGCCTCGGCCTCTTTGAAGCCGCGCGTGGTCATGGCAGGCGTGCCCAAGCGTATACCGCTGGTAACAAAGGGCTTTTCAGGATCGTTGGGAATAGAGTTTTTATTGACGGTGATATGTGCCTGGCCAAGCACGGCTTCAGCTTCTTTGCCAGTAATGCCCTTGGGGCGGAGGTCGACCAGCATAAGATGGCTTTCGGTGCGGCCCGATACAATGCGCAAGCCACGCTCTACCAGGGTGCGAGCGAGTACATCGGCATTTTTTGCGACCTGGGCGGCGTAAACCTTGAATTCAGGGGCCAGGGCTTCTTTGAAGGCCACAGCCTTGGCGGCAATGACATGCATGAGCGGGCCACCTTGTATGCCAGGAAAAATAGCCGAATTGATGGCTTTTTCGAACTGGGATTTCATCATGATGACACCGCCGCGAGGACCACGCAACGACTTGTGCGTTGTTGAAGTGACGAAATCGGCGTGTGGCACGGGGTTGGGGTAGACACCACCGGCAACCAGGCCGGCATAATGCGCGATATCTACCATGAACAAAGCGCCGTTGTCGTGGGCAATGCGCGCCATGCGTTCGAAATCGATGTGTAACGAATAGGCCGAAGCCCCACCCACGATAAGCTTGGGCTTGTGTTCTTTGGCAAGCTGTTCAAGCTGGTTGTAATCGAGTTCTTCGTTGGCGTCGAGGCCATACGACAGAAAATTGTACAGTTTGCCCGACGCGTTTACGGGCGAACCATGAGTAAGATGGCCGCCTTCGGCCAGGCTCATGCCCAGTACGGTATCGCCGGGCTTGAGCACCGCCATATACACACCCTGGTTGGCCTGTGAACCCGAATTGGGCTGAACGTTGGCGGCTTCGGCGCCGAAGATTTCTTTCAGGCGATCGATGGCCAGTTGCTCAACGATATCGACGTATTCGCAACCACCGTAATAGCGCTTGCCAGGATAACCTTCGGCATATTTGTTGGTTAACTGCGTACCTTGAGCCTGCATGACTGCAGGGCTGGCGTAGTTTTCAGAAGCGATCAGTTCAATATGCTGTTCCTGGCGAACATTTTCTTGCTGAACGGCTGCCCAGACTTCGGCATCGACTTGATCAAGGGTACGGGAACGGTCAAACATGAGTTATCCTGGAGTATGGTTTTGGCTGGGGATTAACACGCTATTCTAGCGCGAATATGCTTTTTTTTACCGGCAGGAAAAGCAGCCCTGCCGGTAATTTGCAGAGATTGGCGCCTATGCCTGTTCGATCAGGCGCGGATTCAGGCTATACATGCCGGTAATCGACGCCTGGGCCAACACATGGCCCTTGATGGCATTGATGACATCGCCACCGGTAAATTTGCCCTCGAAGGGCAATTCAGCGATATCCAGGGCATATACCGTAAAAATATAACGGTGGGAAATGGCATCGTTCCAGGGTGGGCACGGGCCGTCGTAGCCGAAGTAGTCGCCATTCATGTCGCGATCGGCGGCAAACCAGCTGGTGTAGTCATTGATACCTTGGCGCGTGCCATCGAGAGCCAGCGGGCCGGCCTTGCCGCGCGGCGTAATGCCGCTGGAGTACGCACCTTCGGCAATATGGGTGGTGCCGACAGGAATATCAATGAGCGCCCAATGGTAGAAATCAACACGGGGAAGATCAGCGGGAATCTCACGCCCCTCTTGGTTGACATCGTCAGGCTGGCTAGGCACGTCGGGATCATGGCAGATGACCACATACGACTGCGTGGCCTCGGGGGCATCCGACCATGCCAGGTGTGGATTGGCATTGCCGGCAAGCACCACATGACTCTGGCTATCGGGCTTGGCGAACGCATTGCGCTCGGAGATGACACCTTGGTCAGTAAACGACTCGCTAGTAAGTTTCATGACAAACTCCTGATAGGAAAGGCCTGTCAGCCTGTTAATGTGACTCGGGCAAACTTGCGCTTGCCCACCTGTACTACATAAGTGCCTGCTGATAACTGTATGGACTTGTCTTCGATTCGGTTGCTGTCGACCCGCACACCGCCCTGCTCGACATTGCGCTGAGCCTCGGCACCCGAGGCCACGAGACCTGCTTCGCGCAAGACCTTGAGTATGCCCAACGGTGCCGCGCCCAGCTGAATTTCGGGCATGTCTTCAGGCATGGCGCCATCGCGAAAGCGCGCTTCGAACGTGGCCAGTGCCTGTTGGGCAGCCTGCCTGGAGTGAAAGCGCTCGACAATTTCCTGGCACAGTAACACCTTAGTATCGCGCGGATTCATGCCTTCTTTTACCTGCTTTTGTAACAGAGCGATATCACCCATAGAGCGGAAAGACAAAAGCTCGAAGTACTTCCACATGAGCGTATCGGAAATTGACATCAGCTTGCCGAACATGGAATCGGGCGCCTCGGTGATGCCAATGTAGTTGCCCTTGGACTTGGACATTTTCTCGACGCCGTCGGTACCTTCCAGCAAAGGCATGGTCAGGATGCATTGAGGTTCCTGGCCATATTCCTTTTGCAGTTCACGCCCAACCAGCAAGTTGAATTTCTGGTCGGTTCCGCCAAGTTCCAGGTCGGCCTTGAGCGCCACCGAATCGTAGCCCTGCAGCAGGGGATACAGAAACTCGTGCACGGAAATGGGAATGCCACCCTTGAAACGTTTGGTGAAATCTTCACGTTCCATCATGCGCGCAACGGTATAGCGCGAGGCCAGCTGGATCATGCCGCGTGCGCCCAGAGGATCGCACCACTCGGAGTTATATCGAATTTCAGTTTTGGCCGGGTCCAGGACCATGCTGGCCTGAGCATAATAGGTTTTGGCGTTTTCCTGAATTTGCTCGACGGTAAGCGGAGGCCGGGTGGTATTGCGCCCACTGGGATCGCCTATGGTGGAGGTAAAATCACCGATCAGGAAAATGACGGTATGACCAAGATCTTGCAACTGGCGCATTTTATTCAATACTACCGTATGCCCCAGGTGGATATCGGGCGCGGTCGGATCCAGCCCCAGCTTGATTCGCAATGGCGTACCTGTGGCATGACTGCGCGCAAGCTTCTTGGCAAACTCTGACTCGACCAGCAGTTCGCTGCAACCGCGCTTTGTAACGAGCAGATCGGCTTCGACTTGTGGAGTGATTGGGGCTTCGGTGGGCGGCATAACAAACGCTTTATAAGAAAATATACAGAAAAAGCTCGAAAAATCTGGCTCAATACGTTAGCATAACGAGCGAGCGCGATCCTGGGATTATAATTGGGACTATACAGACACGGTGCACGGCATCATCTTATCAGAGCGCTTCCCCCTAAAATAACAATAGGGTACGCGTTTTTGGTCGCCGCATTCTTTGCAGCTCTTATCCGGCCGGATACATTCTTCAAATCAAGCAGCGCATTCTAGGTTTCAGTTTTATGTTCAAAAAAGGGACAACAGCCACTCCCTCGTTTCGCGACATCCTTCGTGCACATCGTAAACCCCACCACTTTATACGCAACGGCATAGTGCTGGTCGCCCTGGGCCTGTTCGCCGGCGCAGCCGCATTGGCCGTAGTCAAGCCTCCGGAAGCACCGGTTGTTTACCAGGCCCGGCAAATACTTGCCTTGCCCGATCAATTCCCTCAAGCCCTGCCCGACTCCAGCGCGCCGTTCATCAGCGAAACCCAGATTCGTCGTGGCGATACCCTGGCGGCCTTGCTGCAACGCTTGCGCGTGCAGGAAAATGGCCTGCAACAATTCCTGGTCCAGAACAAAGACGCCCGTTCCATCTACAAGCTGTATCCGGGGCGCACCATACAGGCGGCCCTCGACGGCGATGGCAACCTGATCTGGCTACGCTACAACCATACTCCTGGCACCAGCGAAAATGGCAAATATGTATCAAAATGGCTGGAAGTGACAGCCAACGACGACGCCAACTTTACCGCCTCTGAACACAGCCAGGTCGCCGATACCCAAATCCGTATCGCTGAAAGCGAAATCAAAAGCTCTTTGTTTGGCGCAACCGACGACGCCGACATACCCGACGCCATCACCATGCAAATGACGGATATCCTGGGCAGCAAAATCGACTTCATGCAAGACCTCCGCCAAGGCGACCGTTTCCGTATTATTTACGAATCGCACTCCCATGAAGGCCGTGAGGTCGGGGTGGGAAAAATACTGGCGCTTGAATTCATCAACAAAAACAAAGCCTATGAGGCTGTCTGGTTTGCCCCCGGCAGCTCTTCGGGCAGCTACTACGACTTTAATGGCAGCAGCCTGCAGGGCGCATTTTTACGCACTGCCCTTAAATTCACCCGTATCAGTTCCACCTTCGGTATGCGCAAGCACCCGGTGCATGGCGGCTGGCGCGGGCATAAGGGCGTAGATTACGCTGCGCCCACCAGCACTCCCATACACGCAACCGCTGACGGGGTGGTTGAATTCGCCGGCCAGCAAAACGGCTATGGCAATACCGTCATCCTAAAGCACCACAGCAACTTCAGCACCTTGTACGCGCACCAGACCCGGTTTGCCAAAGGGCTTAAAAAGGGCGATTCAGTCAGCCAGGGGCAGCTTATTGGCTATGTAGGGTCTACGGGCTGGGCAACCGGGCCACACCTTCATTATGAATTCCGTGTCAACAACAAGCAGATAGACCCGCTTTCCGTCGACCTGCCTGTTGCCCGCAGCCTTGATGGCCAGCAGCGCAAGGCATTTGACCAAACCATTGCACAATACCGCGAGCACATCCAGTTGCTGGCCACCCTGCAAAGCGGCACCGACACGCAAGTCGCCAGCCGCTAGCGCTTTGTCACCCAAATCGCCTGCCATCATGCCATCAGCCTTATTTATCGGCCTGATGTCAGGCACCAGCACAGACGGAGTAGACGCCGTGCTGGCTGATTTCTCGCAACCCAGCGCACCCGCTATTCTGGCTTCGGCATCGCTGGCCATGCCCACCACCCTGCGCGAAGAATTCCTTGCGCTTAATATTGCCGGCCCCAACGAACTGGCCAAGGCAGCCTTGGCTGGCAATGCCCTGGCCGAAATATACGCCAGCGCCGTGCATAGCGTACTGGAACAAACAAATATACCTGCTGACCAAATATGCGCGATAGGCGCGCATGGGCAAACCGTAAGACACGACCCCGCCGCCGGCTACACCATACAAATCAATGCACCTGCACTGCTTGCCGAGCGCACAGGCATAGCCGTCATTGCCGACTTTCGTTCACGTGATGTTGCGGCGGGCGGCCAGGGCGCTCCTTTGGTGCCCGCTTTTCACCATGCTTTATTTGCCAATGGGCGTCCCCGCGCCATTTTGAACCTGGGCGGCATCGCCAATGTCACCTTGCTGGGTTCCGCTGGGGATATCCGCGGTTTCGATACTGGCCCAGCCAATGTCTTTCTGGATATGTGGGTGCAAGCCAAAACCGGCCGCCCATACGACGCTGACGGCGCCTGGGCCGCAAGCGGGCACGCCAATACTGCGCTGCTTGAATTTCTGATACATAGCGAGCCCTGGTTCAAGCAGGCGCCACCCAAATCCACAGGTCGGGACTTATTTAACTGGGACTGGCTGCAATACCGCTTGCAGGCATTTCCAGGTCCGGCCTTGGCCGACAACGATATCCAGGCGACCTTACAGCAGCTGACTGCGGTAACGGTAGCGCAGGCGATCACGCAGTACGCCCCAGAAACCGGGGAAACCCTGGTTTGTGGCGGGGGTGCGCTTAATGGCGGCTTGATGCAGGATTTGAAAAACGCCCTGCCCTGCACAGTTCAGGCGACATCAGAGCATGGAATGCCGGTGCAGTTGGTCGAGGCCCTGGCCTTTGCCTGGCTGGCCTGGGCTCATGTCAGCGGCCATAGGGCAGGCTTGCCAGCGGTTACGGGGGCTAGACGGGCGAATATATTGGGGTGCCTGTATCCGGCTTGATGGATAAGGCGATGTTGATCGGACTACACGCCTGGCGGCGCTGATCCGACCTACGAAAACCTTAAGTAAGTGCCATTCAGCCTGATCCCACCTACATGCAATACATTAAGGAGCGAACGAGGAACCGCAACCGCAGGTGGAATTGGCGTTAGGGTTGCGAATAACGAATTGAGCCCCTTCGAGATCGTCTTTGTAATCGATTTCGGCGCCAACCAGATACTGGAAGCTCATGGGGTCAACCAGCAACTGCACACCTTCCTTGTCGATGGTAGTGTCGTCGTCATTCATGGTTTCGTCGAAAGTAAACCCGTATTGGAAGCCAGAACAACCGCCTCCTTGCACGAATACGCGCAATTTGAGTTCTGGGTTGCCTTCTTCGATGAGCAGATCTTTGACTTTGGCTGCTGCTGCATGGGTGAAAACGATAGGCGTTGGTGGTACTTGCAGGTCAACGGATTCAGTAAGGGTATTCATTTGGGTACTCCGTGGCAACCGTAAGGGCTGCACAATTAACAACTATAACATTCGTTTTGGGCCTGCTAATCGGCCGCCGGCAAATTTACCGTGCGAGACAAACGCACTGTGTCGCCTTCCAGCACATTAAGCGTAATGGTTTGCGGTGTAAAGCCTTCTGGCAAGCTTAACAGCCCGCCGCTGCGCTGAAATTGCTCGAAATTGAGTTCCAGGCCATTGACTGTGGCAGTGCTGCTTGAGACAGCAGCACCATTGGCGGGCAGCGTTGCGGCCTGCAATTCTATTTTAACCGTTTTACCCTGCCTGCTTCCCTTGGCCACAAATTGCATGAGGCCTTTGAATGGCTTGCCCTCTGCGCCATTGCGCATGAGCAAGACCTTATACTGTAATGTGGGGCCTAATTGCTCGATATCAAGGGCACGCACACTAATGGAGCCAGCAGGCCCAGGTGGCAATAGTTGATTAAAGAAAGCAAGCTGGTCGTGGGCCCGGCCAAGTTCAGCCTGGGCGGCCTGCAAAGAGGCTTCCAGGCCTTTACGCGTACTGACCTCAACTGCCAACTGCCCTTGCAAGGCGGCAAGCTGAGTATGCGCTTGCTCGAGCCCTGCACGACTTTCTTGCAACAAGGCTTGCAAATCGTGGCTGGCAGCAGCGTATTGCTGGCTTGCCTGGCCTTTAATCCAATACTTGCCGCTTAGGCCGCCTAGCACCATACCAAGCAACAGCACTGGCAAAATCAGCCAACGACCTTTGCCACGCTTGACAGCGCCCGCCTGGATTGGTGGCGCCTGCCTGGATACTGACACATTTGCTATTGATGCTTGCTTGCTCATGCTAGAACAGACCCAATAAAAACCGATCAGTTCCAGGCAACTGTTAGATAGTTGTTACGGTAAAATAGCGACCTGCTCGAGGCCGGTAGATTCGGGCAAGCCAAACATAAGATTCATGTTTTGTATTGCCTGGCCTGACGCGCCCTTAACAAGGTTGTCTTGTGCCACCAGAATAATCAGTTGGTCACCGCCATTGGGGCGATGAATTGCAATACGCAAGTGATTCGACGCACGCACCGAACGCGTATCGGGCAAACTGCCCGCCGGCATGACATCGACAAAAGCCTCGCCAGCGTAACGCTTTTCAAACAATGCCTGGAAATCGGTATCAAGCGCCTGCGGCAAAATGCGCGCATAAATGGTGGAAAACATGCCGCGTATCATGGGCACCAGGTGCGGCACAAACGTAAGGCCTACTGGCCCGCCCGCCAATACCTGCAACTGTTCGGTAATTTCAGGATGATGCCTGTGCCCGGCAGCACCGTATGCCTTGAAGTTGTCACTGGCTTCAGAAAACAGCGAGCCGACTTCGGCCTTGCGCCCTGCCCCCGATACGCCCGATTTACAGTCGGCAATAATGCGTGTGGTGTCGATATACTGAACCCCGCCCTCGAGTAGCGGAGCCAGGCCCAGCAGTACGGTAGTAGGATAACAACCCGGATTGCCAACCACTTGCGCACCAGCAATTTGCTTGCGGTTGAGTTCGACCAGACCATACGCTGACTGTTTCAGGACGCCGGGGCAGGAATGCGGCATTTTGTACCAGCGCTCGAACACGCGGGTGTCTTGCAGGCGGAAATCGGCCGCCAGATCGATAATGCGCACATTGTGCTTGAGCAGGTTTTCGGCCTGCGCCATGGCAACACCATGAGGCGTGGCAAAAAAAACGACATCACATTCTTCGAGGGCTGCTTTTTCTGGTGTTTGAAAGCACAAATCGACCCGCCCGCGCAGATTGGGGTACATATCTGCCACTGGCATGCCATCTTCTTTGCGCGAAGTAATAGCCTTTAGCTGAGCATTGGGATGCTGCGACAATAAACGCAATAATTCCACGCCTGTGTAGCCCGTGCCACCCACAATACCGATCTTGATCTGTGCCGCCCCTGCCGAAGTCATAATATTTCCTGAAAACAATTCATTAATAACAAGATTATGCAACAAGCTTGCCTTGAGTTGGGGAATTCCCTGGACGAAGCAGTCCTGTAAAAACAAAAACCCCGGCGCAAGCCGGGGTTTTTGTTGACCGCAAGGCCCAAAAAAGGCCCGAGTACAGCGAGATTAACGCTTGCTGAACTGCTTGCGACGACGCGCTTTGTGGAAACCGACTTTTTTACGTTCGACTTCACGAGCATCGCGAGTAACAAAACCAGCCTGTTTAAGAGGCGATTTCAGTGTTTCGTCGTAGTCGATAAGCGCACGGGTGATGCCGTGGCGAATCGCGCCAGCCTGACCGCTTTCGCCGCCGCCGTGGACATTGACTTGAAAGTCGAATGATTCCAGGTGGCTGGTAAGAGCCAGGGGCTGACGCACAATCATGCGGCCGGTTTCACGAGCGAAGTACTCGTCGACGGGCTTGCCGTTGACGACAATTTTGCCCGTGCCTTTCTTCAAGAACACACGTGCCACCGACGATTTGCGGCGGCCTGTTCCATAATTCCAATTACCGATCATGACCTATCCTTAGAATTCCAGCGGTTTGGGCTGCTGAGCAGAGTGAGGATGCTCGGCGCCGGCATAAACCTTGAGCTTCTTGGCCATTGCGTAACCCAGCGGCCCTTTGGGCAGCATGCCTTTGACGGCTTTCTGGATTGCACGACCAGGAAAACGCTGTTGCATTTTCTCGAAGGTGGTTTCTGTTATGCCACCGGGGTAGCCCGAGTGACGATAGTATTTTTTGTCTTGCGACTTGTTGCCCGTAACAACGATTTCAGAGGCATTGATAATGACAATGTAATCGCCGGTGTCAACGTGGGGCGTGAATTCTGGCTTGTGCTTGCCGCGCAAACGACGTGCGACTTCGCTGGCCACACGACCGAGGACTTTGCCCTTGGCGTCAATCACGTACCAGTCACGTTTGACTTCATGCGGCTTGGCCACAAATGTCTTCATGATGGTTCCTAAATATTCAAAAATAAGCCCCCGGAACACCCGGCAGGCCGCCTTTTCTGTAACGACTTCAGTGTCTAAGCGTTGTGTTTCGCCCGTGCACATCGACCAGAAAAGTCCATGATATTAACATAGCTGGGATTTTTTGCGTAGCAGGTACGCAAAAACCTGCCTTTGAAAGGGAGGTTTTGAAACCGGCACTGGCTGTCGGATTACGGGCTGCGCCCTAATCTGACCTACAAACCCAGGCCAGTGGTTTCTGTAATGGCATGATGTAAGTCGGATTAGCGCCGCCAGGCGCGTAACCCGACAGGCCCCAGAACTATTTCTTCTGGTTGGCCAGGGCAATGCCCAGATAATTGTCGTAAGAACCTTCTGCGACACGGAACCATGGCACGACGTTGTCGCGGAAACCCATGTAGTTGTCGTAAATTTTCTTGAACATGGCGTTCTTGTCGCAGAATTCTTTGTAGACTTCGTTGGAAGCCTTGAATGAAGCGTCCATGACGTCGCGCGGGAATGCTTTCAAGATGGCCCCGCTGGCAATCAGGCGGCGCAAGGCTGCGGGATTGTTAGCATCGTAGCTGCCCAGCAAGGTGTTGCCTGCAGCGCGTGTAGCCGTGTCGATCAGGCTTTGATATGCCTTGGGCAAATCGTTATAGGCCTGGTCGTTGACATACAACGAAACCTGGGCGGAGCCTTCCCACCAGCCCGGATAGTAGTAGTACTTGGCAACTTTCTGGAAACCCAGTTTTTCGTCATCGACCGGACCCACGAATTCAACGGCATCGAGCGTGCCTTTTTCAAGCGAAGGGTAAATGTCGCCAGGGGGAATTTGCTGAGGCACAACACCCATGCGCGACAAGACTTCGCCCCCAAAACCGGCGGTACGCATTTTCAGGCCTTGCAAATCGGCAACCGATTTGATTTCTTTGCGATACCAGCCGCCCATTTGCGTGCCAGTGTTGCCCAAGGGAAAGTTGACGATGTTGCGCGGCGCAAACAATTCGCGCATTAGCTTCATGCCATCGCCTTCGTACATCCAGGCGTACATCTGGCGGGCGTTCAGGCCAAAAGGAACTGCGGTGTCGAAACAGAAGGAAGGGTCTTTGCCGTAGTAGTAATACGAAGCAGTTTGACCGCATTCGACAGTACGGTTGCTGACCGCGTCCATGACGCCGAAACCGGGAACGATTTCGCCGGCGGGATATAAGCGAATGGAAAAATTACCATCAGTGGCTTCTTCCACCATTTTGCAGAAGGTTTGCGCTGTATTGAACAGCGGCGGTGTTGACGGCCCGTAAGTGGACGTCATTTTCCAACTGATTTTAGGGGTGCTTTGCGCAAATGCAGGTGCGGCAACGACGGCTGACCCAGCCATTGCCCCCAACCCTGCTTTTTTAAGAAATGAACGACGCTGCATTACGAGTTCTCCTTTTGGCATTCGATATTTTTGCATTGAAACAGCTACCGCGGATATTACACTGTGTAGCAACTCTTGTAACGCGGATAAATCCCTTAGGCGCCTGGCAAGGCCATGCCCGCATCTTGGCCCTATTGGCCGGCAATTGCCATTTGCTCGATCAGTATCGAGCCTGTGCTCTTGGAACCCCGCGTAATGACATCCGCCCCCACGGCGAGTATCTGGCGAAACATGTCGGCCAGATTGCCAGCGATGGTGACTTCTTGCACCGCGTGGCGGATCTCGCCATTTTCGACCCAGTAGCCAAATGCCCCGCGCGAATAGTCGCCGCTGACATAGTTGACGCCCTGACCAATAAGCTCGGTGACCAGAAAACCTGTGCCCATTTTTTTAAGCATGGCGCGGAAATCGTCTTGCGGGCGGGTAAGCTGCGACGTAAGGCTTAAATTATGCGAGCCGCCAGCGTTGCCGGTAGATTGCAAGCCCAATTTGCGCGCCGTGTAGGTAGACAGGAAATAACCGTTCAGTACGCCGCCAACGACCAAATCGCGCGCCTGCGTGCGCACGCCTTCGCCATCGAAGGGGGAACTGCCCATGGCGCCAGGAACGTGCGGATCTTCAGTGATGTCGATGTGGTCCGACAAAATGGGTTTACCCAGCGAATCGAGCAGAAAGCTGGCCTTGCGGTATAAGGCGCCGCCACTGGTGGCCTGAACCAGCGCACCCAGTAGCCCCACGGCCAACGGCGCCTCGAACAGTACAGGAAAGCGGCCAGTTTTAATGCGGCGAGCCGACATCCTGGACAGAGTGCGTTCGGCGGCATAACGCCCTACTGCGGCTGGGTCGGCCAGGTCGGAGGCAGAGCGCGCAGCGGTATACCAGTAGTCGCGCTGCATATGGCTGCCGCGACCAGCGATGGGCGCCACCGAAATACTGTGCCGCGAATAAGGATAGCCGCCCATGAAACCACGGCTGTTGCCCAATACAAAATGGCCTTCGTAGGTATCGACTGAAGCCCCATCGGTATTGGTGATGAGCGGGCTAGTGGCACGAGCTGCATTTTCGGCCTTGATAGCCAGCGCGGCGGCTTCTTCTGCCGAAATGGCCCAGGGATGATGCAGTTGCAGGTCGGGGTAGTCGTTGGCCAGGCAATCGGCTTCAGGCAGGCCGGCGGCGGGGTCGGCAGCGGTATAACGCGCAATATGCCAGGCTGCCTCGACGGTTTCCTGCAAGGCCTGCGCCGAGAAATCGGAGGTGGAAGCTGAACCACGCCGCTTGCCGGAAAACACGGTAACGTCCAGGGAACGGTCACGGGTTTGTTCGACGGTTTCAACATCGTTGTTGCGCACCGACACCGATAATCCGCGGCTTTCGGAAATTTCGGCAGCGGCGTCTGTAGCCCCTAGCGACTTGGCATGATTAAGGGCGTCGTTGACCAGCTCGCGGAAACGAGTCTGGTTTTCAGATATGGGTAGATTAGATAAGGGTTGGTGGCTCATTGCTGCTCTTTCAGGTTAGACGGTTATCATAGCCAATTAAAGAATACTTTATTGACTTCCATGCCAAACTTTCCCGCAGACACTTCAGCAGAACCGGACGATCATGGCTACGATAGGCCCAGCAAGTCGCAAGTCAAACGCGACATGCTGGCGCTGCAAGACCTGGGCGCCCAGCTGGTCGAGCTATCCACCGACAGGCTCAAGCAATTGCCGTTGCCTGAAATCCTTTACGAAGCAATACGCCTGGCGCAGCGCACCACCAGCCGCGAGGGCCGACGCCGACAGATTCATTACGTCGGCAAGTTGATGCGCCAGGCCGATGCCGATACCATACGGACGCAACTGGACATATGGGAAAATGGATCGCGCGAACAAACACTAGCCATGCACAGGCTGGAAGCCCTGCGCGACCTGCTCATTAAAGATGACGAGGCCCTTACAGGCTTGCTGGCTGCCTACCCGGGCGCCGATGCACAGCATCTGCGCACCCTGATACGGGCCAGCCGCAAAGAAGCGCAAAGCAACGCCGCCCTGCAAGCCGGCCAGGACCCACAACGCAAACACTACCGCGCCCTATTTCAGGCCCTTAAAGCACTTAACGACTCTACGGAACAAGAATGAGCCAACCTTTACTGGAATGCATAGAACTCGAAACCAAGCCCAACCCCAGCCACGCCATCATCTGGCTGCATGGCCTGGGCGCCGATGGCAACGACTTCGTCTCGCTGGTGCCGGAATTGAACCTGCATAACGCACCACCCATCCGCTTTGTATTTCCACATGCTCCCGTGCGGCCGGTCACCATCAACAACGGCATGGCGATGCGTGCCTGGTACGATATTTTCATGCCCGACCTCGTACGGCGCGAAGACGAACCTGGCCTGCGCAGTTCGCAAGCTGCCGTCGAGGCCCTTATCGAACGCGAAATCGCCCGCGGCATTCCCAGCGAAAACATAGTACTGGCCGGGTTTTCGCAGGGCTGCGCCATGACCCTGCAAACGGGGCTGCGCTCCAGTCACAAGCTGGCCGGCCTGGTTGGGTTATCAGGTTATTTGCCACTGGCCAGCCAGGCGCCTGCCGAGCGCCACGCCACCAACCAGGACACGCCTGTCTTTCTGGCCCATGGCACCATGGACCCGATGGTCGTATTGCCACGCGGCGAAGAAACCCGGCAAAAACTGCTCGAGATGGGCTACCAGGTAAGCTGGAAAACCTACCCCATGCAACATTCCCTGTGCCTGGAAGAGGTCAACGACATTTCAGCTTTCTTGCGCAAGGTGCTGGTCTAGAACATTTTTGGTTTAAGTGTTTACGGTACTTTAGTGACGTTGTCTGGTTCTGGTAACGTTGGCGCCAAAAACACTCTGGAGCAGGTTCGTAGGTCACGTTATGACCTACGATTGATGGGTTTCGCCAAGATCTAGCCATACCCGACGCATGCTTGGGTCTTCTTGGTCGTAATCGTTGCGAAAGCCTAAATGCGCCATCAGGCTTAGCATGGGCCGATTGGTGGCCAGCACCACGCCATCGATATAGGTCAGGCCCTGGATCAGGGCCGCCTCGATCAATCCACCCATAAGCCGCGCGCCCAGGCCACGGCGCTGCCAGGCATCGGCAATGACGAGGGCGTATTCCGCCCCACGCCCATCCGCATTGCGCAGATAGTGCGCAAACCCTATGATTTGCTCGCGCGGGTGGCCTCGGTTTTCGGGGTTGGGAACCTGCACAGTCGCCACCAAAGCCAGCTCGCGGTCGTAATCGATGCGGGTATAGCGCTCCAGCATGCGCGGTGTCAGCTCGCGCATCATGGAAACGAAACGCATATAGCGCGACTCATCAGACAAACCGCGCACGAACTCCTGCAAAGGCGCAGCGTCTTCGGGCCGTATTGGGCGCAGCATCCAGGGGCTGCCGTCTTTGAAGACTTTGGTCTGGACCAAGCGACGCGGATAAGGGTGTATGGCCATATGCCTGTAGCCTGTGGTTTCTGGCAGCACCAGCATGGATGCTGTGGTCAGCGTGATATGTACGCTATGGGCAAGCAACTGGGTATCGCCAGCGAACAAGGGGTCGATCAGCAGGGACTCCAGCGCGGGCAGTTCACTGACCAGTTCAGAAATGCGTTCCAGCAAATCGATAAGCAGCTCGAAGGCCGCCGGCGTCATTTGCCGTGAAAGCCCGCGCTGCCAGACGCTGCTGCGCAGCATCAGCTTGCGTGCCAGGTAGCTGTTCAGGGGCGGCAGTTCAGTGGCGGTGTAGGCCCCCGCAAAGAGCGCATCTTGCCCCCCCGGCCCAAAGGTAATGTAAGGCCCTAGCTTGCTATCAAGACGCACTTGTATGCACATGGGCAAGCTATCATCGGACCGTTCCTGCGCAATGTCATTCGTAGCGGAAGCGTATTGCAAAGGTATATGAAAGCAATCAAGCAAATGGCGACATTCGCCTTCAGTCAGGCGGTAGCGGCGCTGGCTTTGAATGCCACGCACCAGGGCGCGCGCCTCTTCGAGATTGGGCGGTCGGTTCAACGGCTCGGGCGGCAAGATCTGCTGCGATAGCGTCTGGTTGTAGTGATATGACGCCAGGATGCCAAAGGCGTTGGCTGCCGATTCAGGGGTACGAAAGGCCGGCGTCCCGACACTATCGAGCACATGCCGCAAGGGCCGCATTGTGGCGTCGCCCATAAAACACGTAACGATGGGCTTGCGTGAATCAGGGGAGATCAGGGCGAGTTGCTGCGCGATACTGTAGAGATCAGACAAGGGGTCGGGCGCCAGCAGCACCAGGACGCCGTCAACCCCCGGATCATCAGCCAGAATCCCGATGATTTGCTGTACTTTTTCGGGAGTCAACGGCGCATAGGTGATAATCGGATTGCCGCTTTTAGCACCCGCTTCAAGCAGGCTGTCGAGTGCCTTGATGCTGGCCTGGGTCAGGTCGGCCCGAAACACGGCCGCCGTATCGCCCATGACATCGAGCGCCAGCCGGGCAGCGCCATCGCCATTGGAAAACAGCGCAATTTTCCGCCCGCGTGGCCGCCTGGTATGCACCAGCACCTTAATGGCTGAAAAAAGCTGCACGAACAACCGGATGCGCACCGCCCCTGCACGACGCAACAGCGCATTGAACACGATGTCTTCAGTGGCGTCCGGCGCGGCATACTGCCCGACTTTCAAGACGATGACGGGCTTGACGCTGGCGGCGGCGCGCAGCGCACTGGTAAAACGACGCGAAGAACTGGTGTCTTCCAGATACAACGCAATACTGTCGGTGCGTGGATCCATGGCCAGATAATCAAGCACATCGGCTACATCGACAACACTTTCGTCGCCCAATGACACCACGGCTGAAAAACCCAGCCTGACGTCTTCGGCCCAGTCGAGCACCGACGCCGTGATGGAGCGCGACTGCGCCACCAGCGCCACGCGCCCGCCCAGCCCCACATGGGGCTCGTGGCTGAGGTTGATACCCAGATGCGGACGTTGCACGCCAAAAGAACGCGGACCAAGCAGCAGGCAGTCGTTCAATTCGCCCCAGCTTCGGCAAAACACCATATCTTCGACGGGGTCTGCCGAGGGAATGCTATGCTGCAATAAGGTCACGCATCTGGGTCTGCAAGCCTTTAAGGCTGCCAGCACTTGGGGCAGGCGCTCGGGCGCCACGCACACCAGGGCCTGGTCTATACGCATGTTGGCATCAACCCCATTAAGCGCCTGAGGCAAACAAACGTTTTCGCCCGAATCAACTTCGATGATGGTCGTACTGTTATTAAGCGAGCGGGGCACGCTATTGGCAATAGGCAAAGGGCGATCGGAAAGCACCACTAACGAACGTGGTTCGAACAAGGCGGCAAGACGATGGCGCGGCATACGGGATCCGGTTTAAACGAAAATTGGTGTGTACTCTAAAATAGGTCTATTGCTACTTTTTTGTGCATGCCAGCCAAACCGGCACATGCCTAAGCCTAACGACTAACCATGACCACGTCTACTTCCTCCAGCATTCGCACACGCTTCGCACCCTCGCCTACGGGCTACCTTCATTTGGGCGGCGCCAGAACTGCCCTGTTTTCATGGGCATTTGCGCGCCACCATCAAGGCGCTTTCATTTTGCGCATAGAAGACACCGATGTAGAACGCTCTACGCCTGAAGCCGTCCAGGCCATACTCCAAAGCATGGCCTGGCTCGACATGCAACCCGACGAAGGGCCGTTCTACCAAATGCAACGCATGGACCGCTACCGCGAAGTGGTGCAAAAAATGCTGGCGGATGGTACAGCCTACTATTGCTACAGTAGCCCCGACGAGGTTGAAGCCATGCGCGAAAAAGCACGCGCAGCGGGCGCCAAGCCCCGATACGACGGCACTTGGCGGCCCGAAGCCGGCAAGACGCTGCCCGCCATTCCGACCGGCCGCAAGCCAGTGGTGCGCTTCAAGAACCCGCTGGAAGGCGCCACAGGCTGGAACGACCTGATCAAAGGCCATATCAGCTTCGACAACACTGAACTGGATGACCTGGTCATTGCGCGGCCCGACGGTACGCCCACGTACAACTTCTGTGTGGTCGTCGATGACTGGGACATGCGGATCACCCATGTGCTGCGTGGCGACGACCATGTCAACAACACGCCGCGCCAGATCAATATTTTACGCGCCCTGGGCGCCACACTGCCCGAATACGGGCATGTGCCAATGATACTGGGCCCCGATGGTGAAAAGTTATCCAAGCGTCATGGCGCTGTCAATGTCATGGAGTACGACAATGAAGGCTACCTGCCTGAAGCCATGGTGAACTATCTGGCCCGCCTGGGCTGGAGCCACGGCAACGACGAGCTGTTCACGCGCGAACAACTGGTGGCCTGGTTCGACACGCGCAATCTGAGCAAATCAGCCGCGCAGTGGGATCCGAAAAAACTGAACTGGGTCAATGCCCAATACATAAAAAACAGCAGCAACACCGACCTGGCAGAACGTGTCGCTCCGCGCATCCTGAAGCTGCAAGGCAACCCACAGGCAGTTGATTTACCGGCGGTCATGGGCTTGCTCAAAGATCGTGCCGAAACCCTGAACCAGCTCGCCGATGGCGCCATGCTGTTTTGCGGTCAGTACACTGCTGCCAGCGCCGAATTGCGCGCCGAGTACCTTGACGACGCTGCACTGGCGCTGCTTGCGGCATTTGCGCAGCAAGCCAAGGCATTGCCGGACTGGACCAGCGAAGCGCTGGATACGCTGATCAAGTCATTGCTGGCCGAGCATGGCGTGAAAATGCCTAAGCTGGGGGTACCCCTACGCCTTGCGGTCACCGGGCAGAAGCAGACACCGGCGATAGGCGCCGTACTGTCGATACTGGGCCGCGATACCGTGCTGAAGCGCTTGGCTGCGATATAGGGCTGCTTGTCGGATTACGCGCCTGGCGGCGCCAATCCGACCTACGAAAACCTTAAAACGGCAATCGGTATCCTGGCGACATGCGTTTGGCCTTAATGGTGGCGCCATCCGGCCCGCGCAGCGTGAGCGTGCCACCTACCACTGACACTACGGTATAGCGGTTCGTATAAATAGGGTCGTCCGATTCAATGGGCGCGCCGTTGGATAGCAGGGTTTGCAGCACCAGGGTTTGCTGTTCTTGCCGCCAGCAACCGGTCTCGTCTATGCCACGCGACGGGTTCTTGCCACGCTTCAGCAGCTCGGTATAAGCCATCGTGCCGTTGGCATGCAGGGTAAACAAGGTGCGCAGCTCGCCGGCTACGCCTTTTTGCTTGCGCACGCTAAGCCAATTTCCCGCTACCGTATTGCCGGCAGCGGCAGCCTGGCAAGTAGGCGCGGTTTTGATCGGCTGCGGCGCGGGCGGACTGACTGGCGCAGCGCAACCCGCAATGAATAAAACAATGATGGGTCCGGCCAGCATGGCAAGCGGACGAGGCAGGAAACGGAACATACTTGGCCTTCCTTTAAACACAAAACGTAAACGATTTTAGCCCCTCAGCTTAGATGCGTACATTAGTGCGGGCGGCCTGTAAAACCACAAGCCCCACAAGGAATCACGAAGAAAAAACAGTCGCAGCCCTACAATACTGATTGCCGACTGCAATCTGCGCCATCCGCGGCACCTGTGGCGGTCATTTTTTATAGCGCCCGGAGTCCCCTTGCCATGAGCTACCCTGTCTTGCTCACCCTGCATTTGTTTGCGGCATTTATTTTTGTCGGTACGGTGTTCTTTGAAGTCTTGATACTTGAAGGCATACGCAAAAACGTCGCACGCGACTCCATGCGCGATGTAGAACGCGCCATCGGCAAGCGGGCACGCCAAATCATGCCCTGGACGCTACTGGTGCTGTATGGCGCGGGCATTGGCATGGCCTGGAATTATCGCGTCATCCTGGCCCATCCATTCGATAGCAGTTTCGGTTTGCTGCTTACGATAAAAATCATTCTCGCGCTAAGCGTGCTGGGACATTTCATGACGGCCATGGTGCTGGGCAGCAAAGGCCTGCTCAAGACACGATACGTGCAACGCATCCACATCAGCGTTTTCACCCATATGCTGGGCATCGTACTGCTGGCCAAAGCCATGCTGTATTTGAAGTGGTAATTCCGGCGGCAAGCGCTGGCCGAGAAGGTTTTGTCGGATGACGCTGTGCTTGTATGGGTGTGACGTTGTTTGTCAGCTTACGCTGTACTTGTGTATGGGCGTTGCGTTTGTCTGATTACGCGCTGCGCGCTAATCTGGCCTGCGAGCCAGGCAGCTCACCACTATTTTTAACATTTTCTTACAACCTCATCCACGCATCGGGCAAAACGCTGCCGCGCCAAGCCTGACGGGGCTTACGCCTTTGTGCTTTATTTATCTGCTGTAAAAAAACTCAAAAAATAAAAAAATCAAGCCCCCAACCAGCTTGATTCACATCAGATCAATCACTACAATTAGTGCTCAATAAAATACAAACCACAATATATAGTGGTCGCAGGCCCATAACACCTGTACAGAGCGGAAGCTCGCTCGCCTGTTTCAAGCAGCCCACCATCACTAAAATTGCCGTAAATGCGCTGCCAATTGCACGCTAATTTCGCACAGGAGTACTCATGCAAACCACTCAAACCGCCCAGGCCACACCCGACACTGCCCGGCCTGATCAGGCAACTGCCAGCGTAGACCACTCCGCCACCGGACTATGGCAAAATTTCCACATCATTCGACGCAACGGCGCCGTGGCGAGTTTCGAACCTGGCAAAATAGCCATTGCCCTGACCAAAGCCTTTCTTGCGGTCAAGGGCGGCCAAGGCGCGGCTTCGGCACGCATACGCGAAATCGTCGAAAACCTGACTGAGCAAGTTGCCAATGCACTGATGCGCAACCGCCCCAGCGGCGGCACCTTTCACATTGAAGAAATCCAGGACCAGGTCGAACTGGCTCTGATGCGTTCAGGTGAGCACGATGTGGCCCGCGCCTACGTGCTGTATCGCGAAAAACGAACCCAGGAACGCGCCCTGAAAGCAGCCAGCCAGCCGGTAATCGAACACCCCGCACTGAACGTCACCGAGAACGGCGTCAAGCGCCCCCTCGATCTGGGTCAGCTACGTGCGACCATTGCCGAGGCCGGCCAAAACCTGCCCCACGACATCGACACCGACGCCATTCTGAAAGAAACGGTCAAAAACCTCTATGACGGCATTCCCGTCGACGAAGTCTTCAAATCGGCCATTCTTTCGGCGCGCGCCATGGTGGAAAACGATCCCTCGTACAGCCAAGTTACCGCGCGCCTGTTATTGCACACGATCCGCAAAGAGGTGCTGGGCACAGAAGTGTCGCAAGCAGCCATGGGCACGCAATACGCCACCTACTTCCCTGAGTTCATCAAGATTGGTATTGAAGGCGGCCTGCTCGACGCCAAGCTTGCAGAGTTCGACTTGGCAACACTGGGCCAGGCCCTCAAGGCCGAGCGCGACCTGCAATTCAACTATCTGGGCCTGCAAACCCTGTACGACCGCTACTTCCTGCATATCCGCAACCGCCGCATTGAACTGCCTCAAGTGTTTTTCATGCGTGTCGCCATGGGGCTGGCACTCAACGAAGACCAGCGTGAAGCTCGCGCCATCGAATTCTACGAAATTCTGTCGTCCTTCGACTTCATGAGCTCCACGCCTACGCTATTCAACTCGGGCACCATACATTCGCAACTGTCATCGTGCTACCTCACCACCGTTGCCGACGATCTGGCCAGCATCTACGACGCCATCAAAGACAACGCCTTGCTCGCCAAGTATGCGGGCGGCCTGGGCAATGACTGGACCCCGGTACGCGCGCTGCGCAGCCATATCAAAGGCACGAATGGCGAAAGCCAGGGCGTCGTGCCCTTCCTCAAGGTGGTCAACGATACCGCTGTAGCCGTGAATCAGGGCGGCAAGCGCAAGGGCGCCGTTTGCGCCTACCTGGAAACCTGGCACCTGGACATCGAAGAATTCCTGGAACTGCGCAAGAACACCGGCGACGAACGCCGCCGCACCCATGACATGAACACGGCCAATTGGGTACCCGACCTGTTTATGAAACGCGTGATGGAAAATGGCGACTGGACGCTGTTCTCGCCCTCTGACACTCCCGATCTGCACGACAAATACGGTCGCGCCTTTGAAGAAGCTTACATCGGCTACGAAGCCAAGACAGCCAGCGGCGAACTGACCTTGTTCAAGAAAATTCCGGCCACGGCGCTGTGGCGCAAAATGCTATCGATGTTGTTTGAAACCGGCCACCCCTGGATCACCTTCAAAGACCCCTGCAATATTCGTTCGCCGCAGCAACACGTAGGCGTGGTGCATAGTTCCAACCTGTGCACGGAAATCACGCTCAACACCAGCGACACCGAAATTGCCGTGTGTAATCTGGGCTCGGTCAACCTGGCAGCCCACCTGAAGCAAGACGCCAGCGGCCAGTATGTGCTCGACCACAACAAGCTCCAGCGCACCATCACCACGGCCATGCGCATGCTTGATAACGTCATCGACATCAATTACTACGCTGTGGACAAGGCGCGCAATTCCAACGTACGCCACCGCCCCGTGGGCATGGGCGTCATGGGCTTCCAGGACTGCCTGCACACCATGCGCGTGCCTTTTGCATCCGATGCGGCCATCGAGTTCTCCGACCGCTCCATGGAGGCCCTGTGCTATTACGCTTACTGGGCGTCGAGCAAGCTGGCGGCAGAGCGTGGCCACTATGAAACCTTCAAGGGCTCCTTGTGGGATCGCGGCATATTGCCGCAAGACACCTTGGCCATGCTGCGCGAAGAGCGTGGCGGCTACGTAGAGGTCGATGACAGCAGCACGCTAGACTGGGATAGCCTGCGCGCCCACATCAGCCAGCACGGCATGCGCAACTCCAATTGTGTAGCCATTGCGCCTACAGCTACCATTTCCAATATTATCGGCGTCTCGCCTTGCATCGAGCCCAACTACCGCAACCTGTACGTCAAATCCAATCTGTCGGGCGAATTCACCGTCGTCAACGACTACCTGGTGCGTGACCTGAAAGCACGCAACCTATGGGACGAAGT
Source organism: Alcaligenaceae bacterium (assembly GCA_013416445.1). Taxonomy (GTDB): domain Bacteria; phylum Pseudomonadota; class Gammaproteobacteria; order Burkholderiales; family Burkholderiaceae_B; genus Pollutimonas. The sequence goes on from JACCER010000016.1 coordinate 60,273, forward strand.
CATGGTCGCCGACCTGAAATATTTTGACGGCAGCCTGGCCCGCATCGACCGCATCCCCAACGACTTGCGCGAACTGTACGCGACAGCCTTCGAAATCAATCCGACCTGGGTGGTCGAATGCGCGGCACGGCGTTCAAAATGGATAGACCAGGCGCAATCGCTGAATATTTTCATGGCCGGCGTGTCAGGCAAGAAACTTGACGACACCTACAAGCTGGCGTGGTTGCGTGGCCTGAAAACCACTTATTACCTGCGCTCCAGTGGCGCCACCAGCGCCGAAAAATCCACGGGCCGTGGCGGTGAGCTCAATGCTGTCGCCAACGGCACCCATGCTCCCGCCATGCTGGCTCCCGCAGTCGCCTTACCCCAAGCCGAAATCGTAGGCGATGCCTGCACCATGCGCCCCGGCGACGACGGCTTTGAAGAATGCGAAGCCTGCCAATAACCTGACACGGACAAATATTATGTTGAACTGGGAAGATACCCCTGCCACCGCACCCGCAGCAAGCAGTGCCGCCCCCCGCAACCACGACGACATTGCAATGGCCTCGACCACTGCCGCCGCCGCGTCCGCCGATACCGCTGCGCGCGTACGCGCCGACGACAAGCGCATCATCAACGGCAAAACCGACGTCAACCAATTGGTGCCATTCAAATACAAATGGGCTTGGGAAAAGTACCTGGCCACTTGCGCCAACCACTGGATGCCGCAAGAAATCAATATGTCACGCGACATCGCCTTGTGGAAGGACCCCAACGGGCTGACCGAAGACGAGCGTCGTATTGTCAAGCGCAACCTGGGCTTCTTTGTAACGGCCGATTCGCTGGCAGCCAACAACATCGTACTGGGCACGTATCGCCATATCACGGCTCCGGAGTGCCGCCAGTTCCTGCTGCGCCAAGCCTTTGAGGAAGCCATCCATACGCACGCCTATCAATATATCGTCGAAAGCCTGGATCTCGATGAAGGCGAAATTTTCAACGCCTACAACGAAGTGCCGTCGATACGCGCCAAAGACGAGTTCCTGATCCCGTTCATCAACGCCATCGCCGACCCTCACTTCGTCACCGGCACGCCCGAAGCCGATCAGACCTTGCTCAAATCGCTGATCGTGTTTGCCTGCCTGATGGAAGGCCTGTTCTTTTATGTTGGATTTACGCAAATCCTGGCGCTGGGCCGACAAAACAAAATGACGGGTGCCGCTGAACAGTACATGTACATTTTGCGCGACGAGTCCATGCACTGCAATTTCGGCATCGACCTCATCAACACCATCAAGCTCGAGAACCCACATCTCTGGACACCTGCCTTTCGTGAAGAACTCCACGCTCTCTTCCGTCAGGCCGTAGACCTTGAGTATGCTTACGCTGAAGACACCATGCCGCGCGGCGTGCTCGGCCTGAACGCCTCGATGTTCAAGTCGTACTTGCGCTTTATCGCCAATCGTCGCTGCCAGCAAATCGGGCTGGAAGCACAGTTTGCACAGGAAGAAAACCCCTTCCCCTGGATGGCCGAAATGATAGACCTAAAGAAAGAGCGCAACTTTTTTGAGACACGTGTCATTGAATATCAGACCGGTGGTGCATTAAGCTGGGAATAATGCTTGGAATAGAGCAAAGGCTTACGTTAGACTCTAGGCGTGCAAAGTTGTGATACTTTGCACGCTTGCACCATTTGAGATGGGTCGCACCCAAGGTGGGGGCCATTTCAAATGGGTGGACGTTCTCTTAGACTCAATCTCAAGGAGCATTAATTATGGCTACAGCCAAAAAGGCCGCATCGAAAACGGCCAGCAAAAAAACGGCCTCTGCCACAACAGCAGCCTCAGCCAACAACGCTGACACCAAACCCGCAGCCGCCAAAAAAGCAGCGCCCGCCAAAAAGTCCACCACCGTAGCAAAGAAAGCAACTACCCCGAAAACAGCACCGGCCACCAAAGCAGCAAGCAAGTCTGTAGCCAAGGCAGCGCCAGCAAAAGCGGCAGCCCCTGCCAAAAAGGCAGTAGCAAGCAAGACAGCCGCAAAAAAGGCCACACCGGCCAAGACCACAGCAAGCAAAGCCGCTGTCAAAACAGTTGCACCAGCCAAAGCTCCCGCAGTGAAAAAAGCAGCAGCCAAGCCCGCGGCAAGCAAAGCGGTAGCGCCAGCCAAAACTGCTGCGGCAAAAAAGGCGGCGCCCGTAAAGGCGGCAGCAAAAAAAGCCACACCTGCGAAAACAACGGCAGCCAAGACGGCGCCTGCTAAAGCGGCTCCGGCCAAAAAAGCGGCCAGCACGACTACTGCAAAAAAGGCAGCAGCCCCTAAAAAGGCCAATACCAAGGCGGCAACGGCAGCCCCCGCCAACAAAAAAACCGTAAACCCGGCCGCATCGTGGCCCTTCCCCACAGGTAACCGCCCTTGATTGCATAGTTGCCTTGGTACAGCCCAGATCACGCAGAAAAAAGTTGGGCTGCTTATGAAACAGCTTGGTTTTGACCAGGCTGTTTTTTTATCATTCCATTATCACGGCGGTGACTCTCATGCGACAATGTCGCTTCTGAAATCCTGTGTAGCCTAACCATGCTCAGCGAAGTTTTGCATTTTCTTATCAATATCATTTTTTCCCTGTTCGGGATTGTATTAATCGTCCGTGCCTGGATGTACGCCATACGCCTGCATCCGTTCAACCCTTACTCGCAAGCAGTCTTGCGTGGCACCGACTGGCTGATTCAACCCATACGCAAGGTATTGGCGCCCAGCAACCGACTCGACTGGCCCAGCATGCTGGCGTGCTGGCTGACCGCCCTGGTTTATTTATTATTGACTGTCATGCTGCTGACGGGCCAGTTGCCGTCTGTTGACAGTCTTCTGGCCCTGGCTGTAACGGCTTTCCTGACAGTGCTGAAATGGACCTTCAACCTGATTTTATGGGTAACGCTGATACAAGCGGTTTTATCTTGGGTGAATCCGCTGGCACCCATTATGCCGCTGCTGCATACGCTTACTGCCCCTTTGCTTGACCCCATACGGCGCATTCTGCCCAATCTTGGCGGGCTTGATTTATCGCCGCTGGTGCTACTGGTGCTGGCCCAGGTAGCCATGATGGTGCTGCAGCATTTTACATTCTCCCTGTTTGGAGTGTAATCAGCCTGATTACATCGGCACCACACGCGTAGGACCATTACCGCTGATCAGGCGCACGCGCTGGCCTACACCAATGGCGACATCGGCGGCTTGCGCAATAACGCGTGTTTCGCCGTTATCGAGCCGAACCGTAATTTCCAGGCCCTGGGTTTTGCCCACCTGGTTTTCAACCGCATTGCCCGCTACCGCGCCCAGCAACCCGCCACCGATGGTGGCAAGAATATTTCCGGTTCCACGACCTATCGTGCTGGCGGCAACACCGCCAAGGGCGCCACCAGCCAAGGCGCCAACGCCGCTGGAACTGTCTTTTTGGATGATGACAGTACGAACCGCGTCTACCGTGCCGGTACGCACGATCTGCTCGCGCTGCGCCTGACCATAGGTATAGACCGAACTGGAAGCGGTATTGTTTGCACAACCTGCCAGCACAGCCATCGAAGCCGCCAGTACAGTCATTGCGAGAACACGCGCAGGGCGCAAGCTTATACGCCGGGAAAAAGTTGAAATCATGAATTGCTCCTTGTAAGACAGGCTGCCCGATACGCCGCCGGCATAAATGGCAGGTCGGTTAACCCAGTACGCGAAGACCGTAGTGCTGCTTAAGCGCGGCACTGATATCGGCACGGGCGGGGCTGTGATTTTGAGGGCCTTTCGAGCCAATTTTAAAGCTGCCCATTACGTTCGCCAAGCAGCAGGCATCAGTCAGGCTCCAGTGTTGTGTAAGGCCATATAGCAAGCCGGCCCGGTGTGCATCGCCGCAGCCGGTAGGGTCGACGACGTGCTCAACCTTGATGGGCGCAATATGGGTTTCCGCGCCATCGGAATAAAGCGTTGCCCCTTCCGCGCCGCGAGTCACGATAACCGCCTGCATGGACTGCGCGATTTGCGCCATGCTGCGCCCGGTACGTTGGGCCACGATACTGGCCTCGTAATCGTTGGCGGTCAGTATGGTGGCCAGCTCAAGCATCTTGTTCAGGTCATCGCCGGAAAACAGCGGCATGGCTTGGCCAAGATCGAACACAAAGGGAATGCCTTGCTTATGCAGGCGGCTGGCATGGGCAAACATGCCGTCTTTCGAGTCAGGGGCCACAATGCCCCAGGCAGCCTGATATCCGGTGAGATCGTTTTCGGCCGAAAGCATCATGGCTCCGGGGTGAAACGAAGCAATCTGGTTGTTGTCCAGGTCAGTAGTGATGTAGCACTGTGGCGTGTACATATCGGGCAAAACACGTATCAGGCTGGTGTCCACCCCCAGGTTCCGCAGATAGGCCAGGTAATCGGCCGCATCGGGGCCAACCGTGGCCACTGGTACAGGATGGCCTCCCAGGAGGCACAGATTGTATGCAATATTGCCGGCGCAGCCGCCGTATTCTTTACGCATGCTGGGCACGAAAAACGATACGCTGAGCGACTGAATATTGTCGGCAAGTATGTGCTCTTTGAAGTGCCCTTCGAATACCGTAATGGTGTCAAAGGCCACCGACCCGCAAACCAAAACCTTGTCAGACATGTAATCCCTTATGGAAAAAATTTGCTTAACTGATAACCGTTGATCTTCAGATCATTCAATACAATAGGCACGCCAACAGTGATTTCGCTGGAAGCCGCAAATGGGTGTTGCAATGCCTCGGATGTCAGGTAATTGGCTGGCGCCAGGTTTTTTCTGGCCACAACAGTACCAGAAAAATCAGTCAGGTCAAGCACCAGCGTAGGCCATTCTTGGGGCTGCGCGTACAGATTGCGCAAAGTCAGTTGCAGCGTCATGGAATTAGGCGGTTCAGCCACTCCGGGCGGCGCCTTTAAGGCCGAAGTCATAATGGCGATCTGGTCGATGCGCCTGGAATATGCCACCTTGCAGTGCAACGATACGCAGGCTTCGGTCAGGGCTGGCCGCAAGGCCGGAATCTGGTTGGCGATCTGGGACCGATATACGTAGGCCAGTTGCGCCAGCAATAACAGCATCCCAGCCACCGTCAGTACGCTCCAGAACAGCCTTATCGCGCCCTGGTAGCGCCCTTCACGTTCCAGGAACTCGGGCACAAGGGCGTCGTCATTGCCGGACTGGACACGCGGCTCGACATAGATCGGCGCACGCACCGTGGGCCTGGCTGCCAGCGCCGGCTCGCCCGGCGTATCGGCGCTGGTGCTGATCACGGGATCGCGGCGTACTCCGGAAGCGGCATTGTGCGGTTCTGTTGAAATACGGAACGCAGGCGCCACGGGTGATGACGCAGAGCCCGAGCGGTCGGGTGCAGGCTCTACGATAAATACAGGCTCGTGCTTGGTCTGGCGCTGACGCTGTCGCAACACGCTGGGCATGACCGGCTCGGGCGCCTGCACAAGAGGCTTGGGTACGACAGGGATAGACACGACATGGTCAGGCACCACGGGAACAGGCTCGGCCTGCGCTGGCGCACGGGCCTCGTCGCCGTCAACCACCGCTTCGTAGCCATCGAAAATATTGGCGCAGTTAACACAACGGATATACCCTTTGCGCAACTTCAATTGTTCGAGGCTTGCCGAAAAGCAGGTGCCGCACTGCGGACAACGCGTGGTCAAGTCCATAAGCGTAAATAAATATTCAGAACATCAGCTAGATCTTTGGCCATGCAAACAGACCCATCCTTCTCGGGCTCGCCACACTTTCATGGCCAGCCAGGGTGCGTAGGCTTGCGCAACCTCGTCTGCCTGGCGCTCGAGCACGCCCGACAAAATCAGATGGCCGCCTGGCAAGACTCGCCCGGCTAGCATGGGTGCAAGCACTTTCAAAGGATTGGACAGAATATTGGCCACAACCACCTGCGTTTGCCCGGCAGGCAGTTCATCGGGCAGCATGGCAAGCAATTCCACCCGATTGACCTGTGCATTGTAGCGGGTAGACTGTACTGCCTGCTCGTCGATGTCGACAGCCTGGACGGTAGCCGCACCCAACAGCTTGGCGGCAATCGCCAAAATACCCGAACCACAACCATAATCAAGCACGGTTTCATTGCCACGCAAATTATCGGCCAGCCATTCCAGGCATAAATGCGTAGTAGGATGGCTGCCGGTTCCAAAGGCCAGTCCGGGATCAAGTTCTATATGGACCAGCCCTTGCTTGTTTTCGGCGCCATCATCGGCCACTGCTGGAACGGCGGGATCATCGCGATGCCAACTGGGTACTATCCAGATCCGGTTGCCAACCTCGATAGGGCGAAACTGCGCCTGGGTCAGGCGCACCCAGTCGGCATCAGGCACATCGCGCAACGACCATTGGCCATCTTGGTAGTCGGCGACGCCGGCATCGCGCAGTTGTTCCAGTATCTGCATCGGATCCAGCCCATCGGGCAACAAGGCCACTACCCGGTTGCGATTCCAGGCCTGCACCTGTGGCTCCATGCCTGGCTCGCCAAACAAAGGGCTTTCCAGATCGGTATCGCCATCGGCGTCTTCAACCGACACCGATAAAACGCCAGCTTCCAGCAAGGCGTCCGACAGCGCTTCGGCCTGTGCCTCGGGGCAAATCAGCACGAGTTCGCGCATAGTTATTTCCGTCAATAAAAAACATAGGGGACAGACTACGATTTTCCCCTATATCGAAAACCGTGGTCTGCCCCCTATTCGTTTAAGGGCGTTGTGCCAGCTTTTGCTCAAGATAATGAATGCTGGTGCCGCCCTCGACAAAGCGAGCATCCTGCATGAGTTCGCGATGCAAAGGAATATTGGTGAGCACCCCTTCGACCACCATTTCAGACAGGGCAATTTCCATGCGGGCGATGGCTTGCTTGCGCGTTTCACCGTAGGTGATCAGCTTGGCGATCATGGAGTCGTAGTTGGGTGGCACCACGTAACCGCTGAACACGTGCGAATCCATGCGCACGCCCGGGCCGCCTGGGGTGTGCCAATTGGTGATACGCCCCGGACTGGGCGTAAACTTGAACGGGTCTTCAGCGTTGATGCGGCACTCGATAGAGTGGCCCTTGAACTGGATATCGCGCTGGCGCAAAGTAAACTTTTCACCAGCAGCAATAAGAATCTGCTGCTGCACGAGGTCAATGCCAGTCACCATTTCGGTAATGGTGTGCTCGACTTGTATGCGGGTGTTCATTTCAATGAAGAAGAACTCGCCGTTTTCGTACAGGAATTCAAATGTGCCGGCGCCGCGATAATTTATTTTGCGGCAGGCTTCGGCGCAGCGTTCTCCTATGCGCTCGATAAGGCGGCGGGGGATGCCCGGAGCCGGCGCTTCTTCGATGACCTTCTGGTGGCGGCGCTGCATGGAACAATCTCGTTCGCCCAGCCAGACCGCATTGCGCCCGCCATCGGCCAGAATCTGGATTTCGATGTGGCGCGGGTTTTCGAGGAATTTCTCCATGTAGACTTCGGGGTTGTTGAACGCAATCGCTGCCTCGGAACGCGTCATGGTGACAGCATTGAGCAAGGCCGCTTCGGTATAAACCACACGCATGCCACGACCGCCCCCGCCGCCCGCTGCCTTGATGATGACCGGATAACCGACTTCACGAGCAATACGAACGAGTTCCTGGGGATCGTCGGGCAAGGCGCCCTCGGAACCCGGCACGACCGGTACGCCGGCTTCTATCATGGCGTGCTTGGCGCTGACCTTGTCACCCATCAGGCGTATGGATTCCGAGCGCGGGCCAATAAAGACAAAACCGCTTTTCTCGACACGTTCTGCGAAGTCGGCGTTTTCGGCAAGAAAGCCATAACCCGGATGTATGGCTTCGGCATCAGTGACCTCGGCCGCCGAAATAATGGCGGGCATATTCAGGTAGCTATCGCGCGCTGGCGCCGGGCCGATACATACCGACTCATCGGCCAGACGCACATATTTGGCGTCGCGGTCGGCTTCGGAATGAACCACCACGGTTTTAATGCCTAGCTCACGACAAGCCCGCTGAATACGCAGAGCGATCTCGCCACGGTTGGCAATGAGTATTTTTTCAAACATGTCAGCCAATCACAAACAGAGGTTGACCGTACTCGACGGGCTCGCCGTTTTCAACCAGGATTTCCTTGATCACGCCAGACTTGTCGGCCTCGATTTCGTTGAGCAGCTTCATGGCCTCGATGATGCACAAGGGCTCGCCTTCTTTGACGGACTGGCCAACTTCCACAAAAGGCGACGCGCCCGGATTAGGCGCGCGATAAAAGGTGCCGACCATAGGAGCCTTGACGGCATGACCAACCGGTGCGGCAGGCGCGGCGGGGGCTGCATCAGGCGCCACCGCTACGGCGGGGGCACCCCCGGTGGCGTAGGCTACGGGCTGCACAGCCTGCGAAAATTTCACGATTCTGACTTTCCCTTCACCCTCGGTTATTTCGAGCTCGGCTATGCCTGACTCTGAAACGAGATCAATCAAGGTTTTCAGTTTTCTTAGGTCCATACGAACTTCCCGTGACATTGCCCCACCGCCATTGCGCAGGGCAAACGTAATGATTAAAGGTTAAAAGTAGCGGACTTTGCGCCTAACTATTTAAAGCATAGCGCAAAGCGGCTTCATATCCGAAAGCGCCCAACCCTGCGACCACGCCTACCGCCGTGTCGGACAGGTAAGACTGATGACGAAAAGGCTCCCGTTTGTACACATTGGACAAATGCACTTCAATAAAAGGGATACTAACAGCAGCCAGCGCGTCTCGCACAGCCACGCTGGTGTGGGTATACGCTGCGGCATTGATCAGGATGAAGTCGGTCTGATCCTGGCGTGCGGCCTGAATACGATCGACGAGCGCACCTTCATGATTACTTTGAAAGGCAATGCAACTTGCGCCATGTTCTGTTGCCAGTTGCTGCAGACGTTGATTGATGTCGGCTAAAGTATGACGCCCGTAGACCTCTGGCTCGCGTGTACCGAGCAGGTTGAGATTGGGACCATGCAAAACAAGAATGTGCTGCGCCATTGCGGATATTTTTTGAAGACAGATCGCCTTTTTACGCTAAAAAGGGGTGTTTGTCCATTAAAGCATCTTGATTACAGCTTGATTATCAGTGCCAAGCTAAACCATGCCCTGTATATAGGCGTCGAGCTCTTCTGGTTTGATCTGACCCAGTATTTTTGTGGCGACCTGGCCTTTTTCGTTGAACACAATGGTAAAAGGCAAACCGCCCTGCTTATTGCCCAGCCCGCGCATCAGTTGTATACCACCATGCCCAGCTATGAGCACAGGGTAAGACACCTGCACCTTCCGGCTGAACTTTTCCACATTGACCAGCGTGTCGACCGCCAGGCCAACAAAGTGGACATCCGGGTATTTGCCATGCAGGGCATCCAGGTCGGGCATTTCCTTGACACAGGGCGGGCACCACGTTGCCCAGAAGTTCAGCACCAGCGGCTTGCCCAGGTACTGGGTAAGTTCAACCTGACGGCCTTGCGTGTCGGGGAAAGCATGGGCATAGAAGGGATCGGGAGGCAAGGCAGCGGCATGTATCCATTGCGCCGGCAATAGCGCGCCAATTGTTGCGCCAGCTGTTGAGCGCGCCGCATGACGCAGGAAATCTCGCCGTTTCATATTGTAGGGTCCAGAAAAAATATACATGCCTTTGCATGATAGCACCCGGAGGACCACGCGGCATTTGAGCAACAACAACGATTTGGCAGCCTGCGCGCCAACCGGGGCAGCACCAACTGACTACAATATCGATATCGGAGGATCACGATGCATTTACACATACTTGGCATTTGCGGCACATTCATGGGCGGCCTGGCGCTTATCGCACGCGCAGCGGGCCATACCGTTACTGGCTGCGACACTGCCGTTTACCCACCCATGAGCACCCAGCTTCAAGAACAAGGCATACGCCTGGTTGAAGGTTATGACGCCTCCCAGACCAGCCTCAAGCCCGATCTATACATCATCGGCAACGTTGTCACGCGCGGCTACCCGCTGCTTGAAGCCATACTCGACCAAGGCCTGCCCTACACGTCGGGCCCGCAGTGGCTAGGCCAGCATGTATTGCAAGGCCAGCATGTACTGGCGGTTGCCGGCACGCATGGCAAGACCACGACCAGTTCAATGCTGGCCTGGATACTGGAACATGCGGGCCTGGAACCCAACTTCCTGATAGGCGGGATAGCCACCGACCTGAAGGTATCGGCGCGCTACCGTGCCGGGCAAAACCTGTTTGTCATAGAAGCCGACGAATACGACACCGCTTTCTTCGACAAACGTTCAAAGTTTGTACATTATCGGCCACGTACGGCAATTCTGAACAATCTTGAATTCGATCATGCCGATATATTCTCAGACCTGACCGCGATAGAAACCCAGTTTCACCATCTGGTGCGCACCATTCCCGCGCAAGGGCGCATTATTCGCCCCACCAATAGCGAGCCGCTGGATCGCGTACTGGCTCAAGGATGCTGGTCGCCGGTTCATACGTTCGGCCCGCAGGGGCAATGGCAGGCCGTTACCAACTCACATGCCTCGTATTTTGAAGTCATGCACAACGGCGCCAAGGCTGGCCAAATCAGCTGGAACCAAACTGGCGAGCACAATCGCATGAACGCGCTGGCGGCGTTGGCGGCTGCCGAACATGTCGGCGTACCTGTGCAAGCTGGCCTGGAAGCGCTTTCTGTATTCGGCGGCGTCAAGCGGCGCATGGAATTGCGCGGCACGGTTCGAGACATCAAGGTATACGACGACTTCGCCCACCACCCCACCGCCATTGCGACAACACTGCACGGCCTGCGCAAGCAGCTTGGCAACCAGCGCATCCTGGCGGTGATTGAACCCCGTTCCAACACCATGAAGCTGGGCACCATGGCGGCACGCCTGCCCGACGCCTTGCAAGACGCCGACCTGACATTCTGTTTTGGCACCACAGCCGGCAAACATGCCCTGGGCTGGAATCCGCAGCTTATCCTGGCGCCCTTGGGCGAGCGAGCCTCTTCCTACGACGATATCGATGACATGGTTGACGCCATATGTATTTCGGCCAAGCCTGGCGACTCCATCCTCATCATGAGCAACGGCAGCTTCGGCGGCATACACCAGAAGCTGCTGGATCGCTTGCAACCCTGAAGACAACGCCATGATCCTCTATCTGCACGGCTTCCGCTCATCGCCACAGTCATACAAAGCCATGTTGCTGGCACAAGCCATGCAAGAACGGGGCCTGGCGGAGCAGTGGGTGTGTCCGCAGCTTCCAGCCAGCCCGCAGCGCGCCATTGCGCTATGCAACCATCTTATTGAACAAGCCATAGAAGACCAGGGTCTGAAACCCGAACACGACCTGGTCATTATTGGTTCATCGCTGGGCGGCTACTACGCCGCCACCTTGGCAGAGCGCTGGAAATGCCGCGCCGTAGTGCTGAATCCGGCTGTGTATGCCGCTCGCGACCTGGCAACGCAGGTAGGCGAGCACAGGCTGTATCATTCAGACGATGCTTTCGTCTTTTTGCCGGAGTATGTCGACGAACTGGCCGAAATGGCCGCAGGCAAGCCTGCCCGGCCTGAACGTTATTATCTGTTGGCTGCCAAAGGCGACGAAGTGCTCGACTGGCAAGAAATGGCCGACTGGTTCGCCGGCAGCCAAGGGCACCTGCTTGAAGGCGGCGATCACGGCCTGTCGGGCTTCGAGCAGTGGCTGCCTGAAGTCCTGGAGTTTGCGCTTCAAGCCAGCTAATTCTTTACACAAACCGATACGCACCTGATACGTATCCAGATGGAAAATTATGTACGTTCTTTACGAAGACAGCGGCAATTTCAAGGCGGAAAAAATCTTTTCGCAAAGCGACTCCACCATGCAAGTCGAGTCCGAATCTGGCAAGCGCAGCAAAATAAAGAATGCCAGCGTCTTGTTCAGCTTCGAGCAACCCGCACCCGCAGCCATGCTCGAACAGGCGCGCGCGCTGGCGCTCACACTTGAAATTGATTTTTTATGGGACTGCGCGCCGCAAGAAGAATTCGATACGGCCGACTTCGCCCAGGAATACTTCGGCCATCCACCCAGCGCGGTTGAAAAAGCCGGACTGATCTTTGCCCTGAACAGCGCGCCCGCGTACTTTCACAGGCGCGGCAAGGGCCGTTACCGCCCCGCCCCGCCCGACATCCTGGCTGCAGCACTGGCCGCCATCGAAAAAAAGCAGAAGCAGGCGGCCCAACAGCAAGAATGGACTGAGCAAATGGTGGCCGGTCAACTGCCGCAAGCCATTAAAGATATTGCCAACACCCTGCTGACTCGCCCAGACAAGAATACCTTGCAATGGAAAGCCTTCGAGGCGGCGCTCGATCAACTGCGCACCAGCCCTGAAAAGCTGCTGCTGCAACTAGGTGCATGGCCAAATGCGCTGGCTATACACCTGCACCGCTTCATGTCTGTCAATTTTCCAAAAGGGACGCAATTTCCACCCGTGGAGCCCGGCGAATTCGGCACCGACCTGCCTTTCACCGAGGTCGTGGCCTATTCCATGGACGATACCAGCACCACGGAAGTCGATGATGCACTGTCGGTTACACAACTGGACGACGGCCTGACCCAGATCGGCATCCACATTGCCGTACCAGGGCTGGCAGTTCAGCGCGACAACGAGCTCGACGCGCTGGCCAGGGCGCGCCTGTCTACGGTTTACATCCCGGGGCTCAAGATTCCCATGCTCCCCAACGAACTGATTGCCGCATGCTCACTGGACGCCGGCCTTGTCAGGCCAGCCCTGTCCCTATACATAAAGGCCAATATCGCCACCGGCGAACTGATTTCATCGGAAACCCGCCTGGAACGCATACAGGTACGTGAAAACCTGCGCCACAATACGCTTGATGCGCAAGTTACCAACGAGGCGCTGGCCGACCCGGAGTCCGACCTGCCCTACGCGGAATGGCTGCGCCCCTTATGGCGCTTTGCCCAGCACTTGTCGGCTCAACGCGACCAGGCCAGAGGCAAAACCGAAAACAACAATCGGGTCGAGTATTCGTTTGTGCTGGACGGCCCCTACGACGATCCCGATACTCCGGTACACCTGCTGCCGCGCCGGCGCAACGCGCCCCTGGACCTGCTGGTAGCCGAATACATGATACTGGCCAACAATATCTGGGGCGGGCTGCTGGCACAGCACGGCGTGCCTGGCATTTACCGCTCGCAACAGGCAGGACGCGTGCGCATGTCCACACATGCCCTGCCGCACGAAGCCATAGGCGTACCGCAATATGCCTGGTCCACCTCGCCACTGCGGCGCTATGTCGACCTGGTCAACCAATGGCAGTTGCTGGCTGCGGTCGAACACGGTGTATCGGCGCGCCTGGTAGCCCCTTTCAAACCCAAAGACGCCGATCTGTTCGCCATTATTGGCGCCTTCGAAGCGCAATATATGGTGTGGGGCGACTTCCAGTCGACCATGGAACGCTATTGGTGCTTGCGCTGGCTGCAGCAGCAGGGCATGCACACCGTTCAGGCCAGCGTATTGCGCGACGACCTGGTACGCTTGGACTGCGCGCCTTTTGTCACCCGTATTCCCGGCCTGCCGGAATTCGAACGCGGCCAAATCATTACGCTTGATATATTAGGATACGACGAACTGGGCCTGGAACTGGATTGCCGGCTACGCGAAACAGTATCAGCCTGACTTTTTTCTTGTCTCGGGGCCAACCATGCCTGTGCTTTCCGCCCTGCTGTTACGCGTACGTGCGCCGCGTAACGACTACCTGCGCATTGCCATCGTGTTGTCGCTGGCTATACATGCGGCCGTGCTGGCTGTGCATTTTTCAGCGCCTGCCCGCCCACAGGCTCAAACCAGCACGCTAGAGGTAACCCTGGTAAATGCGCGCAGCGAGGCTCCGCCCATCAATCCAAAAATGCTCGCCCAAGATCAACTGAACGGTGGCGGGCAGGACCAAGCCGGGCAAGCCAGCTCGCCCTTGCCACGCACAGTCACCGAGTCGGCCGACCAGGTCGTGCTGGCAGCCCTGCAGAAACGGCAGGAAGAACTCGAAGCCGAGCAAATACGCCTATTCACCCAACTGACTGCACAACAAAAAGTGCGCGCCGAGCGCAAACAACCTGATCTTTTTGAAGAGTCACGCGACCCCGGCGAGGATGCCCGCAGCCAGGAAAGCCTGGTGCTGAATGCACAGATCAGCGCCCTGAAAGAACGTATAGAGCAATACAACGCGCAACCTCGCCAGCAATTTTCCGGCCCATCGACCCAGGCCGTGGATTATGCCGCCTATGTCGAGGCCTGGCGCCAGAAAATTGAACTGCTGGGCACCGAGCACTACCCTGAAGAAGCACGCGGCAAGGTGTATGGCAGCCTGCAACTGACCGTATACATCAACCAAGACGGCTCAGTACGGCGCATAGACATCGACCACCCATCGGATCAAGCCATACTGAACCTGGCCGCCACGCGTATCGTCCAGCTAGCCGCGCCCTTCGCACCACTACCTCACGCCATTGCGAAAAACACAGATGTGTTTGCCATTACGCGTACATGGAACTTCACGAACCAGCAACTGGAAACCACTACACCGTGACCCACGCCCCCCTGCTCAAACGCTACGCCGTCATCGGCAACCCCATAGAGCACAGCCGCTCGCCTTTCATACACGAGCAGTTCGGCCTGCAAACCGGGCTGGCGTTACGCTATGAAAAAATCAAGGCGCCACTGGACGGTTTCACCCCTGTGGTTACCGACTTCTTTGCCCAAGGCGGCTGCGGCCTGAACGTTACCGTGCCATTCAAGGAAGAGGCCTTTGCCCTGGCCCAGGCGCACCTGAGCGTGCGAGCCAGGCTGGCTGGCGCCGTCAATACACTATGGATGGAGCAGGGAAAAATACACGGCTGCAACACCGACGGCGTTGGCCTGCTTAACGACTTGCTGCGGCTGGGCTACTCGCCCCAGGGCAAAAACATCTTGCTGGTCGGTGCGGGCGGCGCGGCACGAGGTGTTGTCTTCCCCCTGCTGGAGGCTGGCTGCATGCAACTGCATATCGTCAATCGCACCGAACAGCGCGCCAGGCAGTTGCAAGAACATATTGTCTCCCGTATGCCTCAGTTGGCATCCCGCCTGTCTGCTGGCGGTCTTGCCCAGGCCAGCGGCCAATGGGATATCGTCATCAACGCCACATCCAGCAGCCTGGGCACAACGCCCCCCGACCTTCCTCACGGCCTTTACCGCCACGGTGCACTGGCCTACGACATGATGTACGGGCAACAAGCTACTTCCTTCATGATCCAGGCTCAGGAACAAGGTGCAGGGCTGACTGCCGACGGCCTGGGCATGCTGGTGGGCCAGGCCGCGGCCAGCTTTGCCATCTGGCATGGCGTGAACCCCGACATCCAGGCAGTGCTGCACGATTTGCGCAGGCAACTGCACAGCGCCTGAGGCCTGTTGACGCATGGCGGCCAGAAGACTCAAGCTCGTCAAAGTCGCAGGCGTCAGCCTGCTGCTTGGGTTTGCGGCACTGTTGCTATACCAGTTTGGCCTGTTTGTCATGGTGCTGATGCTCAGCGTCCGGGACCCCGGCAGCAGCGCCTTCATGGATGCGACATTAAGCCGGCTTCAGGAATCCAACCCCAAGGCTGCGCTGCGCTATCAATGGGTGCCATATGACAAGATCAATAGTTCGCTCAAGCGTGCAGTCATCGCCTCGGAAGACGCCAACTTCACTGACCACGAAGGCGTTGAATGGGATGCCATACGCAAGGCCTGGGAATACAATCGGCAACAGGCCAGTGATGGCAAAAACAAAATGCGCGGCGGTTCGACCATTACCCAGCAGTTGGCGAAAAACCTGTTTCTGTCTGGATCGCGCAGCTACTGGCGCAAAGGGCAGGAACTGGTGCTGACCTACATGATAGAACTGGTCATGGATAAAGCCCGCATACTAGAGCTGTACCTGAATATCGCCCAATGGGGTGGGAATGTCTTTGGCGCCGAAGCCGCCGCGCAGCATTACTATCGTGTCAGTGCGGCCGCCCTGAGCCCGCATCAGGCAGCGCAACTGGCCGCCATGCTGCCCAATCCGGCTTATTACGACATACACCGCAACACCACCTACCTGCGCGCGCGTACCAGCACCATACTCAAACGCATGCGCTTGGTGGATATACCGTAGGCCCGTAGATCGCAGGTCGGATTTGCGCAGAGCTTGACCGCTACTGCCATGGCTGTTTGCAACGCTGTTGGGTTCTGATGACGTTGTCTGGCACTTAATGATGCTGTCCGGTTCTAATGATGCTGTCCGGTTCTAATGACATTGTCGGTTTCTAATGACGTTGTCCGGTTCTAATGACGTTGTCCGGTTCTAATGACGTTGTCCGGTTCTAATGACGTTGTCCGGTTCTAATGACGTTGTCCGGGGTGGATGGGGTCAGTGCGGCACGGCGTGCTTGTTTCCGCGTCTGCCTCGTACAGCCGGGCGTCGGCCGAACTCGCTGCGCTTGTATAGTTTTTTTAAGCAGTTTTGTTTTGTTTGGTTTTTATCTAGTTCTTTTAAG
>JACCER010000017.1 GCA_013416445.1 Alcaligenaceae bacterium
TAATCACCCCGCCCTGGATTTCGATATGGATAAGAAGATATAGCAGCTTACGGCTTTTGCTGTGCACCCGGACCAGCTTATCGACGTAGCGCCGGCCGTTGCCCCCGCCTCGACGCAAAGCCTGCAGCTCCTTATCAAGGAATACTGGGGGGTGGCGCCAGTCTATTTGCTGATGCAACCACGGGGCCAGTAACTGCAAAAAGCCTTCGAAGTAAAAGCTTAATGCGTCTTTCCAGGGGCTATCGAAGTCGGCGGGCGGAGTAGCGGCTGCGGCCATGGGCGGGGCGTCCTTAACAAAGCCAAGCATGAAAGGCTTACTGTAAGGATTGCCTCAAGCAGCGAATAGCTGGAGTGTAAGGGAATGTCTGCTGTGGGAAATACGTACTGTGACGGATGTCAAATTACGCTTGTGGCTTGTGTGGCGGTAGCGTTGTTTGCCAGATTACGCGCCGAGCGGCTAATCCGACCTACGTAAAACGTGGCTTGCTTCCATTTTTAGATAAAACATGGCCCGCCCTCATTTCAGCGTTGCGCATGCACCCCCACAAAATCACCAGTGTCAGTGCAAAGAAAATGATGCCGTTGTTACGCCCCAAAATCACCTGGCTGATACTGAACATGGCATACGACGCAACCAGCGTTGATCCGCATAGTGCCAGGGCCTTTACCGTGGCATCCGCCGAGCGGATTCTTTTACAGAAAAACCACAGCGGCAGCGCATACATGGCCAACAGCGCCAGCAAGCCAATCACCCCCTGGTAGACCAGGACTTCCAGATAATTGTTGTGGGTATTGGCCATCTTCAGCATGTAAGGGTCGATTTCCTTATCGGCCACCATGCGTTTGATTTCAGCGTCGTAGTCTTTTTCGCTCCAGCCTAGCCAGGGCCGTTGCGGAATATTAATAAGCGCCGTACGCCAGATTTCCAGACGGGCCCCTACTGATGACACGGCGTTGTCTTCAAATACATACTTTTCCTGTTTGTACTTGTCGATCTCGGTAACCGCCAGGTCGTAGCGTTCTTCTACGCCAGTTTCGGGTATGGAATACAGCACGCCAACCGTAATCACCACGGTCAGGACAGCGGCAATGGCGTGTTTTAGATTGCGTTTGTTCACGAACGCCACAAAAAACAGCAGCAACACAGGGGGCAGGGCCAGCCAACTGCCGCGGCTGCCCGACGCAACCACTGTATAAATACTGGCCAAAATGCCAATAGAGAAAGCAATGCGCCAACGTTGGGCATAGGCCGCTTGCGCGCCCGCCCATAGCATGCCGGCCACGCAAAACAGCCCAAACACCAGGCCGATGTTGCCAAAGTGGATGATGTTCATGAAGCCCGACGCACGATCATCGCCCAGCCAATGAATTTGCCACGCCGCGACACCATTGGACAACACTACACCCACGACCACGCCGGCCCACATGAAAGGCAGGCGCGGAGGGACCGCCAGCAACAAAAACAAAATGGGAATGGCAAATAGCAGCCGGCTGGACTGATCCAGCGTTTTGGCGTCGTTATCGTGCAGCAGCATAATAAACAGTGACCACAGGAAAACACCAAGCAGGGAAAAAGCGATGGCCTTGTCTTCTGCAGACAAGCGCAAGCCGGGGCGCCGTGCAAGAAAATACAGGCTGCCCAACAGCAAAATGACCGCGCCATAGGAGTACCCCGACAGCACAGCGAACATCAGCGCAAAGTATAAAAATACGCCATAGCTTACTAGCAGAGGCAATGCAGTATGGTTGAAACGAAGGTCGTTCATCGCGGCCTGTTGCAGCAGGTAATAAATTAGGGGTTTGATTATAGACAAGTAACAAGGCTGGTTGGCATGCAATGCTTACGGGTTGTGTTGCATTGTTAGTGCCACCAGGTGCGTAATTGGCCTAGCTTGTAACGGGCGACAGAATACGCGCCTATCGACGACCAGAATGTTATTATGATGCGCCCCATCGCGGCCACCTCTATATAGTAAGGCTGCTGGCCAATCACCTTATACCCATGCGCACCACAAGGACTACTATTTTGAAGAACAGTGTGCCCAAGCCCAAGCCCGCTGGGTTCAGGCTATGGGCAAGCTTGGCTACGCTGGGCCTGGCTTGTAGCGCCGCCGTTGCGCAGCCTGTGCAAACCGTCAGCGCAACAGCACCGCTGGCCAACAACGCAGCGCAAGCCATAGACTTGTCGCGGGCTTGGCGCCTTATGTTGTTGAATGACCATACCTACCAAGCGGCAATCAGCGAACAGGCCGCAGCCCAGACCGAACGCAGCCAGGGCAGGGCGGGCTTGTTGCCTCAGGTACAGGCGGGTTATTCGCGCAGCAAGATAACGGGCACTTCGTCGCAGCCCAATTTTTTGGGTCGGCGTGTTAGCAGTGATCTGGATTACGATTCCAGCAATACCTACGTGCAGTTGCGCCAGCCCTTGCTGAACTACGGCCGCTACGCGTATTACCAGCGTGGCAACGCGCTGGCGCAACAAGGCGTTGCGGTATTTTCCGTAAAACGCCAGGAAGCCGGGCTGCGGCTGGCCAGCGCCTATTTCAACGTGTTGCTGGCTCACGACGATGTGGTCTTGCGGCAATCGCTGGCGGCTTCACTGGAAGGCAGGGCTAAGGCTTTCGAGGCCCAGTACCGGCAAAGCGAAGGAACACGCATCGATGCGCAAGAAACCCGGGCACGCCTGGCTGTGGCGCGCGCCGACGAAATAGACGCACAAGACTATTTGGTGGTGGCCTCGCGCGAACTGCAAGCGCTGCTAAGCCTGCCTCCGCAGCACATTGCCGCGCTGCGTGCCGATTTCCCCTTGCCGCCGTTGATGCCACCCAGCCTGGATGAGTGGCTAAGCCGCGCACGGGTCAATAATGCCAGCGTGCTGGCGGCGCAAGAAGCCGTTAATGTGGCCGAGGCCGAGGTCGACCAGGCGGCAAGCCGCTACCTGCCCACCATGGACCTGGTCGCCTCTTATGGTAAGGCCAATAGCGAAAACCTGTCTTCACTAAGCCAAAGAAGCAATTCATTCACGGTAGGCATACAGGTCAACATCCCTATATTTACGGGTGGCTACACTACTGCCAGCGTAGCGCGTGCCCGTCATGATCGCTCTCGACTGCAATTCGAACTAAGCGCTGCCCTGGAACGCACCCTGGCCGAGGTCACACGCCAATACACCAATGTAAGCGGCGGTGCCGAACGCATCAAGGCATTGCAATCGGCCGTCGAGTCGGGTCGCATTAGCCTGGAATCGGCAAATAAAGGCTTTGCACTGGGCGCCTGGAGCAATCTTGATGTGCTTAGGGCGGAAGACAACCTGTATCAGGCTAAATACGAGCTGGCGAAAGCCAAGCTGGAATACCTGCAGTCCCGCCTTAGCCTGGCTGCCGCTGCCGGCGACCTGAATAGTGGGCCTTTTGACGAAATCAACGATATCTATCTAGGATCTGTTATTTCGCTGAATGGTGTAAGTCATTGAGAGGATTTTATGCTAAATTTTGTAACTAAAAATAACGCAGACATGCTGTCAAGGACCTAGGTCAAACCCTGGCTAAAATCAGAAAAGTGTCGTAAAGCCGCGTCATTATGTTACAGGGGAGGGGCTACGGGTTGTCAAGAGCGTGATTAAACAAGAGAATGCAGGCTAGCAGTAGTGTCGTAGTTGGGCCAATGGTCATGCGGTAAACGCTTGCAATTTGTCGCGATTTCTGATTTTTATCGTATACTACTGTTGCCCTAGTTTTTTCATCAAATATTTGGAGTGCTGACAATGGCAACCCCTTGGTTCATTAGAGAAGAGTACCTACAAAGCAAATTGGCGCAGCTGCAGGCAAGCGGCGATACTTCCTTTGCTAACATCGTTCAAGTCGAAACTGCAATTGAAGCAGCCGGTTTCACTGCATTGAGCCACTTCGAGGCTTTCGGTTCGGCTGAGCGCACCAGCCCCAACAAATACTTCGAAGCTAACGAATACTTGGCAGCCAAAGCCGCCCAGTTGAACGCTGCTAAAGAAGGCGGTCGTACCGACTGGACAGCAGACTCCGTCGCTTTGGCCATCAAAGATGCCGGCTTGACTATCTGGGGTCACTTCGAGCAATTCGGCTGGAAAGAAGGCGTAAACCCTTCGAACAGCTTCGATGTCAGCGATTACCTTGCGTCCAAGCTGGCGCAACTGCAAGCAACCGATCCCGCCGCAGGCTGGACGACTGAAACAATGGTAGCTGCTATTGCAGACGCTGGCCTGAGCCCAGTTTCCCACTATTATGGGTATGGTCAAGCTGAAGGCGTCGTTGTAACGCCAGTGCCTGCAGATGAGCAGGTTGTTCCTGCTACAGGCAAAACTTTCACGCTCACTATCAATCAGGACACCTTTACTGGCACAACTGGCAATGACGTGTTCAATGCTGGCGCAGCTCAGGATGGTAACGGCAGCCTGATCAATACTTTGCAAAACGTTGACGTGCTTGACGGTGGCACTGGTGTTGATACGCTGAACGTCACGCTGTCAGAGACTGGTGCTAATGCTGAAGTTACTGCCACGATTAAGAATATTGAAACGATCAACGTGCGCTCGGCGCATAATGATGCTAAGTTGAACTTGTCGGCTACTACCGGTGCCCACGATATTAACGTAGTTAACAGCACGGCAGCACTTGAAGTCAATAACATTGGCGCCATCGCCAACCTGGCCGTGAAGAACCAAAATGCGGCAGTTACCTTCAAGGGCAACACTGCCACCACGTTAAACCTGGGCCTGGATACTGTAGGCACCAAGGCTGCTGCTGGCAACGTGACGCTGGATAACGTGGCGACAACCCTAAACCTGACCGCTAATAACGCATACGTGACAACAGTTGGTACTGCTGCAGTTACTACACTGAACATTGCAGCCAGTGGTGCTAATGAACTGACATTGCCTACAGCAGCTACCGCAGTTACCGTGACTGGCACAGGTTCTTTGAACCTGGCAACCGCTTTCACCACACTCAAGACGCTGGACGCTTCGGCAAACACTGGCGGTGTAACTGCTACAGTCGACGCTAAAGCATTGACCGTCACCGGCGGCGCCGGTAAAGATAGCATCAGCTTTAGCGACACCATCGCAGTTAAGGCTAATGTAGATCTTGGCGCAGGCGACGACACGCTAACGATTGCAACAGGCAAGGGGATCACTGCAGGTGCCACGCTTAATGGCGGCGAAGGAACTGACACACTAGCCATGGATACTGCTGCATATGGATTAGTTTCGGCCTTTAGTGCGGCTAATTTGGGCAAAATCACTGGCTTTGAAGTGCTGCGTATCACCGACGTTTTGGCTGATACTACCGCTATCGACGTTTCCAAAATCGCCAGCATTACCAGCTTTGAAACCAGTGGCGTAGCAACTGGTGGGTTGGCTTCTGTGAACAACCTGGGTGCTGACACAGCGGTCATCATGAAGGGCGATCTAGAGACCAACAACGGTACGCTGTCAATTGCGATGAAAGACGCCAGCGGCTCTAACGACGCAGTGAACCTCACGCTGAACCATGAGGATGATCTGAGCGGCGCAGCAGTAGCCGTGGCCAGCACCATCGACGGTCTAGTCGGTGTTGAAGTTCTGAATGTTAACGCTACGGCTACCGATACGACACCCTTGACTAAAGGTTCGGTTGAATACACACTGTCCGTCAAGGCTGGTGCTGGAGCAACCTTGACTACCGTTAATATCAGCGGCGATCAGAAGCTCGTATTCACAAGCACTGCCGACATGGTGAAACTCTCCACTATTGACGCTTCCGCCAGCGCTGCTGGCGTGACAATCAATGCCTCTGCAGCAACTGTCACTGCTCCTGCACTCACCATCACGGGCTCTGCCAAAGCTGACATCATCACCGGCACTAGCAAGGGCGACACCATCACTTTGGGTGGCGGTAACGATATTGTTGACTACAAGGCAGGCGGTGCTTCTGGTATTGGTACTGGCAAATTCGACACCATTACTGACTTCCAAGCCAACTCTTATGGCTCCGGCACGAACGGTGCTGCAGGTCTTCACGCTAATGCTGATCAAGCCACGTGGACTGGTGACGTTCTGAAGTTCGCTCACTTTGGTGACGGCTCAGGCGGAGTTGTTGTTGATGTTTTCAGCTCTGCTGCCGACGCCACGACCTTCCTGCAAACTGCTAAGGCGGCCAATACTGTTGTCGCTGCACTGGATTCCAGCACTGGTAACCTATATTTGGATAACACCGGTGACGGCACCGCAGACTACTTCATTCAGTTGACTGGTGTCGCAAACATCGACGCAGCTGCGTTCGTACTCGTTGCCTAATCGTCTTGGGTAACTAGGTAAAGTTTTCCGTAGTTCCAATTCTGTAACACCCCTCCTCGGGGCCCGGTTCAGTGCCAAAGCGGCGGATTACCATCTAACAATGCTAGTTCAACACCGGTTTTTTCTGTAGCGCTGTCAAATGCGGCTGATTTTTGGCCTGCTGAGTCTCAGCATAAATGGAATGGCGACGTTGCACCAGCACGAAAAGCCTCACAATTTCGATTGTGGGGCTTTTTTGCTTCCTACTATGTAGCGGCGTTCTCAGTCGCTAACTGAACACCTGCGCCATAAGGCACTGTTCCGCTTGGCGCAAAGCAGCCTTTTCGTGTTACTGGGATATCAACATCCATTCTTGAGGTCGCGTCTTGACACTCGCCACCACTGTTTTGACCGACCGCCACGCCATATGCGTCGTAATTTCACCAGTGCGTTAATTGGCCGTAAGCGCGCCATAAAGCACAGGGTTGACATTGCCACGGACGTCCCGTCGTTATTTTTTCGGTATTTAGCATCCACCGGCGACTCAGCTGTTCAGCGTCTTGAGCTCTTGCGTGGTCATTTTCAAGGGATGCAGATGCCACGGCAGCAGCGCTTCGTAATCATCCGCGTTCTGGGCACGAGATAGTTCACGCAACACACGACACAGCCAAGTGTAGGGTTCCACGTCATTGGCCCGGGCCGTTTCCACCAATGAATAGATCACCGCACTGGCATGCGCACCCGACGGCTGATCGCTAAAGAGCCACGATTTTCTTCCGACGACATAGGGACGGATGGCGTTTTCCGCTTGGTGCGCGGCATGGCGTTGCTCATCGCTGACATGGCGCATGCGTTTCTCAATTGCATACAGCTGACGGATCAGTGCGATGGCATGATCGGCATGGCCGACCCGACCCTTGCCTTTGACCCACTGGGCGTCAATGTACTTACGCCGCAGATGCGCCCAGCACGCGAGCAGCGTGACCGAATCACGTCGGCCAATCTCGTTGTAAGCCGCGTAGCCATCCACCATCAGATAGTCGCCTTGCCATCCCCCCAGCAGACGTTTGGGAACCTCTCGACTTCGACTCGGATCGTAGTCGTAGAGCACCACGGGTTTGTCGGGCGCACCCGCCACCTGAACCCACATATAGCTCTTGGACGTGGCCGCCCGGCCTTCTTCCTTGAGCACTTGTACCGTGGTTTCATCCATGTGCAGCACAGGAGAGTCAAGGGCCACATCGCGTAGCAGATTATGCAACGGTTGCAGCGCTTTAGCCGCCCCGATGACCCAGCGTGCCAGGGTTTGGCGCGGGATGGTGACGCCCGAGCGCGCCATGATGGTCTCGAACCGGTATAGCGGCAGGCCATCGACATATTTTGTCGTGAGCAACATGGCCAGCAACGAACTGCTGGCGTTGGTGCGTGGCAGGACTTGCGCCGGCAAGGGCGCGGTCACGGGCGCGACGTCCTTGGAAGGACATGCGTAGCGTTTGCGGATATGACGCAGCACCCGCACTTGCATCGGAACGATATCCAGCTGTTCGCTGACCTCTTCCCCGATTTGCACCATGGGTGTGCCGCAGGGACACAGGCGTTGCGCTTGCGGGATGTTGTCGTGCACGATGTCGATACGGGGTAATTCCACAGGCAATGGAGCACGTTTGCTACGGGCCTTGGCTGCGAGGGGCGTGGCCTCGCGCCCTCCCGTGCCGGCCTCGGGGATGGCGGCCGTGTCATCGGCCTCTGTCGTATCCTGGGCGAGCGCTTCCGCTTCGTCGAACAACCGGCCCTGCGCGGTATCGGCGCTGGGCCCGAAGTAGCGGCGTCGCTCGGCTTGAAGTTGCTCGTAGAGCTTGAGGATTTCCGCGCGGTGCTCTTCTTTGAGGGCGCGGGTGACTTGTGCGGTGACTTGAGCCGTAACCTGTGCGGTTACCTGACGAGAAATCTGTTGCGTGAGTTGCGCCAGAAACTGCTGCATGGCCGGATCCGACACGTTGATGCCGTAGGCATCAGGGTCGATCGCGGACGAAACCGGCAGAGTGAATGGGACGCTTTCAGGCATCCCGCATTATACCGCATTACTCTATGTAACTGACTGATAAATCAAGGTTTTATGCGGTTTATTTGCCCAAAAATCGAAGCCTTCCAGCAGCCATTCCAGCTCTTGCAGCGTGAGGCTGACGGTGGCCGCCTCTTGGGTCTGGGGCCAGGCAAAGCGCTGCTTTTCCAAGCGCTTTTGCCACAGGCAGAAGCCGTTGCGATGCCAGTACAAGATCTTCATCTTCGTGCGGTAGCGGTTAATGAAGACATACACCGCATCGGCAAACGGGCTCATGGCCAACTCATTCTCCACCAGCGCCGCCAGGCCGTCGATTTGCTTGCGAAAATCCACCGGAACGCGGCACAAAAACACTTCACTGACACGACTGCCCGGATGCATCAGCGCACCTGGAAATTTAAGGCCTGACTCAGTTGGGCCAGCCACTGAGGCGCAGGCAACTCAGAGAGCTCCAGACGAAGGCCCGAACCGAGTGTGACACAACAGGCCATGCTCAGGCTCATCTCGCAAACCGCGTTTTTGATCTGTACCGGCATGAACAGCTTACGGCCGCACCCTTTGTCCTGAGGTAGCGCAGTCAGCGGATGCGGTCCGTGCTGCTGCACCTTGATACGACGGCGCCAGTAGTACAGCGCCGACACCGACAGCGATTCGCGCCGTGCATACGCCTTGGTTTCAATACCCTCATCGGCAATGGCTGCCAGGTGCGCAGCCCAATACTCATATCCCTTGTTGCTCATGTCGTTCTGCTCCTGAAAAAATGAACAGACGAACGATGAACGATTCAGGCGCCAACGACAATCCTGTGCTTTATGGAGCGCTTACGATTCCCCAAACGCTTACGAAAAAGCCCCACAATCGCAAGATTATGAGGCTTTTAATGCTGGCGCAACGTCTGTATTCCATTTGTGCTGAGACTCAGAACCTCTGTTTGGGCTTCATTTGACAGCGCTGCAGAATAATTTCAGGCTGGGCCAGCCTTTTTTCAGGGGGTTAACCACTGCCTTCCCCTGAACCCTACCCCAAAAGGGGCAAGGTTCTGGTTCCATTTGCGGAAAACTTTACCTAGAACTATCCAAGCTTAGGCAAGGATAATGCCGCTGCCATCAGCAGTTAGATCAAGCGCGCCAGCCAGCTTGATGACCAAGTCACCGGAGTTTTGGTCAATCACCGTCTTGCTAGTGTCAGTATCCTTAACAACGTAGGTATTGCCATCAGTCCAAGTGAACCATGCTGCCTTCGAAGCATCATTAGCGACCGAATCAACAGCCTGTGTCAGCGCCTGCTCAAAGGATACCGCACCAGTAGCATCAAACTTGACCATGTTAGCCTTGCCGGTAACGCCAAGATCAAGAACGTCGCCAGTAGAGAAGCTCGTAACTACATCAGTTGCTGCATAAGTTGAGCTCTGTGTAGCTGTGAAATCCACTACATCCTTGCCCGAACCCAGTGTTATCGTTTCGATCTTAGCACCAGCTTTGAAATTCAAAGAGCCAGACAAACCTGAAGCATCAATAGAGGTTGCCAGGGTACCATTGGCATTATCGAAGTTCACATTGCCCTTGCCAGTCAGGACCAAGGTTGCAAAGTCGGAACCACCAGCAATACCGTTGGTCGTAACGTTTACAAAATCGCCCTTGGTTGTGGACTCAAGATTCACTGTGCCGGCGTCAGCAGCAAACTTTGTAGGATCTGCAGTGTCGCGAAGCGCTGTCAACGCTAGTGCCTTACCTGTAGTGCTCGATATGACAGTATCCGCATTCAGCAACTTGTTCACGGAGCCAGAGTCCATCATGCCGATTTTGTCGGCAGTCAGTTTGGAAGCATCGATAGACAACGTCTCAGCGGTAACGCCCGTCAGATTAAATGTGACTTGCTCTGCACCAACCTTGTTAATGAGCGCATAACCATCGGCTGTGCCGGTGGTTATGGTGACAACACCAGCGGCAACGTTGTAGTTCGTTTGCGCTCCAGCTTTCGACGCGTCAATTTTAAAAATCATATTGTCGTTGCCAGCGCCCAGGTCGATGCTGTCTTTGGTGCTTAGCGCTGCAAGGTTCATTTCCACTACGTCGTCACCTGCGCCGCCCTTGACGGTCAGGTCGGCTGCAACCGCACCGATAACGATGTTGGCATTGCCGCTCGAAGCCGATGCATCAATCGTAGCAACCTTGGTGCCAGAGATTTCCAGCAAAGTTGTGCCAGTAGCCTTAACGTTCACTGTGGTCGTAGCGGGGGCAGCATTGATAAAAATGCCGCCGCCATTAGCCAGAGCACCTGTTTCGCCAACAAAAGAAACCGTCTTCAGAGCTGCGCCAGTGAAACTAACAGCATTGTGCGCTGTCAAGGCAGAAGATGTGATGTTCGCATTGGTTGCCGTAGCCACCAAATTGGCGTGAACGCCAGCTGCAGTCGAACCCACGAGGTCAATCGTGGAGTTGTTGAGCATTTTGTTAACTACCACACTGCTATCAACCACATTCTTTAGGGAGATGGTATCCAGGCCTGCGTAAGCCGAAGCGTCGATAGCGGTACCGCTGCCTACATTTGTGCTACCCACGAACTGGAATATTTCCACGTTCTTGATGGTGCCAGCCAAGGACTGATTACCTTCAATAACCAACGTATCGCGACCTGCGCCACCGTCGATATTATCCATGGCGCCCAGGGTATCGTTAACAGCACCAATTTGAGTGTTATCAACAATAGCCTGAATGGTGTCGCTACCGGCTGTACCCACAACGGTGTCCGCATTCACAGTGAGCGTACGTTGATTAGCCCTCTAATCAACTAACAATAAAGGGATTTTCCCCCTTGCTGGGTTCGTACAAGCACTCAAACAAGTACAGCGCTGCCTCTAACCTGCCATTCCCCCTATGAAACCTCTCGTACAAGCGTACAAGCCTTTTCTGCGCTGGCACCGTATCATGGGCATATTTTCCTGCCATGCAGATGCTGTCGATAGACGCGACACTTAATTGCATCTACAATAATGCCATGAACATCGAATTCGACGCCACCAAGAGCGCGCGAAACGCTCAGGAACGCGGCCTGCCATTTGACATGGCTGAACGGTTCGATTTCGACTCAGCAGTCATCAGGCCCGACACCCGCCGCGACTACAGGGAAACCCGATATCAAGCGTTCGGTCTGATTGATAACAGGCTCTATTTTTTGGCCTTTTCATTACGTGGCGATGCAGTGCGGGTCATCAGCCTGCGCAAGGCCAATGCCAGAGAGGTGCGTTTTTATGAGCAAGAAACCTGACCCAACCCACATTGATGATGACGCTCCAGAGTGGAGCGCAGAAGACTTCAAAACAGCGAAGCGGCTGTCTGACATGCCTGCTGACTTTCAGCAGGCGATTCGTCGTGCGCGTGGTCCGCAGAAGTCACCCCGGAAGGTACAGACCGCAGTACGGTATGACGTCGATATCCTTGAGGCGTTCAAGGCCGAAGGCCCCGGTTGGCAGACTCGCATGAATGACGCTCTGCGTGATTGGCTACGATCCCACCATCGGGCGTAAGTGTAAAAAAAGCTCGCCGAAGCGAGCTATAAAAATCAGGGCGCACGGTTACTCAAGCAAAGAGGCCTGTGGCCGCCGCCGCCGCGTTCGCATTTTGACGTTTCCTGCCCTCTGTCAGATGCAGGTAGCCAGCAGTCGTCTTGAGCTGCGTGTGACCAAGCGCTTGTTGCACATCCACAATATCAGAGCCGCTATCGAGCATCATTGACGCGTAAGTGTGACGCAGGTCGTGCATGCGTAAACCAGGTAGTCCGGCCCTTTCGCGTGCCGTCACCCAGGCATTTCTGCACGAATGATAGGGTCGGCCAGTTTTGGGGTTCGGGAACACCCATTCGGAATCGCTCGCTTCCGCGCGATTGCGCAGAACTTCCAGGACGCCAACTGACAGGTGCAGGACGAAGCCTTTTTTCGCCTTGTCCGCCTCAGCTGGCACCATCAGGGTGGCACGTTCGCTATCGAACCACTCCCACCGCATCGCCAACACATTTTCCCTGCGCAGGCCCGTTGCCCCCATGACCTTGATGATTTCCGGCAGGTCAGTGTTGTCTGATTGCTCTGCCGCCTTCAACAAAGCAGCCAGTTGCCCGCGTGTCAGAAACTTGCCGACGATTTTTCGTACTGTTGTCAACTGAATGGCGTGGGTAGGGTTCCCTGCCACATGGTTGTCTTTGTCTCGTATCGCCTCATTGAAGATATGGCGGACAAGAATAAGAATCCGCTTGACCGTACCTTCAGCAAGGAGCTTGGTGCATGTTTTGGTCCAACGTCCCCCCGAGACGGATTTCTCTCGAAGCATGCCTGCGTATGCCACTATCTCGTCACCATCAACTTCATTGAGCCTTCGAGTTCCGAAGACCGGTTGAACGTGGTTCCGGTAGATGGAGGCATGAGTTTCGTATGACCTGCTTTGCAGCTTGACCTTTGGCAGAAAGGTTTTGAAGAAAAACTCGTCCATTGTCGGAGCAACCATGGGGTGACCGCGAGGAAGACCCTTCTTCTGGTTCTCAATGCTTGTCACGCGGGCGCGAGCCAGGGCTCGGGCGGCGTTGGCGGAAATTTCCCTCACCTTGCCCAATTTTTCCTGCCGTTGCTTTTTAAGCTCGTTACGATACATGACGATATAGCTCATGTTACCGGTCCCGGTTTTCTGTACGGCAAAGCCGGTTTGCTCCGTGTCGAATATTAGAACGTGTTTTGTCCCTTCCGGCACGACGACTTCTTTAACGGCTTTCTCTGTGATGTGCAACTTCATTTTCAAGTGCCCTGTACCGCACGCTTAGCCAAAGCGGCTGACCTTAAGAAAGTCCTTTTCGGTCGGGCTGAGCGGTGCGAGACGCTCGAACTTGATATATTTAGCGGCGAAGTCCAAAATTTAAAATTTTACGCAAGCTTGGATTTGTAACGGTTTGACTTTAAACTGAAAAAACCACCTCAAGCAATCCCTGGCGTTTGCGCAGGTCTGTTTGTCCAGTGCCACACGCCGCTTCCATGAAAGGGCAGGCCATATATAAATTTGAACAAGCCTCGCCATTTTCGGCCCGGTATGCGTGATAATCGAGGGCATCAAAAATACCCCACACAGAGAGACGAAGCATGAGTGATTGGACTGCCGGCTACATGGCCGACATTGGTTATACCTTTGGCTATTACAACGAACTGAATCCACACCGAGCCCGGCTGGCCTTTTTAAGCCAAGGCTTGGCTTTTCCCGAGGTAGGCGCAGCTTGTGAACTGGGCTTCGGCCAAGGGCTTTCGGCCAACTTCCATGCGGCGGCTTCCGTTACCCAGTGGCACGGTACCGATTTCAATCCCGAGCAGGCCTGTTTCGCGCAAGAAATGGCAGCAGCGTCAGGGGCGGGGGCCAGGCTGTTTGATGACGCCTTTGCCGATTTCTGCCATCGTACTGATTTGCCCGATTTCGATTACATCGGCCTGCACGGCATCTGGAGCTGGGTGTCTGACGAAAACCGCGCTGTCATTGTCGATTTCATCAGGCGCAAGCTTAAGGTGGGTGGTGTGCTTTATATCAGCTATAACACCTTGCCGGGCTGGGCGGCGTTTGCGCCCATGCGCCACCTTATGAGGGAACACGCCGAGGTGCTGGGGTCCGAAGGGCGCGGTATCGTCAGCCGCGTTGATGGCGCGATGGACTTCGCCGAAAAACTGCTGGCGACTAATCCGTTATTTAGTCGTGCGAATCCGCTGGTGGGCGAGCGGCTGAAGAAAATGCAAGAGCACAACCGGCATTACCTGGCGCACGAATACTTCAATCGGGATTGGCATCCCATGCACTTTGCCACCATGGCTGAATGGCTGGAAGGCGCCAAGGTGCAGTACACCTGTTCAGCCAACTATATTGAACACATCGATGCGGTTAACTTGACGCCTGAGCAGCAGGCCTTTTTGCAAGAAATCCCCGACCCTATGTTTCGCGAAACTACGCGTGATTTCATGGTTAACCAACAGTTTCGCAAAGATTATTGGGTCAAGGGGGTACGCAGATTAAGCCCGCTAGAGCAGGCCGAGGCGCTACGCGCCATTAAGGTCATGCTGACCACTTACCGGCCTGGGGTTTCGCTGAAGGTAAGCGGGGCTTTGGGCGAGGCCGATATGGCTCAGGCCGTGTATGACCCCATTCTCGATCTCCTGGCCGATCACAAGCCAAGAACGTTGGGCCAGATCGAGCAGGCTATCAAGGAAAAGGGCATTGCCTTCCCGCAGCTTATGCAGGCGGTGATGGTGCTTACCGGCGTGGGCCATCTTGCGCAGGTGCAGGAAGAAGCCGTTATTTCCAAGGCAAAAAAGCAAACCGATAGGTTCAATACATACCTGTGCCAGAAGGCCAGGGGCAGCAACGACATTGCTTACCTCGTAAGCCCCGTTACCGGCGGGGGCATTGGTGTCAGCCGGTTTCATCAGCTATTCCTGCTGGCGCTTGCTCAGGGCAAGAAACAGCCCGCTGAATGGGCGCAGCTTGTGTGGCAGATACTGCAGGCACAAGGCCAGAAACTGGTCAAGGAAGGGAAAACGCTGGATACCGATGAAGACAACCTTGCTGAACTGCACTCGCAAGCGCGCGTTTTTGCCGAGCAGCAATTGCCTATTTTCAAGGCGCTGTTAATTTAATTGAAGACAGGCCACATTTCATTTTGTTATTAACAGATAGTAAAGAGCGGGGTTAGGAAAACGTGGCCTGTCCCCTATAATAGGCTTTTGGAACAACAAGGTCTGCTCCCTAATGAACGATACCAGCAGCTACTGGCTTAGCAGTCAAATGAGCATCAGCTTCAGTGCTTACGAAGATCGCTTGGTGCTCAGGGCCGAGCGTGGCGAACATGGTGTCGTCAGCGTGTTGCTGACGCGGCGCATGGTCATGATTATTCTGCAGCAGCTATTAACAGGGCTGCCAACGCTTACCGGCTTAAGCAAAACCCCGGCGCAGTACTGGCAAGAGGTGTTGCAGATGTCGCACCAGCATGCCATGCAGGTGAAGTCGGATGCGGATAAGGCTAAGGCCCAAACACCAAATGTGGCATCACAACCGCAAATCCAACCCCAGGCCCAGGCGACATCAGCGCATCAGGCCATTTACCTGGCAACCGAATTAACGGTGCAAACGGGTGAAAAACAATTGATACTTGCCTTTAAAGGCCTGCCTATGCCGCAGGCCATGGTTACCCCTAGCCCGCACGAGGCCATTTTCGCTACGCCTTTGCAAATAGACCATGTTCACCAGTTGCTGCAGTTGCTGATCACCAAGTCGCAAGAAGCGCAGTGGCATTTGCCTTTGGAGCTTCCCTGGATGGAAAGCCCGGTGCCACAACCGGAAAGCCTTAGCATTTCGTCCACCCACTAACCAGGCCCTAAGGGGTATGGTACTTATTTAGTGCTACAAGCCTTAGCACTTATAATTCCGTTTCAAAGGAATTTATCTAGGATATTCGCATGCCGGAAATACAAGTCGTTTCACAAGAGCACCACGCCAATAAGCGCTGGCAGCGCTATGCTTCGTATTCCTTTGCAGCAGGCGATGCCGTGGCGCAACTGGTTGTGCAAGAACTCTCCAAAGCCTGCATGGTTTTGCCGGTAGGCTTCATTGCGGTCGAGGGCGGTTTTGCACCTGTGGCGGTGCAAGGGCTTGCGCCGGGGCAAAACCTGCTGGTGGCCCAAGATGGTCGCTGGCTTGCCGACTATATCCCGGCCACTTATCGTAGCTATCCCTTTTTGTTGGCCAATACAGAAGATGGCCAGCAGGTTTTGTGTGTGGTTGCAGACAGCGGCTTGTTATCCGATACCGAGGGCGAATTGTTTTTCGCAGAAGATAACGAGCCTTCACAACCCGTGAAAGATGTATTTAATTTTTTGACACAAGTCAGCGCCAACCGCTTAGTGACTCAACGTGTTTGCGCGGCGCTGCAAGAGCATGGCTTGCTCCAGCCCTGGCCTATCAAGTTGCAAACCGATCAAGGTGAACAGGCGGTGGAAGGCTTGTACCGCATCGATGAAGCCGCCTTGAACCAATTGCCCGCCGATGCCTTTGACGCTTTGCGCCAAAGCGGCGCCTTGCCGGTGGCCTATTGCCAGTTGCTATCCATGCAGCATCTGCAAAAGCTTGGGCAACTGATGCATGCACACTCGGCATCGGCAGCGCCACAAACGCCTGATGGCGAGCTCGACCTCGAATTCCTCAATGACAGTGGTACCATCAATTTCGGTAAGCTGTATTAGCCTTTTACGTAGTGCCAGGCCGCTTGCTGCGCGTCAGTGCGGCCATTGTTGTTTGTTGGTTTTTTGCCTTGTTATTCAGCCTGTTGTGAGGCATGACATGATATAGTTAAAGGCTTTTCTAGAAAATAACAAGCATTTTGTCATAACTACGCATACTGCCAATCGGCTAGGTATGCCGCTTACAGGTCTCTTCATGAAGTCTTCCCGCCGCACCGAGTTGGGTGAAGCGTTGTACCGATTCCGCAAGACGTTCTACAGCCTGGCTGCATTCAGCTGCGTCATCAACATGCTGGCATTGACCCCGTCGCTTTATATGCTGCAAGTCTACGACAGGGTGTTGGCCAGCAGCAACCAGACCACGCTGTTAATGCTGACCATCCTGGTATTGGGTTTGTTTTTGCTTTCTGGCTTGTTGGAATTCGCCCGGTCGTCGGTACTGATCCGCGTGGGCAACCGTTTCGACATGATGCTGAACACACGGGTGTTTACGGCTTCGTTCGAACGCAATTTGCGTCGTGCCGGCGGCAACCCGTCGCAAGCCATAAACGACCTTACCAATTTACGCCAATTTCTTACCGGCAATGGTTTGTTTGCATTTTTTGATGCGCCCTGGACACCTATTTATATAGCCGTGGTCTTCATGGTGCACCCCATGCTGGGCCTGATCACCCTGGGTGGCTCCATTATCTTGCTGGTGCTGGCTTATGTTACCAACGTGGCTACACAGAAGCCGCTGGCTGAAGCCAGCCAGGCTTCCATTGCCGCAGGGGCGTTTGCCAACAATCACTTGCGCAATGCCGAAGTCATTGAAGCCATGGGCATGCTGCCCGGTTTGCGCGGGCGCTGGTTTGGCCAGCATAGGCGTGTGCTGCAACTGCAAACACTAGCTTCCGATCGCGCCGCGCGTATCAGCACGGTGACCCGCTTTGTGCGTATTTCACTGCAGTCGCTTATTTTGGGGGCTGGGGCATTGCTGGTCATTGACGGCACCATCACGGCCGGCATGATGATCGTCTGCTCCATCCTGATGGGTAAAGCACTAGGCCCTGTAGAGCTGGCCATAGGTACCTGGAAGCAAATGCTTTCCACGCGGGTGGCTTATGCGCGCCTTGACGAAATGCTGCAAGATGCGCCGCCTCGTGGCGACAGCATCACTTTGCCGGCGCCCAAGGGCGCGTTGATGCTGGAAAATGTATTTGCCTCTGCGCCTGGGGGCAGGGCAGCCATCCTGAAAGGCCTAAGCTTCACCGTAAACGCGGGCGAAGTCGTGGGCATCATTGGCCCCTCGGCTTCAGGCAAGTCGACCCTGGCACGCTTGTTGGTGGGGGTATGGCAGGCGCAAAGCGGGCATGTACGCCTGGATGGCGCCGATGTCTACCTGTGGAACAAAGACGAACTCGGCCCTAACTTGGGGTATTTGCCGCAAGATATCGAACTCTTCGAAGGCTCTATTGCTGAAAACATCGCTCGCTTTGGCGAAGTCGATGACGCCCAGGTGATTACGGCTGCGCAGCGCGCCGGGGTGCACGACATGATTCTGCGTCTGCCTAAAGGCTACGATACCCGCCTGGGTGTCGATGGGGCTTCGCTATCGGGTGGGCAAAAGCAGCGTGTAGGCCTGGCGCGCGCTATTTATGGCGACCCGGCGCTGGTCGTGCTGGACGAACCCAACTCCAACCTGGATGACGTCGGCGAGGCCGCGTTGGTTGAAACCGTGCTAGACCTCAAGCGTGGGGGAACCACCGTCATTGTCATTACGCATCGCATGAATATCCTGAATGCAGTCGACAAGCTTCTGGTCATGCGCGATGGCATGCTGACGCTGTACGGGCCGCGTGCCGAGGTGCTCAAAGCATTGCAACAGCAGCAACAGCAGGTCCAGGCGCAGGCAGCTGCGGCGTCACCGCTGCAAATCGTAGCAAAGGGCCGAGCGTAAAATGAACAGATCTATAAAAAGCTTGGGTACAGGCCTCGACGAGGCCGATCATCAAGTCGATATCAACTCTCACTCGCCCTTGCGTTGGGGCCTGGCTGTGCTATTGCTTGGTTTTGGCGGTTTCGCCCTGTGGGCGGCTTTTGCACCCCTGGATGCCGGGGTGCCTGCCAACGCCATGGTGCAGGTTACGGGTAATCGCAAAACCATCCAGCACCTTGAGGGTGGCACCATAGACGAAATCCTCGTTCGCGAGGGCGACAAAGTCAAGGCGAATCAGGTGTTGCTGCGCCTGAATGCTACGCGGGTCTTGGCAGAGCAGGGCATAGCCAGCTCGCAATACATTACGGTCAAGGCGATAGAAGCCCGTTTGCTTGCCGAACGCGATAACCTTGATGCCATTATTAATGACCCCCAACTGCTGTCACGCTTCAAGGGTGACCCACGTCTGGATGACGCTGTTAGTGCCCAGGCGCGCCTGTTTAAAACCAGGCGCGATGCGCTCAATGGCGAAATTGCCATTTTGCGTGAAAACCAGCACGGCGCCGAGCAGCAGCTCAAGGGGCTGGCTCAGGTGCAGGTTAATCGCAAGTCGCAAATCGGTTTTATCAACCGGGAACTCGTTGGCGTGCGTGACTTGGCCAAGCAAGGCTACCTGCCACGCAATCGCATGCTGGAACTGGAACGCGACGCCGCCCAATTGCAGGCGGCCTTGTCCAACGACATCGTGGAAGCTGGGCGTACTCGCAACCAAATTGCCGAACTGAAGCTGCGTGTACTGCAGCGCACCCAAGAATATCAAAAAGAAGTGCAGTCGCAGTTGTCGGATGTGCAAAAAGAAGCGTCGGCGCTGTCCGATCGCTTGGCTGCCCTCGACTACACGGTAAGCCAGACCGAAATCCGTTCGCCTATTGACGGCTTTGTGCAAAACCTGAACGTGCATACCGTAGGCGGTGTTATCGGGCCAGGCACCATACTGATGGAAGTGGTGCCAGAAGGGGATTCCTTTATCGTGCAGGCGCAAGTGCCGGTGCAGGCTATCGACAAAATGAAGGCTGGCCTCGATGTGGAAATTACCTTCCCGGCGTTCAACCATGCGCGCACGCCTAATATTCCAGGTAAAGTAACCACAGTTTCAGCCGATCGCCTTATTGACGAGGCAACCCATGCGCCCTACTACAGGGCGCAAATCGAGGTCACGCCAGAAGGTATGGCGTTGCTGGGCTCTAATGTTATTCGTCCGGGCATGCCGGCTTCGGTGCTTATTCGTACCGGTGAACGCACCATGCTTAGCTATTTGCTCAAGCCATTGGTTGAACGGCTGGATAAGTCCTTCAAAGAGGAATAAGAATGCGCGCGCTTGCGATTTTTACATCGGTCAGTATGGCGGCGGCGATGCTTGTGGCGGTGGCTGGTGTACAGGCAGCGCCCAAGAAAGGCCAGGAAACGGAAGCACTTACGCTGTCGCAGGCATGGCGAGCAGCGCTGCAAAATGACCCCACCTATCAAGCCGCCATCAGCGAGCGCGAAGCAGGGCAAACCAACCGCGCACAAGGCCGCGCTGGCTTGCTGCCACAGGTCAGTGCTTCATTGGGCCGTAATAAAATTCGCGGCACCCTGGAAGAGCCAGCCTTGTTCGGGGGCACAAGAAGCACCGATTTAGACTATACGTCCAGTACCAACGAAATTCGCGCTACGCAAACAGTTTTCAACTGGAGCCGCATAGCCGAATATCGGCAAGGCCACGCGCGCGCCGACTACAGCCTGGCTGTATTCGATACCAAAGCCAAAGACACTTCCTTGCGGCTTATCAGCCGTTATTTCCAGGCCTTGTTGTCGTATGAAAACGTAGTGCTTACCCGCAGCAAGCTGCAGGCCAACGGAAAACAGGTCACAGTAGCGCAGCGCCGCTTCGATAGCGGCGAAGGCACCATTACCGATGTGCGCGAATCCCAATCGCGACGCGATTTGGCGCAGGCCGACGTTATCAAGGCGGAAGACGCGCTGGTGGTGGCAAGGCGTGAACTCCAGGAAATGGTGGGCAGTTCGCCTTTGCAATTAACTACGCTCAAGCCTGATTTCCAGCCTGGTCCCTTGACGCCTCCCACGCAAGCTGACTGGCAGGCCATGGCTATGAAACACAATGCTGAAATTCGTGCTGGCCAGGAAGGGGTTCGTATTTCCAATCAGGAAATCGACCGCACATTTGGCGGCCATTTGCCCTCGGTGGACTTGGTTGCAGCCAGGCGCAAGGTGTCGGCTGAATCTATCTCTAATCGCAACCAAGACAGCACCACCAGCTCGTTTGGCGTACAGGTGTCTTTACCGGTTTTCTCAGGCGGTCTGACTAGCGCGCAGGTAACGCAGGCGCGGCATAATCGTGATCGCACCAGCCAGGAATTGGCCGCAACGCGCGAGCGTATTGCCGTCGAGGTAACCCGGCAATACCAGGGGGTGATCAGTGGGGCACAGCGTATTGCTGCTTTGGTGACGGCGGTCAAGTCCAGCACTGAAGCCTTGAAGGCCATAGAAATGGGCTACCAGGCGGGTACTCGCAGCATTGTCGATATACTGGATGCCGAAGATTTACTGTACAGGGCGCAGCTAGACCTGACCCAGGCCCGACTGCAATATGTGTTGGCGCGCTTGACGCTAGCTGGCGCAACCAGCAGCCTGGATGCCTCGGTTATTGATGACATCACCCTGGCGTATTTCGGGCCAGAGCCGGTGGTGTTGCGTTAACGTGTATACCAAGCTCTTTCGGAAACCGGCTGACCAGATATTGTGAAGCCGCTGCGGTCAAATGCCCGTAATCCCACGCGGTTAGCTCGCCAGGTTCATCGCCTACCCGAGTAAGGCACCCATTGTCGTCACACAAAATGCCCAGCGCTGAAATATACGTTACGCCTGCTGATGAGGCAAAAGCGGCTAGTTTGCGGTCGAGCTCGAACAGGCTCTTATTCAAAGCAGATGGCATCCGTTTGGGTAAAACTTTTTCAAGTGGGTTTGAACGGAATTCCTGAAGCAATTGCTTAGGCAAGCCATCTTGCCACTGTGGCACAGGGCCAACCATGACGATTCGCGACACACCATACAAGCGTAATGCCTGAACGGTATTGCCAAGCCTGTTCCAATCGTACTCCGACCATGCTGCGGCGAGAACGACTATTTCAGGCACCTCTGTTTTAATTTCGTCTAATACGGAAGTGTTGATTCCCTTGCAATGAATACGGTCGGCGATATCCATTCCCGGAATCGGGGGGCAGCCTGATGCAGTACGCTGACGTATCGTCCATGAGCCACCATATTTGGCCTGAACACCAGGGTACAAGTGCGCGGCATGTGAGTCACCCCAAAGCAGCATTATCCGTTTGTCTGTTCCTGCGGTATCTGCACAGTTGTCAAACGCGCGTTGATCCTGTTCGGGTCGTAAAAAGCAAGTCCCCTCTTGGTAACCATTCTTGTAATCATACTGGTAAACCAGAAGTTCACGTGCTTCGCTGGGCAAGCGCAAGGGCAGTCCATCATGTAGGTACGCGTGGTAACCAGCATAGCCAACCCCTGCCAGAATAATACACAGTGCAGCAGTCTTGCCTCTGGCTGCCCGCCCAAATCGTAGTGGGCGTTCCAGCAAACGATACGTCAACCACGACAGCAACACACTAAGAAGCAAGGCGCCCAAGCGAACAAGTATTGGCGGCGTTTCTAACGAAACAATACGGGCAAAAGAAAGAATGGGCCAGTGCCATAGGTATAGCGGGTAGCTAATGAGCCCAATAAAGACCATAAAGCGGTTACCCAATATACGTCGATTGATCCAGGCGTGCGGCCCAGCCAAAAGAAGCAAAAAAGCCCCCGCCACTGGCAGCAAAGCCCACCAACCTGGAAAGAGCCGCCCTTCATGTATGGTCAGTAAACCGATAGCTACAAGCAGGAACCCACAGATCGAGAGCAAGTGCTGGCGTTTCGTCGGGCCAACCGCTGCTGGAGCAGCCCCTTGGCCCAACCATGCAACAAAACGATTGCTCTTGAAGACTTGGACATATGCTAACAAGCTGCCTGCCAATAGCTCCCAGAAACGCGTGTGGGGTAGAAAAAAAGTACCCACCGGATCGGCCTGAATACCCAACAGATTCGAGCCAAAAGACATTGTCGCCAGCACTAGACCAAGAACAAAAATGCCAGCCACCTTAAATCCTAAGCGCCATACGCCCCAGATAAGCAAGGGAAAAATCAGATAAAACTGTTCTTCAATGGCCAGGGACCACAAATGGGTCAAGGGTTTCAGCTCTGACGCCGTGTCGAAGTAGCCGGCCTCGGACCACAGCACAATGTTTTGAATAAAACCCGAGCCAGCGGCAATGTGTTTCCCAAGCTGTTTAAATTCCTCGGGCAGCAGTACGAACCACCCCGCAGCATAACAAGCCAGCAGCACAACAATAAGCGCAGGAAAAATGCGTTTGATGCGATGGGCATAAAATTCCGTGAAGCTAAAATCATCACGCTGCAAGCTACGGAAAATAATGCTGGAAATCAGAAACCCGGATATAACAAAGAAAATATCAACGCCAATAAACCCGCCTGGCAGGTGATCAGGAAAAGCGTGAAAGACCAGCACCGCAAGAATTGCTACCGCCCGCAGGCCGTCTATGTCGGGACGATACGCTAGGCGCACATTGTGGGTTTGTTGTTGGGTGAGGGAAGTGGGCATTACGACGTTTGCAGCGAACCAAGCCTAGCCTTTGTGAGACGAACCGCATATTCTACCGCGTACTCGTCTCCATGCTGGGGCACAATGCGACAAATGCTTGCCTACGGAACGAACCTTATGACTTATTGGTTGGGGGCGGGGTTGGAATAGCCGAAACCCTTGCTGTCCAAAAAACGTTTGACAAGGTCTGCGTATTCCTCGTTGGTGATGTCCCTTTCGGTTTTGTACGCGCGCACTTCGATAGTGTCACCCATGGCGAAAACTTTAGGAGATCGTTCTACTGCCTTGCCGATACCGGTTCCATTAACCATGTCTTTTTGAATGATCTCCAGGGCAAATTGCTGGTTGGAGCGCAGATGCGTCTGAAAAGGCACGCCGACCAGGAAGATCTGACACTGTTTGATGGACGGTGCTGGCGGGCCATTAATGCTGTCTATCTGCCCTAGTAAAAGCAAGCGTTGATCGTAAGCGTGCTTAGCTACACTGGGGATTGTCTGCCAAAGCTCACTGAAAATCCCTTGATTAATCTCTACGCTGGAGGCAATCAGGCAGAACTTCTTGTGCTCATTTTCAGGTAATGCAAGCCATTCAGACATCTCGGTATAGCCACCCGAGTACTTCTGATGTTGTGGCAGCCAATCATCAAAACCAGCAAATATCGTGATGCCGTACTTTTCGTTCACTGGTCGCGTTGCCAGCGTACCCCCAATGACCAAGAGCAGGGCCAGGCAAACCGTTGCTATAAGACCAAAGTGACGACCAACTAGTATGAACAGCCCAGCCAGAAGCGCGCCAAGCAGAGGCATAAGCAGGAAAAAGTGGTGCCGCCCTGGACTCTGAACATAAAGAAACAATAGACTGGCAATACATGTCGAGGCAATCAAAAGAAAAAACAGATGCTTGGCTTTGCCTAGTCGGTATAAGAACACGCCGCCAACAATGCACAGCAAAGGGGCAATGACACCGAACGCCTGTTTGAATAATTGGACGTCATGACCTAATGAGTCCTGATAGGACGCGTATAAATTAGAATAATCATGCCGCCCAAAATCACGCGACCAATCAAATAAAACCCAACACAGCAAAGGCAAAGCCGCAAAAGCCATTAGAGCGGCCGAGACAACGGTGCGCGACACCACCTGGCTAGAAGCTCGGGACCGCAGTATCTCAATTAATACAAGCGCAAATAGCGAGCAGGCTATTCCTGTAGCGGCAAATACATACCAGCGCCGGAAAATAAACATCAGGCTAAACAGCACACCGAGGTTGATGCTGTACAGGAAAAGTTTCTTCGATACGTGCCAGGGCTGCGTCTGCTTTTCCTGTTCCCTGATAGCATCAAGTAAAGCTGAGGCGCTTAATAAAGCGCCTACAAACAGGATGACACCCCCGATGTCTGGCATCAGATAGAGCGTTGTCCCGAAGTAAATGGGCAGGCCAAAGAAAATCGGAAAACTAGCCAGGACCCACCTGTCTCTTAATGGGGTGACGGCGGAGCCCTCACCGTCGACCAGCCTCTTTGCGAGGTAGGCCACCATAATATACGCGGGTACAGCGTATAGCGCAGTGATGGAGAGTGAGTAGTTGAGCCGGGTTGGGTACCCTGTGATTAAGCTTGACAGTGCCGGCAACACCGACGGCAGCATGGAGTAATCAGAGGTGTAAGTAGACGAGAACATATTGATGGCTTGCCTTAATGAGCCAGCCTTTATTAGTTCGTACAGTGTCTCGGTTTTTTCCCAATAGTTTCTAAAATCCCAGAAAAACACATATGAAGTTTTGCTTTCAGACCAGTACGCCAAGAGCATTAGGCAGACGAATACCAACGCGCAGTAGAAGAAAACCTGTGGTGATGCGGCTTGCCTACGAGCCACCGGTCCGGTAGTAACAGAGCTAACGTTAAGAACCAAAAATAGTGCAAGGACGAAAAAGCCCATGCATACAAGCATCACTATTCCAATAAATTCTGCGTAGGCATGCCAGTCTGAAACCTGCAGTCCGACGATAGTAGAATCGTAATTAGGTGTGCTCCCGATAGGCCCCTGGCCCAGCGTAACCTTTATCAAAGCAATGCCGGCGTCCATTTGTATTGCTTGCTCGATCCATCTATCCTTTAGAAAGCTTTCCTGAGAAATCATGAGAGTATCGGTATAGCCAAGATTACCTTCCGAATCAAAGGCACTAAGCTCGACCGAAATGCCATCGCTTTCCGTTGGTTTGCCGTCATCCTGAAACAGAGCAGACTGAGGCTTGGCGAATAGAAGATTGACCTTTTTTGGCTGGGATAAAAAAGTAGCTACCAAAGAGTTCGGTACTACCGCAGTCCCGTAAGCGGGATGCATAAAGTAACCGCTGAACGTTCGGTCCCAGGCGCTCACCGTAGTAGGCTTGACGCCCTCGGTTTCTTCGCCATTCGAGTATTGAATTTTGGCAAAATCGGCAGATTGGACTTTAATTTCCGGAGAGATGCATAGCCCCAATCCAAGTAGAAGCGCGGCTCCGAACAACCAATATCTGACTACGCCCATCTGTCGG
Source organism: Alcaligenaceae bacterium (assembly GCA_013416445.1). Taxonomy (GTDB): domain Bacteria; phylum Pseudomonadota; class Gammaproteobacteria; order Burkholderiales; family Burkholderiaceae_B; genus Pollutimonas. The sequence goes on from JACCER010000017.1 coordinate 25,782, forward strand.
ATGGGTTGACGCATAAACCACCCTGCCACAATAAAGATCACAACGAACAGAGCTGTGCAAGCCATGCGCATGCTGTAGGGCAAAGCATATAATGCTTGGTGGAATGCGAAAGTGGCTGGCCCTAGAACCAAGGTTCCCAGCACGGTGGGTATTATCAGGTGAGAATTCTGAATAGCAGTGAATTTCATTACTTTACCCTGCACAAGCCGGCACCAGCTAAGTTAATCTTGGGGGTTTTTAGAAGTTAGGTTAGGCGAGAATGCGTAAAAGCGCGTCAAAATATACATCGCAATAGTATAAGCAACTCCTCCGGTCACCTGGGCTAACACGGCAGGAAATTCGAATTTATCCAATACAATATGCAAAACAGCAAAATTCAACAGGTATGCACTTAAGAACGCAATCAAATAACGTACGCTTTCGCCCACGAAACTACCATTGCTACGAAAGATAATTTTCTTGGATAAGAAAAACCCCAATACAAACCCAACTGCATAGCCGACTATGTTTGCAATAAAGGGAGACAAGCCCATCCACATCGTTGCAAATATGACAGCGAAACCCACTAAGGTATTAAATGCGCCGCTGCCAATGTAACGCCCAAGGTATATCGATTCAACGCGCCATTTGGACATAATATTGCGCTCCTAATGGTAAGCGTTTGAGCCAAGGCTCAATGCAGCGCAAGAAAGCTAGTGGCTTGGGAAAGAACAAAGTATAGGCATGGTGTTCATGGACGTAGCCCGCCTTATTGAACAGATCGAGTGCGGCGCCAAGGCTCATCATGGCCGCATCCCTATCAAAAGGGCAGCGCTCAAAGACCCAGCGCGTCATCGGGTTGTAGGGGTTATGCTCAAACATGAAAACCTTTCCCCCGATGCTTAAAGATTCGTGGCACATCACCAGCGCGTGCAAACGCTCAAGCACTGGAATGTGATGAAAAACATTGGCTGCGATGATGGCATCGAATTGAATGTCGCCAAGTGTCGCCCAATCTGAAAACAGAATAGCTTCTGGTGAATGCTTCGATGCCACCGCCAAAGATTCGGCTGATACGTCGTAGCCCCAGATTTCACTGTTTGGAAAATAGCGTTTTAGAAAGGGCAAGCTTCTGCCGGCCCCACAACCAAAGTCGAGGATGCGAGCCACGTCCTGACCCTTCAGGCGGTCAGCCATCAGGGCGATCTTATATTCCGCAAAATACGTATTTTCGTTCAGCCCGTCGGGTATAGTGTTGCCAAGGAGCTCATCATACGCATCTGCAAATTTATCAAATTCAGGTTTTTTCACAAGACTTGGCTTCCTGCCAGGTGGTAGTGCCGATGATAAACTGCCGCCGGTGGTTTAACTTCAAATAGGTGCGGCCCAGGTATTCACCGACCATTCCGATACATAAAGTCTGCACTCCGCCAATAAACAGGATTACCGCGATTAGCGAGGCCCACCCTGGTGGAAACTCTGGGTGTAGCATTTTTGCTACGATGACAAAGGCGACCATAAACAAGCTAAGCGCCGACAAGATAAACCCTACGTAGGTGGCGATCCTTAAAGGCAGTATCGAGAAGCTTGTGGCCATTTTCAACCATAACGATAGCAATCGGCGAAAATTATAATTACTTTCCCCGTCGTATCGTGCCTGGTGGGCTATCTCTACCGTAGTGAACGACTCTGTAACGTCCAGAATCAACCCGTCGATATAGGTATAAGGGCCATCGTATTTGATGATCTCTTCGGCAATTTCACGCCGCATGCCCTTGAATGAAGAGAGATATAGCCCTTTTGGCTTGCTCAACAACAGTGTTGCAACGCAATCGTTAAAACGACTACCTGCTTGTTTCCACCAAGCATGCTGTCTGTTTAAATACTTTGTGTAGCAGACATCATGGCCATTTTCGAGAGCGCGCACTATGTCGCCTAGAGCGCTGGGGGGGTGTTGGAGATCATCGTCCATGATAGCAACGATACGACCGCGAACATGATTCAGCCCTGCCATAATCGCATTGTGCTGTCCCGCATTTTTTCGCAGGTTGATGCCTCGAACAAAATTATGAGTCGCGGCAAGTGACTGTATGACATGCCAGCTATTGTCAGGGCCAGCGTCGTTGACGAGAATGATTTCAAATACTTCTGCAAGTTCTTCTTTAATCATCGCTGCTTCAATCTGCTGGACCAGAACCGGCAAAATAGCAGCGCTGCGATACACTGGCACGACGATTGAAAGTTTTAGAGTTTCATTGTCTATACTCATAAATTTCATCATTCCATTTTTTGTAAGTTATTATTTACCTAGGCTGATTGTCTATGTTTATTTTATTGAACAACAATTGTACGGCCACTTTTACAGATGTATGAAACATCATCGTAAACAGTTATTACTGATAAATCGTATTGCTCAGCAGGAATTGTATTTATGTTTATATTTGTTTGATAGCCCGAGCCGATTAAGCTGTCTGGCAGCTTAAAAGCATCTTTTACATCATTTCTGGCTATTCCAGATTGTGCCTGTGCATAGAGATTTTCTTGGGTTTTCCCGTTGAGTCTTATTATTACCGATGTTGGCAATTTTAATTTGTCACTTTGGATAGCCCAGCCATTCAACTGAAGTAGCTCGTTCTTCTTTAGTTTATAGGCTATTTCGGAGAACGGCTGGCCATTCACTGATTCTATATTACATTTTTCATTAGGCTCAAAGTCATTGGTAAAAATACCAACTTGAGATAATTTATTTGTTACTTCAGCTACATCCAGCTTTATTTCATCTGGTCTTAGGCTAATGGGTTGAGTCACAAACCAAGCCAATAGAACCAGAGATAATACTATGTAATATAAAATTCTAGTATTCATTTGAGACGCGTTTTCCATATTTCATTCCGGGAGCCTCAATTATACGAAACGTTATATGAGCGCAAATGCTTATTAATGCAATAGTTAGAAGGGCGCACGCGAGAAAATTCCATAAGCCACCTCCTAGTTGATTCCCGATTTGTGTATAGGTTTTAAATAAAAAAACAATAATAAGAGGGTGCAATAAATAGAGGCTGAAACTTATTTTTCCCATGCTCGTAGTGATACGGTTAACGAATAGCCTACTGGGCCATAAGCATATAGAAAGGATCAGCATCAGAAACATAATGCTCCAAATATACAGATCGAGTCTGACGCCCTTTGCAACACCTAAAATGCTGGATGCTTGTGGAAGGTAAATGATAGAAACAACAGCAATAGCTGTTATTGTAAATAATGTAAATCCTAATTTTTTGCTACGCATAAAGCTCATTTTTTTCCAAATGAGGAAAGCGGCTATACCTGAGATGAATGTTGGAAAATGAGTAATAAGATTCATATAGCCATATGAACCAATGTTAAGTGTTTCTGCTGAACTATAGAAAGATGAGGATATTAATATTGTTAACGCTAATGCAAGGATGCTCGAGCGAACACTATTAATTAAACTGGCAATAACTGGGAACAACAAATAAAACAGTACTTCCACCCCTATAGACCAACCTGCCCATACAATACTTTCATGTTTCCCAGGAATAAGACCAAAAAGCAACGACAAATTTAGAACAATGTCTTTGAAGGATATTGATATTAGCGATGCCCATTTGAGCTTTGATACAACTACCCATATTGCTAGCATTACATAAAATAGTGGCGCAATTCGGAAAAATCGACGAATATAGAAACGTATTATCTCTTGTTTATTATTTAATTTATCAAGATATCCATAGGCTAACACAAAGCCGCTCAGGGCGTAAAATAGCGGTACACCATACCCAAAGTGCGTCTTGATTACATTTAAATATGGCGGAATGGAAATATTTGCAAGTAACACCATGTGATATAGCACAATCATTAGTGCGGCAAGAGCACGTAATGCTTCCACGCCTTCGAGTCGTGGCAGCGGGGCAGATACAGGTGGTGAATAATTTACAGCAGTCATAGCTCAGGCAACTCGTTATTTCTAGTAATTGATGTGCGTGTCACGCAAGGTAGGAGGGTTATCAAACCATTTTTCTTGCGATCATATGCATGGCATTAATAAATTAAACGCTTATAAATCAGCCAGGTTATAGCCCGTAATATGAGCGCATCCAGGATTTTGTAAGTGAAATGCCCGCTTTGATATCTGTATCTGGAAGCCAGCTTGTATGCATCAAGGCTTTTTGATTGTTAAGTACATTTCTTTTGACATCAATGTTTCTTGCGCTGGAATAATTGACAGTTAACGTTATCTTCATGACTTGATTGATGATTTCAATCAACTGATTGATAGAATAACCTTGGGTAGTGGCGATATTAAAAGTTTCACCAGTGGCTTCGCATAAAGCCAACGCAATGATCCCCCCTACAGCATCATCTATATAGATGTAATCACGCACATTCTCACCATCCCCCCATACCTCGATAGCATCACCCTTGAGCGACTTATACAGCATTGCGGCAATGAGGCCTTGGCCTTTGAGCGGGTCCTGTCCTGGACCATAAGGATTCGCTAGACGTACTACAACATAATCTGTCCCATGCAGAATGTGGTACAGCCCATAGTAATGTTCAATGGCTAGCTTGACGACACCATAAGAGCAAATAGGCGCTACGGGACTTAGCTCCGTTATTTGCCTATCGTTGTTCTGGCCATACACCGTTCCTCCGGACGAAAGGAAGATCCAGCGTAGCGCTCGGCTTTTTGTCTCTTCCAGCAGCCGAATAGTACTCACAAGATCATGGCTAGCCTCGTCGGCTGCCTGTGCCGTACTAGCCGAAGGCCTGCACGAACTGACTAGATGGAACACGAGTGCTTGGTCCAGTTCTTGAAAGAGCTCAAGGGGTGGGTTATTGAAATCACCAACAACAGTCGTTACTGTTTTTGGCCAAAGAGGAGAGATCGACCGATCGAAACAGACTACCTCGAAACCACGTTCGACCAAGGCGTTGACGAGATTGATTCCTATGAATCCCCCCGCCCCAAGAACCACGGCTCTTTTGTAGGGTTTAATCACCGACACGATTCAGTAACCTCTTCTGTGCTTTTCTTGGGGATATTAAAGTATTCATGTAGATAATTAATATAATTTTCTGCGCTTATACGCGCCTTCGAAGAAGGCTCTACCAATGAATGCGCCACGGCTTGGGCTTCTATAACTTCATTTAAGTGGTTGGTTGCAGCCGTAGAGGTCGTCACGCTGTGAGTGTGGCGGCGATGGATGTTTAACGGGGTTTTGTTGTAGTGAATCTTCCCTTGCGTGAGTACGTGCAAATAAACTAACCAATCCCCTGCAACTCGATAATTAAATAAAGATTCACCAAGGGTGTTCAATGCGTGTGTAAGCGCACTACGGCGAAAAAGCACAGCACTGACATTTGGAATGGTGTTCTTGACGCTAAGCACTTCGCTTATTTCTTTATTGCCGTCATGGGTATAATCGGTAAGCCATTGGTTAGACACGTCTTCTGTATAGTCTAGGTAGTTGTCAGCGGTTATTGTGCCATGTTCGTCCATCTGCATGGACTGGCTGAACGCTAACACCAGATCAGCACTGGAAAACGTAGGGCTTAGTTCACTTAGAAAATGTTTGTCTGCCAGGTCATCCGCCTCGGCGATCCAGATTAAATCCCCAGAGCATTGCTCAAGCCCTTTTTTCCATTGCCGAAAGACAGATCCTGAGTTGTCCTTATTGATGATAAACCGTGGCTCTGGATAGGCGTTTTGTTCAAAATATTTATTAATAGAAGCTATGCTGTCATCGCTTGATGCATCGTCTAGAATAATTACTTCATAAATTGGAAATGTTTGTTCGTAGATACTGTCCAATCTTTTTGTAATGTGTCTTTCATAATTGTAATTGGGCACTACTACAGAAACGCGCTGAAAGCCATTAAGATAATGTAATAAGTCTAAGGTGTATTGTTCTAACGAGCTTACAGTTTTATATTCATTGTCAAACGGCTTTTGTAGCAGTTCACCTACTTGATGAGCAAAATCATCGGTATCTAAATGCAATGCAAGTCGGCCGCCGTGATCAACGATGAAATCTGCGGCACCAGACGCGTCTTGAAATGCAACAACAGGAACTCCAACTTCTGCTGACTCGAGCACTACGTTTGGAAAAGGATCCTCTCGTGAAGTTAACGCGTAGACTTTGGCGGCCGCGTAATACGCCATTGGGTCACGGTCGAAGCCAATGAAAAGTACTTTTCCGCTTAAGCCAAGGTTTTTAATACGCGCATTGACAATCTGCTGCATTTTCAGGTCGGCATGGCCGATCCAGATGAAAGCAGTATTTGGATGATTGGTAAGTACTTTCGCCGCAACCTCTACAAATAGGTCTGGGCCCTTGCGCGCATCGACGTAGGCGATGCTTAGCACTATTTGTGTATCAAGAGGCAGCTTGTGTTTTTTGCAAATTAATTGCTGGGCTTCTAGCCTACTGTTTTTATAAGGATTTTTGCGCAAAACCCCTTGTGGCTGAATAATGGCTCGATCCAAATTCACTGGTGCAATATCGCAGAATTTACGAAAAACCAGGTCAGCAGGGAAAACGACCTTGTCGGCAAGCTTCGCGATAATCTGAGCGTTGTCCTCTTGTTTCATGTCATGAATGACGCCTGGCATTTCATGGATCAGGCTGAGAATTCTAAATCCTAGGGTTTTTAGTAGTGGGACAACACTACCGCTGACGACTGTGTTGGTAATTGCATCTGACATACCTTCCGCATGCAATTTAATAAGGAAGTCTTTGACTGCAGCCTCGCTGGACTGCTTTACATTCAAAAATGGCCCTATCTGGGTAAAGTCTTCAATCAGCTTTCCGCCATCCAACGCAAGAATAGCTACTTTAAATCCATTGTTTTTTAAAGACTTAATGGACTCAAGCGCCAAGAACTGAGCTCCGTGCGGGTGACAGTCGTGTGTAACGAATAAGACGGAGTTTTTATTTTCATCTTGTGTTCGCTTGAGCGCGTCTCGTGTTGCTTGCAAATAGGCATAGCCGTATTGTGTGTCAGGCTCGAGGTGCGCCCCTTCGGCCCACTCATTCCAGGCGTTTACAAAAACCAAACGCTCGTCTGGTTTTTTGTGGGTTTGTTTGGTGTGATTGATGGCGTTTTCAAGCCACCGTTGGTACAGCAAAGGGTGGCTATTCAAAAAGACGGTACTACGATTTTTTCGCCTTGCTGTGTTGTCCCAGGCCGGACAAACGCTGCGGAAGAGCGTGTAGTTTGGATCTTTATAAGCCTCGCTGCGTTTCACGAAATTTCGCCAGTCATAGACTGTACATCCGAAAGCTTCCGTCAACGGCTTTACTTTATCCGTTATGTTTGAGGGTGCCGAGTTGTTGGGAGGGAATTCGACTGCAGCATCAAATCCATAGTCGGCCGGGCTCACGATTTCGAAGGACTGTGTATAGGCAATATATATTTCACCTATGCCATTTTCTCTACACCACTTCCTCCAGCGATTGGATGTTTCCTTGGCGGATGGCAATAGACTGGGGCGATAGACGAGCAGCAGCGGCTTTCCATCGATCCGGATATAACGGGAGTCGCGCAGATAGTCTGCTATGTGCTCAATGAATCCAATGTCATCAGCAGCTGAGTGCTGTTGTGCAATAAGAATCTCATTGTCTAGGCCATCCCATCGACGGCTCCAGTTCTCGTTAGCCCAGCACAAGCAAAACGGCAGGTCGAGGCTTTTGTCATCTAGATAGTTCTTGATAGGAGCTTCAAGCAATCGCTTGCCGCCGAACCAGTAAAAATAAAAGCAGAATCCCTCTATGCCGTATAGTTTTGCAAGCTCAATTTGTCGGCGTTGTGTCTCGACGTCAAGCAAATCGTAGTAGCCTAACTCCCCAGGTTGATGTGGCTGGTAATGCCCTTCAAAAAGAGGCTTGGCAGGAGCGACGTTCGTCCACTCTGTGAACCCACTCCCCCACCATTCGTCATTTTCCGGAATGGCGTGAAACTGCGGCAGGTAGAAGCAAATTATTTTTACTGGTCGTGAGCGTAGCGGTTCAGCAGAGGAAAGCGGAATGAACTCATCTTGTAATGTCTCAAACTCTAACGAGTCTATTTCTATTGAAGACCAGTCGTCAGAGATCGGGCCGTTAGCGTTTTTCCAAGTACGGTATACACCCGTCCCGCTAAATAGATAGGGCATTTTTTCAAATGCTATCCGCTTCAGCTTTTGCTTCGTCTCGAAAGATATGGGCAGACGATGCCAGCCTTGCCTGCAAGCTATGGAGAGCTTGGTGCGTAGACGTTGGTATACCTCATTTAGGTATCGCCGCGATTTAGTGTTTTTCATCTGGAACAATTCTGCTTTTACCCTGATATAACGCGCTTTTCTTTAGCGTATGTAATGACTATATATTGGTTGCGCTAAGCTTGGTTATTGGTACGCTTCAGTAGCTTTTTTATACAGTGATGCGTTTTACGTAGAGGCGCCGTTATTCGCCAAGATTTACTTTGGGTGATTTCGAGCAGTTGTGCTTGAAGGTCTTGAGACAATTGCTCGCAACTTGCCGTTTGGGCTTCTAAAGTTTGAGTAAGATGATTAACCCGAGTATCGCGTTCGCCGACAGTATGGTGAAGATTGAGAATTTGCTCATCTTGCATGGCTGCGCGTTGCTTAAGTGCCGTAATTTGCCAATCATATTGAATACACTGGCCAAGTTTCGCAAAAAACTGGCAAAGGGAATTCCGCTGATCAGGTATAGACCATTCGTTCAAGAGGTCATGTATCACTGTTGGTTGATTTTCACCAACAAAGAGCACTCCAAGGCCATGGGAATGATCGAAATGAATGCTTGGGTACTTAACTGATAGCTCGTCCCAAAGCCGCCATACGCCAAAGTCCCCTTCCCGTACATTAGTGTCATGAAACAGTACGACAGCCTGAGTAGACAGTTTTGGCAGCCAACTTTCGAAGTCGTGCCGTACCGCATCATAGGTATGCAGGCCATCAATATGCAAGAGATCTACAGAGCCGTCGCTAAACTGGCCCAGAGCGTCGTCAAACGTCATGCGAAGCAAGGATGAGAACGCGCTGTAGTGCTGGTCGTGGTGCCCTTTAACCAAGTTATAGACTGCGTCAGGGTACTTTCCGGCGTGCTCATCACCTTGCCAGGTGTCAACTGCGTAGCAGCGAGTGATTAGATCGTTTTTTTGTACGCTATTGCAAAAGGCAAAATACGAATCGCCATAATGTGTGCCTAGTTCCACTAGGCATTGTGGCCTTACCGCGTTGACTAACCAAGAGCCGAAGGGGATATGCCCTAGCCAGGCAGTCGTTGGCGCTCCGATTGTAATGCGCTGTGTCAAGGCAGATGAGTTAACTAAGCTGTGAAGGTTCATTTGGTGCTCATACTAATATGTGTCATAGGGATGCCAATCAGACCTGTGCATGTGCTACTACTGTGAGACTTAAATACTAAGGCATCATGGATCCAGTGATGCTGGATGTGTTCTTGTTGTGTACCAGAGGCAATTGCAACGGTTAAGCTGTAATCTCCAATGGGAAGGATGGGCATTTTGAATTCAAATTTAGCCTCAATCGTTTCCTCAGGGGCTGCATGCAAGGGGTTTTCAGAATAAGTTATAAATGTGTTATCCCCAAACAACGTTTGACCTAGTCGATCCTTGATGAAAAAACCAATAATTGGATTAACCAAACTTGTAGTAACACTGCAACAAATAACCAGTTGGACATCCTCGCCACCTACAACCCAATTTAAGCGGTTACCGTGTGCATCCAACAATTGCGCTGCCGTGATGGTTGCTCCGCCAACACCGAAGCCAGCGGCATCCATTGAAAAATTGAATAGCTCAATGTCATTGCGCAAGTTGGTTGCGTTAATAAAGTCACGGCGCATGTCTCGTGTTTCTGTGGTGATGGGCTGTGAAGCATTGGGTAAAGCCTCGGTATTTGAGTGCGTTGGTGGGGTGGGGCTCTGTCCTTGTTGTGATTCGTAAAGTGCAGCAAGGTATTGCTCTGCCGCACTTTTTGGTGACCCTTGGTATTTTACTTGTCCATTTTGGAGCCAAACTGCACTTTGACAGAGGCTCGTTACAGCGCCTGTGTCATGGCTTACAAAAAGCACCGTACCATTTTCCATGAATTTGCGCAGAAAACGCATGCATTTTTGTACAAAGAAAACATCGCCAACACTGAGCGCTTCATCAATGACCAGAATGTCGGCATCGACGTGGGCAATAACAGCAAAAGCCAGGCGGACGTACATGCCGCTGGAATAGGTTTTAACGGCTTGTTCAACAAATTGGCCAATATCCGCAAAAGCAATAATTTGCTCGAATCGCGCATCGATTTCTGCATGAGTCAGCCCATAAAGTGCTGCCGTCATGTAAACATTTTCTCGCCCGGTGAATTCGGAGTTGAAGCCGGCGCCAAGCTCTAGTAGTGCGGCTACTTTTCCGTTGACAGTTATTGCTCCGCTTGTAGGGCTTAGCGTACCGCAAATTAGCTGTAGCAAGGTCGATTTACCAGACCCGTTGCGGCCGATAATGCCGACGGTTTCCCCTTTTTTTATCTCAAAGGAGACATCGTGCAGGGCCCAGAATTCTCGAAAATACTGTTTTGGCGCCTTGCCTGTTAAGTGCTGCAGGCGCGGCAGAACGAATTGCTTCAGCCTGTCGTGTGGGGCGTCATAAATTTGATAGCATTTGCTCAAGTTTTGGACGCTAATGGCGATTTCATTAGAGGACATCAGCGAATCCTTTTCTGGTTTTTTGAAACCAGGCATAACCGAGCCACGCTACTGCAATGGCTACAAGGGTATAAAGAGTAAGGCCGGTCCAGTTTGGGGTATGGCCCCATATAAGCACTTCGCGTGCTTGCTCAATAATAAATGTTAATGGATTCGCCATAATAATCGGGCGTACTGCTTCAGGCACAGCGGTAAGGGGGTACATGACCGGCGCCATAAACAGCATGATGGTGGTTAGTATCCCTATTGTTTGCCCCACGTCTCTTAAAAAGAGCCCCAGCGAGGCAAAGAACCACCCCAGGCCTAGTGTTAGCACGATGAGCGGAAGTAGCACCAACGGAATAAACACGATAGTCCAGTGCAAATACCCGTGAAAAATGGTGAATACGGCTAACAACACAATAAGGCTGACCGCGCTATGAAATAGCGCCGCACCCATTGTCACCACGGGCAAGATCTCTAGCGGGAAAACAACTTTTTTTACGTAACTGGTATTGGATAGAATCAGGCCGGGAGCTCGGTTCAATACTTCGGCAAATAGGCCATGTACGATCATCCCGACAAACAAGATGATGGCAAAGTCTGTTTTGCTGTCATTTGTACTGGCTGCTCCCCACCTGGCCTTGAATACGACGGCGAACACAAAGGTGTACACCAGTAGCATAAACACTGGGTTCAGAAAAGACCAAGCCAAGCCTAATACCGAGCCTTTGTAGCGGCCAATGACTTCACGCTTAGTCATTTGCGAGATCAATTGCCGATTGCGCCAAAGGCTGCGTACTAATGACGCAAGGCTGCTCTGTTGTGCTGCATGGGGATTACTGCCTTGCACACTAGGTATCATGTGAAGATCTCTGACTGGGCCAGCGGCAGGGCTTTTTTGTCTTTTTCGGATAGCAAGGCATCACCGTTAAAAGGCCATTGAATACCAATTTCGGGGTCGTTCCATTGAATGCTGCGCTCGAAATTGGGGGCATAGTAGTCAGTGGTTTTATAAAGCACCTCGGTTTTATCGCTTAGTGTTACAAAGCCATGGGCAAAGCCTTCGGGTACCCAAAGTTGCCTTTTGTTGTCAGCCGATAGTACTTCGCCCACCCACTTTCCGAAGGTGGGAGAATCTTTGCGAATATCGACAGCAACATCAAATATTTCCCCCGCTACGACACGAACCAGTTTGCCTTGGGCTTGTTGTGTTTGGTAGTGCAGCCCGCGTAATACATTTTTTGCTGAGCGCGAGTGGTTATCTTGTACAAAGATTATTTTTTTGCCGATAGCCGCTTCGAATTGAGCCTGGTTAAAGCTTTCAAAGAAAAAGCCCCTGTCATCTCCAAAAACTTTTGGTTCAAGCAAAATGACGTCAGGAATAGCTAATGGGGTTGCTTGCATTAATACACCGTCTCGTTAAGTAGTCGTACCAAATATTGCCCGTAACCGTTTTTTAATAGTGGCTGCGCCAGCTTTTCCAGTTGGGCAGCGTCTATCCACTTTTGGCGGTAGGCGATTTCTTCTGGGCATGAAACCTTCAGGCCTTGACGGGTTTCAAGTGTGGAAATAAATTGGCTTGCTTCCAGTAGGGACTCGTGCGTGCCGGTGTCCAGCCACGCATATCCGCGGCCCATGATTTCCACATTAAGCTTGTCTTGTTCCAGATACAGGCGATTCAGGTCGGTAATTTCCAGTTCACCACGGGGGGATGGCTGCAAGTTTTTAGCCAGATCTATGACTTGGTTATCGTAAAAGTATAGGCCTGTGACGGCATAGCTTGACTTGGGCTTGGCAGGTTTTTCTTCTAAAGACAATACCTTGCCTTCGGCGTTGAATTCGGCCACCCCATAGCGTTCTGGGTCGTGCACGTGGTAGGCAAAGACGCTGGCGCCATCGTTGCGCTGCATGGCGCTGCCCAGCAGCTTATGAATATCGTGGCCGTAAAAAATATTATCGCCCAGCACCAGGGCAGAGTAATCATTGCCGATAAAGTCTTCGCCAATAATAAAAGCCTGGGCCAAGCCGTCGGGGCTGGCTTGTACCGCGTACTGCAGGTTCAGGCCCCATTGGCTGCCATCACCCAGCAGTTGCTCAAAGCGGGGTGTGTCTTGTGGTGTGGAAATAATAAGAATGTCGCGTATGCCGGCCAGCATCAAGGTACTTAGCGGGTAGTAAACCATGGGCTTGTCATATACAGGCAGCAACTGCTTGCTGATGGCCAGTGTCGCGGGATGTAGACGGGTGCCAGAGCCTCCCGCCAGGATGATGCCTTTACGCTTCATTTAGATTTCCGTTTTTGTAAGCTGAGCTATGGTGCGATCAGCATAGGTGGTCCAATGGGGGATTTCCAGGCCCAAGGCCTTGCTAAGCTTGCTGATATCCAGGCGTGAATTCTTCGGTCTTTTCGCCGGTAGTGGATATTCTTCGGTTTGGATGGGGCGAATTTGCTGTGTCCCCGGCAGTTTCAGTGCCATGCCGTTTTCCATCAGTTTGGTAACAATATGCGTGGCGTAACCGTGCCAGCTGACCTCACCTGCGCAGGTCAAATGGTACACCCCGTACGCGATAGCGCTTTTCTTGTGCGCGGCTATGGCCAGGGCTGTCACGTCGGCGATAAGCTCGGCTGAAGTGGGCGCCCCGATCTGGTCTGCAACGATGCTAAGGTTGTCGCGTTCGACAGCCAGCCGCATGATGGTTTTGATGAAGTTGATGCTGTGGGCTGAAAATACCCAGCTTGTACGAAAAATGAGTGCCTGGCAGCCGGTGTCCAGTATGGCCTGCTCACCCGCCAGCTTGGTGCGACCGTAGGCGCTTTGCGGGTTGGTTGCGTCGGTTTCAGTATAAACGCCGGCCTTTTCGCCGTCGTATACATAGTCGGTAGAATAATGCACCAACAGGGCGTTGGTTTTCTTGGCGTATTCAGCCAGCACTTTGACGGCCTCGGCATTGACCGTGTGTGCCGTGGCTTCGTCGCTTTCTGCCTTGTCTACCGCCGTATAGGCAGCTGCGTTAACGATAATTTCGGGCGCATAGGTGTTTAGTACCCGTTGCAGGCTGGCCAGGTCTGCCAGGTTGGCTTCTTGCCGACTGGGCGCGATGACTTCGCCTAGCGGCAGCAACGTGCGCTGAAGCTGGTGGCCTACCTGGCCATTTTTACCTAATAGCAGTATTTTCATGTTGTGTATTGTTTATTGACCCAGTCTTGGTAGGCGCCGCTACTGACATTGGTGACCCACGGTTGGTTGTCCAGATACCATTGCACGGTTTTACGGATGCCTGTTTCGAAGGTTTCCGAAGGCTTCCAGCCCAGTTCCTTTTCTAACTTGGTTGCGTCGATGGCATAGCGCCTGTCGTGACCGGCGCGGTCTTTCACGTAGGTGATCTGGGTATGGTAGGGTTGGCCATCTGCGCGCGGCTGCAGCTCGTCTAGAATGGCGCACAATTCCCTGACAACATCCAGGTTGGCTTTTTCGTTCCAGCCGCCTACGTTATATACCTCGCCTAGTTGTCCGGCTTCCAGCACACGCCTGATGGCGCTGCAGTGGTCTTTAACATATAGCCAGTCGCGAACCTGCTGGCCGTCGCCATAAATGGGTAATGGCTTGCCGGCCAGGGCATTTAGTATGCAAAGCGGGATCAGCTTTTCGGGGAAATGGTAAGGGCCGTAGTTGTTGGAGCAATTGGTGGTGACTACCGGCAGGCCATAGGTATGGTGATAAGCGCGCACCAAGTGGTCTGATGCCGCCTTGCTGGCAGAATAGGGGCTGTTGGGTTCGTAGCGGTTGGTTTCGCTGAAGGCAGGGTCTGTTTTACTTAATGACCCGTACACTTCGTCTGTAGAAACATGCAGGAAGCGGAAGTTGTCTTTTTCTTCGCCTTCCAAGGCGTTCCAGTAGGCTCTTGCGGCTTCCAGCAAATGGAATGTGCCGACAATATTGGTTTGGATGAAATCTTCCGGGCCGTGTATGGACCTGTCTACATGGCTTTCAGCCGCAAAATTGACCACAGCGCGTGGCTTGTGCTGGGCCAACAGGCGGGTAATCAGGGCCGCGTCGCCAATATCGCCGCGAACAAATAGATGTTGTTCGTTGCCTGCAAGGCTGGCCAGGTTTTCGAGGTTGCCAGCGTAAGTAAGCTTATCAATGTTGATAACAGCTTCGTTGCTGATAGCTAACCAATCTAGTACAAAATTTGAACCTATAAAGCCGGCGCCGCCGGTGACTAAAATACTCATGTTTTAATAATCCCTGTGCATTGCAACTGGAAGCTTGTCCGCGGATAAGAAACGAAATTTAGCGCCCCGCCCGACCTTGGCATGCAAAAATGTTTAGGTCGAATTTTCTACGGCAACGAGCAGAATGAACAGGTATAGAATGCAACTTTTTATAAGATACCTGTTTAGCGCTTATGTAAAGGCGGAACATTGTAACATTCGACTAGTTTATGATAATAATACAGTAGTGTATTAGGGTTTTTACGGGGGTGGGCAAGTTTTGCCAGATGCAAAGCGATACAAAACAAACGCCAGGAAGCAAAATGCAAGAACCGCTGGTTGAGATTTTAATGGCTACCTACAATGGTGCTCTGTTCTTGCCGGCCCAGATCGAGTCGCTCTTGGGGCAGACTTATGGCAATTGGCGGCTGCTCGTACATGACGATGGTTCGCAGGATTCCACCGCCCAGCTTGTGGCCAATTACGCACTTCGCTACCCTGAACGGATCACCGTATTGCGAGACGGCGTTGCGTGTGGTGGCGCAAAGTACAATTTTGCTCATTTAATGGCCCACGCCTCGGCAGATTACATCATGTTTGCCGATCAGGATGATATTTGGTTGCCGGGCAAGGTGCAGGACTCGTTGCGGTGCTTGATGGCTGAAGAGGCGATGCTAGGCAAACACATACCCACGGCTGTTTTCACGGACCTGACGGTAGTGGACGAAACCTTGGGTGTTATTGCCCAGTCTTTTTGGGCATTCCAGAATCTTAAGCCGCAGCTGCTGGCCGGGCGCCTCGAAAACCTGGCAGTTCGTAATTGCGTGACGGGCTGCACGCTACTCATGAATCGTGCCGCGCTTTCCGTTTGCTTACCCGTGTTGCCGGTTGCTGTGATGCATGACTGGTGGTGCGCCTTGAAAGTTTTGCAGACGCAGGGAACGCTAATACCGTTAGATGTTCCAACCATTCTATACAGGCAGCACTCTGGAAATGTAGTGGGTGCCAGGCAATGGAGCAGATCTGTTGTTTTTCACAAAATATTGCGTTTTTCTCGGTACAGAAAGGACTTCATGGCCAGTTATCGTATGGCCAAGTATTTTTTGCCTCGCTGTAATATTTTTTCTTTTTGTATAAGAAAGCTGATGCTCGCGGCTCGATAGTTGCTGGCCAGATGCCAAGGCCTGTAGCCGGGCTACAATCTTTTATACTTATCTTGCCCAAAATCATGGCGTTACATGAAGCTTAACCCTCGTTATGCACCGACGCTGGCAGAGCGCTACCCCATTGCGTTGTGTGCCGGCATAGTGGATTTTCTGCTGATCATCATGGGCAGCTATGTTGCCTATTTTTGGCGATTCGGCAACTGGTTGATGGTTGATCACTATTTGACAGCAACCTTGGTGATCGCCCTGATGGTGGTGGTATGTCAACTAATGCTGGGCACTTATCTGTCTTGGCGTGGACGGCAGTTTTTCCAGCAATTGGGCCGGGTATACGCGGGCTGGTTACTGGCTTTAGCCATTATTACTGGCTTGGCAGTTTTCCTCAAGGTGGCAGATAGCTATTCACGGGTCTGGCTGGTAATGGCCCTGGCTACGGCGTTAGGCTCGCTCAGTATCTTCAGGTTGGTGGCCTTTCTTGTTTTGCGGCGTATACGCATGAAGGGCGGCAATCTTAAGCGGGCAATGGTGATCGAGGCGGGCGCATCTGCCGCTAACCTCAAGTCCAGGCTAGCGGAACTGCCCGAGCATGGCTATCAGGTAGTCAAGGTCTTGCAATTTGAACATGCCCCGGAATGGCTGGATGCGCTGGCTGCTGAAGTCGTTGCCAGCGGCGCCCATGAGCTTTGGTTGTGCTTGCCTTTGCAAGAAGGCGAATCGATTAAAACAATTATGCATGCCTTACGCCACCAAACGGTCGATATCCGCTATTTGCCTGATTTGGGCGATTTGCCGTTGCTGAATCACCGTGTTAGCGATATTGCGGGCTTATATGCGCTGGATATCAGTCGCAGCCCCATGGAGGGGCCGGCTCGTTTGGTCAAGCGTATGGAAGACCTGGTGTTGGGGCTTGTTATTTCGATTGTCATGTTCCCAATATGCATTGTTATTGCATTAGCAATTAAATTGACTTCGCCAGGGCCTATTATTTTCAAGCAATATCGCACAGGCATAGGCGGCAAGCGTTTCAAGGTTTATAAATTCCGGTCCATGGAGGTGCATGAAGAAAGTTCGGGCAATGTGATGCAGGCGCATTATGGTGACCCGCGCATTACCAAGTTAGGCGCTTTTTTACGACGCAGCAGCCTTGATGAACTGCCTCAGTTTTACAACGTGCTGCAAGGTCGTATGTCGATTGTCGGCCCTCGTCCGCATGCCCTTGCGCATAACGAACACTATAAAGACATGGTGGAATCGTATATGCAGCGGCATAAGGTCAAGCCGGGTATTACTGGGTGGGCACAGGTGAATGGCTACCGGGGCGTAACCGATACGCTCGAAAAAATGGAAAAACGCGTTGAGCACGACCTTTGGTATATCAATAATTGGTCGCTGTGGCTGGACTTAAGGATTATTGCCCAGACGGTTTATAAAGGCTTTGTGAACGGGCAGCCCTAAAAACAACCAAGCATAAACAATACCTCATGGTGGATAACAACGCTTTGCGCACGAAAGTGATCGTTCCTACCTACAACGGTGGGCAGGTATGGAAGGTCAGCGCCCAAGCGCTAGCCCGCGCGTGGGCGGCAACGCCACAGGTGTCAGGGGTGCTGGTTGTGGACTCATCTTCGCACGACGATACCGTGGCGGTCGCCAGCGCTGGCGGTTTTACGGTGCAAGTGATCGATTCCCGCGATTTTGATCACGCCGGAACTCGCAACCGCGCCTGTGCTACGGTAATGAGCGAAGCCGATATTGTGGTGTTCCTGACGCAAGATGCCATCCTGGCCTCTGATGCCTCGTTAAGGAAGTTGATTCATGCGTTTGCTGACCCTGGCGTGGCCGTGGCTTATGGAAGGCAACTGCCTCATACCGACGCAAACCCCCTTGCCGCGCATGCACGTTCCTTCAATTACCGCGAACACAGTTACGTTAGCGGCAAGGAAAGTAAGCAAACCATGGGGCTGAAAACGGTATTTACGTCGAACTCATTTGCGGCGTATCGCGTGTCGGTGTTCCAGGAATTAGGTGGGTTTCCGGAAAAAAATATACTTAGCGAAGACATGTATTTTGCGGCCAAGGCCGTTCTGGCCGGGCATAAGGTGGCCTATGTGGCAGACGCTGCCGTATTGCATTCGCATAACTACACACCAGTGGAAGAATTCCGGCGCTACTTCGATATTGGCGTATTTCACCACGACGAGGCCTGGATAGCGCAGGCCTTTGGCGGTGCGGGGGGCGAAGGTAAGCGGTTTGTTTTTTCAGAACTGCGGTATTTGCTCAAGCGCGCACCAGCCTGGATTCCTCGGGCTTGTCTCCATAACGGATTGAAAATATTGGGATATAAGCTGGGGAAAAACTATACGCGGCTGCCAATGGCGCTAAGGCGATGGTTCAGCATGCACAAGAAATATTGGCAATGATCCGATAAGCCCTCCGCCTGAATTGCCGTAAATCCTCAAGCTAAATACAGTTATTTATATCAATTTGCGTCAATATGTATCATAATCCGACTGTCATCAATGTGACATATTGATCTATCGGAGAACACTATGACGATTCATAAGATATCGCTGTGGCCGTGGGTACTATGTTTAGCCATGGCGGGGCCGGCATGGGCTCAGTTGGATACGGATTGGATTTATAACGAGGCGCAGTGGGGTTCACCCGATGCGCCTTTTGTTTTTTCAGGCAGTACGCTGTACACCGCCGGCACTTTCGAGTCTGGCCGCCAGGTGCTGATAGGCGACAGCGCGGCGGAGATTCATGTGCAAGAGGGGACTCGCTTGCATTTGAGTGGCGTCATTTCCAATGCGGAAGCCGGCATGTTCGGTCTGCAGAAATTTGGGCCAGGCACCTTGGCGCTGTCTGGCCAGAACACTTACCAGGGTAATACGCAATTGCATGAAGGCACGCTATATGTGGCGGGCCAGGATGCACTGGGGCGCCACAGCAATACCTTATTGGCCCATCAGGGCAGTGCTGTGCATTACGCTGACGGGGCCACGCTGTTCAATCAGCAGCATTTGCGGGAAAACAGTGCAGTGCCCGACGCCAGCGTTGAATGGCGGGTGGATAGCGGCGTAGCCATACAGGCGGGTACGGTGCTGGGTTCGGCGCCTGTTGTAAAGCAGGGCTTGGGGACGCTGCGCCTGACCGGGATCGCCGCCAGTTATCCGGCCTATTTCACGGTGAATCAGGGGGCGTTGGCGGTGGAATGGCATCTTGCCGGTTCGGTGCAGGTTAACCAGGGTGCGCGCCTGGAAGGCAGCGGCACGGTGCGTTCGGCAACAATACAGCCTGGCGGGGTGCTGTCGCCGGGCAGTGGCAAGGGCGATACGGCGGTATTCACAGTAACCGACCAGCTGGAATTCCAGCCGGGCGCGGTGTTCGAGCTTGACGCCAGGGCGTCGGGTGAGGCCGACCTTGTGCAGGTGGCGGGCAAGGCGCTACTGGATGGCCAGGTCATGACGCGGGCGGAAGCGGGTAAATGGCGGTCTCGTACAAGTTATACCGTGCTGCAGGCGCTTGATGGTTTTGATGGCACGCAATTCGCATCCACGACAACCAATCTGCCTTTTTTAAAACCTGTATTAAGCTACGACGATCAAAATGTCTACTTGCGCCTGGAGCGCAACCGCAGGCCACTGGTTGATGTCGCTGAAACACCGACCGAGAAAGAGGTAGCTGAAGTGGTGGATATCCTTGTGCCTGATATTGCGCCCAATGTACCCCCCGATCTTGTCATTGACGCTAAGCCTGAGGTCGTGCTTGAAAATCTGGAACCCGTCATCTACGAAGAAATCGTCGTGATGAACGAGCCGCAGGCCAGGGAAGCGTTCAAACAGTTGTCAGGCAGTTGGGTGGCGTCGGTTCGGTCTGCCATGCTGGAAGACAGCCGGTTTGTGCGCGAGGCAGTGCTGCAGAACACAGGCTTTTCAGCGGCGGTTTGGGCTGGGCCGGAAAACCAGGGTAGGCAGGAGCGCCGGCATACGCCGCGGATGTGGTCGCAGGCTTTTTATTCTTCCGCAGAGCGCGCTGAGCAAGGCGGCACACCCGCCGATACGCGCGATATTGGCGGTCTGGTGTTGGGCCTGGAGCAGCCGCTTAATGCCGATTGGCGGGTAGGCGGCTTCATGGGCGCCCAGCATAGCACTATGCGGCGTCACCAGGCCATGGCCAGTGCGCGTATCGACAGCCTGCATGCGGGGCTGAGCCTGGCGGGCCGTTGGCGCGATGTGGACCTGATACTGGGTGTTGCGCGCACTTGGCACAAGATCCGCAGCCAGCGCACGGTGGCCGTGGCCGGCTTGCATGATGCCATATCGGGAAACTACCGGGGGCGCACCTTGCAGGTGTTTGGCGAGTTGGCGCTGCCCGTGCGCTGGTTGGGCAAGGCGCTGGTGAAAATGGGTTCGTCTATTTTGTCTGTTGAGCCGGCCACCACGGTAAGCCCTTTTGTTCGCATGGCATGGGTGCGGGCTGACGCCACCGGATTCAAGGAAAGTGGTGGCGCGGCGGCGTTGGCGGTGTTTCCGCAAAGTCAGACCGCCTTGCTGTCCGCTGTTGGGCTGCGTGCCGAGCACGATATTGAAACAGGCGCTGGCATGGCCAAGCTGCGAGGCGAACTGGCCTGGCATCATGCCGGCGGCAATCTGCGCGCGTTCAGCCGTCAACGCTTCAAAGACGGCGCTGGGCAAGGCATGTTTGTATCAGAAGGCCTGCCGCTGGCGCGCCAGGCCTGGTCGCTGAAGCTGGGCGTCGTTGCAAACCTGAGCAGGCGGGTAAGCCTGGGCATGGGCTATGCCGGGCAGTTTTCCTCACGCAGGCAGGATCACGGCGCCAGCCTGAATATGGCGTGGGTGTTTTGAATTGAGGCGGCGGCTGGCTGAGGATGAGGTCGATATCCCAATTCCGCGTTCTATCAACTACCATCGAGCCAATCCAGACTTTGCTGACGGAGTCTGGGCACTAATAGAGGTGGATACGGCCAAATATGATGGCCGCACCGAGAAAATAAATATCACTCTGCCCCGCAGGCTGCTTGCAAAAATTGATAATTACGCCAAACAGCACCATCAAACACGCAGCGGCTTTTTGGCCGAAGCGGCCAGGACGGCAATGAAGTCGCCGACTCAATGAGCAATGGCGCGTAATTTGCCCCAGTCACCATAAGTTATTTGTGCTTCCACGCCGTAGCGTGTAACATAATGCAGTCGAAAAAAGCTTATGCAGAAGAGCCTTGTACCGTTGTACAAGCGCCGACGGAGCAACCGCCCCGGAAACTCTCAGGCAACAGGACTGCATGCGGCTAGACAATCTGGAGAGCGGCGCTTGGGCGCGCCCACCGAAGGGGAACTGTTCGCCACTGGCGTAATAGTGAAACTCTCAGGTACCAAGACAGATGGGGTGCGGTCGCCATAAGGCGGCGGCTACCTTTTGCCTGGGACCATCATGCATCATATTGCCATTATTGGCGCTGGTATCACCGGCGTTACCTCTGCGTACGCGCTGCGCAAGCTTGGTTACGACGTCACTGTTATCGATAAGCAGCGCTATTGCGCCATGGAAACCTCGTTCGCTAACGGTGGCCAATTGTCGGCCTGCAATGCCGAAGTCTGGAACAACGTTAGTACCCTGATCAAGGGCATGCGCTGGATGTTTACCCGCGATGCGCCGCTGCTGGTCAACCCCATGCCCAGTTGGCACAAGTATTCCTGGATGGCGGAATTTGTGCGTAACGTCAGCAATTATCGTCAAAACACTATACAAACAACGCGTCTTGCCATTGAGGCTCGCGAGCATCTTTACCGCATGGCTAAAGATGAAAACATTGATTTCGACCTCGAGCAGCGCGGTATTCTGCACGTCTACCATGATCGCAAAAGCTTTGATGTGGCCAGGCGTGTAAATGCCTTGTTGCAAGAGGGCGGCCTTGAACGGCACGAGGTTACGTCCGCGGAAGCGCGCAATATCGAGCCGGCTCTGCAACAAGACTGCTACGGCGGCTTTTTCACACCTTCGGACGCAACCGGCGATATTCATAAGTTCACCCGTGGGTTGGCTGCGGCTTGCAAGCGTAAGGGTGTGAATTTCCTGATGGATGCCGAGGTCCAGACGATTGCCTCAGTTGGGCAGCAAGGGCATCAGTTGGTGCTCAAGCAAGTCAGCAGTGGCGAAGAGCACCGCCTGGATGCCGATGCCGTGGTGGTATGCGCGGGTGCGGCCAGCCGGCGCTTTGCCTCGATGCTGGGCGACAGGGTCAATATTTATCCGGTCAAGGGCTATTCAATTACCGTTAACCTGCGGGACGAAGCCAGCGTACAGGCTACGCCTTGGGTTAGCTTGCTGGACGAGGAAGCCAAGATCGTTACCAGCCGCTTGGGCCGTGATCGTTTCCGGGTTGCAGGTACGGCGGAATTCAATGGTTTCAATAAAGACATTCGTGCTGACCGCACCCAGCCCCTGACCGATTGGGTCAGGCGCAGCTTTCCGGGTATTGATACTTCGGCTGTTGTGCCATGGGCGGGTTTACGCCCGATGATGCCAGACATGATGCCGCGTGTGCGTGCGGGCAAGCGCCCAGGGGTCTTTTACAATACCGGGCACGGTCACCTGGGGTGGACGCTTTCACCGATAACCGCGCAAATGCTGGTTGATACGGTGCAAGAGCATTTAAACCCGCAGGCCGAGCCGGTTTTGGCGTAATGGTTTTGCGGTGTTGTTTTTGTCGGGTTACGGGCCTTGAGCCCTAACCCGAACTATGGGTCAAGCGCCGAACACGTCGTTCAGGCTGTGGGCATCCAAAATATTGAATGACCAGGTTTCCAGTTGGGCAGGCGTAGCCGTCAGGATGCGTTGTTGCAGGCTGTTGGGCAAGGGGCCGAACTTGCGTGCTAGCTGGCGTTGCAGCAGGCCGGCTTCGCCCTCAAGCCTGCCTTTGTACAAGCCCTTTTCTATACCGCGTGCTTCGCTGCGGCGTTCTATGCTGGTAACGTAGGTCACGCTATGCTCCTTTTCTATTTCGGCGAGCGCCTGTTCAAAGGCGGGTTCCAGGTTCTCGGGCAAGGCCATCATCCAGTCTATGATGCGCAGCATCTGCAGGAAGGTGTCTCGGGTATGCAGGTGCCGGTACATGAGCCGGGCGATGCGGGTTTTGGAGGCCAGGCGCCTGGCGCTGTCGCGCGTGGTTTGCTGGGCCTGCAACTGCGCCATGACCACTAGCGCGAAAGGGTTGCCGGCGGCCTCTTTTTCCAGCTCGCTCCAACGTGCCAACCATTCAGCTAAGTGTACGACAGGAAAGCGAAATTGCCCACTGCTGCCTTGTGGGTCGCCCCAAGTATGGATCAGGTGCGAGGCCTGGCCACGGCTTTCGGTGAGTACCCCCAGATTCACGACATGGATATGCTGCCTGCAGCGCAGACCCGCTTGAGTTTCGTTGCGCAGGCAGCCATGGGGTAAGTCCTGACAGGATAAGCGCGAGGCTTTTACTGTAGAGGACTTGGTCGCTAAGAAATAGTCGTATTGCCTGGCAATGTCCGTTGTGGAAAATACCTGGAACGGTCTTGTGGCAAACATCGGATCTGATCACACCTTAGCCAGCCTTGCGAAACGTCATATTGATGCGGCGCACACCCAGTAACGGGTGGTTTTCTTCTTTAAGCGGCATAACACCGTGATAGCGCATGCGATCGGCTCCGCCCCATACTGCCACGTCGCCATGAAACAGCGGTATGCGCTGGGTTTTGTCGCTGCGCTGATGGCCGCCAAATAGAAACATGGCCGGTATCCCCAGCGACACTGACACTATCGGCTCACGAAAATCTTTCTCGTTTTTGTCTTGGTGCAAGCTAAGGCGATTGCCCGGCAGGTAGCGATTGATCAGACAAGCGTCGGGCTGGAAATTATCGAAGCCAGCCGCTGCCGCCGCAAGACTGGCCAAGCGCAGGAAAACTGCCGGCATGGCGGGCCACGCAAGCCCTGTAGCAGGGTCGTGCGCGGCGTAGCGGTAGCCTCGGCGATCGGAGGTCCAGCCTAATGCGCCGCAATTGGTCAGGGCGACCGATATGGTGTGGCCGCCCGCCGTTACCATGTTGCGTAACGGTGCAGCGCTGGCAATGTGTTCAATTTCAGGCAGCAGTTCGGGAACATAAGGCAGCGCAAAGCCACGCAAGACGCAAGCCTGTTCACCCAGACTGTCGCGGGTGCCAATAAGCGTAGAGGCAAGCAGATCAAACATAGGCTGTTATGTGCGTTTCAATTTTCGGGGCATGGTATTTGACGTTAACACTGTCACCATTTAACAGTTTGATTTTATAATGAATTTTTGTTGATCGGCGTGTTATCAAACATGCGCAATCATGAAAATGATAATGGCTCGCTGCTGTATTGTTGGTGGTGGCCCTGCCGACAAACAACGCCACCATTACACCCAGCGTTCACGCCAGGCGCGTTGCGCAGCGCCATGCAGGAAGGTCCAGGCAACAAAGCGGCTTTTCTTTTGGCCTTGCGCCATTTCCACCGTACGTACGGCGACAGCGCCTATTTTCTTCAGACGGTACAGCACATCGGGCAAATTGGATGCCTTGGATATCAGCGTGCTGAACCAGAATACCCGGTTATGGAACTCAACGCTTTCTTCTATCATGCGTTGTACAAACAGGGCTTCGCCACCATCGCACCATAATTCTGTGCCTTGGCCGCCAAAATTCAATACCGGCGCCTTGTGCCTGGGTTGGCCTTTGCCCAGCCCGCGCCATTTGCGCTGAGAGCTGCTTTCCGCTTCGTAGGCCGATGCATGGAAAGGTGGGTTGCAAAGGCTGAGGTCCAAGCATTCGCCAGTATTGAGCACACCGTGGAAAAAATGCTTGTGTGACCTTTGCCGACGTACTTCCATAGCTTGGGCGAGGCCGTCATTGGCCTGGATAATGGTATTCGCCGAAGCCAGCGCTTTGGGGTCGATGTCAGACCCCAGGAACTGCCAGCCGTATTCGGCATGGCCGATAAGAGGGTAGATCAAGTTGGCGCCTACGCCGATATCCAGCACGCTGACTGCGGGGCCTTGCGGGATGGCGCCGGCATTGCTTTGTGCCAGCAAGTCGGCAAGATAATGCAGATAATCGGCGCGGCCAGGAATAGGCGGGCACAGATAGTGATCCGGGATATCCCAGTGCTCGATGCCATAGTATGTTTTCAGCAGGGCACGGTTCAGGGCCTTGACCGAGCTTGGATTGGCGAAATTGATACTGGAGTCGCCATTGGGTGTGATGATGACAGCGGTGGCCAGTGCGGGGCTGTCTTTGATCAGCAGGGCAAAATCATAGCGGCCCTGATGACGATTGCGCGGATGCAGCAAAACGGGATTGCCTTAGAGTATATATAAATTAAGTCATGAAAAAAGCCCGCTGGAAAGCGGGCTTTTCATCAACCAGTTATGTTTTAGATAACTTGGATGTTTTTGGCTTGTGGGCCTTTTTGGCCTTCAGCTGCTTCGTAAGAAACACGTTGGTTTTCTTCGAGCGACTTGTAACCTGTGCCGACGATGTCGGTGTGGTGAGCAAACAAATCTTTGCCACCGGCTTCTGGTGTAATGAAACCAAAGCCCTTTTCGTTGTTAAACCACTTAACAATACCAGTTTCTGTTGCCATTTCTTGCGATCCCTAAAAAGACGAGCGACATGCTCTGCAAAAGACTGTCAAGGCGTGGAGATTTGAGCAAAAAAGTACAGTTTTTTCTGATACTGGTTTGTGCTAACTTCAACGAACTTGAAAACCTATTTAGAAATGTAAACCTATCGGCGCATAAAGTCCAGACGAAGACGCTACTTTTTGTTACGAAGTAGTGGGCTTTACAACACAAATTGCCGTTTAAGCCCTATTTTGGCTGTTGAGGCATCAAAAACTGGGGTGCTATCGGGGCGATGGCCCTGGCCGTGCAAGCCGTTGCTGGGGTTTGTGTGGCACCTTTGCAACATGCGCAAGCCTGATCCGACAAACATAAGCCTAATAGTAAGCCAGCTCCAAAGTAACAAATCCAAAAAATATGTCAATAATAAACATTTCCATTCAACTTAATGTTACTTTTGTATGAGTTCCAAACTAAGTATCTTTAATCGCCATATCGGGACCAAGCATTGCGCCAAGCTTGCGAATCTGGCTTTCATCATTTACCCATTTCGATGTGTGCATGGCGGATGATTTGGATATGTTCTTACCGTGAGTAGTCAGTTACGTTATTGCAATGGCGCCTACGAGGGCGAGCCAGCACAATCTGCGCGCACATGGGGCATGGCGGCTATCGTCGTGCTGCTGACTATTCCAGTTTTGTGGCTTGCAAGCAGCGATCCAGCCAATGCCGTTCAACTGGGGGCGGGTTACTTGCCCCTGCACTCGGCCATGGAGATCTTTTCCGTGGCGGTGGCCGCCATGATATTTGTCTTGGGTTGGCACAATATCGGTAATCGCATATCGTGCATTACATTGGTTTTTTCGGCGGCTTTCCTGGCAGTGGGTTTGCTGGACTTGGGCCATTTGCTGTCGTTGGAGGGCATGCCGGCTTTTATCACCCCCAATTCGCAGTCTAAAGGAGTCTTCTTTTGGCTGGCCGCCCGACTCACGGGTGGGCTGGCGCTGCTGATGGCGGCTTTGTTGCCATGGTCTTTGGATATCAAGGTTCGACTGCGCTATGTGGCGCTGGCGTTGGCAATAGGCTTGGTCGTGCTGGTTTACTGGCTGGTGCTATACCACCCTCGGCTACTGCCCGTTATGTTTATCGACGGGCAAGGCCTGACTTCCTGGAAGATACAGGCTGAATATGCCATCGCGGCTATTTATTTGGTGGCTGCCTGGTTGTTGCTGCGACGCCTGCCAGATCGCAAGGCGGCATATCTGGTGATGGCGGCGGCCATCATGGCGCAAAGCGAAGTTTGCTTTACTTTTTATCGGCAGCCTGATGATGTGTCCAATATAATAGGGCATATCTATAAGATGATTGCTTATGTTTATTTGTATAGCGCCTTGGTCGTGCGCAATATCAAAGAACCTCGCCAGCAACTGCACTGGTTCCAGCAATCGCGACAAGAGCAGCTTGAACACGATACGCTTACGGGCTTGCCCAACCGGGTGCTGGCCTTGCAGACACTGCATGGCGCCATCCAGGATGCTCGCCGGAACCAACATTCGCTGGCGGTATTGTTTCTTGGCATTGATCAGTTCAAAAAAGTGAACATGACGTTTGGCCATAGCGTAGGCGATGATGTCATTCAGGCATGTGTAGGCCGCTTGTCTCAGGTCTTGTCAGAGGACAATGTGCTGGCCCGGCAAACCGGCGACGAATTCATCATTTTACAAAGGAATATCCTTGACAAGCGCCAGGCTGCCTTGTTGGCCGAAGGGCTGCTGCATCGCATGCGGGTGCCGTTTCATATACAAGGCCATGAAATACTGCTCAGCGCAAGCATAGGCATTGCCGTATTTCCCGACGATGAAACCAATGAAAATGGTTTATTGCACAAGGCGCATCTGGCAATGAGCAGCGTGAAAAAAAGCACACGCAATTCTTACGGGTTTCATACTTTCGACATGGAGGCAGGCTTTCGCGAGCGGCTCATCATGGAAAGCACGCTGCACCATGCCGTCGACAATGGCGAACTGGCGCTGCACTACCAGCCCAAAGTCAATTTCAGAACAGGGGCGGTGGTGGGCGTCGAGGCGCTGGTCAGATGGGAGCACCCGGTGCTGGGGCTGGTGCCGCCCGCCAACTTTATTCCTTTGGCGGAAGAAAACGGCTGTAT
The DNA here is from genome assembly GCA_013416445.1 of Alcaligenaceae bacterium. Lineage (GTDB taxonomy): Bacteria > Pseudomonadota > Gammaproteobacteria > Burkholderiales > Burkholderiaceae_B > Pollutimonas. The sequence continues at coordinate 53,659 of JACCER010000017.1, forward strand.
CGGCGCCATAGGCATGTGGGTGCTGAAAGAAGCCTGCAAAGAAGCACAGCAATGGAGCAAGCAGGGCTTGCAAAGGCCGCGGGTGTCGGTGAACTTGTCGGCGCGGCAGTTTCAGCAACGTTATCTGGCCAGGCATGTCCAACAGGTGTTGCACGATACCGGTCTTGACCCCGCCCGTCTCGAACTGGAAATCACTGAAAGCACAGTCATGCAGGATATTGACGCCGCAGTCACTATTTTGGATTCGCTTAAAAAGCTGGGCGTAGTGCTTTCCATTGATGATTTTGGCACTGGGTATTCGTCGTTAAGCAGCCTGAAGCGCTTTCCACTGAATGTGCTGAAAATCGATCGTTCTTTTATCAAGGACGTAACCCATGACACCCATGACGCGGCTATTACCAGGGCCATTATTGCGCTGGCGCGTGGCTTGGGTATGCAGGTGCTGGCAGAGGGGGTGGAAACACTGGAACAAGCCATGTTCCTGCAGGCTAATGGCTGCGATGAAATGCAGGGTTTTTACTTCAGTCGCCCTGTTTTACCGGTTGAAATACGCGATATGCTGCATGCCGGCGCGCTCTTGGGCCGTGTAGTGAACTGGCGCGATTAAGCGCCTTGTCGTAAGGCCGTTTTGTCGGATTAGCGCCGCTAGGCGCGTAATCCGACACAATCGCGCTGTAAAGGAATAACGCTGATTATTTTTGTATGGCTTCGATCTGGATCAGCAAACGAACATCGTCTGGTATGGCTTTGTCTATGCCCCAGGTCATGCCCCATTGACTGCGCTTGATCGTGGTTTCGAAATCGCCGCCGCAAATATGCACTTTCATGCGCGCGTTGTCGTAGCAGTTGAAGTTGCTGGCGGTTAGCGTGACGGGTGCTGTTTTGCCCAGCAGCGTCAATTCGCCGCTGACGGCTTTCACTTTGTTGCCGTCGAAAGTAAAGCCGGTGCCTTTGAACTTGGCGGTGGGCGCTTTGGCAACATCAAGGAAATCTTGGTTTTTCAGGTGGGCGTCGAAGCTGGGAATGCCAGAACTGATCGAGTTGGCGTCTATGGTGATATCGGCCTGGCCGGTGCCGGATTGGCGGTCAAGCACAATAAAGCCATCGACCTGATCAAAGCGTGCACGCGTGGTAGATGTCTTGGAGTGAACGACTTCGAAGTTGACGAAGGTGTGGGCGGGTTCGATCTCGTAGCGTATGGGCTCGGCGTGAGCAAGGCCGGTAAGCATGCCTGTAGCGGCAATAGCGATGGCGATAGGGGTTTTAACGGAAACTAGAGTCATGAAAATATCCTTTGATGGGGTGGACTTGCCGCGCTGGGAAGCTGGCTTTGCCTTGGCTTCCTGTGCGGAGGTAAACCCATTGTGAGGTGTTTTCATGTAGGACTTTTGATTGTTCGCAAATGTTTTACGGGCAGCGGTGGGCCTGTAATGGCTTGAAACAGGTGATGGCGCCGATATGCTTATATGGCTGTCAAATTACGAGTAAACGATTAATTCGGGGTGATCGGCACTGGCCAGGATTTTCCTTACGCGTTCCTGCCATATTTCGCCAAAATTGCCGCGCTCTTCAGTTGTGGCTGTGCCGGCAAGTATGCGTTGCAGCAAGGGCATGGCCGTGGGGTCGCCGGGCACGATCCTGGCGTTATAGCTCACCGTGACCTTGGCGCCTGTGTCGCGGCGTTGAAACTGGATATCGCCGGCTATGGGGGCATTGAATGACAGCAAGTTGCGGCGGTCGTGCTGCCCTGCCAAGCCTTTGAAGCCAGTATCGACCGTGGCGCCGGTAATCAGGCTGACTACATTGGCCATGACGCCGGTAACGCCGTTTAATTGGTCGTCGCGAAACGCCACGCTGATATCGCCGCGCTGGGGGTGTTCAGTGCCGTACAGATGTTTAAGTGCCTTGATGGTCATCAGGTAGGCGCCCGCTACGGTGGGGCAAGAGTGGCCAGCCAGCTTGACGGCATCGGTGTATGAGTAGTTGATCAGGCCTTGGTCGCTAGCACCCAGTATGTCTGCCAGTGGGTCTTGCAGGGTGATCTTGATGGCGCTTTCGAAAAAAGAGGGGTAGTTCATGGTGGCTCCGGCTGTGAAAAGGGGGCCGCTGCTTATGGCGGATGGGCTCTTTTACTATACCGGTGCGCGGCTTCAAGGCGGCAATTGGCCAGATATTGAGTATGGGTAATAGGGGGTGCAGCATAAACAGCATTGACGCGCGCAACAGATAGGGGCATTGTTGGGGTTGCGGTGGCCATTATGCTAAGGTGGCCAACTAAACCTTCCCAAGCGGGGATATGTTTTTACAGGAGATTGCGTCATGGCTAGTGTTAATACTTTTGGGTCCCGGAGCGTACTGGATGTCAAGGGCAAGCCTTATGAAATCTTCCGGCTAAGTGCCGTGACCGGGGCGGGCCTCGACGTAGCCAGCTTGCCGTATAGCCTTAAAATTCTGCTTGAAAACTTGCTGCGTACTGAAAACGGCGGCGACATTACCGCCGATGATATCCGTGCGCTTGCTGGCTGGGACGCCAACGCCCAGCCCAACCGTGAAATCGCCTTTACGCCTGCCCGCGTGGTCTTGCAAGATTTTACCGGCGTGCCTGCGGTGGTTGATCTGGCTGCCATGCGCGAAGCCATGCGCGCACTGGGCGGCGACCCTACCCGCATCAACCCACTGGCGCCCGTTGAACTGGTCATCGATCACTCTGTCATTGTCGACGTGTTTGGCTCAAAAAGTGCCTTTGCAAGCAACGTCGATATCGAATACAGCCGTAATCTTGAACGTTATCAGTTCCTGCGCTGGGGGCAAACAGCCTTCAATGACTTCAAGGTTGTGCCTCCGGGAACCGGCATTGTGCACCAGGTCAACCTTGAACACCTTTCACGGGTGGTCTTTACACAAGAAACCGATGGTGTAACTGCCGCTTATCCAGATACCTGTGTGGGCACCGATTCGCATACGCCCATGGTGAACGGGCTGGGCGTTGTGGCCTGGGGCGTGGGCGGTATCGAAGCCGAAGCCGCCATGCTGGGCCAGCCTATTTCCATGCTGATACCGCGTGTGGTCGGTTTCAAGCTAACTGGCTCTTTGCCTGAAGGGGCAACCGCCACTGACCTGGTGTTGACGATTACCGAGCGCCTGCGCCAGCACCGCGTAGTGGGCAAGTTCGTTGAATTCTATGGCCCTGGCGTGGCTGCGGTGCCGCTGGCCAACCGGGCCACCATTGGCAACATGAGCCCCGAATACGGCTCAACCATCGCCATTTTCCCTATCGACGATGTCACCTTGAACTACATGGAGCTCACCGGCCGTTCGCCCGAACAGATCGCGCTGGTCGAAGCCTACGCCAAAGAGCAAGGCTTGTGGCATGACCCCGATGTCGAGCTGCGTTATTCCGAACGCCTGGAACTCGACCTTTCCACTGTGGTGCCTTCCATTGCCGGCCCAAAACGGCCACAAGATCGCATTTCCTTGTCCGATGCCAAGCAGGCATTTCGCGGTGCATTGGCCGCCTTCGTCGACGAACCCGATCAGGCCCAGCAGGGCTACGACAAGGCCGTTGCCGAATCCTTCCCCGCCTCTGACTCCCCCTCTTATAGCAATTCCGACCGCGGCTCGGCCCAGCCTACCAACCATTTGGCCGAAGCGCCGGCCAACGGCTCGCGGCGCCGCGAACCTGTTGCCATCACACTCAGCGATGGCAGCAAAGGGCAAGTCGACCACGGTTCGGTGGTCATTGCAGCCATTACGTCGTGCACCAATACATCCAACCCCACCGTCATGATCGCAGCCGCCTTGTTGGCCAAGCATGCCGTCGAAAAAGGCCTGAGCCGCAAACCATGGGTCAAGACCAGTCTGGCGCCGGGGTCGCGGGTCGTCACTGACTACTACGATCGTGCGGGGCTTACTCCTTACCTGGAAGCGCTTGGCTTCAACCTTGTCGGTTATGGTTGCACTACATGCATTGGTAATTCCGGCCCCCTGATCCCCGAAGTCAGCAAGGCAGTTACTGAGCACGATTTATCGGTGGTGTCGGTGTTGTCCGGCAATCGCAACTTCGAAGGTCGCATACACGCTGAAGTCAAAATGAATTACCTGATGTCGCCACCCCTGGTGGTCGCGTACGCGCTGGCTGGCACCATGGATATCGACTTGTTCAATGACCCGCTGGGCGTCGGTAAAGATGGAAAGCAGGTTTATCTGAAAGATGTCTGGCCAACGGCTGCCGAAGTGGCGGCGGTAGTTGAATCTTCTATCGTCTCTGATATGTTCAAAAGCGGCTATGCCGACGTGTTCGCCGGCGACGAGCGCTGGCAGCAACTGCCTACGCCCAAGGGCGATATTTTCGCCTGGGATGCCGCTTCAACCTATGTGCGGCAGCCACCTTATTTTGAAAACATGCCGCGCGACCCTGTGCCGGTATCCGATATTACCGGTGCGCGCGTCTTGGCCAAGCTGGGCGATTCGGTTACTACCGACCATATCAGCCCGGCCGGTTCCATTGCCAAAAACTCTCCCGCTGCGGCCTACCTGACCCAGCACGGCGTTGAACAAAAAGACTTCAATTCTTATGGTTCACGCCGGGGCAACCACGAAGTCATGATCCGCGGCACTTTCGCCAATGTCAGGTTGCGTAACCAGTTGGCTCCCGATACCGAAGGCGGCTACACGCGCGACTTCACCAAGGCGGATGCGCCGGTTGCGACCATTTTCGATGCTTCGCAAGCGTATTTGGCGGCCAAGACACCGCTGGTGATATTGGCAGGCAAAGAATACGGCTCCGGGTCATCGCGCGACTGGGCCGCCAAGGGTACGGTATTGCTGGGGGTGGGGGCGGTTATTGCCGAATCCTACGAACGCATACACCGCTCGAACTTGCTGGGCATGGGGGTATTGCCTCTACAGTATCCCGAAGGTCAAACCGCCCAAACCCTGGGGCTGACGGGCGAGGAAGTCTTTGATATTCAAGGCATAACTGCCCTGAATGACGGTGCAACCCCCGCTACGGTCAAGGTCAAGGCAGGCAAGGTCGAGTTCGACGCCCTGCTGCGTATCGATACCCCCAGCGAAGCCGCCTATTACCGCCACGGCGGCATCATGCAGTACGTATTGCGTAGTTTGCTGGCGTAAGGGTCAGCACTTTGTACGCCGTTGCTGTGGTGCCGGGCGGCATGGCCTGGCATCTGGTGACGCTGTTTGTCGGATTACGCGCCTGGCGGCGCTAATCTGACCTACGCTCTACGTCCTATGTTGACGAGAAGGATTTTGTTTCATACTGAGACCAGCAGTAAAGAGGCGTCTCGGTGTGCCTGTGGCGGCTTTTGCCAAGGCATTTGCTTTTGAACGATTTCGTGTCAAGGAAGTGACTGCCTCTGATCAAGTGGCAGGCGTGGTTCTTGATGCAACACAATTAGCCGGTCTGACACATGGTGTATTTGCTAACCGCCTTTTTGGTTTCGTTGACCTCGGCACTCATGCTGGTGCGCTATAAACAATTGCACAGCCGCTATGCCGCTGATGGCGATTTGGTGGGGTTGCGACAACATCATGTCCCGCCTGTGCCGCGTGTGGGTGGTGTTGCGCTGGCGCTGGCGGTGCTGGCAAGCAGTGTGCCGTTGGCATTTCGGGAGCCCAGTGTAGTGGCTCCGCTATTGTCGATCTGGATCTGTGCCATGCCCGCATTTTTAGGCGGTTTGGCAGGGGATTTGAGCAAAAAAATACCAGCCAAGCTCCGGTTTGCCTTTATAGCCGTATCAAGCGTATTGGTGTATGCGGTATTGAATGTGCATCTGACACGTTTGAATATTTTAGGTGTCGACTGGTTGCTGCAGTTTACTGCGATTTCATTCGTGGCCACGCTTATTGTTATTGGTGGCGCGGTCAGCGCCATCAACATTATTGATGGCTATAACGGTTTGGCTGCTGTGGTGTCGGTTCTGATTTTTGCGGGCTTTGCCTATGTAGCATTTTTTTTGGGCGATCGCCTGCTTCTCGTGCTTTCGGTCAGCATGATAGGCGCTATTTGCGGATTCCTGATTTGGAGTTACCCCAATGGCTTGATCTTTCTTGGCAGTGGAGGTGCTTACTTTATCGGCTACATGGTGGGTGTTGTGGCTTTGCTGCTGCTGGCGCGCCATCCCAATGTGTCAGCCTGGTTTCCCTTGCTATTGTGTTTCTATCCGGCATTTGAAGCCCTGTATTTCATTTACCGCAAGGCTTGTTCGCGAGGGCGTTCACTCGCACCCGAACGCGTACATTTACATATGTTGATTTACAAGCGGATCATGCGCTGGGCCGATGTCGGGCCTGGTGAGCGACGCAGCAAAACCCAGCATAACACCATGGTGTCACCCTTTTTATGGGTGTTTTCTTCGTTGGCGGGCGTGCCTGCTGTGCTGTTCTGGCGCAATGAGCCTGTGCTGATAGGCTGTGCGGCCTTGTTCGCCGGCGCCTATATGCTGCTGTACCGGGCATTGCTGCGGTGTCGGATTACACCACAAAAGTAGCGTAATCCGGCGTCCGTATCATGCGGTGTTCAGGTCTTGAGTGTTGTGAGCTTATTTGCGGCGTCGGTACACCAGGGCGATGTGGGCGAATGCAATTTGCAGTTCGCGTGTGCCCGCCTGAAATACGACCGGGCGACCGCGTGCGGTAAAGCACACCAGGCGTTTGGAAGCCAGCAAGGGAATGAACTTGGCAAACTGGATGTCTTCCCAGGCAACCTCGCGCCGCGTGAGCCACGATTGTTCAATACCGCGGTGGGTAATGCTGGTTTGTGAAACCAGCATGTAGCGCGCCAGTACGATCAGGCCAAGAAAGCACAGGATAATGGTGCCGGCCACGCCTGGGCTGACTGTTTTTCCCACAGGCCCTGCAGCGGTGTACAGAATAAGCATGCCTATCATGGCCAAAATGAGCACAGCCAGTATTTTCAGCCATTTGGGCCAGGCCACCCCGTGCAGGGGTAGCGGCCCTATGGTTTCGAATAGTTGCGAGCGTTCTTCTTCAGTGGGAACGAGTCGCGTTGGCAGCATTACGCGTTGGCCTTGCGCGCCGCCAGGGCGTTGCCAGCCCGGCTGGACGACTTGTGCCCGATATGGCCGGATATCCATTGCCCGATATCGACGATGGCGTCCAGATCTATGCCAGTGTCGATGTCCATGCCGCGCAGCATGTAAAGCACGTCTTCGGTAGCCACGTTGCCGGTTGCCCCTTTGGCATACGGACAGCCGCCCAGGCCTGCCACGGATGTGTGGAAAATGGAAACGCCAGTCTGCAGGGCCGCCAGGATGTTGGCCAGCGCCTGGCCGTAGGTGTCGTGAAAATGGCCAGAGACACGGGCGGGATCAACCACCTCGGTAACGGCGCGCATGACCTGCCCCACACGGGCGGCAGTACCCACGCCTATGGTGTCGGCGATGTCGATTTCGTCGCAGCCCATTGCCAGGTAGCGCTGGGTGACATCAACCACATTTGCGATAGAGACTTCACCCTGATAAGGGCAGCCCAGCGCGCAACTGATGCTGCCGCGCAAACGCAGGCCAGCGGCCTTGGCTGCCTGGGCCACGGGTTCAAAGCGGGCAACCGATTCGGCAATCGAGCAGTTGATGTTTTTTTGCGAGAATGCTTCGCTGGCCGCACCGAAAATAACGACTTCGTCGATGCCGGCGGCCAGTGCGGCTTCGAAGCCGCGCAGGTTGGGTGTAAGCGCTGAATAAATGGAGCCCGGCCTGCGTTGTATGCCCGCCATGACATCGGCCCCGTCGGCCATTTGTGGCACCCACTTGGGCGATACAAAAGAAACGGCTTCAACATTGGGCACACCTGCTTGCGACAGGCGGTCGACCAGCTCGATTTTTATGGAAGTGGCGATGAATTCTTTTTCGTTTTGCAGTCCGTCGCGCGGAGATACTTCGACTATTTTGACTTTCGTTGGCAAAGGCATGGAAATGTTCCTTGGTTGGCTTGCCAGTAATCGCAAGCATCATAAAATGAGTAACTATAAATAATACCTGTTAACGCCGCTGAAAACGACCATCGTCCAGCCGCACAACAGTTTCTTGCAATTCAAGCTCGAGCAGGCTTGCGGTCAGGATGGCTATATCAAGATGGCTACGCTCTTGCAGGGTGTCGAGGCGGACGGGGTCATAGCCTAGCGCTTCCAGTATTTTTGTCTTGATGGGGTCGGCCGTTTGCGCGTGCACAGCGGGTATTTTGGTGAGGTGTACCGTTGGTCCGGGCTTTGGTGAACCCAGCTCTTCAAGAATGTCCTGGCCGGATTCCACCAGCTTGGCGCCTTGCCTGATCAGCGCGTGGCAGCCCCGCGATAGCGGTGAATGTATGGACCCCGGAATGGCAAAGACCTCGCGGCCTGTTTCCGAGGCCAGCCTTGCGGTAATCAGCGAGCCACTTTGTTTGGCGGCTTCAACCACCAGCACCCCGCGGGCAAGCCCTGCCACCAGGCGGTTGCGCTTGGGAAACTGGTAGGGCAGCGCGCGGGTGCCAAGCGGAAACTCAGAGATCAAGAGGCCATCCAGGGCAATGCGATGAGCCAGGTCGCGATTCCGGGCTGGATATACAATGTCTATGCCTGTGCCCATCACGGCGAGTGTGCTGGCGCCAGAGGGGCCGGCTAGCAAGGCGCCTTCATGGGCAGCGGTGTCGATGCCGAGCGCCAGGCCGCTGGCGATGCACCAGCCGCGCTCGGCCAGGTAGCGGGCAAATGCCCGGGCGTTGTCGGCGCCGCCCGTGCTGGCGTTGCGCGCGCCAACAATGGAAATGATTGGCCTGGCAAGCAAGGCGAGATTGCCGTTGCCATAAAGCAATAAGGGTGGGTCGTGGGTGTCGAGCAGGGCGCGTGGATACGCGGCGTCGGCCAGGGTAAGCAAGTGGTGATTGGGTTCATCGAGCCAGCGCAAGGTGTTGACTATGGTTGCTTGGCTTGTTTCACTGGGGGCTTGCTTTAATTGTCGGGCGAGGTCGTCGGGTACGAACTTGCGCAGCGATGCCGCAGATAGCGCGTAGATGTCTTGCGGCAGGCCTATGGCCGACAGCAGGTTGCGGGCCTGTGCAGGCCCAAGGCCAGGCTCCAGCGACAGGCGTATCCAGGCGCTGAGCTCTTCTGTTGATAAGTTCGAGTGCATGCGTTAGTGTGGCATAGCGCAATGGCTTTTGGGGGCGAGGGGTACAGTAAAAAGTCCAGCTGCGGTTTATACCAGAAGCAAAATTTGTTTTATCATAGAAACTTATACGATTATCGGACCTTGTTTTCATGGCTTTGCTACCTATTCTTCGATATCCCGACCCGCGCTTGCACAAAATTGCCAAGCCGGTAGAGGTCGTCGACGACCGCATCCGCACGCTAATCCACGACATGGCTGAAACCATGTATGACGCGCCCGGCGTGGGCCTGGCCGCTACTCAGGTCGATGTACACGAGCGCGTGGTGGTCATCGACGTCTCCGAAGATGGCAATAACTTGCTGGCTCTGATCAACCCTGAAATCATCTGGAAAAGCGAAGAAACCCAGGTTTACGAAGAAGGGTGCTTGTCGGTGCCCGGCATCTACGACGAAGTGCAGCGCGCGGCGCGCATACGTGTACGCACCCTCAATGAAAAGGGTGAAACCATAGAATTCGATGCCGACGGCTTGCTGGCCGTGTGTGTTCAGCACGAACTCGACCACCTGATGGGCAAGGTGTTTGTTGAATACCTGTCTGTGCTCAAGCAAAATCGCATTCGTACTCGCCTGCGCAAACAAGAACGCGAGGCCCTCAAGGCCTGATCACTACTCAAAGCGCAAGCCTCGTTTTTCAGGCTTGGCAAGGCCGTTTTTATCTACACCGGGGTTTTTCTACCCTCATTGCGTGCGCTTGGTATCATGCCCATTCCCTTTTTGAATAGGCGTATCCATGCGTATCGTATTTGCCGGCACTCCTGAATTTGCTCGTTTGGCGCTAGACGCCCTGATCGCAGCCGGGCACCAGATACCTTTGGTGCTCACCCAGCCCGACCGGCCCTCGGGGCGCGGCCTTAAACTGACGCCCAGCGCGGTCAAGCAAGCGGCGCTGGCCGCCGGCATTCCGGTAGCACAGCCGCGCAGCCTGCGGCTTGATGGCAAGTATCCTGAAGACGCCAAGGCTGCGCGCCAGCTATTGCTGGACGCCGAGCCCGAATTGCTGGTGGTGGCGGCCTACGGCCTGATCCTGCCGCAATGGGTGCTTGATTTACCCCGTTACGGTTGTTTCAACATACACGCCAGCCTGCTTCCCCGCTGGCGCGGCGCGGCTCCCATACAGCGCGCCATCGAAGCGGGCGATGCGCAAACCGGCATCACCATCATGCTGATGGACGCAGGCCTGGATACCGGCCCCATGCTGTTCACTCGCGCCTTGCCTATTACCGAGCAGCATAATGCCGCTATCTTGCACGACGAATTGGCGGTGTTGGGCGCTCAGTCCATTGTTCAGGCCATAGAAGAATGGCAGGCAGGCACGCTGATGTCGCAGCGTCAGCCGGAAGCAGGCATTACCTATGCCGCCAAGCTGGACAAGTCGGAGTCACCGCTGGATTTCACACAGCCCGCTGCTGTGCTGGCTCGTCGCATCCGCGCCTTCGACCCTGTTCCCGGCGCAAGCTTGCGTTTGCCCGGCCTGACCGACCCTGTGAAAGTATGGAAGGCACAAGCCATGGACGAGGCCGTTAGTGCAGAACATGCGCCCGGAGACATCGTTCAGGCCGGCGCACAAGGCATAGACATTGCCACTGCCAATGGCGTGTTGCGCTTGCTGGAACTGCAAAAAGCCGGTGGCAAGCGCCAACCCGTCGCCGCCTTTGTGCAAGGTTGGCAGCATCCACAATAAATAATAAAACCGCAACTGCCATTCGCGCTAACACCCCAATGACGTAGAAATAACGCAACAAGCATGCAGCGCCGATTTTTGATCGAGCGCTTGTTCTGCTGGCCGAGCGGTAAAATGTGCCGTACCATACATAGCCTTAGGCGCTTGCTGCGCAAACCTTATATGATTCATATCAACAACGCTCTGGCCTCAAGCGCGTAGGGCGGAGCACCCGAGGTCGTTCAAGTCTAAATAACAGGAGACAGAAATGGGAAATTCTTCCAATAAGGCTTTTTTGAAAAAACAGCTCGATGCCTGGAAACTGCGTCATAGCAACGGCAATGAAACCGAAATGAAATCCCCAAAACGCAGGGCATTGTTCCTGGGTTCCGCACTGTTTGCACTCACGCACAATACGGCCTGGGCCGAAACCTGGCCTGCCAGGCCAATCAAACTTATCGTACCGTTTCCAGCCGGCGGCTCGACAGACCGCATAGGGCGGTTGTTGGCGACCAAGGTCAGTGCCGCATTGGGGCAGTCTGTGGTGGTGGAAAACGTTGGCGGCGCGGGGGGCACCATAGGCATGACTCGGGTGGCCAAGTCTACCGCAGACGGCTATACCTTCGGTGTAGGGGCCAATAGTACGCAGGCCATCAGCACTTTTCTGTACGACAACCTGCCCTACGACCCTTTGAAAGACTTCGTGTCAGTAGGCAAAGTGGCCGAATTCAGCAACGTCTTGCTCGTGAACGAGAAACTGCCTGTCAAGACAGTACAAGACTTGATCAATTTGGCCAAGGCCAAGCCTGGGCTGGTCACTTACTCGTCGCCTGGTGTTGGCACAACATCCCACCTATCCGGTGAACTGTTTCAAAATTTGGCAAAAATCTCTGTTACGCACGTACCATACAAGGGGGCTGCGGCGGCACAGGCTGACCTGCTCGCCGGCCACGTCGATTTCATGTTCGACGTTCTTGGCACAGCCATGGGCTTGGCTGACTCAGGCAAACTGAGGGTGCTCGCGAACACGGGCCGTTCACGCCTGAAACAGTACCCCGATGTGCCAACTATTGCCGAGACAGTGCCCGGCTACGATCTCACGGGTTGGTTTGCGGTTTTCGCGCCCAGCGGTGTGCCTAGCGACATCGTAGAACGCATGAACAGCGTCATTAACAAAGCCATGAACGAGCCCGATGTCGTGGAGACATTGCTCAAGACGGGTTACGAGTCGGTCACCGGTACGCCTGCCGACCTTACCCGCCAGCTCGAACAGGATCTCGCCACTTGGGGTCCTATTATTAAATCCATCAAGGCAAAAACCCAATGAGTTCCGTCCCGCCCAATACAGATAGCCTGACACCGCTGTTTCGGCCCAAGTCAATAGCCATCATTGGCGCTTCCGATGACCCCGCGCGCATTTCCGGCCGGCCACTGCGATACCTGCGTGAAGGTGGCTTCAAGGGGGCAATCTATCCGATCAACCCCAAGCGTGATGTCGTGCAGGGCTTGCGCTCTTATCCTTCACTGTCAGCATTGCCGGAAGTCCCCGATGTTGCCTTGATTGCGGTGTCATCCGCCCTGACTGAAGCGGCGTTGCGCGAATGCGCGGCAGTCGGTGTCAAGGCCGTGAAGGTGTTTGCCGCTGGCTATGCCGAGATGAGCGAGGCGGGCCTGGAGGCACAGCTGGCATTGAAGCAAGTGGCCAATGACTCGGGCATACGCATGCTGGGCCCCAACTGCCTGGGCGCGTTCAGCACCGATATCGGCTATTACGGCACCTTTTCAAGCACGCTCGACCTCGGCTTCCCCAAGCCGGGTGGCGGCTTGGCAGTAGTAAGCCAGAGCGGGGCCTATGGCGCACACGTTGCCCACCTTGCCGGCAAACGCGGCTTGGGCGTGAGCTACTGCCTCACTACCGGCAACGAAGCCGACGTCGATGTGTCGGAATCCTTGCTGTGGCTGATTCGGCAACCCGACGTCCGTGTTGTCATGGTATATACCGAGGGCATCAAGAATCCAGTCCTGTTCCTGCATGCGCTGCGGCTGGCGCACACCATGCGCAAACCGCTGGTATTCCTGAAGGTAGGCCATTCCGAGGTGGGGCAGCGTGCTGCCAGCTCACACACCGCCGCGCTTACCGGGGCTGATGCGGTCTATGACGCGGTATTCAAGCAGTACGGCGTGCATCGCGCGCATAGCGCAGATGAACAGCTTGACGTGGCCTACGCTTGTCTGCGCGGGATTTTCCCCGAAACTTCGAAGCTTGGGATCATTACTGTTTCGGGCGGCGCCGGTATTCACCTTAGCGACGCGGCCGAACGTTATGGCCTGGACGTGTCGCCCATGCCTGCTGCCGCGCAGCAGCAATTGAAGGCAAGATTGCCTTTCGCTACGCTGGAAAACCCGGTCGACGTGACGGCGCAGGTGCTCAATGACATGACCCTGCTCGAAGAAGGCCTGGCGCTGATGTTCAGCGAGGGCGGCTACGGCACGATAGTCGGTTTCTTCACTACGGTGCCCGCTGCGCCTTCCTTCGCCGTACCCTTGCGCGAAGCCATCGCCAGAGGGGTGGGGAACAACAAAAACCGCTTGATTGTCATGTGCATGGTGGCTGACCAGGAAACCCAGAAAGCATACGAAGACGCTGGCTATCTGGTGTTTCAGGACGAGGTGCGCGCGGTTGCCGCAGTGGCGGCTTTGGTACGCATCGGGCAGGCGTACAAGCGCTCATTGCCGGTCCTGGAGGTCGAAAAGGCAGCCCCAGTAGCTAACGGAACGCTCTCGGAATTCGAGTCTAAACGCCTGCTCGCACAAGCGGGCGTTGTCGTACCGCCCGAGCGTCTGGTGCAAACGGCAGACGCAGCGGCAGCCGCAGCCGACGAGGTCGGCTATCCGGCAGTGCTCAAGATCGTTTCGCCGGATATCCTGCACAAAAGCGATATAGGCGGCGTTGCGCTTAATCTGGCCGACGCCGACAGCGTGCGCGAAGCATACGATGCCATCATGAGCCGCGTCTTGCGCGCTGCGCCATCTGCGCACATCGATGGCGTGCTGGTTACACGTATGGCGCCCAAGGGTGTTGAAACCATCATAGGCGTAGCGCGGGACGCTACTTTTGGGCCGGTCGTGATGTTCGGCCTGGGCGGTGTCTTTGTCGAAGTGCTCAAAGATGTAACCTTCCGCCTGGCTCCCTTCGACGAAGTCGAGGCATTAAGAATGATCAACGAGGTGGGTGCCGCCAGCGCCATGCTGGCTGGTGTGCGCGGCGCTGCAGCATCCGATGTGCAGGCACTGGCAGCCACGCTTGCGAGCGTTTCGCGCTTTGCCGCCGCGCATGCCGACGATATCGAAAGTGTCGATATCAATCCGTTTTTGGTTTTACCGCAGGGGCAGGGTGGCCTTGCCCTGGACGCAGCTATTGTCGCTGCGCCCAAACTCAACTAGAGGAGACTGTTTGATATGAGTATCAAGCGCAAAGCCTGCATTGCGGGCATTTATGAGCACCCTACGCGCAAGGCGACCGATAAGTCGGTGGCCCAATTGCATGCGGAGTGCGCCCGTGGCGCACTCGAAGACGCCGGCCTTACCAAAGACGACGTTGATGGCTACTTTGCCGCCGGTGATGCACCGGGTCTGGGCGCGCTCAATATGTGCGACTACATGGGGCTGAAAGTACGGCACATCGATAGCACTGAAACCGGTGGGTCGTCTTATTTGATCCACGTTGCTCATGCGGCCCAGGCAATTGCCATGGGGAAATGCAATGTTGCGCTGATCACGCTCGCCGGCCGGCCTCGTAGTGAAGGTTCGTCTGGAATGCAGGCCCGCAACTGGGGCGCTTCGTTGCCCGATGCACCCTACGAACTGCCATTCGGTCCCGTGACCGTGAACCAGTATGCCATGGCTGCAATGCGGCATATGCACGAGTTCGGCACCACTGCAGAACAATTAGCCTGGATCAAGGTGGCTGCTTCGCACCATGCGCAGCATAACCCGAACGCCATGTTGCGCAAGGTCGTGACCGTCGAAGAAGTCATTCAGTCGCCCATGATCTCAGATCCTTTGCGCCTGCTCGATTGCTGCGTGGTCAGCGATGGCGGCGGAGCCCTGATCGTGACACGGCCCGAGATCGCCAAGAGCCTGAAGCAGCCGCTGGTCTATGTGATGGGTGCCGGCGAGTCGCCTCGTGGGCCTGCTGGTGGGCATATCGACTTCACCACCAGTGGCGCAGCCTGGTCTGGCCCCGCTGCTTTCGCAGAGGCGGGCGTTACGCCAGCAGACATCCAGTACGCCTCAATTTACGACAGCTTTACCATCACGGTATTGATGCAGCTTGAGGACCTTGGCTTTTGTAAAAAAGGCGAGGGCGGGCGTTTCGTGGCCGATGGCAACCTCATTTCAGGGCATGGCAAGTTGCCTTTCAATACCGATGGCGGCGGGTTGTGCAACAACCACCCGGCCAATCGTGGCGGCATCACCAAGGTCATCGAGGCCGTGCGCCAACTGCGCGGGCAGGCGCACCCTGCCGTTCAGGTAAAAGACTGCGGCCTGGCCCTGGCCCAGGGAACCGGCGGCATACTGGCAGGTCGCCATGGCAGCGCCACTTTGATTATGGAACGAGGATAAACATCATGACAACACCTTATCAAGACCGCCTTTTGCCGGCGCCTAGCCTTAACCAGGGTGACGAACACTTTTTCGACGCAGCAGCCCAGGGCAAGTTTTTGATCAAGCGATGCAAATCCTGCGACAAGTTTCATTGGTATCCGCGCGCGATCTGCCCGTTTTGTTTTTCGGATCAGGTCGAGTGGACCGAGGCTTCGGGGCAGGGCGTCATTTACTCCTACAGCGTCACGCGTCGCGCTCCTTCGGGGCCGTACGCGATCGCCTACGTGACTCTGGACGAAGGAGTTTCCATGATGACCAACATCGTCGACTGCGATCTTGACGCCATTCGTATCGGCCAGCGCGTGAAAGTGGCGCTCAAGCCCACCCAAAATGACGGGCCGCCCGTTCCCTGCTTTACGCCCGCAGACTCGTCGCATGAAAAGGCCTCTGCATGAGCGTGACCTATAAAAGCGCCATTGTCAGCCTCGACCAAGAGGAGGCCACATGGACCATGAATCATTGACGGCGATCCGGCTTGCCGCGGTCGACTACTTCACCCGCAGCAAGAGTGCCGAGCGTTGCCGGTCGTACTTCCTGAACCCGGATGCAAACGAAGCTGAAGGCTGGTCCGATTTGGTGGCCTTGGGTTGGCCTGGCATGCTGGCGCCTGAATCTGTCGGAGGCCTGGATCTGGATTTGACTACCGCAGCGGCAATCTTCCATGCTGCTGGCGAACATGTCGCACCTGAACCCTTGCTGGCCGTCGCAGGCCTAAGCGCGTTGCTGCTGGCAAAGCTCCAGACCCCGGCTGCCAATGCGCTGCTGGAGGAACTGGTGGCAGGCCGCCAATTGCCCGCGCTGGCCTGGCAGGAACGTATCGGGGACCTTAGCGTCGAGCCAAGCTTGCTGGCTTGCGAATTCCGTCCAGCCGAGTCCAGCGTTCACTTGCAAGGCAAGCGGATCATGGTGCTGCCTGGCAGTGCAGCCACCGGCTGGTTGGTGCCCGTTCAGGCCAATGCAGAGCCCTTGCTGCTTTGGGTGCCGCGCGGCACGGCAGGCGTAAGCGAATCGCTCACGCGCCTGGTTGATGGCAGCGAGTCGGCCACAGTATGCTTTGACAAGGTATCGCTACCGGCAACGGCGATACTGGCTCAAGGCGCAGCCGCACACGAAGCCTTGCGTTATACGCTGGCCCAGGGCCTGGTGCTTCAGGCTGCGGAACTGCTGGGCGCCGGATGGGCCATGTACGAGCAGACGCTGGTTTACTTGCGTACTCGTACCCAGTTCGGCAAGGTTATCGGTGCATTTCAGGCTTTGCAACATCGCGCCGTCGACATGTTCATCCACCTTGAAGTGGCGCGCTCGGCGCTCGACGAGGTGCTGGCCATAGCCAGTGACCCGGCCGGCGTCGCCATTGAAAGGCTAGAGGCCGAGGCCAGCCGAATCAATGCGCGCTGCACGGCGGCAGCCCTGCAGGCCTCGCGGTCGGCAGTGCAGTTGCATGGCGCGATCGGCTATACGCAAGAGTGCGGCCTTAGCATTTACTACAAGCGTACGCTGAAACTTTCGGCCTGGCTCGGTAATGTCACAGCGCATCAGCGCCGCTATGCTGCCTTGTCTGAGGTCGGGCCACATACCGACGAGGCCGTGAACTGGGATGGCGAGTTCCCGCGCAGCGCCGACTGGAGCACGATGTCCGAGGCTGAGTTTCGGCGCATGGTACGGGCTTTCCTGCAGCAGCGCTACCCCGAGAATCTGCGTTATCTCTCGCACCGTGCGCGTTGGAGCGAGATGCGCGACTGGTATCTTGTACTGTCGGCGCAGGGCTGGATTGCACCGGGTTGGCCGCAGTCGCATGGCGGCATGGGCTTGCCAGCCGACAAAATGATCGCCTGGATCGAAGAGCTCGAGCAGCACGGCGTGGCACGCGCACCTGATCAAGGTATCATCATGATCGGGCCGCTGCTGATCCAGCACGGCACACCCGAGCAGCAACAGCGCTTTCTGCCTGGAATCCTGTCCGGCGACTATATTTGGTGTCAGGGTTACTCTGAACCCAATGCAGGTTCAGATCTTGCAAGTGTGCGCACAGAAGCCGTGCAGGCGCGCGATGCCGATGGTGATCACTTCGTCGTCAATGGCCAGAAGATCTGGACTACATTGGCGCAAGATGCCAGCCATATCTTCATGTTGGTGCGCACCGATCGCGACGCCAAGAAGCAAGAAGGCATCAGCTTCGTGTTGTGCGACCTGGCGACTCCCGGCATCACCATCCGGCCCATCTATACGCTGGCGGGTGAGCCTGAGTTCTGCGAGGTATTTTTTGACAACGTACGGGTTCCCGCCGAGAATTTGGTGGGCAAGCTGCACGGTGGCTGGACCATCGCCAAAGCACTGCTGGGATTCGAGCGCCTGTTTGTCGGCAGCCCCAAGCAGCCGCAGTACGCTCTGGGCCAGTTGGCACGGTTGGCGCAGTCAAGACAACTGTTCGCCGATCCCGTATTCGCGCAGCGATACACGGCGCTCAGCCTTGACGTCGCAGATCTTTGTGCAGCGTATACGGGCTTTGCCAACATCGTGAAAGCTGGCAAGCCATTGCCTGCATCGGTCTCGCTGCTTAAAATATGGGCTAGCGAAACCTATCATCGCATTGGTGCACTGCTGGTTGAAGCCAGCGAGGAACAAGGCGCCGTCGCTGGCGATCACGACCTCGAGGGCCAGCCTTTCAATGCATTGTCATCACTGATAGGCTCGACGTCCGCCATGATTTACGGCGGAACCAACGAGATCCAGCGCAACATCCTGGTGCGGCAGGTGCTCGACCTGCCAAGCTGAGGCTAGTGCTTTTGTGGTGACGGATGTCGGATTAGCGCCGCCAGGCGCGTAATCCGACACCCGTCATTGCATAAGAGCCAAGCTTATCCCGACAGGCGACATCATGCCCAACACCCTGGATTACTACAACCAAAATGCCGACAGCTTCAAAGCCGGCACACAAGACCATGACGTCAGCCAGAATATCGCCGCCTTGCTGCGCCATATTCATGGCGCGCCACCCCACCGCATTCTGGATTTCGGCTGCGGTCCGGGTCGTGACCTGAAAACATTCAGCAAAATGGGGCATATTGCCATCGGCCTGGAAGGTGCAGAGGCATTCGTTACCATGGCCAGGGCCGACTCAGGCTGCCAGGTGCTGCACCAAGACTTCCTGGCCCTGGACTTGCCTGTAGACACATTCGACGGCGTATTCGCCAACGCCTCGCTATTCCATGTGCCCACTGCCGCATTGCCCCAGGTACTGGCCCAACTGTACGCCTGCCTGAAACCCGACGGCGTTTTGTTCAGCTCCAACCCGCGCGGGCAAAACCAGGAAGGCTGGAATGGCGGCCGCTACGGCGCCTACCATGACATCGACGCCTGGCGGGCGTTTGTGACCGCAGCGGGTTTTACCGAGCTCGAGCATTACTATCGTCCTGCAGGCTTGCCACTAGAGCAGCAGCCATGGTTGGCCAGCGTATGGCGCAAGCCGTCGATGCCTTGATTATCGCAACATAGTCTTTATATAAAATGCCAGGTTGTGCGTATTCCGGCTGAATGTATCTTTAAAGTTGGTGTATTCCCTGCGTATGGTGTCGCTTAAAGAACGCTTGTGGCCGTGTGTCGCGGCATCGTTGATGAACGATTCGAAGCCATCATCTTGAGCCAGGCACACTGGATCCAGCCCTATGGCTTCCACCTTATGTTCGTAGAACCTGTCCATGGTGTTGTCGACCGGGTATATCCATTCTGTGGAATAGTCCAGCAAGGTCTGGGCAGTGGCCGGTGTAATCAGGTACCCCGTAGTGCCAGAAAAGCCTTTGAAAAATTTCTTTACCTTGAATGGGCCGATTTTTTCCAGAAAGCGGCCTGATTGCTTTGCAACCTTGCGGCTGGGTTGCAGCCAGACCAGACCGTAATTGGCGGCGAATTCACTGGCATGTTCGTAAAACGACATAAAAGGCGCTTGCAGTACGGCGTCATCTTCCAGGACGATAAAGGGCGTGCGCTTTTGCACGCACTTTTCCCACAATAGATAATGGCTCGCGAAACAGCCCAGTTGCGACAGCCGCAAAGAAGCATTGGCCCCTCGTCGAAGGGCGCGTTTGCTGTCATTGTATTTCTTGAACAGATGATGGTCTGGGTTCTGGGTGCCGTGTACGGCGTCGAAAAATTCATATGCCACGCCCAGCGCATCAAGCTGCTGGCGCATGGAAGCTTTTCGGTCTTGTGCAGCCTGCAGGCTAATGACATAAATACTGGGTTTCAACATGGGCTTGAACCAAGGTGCAAAGCGCGAATGTTAACCTTAATCAAGAGACCACTCCTTGTGCTACGATTCTTTGATACAACAACTATTTGGGACTATCTGCTATGACCTGTTACAAATTGGGCGACTCCATTCCCAGCATACATGAAACGGCTTATGTGGCTGCCGAGGCCACTATTATCGGCAAGGCAAGCATGGCCGCCAATAGCAGTATCTGGCCCGGCGCCGTCATACGGGGTGACAACGAGCTTATCTCCGTGGGCAAGGGCTCTAACGTACAAGAGTGCGCGGTGTTGCATACCGACCCAGGCTGCCCACTGACCATAGGTGAGAACGTCACCATAGGCCATCAGGCCATGCTGCATGGCTGCACCATTGAAGATGGCGCGCTTATCGGCATACAGGCCATAGTACTGAACCGCGCGGTCATCGGGGAATACAGCCTGGTGGGTGCAGGCGCTATCGTCACCGAAGACAAGGTGTTCCCTGCGCGATCCCTGATCCTGGGTGCGCCAGCCAAAGTGGTGCGCCCCCTGACCGACGACGAAGTCGCCAAACTGAAACGAAGCGCGCAGGGTTACGCTGACCGTGCTGCGCGTTTTAAAACGGAATTGGTTGCGCTATAAAACCAGGCGGTTGCTAAGCCAGGTTTTCTTGTACCCATCTTTCGCCATCGCGGGCCAAGTCCATCATGTACTTTATTATTTGTATCTCTGATGCCCCCTGGCCGCGTTCTTGTTCAGCAAAGATTTCCATGCTTTCGGGGGTAGGGAACCAGTCCTTTTCAGGCTGTAGTTCCAGGCCGTTGGTGTGTTTGATGTTGCCGTTTGGCAAAATGTACCAGGTTGTCATGGCGCTATCATAAATCAAAGGATAGCTATGCGTATTGTTATACCCGACGATTATCAGGACTGTGTGCGCCACCTTGACTGCTTTGGCAAGCTGGCCGGGCACGAGGTCGTTGTCTTCAATGACAGCACTAGCAGTATCAACGAACTGGCGGCGCGTTTTGCCGGAGCGCAGGCTCTCGTCCTGATACGCGAGCGTACGCGCATCACAGCCGAACTGCTCGACAAGCTCCCTGAACTGCGCCTGATCAGCCAAACCGCGAAGGTATCGGGTCACATCGATCTGGCGGCGTGCACCGCGCGCGGCATCGTGGTTACCGAGGGGGCGGGCGACCCCAGCTCTACGGCGGAACTGACGTGGGCGCTTATCATGGCCAGTCGCCGGCATCTGGTACTGGAAGTGAACCGTCTGAATGGCGGGCAGTGGCAAGGCCATTTGGGCCAGCAACTGCGGGGGCAAACCCTGGGCGTCCTGAGCTATGGGCGTATCGGCAAGCTGGTGGCGGGCTATGGCAGGGCGTTTGGCATGAAAGTCTGGGTCTGGGGCCGTAGTGCATCCATCGCCCGGGCGCAAGCCGACGGATTCGACGTCGCCCCTACACGCGAACGCTTCTTCGCTGAAAGCGATGTGCTGACACTGCATGTGCGCCTGAATGCCGACACGGCGGGCATGGTGACCGCTGCAGATCTGGCCCGCATGAAGACCAGCGCACTTTTTGTGAATACCAGCCGCACCGAACTCGTTGCGCCTGGGGCATTGTTACAAGCGCTGGACACTGGCCGGCCGGGCTACGCGGCGATCGATGTCTACGAAACCGAGCCTGTGTTGAATGCAGGCCATCCTTTGCTGAACCGGGCCAATGTGTTGTGTACGCCGCATATTGGCTACGTCGAACACGACAACTACGAACTTTACCTGGGTACGGCGTTTGATAACTTGCTGGCGTTTGCCGCTGGCCAGCCTGCCAATCTGGCGAATCCCGATGTGCTTGCCCGCTGAGCCCGATGTTGTTTTTTCATGAAATGCATGATGTCGCAAGCTGAGCCAGTTCCGGGCAAGCTTGCAGGCGCGGTGTCAGCGCCCGTCCCACTGGCATATGGCGCGACCCGCCCGGTAGCAGGCATCGTCGTGCTTGTGCTGTCAGCCTGGGCGCTTTCGGGGCTGGATGCCAGCGGCAAGTGGGTCATGGGTGCGGGCGTCTCCTTGCTGATGCTGTGTTGGGTGCGTTATGTCGTTCATTTACTGCTGGTGCTGAGCCTGGTGCTGCCCGTGCGGGGGCTGGGGGTGTTGCGTACAGTACGTCCGCGCGCGCAGTTGTTGCGTGGCTCTCTCATGTTGATGTCGACTTTTTCTTTCTTTACCACCCTGCATTATTTGCCGCAGGCGGAGGCCACCGCCATCAATTTCCTGGCTCCGCTCATTGTGCTGTCGCTGGCGCCCTGGGTGTTAAAAGAGCCAGCGCGTATTTCTCGCTGGATCGCGGCAGGCGTGGGCTTTCTTGGGGTGTTGATCATTATTCGGCCCGATGGCGGCTTGCATCAGTTAGGCACGCTATTTGGCTTGCTTACCGCTTGTTTATTTGCGGCCCAGTCTTTAGTGACACGGCGCGTGGCGGTGGATGACCCGTTTACTACCCTGGTCTGGAGCGGTGGGGTGGGCGGCGTTGTCCTGACGCTGGCCTTGCCATTTATTTTGCCTGACGCGCTGCCTTTCCTGGCCACGCTTGGGCCGTGGCACTGGCTGATCCTGATCTCTACCGGGTTCTGGGGGGCGTTGGGGCATTTGCTGCAAATCCAGGCTTATCGCTATGCGCCGGCTTCGTTGCTGGCCCCTTTTATTTACCTGCAAATCATCAGTGCCGCCGCTTTGGGTTGGCTGATCTGGGGCCAGTTTCCCGATGCGCTGACTTGGGTAGGCATTGCTATCGTCTGCGCCAGTGGTATTTCCATGGGCGCACGGGAATGGTTCACACGCCAGCGGAAATAGGATGGAATGTGGGTCGGATTGGCGTCTGCCAGGCAGGTAATTCGATATCCATTGCTTTAGAAATAATTATGTGACCGCTACGGTGTGGAATTTTTCGTTCTTGAGAAAGCCGGGTGTGTCGGGGGCTGTTTCGGCTTCACGCGCTGCGCCCCTGACGGGGTTCCCGTTACGTTCAGCGCCATCGAGGCGTCCGCGGAACTCGCCCGGTCGGACCAGTGGTCCGACAAGCGTCGGGCTCAGACAGCCGCG
>JACCER010000018.1 GCA_013416445.1 Alcaligenaceae bacterium
CGCTTGTCGGACCACTGGTCCGACCGGGCGAGTTCCGCGGACGCCTCGATGGCGCTGACCGTAACGGGAACCCCGTCAGGGGCGCAGCGCGTGAAGCCGAAACAGCCTCCGACACACCCGACTTTCGTAAGAACAAAAAAAGCCGTACACAACACACACCCGACTTTCATAAGAACAAAAAAGCCGTACACAACACACACCTGACTTTCGCAAGAACGAAAAAACCGCACACAACACACGCCTGCCCTCAGGAACAGAACAATAATGCATCCAATACCGGATTACACCTATGGCCTGTATCGTTGATGCACTGTTTGTCGGATTACGCGCTTCGCACTATTCCTACCTACGGTTCAAGAAAAGAAATTCTTTACGCGATCGGTCCAAGACTGGCTTTTGGGCGAATGCTTT
Organism: Alcaligenaceae bacterium; assembly: GCA_013416445.1. Taxonomy (GTDB): domain Bacteria; phylum Pseudomonadota; class Gammaproteobacteria; order Burkholderiales; family Burkholderiaceae_B; genus Pollutimonas. The sequence continues at coordinate 412 of JACCER010000018.1, forward strand.
TCACCGCCCTGAGCCACCGAGGTTTCAAACTGGCGCAAAATTTTCTTTTGCTCGTCGGTAAGCCGTACCGGTGTTTCAACCGAAATATGACAATACAAATCGCCCGGATAACTGGCCCGCAGGCCCCGTATGCCTTTGCCGCGCAAGCGGAAGGTTTTGCCGGTTTGCGTACCTTCAGGTATTGTAATTTCACCCCTGCCCGTCAAGGTCGGAACTTCAAGTTCGCCACCCAAAGCCGCCGTGGTGAACGGTATAGTCAGTTCACAATGCAGGTCTTCGCCATCACGCTGGAATATGCCATGCGGCTTAAGATGGATTTCAACGTAAAGGTCGCCCGGAGGCCCGCCATTGACACCTGGCTCACCATTGCCGGTTGACCTGATACGCATGCCATCGTCAATACCGGCAGGTATCTTCACCTGTAGCGTCTTGTTCTTGCGTGTGCGTCCTACACCGTCGCAAGTGACACAAGGGTCGGTAATTTCCTTGCCTGAACCATGACAAGTCGGGCAGGTTTGCTGCACGCTGAAAAAGCCCTGCTGCATGCGCACCGCGCCATTGCCGTCGCAAGTACGACAGGTTTGCGCCTTGGTGCCCGGCTTGGCGCCGGAACCATGGCAGACATCACAGCTTTCCCAACTGGGCACACGAATTTCGGTATCAAAACCATTGGCGGCCTGCTCCAGGCTGATATCCAGCGTGTATTTGAGATCGGCGCCACGATATACCTGTGCTCCGCCGCCACGACGCCCACCGCCGCCACCAAAGATTTCACCAAAAATATCGCCAAATGCGTCTGCAAACCCGGCGCCACCCATGCCCCCGCCCATACCGGCGTTAGGGTCGACACCTGCGTGGCCGAAGCGATCGTAAGCACCGCGCTTTTGCTCGTCGGACAGCATCTCGTAAGCCTCTTTGGCTTCCTTGAACTTATCCTCGGCTTCCTTGCTGTCTGGATTGCGGTCTGGATGGTATTTCATCGCCAGCTTGCGATAAGCCTTTTTCAGTTCGTCGTCGGAAGCATTTTTTGCCACCCCGAGAACTTCATAATAGTCGCGTTTTGCCATATGAATTGCGTGCGTCTTAGACGTCTATTCTTGGTACATGAATAAAAATGAGAATGCCCGATTTCTGGCAACACACCAGAAACCGGGCCAAAACCAGCTATAAGCCAGCCTTACTGATCGCGCTTGACTTCTTTGAAGTCGGCATCGACCACGTTGTCGTCAGCCGGCTGGGCGGCTTCTTGTGCACCTTGTGTAGCGGCGGCCTGAGCCTGCATATCGGCGTACATTTTCTCGCCCAGCTTTTGTGAAGCGGTAGCCAAGGCTTCCGATTTGGCATCAATAGCGGCCTTATCGCCGTCTTTCAGGATTTCCTCGAGCTCTTTCATGGCTGCTTCGATGCTTTCCTTTTCAGACGCTTCCAGCTTGTCGCCGTATTCTTCCAGCGACTTGCGGGTGGAATGCAGCAAGGCATCGGCCTGGTTGCGGGCCAGAGCCAGCTCGGCCACGCGGTGGTCGTCTTCGGCATTCGCCTCGGCATCTTTGACCATGCGCTCGATCTCTTGATCTGTCAGGCCGGAATTGGCCTTGATGGTGATCTTGTTTTCTTTGCCTGTGCCCTTGTCTTTCGCCGATACATGCAAAATACCGTTGGCGTCGATGTCGAAGGTGACTTCGATTTGCGGCGTACCGCGCGATGCTGGCGGGATGCCTTCAAGATTGAATTCACCCAAGCCTTTGTTACCGGCCGCAATCTCGCGCTCGCCCTGGAACACCTTGATGGTTACCGCTGGCTGGTTGTCGTCAGCCGTAGAAAACACTTGCGAGAACCGGGTGGGTATCGTGGTGTTCTTCTGGATCATCTTGGTCATGACGCCGCCCAGGGTTTCAATACCCAGCGACAGCGGAGTAACGTCAAGCAAGAGTACATCGGTGCGATCGCCCGACAATACCGACCCCTGGATAGCTGCGCCTGCGGCAACGGCTTCATCGGGATTGACGTCTTTGCGGGGATCTTTGCCGAAGAATTCCTTGACCTTTTCCTGCACCTTGGGCATGCGAGTCATGCCGCCGACCAGGATTACGTCGTCGATATCGGAAACTTTCACGCCTGCGTCTTTGATGGCGATGCGGCAAGGTTCGATAGTGCGTTCGATCAGCTCTTCGACCAGGGCTTCGAGCTTGGCGCGCGTAATCTTCAGACTAAGGTGCTTGGGGCCCGATGCATCTGCCGTAATGTAAGGCAGGTTGATTTCGGTTTGCTGTGCCGAAGACAATTCGATCTTGGCCTTTTCAGCCGCTTCTTTCAGGCGCTGTAAAGCCAGCATGTCTTTCGAGAGATCGACAGTGCTTTCTTTCTTGAATTCGCCAATGATGTAGTCGATGATGCGCTGGTCGAAGTCTTCGCCGCCCAGGAAGGTGTCACCGTTGGTGGACAACACTTCGAATTGCTTCTCACCATCGACGTCAGCGATATCAATGATGGAAATATCGAAGGTGCCACCGCCCAAGTCGTATACCGCAACTTTACGGTCGCCCTTTTCGGTTTTGTCCATGCCAAAGGCCAACGCAGCCGCGGTAGGCTCGTTGATGATGCGTTTGACTTCCAGGCCAGCGATACGGCCGGCGTCTTTGGTTGCCTGACGCTGGCTGTCGTTGAAATAGGCAGGAACCGTAATGACGGCCTCGGTGACTTCTTCACCCAGGTAGTCTTCGGCGGTTTTTTTCATCTTGCGCAATACATCGGCCGAAATCTGGGGAGGCGCCATCTTCTTGCCTTGTGCTTCAACCCAGGCATCACCGTTGTCAGCCTTGACGATGCCGTAAGGCATCAGGTGAATATCTTTTTGTACCGCTTTTTCGTCGAATTTGCGACCAATAAGGCGCTTGACGGCATAAAGCGTGTTGGTGGGGTTGGTGACAGCCTGGCGCTTGGCCGGTGCGCCGACCAGGATTTCCCCGTCTTGCAAATAAGCCACGATGGAAGGCGTTGTGCGCGTGCCTTCAGCGTTTTCTATGATTTTGACGCTGCTGCCGTCCAGTACAGCTACACAGCTGTTGGTCGTTCCCAGGTCAATGCCGATGATCTTGCCCATTTTTATAACCCTGCTAAAAAATTTTTAATTTGGAAAAACTGCCTGTATGGATCACAAGTGGGGATAAGGCTGGATATTTCAAGCCTGACGCCACTTTTTTATGGCTTTCAGGCGGACTGACCTGATGAAACCATGACTAGCGCGGGGCGCAAAACACGCTCGGCAATGGTGTACCCCTTTTGCAGCAACTGAGCCACCGTACCCTGGGGCAGTTCAGAGGGCACAGTGGAAATAGCCTGGTGCTGATGCGGATCGAACTGATCGCCTTCGGCGGGGGCTACTTCTTTAAGCAGGTTGCGCTCGAAGGCTACATTCAGTTGACGCAGCGTCACTTCAACCCCGTCGCGCCAGGCTTCCGCTGTCTGGTCTGACAGGGCCAAGGCGGCTTCCAGGCTGTCGCGTACGGGTATCAGGCTTTCTGCAAAAGATTCAGTACCAAATTTACGCGCCTTGGCGACGTCTTCTGCGGCGCGGCGTCGAATATTTTCGACTTCAGCCTTGGCCCGCAGCAATTCGTCGTGATACTGAACCACTTTTTCTTGTGCTTCAGACAAAAGAGTGGTCCAGTCTTCTGTGGCTTCGAACTCTTGGGCCTGGCCCTGGTCGATGCTGGTTTCAGACTGCTCCGAGGCATCAGCCCCTAAAAGCTCTTTGGGATCAATGGGTTCCTTGGGTGCCGGCATAAAAAATCTCCACATGCTTAATATTCAATTCAATAAAAATGGGGGCATGCGCCCCCGTTTCAAGACCTGACGTAAGTAAAACGGATCAGAATTCGTTCTGGATCCGGCGATACGCCTGCGCCAGGGTCACATTAGTGTGCATGACCGACTCGGAAAAATCGCGTGCCGACTGCGGCACGGTCTCAAGCGCGCTCAGGTCGGTAGCACCGGTAACCACAGTAGCGGAAGGCAGGTAGAAACCTTCGGGAATATCGTGCCCATCGACCACGCAGTTGTGCCGCACGACCGCATTGTTGCCGACCACGCAATTGAACAGTACGGAATTGAAACCTATGAACACATGGCTGCCGACCACGCAAGGCCCATGTACGATAGAACGGTGCGCGATAGAGGTATGTTCGCCGATGATGACAGCAGCGCCATCTTTGGAATGAATGACTACGCCATCCTGAATATTGGAATTGGCGCCGATGCTAATAGGTTCCATGTGGCCATCTTCATCGACTTCATCAGCACGAATCACGGCATAAGGCCCGATGAAAACATGTTCTGCGATGGTGACCAAACCACAAAGCACGGCGGTAGGATCCACAAAGGCAGTTTCGTGCACGACAGGGTAATCGCCGCGCGGGTTTTTTCTTAGCATATGAATGGGACTCTGTTGATTGAGATGGCCAGTTTATTCCAATCTTGCGATCTACACCTGCCACCCCGCAATATGCTGCCTGATCAAATCGGCCAGCCCGCGTATCCAGGCCGGGTCATCGTTCAAACAAGGCAAGTAACGGAACTGCTTCCCCCCTTCAGCAAGAAAAGCGTCGCGGCATTGCATCTCGATTTCCTCGCGGGTTTCCAGGCAATCAGCCAGAAAACCCGGACACATGACATCGACCTGCGTAATGCCTTGCCTGGCCCATTCCCGCAGAGTAGGTTCAGTATAGGGTTCCAGCCATTTTTCAGCGCCAAAGCGGCTTTGGAAGGCAATATGCACCAGCTCGCCATCGGCGCCCAAGCTTTGCTTGAGCCGTTTGGCCGTTTCCATGCAGTCGCGGTGATAAGGGTCACCCTGCTCTATGGTCCGACGCGGCAGACCATGAAAGCTAAGCAAAAGACGCTGCGGCTTGCCGTGTCCAGCCCAGTACTGCTGTACCTGCTGCGTCAAGGCGTTGATATAACCGGGGTGGTCGTGATAGCGCTTGATAAAGCGTAATTCAGGCTGGTTGCGCAGTTTGCCGGCATAAGCATTGACGCTATCGACCGCTGTGGCCGTGGTGCTGGCCGCGTACTGCGGGTACATGGGTACGACCAGGATGCGCTCGCAACCCGAAGCGCGCAGCCTATCCATGGCGCCGGCAATAGAAGGCGAACCGTAGCGCATGCCCACCTCGACGCAAACAGGCACGCCGCTATCGGCCAGTTGCTGCTGCACACCCCTGGCCTGGGCCTGGCTCCAGACCAGCAACGGTGAACCCTGTTCAAGCCAGATTTTTTGATACAGCGGCGCCAGAGCCTGGGGCCGCCGGGTAAGGATGAAGCCACGCAAAATGAACTGCCATATCCATTGGGGAATCTCGATGACGCGTGGGTCAGACAGAAACTCAGCCAGGTAACGGCGTATCGCCTTGGCGCTAGGCTCATCCGGCGTACCCAAGTTGACCAACAGCACCCCCACGGGCCCGGCCTGGCGCGATGGCGGGTCGAGGCTCAAGGCGTGAGGATCGACGGGCTCAGGCAGGTAACGCGAGGCAAACAGCTTGGTCATTTCTTGTAAAACTCGTTATGGGAATAAAAAAATACAGCCCTGACGGGCCATGGCGCCTGCACAGCGAACCAGGGCTCAGGACTGATTATGACTGAGCGCATTTGAAAGCAGGCGAGCGGTGATATCGACAATAGGTATGACGCGCTCGTAAGCCATGCGTGACGGGCCTATTACCCCCAGCGTTCCCACCACCGTGCCATCGACGCCATAAGGCGCTGTAATAATGGATACGTCGTCTACGGGCATCAGGTGGGAATCCCCGCCTATGTAAATTTGCACCCCTTGTGCGCGACTGGAAACATCCAGCAATTGCAGTAGATCGGTTTTCTTTTCAAACAGGGAAAACATGCGGCGCAAGCGATCCATGTCGGAGGCGATATCAGAGATATCAAGCAATTTGCCTTCACCCGAGATCACCAGGGACTCATCCGCGCCGGAGCTGGCCGTGCCCGCCTCGACAGCAGCCTGCATCAGGCGGGAGATGTCAGCCTGCAAAGAAGACAGTTCACTGGTGATGGAAAGGCGCACCTGCTCGAAAGACATGCCCGCAAAATGCTGATTGAAGAAATTACTGGCTTCTATCAGTTCTTGCTCGAGGTAGTCCCGCGTGACAAAAAGAATGCGATTCTGTACGTCGCCATCGGGGGTAACGATAATAAGCAAGACCCGCTTGCCGGACAAGCGTATGAATTCGATCTGGCGAAAGACCTGAGCGCGCTTGGGAGCCAACACCACCCCGGCAAACTGCGACAGGTTGGACAACAGCGCCGCCGCCGCCGTCACTGCCCTGCCTGGCTCGGCGGCCGGCAGCATTTGCTGGATATGCTTGGCCGGAAGCACTTCAAAGCGCTGCACAGCCAGCAACCGATCGACAAAGAGGCGATAGCCCTTAGGTGTGGGCACCCGCCCCGCCGAAGTATGAGGGCTGTGGACCAAACCCAAGTCTTCGAGATCAGACATGACGTTGCGAATGGTTGCGGGCGACAGGTCGAACATTTTCGACAGCGTACGCGAACCCACTGGCTGCCCGTCGGCAATATAGCGTTCTATGAGCGCCTTTAGCAGCGCATTGGCTCGATCATCCATGACGATATTTCAGGTAATGTTGCAGACACTCGTTTTTCTACCTACAGCCATACAGGCCGTAGGGACCATATAATCAATTAGTCCCTATTATTCCATCAAACAACAAGGTACTTACCTTATGCACTTTAAAACTGTTGCGCTCATAGGCAGGTATCAAGACAGCGGCCTCGATGCCCCTTTACGCAAATTAGCCGGTACGCTGCAGGCAGCGGGCTGCAAAGTGCTGATAGAAGCCGATACCGCCCGCAATACCGGCATTACCGAACACGTCATTGCCGACTACCAGGCCATAGGCCAGCAAGCCGACCTGGCCGTGGTCATGGGCGGCGACGGCACCATGCTGGGCGCGGCACGCCAACTGGCATACAGCAACGTGGCCCTAATTGGCATCAACCACGGCAGGCTGGGCTTCATCACCGACATCCCCTTGCACAGCGCCAACGACACTCTTGCCAGCGTGATTAACGGCAATTTCGAAACCGAAAACCGCATGCTGCTTGAAGGCAGCGTCGTACGCGACGGCCAAGCACTATTTTCAGGCCTGGCCTTGAACGACGTGGTGCTTAACCGCGCAGGGCGAGGCGGCATGATAGAAGTGCGCGTCGAACTGGATAGCGTATTCATGTACAGCCAGCGCGCCGATGGCCTGATCGTCGCCACGCCCACCGGTTCTACAGCCTATTCGCTGTCGGCCAACGGCCCTATAGTACATCCCAACCTGAATGCCCTCCTGCTGGTGCCGGTGGCGCCGCAAACCCTGTCGAACCGCCCTATTGTGCTGCCCGACACCGGCACCCTGAGCCTTACCATTACGGCCCTGGGCAGGGTCGAATCGGGCGCCAGCGTGCACTTCGACATGCAAACCTGGTCCGACTGCCAACCAGGCGACTGCATCAACGTGCGCCGCGCCCAAAACACGGTACGCTTTATCCACCCCACCGGCTACAGCATTTTTTCGACACTGCGCCGCAAACTATACTGGAATCACATGCCGCAACCCTCGGACGAGGTCGAATAAACCATGCTGCGCACCTTGCACATACGCGATTTTGTCATCGTCGACCAAGCAGAGATCCAGTTTGAAACCGGGTTCACCGTATTTTCAGGCGAAACCGGCGCAGGGAAATCCATACTCATCGACGCCTTGTCGCTAGCCCTGGGCGCCAGGGGCGACACCAGCATGCTGCGCGAAGGCGCCACCCGAACCGACATTTCCGCCGTATTCGATCCCCCCCCATCGCTGCACCCCTGGCTGCAAGAACGCGAATTCGACACCGACGACGCCCTGGTGCTGCGCCGGGTCATCGACAACCAAGGTCGCAGCCGCGCCTTTATCAATGGGCTGCCTGTTACGCTGGGGCAACTACGCGAACTTGGCGAACAACTGGTCGACATCCACGGCCAGCATGCCCATCAAAGCCTGCTCAAAGCCGCCAGCCAGCGCGACCTGCTCGATGCTCAAGGCGGGCTGCTGCCGCTGGCGCGCCAAGTGCAGCAGGCCTGGCAGCTTTGGCAACAGGCTGAAAAAAACCTGTCCACCGCACAGCAAAACGCCACTGCGCTGGCAGCAGAACGCGAGCGCCTTGAATGGCAGCTATCCGAACTCGACCGCCTGGCGTTGCAAGAGGGTGAATGGGACACCATCACCAACGACCATAACCGCCTCGCCCACGCACAATCCTTGCTCGATGGCGCCACCCAGGCGCTGGCCGCGCTCAGCGACGACGAAGGCGGCGCCCTGCATGCGCTGAACACCGCATCGCATCAAATCCGGCAATTGCTGCGCCACGACACCTTATTGCAAGGCGTCTACGACACCATAGAATCGGCACGCATCGCCAGTTCCGAAGCCATCTCCGACCTGAACAGCTACCTCGACAAGCTCGAACTCGACCCAGCCGGCCTGGCCCATGCCGAGCAACGGCTTTCAGCCATTTTCGACATGGCCCGCAAGTTCAAGGTTGAACCCGCCGAACTCCCCGCGCTGCAACTGTCCTGGAAGCAGCAGCTTGCCGACAGCCAAAGCGCCGGCAATATCCAGGCGCTTACAGAACAGGCTCAGGCTGCAGCCAGCCAATACCAGGCACTGGCCGGGCAATTAAGCGATGCGCGGGCGGCAACCAGCCAAAAGCTGACAAAACAGGTCACCCAGGCCATGCAAACGCTGGCCATGAAAGGCGGTGTATTTGATATCCGGCTAACGCCAGGCGAACCCTCTGCTCACGGTAACGAAGGCGCCGAGTTCCTAGTGGCTGGCCACGCCGGCACGCGTCCCAAGCCATTGGCCAAAGTTGCTTCGGGCGGTGAACTGGCTCGCATATCACTGGCCTTGTCGGTCATCGCCAGCCAGGCCGCGCGCGTACCCACGCTTATCTTCGATGAAGTCGATACTGGTGTGGGCGGCGCAGTAGCCGAAGTGGTTGGGCGCCTGTTACGCAAACTGGGCGAACGCCATCAGGTGCTGTGTGTCACCCACTTGCCGCAAGTCGCCGCCCGGGGCGCGCAGCACTACGAAGTCAAAAAATCCACCACGGGGGCCAGTACCCTGTCGGTCATCGAGGCGCTCGATGAATCAGGCCGCGTAAACGAAGTTGCACGCATGCTGGGCGGGTTGAAAATTACCGACACCACGCGCCAGCACGCCAGGGAAATGTTGTTGGCCGAGTAATACCAGACGGCAACCGTAGGCCGGATTAACGCCGCCAGGCGCGTAATCCGACAGCCGGCATTCCAGCCTGGCGATACCCCGCCACGCTCTGGCGCCTATGTTTACTTGCCATCCTTGGACTGGCAGTCAGGGCAAATACCATACAACAGCATAGTGTGCGTATCCAGCTGAAAACCCAGGTCTTCGGCAATTTTATACTGGCGCTTTTCAATGTCAGGGTCGGTAAATTCAACCACCTTGCCACAGTTGGTGCATATCAGGTGGTCGTGGTGGTCGCCATCGTTCAATTCAAATACCGCCTTGCCACCGTCAAACTGGCTGCGCACCAAAATGCCCGCCTGCTCGAATTGCGTCAGTACGCGATAAACTGTTGCCAGGCCAATATCGACATCTTCTGTAATCAAGGCCCGATAAATATCTTCAGCGCTTTGGTGGCGTAGATCGGCCCGTCTAAAAATATCAAGAATCTTGAGGCGCGGAAATGTGGCCTTCAAGCCCATGTTTTTCAATTCACTTTGGTCGTTCATGGCTCAAATGTCTCTGGCAGTAACTGATAATGTTCCGGCGCAAGCAAGGTCGCCATGCGCCGGACGCTGACTAACGCTATTATGCGTTTATTCTTAAACCTTTATGATAACGGTTTTATTCGATCTGGATATAACAGGGGCGCTTCGTGCTGACGACTGCAAAACCAACATTTTCAACGCTTCGCGCCGGTTTGGCGGCAAGTGTTCTGGCCGTGGCTCTTTCGGCCTGCGGCTCAACCAACTGGGGCTTTCCGTACCGCCCCGATGTCCAACAGGGCAACTGGATTACTTCGGAACAAGTCGCGCAACTGCAAAAAGGCATGACGCGCGAACAAGTCCGCTTCATTTTGGGCACACCCACTTTGCAAGACGTATTCCGCACCAATCGCTGGGACTACCCCTACTATAACAAGCCGGGTTACGGAAAAGAACAAGAGCGCAAGTTCACGGTCTGGTTCGAAGGCGATAGCCTGGAGCGCTGGGAGGGTGACGAACAACCCAACAGGCAGCCATTCCAGAAGGCCGACACCGGCGCCAGCCTGAAGTCCAATGACGACAGCAATGCGAACAGCGCCGAAAGCGACTCGGGTGGCGTGCAAACTTCTCCCGTCGATACGGTATCCTCCGGCAGCAACATGATGCCATCGGACCGTACCCCTGAAGCCGCAACGCAAGACGCCGCGCCGCAACACCGGCAACCCATACTGAACGCCAACGAGCCGCGCCGCGCCGACCCAGGCGTACCCACGCCAGGCCGCAATTCCGGCCAACCGCTACTCTAGGAGACACCATGCGTATTGCTATTGCAGGCGCCGACGGCCGCATGGGCCGCATGCTCATTGAGGCAGTCACTGCCTGCCCCGACCTGACGCTTGCCGTTGCCCTCGATCGCCCCGGCTCGTCCTCCATCGGCCACGACGCCGGCGCTTTCCTGGGCCAGAAAACCGGGGTACTCATCACCGACGACCTGAACGCGCTGGCACAGGCCGATTGCCTGATCGACTTCACCCGCCCGGAAGGCACCTTGCTACATTTACAAGCTTGCATCCAGCATGGCGTGAAATGCGTTATCGGCACCACAGGCTTCACCGACGAAGGCAAGCAAGCGATACAAGCTGCCAGCCAAAAAATCGCCATCGTCTTCGCCCCCAACATGAGCGTAGGCGTGAACGCAACACTCAAGCTGCTCGATATGGCTGCACGCCTGCTCAACAGCGGCTACGATGCGGAAGTCTTCGAGGCTCACCACCGCCACAAGGTAGATGCGCCCTCGGGAACTGCGCTGGCCATGGGCGAAACCGTGGCTTCGGCCTGGGGCAAAAAACTGGATGACATCGCCGATTGGGCTCGCCACGGGGAAACAGGCGCCCGGGAAACCGGCCATATTGGATTTTCAGTGGTGCGCGGTGGCGATATCGTAGGCGAGCACACTGTTTATTTTTGCGGCACGGGCGAGCGCCTGGAAATCACGCACCGCTCCACCAGCCGTGCCACCTATGCCCAGGGCAGCATGCGTGCCGCTCGTTACCTGTCGCGCAAAGATTTTGGCCTGTTCAACATGCAAGACGTATTGACCAGTTGATTTCTGTACGATGCGGTTGTCGGGTTACGTGTTTCACGCTAACCCGATAACAGCACACCAAAAAACACCTGCCATCACTGGCAATTACCCCACCCTCACCGGCTCTTGTTCCAGCCGCACGCCAAAGCGCCGCTCGACATCTTCCCGTATTGCCTGGGCCAGCGATTCGATATCTTGCGCGGTGGCCCCGCCATGGTTCACCAAAACCAGCGCCTGGCGATCGTGCACGCCTGCAGGACCCATGCGGCGTCCCTTCCAGCCCGCCTGATCTATCAACCAGCCGGCGGCCAGCTTATACAAGCCATCAGGCTGCGGATACACGACCACATTTGGATGAGCCTGCCTGATGGCATCCAGCACATCGGCCCCAACCACCGGGTTCTTGAAAAAGCTGCCCGCATTGCCCAACACCGCCGGATCAGGCAGCTTATGCCGCCGTATCTCGCACACCGCATCAAACACTTGTTGCGCCGTCGTACTGGCCCCGGCCTGTGCCAATACCGGATGCCGCTGCAGATCAGGGTAAGACAGTACCGGTTGCCACTGTCGCGGCAGGCAAAACCGCACTTTGACTATCAGCCAGCGGCCTGGCTTGGCCTGCTTGAAAAAACTGTTGCGATACGAAAACCCGCAATCCGCCGCACCCATTTCCACCGCTCGGCCTTTGCGCAGATCCCATGCCACGAGGCTATGAAAGCGCTGATCCAGTTCCACACCATAAGCGCCGATATTCTGCACCGGCGCAGCCCCTACCGTACCCGGGATCAGGGCAAGGTTTTCCAGACCATTCCAGCCGCGCTCTACGCAGCCAGCCACAAAATCGTGCCAGACCTCGCCCGCATGCGCCTCGACAATGACATGGCTATCAGTCTGCTCATAAATACCAACGCCGCGCGATTCAAGCTTGACGACCAGGCTATCGATGTTGGGCACCAGCACCACATTGCTGCCGCCACCCAGGACAAACACGCTGGCATGGCGAGCCGCCAGCCTGGTAAGCTCGGGAAGCTGGTCTGGCGTTTGCAAGCGCAACAGCGCCCGCGCATGGGCTTGCAAGCCCAACGTATTAAAGGAAGTAAGATCCTGATCGGTAATTTGCAGCAAAATCCAGCCTGAATAAAAGACGATTTGACAGACCACCCTGCTTTCATGCTATTATTTTGGTCTTCGCTAAATATTACTACGTTTTTAGCGGTGCTTTAACGTTATGTTTTTGCAGTAGGTTCGCCAACATGTTTACATTGCTTTCGGGCATAAGAAACCGGCAACCAAAAAACAGCAAATAAAACGGCTTACACAGCCCAACTTGCACAACGTTAAAAAGCTTGCTACAATGCGAAGCTTCTTTCGGCGGGTTACACAACCCTACCAACACCGGAAGGCAAGCAGTACAAATGCGGGAGTAGCTCAGTTGGTAGAGCGCAACCTTGCCAAGGTTGAGGTCGCGAGTTCGAGACTCGTCTCCCGCTCCAAATTTAGATCTACAGACCTTCACTGAATTCTGTAGATCGTTGAAACAGGGGCCTTCGGCCCCTTTTTTCATTCCAGCAACGCCCACTAATATGCAGGACGTCGTGGCTGTCCTCAAGCTGCCAGTCGCCCAATGATCGGTATTCTCGCTAACAAACCGTGCACGCCGCCAAGGCCTTGCTATTCTGCTCACGGGCATGTTCAACCAGAAAATCCAGGAACACGCGAGATCGCTGAGGGATGAATTTACGGCTCGGCAGCGCAGCATACATCGCCAGCCGCCCGGTAATCCATGGGCTCAGTACCCTAACCAGATCCCCACTGGTAAGGTAAGGGGCCACGATATCCAGCGATATCGACGTGATGCCAGCACCGTCCAATGCCGCACGAAGCAAGGTGTCAGTATGGTTTGCAATGAGAACGGGATCGACGTTCGCCTCAACCACTTGACCCGAGCTTTGACTACACCACATGCGCCACCCTCGCAATGGTCCATCAGGTCTTTTAAGGCGCAAACACTCATGCTGCGCCAAGTCTTCAGGCATCTTGGGCGAACCGCTACGTTTCACATAAGCTGGCGACGCAACCAGGATGACTTCGGACTCAATGATCTTACGGGCGACGATATCAGCGTTGAAACTTGCATCGGTACCCAACAAAGTAATGTCAAAGTCTTCAATAGAGGGACCCCGGTGAGCATCGACTTCTATGTCAACCACAATACCAGGGTAGCGCTGACGAAACTCTGACAGAAAAGGGGCTATCACATACGTTGCAAGGACCGGTTGCGTATGCACACGCAGCCGGCCGGAGAGCCTGTTGGTATGCGCGCTAGCAAGCGCATCAGCTTCCTCGACATCCTGCAGTATCTGGCGGACGCGAGCCAGATAAGCCTCGCCCGCTTCCGTAAGCGATACGCGCCGCGTAGTTCGCTGAAACAACCGCGTACCAAGATATTCCTCCAGTTCGGCAATCAGACGAGTCGCCACGGGAGGTGACATATCCATGGCTCGGGCTGCCGCCGCAAAACCGTTTTCGCTAGCGACACGCTCAAAGACTTGCATTGACAACAAACGATCCATAAGCTCTTCCTGGAAAATCCTGATTATTTCACATTCAGGAATAGTGCATGTAAGTGTTATCCATTTATTCAATTGAGCGGAAGTTCTAAAGTTACCTCATCGACGAGATCATGAGATAAACCACTCGCCGGAGCCACTGGAAACTTTCCAGGCTAGTCAAACCAAGCCATTGAACTAAAGGATATGTATCATGACACGCACCCACGTCTCCGCTATCGCCTTCATTTTTGCCTCTTTATTTGCCGGACAAGCCATGGCCGCCGATACTTCTGCACCGGTTACCCGCGAGCAAGTCAAGGCAGAACTGGCCGAAGCCATCCGTACCGGCAATATCATTGTCGGCGAAAGCAGCACCAAACTGAATCAGGAGTTCCCCCAGAACTACCCCGCACAACAAGCTGTTTCTACGGTGACCCGTGCCCAAGTGCAGGCTGAACTCGCTGAAGCCATTCGTACCGGCAATATTATGGTTGGTGAAATTGGCACAAAGCTGAACGAAATATTCCCCCATAACTATGCTCAACAGAATGTTGCCGGCAAAAGCCGAGAGCAAGTCCAGATGGAGTTGGCTGATGCTATACGCTCAGGCCAGGTTGGCGCTTACATCGAAGCATAAGACACTTAATGATCACGCTAACACCGTGCCGGCCTGCCCCCACCCCGAACAACCTCACGAGAACCCGACAGCGTCGCTAAGTACCGTATGCACTTGAACCGAAAATGCTCTAACTGGGGTAAATTGAAAGAGTCGTATCGACAAAGCGGCTGAATAATCTGCTGGATATGTTGGGCCAAGCAGAAATGCGCAACCGCTTTTTTGCGCCAGAACCTTAAGTTGTTGCCAGGTAATGGCCTGACGCTGCGGCATCGAGAACATCGTGCCTGGGCAACTTGAAGATGGCCACTGCCTGAGTCAGATTGCGGGCTTGTTCTTCCAGGGCGCCAGCCGCCGCAGCTGCTTGTTCAACCAAAGCTGCATTTTGCTGGGTGACGCCGTCCATCTGTGACACGGCAGTATTCACCTGGTCAATGCCGCTGGCTTGCTCTTCGGATGCCGCTGATATTTCGCTCATGATGCTGGTAACGCGGGCAACTGAATCGACAATCTCGTGCATGGTAGTGCCCGCGCTGGCGACCTGGTCTGACCCAATCGACACTTTTTGCACCGAGTCGTCAATCAATAGCTTGATTTCCTTGGCGGCAGCGGCGCTGCGCTGTGCCAGGACGCGCACTTCGGCAGCCACTACGGCAAAGCCTTTGCCCTCTTCACCAGCACGAGCAGCTTCGACGGCGGCGTTCAGGGCCAGAATGTTGGTTTGAAAGGCGATACTGTCGATCACGCCGACAATCTCGGCGATGCGCGATGAACTGTCTGCGATGGTGCTCATGGTTTCTACAACACTGGCAACAACTGTGCCGCCGCGTTGCGCCACGGCCGATGACGTTGTCACCATGTTGTCAGCCTGGCGTGCGTTGTCGGCATTCTGTTTGACCGTCGCAGCCAGTTCTTCCATGCTTGCTGCTGTTTCTTGCAAGGCTGCTGCCTGCTCTTCGGTGCGACTGGACAAATCAATGTTCCCGGCCGAGATTTCACGCGTGCCGACGTGGATTTCACTAACACCAGAGCGGACCTGAGCCACGATGCGAGCCAGGCTGTCTTGCATATTTTTTAGCGATGCAAGCAAGGCGCCTATTTCGTTGCGGCCTTGATCGACAATGCGATTGGTCAGATCGCCAGCGGCAATCCGCTTGAACAATTCGCTGACCTCTTGCAACGGGCGCACAATAAGACGGCGTGCCATGAGATTGACGCCTACCGAGATTGCCAAGCTTAACAACAAGGCTGCGATAAGTACTGTAGTAAATAGCGAGTAGTACGAGGAAATGCTTTGCATAGTGCTTTGACCATCGCGTTCGGACAAGTCCATCAATTTGCCACGCACTGCCATGAATTCGTCCTGCAAGCTTTGTGCGTTGTGTGCGCGGAAAGCGTCCATATCGGCCGCCTCAAGTATGCGGTCGAGAGTTTTCAAGTTGTCGCTGAGCTTGCGGTACACCTCGATGAGCGGAGCGACAAACTGTTTGTCTGATTCGATGAGATTTGTCTCAAGCGACTTAATGGCTTTTTCTGCCGATGCAAGGTGCTCGCGTGCGGTCAGCTGGGCGGCATTTTCGTGCCGACGCTCTTGAGTCACACGTGTCGCGTACCGCACCAGATCCGTGCGGGCAGACAATAGCGATAAAGTTGCCGCATTGACTGCATCACTTTGCTGTACTGACCTGCGATAAAGGTTTTGTACATCACTATTGATATGGTTAAGCGACCAGTATCCAAGGCCGCCGAGCAACACCACTAGACTCAAAAAAACCAGAATGAATGCCAACAAGGCATTTGCGATTTTCAAATTTCTGAACATATTTATTCTTTCTCCGTAAGCGCGCTGCCACGGCATCTTTTGACTGTGGCTTGAGTCGCACTAATTGTTTCATAATTTAAATAAGGGTAAACCCTTATTTAATAGAAGAATTTCCAGCTTGTTCGCTTATTCGCAGCCAACTGAATGGTTTTTTTGAGCCAGAGCGAGCTTGCCACTACACGAGAACTAGTCCAGAATGTAGTCCCGTCGCCTAGAGTGGTGAAATTTGTTTTCTTTTTGAATCAACTAAATGAAGACCGAACTGCGGTTCCGTGTCTCGATTCAAATTCTAAAAAGGCCCAAACTTCAGTTTGGGTTTTTTGTTTTACGCACCCACATTTTCGTTGTGCGATGAAGGAATGTAGGCAATGGATATTGCATTAATCCTGTTGATGATCGCCGCGGTGTGGCTGATCCTGCGCGTGCGTTACCAGCGCGTGCATATTGCTTTACTGGGGCGTCATTTGTCCAGCCTTCAGCTTGAGCGCCATATGGAAACACTGACGCAGGGCTACACCCGCGCCATCAACGAAAAGGCTGAAGCACGCCAGACTCAAGTGCTGGAAACCTTCACCCAGACCGAACACGCAGTAGCGGCGCATGTACAGTCGCTGGCCGACGCCATGCAGAGGGAAAGCTTGCAAGCCGCCAGCATGGGCACGCTCCCCTTCTGTCTCCCCTATGCCGAACGTTTTCTTCCCGCGCTAACACGAGATTTTCGCAAACTGCTGCACATCCATGCAGCGGGTCTACGCCATGTAGTAAACAACGAAGACCGCCTGGATATTAAAAACCGTGCCTACCAGCTCTCGGCTGAACTGTATCTGCTGCAGCACAGTTGTCACTGGTTTTGCAAATCACGAACCGTGGCCGACGCGCGGCTGCTGATACGCCACCAGATCAATCATCAGAAAGTGCTCGAATCAGTCTCTGACGTGACCCGCTCAGCGTATCTGCGATGGCTGCGAGGCACGGGCGAACGATAACCTCCGTGACCCGGGGCATGGAGATTAAGGAAAACCAAGCATCTCCGGGGCCCAAGGCTTTGCAGCGTCATGTAAACGCACTATGATCAGAACCAATGACTATAATGCGAATCCATCTCATTCATATTTATTGGAAAATACGTGAAACTTGCTCTTCACCTCGTCAGTCTGTGCGCCGCCCTCTCAGTAAGCATGTCCGCTACCGCATTCGAACTCGTCCATAGCAAGGGCACGGTCATCCTTCCTGCTGTATCAAGCAAGATTGTTACCTTCGACCTTGCAGTTCTAGATAGCTTGAACACCCTCGATGTGGCTGTTATTGGTGTTCCAAAGTCCAACTACCAAGGAAGCCTAGTCAAATTCAATGATGCCACGATAGTGGGAACACTATTCGAACCAGACTTCCCTATGCTCCAGAAGCTAAGCCCCGATCTTATCTTTGCAGGTAGAAGGTCTGAAAAGACAATACCAAAGCTCAAGGAAATTGCACCCACTGCCATATTTAGCAACGACCCGTCTGCTTTTCTCGACGGCTTCCGTCGCGATAACCTGGCCTTGGCCCAGGCTTTTCAGAAAGAAAACCAGGCTCGAGCAGCCATCGATATCATTGATGAAAATGTGCAAGCCTTGCATGACGTCAATAAGGGAAAAACCGCAGCCTTCCTTTTTGTCGTGAAGGATAACGTCATTGCGCATGCGCCTGGCGACCCGTTCGGATACGCCTACGAACTTACAGGGCTGAAATCCGTCCTTCCAGTGAAGGATCCAAAGGCTCAGGCCGCTCCTCGCCCGGAGCCCGGTTCCCTCGAAGCAAAGGCCGCTGCAGCAATTCGCGCCAAGGCGATAGCATCTATTGCCAAAGCCGAGCCAGACTGGCTCATTGTGCTGGATCGCGGAGCGATCAATGGCGCAGAGAAAACCGCTGCAAACACATTGGCCAAGCATCCACAGATCAGCCAGACCCGGGCCTTCAAGGAAGGCCGCGTTTTCTATGCAGATCCGAATGCTTGGTACATCGTTGGTGGCGGACTTCGCAATATGAAGGAAATCACCGACACCATGCTGACGGCAATGAAGTAAAGCGCTGTAAACGTATGGGGCAATTCTGCCCTGAGCTTGTCAAACGAACCGGGGTAATGTTATTTTTTTGCCGGTAATTGACTTAACTTTCGCCCACCATATTCGGCCAGGCTAATTCCTGCCAGTATCATGATCAAGGCGGTTGCGTGATAAAGGTGAAACTCTTCTCCGAGTATAGTGACCGCCAGCAACACCCCCCAAATTGGGAGCAAGTTGATGAATAGGCCGGCCCGGTTCGCGCCTATCAGTTCGACTGCCTGAATGTAGAACACTTGGCCTAAAAGAGACGGGAAAATAACGATATAAATGATTGCTATCCAGCCTTGCATATCTGGGAAGGCGGTCGCGCCCTGAACCATCTCGAAGGCCAGCAAAGGAAGAGAAGCCAAAGTTGCCCCTAAGCACAGGACAAACATCAGGCTCGTCCAATGCACCTGCGGCTTACTACGAAGCGTCGCCGTATAAATACCGTAGGCAATGATGGCGACCAGCATCAGGGCATCGCCGCCATTGATGCTAAGCGCGATCAAATTGGCAAGCTCCCCACGCGCAGCAATAACGATCACGCCAATGAAAGAAAACGTAAAGCCAATAGCCTGCCCTGGACCAACGCGACTGGAAAACAAGAAAAAGCTTACTGCAAATACAAAAAGCGGCATGCCCCCTTGCAGGATGCTGGTATTTATCGCAGTGGTATAGACAAGGGCGTAATAGAACGCGACGCTAAATACAGTAAAACCAAGCGCCCCTAACAACAGTAAATAGCCCAGCCGCAGCCGGATCGCCGGCCAATCGGCAGCGATTTGTTTTTGCTTGAAAAAATATAGCGCTATCATCACAATCGCCCAGCGGATAGTGACAAGAACCATAGGCGAGGCATGACCAACCGCCAACTTGCCAGCGATTGAATTACCTGCCCAAAAGAGGGTAGTCAGCGCCAGAAGGAGGTAGGCTTTATAGATGGCAATTCCTTTGTGCGGTGCGACCCGGTGATGAACCTATTCAGAGGTCTTGGCAAGCAAGGACACATTCTTTTATAACATCGATAAGAATAAGGTAAGAATACATTACCTAGCCTCGGTAGACCAAGCACCAATACTCAGGCGGGCTATCCTTGCCGCCCCGTTCCTATATCCAAGAACTGCCTGCCGCTGATCGTATCAAGCGACCGTCCGTACAGATGCAGTTGCAGCGCGGGTTGGTCAGGATCAGTGTGGATGCTGTGGAAAAGGCCTTCCTCGATAATCAACGACCGGCCATCGGATACTGTGACCTCGCGCACAAGATCAAATTTTGCTGTGTGAGCATCGAGAGGCGTGTCACCAAGCCGGCGGTAAATGCGATGATGCTCAGCGCCTTCGATACCGGCAATGACGGCCCAGGTGCCATGATCGTGCACAACGCTGCTCACCCCGCCCGCAATGGCATTGACAAGCAGCGCCGGCCTATGCTCGCCACTGTCATTGAGCTCGTATGATGCAAGCACATTGCCTTCACCTATCGGCAATGGAAAATTTTCAAATGAAAACACCATGCGATGTCGCGCAACGAATGCGACAAGGCAAAGCTCAATCTCTGCTAATACCTCATATCTTGGGTTACGGGCGGTTGTGAGCTGGGCGACACGAGCCAACGTCTTTTCCAGATCGTCTTCAATATCGCTTTTTTCCATAACAATTGCTCCAACACGAAAGGAGCCCGGAGGCCCCTTTCAGTTTTCCTGACTACTGTTTTGATTATTACAGCGTCTTCAGACTAACGCTAGGGTAGCCCATCAGCTTCAGCACGGTGTAGTTTACCGCTGCTTCGCCTGCATCGTCTGAAATGGTGATCAGCTCGGCAAAACGAGGCACACCCGCTTTTTCAAGCGTATTCCAGATTTCCTGTGCGGCTTTGGGCTTGCCGCTCTCATCGATCAAGCTATGGTAGGGCACATGCACAAGCTTGCTACCCAGCTTTGCGGCATTGCTGGGCAACTTGTCGCCGGAAGCGATATACACGCGCGGGAAATCAGACTTGACTGCGTTTGCCGAATCGAAAAGCACGTTTTTTCTAACCTCTGCTTTGTAATCAACGACAGGAATGATGAGGTCATGGCGGACCTTTTTTTCTCCGACCACAGTAGGCTCTTCTTTAAGGGAAAAACCCAGGTTGGCCCATGCGCTCAAGTCATCGGTCAGAATGGAAACCTTGCGCTGCCCTTGCGCCTCCAAGGCGACAAATGCAAGCGCGGCATCCTTGTCCAGGCCGTTATTCGAGACAATAACGGCTTCATGAGCGGGGTTTACGCCTGCCGGGCCCAGCAATGCGGCCAGCTTGGCGGGTTGGCCCAGATAGGCGCCAAATGTTTTCGCTGGAATATTCAGCGCAAAAGGAATATGGCCTTCTTTGTAGTCCTGTTCGCTGCGCACGTCGACAATACTAGTATGAATGCTGCCCAGCGCACGGGTCCTTTGGCCGCCCCACCAGTTCAGCCACTGGCTGTCTCGCAATATATAGGGCGCGTCATAAGTCCAGAAAGGCAACTGACGGTCGTCGCGCAGCCAGCCCAATTGCGATTCCGGGAAATGCTTGACGTTGTCATAGCCGGCCATAAACTTGATGG
Organism: Alcaligenaceae bacterium; assembly: GCA_013416445.1. Lineage (GTDB taxonomy): Bacteria > Pseudomonadota > Gammaproteobacteria > Burkholderiales > Burkholderiaceae_B > Pollutimonas. The sequence continues at coordinate 21,460 of JACCER010000018.1, forward strand.
CAAAAAAAGGCACGCTGCCCGCAATGCCACCGCCGCAATGGGTATAAATGGTTTGATCATCGTTGATGTCCAGAAAGCCCAGCAATTTACGCAACTCTTCCGGCGACTTGAAGGTTTTGTCTTCGTTGTAAAACGTGTTGTAGGGCAGCATTTTTGCATGAGGAATATGACCACGACGGTCATAGTTCAGCGCTTCGCCAAAGTGCCAGTTAGCGCCCAGGCCCTCGACCAGCGCATTGCGCTTAGTATCACCCGTTGCGGCAACAACTTCCGACACACTGGCTTTTGACTCGGCTCTAACTGCTTCCACCTTGAAAGTGCCTTTTTTTGGCTCGGGTGGGGATTCCTGCGTAACAGGCAAGCCCTGTTCCTTCCACTTGGAAAGCCCACCATCAAGAATGAACAGCTTGTCTGTTGGGTAGCCATGATAATAAAAAGAATAAAACAACCGAGTTGCAAACATGCTTGCGCCCTGGTCATAGAGCACGACGGTGCGATCCGGGCTGACGCCCCACCGCTGGAACAGCGCTTCTATCTGTTCGGGAGGCAGTTCCTGAAACGGCACTTCGGCATTGGTATCGGTAAAGTAATCTACGCCACCGCCGTACGACAGGCTGACACCCAGGGACGTGTTTTCATCAGGCCGAAAAGACACGCTTTGAGCGCCGGGAATGTGATCCGCAGCATACAGCTTGGTAGGCGAGGCATCCAGCAGCAAGATATCAGGATTGCCCAGATTTTCGTTCAGCCACTTGGCAGTGACCAAATTGCCGGACTGCGCCAACGCAGCGGTTGATACCGAGGCAAGGCCTACTGTGGCAATTGCCGTTACCCAGGTTTTTAAATGTCTATACATAGTTGCTCTTCATGGTTGCTGAAAAAAGATACTTTTGCACTACAGCTGACTGGTGCTAACAGCCAAAACTTTGTTGTTTGCTTATTTCGCGTACGACCACATCGCTGTTCACATTGACCCGAGACGCCTTGGATTTGGACATTTCCACGACAAAGGTCGAGCCGTCGATACCCACCACGCTGGTCTGCCAGCCCAGTGCTTGAACTGTCGCACCTTTGCTTATCCACTGAGGGACGGTGCCTTCAACCTGTAGTGCAACCTTGCCCCCGTCAATCGACACGACTTTTGCATCGATCGTTTCTGCTGCATAGGCCGATGCGCAGGACATGGCAAGCGCAGAAATAACGGTAACTTTCTTGATCAAATGATGCATTGATACGTTTCCGATAAAAAGTGATTCAGATGCGGAATTCTATATCATTCGATATTATTTAATTGAACTAATTAATAGCTTTTAGATATATAAAAACAAGCTGACTCATGAGGCGATGACGCCCAGGCCTACACCCTGATCAGCCTGGAGGCGACGCTGAATTCAATAAAATAAATGAGTTTGAATACAAGCTATTCAAGTGAAAAACCGTAGGTCGGATAAGCGCGAAGCGCGTAATCCGACAATACGTTTTAAATAAGCGCCATCCGCAAACTGGAAGCTGATCTTACAAGCGACTCGTCCCGTCCCCGCTTAAAATACCCGCATAAACAGACATATCTATGTTTGCGCCTGAAAGAATCACCCCAACCTGCTTTCCTTGCATGTTTGACTGATCCTGCAGCAATGCGGCCAGCGCAGCCGCCCCAGCCCCTTCCACCAAGTTGTGCGTATCCTGATAATAGATACGAATTGCCTGAGCAACTTCTGTATCAGTGACCGAAACAATACGGTCTGCGCCTTGAGCATATAGTTCAAATGCCTGGGCGACCGGCATGCGAACCGCCAGGCCATCGGCAAACGTATACGCCGATTCAGTCTGGATCAAACATCCTGCCTCAAATGATAGCTTCGCCGCTGGCGCTTCGCTCGACACCACGCCTACGATTTTCGTCGCGAGACCTAACGCATCGCGTGCAGTAATGACGCTACAAATGCCCGAGCCACAACCAATAGGCACATAGATGGTATCCATTAGGCTCCGATGTTGTTGTTTTATTAGTGATGATTTTTACAGCTGCTCTCGGTGTGGCAATACCCGGTCCGAAGAGTTCTGGCTCAACCCATCGAAGAGAATCCCGCAGAAAATCACAGCGATTTCCTCTGGGGATTTCTTCTTGGGATCGAACCATTCCGTCATCCAGTTGATTGCACCCATCAGGAACATACGAGCAAGGCCGAGGCGAACGTCGTCGCGTAAATCGTTTTGTTTGGCTGAAAGCATGAGCAACTCTTGCCAATAAGCGCCATATTCGGCGCGCATCGTGTCGTGTTTGCGTCGCACTGCGGGCGGAATCTGGCCAATCACGCGCCGGCTGGCCAATGCAAAGTCACCATTCAGTTTGATCGACCGTATATGGGTTGCAATGGCGACCTCAAGTCGCTCTCGGGGATTTGCCTGTGCAGGAAGTTTCTCGACGGCAGCTCGAACATCGGCCGTCACCTGAAGAATCGATCGTTCCAGGACGGCATCCAGCAATGCTTCCTTCGAGGCAAAATGGTAATACAGTGCACTCGGCTCAATGCGCGCGCGCTTGACGATGTCGCGTATCGAGGTTGCTGTATAGCCTTTTTCGGAGAAAAGTTTCGCGGCGATCCCGAGGAGCAGTTCGCCGGAATCCCTTGACCTGGGCTTGGAACCTACTACCTTCTTTGGCCTGGCGCCTGTATCAACTTTTGCCGTGCTCATGCCAGCGTCTCCTTCATGCCAAGAATGACGTCAGTCGCGCCGATTAGCGGTTCTGCCACGCGAAAATAAAACACGTAACGGCCGCTGCCACAGCTGCGCTGAATCATGAACTTTCCTTCAGTTGAGTTCAAGCTACCCCGCCAAGCAGGTTTAGCCTGCTCTACGAAATTGGCTGCTCCTTCTTTCTTGTCGTGGCATGCCATCAAGCCAAATAGAGATGCTCGCACACATCAAAACCATGAATTTAAGTCTACATACACAGCTAGTATCGTGTCAATAATTTTACAGATCGATCGTTAAATAAACGAACATTTGATCTATAAACCCCATCGTTTGTCTGGACAAAGTTGCCTACTGAACAATTGTTAATTAATATAACGATCGTTCAGTAATATTTGCATGCAGATTACAGGGAAAAAAAGCCCCAATATGAGAACAAGAAAAAGAGCCAGAGCATCCCATCCCTGCAAGATATGGCCAGCATCCAGAAAATATAAATTAACCAAAGGAGAAGCACCAATGAGGCAAGGAGAAATACCAATGAAAAGCTATCTGATCGGAGTTTTTGTACTGAGTTCGTTAGCCTGCTCAGTCAGCGCCCAGACTACTGCCCAAGTATATGGTCGGCTCGATGCGAGTGTGGTGGGATTGAACGGCGCCCAGTCTCAAATCGGAATGGTAGAGGGCGTAGGGGCCACATCCAATGTCGGTTTCCGCGGTAATGAAGACCTCGGTGGAGGCAGGTCCGTGATTTATAACCTTGAGATCAAGATAGAACTCGCCACCGGAGGCGGCGGCGCAGCAACGAACTCAGGCACTTACCGCAGCACTTCCAATGGCATATTCAGCCGCAACGCCTATGCCGGGCTGAAGGACAAAAACCTCGGAACCCTAACCCTCGGGCGGAACTACACTTCTGCTGTACGTGCGGTGTACAACATGAACGCCATCCCCGTCGGTATCAACACGGGCTTGGCCGGCAACATTGCCGCGCAAGGTATCGGCAACGATTTCTGGAATAACAATCAAATCAAATACGACAGCCCTGAATTCGGTGGCCTTTCTTTTATGGCCAACTACGCTCCCAGCGAAGGCGGGGGAGCGTCGAGCAGGGGAACGAACTACGGGGGATCAGCCACATACCGGTCCTCGGGACTCGTGCTGACTGCGGGGCACCAGAAAGACAATAATCACATTGGCCCTGGCAGCATAAACTGGAGTGTGCTCACCGCATCCTATGCAATAGGGGACGTTAAGGTTGCCGGAGGCTATGTCCGCGTAAAAAACCCATCGAAGATTGCCGGCTGGACAGACTCGAAAATGTGGACGGTGGGTGCGGCCTACAAAATCACGCCCCCCTTGACGCTTGGAGCGCAGTACTTCAACAATAAGGAAAGCAACACCGGCACGACCAGCAAACAATTGGTCATAAACGCCAGATATGCACTCTCCAAACGTACAGGCTTATATGCAATGGCGACTCGCACCGAAAATGGCGCAATGCCCGTGATGGCAATGTACAACGTACCAGGCACCGCCAACGGCAAGACTACCGCTATGGCCGTGGGCATCCAACACTTTTTCTGAACCATATCCGCTTTTACACTCTTGAACGCGCCGTCGTACCACGACGAGCGCACTACCCATCAGCCGCTGCCTATCGCAAGTAGGTAAGCAGCGGCCGCCTTCGTCGAGAAGTGCTCCATCTATTTTTTCTCTATCCAGTTAAAGCTCTATTCCGATCGGAAAATAGACTTTCTGGAACTGCTCAAGCAGTTGAGTCATTTCCTGTACCGCGGCTTCAGCGTCCCTGTTTTCAAAGTGCTTCATGAAGCGGCGCCGCGAAGCAAATACGTAGTTACTGTTATCACCAGGACCTATACGTTCAATGAACTCGACCAACACAGCGATCAAGCCATTAACAAAAACCAGCATAAACGGATTTCCAGCAACTCGTGCAAGAATCCGGTGAAACTCATGATGCAGCGCAATTTTCTTTCTAAAGTCATTTGCCTGCGCTGCAGCAAGGGCCTGCTTGATATTCTGGTTAAGCAAAGCAATATCTGGCGCCGTCGCATTACGACATGCCTCGCGCACGATAATGGGTTCCACCCATATACGGGCTTCGGTCAGTTGGCGCGGGCTAACCTTTCCTAGCCGATAAAGATCGAGCAAACCCATCGCTATGGAGGCGCCGTTGTCTTTGGCAATAAAGATGCCGCCATGTGCACCTTTCTTGAGTTCGACCAGCCCTGCCTGCTCCAGCGAGCGCACGGCTTCGCGTAGCGTATTACGCGATACACCGAACTCTTCGGCTAGTGCCCGCTCGGATGGTAGTCTGGCGCCCGGCGTCAACCGCCCAGCGGTGATTTGCTGACGAACCTGCTGCGCAATATCGTCAGCCGCGCGCGCGATATGCACCTGACGAAAGTGTGTGGGGGCCGCCTTCTTGACCGCCGCAGGGATCTCGCTACCTGTATCCCGAATTGTCATGCTGTTCTAGCCCCTTCTTATCTGCTGTAGATTAACAATAAGCTTCGCCCTTATCTACTACTTCCATGCCTGATCCAAACCGGGTTTTCCCTGTATTTATTTATCGTTCTCAGATTGTAGAATGGTTGAACCAATAAGAACAAATATTGGGACAACCCACAACAAAGGAGAAATCATGCTTATCCGCGCGCTACGAACCGCTATCGCGATCACTCTATTTTCAGCAGCCGGTCTTGTACAGGCTGCCGACCCCATCAAATTCCCCGAGCAATCCGTCAAACTGGTAGTGGTATACCAGGCGGGGGGTGCCAATGATATCGTGGCCCGCATACTTGCCGAGCACATGTCCACCACTTTGGGCAAGCCCGTCATGATCGTAAACAAACCCGGTGCCGCAGGTGCGATTGGGGCACAATTCGTCGTTAACAGCCCGGCTGATGGCCATACTGTGCTTATGGGCGGCGCGCCATTAGTAGTAGCTCGAGCACTATATAAAAAACCCGCCGTCGATTTCCGTGAAAGCCTTGCCACGGTAGGCAAGGCCGTCAACTTGAATCTCGTCGTAGTCGCGCGCAAAGCGTTCCCAGCCGACAGCTTCAAGCAAGTCATAGAAATGGAGAAAAAGAATCCTGGCGGGGTCACAATGGCAATAACCGCTTCAACCTATGAACTTTTTTACTCACGTATAAACACACTGGCCGGCACTAACATCATGAAGGTGCCCTATCCTGGTGTGCCCTCGGCCATGAACGACCTGAATGGCAATCGAGTTGACCTGCTCATTGATACTGTAGCCGCTCAGCAACCTTTCCTGGGCACAGCCACCAAGCCATTAGCCGTGTTCGGCCGCCAGCGGCTAGCGTCCATGCCCGACATTCCCACTCTCAGCGAACTCGGCCTGAAAGGCTTCGACGATCAAGCCTATATTGGCATGCTGGTTCCCAAAGCAACACCGCAGCCTGTTATCCAGAAATTGAATTCCTCGCTTAATGCTGCGTTAAGCGACCCTGGCGTAAAAAAGAAACTCGAAGATCTCTATTTCACCGTAGAGTCAAGCACACCCGAAGCATTCTTTGAAGAAATGAAATCCGATTCCGATAAGATGCTCACAATAGCCGAACAAGCCAATATCGAGAAACAATAGCCAAGCAAGAATAAATCACTTTTTGCACGACGTGCAACACAACACTTACTGAATGCTGCACTGTTATTACCCTTACCAGATAACAGTGCCAGCAGCTAAGCTTAAAATAAGCCACAGGCAGGCACAGTACGCTCTGAACCCTATACATTTCGATACGCTGGGTGCAAACTAGAAGGCATAAGCGGCATTCAGCCAGCGCACCAGACCAATAGGTGACCATCATGAGCAGCCACGCCATCACATCATCCCGCATGCAGACCCTCTTCCTCAGCTCACAGGATATAGCTCAAATCGTTCGCAAATTGGGTATGCGGGACAGCCTGACAGAAATGGCAGAAATAATCCGCGAAAATTATCTGCACTGGAATGATTTCGACAAGTCTGCGCGCCTGGCGATTTACTCGCTCTATGGCGTCATAGAACTGATGCCCATCGCCGACGCCACCCATTACAGCTTCAAGTATGTAAATGGCCACCCGGGCAATACACACCTTGGCCTGCCCACCGTCATGGCCTTGGGTGCGCTGGCCGATATAGATACAGGATATGTACGACTGCTCAGTGAACTCACCTTCACCACAGCTTTACGCACGGCAGCGACCTCGGCAGTGGCAGCCCGCGCGCTCGCCCGGCCTGACAGTCGCTGCATGGCCCTGATCGGCAACGGCGCACAAAGCGAGTTTCAGGCCCTGGCTTTTTATTACCTGCTGGGAGTACGCAGTCTGCATATTTTCGATACCGATCCAGCCGCCAGCGAAAAGCTGAAGCATAATCTGCGTGCAATCGGTCTGGACCAAAGCTGCCTGGACATTGTCATCTGCCCATCCGCCGAACAGGCCTTGCAAGGCGCCGATATTGTCACCACGATCACCGCTGATCAATCACAATCGCGTGTCTTTGATGCGGAACTTGTGCGCCCAGGCATGCACATCAATGCAGTGGGGGGCGACAGCCCGGGCAAGACCGAACTCGATCCTCGGGTACTGCAGCAAGGCCGAGTCTTCGTCGAGTTTGAGCCACAAACACGCATCGAAGGCGAAATCCAGCAAATGCCTGCCGACTTTCCAGTCACAGAACTCTGGAAGGTACTGACCGGGCAAGCGCCCGGCCGCCAATCAGCCAACGAAGTGAGCATTTTTGACTCAGTGGGTTTTGCGCTGGAAGACTTTTCAGCTTTGCGGTTCATGTACGACAAGGCGCACGCACTCGGACTGGGGGTGTCTGTATCCATCTCACCAACGCTAACCAACCCCAAGGACTTATTTGGCCGACTGGGCTTGCAGTCAATGGAAACTTGCACCGCATCGGTGCTGGAACACTGAAATGGCAATGACTCGTCGTCAGGCAGTGAGCCTGATCGGTGTGCCAACAGATATCGGTGCAGGCACTCGCGGCGCCAGCATGGGGCCCGAGGCCTTGAGGGTCGCGGGCCTCACGCATGCGCTGGAACGCCAAGGGGTTGATGTACGGGATACGGGTAATTTGTCTGGCCCGCCCAACCCATGGCGCCTGCCCATAAAGGGTTATCGCCATCTTGACGAGGTCGTGCGCTGGAACCAATCGCTGTATGAGGCGGTCTGGGCCGAACTGCAACAAGGCCGTATGCCCATCATGCTGGGCGGCGATCATAGCCTGGGAATAGGGTCGGTCAGCGCCGTGGCCCGGCATTGTCGGGCTCAAGGCAAGCGGCTGCGCGTGCTATGGCTGGATGCGCATACAGACTTCAACACTGCCGCTCTTACACCCAGCGGCAATGTGCATGGCATGCCTGTCGCCTGCCTGTGCGGGTATGGCCCTGACGAACTGGTTAACCTGGGCGGCCCTGGCCCTGCCCTGCTGCCCTCGCAGTTACGCATGATAGGCATACGCAGCGTAGATCCTGGCGAGCGCCAATTTGTTCATGCAGTGGGCCTGGATATCTACGATATGCGCTCCATTGACGAACTGGGCATGCGCGGCGTGATGCAGGCGGCGCTTGCGCAATTGTCTGCCGATGAGCATTTGCATATCAGCTTTGACGTGGATTTTCTGGACCCCGACATTGCACCAGGTGTTGGCACTACGGTGCGTGGCGGGCCAACCTGGCGCGAAGCCCAGCTCTGTATGGAAATGCTGGCAGACACTGGGCGGATCGGCTCCCTGGATATCGTGGAACTGAATCCCGCGCTCGACATTCATAACCGCACGGCCGAGGTTGCCGTTGAATTGGTTGAGAGCCTGTTTGGCAAAAGTACACTGGTGCGTCAGGCCTAGCGATGGCACTGACTTAATGTTGCTTGTGTTGTCAGTCTGCAGGGGCGATTTTTGCGGCTTTAATGGCCTGGCTCCATAGCGCCTTATCCTCTTTGACAAGCTGGGTAAATTGGGCTCTTGACACCGGTGTAATATCAAACATGAAAGATTTTGCAAATTTCTGATATTCCTCTGACTTAAGGGCCGAGGCAATCATCGCATGCAGCTTGTCAGCGACAGCAGGCTTCATCCCGCTCGGCCCGAACATGCCAAACCATGCTCCCACGACAAAATCGGGATAACCGCTTTTCACCAAGGTAGGAACATCTGGAAAATTAGGGTCTCGCTGAAGACTGGTAATGGCCAGCGGACGAATGCGCCCGGCATCAAGCAATGTTTTGGCGCTGACTGGTGAAGAGATCACGATGTCGGTCTCACCGGCCACCAAAGCCTGCAAGGATGGAGCAGCGCCTTTATAGGGCACGTGCATCAACTTGGCTCCTGATTTCTCCTTGAACAACTCCATCCACAAATGCGTATTGGTACCGTGCCCATTAGAGCTATACGCCATCTGCTTCGTCTGTGACGCATCGACGAACTCTTTTAGTGACTTGTATGGCGTGTTTGCGGATACTGAAAACATGACATTGGTCCATGCAACTTGCGCGAGCGGTGTCAGGTCTTTGTCAGTATTGTAAGGAGGTACTTTTCTTGTGAGCGGGAAGATGGTTGTAGCGTCTGCCAGCGTAAGCATAATAGTGTAGCCATCTGGTAGTGCATTGATGGTGGCCCGAACTCCGATAGAGCCCGAGGCGCCTGCGCGGTTCTCTACCACTACAGTTACGTTGTTTTGTTCGGTTATCACTTTGGCGAGCGTACGTGCCATGACATCTGTTGAGCCACCGGCTGAAGCGGGAACGATTATCTTGATGGGCCGAGACGGGAAAGCCTGTGAGCCTGACGCCATCGGGTGAATAAACATGGCCACAGCAAATAACATACCAAATGCTGTACGGCGGGTGACTTGGAAATTCCGATTTTGCATTTTGTGTCTCCTTTGTTAATTATGGGTACTACACCTGCGCAACCGCCCTTGCTTCATCGTCCTTGCGGAAAGATACCGGGAGGCACAGGCAAGCCTGGATATTTCTTTCGGTAATCTTCCATTGTTTTGCCTTATTAAGCTCTCTGCTTGCTAAAAGTAGGTCGGGATTTCGCCCGTACGGCGCGTAGTCCCTCGACAAAGTCCTCGGTTTCGGCGCACATGCCTATGCTTTGGGACTCGAGCGCTACCTGTTCAGCCAAACCAACGCCCAACGAGGCATTGAGCAAGTACTTCGCACGCTCCTGCGAGCGGGCGGCGCCAAGGGCAAGTTGGCGAGCTATTTGCATGGTTTTATCATGCACCGCTTCAGGGGCCACAACCCAATTCACCAACCCCCAGGCCAGTGCAGTCGGCGCGGCTATGGTTTCGCCAAGCAGGGCAAGTTGTTTTGCCCTTTTCATGCCGATTGCACGTGGCAAATGCCAGGAGCTGCCACCATCGGGCGACAGGCCGACATGCACTTGCGAAAGGGCAAACTTGGAGTCTGCCGCTGCGATAATGAGGTCGCATGCCAACATAAGGCCCATGCCACCCCCTGCGACCGTGCCAGACACGCTTGCAAGCACTGGCTGCTCCAGACTTTGGATAAGAGAAAAAATCGGTGCTGACTTCGCTAGTCGTTCTTGCATGGCAACGCGACGTTCGGGTGGGGACAAACTGGCCATTTCTTCAAGTGCGCTCAGATCAGCACCTGACATGAAGTGTCCGCCAGCACCGCTCAGCACCACGCAACGTATGGCTTTATTTGCCTCGATCCTAAGCAGGCTGGCATGCAACGCTTCGATCATTTCTATACTGGTGGCATTGCGCAACGTGGGCCGATTGAACGTCAGCCATACGATACCGTTTGCATCAAGTTCGTAGAGAAGATGACTGGTCATGTACTGCGCTCCTTCCAAGAGTTGTACTGGTATATAAAGCAAGGACTGGTCTGCCTTTCAATATGGCAAATATCAACCAGTCAATAAACAATTTGTGTATTACCCTGGCTGTTCATTTCCCATTACCACGGTGCCTGCCGCCGCAAAGAAGCCGCCCACACCGTGGCAGACTGATATTTTTGCGTTCGGAACCTGTGCAGGCGCAAGACCGCGAAGCTGTCGTACGCTTTCTTGCAGCGCATACATGCCATACATGCCTGAATGCATATAACTAAGACCTCCGCCGTTGGTATTGACAGGCAGTTTTCCTCCGGGAGCGGTATTGCGCTCTGCAATAAATTGCCCAGCCTCACCCGGCTGAACAAACCCCAAGTCCTCCAGCGCGTAGATGGGCAGATGGGCAAAAGCGTCATAGGCCATCAAGTGATCCACATCGGCGTGCTGGATGCCTGCTGATTCAAAAGCCTGCTTCCCACTTACACGAAACGCCTTGGATGTCGTGAAGTCCTCCATTTGGCTGATGAGCGGTGTCTCGCAGCTCTCGCCCGTACCCAGTATGTAGACTGGCTTTGTGGGAAAGTCTTTTGCCCGATCGGCTTTGGTGAGAATAAGTGCCCCGCCACCATCGGTGACCAGACAGCACTGCAATATGCGAAAAGGATAAGCAATCATCTTGGATGACAGCACGTCATCTACCGTGATGGGATCCTTGTAGGTGGAGCGCGGGTTCATGGCTGCCCACTCGCGCTGTACCACCGAAACCATGGCCAGTTGCTCGTGGGTCAGGCCATATTGCTTCATGTACCGCAACACCGGGATGGTGAACAGATTTGGCGGCGTAAAGGGGGCATAAGGCATTTCAAACTGCCCAATCACTCCTGTAGGAGCCAGGTTCTGGCCCATGTAGTAACCAATGCGCGATTTCCCGCTTTCTCCGTGCGTGATCAATACCGTATTGCAAAGGCCAGCCTCAATGGCCGCTGTAGCATGCCGTACATGCAACATGAAGGAGCAGCCGCCGGAATAGGTGCCATCCAGCCACTTAGGCGTTATCCCCAGTTGATAGGCAAGATTGACTGGATACTCACCCGCACAAGCAACGCCGTCGATGTCCGACGCCTTCAAGCCAGCATCCCGTAGCGCATTGAGTGCAGCATCACAATGGATGCCCGTCTGGGATAAGTTCTTGATAAGACCCATGTCTGTCGACTCAGCAGCGCCTACGATGGCAACAGTGCCCTTTTTCATGGCTGGGCCTCTTCGGCTGCGGGCCGAAACTGGGGCAGCGTAATGGTTTCATCAATGGCTAGCCAAGTGACCTCCAGCGGCATATCCAGAACCAATGCCTCGGGCGTTTGGGGGCATTCAACGATGTTGCTCATCATGCGGGGCCCTTCTGCCAGTTCTACGACAGCGATTGAATAGGGAGGTTCAAAGCCCGGAGCTGGACGCTGCCCTATTACATAGCTATACAGCTTTGCGCGCCCACTGGACGGCACCACTTTCACGCTACGCCCACTGCACTTGGGGCAGAACGGACGAGGCGGAAAATAAACATGACTGCAGCTTTCGCACTGCTGCAATAACAATTTATGTTCGCGTGTACCGTCCCAGAAGTGCTGTGTTTCTGGAGTAGGTACGGGTTTTGATCGACTGGAAGTCATACGGGCTCCTGTTGAAAACTGAAATCATTCTCTCAAAGAAAAAAGTTTCTCACAAGCGAAAATTGTGGCATCATTGATACATATACTTCGAATGGACCTTCTCAAGAAGCAAAACTCCACCATGAGCACAATCCAAGGCCCTCTTTCCGGTATTACCGTCGTTGACCTTACTCGCGTAATGTCCGGCCCTTACGCGACGATGCTGCTTTCTGAGCTTGGTGCTCGCGTGATTAAGGTTGAAGAGCCTGGAAAAGGTGATGACTCAAGGGCTTATGGCCCTTTCATAAAGGGCCGGCCTTGCTATTTCAATTCGATTAACCGCAACAAAGAGTCCATTGCGCTCGATTTGCGCCAAGACGAAGACCGCGCAATATTCGAGTCGTTGCTTGCCGGTGCTGATGTACTGACCGAGAATTTCCGCCCTGGTGTCATGAAGAAATTAGGATACGCATGGGAGAGTCTGCATGCTCGTTTCCCCAAGCTTATTTACGCATCGATTTCAGGCTACGGGCACACTGGGCCAGACAGCCACAAACCAGGTTACGACATGGTCATGCAGGGCGTGACTGGCATGATGAGCATTACCGGCGAAGCAGAAGGTGAACCATGTCGCACAGGTATTTCGATTGCCGACGTGGGCACAGGGATGTTTGCCGCAACGGCGATCAATGCGGCGCTGTTACATCGCGAGCGCACTGGTGCAAGCTCCCATATTGACCTGGCCATGTTCGACTGCATGCTGTCGATGCTGGAAACCCCCATTACTCGCTATCAAATGACCGGAGAAATTGCTACACGCATGGGGTCGCTACACCCTTCCATCATGCCTTTTGAAGCCTTTCCCACTAAAGACGGGCACATTACGCTGGCCTGTGGCAATGACAAACTGTTCAGGCAATTTTGCACAGCCATTTGCCGCCAGGACTTGGCTGAAAACCCCGACTACCTTACGAACGTCAAGCGTGTAGAAAACCGAACACCCTTGCGTGAGGAAATCGGCAAAGAACTGCTCAAAGCCACTACCGAAGAATGGATATCCCACCTTGAGCCACTCGGGCTGGCGGCGGGCCCCATCAATAATGTCATGCAAGCCATCACAAGCCCGCAAGCCACTGCGCGCAATATGGTGTTGGAGACTATTGATCCGGTGCTCGGCGCTATCAAGGTAGTAGGCAGCCCATTCAAGTTTTCCACCTTTCCCGAACACAACACCCGCAAACTCGCCCCCGAACTCGATGAAGACCGTTTGCGCCTCATCGAGGAATTTCATCATTCTCATCAAAAAACTAAAGAGCCCCTATGATCGGAGAACAATTCTTTCGTGAAGAGCATTTCATTTTCCAGCGAACCGCGCGCCGTTTTGTTGAACAAGAGCTCATGCCTAACCGCGAAGAATGGGAAGCGCTCGGCACTGTGCCACGAGAAGTATGGCTGAAGGCGGGTGCCAGCGGCTTGCTATGCTGCGACATGCCAGAAGAATACGGAGGCGCCGGTGGAGACTATCTACACCATGTCGTGCTGGCTCAGGAAATGGCGCGCGCCGGTGGCGGTGCTCCGGCCTTTTCAGGCCATTCGGAAACCGCGGCGCCCTACATTCTTAACTATGGCACCGCAGCCCAAAAAGCAGAGTGGTTGCCCAAGGCAATCAGCGGAGAGGCCATCATCGCCATTGCCATGACCGAACCGCATGCGGGCAGTGACTTGCAAGCGATCCGGACCAGCGCCCGACGGGATGGAGATGACTATGTCATAAAAGGGCAAAAGGTTTATATCAGCAATGCACAACAGGCGCATCTGGTGATAGTCGCCTGCAAGACCGACCCATCACAAGGAGCCAAAGGAATAAGTCTGTTTCTGGTAGAAACGAACCAGCCAGGCTTCGTGCGCGGCAAGATGCTTAAAAAAATCGGAAGAAAGGCCCAAGATACCCTGGAGCTTTTTTTTGATGATGTGCGTGTGCCGGCATCCAATCTGCTTGGTCAGGAAGAAGGCCAGGGCTTTTATCAACTGATGGGTGTACTGGTGCAAGAACGCCTGAGTTCAGCCATCCGTTCGGTCTCCGCAATGCAAATTGCACTCGATGACACAACGAATTTTGTGAAAGAGCGGGAAGCCTTTGGAAAACCAATTGCCGCCTTTCAAAATACGCAATTCGAACTGGCAGATTTGTGGTCAATGTATCTTGCGCACAAGGTTTTTATCGAGTGGTGTATTGGCAAACATGTAGAAGGTAAATTAACCTCCATAGAAGCGGCGGCGGCCAAGCTACGAGCATCAGAGTGCGAAGGCATAGTTATCGACCGCAGCTTGCAGTTCTTCGGCGGAATGGGATACATGTGGGAGACCCCCATTGCACGCGCTTATGCGGACGCCCGAGTAAACCGAATTTCTGCTGGCAGCAATCACATTCTCAAGCTGTTAATTGGTCGTGAGCTGGTCAAATAATTATTTTTCATAAACATAAAGGAGTGAAGACATGAAAGGATGCCTAGAAAATCAGGTGGTCTTGGTTACCGGCGCCGGGCGCGGCATAGGGCGAGAAATTGCTCTGCTCGCAGCCAGGGAAGGCGCAGCCGTTGTTGTCAATGATCTTGGTGTGGACCCAGAGGGCGGGGGAACGAGCGCCGGACCCGCAGCCGATGTGGTGGCGGAAATTCAGGCTTTTGGTGGCAATGCCGTTGCCAATACTGACAGCATCACCGATCCCATTGCCGCCGAGGGTATGGTACGCCAGGCAATAGATACTTTTGGCCGACTTGATGCCGTTGTGAATAATGCTGGCTTTCTACGTGACAGTATTTTCCACAAGATGTCGCATGACGATTGGCGCTCAGTACAAGAGGTGCATCTAACTGGCTACTGGAATGTGTCACGTGCAGCGGCAACGCACTTTCGTGAAGAAAACCGAGGCAGCTTTGTGCATTTCACATCCACTTCCGGACTTATTGGCAACTTTGGGCAGGCTAACTACGCCTCAGCCAAACTCGGTGTAGTGGGCCTTTCAAAATCAATTGCTCTCGACATGCACCGCTATAACGTTCGATCGAATTGTGTTTCGCCGTTTGCCTGGAGCCGTTTAATCGGCACCATTCCAACCGAAACTCCCGAAGAAAAGCAACGCGTCGAACGAGTAAAAACAATGACAGCAGCTAAAATTGCACCGCTTACCGTGTTTCTGGCCAGTGATCTTGCAAGCGAAGTGACAGGGCAAATTTTCGGCTCACGCAAGAATGAAATCTTCCTGTTTAGTCAGCCTCGCCCAATTCGCAGCGTGCAACGAAATGAGGGCTGGACGCCTCAAACACTAGCAGACCATATGCTCCCTGCATTCAAGAATGACCTCTACGCTTTGCAACGTAGCGGCGATGTTTTCTGCTGGGATCCGGTCTAATGAAAATAGCTCTCGAAGGGCTACGCTCGTTTCGCGTCAGCACCGAACATCAGTATTCCCAAAAAGATGTAATGCTTTACGCATTAGGCCTGGGCTTGGGAACCGATGACGCCGACCTGCACTTTGTGTACGAAGAAGGCCTCAAAGTGCTTCCTACATTTGGCGGCGTTTTAGGTTATCCCGGCTTTTGGATCAAAGATCATCCTGAATTGGGCATGGACTGGCGCAAAGTGCTCAATGGCGAACAATCCCTGCGCATGCACAAGCCGCTCCCGGAAAAAGCCAAGGTGGTCGGCGAACTGCGTGTAACCGATGTGGTAGACAAGGGGGCAGGCAAGGACTGCCTGCTTTACACTACACGCGAAGTCCGGGACGAAAGCGGCGATTTACTTTGCGAAGTGCTTAATACCGTTGTGTTGCGCGGGCATGGGGGCTTTGGCGGCCCCAGCACGCGAAGCAGCGCTACCCAGGCACAAGCAGAGCGCCCGCAACGCGACCCAGACCATATCGCGGACTTCAATATCCTACAACAAGCAGCATTGTTATATCGGCTATCAGGAGACTACAACCCGCTACATGCTGATCCCGAAGTAGCTCGCAGCGTAGGTTTTCCTCGCGCCATTTTGCACGGCGCAGCAACCTGGGGAATAGCAGGACACATATTGCTGCGCAAAATGTGTGGTGGGGATGAAAGCCGTGTGCGTGAATTCGGGGCACGCTTCACTGCGCCCGTATTTCCCGGAGAAACGTTACGCACCGAAATATGGGATCTCGGGTTGGGGCATGCCCTATTTCGTTGCTCGATTCCAGCTCGTGACAAGACAGTGCTGGACATGGGTGAGTTCAACTTCAAGCCGGACTAAGAAAGCAAAGAGACTGATTTAGAGGCTGCCTTTGGCTTTGGCTTTAACTTGGAGGACCTGATTACAGGCACGTGCGTGGCCGACTCGATGAGAGCACGGCCCGCCAGCCTCAGGTCTTCTGCTATTGCCTCAACCTTTTTGGCATCGTACTGGCCATTGAAAAGAATGGCTGAGCAAGAAAAGTTCACCTCCCCGCTTAATTCGTAGACTGGGGCGGCAATGGTAATCGTGCCCGGAGTCACATACCCTTCGTCGATAGACCAGCCAACACGCCGAACTTCCTCGACCTGCTCAAGATACGTTTCGAAGCTTAGCGGTCGCGTTAACCGCAATTGCTGAAAACGCTCTTTCAATGCGGCGTGATCCATACCAGAATACGCAACAAAGACGCGACCCGTAGCCCCCAGCAATAAAGGTGAGCGCGAACCTGCACGCGCGTGGATGCGAATAGAAGCATCGCTTTCGGCTGTGAACACCAACATACTTCTGTCGTCGGATATCTTGCGCCAAATAGCAGCCATCATGTTGTATTTGCGCGCAAGGCTATCAATGTGCGGCTTGAGTATATGCAGTTCGGGACTATGTTCCAGCGCGCCTCGCGCGAGCCCCACCAACCCCAAGCTGAGTTGATATGTTTTGGAAACAGGGTCGACTTGGACGAAATCTTCTTGGATAAGGGTGTGCAATATATTAAAGCAGGTGCTTGGGTTTATTTCCACACCGCGGGTTATCTGCGTGACCGTCGCAGGCTTCTGAGTGTTTCTTAGAAACCGTAGAATTTTGGCCGCATTCGTGACGGCGCCAACGGTTTTACCCTTCTGTTTTTCGCTGAGTTCAACTGTTGTTGTACGGTCGGTTGTAGTTTGCATAGGGTACATCTGTATTGTTTGATTATGGAAGCAAATTTTACGATAGACAGGCAGCTATTGCCATGTAATAATAAAAAACGCGAATAATATTCCCCATGGAGACAAATAATTAATGCGCAGTCTAACTAAAGTAATCAATCAATGGGATAAAACCCGCAACACCGCAATAGCACTGGTCGATGGCAGCGTCGAACTCACCTGGGGAAACTTCGCGAACCGTGTAGCTTCATTGGCCTCAATTTTCCAGGCACGGGGAATAAAACAAGGGGAACGGGTCGCCGTGCTGGGGCAAAATAGCCATCGGCTAATAGAAACACTATACGGCGCGCTATGGGCCGGGGGCGTGGCAGTCCCTTTGAACTGGCGCTTGGCCACACCGGAACTTATCGAACTATGCCACGACTGCGAGCCAACACTGCTGGTAGTCGATGAAGACTTCAAGGATCAGGCGCAAACGCTGGCGCAATTGGTGCCGTCCATTCGCAGCGTCATTCATCAACATGACTATGAATCACTCGTAGCCTCTGGCGTTCCAGTTTCCGACGCAGGCCGCTCTAATGATGATGTCGCATTTCTGATTTATACAGGTGGAACAACTGGCCGCCCCAAGGGCGTAATGATCACCCACTCTAATCTCATCGCCAATTTTGAAAATTGCTTGGCAATTTTACCGTTCGATGAAAAAACCGTGCATCTTCATTGTGGCGCACTATTCCATCTCTCGGCGCTATGGCGCGTCGTGTCGGTCACTTTGCTGGGAGGGCAGCATATTGTCCTGCCACGTTTCGAAGTTGAACCTGTTCTAGATGCTATTGAACGCTATCAGATCACAGCAGCAGCGTTTGTGCCAACCATGATGGCTGCGCTCCTCGATTCACCAAACTTCACACAAGAAAAATTATCCAGCTTACGTGCCATCACGTATGGAACCTCACCGGTATCCGATACTTTGCTGTTGCGCCTTATGCAAGCCTTGCCAGCCTGCGGACTTTACCAAGGGTATGGCATGACAGAAACATCGCCGGTCGTTACCCTTTTGACACCAAACGATCATAAACCAGGCAACCCTCGCCTACGCTCCTGCGGCCAAGCCGTACCCGGCGTCGAGGTGCGCATCGCTGATGCGTCTGACGCCCTGTTGCCACAAGGCACTGTGGGCGAGATCCAACTGCGTGGGGCCACGGTAATGAAAGGGTATTGGCAACTAAGCGAACTTACAAATCAAACACTACGCGGCGGTTGGATGCACACTGGCGACGCCGGTTATTTTGATGAGCAAGGGTATCTGTACATAGTAGATCGCCTGAAAGACATGATCGTTTCCGGTGGAGAAAACATTTACTCCTTCGAAGTTGAAAATGCTATTGCGTCGCACCCCGATGTCGCTGAGTGTGCTGTGTTTGGCATACCCGATGAGAAATGGGGTGAAGCGGTTCATGCTGTCGTAGTACCCAAGGCCAATGTTCTCCTGGACACCGCCAGTGTGTCTGCGCACTGCCGGGCCCGTATTGCATCTTATAAATGCCCAAAAAGCATTGAAGTACGTCTAGAACCGTTGCCGCTATCTGCCGTTAACAAAGTACTTAAAGCATCGTTGCGTACAAAGTGGTGGTCTGGCCAGGAACGTAACATTGCCTGACCGAAATAATCTTATTAAAAAGCGAGAGAGACATGAAAAAACTGACTTCAAAACTGTTGCCTTACATACTATGCATGCCCGCCATGTTATTGGCTCCATTAGCCCTTGCACAATCGTTCCCCAGTAAACCCATTCACATCGTCATACCAGCAGCTGCTGGTGGGTCTACCGATACCATCGGTCGCATCCTTGCCAAGTTGCTTTCAGAGCAATCCGGGGTACCGGTGGTTGTAGAGAATAAAGCAGGCGCCTCTGGCTCGATTGGCGTCAATTCAGTTGTTCAGTCTGCGCCTGACGGTTACACCCTGCTCGTTTCCGTACCCGACGCAGTCACCGTTTACCCTCTGATGACGAAGAACGCTCCGTACAAAAGTACCGACCTAACACCAATTACATCGGTTGCCAGCACGCCCTATGTATTCGCAATGAATGCCCAATTGCCTGCAAACACACTACAAGACTTCATTGCCTTATCCAAAAAACAACAGCTCTCCATGGCCACGCCGGGGACAGGCACATCGGGCCGGATTGTGCTTGAAATGTTTAAGCACGCTGCAGGCATCGATCTTTTGCATGTACCGTACAAAGGCGCAGGGCCGGCAATGCTCTCGGTAATCGCTGGCGAAACACAAATTGCGGCCACCTCACCCATGACACTCAAAAGCCACATGGATAGCGGAAAATTAAAAGCGCTTGCGGTCAGCAGCGCCACACGCAACTCAAGGCTGCCCAACGTACCCTCTATGGTAGAAAGTGGCTTTCCTGGCTTCGACGTTTCGGCATGGTTTGGCGTTTTCACTGCGCCGGGGGTTCCGGCTGATGTCGCTGAAAAGCTCAATAAAATGATTCTTACCGCTATCAAGTCTCCGGAATACACGTCACGCATCAATGGCCTTGGCCTTGAGATAAAACCTGTAAGCCTAGGACAATTTAAGGAAATGCTTGCCCAAGAAACCAAACGCTGGGGGCAGTTGATCAAGTCTGCCGGGATCACACCCGGAGAATAAGCTCTCCTCGACCAGCAAGCAACCCGGCGTATAATATCTGCTCCAATTTTCCCCATGGGTTCCCTAACCCCATCACCAAAAAGGCCTCGCATGACAGCAATATCTGCCCCGCAATCGCGGGTATCGTTCTATCTCGCCCTGCTGGTCGCATTCCACGTCCTCATCATCATTTCCAGCAATTATCTTGTACAGTTGCCCATTGACCTGTTTGGTTTTCACAGCACCTGGGGCGCCTTCAGCTTCCCTTTTATTTTCCTGGCTACTGACCTGACCGTGCGCCTGATTGGCAAGGCCGAAGCGCGCAGCGTGATCGCGCGGGCCATGATACCGGCGCTGATTGCCTCTTACTTCATATCGGTGCTATTCCATGAAGGCCGCTTCAACGGCATGGCCACACTGGGCGAGTTCAACAGCTTCGTATTTCGCATCGCCTTTGCCAGCTTCGCCGCCTACGTCCTGGGCCAATTGCTGGACGTACAGGTATTCGATCGCATGCGCCGTGGCTATGTGCAGTGGTGGGTAGCGCCAGCGGCGGCGTCCGTAGTCGGGCAGGCGCTGGACACAGCTGCTTTCTTCAGCATTGCATTCTGGCGCAGCAGCAACTCCTTCATGGCCGCGCATTGGGGGGAAATCGCCGTCGTCGACTATGTCATCAAACTGGCCGTCAGCTTGCTGCTATTCGTGCCAATGTACGGTATTGCCCTGAACGCCATCATTCGGACGATGAAACGGCGCGATGCTCTATTGGCCGAAGCATGAGCATGCCCTGGCAAGCTCATCGTCGCGCCTTGGTCCTGTTCTCCGGCGGTCAAGACTCCACCACGTGTTTGGCTTGGGCGCTGGCACATTTCGCGCATGTCGAAACCATAGGTTTTGACTACGGCCAGCGCCACCGGGTAGAACTGGATTGCCGTGACACCTTGCGCCGCAGTATGGCTGCACAGCAACCCGACTGGGCACTGCGCCTGGGCGACGACCACCTGCTTGATGTAAATGTACTCGGTCAGTTGGGCCGTTCGGCCATGACCGACGACGTAGCCATTACCATGCAAGCCGACGGCCTGCCCAACACTTTTGTTCCTGGCCGCAATCTGCTGTTCTTCACCCTGGCCGCCGCGCTGGCCTACCGGCGAGAATTGAACGTGCTGGTAGGTGGCATGTCGCAAACTGACTACTCTGGTTATCCGGATTGCCGCGACAATACCCTCAAAGCCTTGCAGGTAGCACTAAGCTTGGGCGTGGATCGCCCCCTGACACTGGAAACACCACTGATGTGGCTAAACAAGGCTGATACCTGGGAACTGGCACAGCAGCTAGGCGGCGAGGCGCTCGTAGAACTGGTGCGTACCGAAACCCATACTTGCTATCTGAACCAACGTGACACCTTGCACGCCTGGGGCTATGGCTGTGGACTATGCCCGGCCTGCACACTACGCAAGCAAGGTCATCGGCAATGGATTACGCATCATGTGCATAAATCACAGGCCGGAACTCGTAGGTCGGACTCGTAAGTCGGATTAGTGCGCAGCGCATAAACCGACAACCGGCAACTACGGTCAAGCAAGAACAGGCTTCACCAAGGGCGGCCCAGCTACCTGGCATTCTGGCTGCGGAAGTTTTGTTAAATTACACTACGCTCTTGTCTGGTTGCGACGTCATTTGTCGGATTACGGGCTACGCCCGAATCCGACCTACAATAAGACTTGTGTTTCAAAAAATAAAACTATGAGCCTAGACAACAAAGCCACTCTGGTTAGCGCCTTGGCACGCGGCATAAGTATTATTCGCTGCTTCTCCCCAACAGCACAAGAGCTAAGCGGCAGAGAACTCATGGAACTGACCGGCCTGCCCAAACCAACTCTTTTCCGTTTGCTTGATACGCTGTGCGAACTGGGACTGCTTCGTTATTCTGAGCGTATTTCAAAATACCTTCCGGGTATCGCCTTATTGAATATGTCGGCCCCCGTCCTGGCACGAATGACCATCCGGCAACTGGCACGGCCACTCATGGAAGATCTGGCCAATCACATCAACGGACAGCTTCAGCTTTCAGTGGGCAGCGGCTTCAGCCTGGTCTACGCAGAATTGGCCCACGGCCGGCAAAGCCAAGTATTCAGGCCCGAAATAGGCATGCATCTCTCCCTGTCGCGCACAGCATCCGGGCGCGCCTATATGTGCACTTGGCCAGAAAATGAACGCGAAAAATTCCTGGAGAAACTGCAAGATCAAGATGCTGAGCAAGCACGTTGGCTGGAATCAAGGCTGGCCAATGCGGCCCAAGACCTGAAAGAGCACGGATTTTGCCGCAGCCACGGCGACTTGCATCGTGAAATCGTGACAATTGCTGTGCCGATGAAAAAGCCGCTTGATGGTGAAACATGGGTTTTTGCAGTATCCGTGCCTATATTCAGTGAGCAAAGCAAGCGATTTGAGAGCGACCTGGGCCCACGCTTGATTACGGTGGTGCGTGGAGTCGAGGCCGCTTTGGGCAACATCAGCTAGCGTCCTGCTGCTGGTATTGGATTACGCGCCTGACGGCGCTAGTCCAACCTACGAAAACCTTAAGCAAGTGGCTCTCTCCTTGATGCCTAATGAAGAGGGGCATTGCTCAAGCCTTACACTTATCTCAAAACAAAAAATGAAGTTTTTGTCTCATAAATAACAATATTAAGTATAGGCCAAGATTTTTATTGCTGAACATCAGTGAATAAATTTATAGACGCCATTAAATTGAATATTTTTCGAGATAGATGTATCATTAACAGCAATAAATTGGAGCTTTTTCAAGTCCAATCCCTATTGCAGTACTCAAACACCGCAAAACCGTCTGCCTGGCGACTTCCTGCAACGCCATGGTGGCTATTATGAATATATAAACACCAAAGTGTGGCGGCTCCTGCGCCATATTTCTTGAGAGAAGATATCCAATGAAGAAGTTCTTGCTCGCAGCGTTGCTTCTTGCTGCCCCATTAGCGCCTGCTGCTCATGCACAGTCTGCTGACAACTACCCTGCAAAAGCAATGCGTTTCATTGTGCCACTGGGCCCAGGCAGTGGCGCTGACGCCCACACACGAGCACTGGCTGATGGCTTCCAAAGGCTGACGGGGCAACCTGCCGTCGTCGAAAACCGACCCGGCGCCGATCTTATTCTGGGCACCACCACCGCCCTGAACGCTCCCGCAGACGGCTATACCCTGATGCTGATTACACCCAGCGCCCCGGTCATCAACCCCTTGGTCCTGAAAAAACTGCCCTACAAGCCTGAAGACATCCGTCCTGTTCTGCACCTAAGCAATAACGTCGGTACCTTGGTAACGGCAGGGGACTCCCGCTTCAACAGCCTGCAAGACGTTCTGGACGAAGCCCGCAAAGCCCCGGGCACTATCAGCATAGGCCTGTACGGCAATACCTATCGTCTGGGCGCACGCACATTGGCAAAAGCGGCTGGCATTCAATTCAACGACATTCCTTACAAGGGCTTTGGCCCAACCGTCACCGACGTTATCGGGAGCACGGTAGACGTTGCACTGGTAGACCTTGGCGGCGCCCTGCCCCTGATTGAATCTGGAAAGCTGAAGGCTTTGGCGGTTGGCAGCGACAAGCGCCTGGATATCGTACCCAATATCCCCACAATCGCGGAAAGCGGTTTTCCTGGGTATTCCCTGTATATCTTCGTAGGTTATGCAATCCATGCCGACACGCCTGAGCCCATCGCCCTGAAACTTGAAGATTTATTGCAGCAAGTAGCCCAGGAACAATCCTTCCAGGACGTGCTGGCCAAACATGCCGGTACGCTGTTTGTTGGCAGCCGGGGCAAGCCGTTTGCTGAATTCATTGGAAACGAATACAAAAAGGCCAAAGAAGTCGCTTCCGAATAAGCTGGTGTTTTTGCAGCCCTCTGAAGGTCAGGGGGCTCGCCTGGGTTAAAAGCTACAAAACCAACCCACTTGACGGCCCTTCAAGTAAAACAGGCGGGCATGCAATTCAGTATGGCTCAGCACGCAGCCATCGTGTAGTATGGTTCGACTTCCACACCATTTACACTCACTTCTTCATTACGTTCCCAGGCTGCGAGCGTACATCTGATTCATGCTGCTACTGACATTTTCCGCTACGTTCCGCCATTGTTGGCATTCCTTCAGGTCTGCATCTTTGTTTCCCCCCTACATTCGGCTTTTTGCTGCCCTGAGCGTAGTGGCCTTATTGGCCTCATGCGGTACGACCAAGCCTGTCAGCGAAGGCCAGTATCGCGTTGCCAGGGGAGACACCCTGACGCAGATTGCACGCAAGCATGGACAAAGTGTCAGTTCCCTTAAGCGTTTGAATAATCTGAAAGACGCCGACAATATTGATGTAGGGCAAATCCTCAAGGTCAAGGGTACACCGACGGCGCCCACAGATACGCCCTCGCCCGCCGCCTCCAAGCCCTCCACTGCAAATGGCCCATCGCTTGCCGCTCCGCGATCCATTAACCTGGTCTGGCCGGCCGAGGGCAAATCAAGAAGAGGCACGTCGGCATCCAACAGCCAGGCTATCTATATAGCAGCGGCGGCAGGGTCGCCGATCAAGGCGGCGGCCAGCGGTAAAGTGATCTACTCGGGTAATGGCTTGCGCGGCTATGGCAATATGCTTATCGTCAACCACGATGCCAACTTCTTAAGCGTTTATGCCCATAACAAGGACTTGCTCGTGAAAGAAGGCGCGCAGGTCAAGCAAGGGCAAAAAATTGCCACAATGGGCAGCACGGGTAGCAACGCCGTACATCTGTATTTTGAGCTTCGCTACAACGGCAAAGCCGTTGATGCCTTGCGCTACCTGCCCAAAACATCTGCTCGGTGAACGGCACTGCAAACCCGCCTTGGCTACGAATTAGGCCAAGTCCAACCCAAACTCTGTGAACACAGCCTCTGTATGCTGTCCTAATTCGGGAGCATCGCCAGGGGCGGGCTGAAAACTGCCATTTCCTGGCACACCTGCCCACGGCAATTCACCCAGGCCTTTTTGCATCAATGACGAAAACAAACCCATATGCTGCGCTTGCGCATTACTGCATAAGTCACGCGGATGACCCACGCGCCCGAACAGGATATCGTTGTCAGCTAATAATGCTTCCCAATATTCCAATGTTTGAGTGGCGAAAACAGCTCGTACGCGTTGGTTCATCTCGTCCGCACGCGGCATACGCCCTGCACTGGTGCGCAAGCTGGCATCGGCCAGCCAATCGTCAAAACCCAGCAAGCCTGCCAAGCGCTCAAACATCGCATCGTTCAGCATGCTTAGGTACAACAAGCCAGTACGGGTGGCAAACAGCCCCGTCGGAACATTGAAAATAGCTGATTCATCCCCTGGGAACATGGCATCGTCCAGCACCACATACGACTGCAATGCCGCGCTGGTTTGCAGCATCGATACCTGGATATGCCGGCCATGTCCGTTTAGCGCGGCACGATACAAAGCCATCCCTACGCTCTGTGCAGCATATAAACCGGTAGTCAGGTCCACCAGAACCAAACCAATACGCCGAGGCTGTCCGGCAGCATCACGATTTACATACATCAAGCCGCTAACTGCCTGCATAGTGGTATCCAAGGCCGGCAAGTCCTTGGCGGGGCCTTCAGGGCCATAGCCTGATATCGATACATAAATAAGCTTGGGGTTGGCTTTCGACAACTCGGCATAGCCGGCGCCCATGCGTTCGGCAACGCCAGGGCGAAAATTCTGGATGATAATGTCTGCTTTTTCGGCCAGCCTACGCAATGCAGCACGCCCTTCCTGCTGGCGTGTATCAAGCACCACACTTTCCTTGCCAGCGTTATAGGCAATCGAAATGGCCGTGTTGCCTTCACGCGCGCGCCCCATCTGGCGCCCCCAATCGCCAGATGGAGGTTCGACTTTGATCACGCGTGCGCCTTGCTGGCGCAATACCATGCCGCAATACGGCCCGGCAATGCCTTGGCTCAGGTCCAGTACCAGCAACCCACCCAGCAGCGGTTCGCCGTCTTGTTCTGTTTGCATTGTTTCCCCTTTTGATACTGGTGTTACAGGCCCATACTGTCAGTCCGCGATTCAGATATCCAGAATCACCTTGCCCACAGAGCGGCGTGACATGACTGTGTCTAAGGCTTGCTCCCATTGCGCCAGCGGAAAGTGTTCAGTCATGGGTGGCGGCAATGCGCCCTCGGCCACAGCCGCAAGTATCTTTTCCACAACGGCATGCACCGGAGCGGCATAGCGTTCACGCTCGTCTGTCAGGCCCCAACCTATGTAATAACCATAATTGAAGCCAATAAGAGACACATTTTTCACCAGCAGCAGATTCGCGGCTGCGGTAGGTATCCTGCCGCTGGTAAAACCGATAATCAGCACGCGCGCCTCTGGTGCGACACAACTTAGCGAGGCATCGAAGAGGTCTCCTCCGACTGGATCGAAAACCACGTCGACACCGCCTTTTGGACATAAAGCCTTTACCGATTGGGCCAACGCAGCCGGATCAGACGGCAAAGCGTAACTGGCGCCATTACGCAGGGCCGCAGCTCGTTTTTGTTCGGTACTGGCGGTAGCAATGACGCGCGCGCCCATCATGCGGCCAATTTGTACTGCCGCCATGCCCAGCGCGCCGCTGGCGCCATGTACCAGCATGGTGTCGCCCGCTCGTAAATTGGCACGCCACTCCAGGGCCGACCAGACAGTGCCATAAGTAACAGGCAGTGCGGCAGCCTGCGCCAGGCTCAAGCCATCAGGCACAGGGTATACCGTAGCCGCTGTAGTCACCACTTCTTGTCCGAATGCGCCCCAATCCAGGGCAGCCACAACGCGCTGCCCCAAACGAAGGTGAGTAATATCCGGTGCCAGCTCAAGGATTTCGCCGGACACCTCTGCGCCCGGAGTAAAGGGCAATGGCGGCTTGCGCTGATACTTGCCCGATACAAAAAGGCTTACCGCAAAGCTCACCCCGGCATGGCGGACCCGGATGCGAACTTGGCCAGGGCCTAGCGGGGTGCGGGACACTCGCTGCAACACGAGCTCACGCCAATGCCCCCACTGATTGCAGACCAATGCTTCATAATCGTTCATCGTGCCAGACATATTATTGCGCCTTAAGCCCGATTTTTTGGATCACTTCCGTCCATTTTGCATAGTCGTCTTTCAATACCTTGGCGAATTCTTCAGGAGTGTTGCCAACAGGTTCCACATTCAGATCGTTCAAGCGCTTCGCCATGGCAGGCTCTTTTACGATACGCGCCACTTCCCGCGACAGGGCATCGACTCGATCTTTAGGCACGCCAGCGGGGAACAATAGCCCCATCCAGGCATCAGGCTCGAAGCCCTGATAGCCCATTTCAAGGAATGTCGGGACATCGGGCAGAATCGCAGAACGCTTGTTGCCCGCGATCGCGACGGGAATCAGTTTGCCAGCCTGCAAAAGCGGCAAGGCAGTGCCTACTGCGATCAGACCGAACTTGACATGCCCAGCCACCAAATCGGTAGCCAACGGCGCGCCGCCTTTATAAGCAATATGCTCCATGTCGAGCTTCGCTTCACCCTTGAGCAATTCGCCTAGAATATGGCCAGTGCTGCCCACCCCATACGACCCATAGGCGTACTTGCCTGGATTCGCCTTTACCAGCGTCACCAGAGCGGGTAGCGACTTAGCCTCGAACTCGGGGGATACCGCCAAAATCGTAGACGAAAGGGTAACTTCGCTTACCGCTTCAAAATCTTTGATCGGGTCGTAGCCAATATCAGCATACAGCAAGGGGTTTTGTACGTGCGCAGTATAGGTCAACAACACGGTGTAGCCATCTTTGGGCGCCTTGGCAACAAAGCGTGTGCCTATGGTCGTGCCAGCCCCCGGTTTGTTCTCCACAATAACCGGCTGTTTCCAGACTTTCGTTAGTTCGCCGCCGACCAACCGCGCCACGGCGTCAACTACGTTTCCTGCTGCTGAAGGGACTATGATGGTGATAGGCTTTGAAGGATAGACTTCAGTATTTGCAGCCATGCTGTTGGGCGCAGTCATCATCAATACAACACCCAGCGCACCAGTACTGCAGCGCAAACGCGCTGCAAGGGAATTCAGGAACATGATTTTGTCTCCGGTTAACCAGTTTTTTTATATCCACCCACAGGGGAGCGGTTAAGCAATAATAATGGGCTGCAACAGTTCCAGCGATTCCATTTCAGACTTTGCCGATTCCCAAGCCCCAAACAGGCGCAATAAATCATATTGAAGAACTTGCCATCCTGACGAACACCGATTTCATCTCGTCCCGGCGGTTGCCGCCTACTCTTTAACTTAAATAGGGCTGCGGAAAACAGCATGCGATTACAGGATTTAAATATCTTTTTGCACGTGATCGAGCACGGTAGTCAGCATCGCGCAGCAGAAGTTCTTGAGCTTACTCAATCAACCGTATCGAAAGCCCTGGTGCGCCTGGAGCAAGATGTAGGCATGCAACTTTTCGACCGCAATTCGCGCGGACTGGATACAACCGAAGCCGGAAGAACCTTAATACGGCATGCAAAGAAAGTTTTATTGGCCGTCAATGACCTAGAAAATGAACTGGAAGATCAAGGCTTGGCGCGCGCTGGCTCAGTTCGGCTAGGTAGTCTGCCCTATCTGGTGCCCTCATTGATTTCCCCATTGCTGGCAACTTTCTTTGTGAATCGCCCCCTTGCGACTTTTTCAATCGAAACTCACCTGAGCGCACGCTTGATAGCACTATTGCAAAACGGAGAAGTCGATTTAAGCATGGCGGCCACCCCAAAAGACCCTCCACCTGACCTGGAGTCCCTGCCTCTGGGGCCCTTGACCCTACAAATTGTGGCACGTGCCGATCACCCCCGGCTACACCTTTTCACCAATATGGCCAACCTCGCCCAAGAACGTTGGGCCATGCCTGCCGCCAGCCTTTATTTAAGGCAATGGCTCGAAGAGCGATTTACCTTGATTGGGCTGCCTGCCCCGCGCCTGGCGGTAGAAAGCACGGCATCGCCAGTGGTCTTTGCAGAACTGCTGCGGCGCTCGGATTTACTTAGCATCATGCCGCCACGCGTAGTGCAGCACGCGGAGGGACGAGGCCTGGTCGCCATTCAGGGTACTGGGATGTCGTGGGACCAGGAACTAAGTATTTTTTGGCGCAAAGACAGCTATCTATCACCAATATGCCGTGACTTTCGCGATGCGGTAATACGCTATTGCAGCGAAACTGGCATTTAGGCCACTTGCAGCGTACCCCTGGCGCTCATAAGAAGATCCACGACATCGGGCGCGGTAATCACCTTGAAACGAGCATCCATGTCGTGGGGCGTCATCCCGTTGTGGATCATGCACGAACCGCAAACGGCAATATGGCCGCCCATATCGATGTATTTCTGCAGCAAATTGGAAACTGGCTCGAATGGGTGGCCGATATCCATGCCGTCGGTTGCGCCCGGTTGGCCGAGCTCAACGGCCTCGACCATCAGGATAATAGTGGCGGTATGCCCCTTGAGCAGGGCATTGACCGCCATGGTGAAAACCACAGTGACCTTATTGGGATTGCTTTTACCATCGAACACGGTGGTGACGAAATCGGTTGGTTGCATGCTTGGCTCCGAGCTTAGGCTGATGAGACCGCGGAGACTGGTCGCCGTAACACCGACCACCACCCCCATACGGTATAAATAAGTATGGCCGAGCCGATCAGGCCCAGGCCAAATACCAGAAAAATCAAGAACCAGTCGGCAGGACCGCCGGCATCGGTGAAACCGGAAGACGACACCTGAACCATGAATACCAAGGCGAGAATTCCGCCAAAAACACCCAAGGCCTGTGAGTTGAGCATTCTGTGCGATGCCAGGCCCCGCTCCCGGACCAGCAAAGCCGCAAAAGCCAGAATCCCCGACACGGCAACCGCCAGCAGCAGCCATAGCATTGGCCCCAGCATTTCGTTGAAAACAGCCAGTAAAGTAAACAGATCGAGTTCTTTCATGGGATTCCCCTTAGGCGCGACCGCGCAACATGCTGATATAGGTTGGTTTCAAGGCCATGGTCTTCATGACCCAACTGATCCATAGTTCTTCGAGCGGCGCGATCACACCAGGAAAAGATGGTGTCAGGTTGTTCTGGTAGTCGAACTCGACCAGCATGGCCTGGCCCAGCCGGGTGATCAGGGGGCACGAGGTATAGCCCGCATAATGCGCATCTGAGGTTTTGCCCGCGATCTCGGCGACCAGATGGTCAACAGCCACAGGCACCTGCCATTTCACACTTGCTGCCGTTTTACCCTTGGGCACCCCTGCGATATCACCAACGCCGAAAACATTGTTGTAACGTACGTGGCGCAGCGTGTTTTTGTCGACTTCGAGCCAGCCTTCCGCCCCCCATGCACCTGTTTTCCAGGGCAGAGGGCTATTGCGGATGGCTTCAGGCGCCCGCATGGGCGGAATAATGTGAATGAAGTCATAGTCTTGTTCTTCGGTGCCATCTGGCGTGGCAAAAGTGGCGATGCGCTTGCCTGGGTCTATGGCCTTGAGCACACGTTCGTAATTGACCTGGATACCGCGCTCCTGGAACAGCATGCGCACTTTCTCGGAGACAATGGGCACGCTGAACAATGCCTTGTTGTTCGAGTTGTAAACAATTTGGGCTTTGCTGCGTTGACCGCGTCGCGTGAGATAGTCTTCAGTGAGAAAGGTGTACTTGAGCGGCGCACCTGCGCACTTCATTTCGGTGGCTGGACGCAAGAACACACCCCTGCCGCCCGTGTTGGCGAAATCAGACATTTGATGCCAGGTGGCCTGTGCACCTGCGGGGCTGTGGTAGATGCTGCCTACACCGCCCTTGCCGATCAGACGCTCTTCCATGCCTTCGATCAGGCCATATTCCAGTTTCAGGCCGACAGCGACAATAAGAAAATCGTAGGGATAGGCTTTGCCGCTTTCCGTCACGACCTTGTTGCCTTCCGGATCAAATTCAGCCACACGGTCTGGGACAAGCTGGACACCTTGGGGCAGGTAGTCGGTGGTGGTGGACACCACATAAGCCGCCGGCTTGACGCCCGCCCCCACCAGCGTGAAGCCCGGCTGGTAGTAGTGTTCTTTGCGTGCATCGATGAGGGTAATGCTTGCTCCGCTTAGTGTTTTAGCCAGTTGAGAAGCCGCCGCCAGACCGGCTGCCCCCGCGCCCGCAATGACAATGCGCGCCTTGGTCGGGACTTGGCCTGCAGCCGCAGTACCAGACGGTTGCAGGCCAATGCCGGCCACACCAGCCGCCCCCAGCGCTAGAAACGCGCGACGCCGATTGAACCGGTCAAGCGGAACGGCGTCTTTGGGGTGGATGTCGTTGTTATTGTGTTCCATTGCCTATGCCTCGTTTATTTCCGGTAACTGTTAATGCCCCGGAATATGCGCATGACGCGCACGATATTGTTATTGGCAAGCCGGTGTTGGATAGCAATTGCCGCCCTTCACGATGCTGGCCTCTTCCTTGTGCCACGACACAGCCCGCTGTCGCAGCCGAGCTATTTGCCGAGTACGTGGCTTCCTTTGTACTATTTGTGACATATTAATTAGATTGTGCTAAATTAGCAATATCTTATAAATTATGCCAATCGGAAAAACGCACATCAGCATGCATGTTGGTGGTGCAATTCAGGCTTGGCATTCCATATTGCGAATGCCCCGTCGGGTATCGCTTCACGAACAAAAGGAATGCACATGAAATCCAACGTAGGTGGTATCGACCGAGCCTTGCGCATCGTTGTGGGCATAACATTAATCACCCTGGCGGCTACCGGTACAGTCGGCTGGTGGGGATGGCTCGGCGCCATACCTCTGCTAACCGGGTTGGCTGGCATGTGCCCGCTGTATGTCCTGCTTGGTCTCAAGACATGCCCCATGAAATCCAACAAATAAACCGCGCTGACCTGTAGGTCGAACTAGCGCCTCCAGGCGCGTAATTCGACACCGGCAGTCCGAACAACTGCACATCAGCATCACCAACCCCAGGTTCAACCCACCCGCCGCAACACCGCTTTAGCAAAATCGCGTATAATGATTGGCTTGGCTACAATTTTTTGTTGTCATACGGCGCAATGGCAGAGTGGTCATGCAGCGGATTGCAAATCCGTCCACCCCGGTTCGATTCCGAGTTGCGCCTCCAAGAACACCTATCGGTATAAGTCGATACGCCTAAACCCGCACAGCCACTTCAAGCTGGCGGGTTTTTTGCTGCGCTGTCATGGCACAAGGTAATAACACGGCATAGGTGCCGGATTACGCATTTACGGCGCCAATCCAACCTACATACAGATCCATGTTCTATATAGCTTAACGTTATAATAACTATCGAAAAAGTTACTTCTCGTCCGTAACTGCCGCCTTTACAATCCTTTAATTAATACAGCATCTACGGCAGCAGATCCGTCGCTTGAAAAACGGGCTGCTGTTTTTTGTTTCTTTTCCCATGATAGAAATCCAAGCAGTATCCCAGCGTTTCAATGGCCCATCCGGGCCTGTAGATGCCGTACACGACGTCAGCCTGTCTATACGCAAGGGTGAAATCTTTGGCATTATCGGGCGTAGCGGCGCCGGAAAAAGCACCTTGGTTCGCACGCTCAACCTGCTCAATCGCCCCACTTCCGGCAGCATCATCCTTGATGGCCAGGATATGGCTTCGCTGTCGCCAGAAGGCCTGCGCAAAGCGCGCCGCCATATCGGCATGATATTCCAGCACTTCAACCTGCTGTCCTCAAGAACGGTATACGGCAATATTGCCCTGCCCCTTGAATTGGCTGGCATACCCAAAGCCGACATCGAACGCAAAGTTCACCAACTGCTGAAACTGGTCGACCTGACCGCGCTAGCTGATCGCTACCCCTCACAAATCAGCGGTGGGCAAAAGCAACGGGTAGGCATCGCCCGTGCGCTGGCCAACGACCCCAAAGTGCTGCTTTCCGACGAAGCCACTTCTGCCCTCGACCCTGAAACCACCAAATCCATTCTTGAGCTGCTAAAAAGAATCAATCAGGAACTGGGGCTGACCATAGTGCTGATCACGCACCAAATGGAAGTCATCAAGCTGATTTGTGATCGTATGGCAGTGATGGAAGGCGGCAAGCTAATTGAACACGGCGGCGTGCTGGATACCTTCCGTTCCCCCCAACACCCTGTCACCCGCGCCATGATAGGCGACGTGATCTCGCAAGACCTGCCTAAAGGCGTACTGCAGCGGGTGCGCGCCCGGCTGGCAAAAACCAGCGAAGGGCAGGCTCAAGACCACCTGCTGCGGCTAGCCTTTACCGGCGCCGAGGTAGAAGAACCCCTGCTTTCAGAGGTCGTACGCCGCTTTGGCGTGAGCTTTAACATCCTGCATGGCCAGATCGACGAAATCCAGGGCCAGGCCTTTGGTTCGCTGGCCATTCTCGCCACCGGCCTGCAAGATGAAATGGAAGAGGCCAAGGCCTATATGCGCTCGCGCGGCGTAACCGTACAGGAGTTGACCCATGTCACAGCAATTGATTGATCTGTTTATTAAGTCGTCGCTGGAAACCCTGCTGATGGTGGGTGTTTCAGGCCTTGTTGGCGCACTGGTCGGCGTGCCACTGGGCGTCTTGCTACACCTTACAGACCGCAAAGGCGTGCTGCCGGTGCTTAGCCTGAACCGTACACTAGGCATTATCGTGAATGCAGTACGCTCCACTCCCTTCATCATCCTGCTGGTGGCCATTATTCCACTAACCCGCTTTTTTGTGGGCACATCGATAGGCACGGCAGCAGCCATTGTGCCGCTGACCATAGCCGCCGCTCCCTTTGTTGCACGCCTGGTCGAAACCGCCCTGCGTGAAGTCGACCGCGGCCTGGTCGAGGCCGCTCAGGCCATGGGCGCGACCACGTGGCAAATTGTTTATAAAGTGCTGCTGCCTGAAGCCTTCCCCGGCATCATCGCCGGCCTGACCATCACCCTGGTCAGCCTGGTGGGTTATTCCGCCATGGCCGGCGCGGTAGGTGGTGGGGGGTTGGGCGACTTGGGCATCCGTTATGGCTACCAGCGCTTCCTGCCCGAAGTCATGCTGATGGTGGTCCTGATTCTTATTGTTTTTGTTCAACTGGTGCAAACCCTGGGTGATGCGCTGGTGCGTCGTTTAAGTCACCGCTAACCGCTATCCGGATTCCACAAATTTAGTTTTACTCTTCAAAGGAAAAAAATGAACCGTCGCCAACTACTGCAATTCGCCGCTGGACTCGGCCTGGCCGCCAGCATGGCCGCCGCTCCTGCGCTGGCCCAAGACAAAACCTATAAAATCGGTGTAACGGGCGGCCCCCACGCCCAGATCATGGAATTCGTGAAAGACAGGGCTGCCAAAGAAGGCCTGAAGCTGGAAATCGTTGAATTCAGCGACTATGTACAGCCTAACGCCGCGCTGGCCGCCGGCGACCTGGATGCCAACAGCTATCAGCACCAGCCTTACCTTGACGCCCAGATCAAAGACCGTGGCTACAAACTGGTCAGCGTCGGGCTAACCATCACCTTCCCCATGGGCGTTTACTCCAAGAAATTCAAAGCACTCGCTGACCTGCCCAATGGCGCCCGTGTAGGGGTGCCTAACGACCCGACCAATGGCGGGCGCGCTCTGTTGTTGCTGCAGTCGCAAGGCTTATTGAAACTCAAGGCAGACGCTGGGCTCAAAGCCACCCCACTGGATATTGTCGAGAACTCGAAAAAACTCAACATCATCGAACTTGACGCAGCCCAATTGCCACGTTCGTTATCCGATCTGGACGCCGCTGCTGTCAACGGCAACTATGCCGCCTCGGCTGGCCTGAATCCCGTCACCGACGCCATTGCGATGGAAGGCCCCAAAGGCCCTTACGCCAACATCATCGCCGTACGCACCCAGGACAAAGACCAGGCCTGGATCGCCAAACTGCTTAAAGCCTACCATTCCCCGGAAACCAAGGAATTCGTCGTCAAGACCTTTAAAGATTCAGTCATCACTGCCTGGTAAATTCACTGATCGCCAGTAGATACGATCAACGCCAGTTTTCGTAGGTCGGATTAGCGCCGCGCCGCCAGGCGCATAATCCGACATCAACAGTCTACGTCTGCCTTATCGACCATAGGCACCACCCTGCCTCCCCGTAGTACTATCTTCATCTATCCAACCCAACCAGGCACTATCAATTATGGATGCCAATGTTATTGCCGCCATGGCGCGCTGGCCCGACGTGCCTAACGCTTACGGCTGGCTATCTCTGACTGAAAGCGGCCAATGGCGCCTACACCCTCGTGGAGACGCCTGGCAGCCCGAAAACAGCGCCGCCGCCCCAGACTCCAGCCATCACGACGCTACTGGCTACCACCCCGGCGAATCCATTAGCAGCCCACAAATACTGCAATTCATTGACCGCAACTACGCTTGCGACGAACACGGCCAATGGTTTTTTCAGAACGGCCCACAAAAAGTCTATGTACGGCTGGATGGCGCACCCTATATTCTGCACACCATGGGCAACAGCAACGCCGGTACACTCGCCCTGCGCACTCACAACGACCTGGATGTCAAAACAGTTACAGGCTGGTTGCTGGACGAGTCCGGAAAACTGTATGTACGCACCGAATACGGCCCTGGGCTGATTGCCGGGCGCGACCTGGCATCAGTGCTGGATTGCATCTATACGCCGCAAGGCATGGCCATTCTTGATGCAATGGCAAACCCAAATGCGGCGTCAACCCTGGAAGTGCAGGCCTTTCCCGTTGGCCTGGCGGCGTCGGACCACACGTCAAAGACGCTAATCCGACCCACAACAACCATCTTGTTTAAAACATGCACAATTGAAGCCGTAGAGCAAGAACTGGGGTTCCTGCGCTTTCCACGGCCAACGGCAAACTGAAAAACCAGGCCAGACACACTTGCGGGATTACTCACCAATCCCGCACTTTGAGTAGAATCACCCTATGACCTTGCAAGCTTCCAGTTTTTATTTCCCCGCTCCGCGCGCACAAAAATTTTGCAGCCAGTGCGGCACGCCACTGAGTCGGCAAATTCCGCCCGACGATAATCGCCTGCGCGATGTTTGCGATAATTGCGGTGCGGTGCACTACCAAAACCCGCGCAACGTCGTCGGCGTGCTGCCCGTATGGAAGGATAAAATCCTGTTATGTCGCAGGGCCATAGAGCCACGCTACAACAAGTGGACCCTGCCCGCCGGCTTCATGGAGCTAGGCGAAACCACCGCGCAAGGCGCCATGCGCGAAACCCAGGAAGAAGCAGGAGCCCAAATTGAACTGGGCCCCTTGTACACCATTATCGACGTTCCTCACGCCGAGCAAGTCCATTTTTTTTACTTGGCCAAAGTATTAAGCGATGAACTCTTCCCTGGCCCGGAAAGCCTGGAAGCCGCTTTCTTCAGCATTGAAGACATACCATGGCGGGAATTGTCGTTTCGCACCGTAATTACCACCCTCGAACACTACTTGGCCGACGTCAAAACGGGCGTGTTTCCCATGCATCACTACGATATTCCCCTGCCCCTTCCCAAATAGGAACCGTCGTGGCCCAGCAAACAACACTATCGCCCGGGCAGCGACAGCCATGACCCACCTGACCTGGCTGGACGATTTCACCCCCCTGCCACATCCAAGCGCCGCTCAACCTGAGGGGCTACTGGCGGCGGGCGGCAAGCTGTCCATCAACCGCCTGACCGAAGCCTATAGCAAGGGAATTTTCCCTTGGTTCAACGAAGGCGAGCCTGTCTTGTGGTGGAGCCCCGATCCCCGCATGGTGCTTGACTGTGCCAAGCTCAAAGTCTCACAGTCGTTAGGCAAGAAGCTGCGTCAGATAGGCCGTAGCGAACTGACCCCCGCAGCCCGGATACGCATCACCACCAATACAGCATTTGCCCGTGTCATTGCATCTTGTGCGGCTACGCGCGCCAGCCAGCCCGGCACCTGGATTTCACCCGCGATACAGGCAGCTTATCTGGCCTGGCACGAAGCAGGCAGCGTCCACAGCATAGAAACCTGGATAGACGGCCAATTGGTCGGCGGACTCTACGGTGTTAACCTTGGCAGCATGTTCTTTGGCGAATCCATGTTCAGTTTGGCCAGCGACGCCAGCAAACTGGCCCTGGCTTATCTGGTTGGCTTTTTGCAGGCACGCGGCATACACCATATAGATTGCCAGCAACAAACCGGCCACCTTGCCAGCCTTGGCGCCAGGCCCATCAATCGTGTGTGCTTCCTGGCCATGCTTGAGCAGGCTTTACAAGACACGCCGCCTTCCTGGGGCGCGGGGCAAATACTACAATCGGGCCAGCTTGCAACTGGCGGATGAATGACGCCATAATGGCTGTACAGCTTTACCGAGCCCCGCCATGAGCCATCCCACCGAACCTACACTCAAAACCTTGCAGTTTTATTCCACGGCGGCGTATCCGTGCAGTTACCTGCCCGATCGCGAAGCTCGATCCCAAGTAGCCGCACCGACTCATCTTATCGATACAGCCACCTATTCCAGCCTGGTCGAACAAGGCTTTCGGCGCAGCGGCCTGTTTACCTATCGTCCTCATTGCGACGCCTGCCAGGCCTGCCTGCCCATACGCATAGACACGCAACGCTTTGCACCTAACCGCACCCAGCGCAAAACCTGGAAGCGCCTTGGCAGCCTGCAAGCACGCACCACCACACTACGCTGGAATGGCGAGCACTTTATGCTCTACGAGCGCTACCAGCGTGGCCGGCACCCAGGTGCAGGCATGGACGAAGACAGCCAGACACAATACAAGCAATTTCTGCTTACCAGCCGCGTCGATTCGGAAATGGTTGAATTTCGTCTGCCATCAGGCCAACTGCAAATGGTGTCGGTCATCGATGTACTGGAAAACGGCCTGTCGTCGGTATATACCTTTTACGATCCCGACGCCATTGGCAGCCTCGGGGTTTTTGGCATACTGTGGCAAATAGAACAATGCCGTATTCTTGGCCTGCCCTGGCTCTACCTGGGCTATTGGATACGAGAAAGCCGTAAAATGGCGTATAAGTCACAATACACCCCCTTCCAGATTCTTCAAAACGGAATCTGGGTCGAGCCGGCTACCCCTTGAGTCATCATGTCATTTCTATTTAATACCTATCCCCTGGCTCGCGCCGCGCTGTTCTCCCTAGACGCTGAATGCGCTCACGAACTCACCTTGGCGTCATTGCAAAAAGCCTACGACTGCCGCCTAAGCCGCAGCCTGCTCAGTTCGCGCCCCGAACACCGATGCACGCTAATGGGTCTGTCATTTCGCAACCCGGTAGGGCTGGCTGCCGGGCTGGACAAAAACGGCGCGCATATCGACGCATTGGGGCAATTGGGTTTCGGATTCGTTGAAGTCGGCACGGTTACCCCCAAGCCCCAGTCGGGCAACCCCAAGCCGCGCATGTTCAGGCTGCCACGCGCCCAAGCCTTGATCAACCGGCTAGGCTTCAATAACCAGGGACTAGACACTTTTATCGCCAACGTGCAAAACAGCCAATGGCGCAGCCAGGGCGGCATCCTGGGGCTGAATATCGGCAAAAATGCAGCAACGCCCATAGACCATGCAGTCGATGATTACCTGCTCTGTCTCGAAGGCGTCTACCCGCATGCCGACTACGTTACAGTCAATATCTCATCACCCAATACCCAGAACTTGCGGGCCCTGCAAGGCCACGACGAACTGGCCAGCCTGCTGCTGCCGCTGCAAGAAAAGCGGAAGGCGCTGGCCGACCAACACGGCCGCCAAGTTCCCATGGTGGTAAAAATTGCGCCCGACCTGAGCACTGAACAAATAGACATCATTGCCGACCTGCTGCCCCGCTATGGCGTAGATGGCGTAATTGCCACCAACACCACACTGTCGCGCGATGCCGTACAAGGCTTGCCGCATGCCAACGAAACCGGTGGCTTGTCGGGCCCGCCAGTACATGAATTATCGCTGCAGGTCATTGCCCGACTGCGCCAGCAACTGGGCGCCTCATTTGCCATCATTGGCGTGGGCGGCATCGTGTCTGGCAAACAGGCCCAGGAAAAAATCACTGCCGGCGCCAACGCCATACAACTTTATACCGGCCTTATTTACCAAGGCCCCGCCCTGATAGCAGAATGCGTGAAAAGCGTAGGCCAGATTACCGCCGCAGGCGCGTAATCCGACATCAAGTCCATGCTTCGGCAATCACTTACCCACAAAAAAAGCCCTGGCCCCGAAGAATCATGACTTCGGGGCCAGGGCTTTGCATGCTGCCAAGCTTTTAAGAAATACCGTCGCTTTTGCGTGATGTTTCTTTTGAGGCATGGTTTGTCGGATTACGCGCTTCGCGCTAATCCGACAAGATCAAACCAACTATTTAGGCAGTAGCGCGACGGGCGCGAGGAGCGGCCGATTTGGCAGCTTCAGCGGCGTCAGCGGCAGCCTTGAACGTAGCATTGGTTGCGGCAGTGATATTCGACTCTGCAGCGTCGGCAGCCTGGCGGGTAGCCTTGGCAACCGATTCGTATGCGCTATTGGCTGTTGCCAACGAGGACTTCAGCAATGCAACTGCGCCTTCCGTACCGGTAGGTGCGCTCTTGGCAATCTGATCGATAGCTTCTGAAACGTGCTGCTGGCCTTGAGCAACCTGCTCTTCGGTGAACTTGGACAAATCGCCCTGCACACCCGAAACAATGTCGTATACGTGCTTGCTGTAGGCTAGTACTTTTTCAGCACCAGGCTGCACCAAAGCCGAAGTAAAAGCCAGGGCTTCCTGGGCATCTTTGACTTCGATGGCTTGCTGCGATTTTTGGGCGACTTCGTCGATGGTTGCCTTGATAACCTTGAGGTTGAGGTCTACCAGTTTTTCGAAACCGCTAAAAACGGTGCTTTGAAAAGCCAGGAAGTTGTCCAGGTTGGCTTTTTGATTAGCCAGAACTTGTTGAGGGATCGCGCTCATGATATTTCCTTATAAATGAACTGCCGGGGTTAGCCGTGCAGTTCGTGATAATTGAACTTGGGTTCAAGCATAAAAATAAAGAAGGCTAAGCAAATCACCTGCTACCTGTGAAAACCTTCAATGCTGCACCGCACAAAAGCAATTTTACGCTATTAAACAAGGGTGTCAAGTTTTATTTGCTGCAACGCAACAAATAGGTAGAAAAAGAAAGGCATTGAATTCATTAAAAAATTTTATGCAGGAATTGAGTAAAAACTTTTTGCATATGAAATGCCCCGCGTGCTCAAACACCATCTATCATTCAGTCTTGCCTTTACGCAAACGAAGACGCAATGAAATACAGCACATTGAAACTTATGCTCGATTTTATTTTTCAGCACCGTCATGTCCGCAGGCGCCGCGCAGGCTGCCGATTATCCTGATCACTCGATTAACATGGCGGGGCTGATGCACGCATTTTTTGATAGATTGTTTGTCGGACTAAGCGCCTGTTGCACTAATCCGACAAACAAGCCCGTTTACGAGGCTTCGTAACCCAGTGCTTCGGATATTTGTGCGGCGGTCTTGAGCAGGACGGGTATCCATTCATCGCGCATGCGCTCGGCAGGCGCCGAAATAGACAGCCCTGCCAGCAGTTTTCCAGTGTCGTCGTATACGCCTGCGGCTATGCACCTGACGCCCAATTCCAGCTCTTCGTTGTCACGTGAATAACCATGGCGGCGCACCTGCGCCAGATCGCGTTCCAGCTGATCTGTTTGTGTGATGCTGTTGCGCGTCGTGCCCGCCAGGCCCGTACGCATTGCATAGGCTCGCACTTGGCGTGGATCGCTTACCGACAAAAACAGCTTGCCTGTTGAGGTCAGGTGCAAAGGAGCTCGCCCCCCTATGGCACGCACCACCTGCATGCCGGAACGCTCGCTCCAGGAGCGCTCTATATAGACGATCTCGTCACCCTGCTGCAACGACAAGTTGATGGTTTGCCCGGTTACTTTGTGCAATTCGCGCATGGGTTCAAGAGCCACTTCACGCACATTCAGGCGACCTTTGACCAAGGAGCCCAATTCCAGCAGGCGCATGCCCAATCGATACAAACCGCTATCTACACGCTCTACATAGCGCCCCACCACCAAGTCATTCAAAATACGATGTGTGGTTGAGGTATGCAAGCCAGTGGCTGCAGCCAGGTCTTTTAGCGGGACGGGATCGGCATGCCTGGCAAGTACGTCCAGCAGCCGCATGGCTCGTTCGAGCACCTGTATGGTAATGGATGAATCACTTGCAGCGGAAGCGCCGCCCGCCTGGGTCGAGAGAGTAAAAGATCGTGGCATAGTCCGGTTATGTCGCAACGCAACATTTCCATAATATGAAACAAAGCGCTATTTTGGCAAGACTTATTTTTGCGGTGGCATAAGCTGGCCACCCGCTTTCTCGACCTCGGCCCGCAAAAAGGCCAGTGCCTCGGCCGCTGCCTGAGGATCACCCTTTACACCAAGATCGATATGCGGATGACCTGTTTCCCCCATGCTGGGGAGGCTGAACGCCTTGACGCCCGGCCACCTTCTTTCCAGTTCCTCCAGCGCCGGTGTGATGCGCGACTCGGGAAGCTTGAACGCCAGAAAGGAATGCTCGACCCGGGCAACCTGGTGCTGCAAATGCTGATAGCGAGTGTCAAGCGTCCATTCCATCATGGTCCAGGCCATCACGGGGAAGCCAGGCATGAAAGTATGGTTCTTGATAAAGAACCCCGGAATTTTGTTATAGGCGTTAGGCACGATATCGGCGCCGACTGGAAACACGCCCATTTGCAGGCGCTGCTGGTTTTCAGGCAAAGACATGTCGCCACTGCCTAGCCCTTTGCGCTCGTTCTCGGCGCAGCGCTCTGTGATCAGGCGAGCTGCCTCGGGATGCAGGACCAGTTCCACCCCCAACGCCTGCGCCGCAGCCTGGCGAGTTTGGTCGTCGGGCGTAGCGCCTATGCCACCGCAGCAAAACACGATGTCGGGCGTGGCAAAACTGCGCACCAACGTGGCGGCGATGACATCGCGCTCGTCGGAGACGAACTCAGCGCCTGATAATTGCATGCCGCGCTTGGACAACAATTCAACCAGCTTGGAGAAATGCTTGTCCTGGCGCCTGCCAGAAAGAATTTCATCGCCGATAATGATCAGTCGTATCTTGGGAGTGGCGGCGTTATACATAAGTCAGGGCCCCGTTCTGGTAGGTTCTACATCAATAACGGTTTGTGCACGTAATTGCCGCAGCGCCTCAAGGCTGAAGTGCGCGAACACCAGTGCTGAAAATACCGGCAAGACCAGCCAGGCAGGAGGAAACAGATTGACCAGGGCAAGTATGAAACCGATCAGCCACAACTGGCGGTTGTGCCTGCGCCACAGTAGCCGGCGCTCTTGCCCACTGGCATGCTCGACAATGGCGTCAACCCGCAACATGCGGGTAAAAGCGAACGACCACCAAAATATAGGCAACAGCACTGCAAATGGCGGTATCAGCCACAAGGGCATGGTTACCAACCAGCCCAGGGCGAACAACACGCCCACCCAGATGGCGTTCCAGGTTCCCACAGCCGTACTATATTCGCCCTGGCGTGAAAGCCCAGGATAATCGCGCTTTTCAATATGGCGCAATACAATGGGCATGACGAAGATGGCTGCTATGAGCAAGCCCAGTATGCCTGACATAGGCAGCAAAATGCCCACGGCCAGCAAGGGAATCAAGTAGAGCTTGATCGAAAACAAGCCCAAGGCAAGCATCCATTGATCAAGCTGATTCACCACACCCCAGTTGGAAGCTTCGGTGTTGAGCCATGCGGTAAGTGGCGCCCAGAAAGCCCAAAGCAATATAATGGCCCCGAACAAGGCAATGACAAACGGCAGAAACAGCGCCGCCAACATCTTGGGATGGCACTGCGAAACCAATGCGCGCTTGAACGCCACGCCCACAGATGCCATGCCGGTTACGCCAACCTGCTGTTGCCGTAGTGCCAAATTAGAATTGTTCATTGTAGAAGTCTTAAATTAACGACACGACTATCATAGTCAAACCGGATGCCATTTGTCTTTATGCCAGTGCTAGACTCACAACATGATGCGCTTGCGCTACAGTCCCGTTTAAACTCTTTCCAGGGGCTGGTCATTGCCTGTTATTGTGCCGCGTGGTGCGACACCTGTGCCAAATACCGGCCTGAATTCAATGCGCTCGCCCAGCGCTGGCCTCAGCATGTTTTTGTGTGGATAGACATAGAAGAAAACCCGGAACTACTAGGCGACGAAGACGTAGAAAACTTCCCTACCGTGCTGGTTCAAGGCGCCAGCGGAAATTTATTCTACGGACCCATGCTGCCTTATATCAGCCACCTGGATCGTTTCATCAGCCACACAGACGACACCACACCCGTTATCGACAGCGGGCCGGCGCTGCTACACACCTTATTAGTGCCTGCCGCCTAGCAGCACGCCCACCGATCTTTTATTGGCGCTGGCCACGCGCGGCTTGGGCAGTTCGGAAGGGCTGCTTGATGCCGACGGCACATAGGGCTTGTAGAAGAAGTCGTCGACCGGCTTGGATGTTCTTGCACCAGACGAATAGGGGCGGCGATCGCCACGCACGCCTGCAGACACCTGGCGCACAGGCGCGGGCACGCTGAGATGGCCGCGAGGTATCTTGAGCTTGATGAGTTTTTCGATATCAAGCAGGAAGCGTTCTTCGTCGGGCGTAAAAAATGCAATGGCTTCACCCGATGCGCCAGCGCGCCCAGTGCGACCGATACGGTGAACGTAATCTTCCGCGTTGTAGGGCAAATCGTAATTGATGACACAAGGTACGCCAGCCACATCAAGGCCGCGCGCCGCCACATCGGTGGCCACCAATACTTCAAGCTCGCCCGCCTTGAAGGCTTCCAGCGCTTTCATGCGGTCGATCTGGCTTTTATCGCCGTGTATGGATTCGGCCTTGACCCCGTCGCGGACCAGTTCACGCGCCAGGCGGCTGGTGCCGATCTTGGTGTTGGAGAAAACAATGACTTGGTTGAACCCGCGCGACTTGACCAGATGCACCACGGCAGCGCGTTTTTCACCACTGGACATGGGGTAGGCTATTTGAGTGACATTTTCTGCCGTTGCATTGCGCGCGGCCACTTCGATTTCAGCGGGCTGGGTAAGGTAAGTGCGACCCAGCTTGCGAATGTCGTTGCTGAAAGTTGCCGAGAACAACAGGCCCTGACGCTTGGCGGGCAACAAGCGCATGATGCGATCGAGATCGGGCAAAAAACCCATATCAAGCATGCGATCGGCCTCGTCGAGCACCAAGACGCCAACCTGGCTAAGATTGACGTTTTTTTGTTCGACGTGATCAAGCAGGCGCCCCGGCGTAGCAATAAGGACTTCGCAGCCACGGCGCAAGGCATCGCGCTGCGGGCCGATGTCGACACCACCAAACACCACTGTCGAGCGTAAAGGCGTCGACTTGCTGTACTGGACCACGCTATCAGACACCTGATCGGCCAGCTCGCGGGTGGGAGTCAAGATAAGCGCTCGTACGGGATGACGCGCCGGCGAAGCGCTGGTATTGGCATACTGCATCAGGCGATGCAGTATGGGCAAGGTAAAGGCAGCCGTTTTCCCGGTACCGGTCTGGGCCGCCCCCATGACATCGCGGCCATCCATGGCTATAGGTATAGCCTGGGCCTGAATAGGCGTGGGAGTAGTGTATCCGGTTGCGGCGATCGCAGAAAGAATGCTGGGATGCAAGCCGAAATCGGAAAAAGTGACGGCTGAGGTGTCGGTAGGTGTATTGATGGTTTCTGTCATTGAAAATGGTTTACGCCAGACGCAGGATTAGCCCGCGCGAAGC
Source organism: Alcaligenaceae bacterium (assembly GCA_013416445.1). Classification (GTDB taxonomy): domain Bacteria; phylum Pseudomonadota; class Gammaproteobacteria; order Burkholderiales; family Burkholderiaceae_B; genus Pollutimonas. Next base: position 66,244 of record JACCER010000018.1, read on the forward strand.
TTTTATAACCCGATTATTTTAACGCAGTGTGGCCAGGGATAGCTATTTAGCATAAGGCAATGTGGGGATAGAGCCATAAAAACCCAGTAGTGTCGCTAAAAGCATACGCTTTATGCCAGTTATGCCTACCCCGGCGCCCCGCCACCAATTTACGCAATCCATTGTGACAGCGCCCGCAGTACCCAATAGGCCACCATGCCTCCTACGATAACCATCAGGCTGCTGCGAGTACGCCAGTACAGCAATACAGCAACAACGGCGGCCAGCACCTTGAGATCAAAAACCGGGCCAGTATCGGGATGCCAGGGCAATAGTTCGGGTATGACTATGCCTATCAGCGCCGCAGTGGGTGCGTAACGCAAAGCCCGACGCACTGAATCAGCCAGCGGGAAATAGTCGCCAAACAAGAAATACCCGGAGCGCGTCAAGAAGCTGCACAGCGTCAGTAAAACAATGACGCCGATAATGTAGAGATCGTAATCAAGATTACCTGTCATGACGCTTCCTTGGGGACTGCAGGCGCTCAGCAAGCACCCCGGCAACCACCCCGCCCACCACTGCCGCAGCCAGACCCAGGCGCAATGGCAGGGGCTGGCCCAGCCAGGCGATGAAGCCGGCAGCCAGCAGGCACATTGCCATGGGACGAGTTTGAACCAGCGGAACGATGATGGCCATCAGCGCCAGGACAGCCGCAAATTCCAGCGACCATGAGGCCGGCACAAACCCGCCCAGGTAAATCCCCAGCAACGAACATGCGTTCCATGCCAGCCAGCCCGGAATAATGATGCCCAGAAAATACCATAATTGGTCTGCGCTGCCTTTTCTCTTGCTGTCGCCATAGCGGCCCATAAAAAGAACAAACGAGATGTCTGTGGAGAAAAAGCCCAGCACCATGCGCTTGGGCCACTTCATATGCCTGAAAAAAGGCTGCAGGGCTGCGCCAAAAATAAGAAACCGGATATTCACCACCAAACCTGCGGCAAAAATCAGCCACAGTGGCGCCAGGGACTCGATAAGAGGCAATGCAGTGAGTTGAGCCGAACCCGCATACACCGTCAGGGTCATGAACGTGGCCATGGCTTCAGTCAGGCCCGACTTGACCAGGGCGATTCCGGTCACAAACCCCCAAGTGCCTGTGGCAACAATGGCAGGCAGCGCATCGCGCAAACCTATATTGAAATTGCGCCTGTTGCGGGCGCTCAGCCATTTCGGCAAAAAACGAATCTGTGCCACCACACGTGCCTTATGCAAGCAAAAAGGGCTTATTGTAAGGCCGCCGCCCTTGGTACAATCAACTTTCATCTTTGGGAGAGCCTAATGTCCATGTCTGATCGCGATGGTTTTATCTGGTACGACGGCAAACTGGTGCCCTGGCGTGACGCCACCACCCACGTCCTGACTCATTCCCTGCATTATGGCCTGTCGGTTTTCGAAGGCGTACGCGCCTACAACACTGATATCGGTACCGCCATCTTCCGGCTGCACGATCACACCAAGCGACTGTTCAACTCGGCCCATATTTACCAAATAAAAATACCCTACGACCAAGACACGATCAATGCTGCTCAGATCGAAGCCGTTCGCAGCAACAATCTAGACTCATGCTACATACGCCCGCTGGTGTTCTACGGCTCTGAAAAAATGGGCGTATCGCCCACAGGCGCTCAGGTTCATGTTGCCATAGCGGCGTGGTCGTGGGGCGCCTATCTTGGCGAAGAAGCCCTGCAACAAGGCATAAGGGTAAAAATAGCGTCTTTTGCCCGACAACACGTTAACGTGACCATGCCTCGCGCCAAGGTGGCCAGCACCTACGCCAATTCCATATTGGCCAATGCTGAAGCGCTGGATCACGGCTACGATGAAGCCATTATCCTTGACACCGATGGCTTTGTCGCTGAAGGTTCGGGTGAAAATATTTTCATCGTAAAAGATGGCGTATTGTGCGAACCGGAAATTGCCTCGGCGCTTACCGGCATTACCCGTTCCACCATACATGCGCTGGCTGCCGACCTGGGCATTTCGGTGCAAACCAGGCGCCTTACACGCGACGACCTTTATATCGCCGACGAAGCCTTCTTTACCGGCACTGCCGCCGAAGTTACCCCTATACGGGAAGTCGACCGCCGTGTTATTGGCAGCGGCAGCCGCGGCCCCATTACCGAAAAACTACAAAAAGCCTTTTTTGATGTAGTCAATGGGCGTAATCCCAAATACCATCACTGGCTCAGCAAAGTATAACCATCTGTCTGGCCGTACCAGACCCCATTTTTTAGGACACACCATGAGCAGCACCCCGAAACCAATCGTGCCACAAGACCAAACCATTTTTGTCGAAGCCAAAGACCTGCCGCTTTACTGCCCTCCGGCAGATGCGCCTCTCTGGAATATGCATCCACGGGTCTACATTGAAGTGGTCAAAACCGGCAAGGCAATATGCCCGTATTGTGGCGCCAACTACGAACTGAAAGAAGGCGAGAAAGTTCACGGGCACTAATACACACATTACGGCTACCGGCCACCGGCGGCGCCAGGCATTCACACACGGTGTAGTTATGTTTGCAATTTATCAAGAAACTGATGTTGAAGGCGGTACGTGACGGCACAGATAGACACCTCTCCTTGCCCGAACCCCGTCTGGCTCCCTGGCGGCCATCTGCAAACGCTCTATGGCGCGCTCTCCGCGAGATACCATCACATCTCATTTGTGCGTGAACGCGTCAATACTCCTGATGGCGACTTTATCGATCTGGACTGGGCCGGTCCTGGGCTGTTTTCCGACAAGCTAGCCAATGGCGCAACATCGCGCCCTGACAGCCGACTGGCACATACCGCAGCCAGACGCTGGATGCAAGACGACGACTGGGCCACCCTGCCTTGCGCCCCCGACAGCCCTGCCCTGGTGCTGTTTCATGGGCTGGAAGGCAGCAGCCACAGCCACTATGCACAAGCCATTACCCAACACTTTCGGGCACGTGGCTGGACCGTCGTCATTGCCCATTTTCGCGGCTGCTCTGGGTTTCCTAACCGTATGGCGCGTGCCTACTTTTCGGGCGACACAGAAGACATAGGCTTCATCTTCGATACCATTCGGCAACGCCTGCCTAATGTCCGGTGGCATGCCACCGGCGTATCCCTGGGCGGCAACGCCATGCTCAAGTACATTGGCGAACAAGGTGCAGCCATATCCTGGCTGACCGCCTGCGCTGCCGTATCAGTTCCTATGGATCTCGTCGCCTGCGGCACCCAGCTAACCGAAAGCTGGCTGGGCAAACACTTGTATTCGCGTAATTTCCTGAAAACCATGAAAGCCAAGATTCTGGAAAAAGCCAAGCGTTTCCCAGGAAACATCGACGCCGTGCGCCTGGCCCATGTAAAAAGCCTGCGCGAATTCGACGATTTATACACAGCCCCCATGCATGGTTACAAGAATGCCCTGGACTACTGGACGCGAGCATCCAGCAAGCCACACCTGAAAACCATAGCCGTGCCAACGCTGGTGCTGAACGCCAGAAACGACCCCTTCATACCAGAGCCTTCGCTGCCGGGTTCGCACGACTGCTCGCCCCAAGTTATGCTGCACCAACCTGCTGAAGGCGGGCACACGGGGTTTGTAACAGGCCGGTTTCCCGGCCATATAGGCTGGCTGCCCACGCGCCTGGCCCGCTTTTTTGAAAGCAAGGCCTGATGGGAAAAAAGCTGGAATATGCCCTGCCTGGCTCAGGCCTTATCGCCTTCTTTTACGCGGTAAACCAGCACCGCGGTTTTTGCCAAACCCAGCACTTTTACCGTAACACTGCCCAGCAGCAGGCGCGATAGACCGCTACGCCCATGGCTGCCTATGAAAATAAGGTCACAAGCTTCTTCTTCGGCCGCCTGCACCAGGCCGTCGGCCACGTTGAAATTGGACACCGCCTTGCCTGTGGCCTTTACCCCTGCCGTAGAAGCGCGATCCAGCACCAACTGCAAGTATTTTTGTGCCTGCTCGTGCGCAGTCTTGTCGTAGTCTTCGTCGGTAATGGCATAAGCCGCCGCCATGCCGTCGAAACCTACTGTAGCCGCAAAAGGTTGTGTCACGTAAAGCGCTACGACCTCTGCACCAATTTCCCGGGCAAAACATACGCCCTTGTTTGCAGCCTGCGCCGACAATGCCGACCCGTCAGTCGGTATCAGTATTTTTTTGAACATGATGGTCCTCTTCGTTATCGTATGCCTCTAGCTTAACCGCAAGCCGCCCGAAACAATAGCGAGTATTTACACTTACAATTGATGTAAGTCAAAGAGCATTGGCTGCCTGAAACAAATGAGAGCAACGCGTGCCGGAGCGGCAATAGGCCAAGACTGGCGCAGGCATTTGTTTCAGGAGCTCGGCGAAGCGCAATACGTCTTGGGGTGTCATGGCTCCGCTGACAACAGGCTGATACTCAATGACCAGCCCAGCAGCGCGGGCAGCCGCCATGACATCGCCGGACGTAGGCTGCTGCGGCCCGCCTTCATGGTCGGGGCGGTTGATAATGACACTTTTAAAGCCCGCATCAGCTACTGCCTGCATGTCTTCCGGAGACAACTGCGGGGCTACAGCAAAGCTGTCGGTAAGGGAATTGATAGAAACAGACATTGAAGACTCCTGGTTGATGCAGGCCAAATGGGAATGAAACCCTATAGGCCTTGCTGCAAAAAACATATTTTACGGCTAAAAATTATCATTATCAGGCATAAAATAGCCTCGTGTTTGCCATCTGTACGAATTGAACGCCCTCAATCCTGCCACCGCTCTGGAAAACAGCATGACTGGCCCACTCTTTCCGAGAATTCTTGAAACAGCCTTGAGCATTCGCGACGCTGTTCCCGAAGACATGGCTGCTGTGCAGCACATCTATGCGCATCACGTATTGCACGGCACCGCCACCTTTGAAGAGGAACCCCCTACCGTCAGCGACATGCTGGCGCGCCAGGCTCATGTGCAGACCTCGGGCATGCCATATCTGGTTGCCGTACAAAACAACGATATTATTGGCTATTGCTACGCTTCGTCGTATCGCCCCAGGGTGGCTTATCGCTACACCCTGGAGGACTCCATCTATCTGGCAGAAGGGCATTCAGGTAAAGGGCTGGGCAAAGCCTTGCTGACTGCGCTGATTGAACGCTGCGAACAAGGACCGTGGCGGCAAATAGTGGCGGTTATCGCTGGCAACAATAACCATGGCTCTATCGGCCTGCATCGCAGCCTGGGATTTACCCACGTGGGAACCCAGCCTGCCACCGGATTCAAGTTCAATCAATGGATAGATGTCGTCTTCATGCAACGCGCGCTAGGACCTGGCAGCACCACACCGCCCAAGCCTAGTCAGAACGAATGATATGTCGGGTTCTGGTGACGTTGATCGGTTCTTATGACGTTGATCGGTTCTTATGGCGTTGATCGGTTCTTATGGCGTTGATCGGTTCTTATGGCGTTGATCGGTTCTTATGGCGTTGATCGGTTCTTATGGCGTTGATCGGTTCTTATGGCGTTGATCGGTTCTTATGGCGTTGATCGGTTCTTATGACGTTGTCCGGGGTGGGTAAAGCTCAGTGCGGCACGGCGTGCTTGTTTCCGCGTCTGCCTCGTACAGCCGGGCGTCGGCCGAACTCGCTGCGCTCAAACAACGGCCGACGACAGCCCCCGGCTTCCCTTCGTCAGCACGCGGCGCACG
>JACCER010000019.1 GCA_013416445.1 Alcaligenaceae bacterium
GCGCGCTGACTCTAACTTATATTCCTGCGTATATTGCCGCTTGGGCACGTTGCGTTCTTTCATTTCCATTCTCCGTTAACAAGAAACTACCACCTTCTTGCTGTACGTGGAAACGAGGCAGGGTCATCGACCTTCTTGCCATTTTTTTCGTAATCGGTCCATTCATTGCCGAAGGCGTGTTCCAAAGCACGGCGCGTCACTGCAGTTTCCGCTGCAGTCGGTTTGTTGTTCAGGCTTGCGGTTTGTGGGTAGTCGGGTGGCGCGGCACTGGCGGAAGCAGCAGCCAGCAAAGCCGTCATCAGGATCATGGATTTCATTTTTAACCTCGCTGTGACCGTTCAGAACGGGACGATTGCGACGTCGCGACGGCACCGACATTGCGGAAGGAGCAGTCGTTCAGGGGGCCTGCTTGTCACTATGCTGGAACTTTCCTGTCTTTGACCTGAAATCAAAGAATCCTGAGGGAGTAATCAGTGGCGCGAATGTCCTTGGTCAGGCTGCCCATGAAAACAACAAAACGTCCGGCCGAGAACAGTCAGGTGCGGATTCTGGTGGCGGAGTAGGGGGCTGAGGCTGAAATGGTTCTTAGAGTAGTATAAGCAGGAAACTCCTGAAAAGCTAAAAATTTAGGCTTATGGGCATTGATGGCGGTCGAGTTTTTCGCTTGCACAAACTAGAGGATATGTTGCTTACAGATGCAGGGTCGGCGCGCTTGCACAGTCCTAGCCGCGCCAGGTGCGTACGCGCCCGGTATCGACGTGGACGAAATTGCTGCCGGGGTAATAGCCCACACCGCCCGCCTTGAGTACCAGGGCCGCATCGCGCAATTCGTCGAGCGGCACGCCCGGGAGGCGGAGGTCGACTGCCTTGCCTTCCATGTGCAGGCTGTGGCGCGCAACACCGCCGCCGCGCGTGGTGCGCAGCCGCTCGTTGGTCTGCGGGGAGCGGTAGCCGGAAATGATCTCGTACGGTGTGCGCACTTTCAGCATCGTGCGCAGCCTGTGCATGATGTCATAGAGCCCGGCGTCCATACTGCCGATGCGCCCGGAATAATGATCCCGCAGGAAATGATTGAGCTCTGTAAGCGCCTTGGGCACATAGTTCGCGCCAACGGCGTAGAGCAGCTCGATTTTTTCGTGGGTGTGAGTGTGGTCCATTGCCAGATTTTTGGTCGGGGGCGTGGATTGGGTGGTGGCCCGGGCGACTATGGGCATGGCGCCCAGAACAGCCAAGCCCGAGGCGGCCGACAGAAAACGCCGGCGCGTGGCGCTGGGGGAAATTGTCATTGGCAATACCAAAAAATACGGGCGTAAGGAGACGCCCAAGAGCCGTGGAGCGCAAGGCCCCGAGCATGTGGTGCATGTTGCTGCATCCATCAATCGGCGTGGCCGACATTATGTAGCGCCTGTTCCAGGCGTGCATCCTGCTGATAAATGTCGGGAAAAAAGTAGACTTTACCACCATTTTTAATAATTACGGTACTGTAGGCAAGCAGCACGGGTATAGGCTGTTCGAGTTTTATGGTGCGAGATTTCCCGACTTTCATGGCTTCGTCTATTCGAGCTTCTGTCCATTGGGGGCTGCCTTGCAGCACAAAGAGGGCGAGCTGTACCGGGAATTCGATGCGTACGCAACCGTGGCTGAAGTCGCGGCGTACGCGCGAAAATAGCTCTGGCGCGGGGGTGTGGTGAAGGTAGATGTTCTCGTCGTTCGGAAAGATGAACTTGATATCGCCCAGCGCGTTGTGTGGGCCTGGGCGTTGCCGGATTCGCCATTCGCCGCGCTGCACTGCGCTGATGGCTGCGCTGCTCAGGGTGCGCTCGACTTTACCGTCCCGCGTGACAAACTCAAACCCTTGTTGTGTGAAGTACCCCGGATCGCGTCGCAGCCTGGGTAGTGTCTCACCCCGTGCAATCGAGCGCGGCACGTTCCAGTAGGGGCTGAACTCTATAAAACGCATGTCATGGAGAAAAATGGGTGTGCGCGTGTTCAGCGCCCGACCAACGATCACACGCATCTCCAGATCCAGCTTCACATTGTTGCCTTGCGTCTCGTAGGCGCGCAGTACGAATTCAGGAATGTTCACCACGATCATGCGTTGACCCTGGAGCAACGGCGTCCAACGCAGGCGCTCCATGGTCAACGCTATCTGTTTTATGCGCTGCTGCGGCGTGATATTGAGCTGGGCCAGGGTCGCAGGGCCGATTACGCCATCTGCTTCCAGGCCATGCCGGTCTTGGAATTGCCGGACTGCATCGACCAGTTGGCCCTCATAGCGCTCAGGCACGGTTGCGGAGGAGGACAGGTCGCGGAGTGTCGCCAGGCGTGCCGCCACGATGGCAAGCCCTGTGTATGCGTCCCCCGGCTTGAGCGAGTGCGCAGGCAATGCGGGAAGCGTCATCTGCCAGGCAAGGGGCAGCCCCATGGCGCGGTATGCATTCATGGTTGCCCGCAGCGCCACGTACATGGGCGCTTGAGGTGCAGCCTCATTCAGCGTCTGCGCCAGACGGTGACCCTGTCGAGCGCTGACGATCATGCTCCACGGGTCGATTGTCGACAGGAGCGGCGCCTGAAATTGATGCTCGAGGATGTCCGGGCTGAGTCGACCCTGGTGCAGGTCACGTAGATAGCGCACCAATGAGGTGGTGAGCGCATTATTCAGCCTGGCAGTCGTGGCTGGGGCTGCGTGATCGACGGCGGCCTGCTGGAAGGCTTGCGTCAGTTCGGCAGCGTGGTAATCCTGTGGACTGAGTCCTTGCGATTTTGCGTCGGCAAGCGTTTGGAGGGCAAGCTGCGCGTCTGCAACGGGTCGGCCGTTTTCAAACCAGGAGGGCATCGGTGGTTCCTCCAGTTGCGCGTCTTGAAAGAGACTTGGGTCAGTGACGTTGACGCCCGGGATGATGCGCGGAGCTTCCGTGGCGATCGGGTTGGCGCCGAGGCCTGCGCGTGGCGCCTGTGCGCCGGTTGAAAAGACACAAAGCGCCAGTATGGCGCCGCATACTGCGTTTCGGCAGAGTGACTTCGGGTTTGAGCGCGTCATAGACTATGCAGGAGCAGGCAATGATTAATTGTCCCATAGCTGCGCCGGTAATGAGCTATGCGCTTGTATAGTTTTCTTTAAACGCAATGTGCGTGTGTTGATCCGAACGAGTTAGTACAGGTTTTGAGGGAGAATAGGTCAAAAGAATGGACGGCCGAGTGTGGTTTTACACGAACCTTGCATCTGCTGGCACACGCAGAATCGGAGTTAACCCTGGGAACTGTGCAGGAAGCACAAATGAAAATGCCCAACCGATAAAGGTTGGGCGCTGACTGTTGGTGGTGGAGTAGGGCATTGAGGCTGAAATCGTTCTCAGAACAGGAAAGGAAGAAACCGCGTAGAAGGGCGTGGATTGGAGCTTTTGGCCGTTCTGGTTACAGACTTTCCGTATTGAGATCTTGCCAGGAAGAGTCCCTTTCGCCTAGGTAAGACTTAGATGTTCTCTGGCTCCTGCATCCACGCCGGGATGTCGCGTTGGCCGTGCAGTACGCGCCAGACATCAATGTGCTGCGGACGCTCGACGTAGAACACGAGGTACGGATAGCGTACCAGCGGCCAGAAACGCAGGCCGGGCAGGTTCAACTCGTGTGCGTAGCGGGGAGACCCGGTAGCCGGATGGTGACCGATGTGTGCATAAGCCTGCTCCAAGGCGTCAATGAAGCCGAGCGCAGCTTGTTCAGCACCTTCACTGAGATAGTAGGCAATTGCGTTGTCGATGTCCCGGTTGGCCAGTTCGCGCGGAACGACAGGCTTGGCCGTCACCCGCGAGCGCCAACCTTGGCGGCCTTGCGCACCCGATCACGCAGCACCTCGAAGTAGGCTGGATCGGCCGGGGCGACTGGCGCAGATGCCGCACCCGCGAGCAAAAGGCCGCGCAGTTGCAGGCGATCCTGATCTTTGCGGATCAGCTCACGCACGTACTCGCTGCTCGTGCCATAACTGCCTTGGGCGACCTGCTCATCCACGAAGGACTTTAGCGTATCGGGTAGGGATATGTTCATTGTGCTCATAACCTCAAGACTAGTCTTTTTGGCAAAATTTGGCAAGAACCATGTTTGTGTCTGGCCTGCTAACACTGGCGCTTCGCCCAAAAAAAATCCCAACCAATGGCGGTTAGGATTTGAATTTTGGTGGAGAAGAGGAGGATCGAACTCCCGACCTCTGCATTGCGAACGCAGCGCTCTCCCAGCTGAGCTACTCCCCCAATAGGGCAATTTTATCAAACTGCCCTTGGTTTTGTATGGGGTAGTGGGTGTTTTTTGATGTTGCTCAAATACAGTATTTGCTACAGAGCAAAGCCTGTGGGCGGGTAACACTCGCATGCCGGGGATATAATGCCGGTTAGCTGATTCACTTTACTAGGCCTTAAACCACCCATGACAACCATACTTGAAGACGTTCCTACCGGCCAGAAGGTCGGTATTGCTTTTTCTGGCGGGCTTGATACCAGCGCCGCTTTGCTCTGGATGCGCAACAAAGGTGCGATTCCTTACGCCTATACGGCTAATCTTGGCCAGCCCGACGAGCCCGATTACGACGACATTCCGCGAAAAGCCTTGCAATACGGTGCCAAAGAAGCGCGTCTGATCGATTGTCGTTCGCAATTGGTGGCCGAAGGGATTGCCGCCTTGCAGTGTGGCGCTTTTCATATTTCAACCGCAGGCGTGACTTACTTCAACACCACGCCCATAGGCCGCGCCGTTACCGGCACGATGCTGGTGGCCGCCATGAAGGAAGACGATGTCAACATCTGGGGCGATGGCAGCACCTTCAAGGGTAACGATATTGAACGTTTCTATCGCTATGGTTTGTTGACCAACCCAGATTTGAAAATCTATAAGCCTTGGCTTGATCAGGTCTTTATCGACGAATTGGGCGGCCGTTCGGAAATGTCCGAATACATGCGCGCAGCTGGTTTTGACTACAAAATGTCGTCCGAAAAAGCCTATTCGACTGATTCGAATATGCTGGGCGCCACGCACGAAGCCAAAGATCTTGAGTTCTTGAATTCCGGCATCAAAATCGTGCAACCCATTATGGGCGTGGCTTTCTGGCGTGACGACGTTCAAGTCAAGAGCGAAGAAGTGACTGTGCGCTTTGAAGAAGGCCAGCCTGTGGCGTTAAACGGTGTTGAATTCAGCGACAGCGTCGAGCTATTGATGGAAGCCAACCGCATAGGCGGGCGTCATGGCCTCGGCATGAGCGATCAGATCGAAAACCGTATCATCGAAGCCAAAAGCCGTGGCATTTACGAAGCACCGGGGTTGGCTTTGCTGCACATAGCCTACGAACGCCTGGTGACTGGTATTCATAATGAAGACACCATCGAACAATACCGCATGAACGGCTTGAAATTGGGTCGTTTGCTGTATCAAGGTCGCTGGTTTGATCCGCAATCCATCATGTTGCGCGAAACCGCCCAGCGCTGGGTTGCGCGTGCTGTTAGCGGTGAAGTCACCCTTGAATTGCGCCGTGGCAACGATTACTCCATTCTCGACACCCGGTCGGCCAACCTGACCTACAAGCCAGAGCGCCTGACCATGGAAAAGGGCGACACCACCTTCTCGCCACGCGATCGTATTGGCCAATTGACCATGCGTAATCTTGATATCGTTGATACTCGGGAAAAGCTGTTCACTTATGTGAAGGCGGGCTTGTTGTCTCCCGCTGGCAGCGCTGCCTTGCCACAGTTGAAGGATAAGGGCGAGTAATTCGTTGAAAAGATGGTTGTTGGATTACGCGCTTCGCGCTAATCCGACACCAGCACCACAACAACGGTGTATAAAAAAACCCAAACAACGCATTTATAACAGCGTTATCTGGGCTTTTTGGTAATGTCGATGCCGCATTACGCAATCTGCCCCAGCAACAAGAATTCCATCAGTGCTTTCTGCACATGCAGGCGGTTTTCGGCTTCGTCCCATACCACGCTTTGAGGACCGTCGATCACGTCGCCGGTGACTTCTTCACCACGATGAGCCGGCAGGCAATGCATGAAAATGGCATTAGGGTCGGCAACTGCCATCATCTCGGCATCAACACGCCAATCGGCAAAAGCCTTGCGCCGTTCTTCGTTTTCGTCTTCGTAGCCCATGCTGGTCCAGACGTCGGTTGTAACCAGATGCGCACCCTGGCATGCTTCCATGGGGTCGGCAAATTCTTGCAGCACAGACGCCGGCGGCTTGCCTATGCGCTGGGCGTCAAGCTGATAACCCTCGGGTGTGGATACATGCAACTTGAAACCCATGATTTCAGCCGCCTGTAGCCACGTATAGGCCATGTTGTTGCCATCCCCTACCCAGGCCACCGTTTTGCCCGCTATGGGCCCCTGGTGCTCGATAAACGTGAAAATATCGGCCAGGATCTGACAGGGATGGAATTCGTTGGTCAGCCCATTGATGACCGGCACTCGCGAGTGGGATGCGAAGCGTTCGATACGGGTTTGTTCGAAAGTGCGGATCATTACCAGATCGACCATGCGTGAAATGACCCGTGCCGTATCTTCGATGGGTTCCGAACGGCCTAGCTGTGAATCGCCGGTGGTAAGATGTATGACCGCGCCGCCCAGTTGATACATGCCTGCCTCGAACGAAACACGTGTGCGTGTGCTGGCTTTCTCGAATACCATCGCCAGGTTGCGGTCGTGCAAAGTATGATGCGGCTCGTAGCGCTTGAATTTGTCCTTGATAAGACGCGCACGGTCCAGCACATACTGGATTTCGGTTTTTGACAGGTCGCGAAACTGCAGAAAATGCCGAAGCGGGCCGGTTTGAGGTAGGGTGCCAGACAACATAGTAAGCCTTGTTTAAAAGAGCCATCTTACCTTGCAAGACGGCCATCAGCAAAAACGATTTGTTCCACTTATTGTGGGCCAATTTATAGCAAACCACCCGTATCCAGATAGGGCGGGCAGGCTGGTTAAGTGGCTATCATATACAATTCGCGGCGCAGGGAAAGTTTGGTACACCTGAAATGGGTACGATTTGTCCGCGGAAGTCTATGACACATCTTGTGCAGCAACTAGTTATTCACGGCCTCACCCTTGAAGGCCAGCGTTTTCGTCCCAGCGACTGGGCCGAGCGCCTGGCCGGCGTGATGTCGCAGTTTCGCCCCGCCGGCTCTTTCGGCGGGCATATTACTTATTCACCCTATGTCGTGCCCGTTGTGCTCGACGGCACGCGCTGCGTGGTGGTCGATCAGCGCCTGCGCGAACTCGAGCCCCTGGCCTGGAAGTTTGTTTGCGATTTCGCAACCGATAATCATTTGCAGGTCACCGAAAGGGAAGTGCCACCCCCTTCCAGGCCGGAAGAATAAATCAGTTTTCCGGCCGTTCCATAATTAATTCCACGCGTCGGTTATTGGCCCGGCCCTCTGGACTTGCATTGCTTGCCAGTGGTTGTGTATCGGCGTTGCCTATGGCTCGCAGACGGTCGCCGGTAATGCCATTGGTCTGCAGGTAGCGCACGACGCTGCTTGCTCTGGCGCCCGAGAGTTCCCAATTGGATGGATACTGGCGGTTGCGCAGCATGGGTACCGAATCGGTATGCCCTTCGACGGTAATTCGGTGTTTGACGCCGCTGAAGACGGGGATCAGGCGCCTGAGGACTGCCAAGCCTTCCCGGCTTAGTTCGGCCTGGCCAGAGCCAAACAGGATTTCGCTATTGATCCGGAAGCTGATGGATCTTTCATTGACGATAATGTCGATATCGTCACCCAGTTCACTTATAGGCAACCCGGCCAGCATATCTTCCTTAGGTGGTGTGTTTGGCTGTGGCGAGTGGTCTGGTTCCACGGGCATTACAGCAGCAACAGGCGCCTGTTCTGGCGCTACTGGTGCTTCTTCTGGCTGCGTCAGTACGTTATTGCCGGTCAGGCTGCCGTTTTCCACCAAGGGTTCGCCCTTGGCAAAGGTATTGCTGATGGACAGGGCGATTTCTTCGTTCAAGGCTGTATCGTTGGACGATGGCTCGCTTGAGGTAAAGTCCTGGCCCAGTTGCGTCGGTGCGACCTCGGGGTATGACTCGCTTGCGGCGGACGTCGCGCCTTGCAGCGCCCGATGTTGGTGATGCAGTCCTACCTTGGGCAGCAAACCGTTACCGCCAGGAAGCAGGCCTATGCTGGTTGAAATGGAGGGCAAATCGAGACTGGGCAGGCCTGGGATCAGGGCTATGCTGGCCAGCGCGCTGGGGGGCGATGTAGAGCTTGCTGCCATTTGCTTGCCCGAGTAGGCCAGCATGACCACAAGTAAAACCAGCAGCAGGGTCATGACGTCTAGGTAGGTAGTAAACCAGCCTTCGTCTTCTTGTGTCGGGGCCTGAGGGCTATGCCATTGCTTGCGGTTGGGCCGGCCAGGGTGCGTCGCTTTGCGGGCGGCAGCCAGCTCGGCCTCGAGCTCGCGCTGGCGCGCGACAAGCTGGGACAAGGGCGTGTCTGCGCGTTGCGCACGTGTGCCTGTGTCGCGCGCTGTTTGGTACCTGTTTGTGTGTTCGCTCGGCATAGGACTGTTTCAGGACTGGGCTTGGGCTTGTGGACGGCGGCTGCTGCCGTCGTTGATTTCGTCCTGGAATTCGGCCACAAAAGAATTGAGGGTTTCACGCATCAGGGTGGGACTGCGCTTTTGGCACATCATGGAGATGCCCTGCAGCACCATGTTCATCAGTGCCACGCGCTGCTCGGTGCGGCGCTCTAGTTTGACCGCCACGGGCTTGAACAGCAGGTTGGCGAACAGAACCCCGTAGAAGGTGGTCATGAGGGCCAGGGCCATGTGCCGGCCTACGGAGGTCATGTCGCCATCGCCCAGCAGGAACAGCAGGTTCACCAGGCCTATCAGGGTGCCCAGCATGCCAAAGGCGGGCGCGTAGTTTGCCATCACGCGAAACAGTTGGGCTTCGGCATATTCTTTGGCGCGCAGGCGCGCGATCCGCCATTCGAGCAGGTCGATAATGTCTTCTTCGGGCGTCATGTCGATGACCAGTTGCACCCCTGTTTTCAGAAATGGATTGGATACGTTTTCCAAGGCAGCTTCGACAGCGCGTATATTGCCGCTCATCCAGGTGCGGGAAATAGCCACCAGGTCTTCGATGTCGTGACTAGTGTAGAGATGCTCGCGGCGCACCACAGTGCGTATCAGGCCGAAGATGCGCACCACTTCGCTCAGGGGGTAGCTGATGAAGGTGGCGGCGAGGGTGCCGACCAGAACAATCGCCAGGCTGGGAATGTCCAGGAACAGCCGGGGGTCTTCGGCAGAAAAAAACAGCACAACCCCAAGCAGCAGGACGCTGGCGACTATGCCAATTAATGTTGATGGATTCATGATGATGGGGTGTGTTTTTTTTGATTAAAGCTGAGGTATGGGGGTGACCAGCTTGCCAGTGCGAGCGAAGGCAAGGGCGTTTTCAAGGACAAGGTCGGCCATGGCTTGCCGGGTTTCGGCGGTGGCGCTGGCGATGTGCGGCACGATGACCACGTTATCGAGGGACTTCAAGGCGTCGGGGACTGTAGGTTCTGATTCGTAGACGTCCAGGCCGGCGCCGCCCAGTTCGCCGCTGACCAGTGCCTGCACCATGGCGTTTTCGTCGATGACCGAACCGCGCGCAATATTGATCAGGATGCCCTTGGGCCCGAGCGCCTTGATGGCCTTTTGATCGACCAAGTGGCGCGTGGATGCGCCGCCTACCGTTGCGACAACCAGGAAGTCGGCCCAGGCGGCAAGGTCGGACAGTGACGCTGCGTAGATGTAGGGGACGTCGTTGCGCGGATTGCGATTGTGGTAGCGGATATCCATGTTGAAACCGGCTGCGCGCTGGGCGATGGCCATGCCTATGCGGCCCAGGCCTACGATGCCCATTTTTTTGTGGCTGACTTTCACACCCACGGGAAAGCTGGAGCCGCTGCCCCACTGATTGGCGCGCACATAGCGGTCGGCGTGGCCCAGCCTGCGGGCGGTGGCCAGCAGCAGGCCCATGGCCTGATCGGCCACGCAGTCGTTCAGTACATCGGGGGTGTTGCTGACTTGTATCCCTTTTTGCTGAGCATGCTTGACGTCGATGCCGTCGTAGCCGACGCCAAAGCTGCATATTGCCTGCAGTTTGGGCAAGGCATCGATGAGTTCAGCGCGGGTGGTTGTCATGGCGCTGGTGGTTAGCACCGTGATCTTGTCGCTGTTGGCGGCAATGACGGCGGTGCGATCAGATGCTTTCCAGAGTTGTATCACGTTGAACTGCTCGGCCAACTGCTGTTCTGCACCAGGGTAGGGGAAGGGCTGCAGTTCAAGTAGAGTGGGTTTTTCTGTGGTCATGGGTGTCTCGTTAGTCGATTATTGAATTCTTGCGCAAGCCGAACTATACCGCAGACACCCGTAACGCAAAACGGGACGCTGTTGCGTCCCGTTTTGAATGAGCGTAGGCTCGAGCACTGATTTGCCGACTAAATCATGACAGTAATCAGGCTAGTGCTTTAACTGCAGCGGCAAGACGGCTCTTGTGGCGAGCAGCCTTGTTTTTGTGAATGATGTTCTTGTCGGCAACGCGGTCGATAATGCTGGTCGTTTTCTGGAAAACTGCGGCAGCGGCTGCTTTGTCGCCGGCATCGATGGCTTGGCGCACACGTTTGATCGAGGTGCGTAGCATCGAGCGCAGGCTGGCGTTGTGCTTGTTGCGCTCAACCGATTGGCGAGCACGTTTACGGGCTTGGGCGGTATTGGCCATAGTATTGCGTATCCGGTTTTCTGTTAAGGTTTATTCGGCAAAGACAGCTATTCTATATCACTTGTGGCGGCGTGTAAAGTCAATAGGCCTGAACCCGCACACGAACAGCGCAAGGAAATAGGCCAGTGCGCTAGCTGCCAACACCGCTCCCAGCCACAAAACACGTTGGCCTGGGTGCGTACCCAGCGCCAGCCAGTCGATGGAGTGGTCGGCAGCCCAGAGCACTGCGGCCAGCGCGGCCAGTGCCGGAACCAGCTTAAACCCGAAACGCCACCAACCGGCCTGGGGCTCGTACAACTTGTGACGGCGCAGCAAAATGACTAGCAGCAGGGCATTCACGCTGGCGCCCAGGCCTATCGACAGCGCCAGCCCGGCGTGGGCATAGCGGGGCACGAAGATGAGGTTGAATATCTGGGTCAGGATGAGGACGAAAATAGCAATTTTTACCGGCGTGCGTATGTTTTGTTTGGCGTAGAAGCCAGGCGCCAGAATCTTGATGGCCAGCAGGCCGATCAGGCCGGCGGAATAGGCCATGACGGCAAGCCGCGTTTGCATGACGTCGTGGTCACTGAAGGCGCCGTAATGAAACAGCGTGGCGACCAGGCCGTCGGAAAGCAGCGCCAGGCCCAGGGCGGCGGGCAGGCCCAGCAACAGCACCAGGCGCAGGCCCCAGTCGAGCAGGGCGCTATAGGCAGCGTGATCCTGGCGGGCGTGGGCGGCTGATAGCGTGGGCAATAACACGGTGCCCAGGGCGATGCCCAGCAATGCAGTGGGGAATTCCATGAGGCGGTCGGCAAACGACAGCCAAGTGACGCTGCCGGGGTTTAGCCAGGTGGCGATATTGGTGTTGATCAGCAGGGATATTTGCGCTACCGATACGCCCAGTATGGCGGGCAGCATCTGGCGCATGATGCGCTGTACAGTGGGGTCTTGCCAGGCTTGCCGTAGCCTGGGTGAATAACGTGGCAGCAGACCCAGCCTGGCCAGGGCCAGCCATTGCACCAGCAATTGCGCTACGCCGCCCAGCATGACACCGGCAGCCAGCGCGTAGATAGGCGTGGAAAAATACGGTGTCAGGAATAGGCAGGCGCCTATCATGGCGACGTTCAGCAGTACTGGAGTGAACGCCGGTACGGCAAAACGGCTCCAGGTATTGAGCACGCCCGAGGCAAAGGCCACCAGCGACATGCAGACAATATAAGGGAACATGATGCGGGTCATCCAGACCGCAGCATTGAATTCGGCTTGTCGCGAGGCAGCGCGCATGCCGCTGGCCATGGCGCTGACCACCCACGGCGTGGCAACCATGCCAGCCAGGGTAATCAGCATCAGGGCGCAGGTTAGCAGCAGCGCCACGCGGTCCAGCAGTACACGTACTTCGTCGTGGGGGCGGGTATTGCGCACCTGGCCCAGTATGGGCACGAAGGCTTGGGAGAAGGCGCCTTCGGCAAACAGGCGCCGCAGCAGATTGGGTATGCGAAAAGCCACCCAAAAAGCGTCCGTCAGCGGCCCTGCGCCAAATGAGCTGGCTATGAGAATGTCGCGTATCAGGCCTGTTATACGTGAAAACAGGGTAAAACTACTGACCGTCGCGGCTGATCTGAGCAAGCTCATTAGTGCTGATTACCTTGGGGCCATGCGTATGGCTCCGTCCAGGCGTATGGTTTCACCGTTTAGCATGTCGTTGGTGATAATGCTGTTGACCAGTTTGGCGTAGTCTTCAGGACGGCCCAGGCGTGCCGGAAACGGAATGCTGGCCGCCAGCGAGTCTTGCACTTCTTGGGGCATGCCAAAGACCATGGGCGTGCCGAAAATACCGGGAGCGATGGTTACGCAGCGTATACCTACCTTGGACAGGTCGCGTGCAACGGGTAGGGTCATGCCAACCACGCCGGCCTTCGATGCAGCATAGGCTGCCTGGCCAATTTGCCCGTCGTAGGCGGCCACCGAGGCGGTGTTGATCAGCACACCGCGTTCGCCGGTGGGCTCGGGCGTGTTTTCGCTCATGGCGGCAGCCGCCAGGCGCGTCATATTGAAGGTGCCGACCAGGTTGATCATGACCACTTTCTGGAACAGGTCTAGCGCGTGCGGGCCATTTTTGCCTACAGTACGTGACGCGGGGGCAACGCCGGCGCAGCTTATCAGGCCGAACAGTGCACCCAGCTTCAAGGCTGCGGCAACAGCCGCCTGGCCGTCGGCTTCTTGCGTGACGTCGCAGTGCACGTAAACCTGGCCAAGCTCGGCTGCCAGCTTTTCGCCGGCTTCGTCCTGGACGTCGGCCAGAACGACTTTGGCGCCTTCGGCGACCAGCATGCGTGCTGTACCCGCGCCCAGACCCGACGCGCCGCCCGTAACGATAAATACCTTGTTCTTGATTTCCATGATTATGTCTCGTGTGTTGATGTAATTTATGTCTTTGCGCAGGTCGGATTAGCTCATAGCGCATAATCCGACAAACAGCTTTTTCAAGGAACGCAGGCGCGCAACCTGACAAAGCATTTTTGCCAGGCGCACAAGCGTAATCCGATAAATAAGCGTGCTACGCCTTGACCTTGAGCGCTTCAAAAACGCGATCTTTGATTTCTTCTACGCTGCCCAGCCCCGACAATTGACGGTAAGCGGGTGCGTTGGCGGCGCCGGAGTCGGCCCATCCGGAATAATAGTCAACCAAAGGCCGTGTTTGTTCGCGATACACCAACAAGCGATGGCGCACGGTTTCTTCCAGGTCGTCGGCGCGTTGCACCAGAGGCTCGCCAGTGATGTCGTCAATGCCTTCGGTTTTGGGTGGGTTGAACTTGGTGTGGTAGCTGCGCCCGCTGGCGGGGTGCACGCGGCGTCCGCTCATGCGTTCAATGATGTTTTCTTCGGGAACCACGATTTCGATGACGAAATCCAGCGAAATATTAGCGCTTTTGAGCGCATCCGCTTGAGGAATGGTACGAGGAAAGCCGTCAAACAGATAGCCATGCTCGCAATCTGGTTCTTGGAGGCGATCGCGTACCAGGCCGATGATGAGGTCGTCAGACACCAGGCCGCCCGCATCCATGACTTTTTTGGCTTCGAGGCCTAGTGGGGTCTGGGCCTTGACCGCGGCGCGCAGCATGTCGCCAGTTGAAATCTGGGGTATGCCGAATTTTTCGGTGATGAATGCCGCTTGTGTGCCTTTACCCGCACCGGGAGGACCGAGCAGTATCAGTCGCATGAACTTCTCCTGAGTTTCGTTTTCTTAGGTTTTTCCGATTATGCCGCATTGCAGCAATTTTTGCACAGCCCTGGAATGACCTGGTTTGGTTCAGGTCATTCCAGGACGCGGAATGAGCAGATTTGAAGTCGATTTATAACCGATTTATAAAGCTTTCGCGTACTCTGGCCAGATCATCGGCGGTGTCGACGCCTGCAGCAGGATGTGTGTTGGTGATGTGCACGGCAATGGCATAGCCATTTTCGAGCGCGCGTAATTGTTCCAGAGATTCGAAGGATTCAAGTGGGCCGGGCGCCAGCGTTGCAAAGCGCTGCAGGAATTCGGCGCGGTAGGCATACAGCCCTATGTGATGCAAGGCGGGAAGGCCGGGTGCCAGTTGTTGCCGACCGCCAGCCAAGGCATCGCGCGCCCATGGAATGGGTGCTCGTGAAAAATAAAGAGCGCGCTGTTGTTGCGTACAGACCAATTTGACCACGTTGGGGTTGAACAAGGCGCTATCCGACAAAATTGGCGTGGCGCACGTGGCAATGGCGGCATCGGGCTGAAGCGCAAGCAATTGGGCCACCTGGTTGATAAGCTGCGGGTCGATCAGGGGTTCGTCGCCCTGCACGTTCACCACAATGGCATCGGGTTGCAGGGCCAGCAGGTGAGCCACTTCAGCCAGGCGGTCGGTACCGGTGGGATGGTCGGCGCGCGTGAGCAAGGCCTCAAACCCGTGTTGTTGCACGGCTGCCTGGATGCGGGTGTCGTCGGTGGCAACCACAACGCGCGCTGCGCCCGACAGGGCAGCTTGTTGCGCGGTGCGCACCACCATGGGCTTGCCGGCGATATCGAGCAAAGGTTTGTCGGGCAGGCGGGTCGAGGCTGCGCGCGCTGGGATGACGGCGATAAAGTTCATGTGCTCAGGCGTTGGCTGCAGCGCCATCAGGTTTGGCGGCCAGGTCACGTGCCTCGTTTTCAAGCATGACTGGAATTCCGTCCTTGATAGGAAAGGCGAGCTTGTCGGCCCGGCAGATCAGTTCCTGGTGTTCGCGGTCGTAATGCAAGTTGCCTTTGCAAATTGGGCAGACCAGTATTTCAAGCAGGCGGGATTCCATGCGAGGCTCCAGTTAGGCAAAGAGTTAAAAGTCAGAGTTTAATGCCTGAAGGCCGGCAGCGGCCAGGGCGGCCTTTTTATCGGCAATGGCTCGTAGTAACTGATCAGCCAGTTCGATCCAGTTGGGGTCGGAAAAAACAGGGGTGGCATGGACGACCCATAGCCGAGGGTCCTGAAAACGTTCACACTTGACGGCGTCTTTGGCGGTAATCAGTATGTGGGGTGAGGTCAGGCGGGCAAAAGGCGGGTTCTGGTAGGCATCGTGGTCGGGCAGCCCTATGCATTGTTCGAGCGGCAGGCCGGCAGCGGCAAGCATGGAAAAAAAGCGCTGCGGCTGGCCTATGGCGGCCACGGCACTGGCGCCTTCCCGGCCATATTGTGTCAGCCATGCTTGCCAGTCGAGTGCCAGGCCGCTTGATAATTGCACTAGCCGTGTCGGCACCAGGCGCATGCTTAGCTGGTGCGCCGGCGTGGCAATGGGGGCGGGGGCGGCTTGTTCCGCTTGCAAGTTGGTGATGAGAAAATCGACCGAAAGCAGGCGGCTGGCTGGTTCGCGCAATGGGCCGGCAGGCAGTACCCGGCCGTTGCCAGTGCCGCGCGCATCCTGCACCACGACTTCTAGGTCGCGCCCCAGTGCCAGGTGCTGCAGGCCATCGTCAGAAATGATCAGGTTGACTGCGGGGTATTTTTTTTGCAGCCTTTTCAAGGCCAGAATACGGCTGGGGTGCACTGCAATCGGGGCTTGGGTGCTGCTGGCGATAAGCGCGGGTTCGTCGCCAAACTCTGAGGCGGGCAATTGCCCCTGGCCTGTTTTGGCCTGTTCGCCTACGTGCACGCCGTAGCCGCGGCTAATGACGCCCGGGCGCCAGCCTTTTTCCTGCAAGGCCTGCACCAGTGCAATGGTTATTGGCGTTTTCCCTGTGCCGCCAACATAGATATTGCCCACAACCATGACAGGAAGGTGGCTGTGGTAAGCCAGTTCGGGCTGCTGCTGGTAGCGCCTGCGCTTGCGGGCAACCACGCCCATCACTATCCACGAGAGCGGCCATAACAGCGTGCTGAGCAGGCCCTTGTGCTGCCAGGCCTTGTGGACGATACGGCCGAGATGGAAGGGGGCTTTCACTGCGGGCTTAGCGTGGCAAAGTTGACGCGTGATATGCCAGCCAGCCGCGCGCCTTCCATGACGCGGACGACGGCTTCGTGTGTGGCCTGGGCGTCGGCGTTGATGACCAGGATGTCGGTTTTTTGACTTTTCGAGGCCGCCTGCAGTGCCAGGGCGATTTGCTGGCTGCTGGTATCGGTAAGGAGTTGGCCGTTGAGTGCGTACAGGCCTTCCTGGCTGATGGCGATATTCAGTGTGTCGGTATCGGCGGTGTCGGCCTGAGCTTCGGGTAAAGCAACCTTGAGCTGGTTATAGCGACTGAACGAGGTGGTGGCCGCCAGGAAAATCAGTATGACCAGCAATACATCGATCAGGGGAATAAGATTGATCTCTGGCTCGTCATCGGTTTGGCGGCGGCGAAAGTTCATAGTGCGGCCTCGTGGCTGACCAGTCGGTTCAGGACACTGGCTTCGCGTTCCATCAGGTGCAGGAAATGTTCGACGCGCGAGCGGAAATAGCGGTGGAAGATGAGGGCGGGAACCGCGATAATAATGCCCAGGCCGGTGTTGTACAGCGCAATGGAAATACCGCGTGCCAGTTGGGCGGGGTCGCCTCCGGCGGGGTTGTACGAACCAAAGATTTCTATCATGCCCACTACGGTGCCAAACAGGCCCATTAGCGGTGAGATCACTGCAATGGTTGCCAGCGCCGGGAGGTAGCGGTTAAGGCGGTGAGCTACATCTTTGCCTACATCTTCTATGGCGATCAGCCGGTACGCATTGGATTCTTTGCGGTTGACGAGGACCTCTGCCAGTACGCGCCCCAGCGGGGAATTGCCAGCCAGGCGCAACACGGCGTCAGGGCTGTCTTGTTTTTGCCGCAGCAGTTCAAGCACCTGGCCGGGCAGACGCTGCGGAAACACAAGGCTGGTGCGCAATGACAGGAAGCGTTCAATGACCAGCGCTAGGCCAAGCACCGAAGTGGCGATTAGTGGCCAGATGGGCCAGCCTGCTGCATGAATGATTTCGAGCAAGGGTGTCTCCGTTAGTATTGGTTTGCCTGGACGGCATTTTACAATCGTTAGCTTGTCATGGTTTGTGTTTGCTGGCTTACGTGCCAAAATGGCTGGCTAAACACAGGTGTGCTGTCAAATATATAGGCTAGATGACGTGTACGGGGGCTCTCCAGAGAGTATCCACAAAATCTGTGGATAATTCTGTGGATAAGCTGCCCAACAGCCTCTGTTTCGTAGGGCTGGAGGTTCAGTGGCTAATTTCAGCTCATTATTGTATTTTTTATATTATTGTTATTTATCAGTATGTTACCGCTTCAATCTAAAGAGGTTTTTGATCTGTGGCTGGAATTGGGTTGATATTCCACCAATTTGACAAAATGATTTCTTCTGTGGACAGAACTTGGCTTAAATTGGAATTTCTATGGAATCAGTCGGTCTGGAGCCTGCAAAAGACGGCGTTTGGACGGTCAGTCAGCTCAATCGCCAGGTTGGGCAGTTACTCGAAAGTCATTTTTCGCGCATTTGGGTGCGTGGTGAAATTTCCAACTTCACGCAGGCTGCGTCGGGGCACTGGTATTTTTCCATCAAAGACGAGGGTGCAACGGTACGGGCTGTGATGTTTCGCGGTCGTGCGCAAGCAACAGGCTTGGTACCCAAGCCCGGCGAACGTTTTGAATTTCGCGTCAACGTTACCTTATACGAGCCACGCGGCGACTACCAGCTGCAGGTCGAGAGCATGCGGCGAGCGGGGCGGGGCGATTTGCATGAAGCCTTTTTGCTGCTGAAAGAAAAACTGGCTGCTGAAGGGTTGTTCGATCCCGCCCGCAAGCGCGCCATCAAGACCATGCCGCTGGCAGTGGGGGTGGTCACTTCCATGGCTGCGGCAGCCTTGCGCGACGTCTTGACCGCTTTGGCGCGGCGCGCACCCCATGTCGCCGTGATCGTCTATCCTGCGCCGGTACAGGGTCAGGATGCCGCAGGCAAGTTGGTGCAGGCCTTGAACGAAGCCATAGTGCGCAACGAGGTCGATACCCTGTTGCTGGTGCGTGGGGGTGGCAGCCTGGAGGACTTATGGAGCTTCAACAACGAGTCGCTGGCCCGCGCCATAGCGGCCAGCCCCATTCCTGTCATCAGTGGCGTGGGCCATGAAACCGACTTTACTATCGCTGATTTCGTTGCCGATCTGCGTGCGCCCACCCCCACGGCGGCGGCCGAGTTGTGCTGTCGCACCCGACAGGCCTGCCTGGTTCAGCTGGATATGGCATTCGGCGCTTTAAGCGCGCAGCATCGTCGTTTACTCGAACGTGCCGCTTTGCGCCTGGATCGCGCCGTGGCCATGCTGGTCTCGCCGCAACAGCGCCTGCAACAACAAAATGAACGCTTGCAAGTCTTGAAAAGCCGTTTGTCCCGTGCCGCCGCTGCACCGCACGAACGCTACGCCGCGCGCCTGGCTTTGCTCAAGGCTAGGTTGGCCCATGCCCAGCCACGTTTGCCTGATCTGCGCACCGAAGTAGGCAGGCAGGCGCAACAGCTTGCCTATGCGGCGCAGCGCCAGCTCGAGCGCCGGCGCCAGCGTTTGCTTGCTGCAACTCAAACCTTGCAGGCCTTGAGTCCAAAAAACATCCTGGGGCGTGGCTACGCCATAGTTCGCACCGAGCACGGGAAGATTGTAAAAAATGCGTTAGACTTAAGTGTTGGCGAACAGCTTGGTGTTGAGCTTGGTCAAGGCAGCTTGCGTGTCGGTGTGCTACAAGCGCACGCTTTGCTGTGAGCGCCAGGTATATGCATGCCAGGCACGCTACATATGCTGTTTATAGGCATTCCGACTGGTTTTTTTAAGGAATTTGAACATGGCTTTTACACTTCCCCCGCTACCTTACGCCCTTGATGCGCTGGCTCCCCATATTTCCAAGGAAACCCTGGAGTTTCACTACGGCAAGCACCATCAGTCCTATGTCACTAATCTGAACAATCTGGTTGCAGGCACTGAGTTTGAATCGGCCTCCCTGGAAGACGTGGTCAAGAAATCGTCTGGCGGTGTTTTCAATAACGCTGCGCAAATCTGGAACCACACCTTTTACTGGAACAGCCTGACCCCCAACAGCGGTGAACCCACCGGCGCGCTACTGGCCGGCATCAACGCCAAGTGGGGCAGTGTCAGCGCATTCAAAGAGGCTTTCAACAAGTCGGCTGCAGGCAACTTCGGTTCAGGCTGGACATGGTTGGTGAAAAAGGCCGATGGTTCGCTCGACATCGTCAACACCAGCAATGCGGCCACTCCGCTTACCACGTCCGATGTGCCGCTACTGACCTGTGACGTCTGGGAGCACGCCTATTACATCGACTACCGCAATGCACGCCCCAAGTACCTCGAGCACTTCTGGAACCTGGTCAACTGGGATTTCGCCGCTGCCAACCTGGGTTAATTCGCCTGGCCTTGCGCCGCATTAACTGCCTCAGGGTGCTTTTTCAGGCTTTTTAACGCCAGAATTCGTGCCTTGGGCGTTTTGAAGAGACACCGTGTTTTTATGCGGTGTTTTTTTATGTCGGCTGTCGGATTGCACACCTGGCGGCGCTAATTCGACAGCCCGTCGCTACACCGGGCAATCACCGTACCAAGAAAGCCATACAATGTGGTCGCCATGGCAGCCTTGCAAGCGACCATGCCGTGGACAGCTTTTTGTAGATAATTCAGCAATTCGCTGTACATGCGCTAAGATAATCAGCTTTATCGCGGCAGAGATGTCCAGCGCTGTTGCGGCCGTACGATTTTCAGCACTTTCATTTTCTTGATTTCCGGGTATGACCATGACAACTCAAGCTTTTATTTGCGATGCTGTTCGCACACCATTTGGCCGTTATGGCGGCTCTCTTGCTTCGGTCCGCGCCGACGACCTGGCCGCAGCGCCCCTTAAAGCACTCATGCAACGCAATCCCGATGTGGATTGGGCCAGGCTGGACGACGCCTTGTTTGGCTGCGCCAACCAGGCCGGCGAAGACAATCGCAACGTAGCCCACATGGCTACCTTGCTGGCAGGCTTGCCCATCGAAGTGGCAGGCGCCACAATTAACCGCTTGTGCGGTTCTGGCCTGGATGCAATAGGTTCGGCTGCGCGCGCCATTCGCTCGGGCGATGCCCAGTTCGTTTTGGCTGGTGGTGTTGAAAGCATGAGCCGGGCTCCGTTTGTCATGGGCAAGGCCGACAGCGCGTTTTCGCGTAACGCTGCCATTTTCGACACCACCATCGGCTGGCGTTTTGTCAACAAGCTGATGAAGTCGCAATATGGCGTTGATTCCATGCCTGAAACGGCGGAAAACGTGGCTGATCAGTTTAAGGTGTCGCGTGCCGACCAGGACTTGTTTGCCTTGGCCAGCCAGACTAAAACAGCAGCAGCACAGGCGGCTGGTGTTTTCCAGTCTGAAATCATTCCAGTGCACATCCCGCAGCGCAAGGGCGACCCGATTGTGGTTGATACCGACGAGCATCCACGTCAGACCACACTTGAGGCCCTGGCTCGTCTCAAGCCTATTGTGCGTCCCGACGGCACCATCACAGCGGGCAATGCGTCCGGGGTCAACGACGGCGCTTGCGGCTTGCTGGTGGCGTCTGAGTCCATGGCGCGCGCGCAGGGCCTGACGCCGCGCGCACGCGTGGTCGCCATGGCGACTGCCGGTGTCGAACCGCGCATCATGGGCATAGGGCCAGCGCCGGCAACTCAGAAGGTACTGGCTTTGGCTGGGCTTACACTGGATCAAATTGATGTGATCGAGCTGAATGAAGCCTTTGCCGCTCAAGGGTTGGCAGTTATGCGTATGCTGGGTCTACAAGACAACGACCCCCGCGTCAATCCCAATGGCGGCGCAATCGCCCTGGGTCACCCCCTGGGTGCCAGCGGCGCGCGTTTGGCGATTACCGCTGTCAACCAGTTGCACCGCACCGGTGGCCGTTACGCACTTTGCACCATGTGCATAGG
The DNA here is from genome assembly GCA_013416445.1 of Alcaligenaceae bacterium. Taxonomy (GTDB): domain Bacteria; phylum Pseudomonadota; class Gammaproteobacteria; order Burkholderiales; family Burkholderiaceae_B; genus Pollutimonas. Next base: position 21,136 of record JACCER010000019.1, read on the forward strand.
GGTGGGGCAGGGTATTGCCGTTATCCTGGAACGCGTGTAACAGCATCGGATGAGGTTTGTAGGTTGGATTAGGCGCGCCCAGCGCCGTAATCCGGCAAACAATGCTGCAACCATACACGCAGCGCGATCTGACAAACAGGCTGTCAGTGCGTAAAGCAACCTCGTAGCATGGTGCTGCGGGGTTTTTTTTATGGTGCTTGATGAGATCGTCAGGTTCTGGTGACCTTACCCACACCGAACAACTACGCAACAGCAAGCTGGGCGGCCTGACTGCTTGATTATGATCTGCAGTTCAATGCCTGCATCGCATTAGGGTTTTGGCAAGTGTTCGATTTTTGCGCCGGGTTTTATCTGATTTTGCCGGAACCAGCCTTGTTGCATTTCCAGGGCATAAATGACAGGCCCTGCCGGGCAGTGCGAATCCAGGCTTTGGGGTTGCATGTCGGCAATATTGACGATAATCCCTTGCTCGTCGATAAAGGCAATTGATAGCGGCAGAGGTGTGTTTTTCATCCAGAAGCAGGGCATGCCGACTTCATCAAACACAAACAGCATGCCGTGGTTGGCAGGCAGGGATGCCCTGTGCATCAAGCCCAAAGATCGGCTTTCTTCAGTACGGGCGATTTCGGCGCTGACTGTGTGCGTATCAACCAACAGTTGGGCGGTAGGCAACAACATGCCTTGCGCCTGTGCACACCAGGGCGCAAGCAAAAATAGCACTGCCGCAAGCAGGCTGCGAAAAAAAACAGGGCTGCTAAGCCCCGTAAGCGGATAAAATTTATACATTATTATTGATAGGCAAACCTAGTTGTTGCGTGTGATCAGGCAGCCGTAATATTGAGTGCTTGTTTACCTTTTGGGCCCTGAGCAATTTCAAACGCGACTTTCTGGCCCTCTTTGAGGGTTTTGAAGCCGTTCATTTGGATGGATGAGAAATGCGCAAAAAGGTCTTCGCCCCCGTTGTCCGGGGTAATAAAGCCGAAACCCTTGGCATCGTTGAACCATTTGACGGTTCCTGTCAGCTTTTCGGTGTCCCCTGTGGAGGTTGCGGTTGTATCAGACATACGGACTGCCTCTCGACTATAGTGTAAGGTTGAAACTCGACTACAAAGTTTATCTTTAGCCTACGAATTCTGCCATGCCAATAAATATCCCAGCAGTCAGAATACTATGATAATGCGCAATTTATCCCAACCTAGTCAACTATGGAAACCACTAGTATCGTCATGGTCACACAAATTGAAAATCAGCGAGACACAGTTCTTGATCGCAGAGCCGCCAAACTGGCGCCTCCGCCCATGTATCAGGTGGTGCTGCTGAACGACGATTACACGCCCATGGATTTCGTTGTCGGTGTGTTGCAGCGAATTTTTGGCAAAAACGAAGACGAAGCAGCGCGCATCATGCTCAAGGTGCATCATGAAGGGCGCGGGGTCTGTGGTGTATATCCGCGCGATATCGCAGCCACTCGGGTCGAGATGGTGCGTCAGTTGGCGCATGCGCGCCAGCACCCGCTGCAGTGCGTAATGGAACCCGCGCCAGATAGCTGAACTTGGCCTTTGTTGCCCATACCTGGCAAAGCACTTGCACGAGACGCAAAAAGTACGGGTATAGTAAGGTTATCGGTAATTGGAAGTTAGCCGATAAAACTAAGATGACTCTTTTATTAATGTTGATACGCAAGGTCGATTTAGTCATAGAATAGGATTTATCGAATTGTTTGTCCGCTCCGATATGTAATGGAGGAAGCGTGATTTCCGAAGAACTTGAAGTCAGCCTGCACATGGCCTTTGTCGAGGCCCGCACAGCGCGACATGAATTTATTACAGTAGAGCATCTGCTGCTGTCTTTGCTTGATAACGCCGCCGCGGTCGATGTGCTGCGCGCCTGTTCCGCCAATACTGATATCTTGCGTCAAGAACTGCGCAAGTTCATCAACGAGAACACGCCCGTATTTCCCGGCGAAGACGAAGTTGATACCCAGCCCACGCTGGGCTTCCAGCGTGTTATCCAACGTGCCATCATGCACGTCTCGTCAGGAAACTCAAATAAAAATACGGTTACTGGCGCCAATGTGCTGGTGGCCATGTATGGCGAAAAAGATTCCCACGCGGTGTATTTTCTGCAGCAGCAGGGGGTTACGCGTCTGGATGTAGTCAATTACTTGTCGCATGGCATTACCAAGGCCACCGAAGAAACCCCTGCCGAACCACCCAAAGCGCAGGCTATCGAAGCCGAGCCCAAATCCGACCAGCAAAAATCGCCACTGGAACTCTACGCCACGCACCTCAACGCCGAGGCCCGCCAAGGCCGCATCGATCCTTTAATAGGGCGCGAACACGAAGTCGAGCGCGTCATTCAGGTGCTGTGCCGTCGCCGCAAAAATAATCCCTTGTTGGTGGGCGAGGCGGGCGTGGGTAAAACAGCCATTGCCGAAGGCCTGGCATGGCGCATTACCAAGGGCGAGGTACCCGACATCCTGGCCAATGCCGAGGTCTATGCACTGGATATGGGTGCGTTGCTGGCTGGCACCAAGTATCGTGGCGACTTCGAACAACGGCTCAAAGGCGTGCTCAAGTCCCTGAAAGACAATGTCAACGCTATTTTATTCATCGACGAAATCCATACGCTGATAGGTGCGGGGTCGGCGTCGGGCGGCACGCTCGATGCGTCCAACCTGCTCAAGCCTGCCCTGTCGTCAGGACAGCTCAAGTGCATGGGCGCTACCACCTACAACGAATACCGCGGCATCTTCGAAAAAGACCACGCCTTATCGCGCCGCTTCCAGAAAATCGATGTGGCCGAACCCACTGTCGAGCAAACCATACAGATACTGCGCGGCTTGAAAGGCCACTTTGAAGCTCATCATGGTGTGCGCTATTCGGCTGCCGCCATTACGGCTGCTGCTGAACTCGCGGCGCGCCACATCAATGATCGCTTTCTGCCCGATAAAGCCATCGACGTCATCGACGAAGCGGGTGCAGCGCAGCGTCTGTTGCCGCGCTCTCGCCAGAAAAAGGTCATAGGCAAAGCAGAAGTCCAGGCTACAGTGGCCAAGATTGCGCGCATTCCGCCGCAAAGCGTCTCCAATGATGACCGCAACAAACTGGCCACCCTCGAGCGCGACCTCAAAACCGTGGTGTTTGGTCAAGATCTCGCCATCGAAGCCTTGGCCGCAGCCATAAAAATGGCGCGCTCCGGCTTGGGCCGTCCCGATAAGCCCATAGGCTCCTTTCTGTTTTCAGGGCCTACCGGCGTGGGCAAAACCGAGGTTGCGCGTCAACTGGCCTTTGTGCTGGGCATTGAATTACTGCGCTTTGACATGTCCGAATACATGGAACGCCATACGGTATCGCGTCTTATTGGCGCGCCTCCGGGCTATGTCGGGTTTGATCAAGGGGGCTTGCTCACCGAAGCCATCAGTAAGCAGCCGCATTGCGTACTGTTGCTCGACGAAATCGAAAAAGCGCATCCTGATGTCTACAATATCCTGCTGCAGGTCATGGATCACGGTACGCTTACCGATAACAACGGCCGCAAGTCGGATTTCCGCAATGTCATCCTGGTCATGACCACCAATGCGGGCGCCGATGCCCTGAACCGCAGCTCCATAGGCTTCGCCCAGCCTGCTCGCACGGGCGATGAAATGGCCGACATCAAACGCCTGTTCACGCCTGAATTCCGTAACCGCCTCGATGCCATCATTGGCTTCACGCCCTTGTCGCGCGACATCATCATGCGCGTGGTCGACAAATTCCTGATGCAGCTCGAAGACCAATTACACGAAAAACGGGTCGATGCCGTGTTTTCGCAAGAACTGCGCGAACACCTTGCCAAAGAGGGCTTCGATCCTGCCATGGGCGCGCGGCCTATGCAGCGGCTTATCCAAGACACCATACGCCGGGCCTTGGCCGACGAGCTCTTGTTCGGACGCCTGGCCGATGGCGGGCATGTCGAAGTACGCCTCGACCAAGACGGCAAAGTCGAACTCGTCATTACCGATAAACCCGACAAACCGTCCAAGTCCAATCACGCATCGCCCTCGCATCCGGAACCCGAGCTGGTCGATTAATGCTGGAGGGGCCGGTTGTAGCCTGTCAGCATTGCGCAACGTTGCACGAGCGTACGCCCATAGAACCGGGCGCGCTCGCTCTCTGTACATGTTGCGACTACGTGCTGTACCGTCGCAGCGGTGTCTCTTTGAATGGCTGGATAGCGCTTGTTGTAGCAGCGTTGCTGGTTTTCGCCATCGCCAATTATTTTCCAGTGGCTACGCTAAGTCTGCAAGGGCTTACTACCAGCGCCAGCTTGCCTGAGGCGCTATGGCTAACCTGGCAGCAAGGGCGTCCAGTGCTGGCCATCATGACCGGCATGTTTGGGTTTTGGTTGCCGCTCACACAATTGCTGTTTGTACTGTGGGCATTGCTTTGCATTAAATCGGGGCGCCTGCCTGGTGATTTTCACTATGGCATGCGTTTTTTGCATGCTCTCGCGCCCTGGAGCATGGTTCCCGTGCTGATGCTGGGCATACTGGTTGCGATAGTGAAGTTTTCCAGTATCGCCAACCTGTTTGTGGGGCCTGGCCTGTGGGCTTATGCCGTACTGACTGTAATGCTGACCAGCCTCAGCCGAGTGACGGCCCACCGCTTATGGCGCTATGCCGAAGATGCCGGGCTGGTGGCAGTGTCGAATCCCGATCCAGAAGCTGCGCCGGTTGCTGCTTGTGGGGCTTGCGGCTATGTGCAGAATATGCCCAAGGCTATGGACTCTTGCATTTGCGAGCGGTGCCGGGCGCGGATCAACCGGCGCAAGCCAGATCCGACTGCCCGGGTGTGGGCGTTGGTGATAGCAGCCAGTATTGTTTATATACCCGCGAACGTGCTGCCCGTCATGCAAGTGCGCACTACGGCAGGCAGCAGCGCACATACCATTTTGGGCGGTGTGCTCGAACTGTGGCAGATGGGGTCCTGGGATCTGGCGCTGATTGTCTTTGTGGCCAGCGTGGTGGTGCCCATGACCAAGCTTCTTGCACTTGCCGTGCTTATGCTGGGTCGACAATGGCGTGGTCCAGTGGTGCAGCGGCAGCGCACCCGTCTGTATGAGCTGATCGAGTTTATCGGGCAATGGTCGATGCTCGATGTATTCGTGGTGATATTGTTAAGTGCCATGGCCAATTTTCCTGGAATATCGCAGATTGTGGCTGGACCAGGCGCTGTCAGTTTTGGGTTGGTAGTGATACTGACCATGCTTGCCGCCATGAGCTACGACCCGCGCTACGGGTGGGACGCGCAGGCGGCTACGTTACAATCGCGTGCCGATTCCATCCAGGGGCAGGCAGTGCCCGAATCAACGCTGCCCTAAGAGAACCGTATGACAGAATCCCAACAACCCGAGTCCGACTCCCACCACGCCAACGCCATACCCGCCACGACTGAATCAAGATCAGGACTCAAACAGCCCAATATCAAGCCCAGGCGCGAAACCCGGATTTCCTGGATATGGCTGGTGCCGCTGGTCGTTGCGCTGGTAGGGGCGACGCTGCTGGTGCGTAACTGGATGCACACCGGTCCCACTGTCACGATTAGCTTTGAGTCGGCTGAAGGGCTAGAGGTTGGGCAAACCAAGGTGCGCTATAAAGATGTGGTCATTGGACTGGTGACTGGCATCACGGTTGCTCCCGATCGCAGCAAGGTGTTGGTTAATGCCCAGCTTAATCTTGATGGCGCGTCTTATATTACGCAGGCCGGCACGCGTTTCTGGGTGGTGCGTCCGCGCTTGGGCATTAGTGGCGTTTCAGGCCTGGGTACTTTGCTGTCGGGCGCTTATATCGGTGTCGATGCACCAGAGTCAAAAGCTGACAGTGCACTGGTGTATGAGTTCACCGGCCTGGAGAAACCGCCTGAAATCACCAGCGGACGTCCTGGCACACGCTTTACCCTGAAGGCTGCCGACCTTGGTTCGCTCGAAATAGGGTCACCGGTGTATTATCGGCGCATACAGGTTGGCCGAATCATAGGCTACGACCTCGACTCCAACGGCAATGCGGTTTCGGTGCAGATTTTTGTCGACAGGCCTAACGATCAGTTCGTCACCAAAGATGCGCGTTTCTGGAATGCCAGCGGCATCAATCTGTCCTTGAGCGCAGATGGTTTCAACGTACAAACTGGCTCCATGGCGTCTGTCATTGCTGGTGGCGTGGCTTTTGCCTCGGCCAGCGCGATGGATACTCAGCCAGCGGCTCCCGCCGCGGTGTTTGCGCTGGCTGGCACCGAAGAGCAAGCCATGGCCGACCCTGACGGTTCGCCATTTCCCATAGAGCTGCATTTTCGTCAGTCGGTGCGGGGGTTGAAAGTCGGGGCCCCGATCGATTTTCGCGGGTTGGAACTGGGCAAAGTCGTTGATATTGATCTTGAATACAATGCATTGGAAAAATATTTTTATGCACAAGTTAAAGGCGTGCTCTATCCCTTGCGGTTTGGCGCTGCCTATGAAAACATGCTCAGGCATGAGCCTGATTCCCAGGATACCGATCTTGATTTGCTGACTCTTATGGTTGAGCATGGCTTGCGCGCGCAAATGCGTGCCGCCAATTTGCTGACCGGCCAGCAATATGTGGCGCTGGATTTTTTCCCCGACGCGCCGGCTGAACTTTTCAACAGGCATCACCAGCCATTGGTGCTGCCGACCATTACAGGCGACTTTGACCGCTTGCAGCAGCAGATCAGCAGCATAGTCACCAAGATTGACGCAATTCCTTTTGAAGGGATAGGTAAAGATTTACGGGGCAGCTTGAAGTCGGTGTCCAAACTGGTTGATGGGCTAGGCGAGCAACTGACGCCACAAGCCAGCGCGGTGCTTAAAGCCGCCAGGAAATCACTGAGCCAAGTTGATAAGCTGTTGGCTCAAGACTCCTCCTTCAATAGCAATATCGAGCAAACGCTAAGCGAAATTGGCGCGGCTGCGAAGTCATTGCGCGCCTTGGCCGATTACCTGCAAACCCATCCCACGGCGCTATTGCGCGGGCCAGCCCGCGACGCCATAACGGTCAGTCCATAGGAAACACAAGCGTTATGAATTTTGGCCGGTTTTTTTGTTACGTTTTGTTGGGCGGCGCCTTGGCTGCTTGCGCCAGCACGCCACCCAGTTATTACACCTTACTGTCGGCGTCACAGGCCGAAGTGGGCAGTGCGCTACCGCCTGTATCATCCAAGTACGCCATCAGTGTTCAAACCGTCCAATTACCTGAGCAGGTGGATCGTTTGCAAATCGTTTTGGCAGATCCATCCAGCACCCAGGTTATACCCCTGAGCAGCGCGCTTTGGGCAGCGCCTTTGTCTGATGAAATCCGCAATGCGCTTGCCAGTGATTTATCGTACAAGCTGGGTGTGATGGATGTGGCGAATGGCATGGTGTCAGCGTCCTTGCCGTTGTGGAAGATTGCCGTTCGGGTACAGCGCTTCGAGTCAATTTACGATCGGCGCGTAACGCTGGATGCAAGCTGGCGGCTGACACCGGTGAATCAGCCAGGCAAAAAGACGCGTTTGTGCAGCGCAGTAGCGCAAGTGCCAGTTCAGTCGGGGATGTCAGCGTTGGTGGCAGGGCATCAGGAAGCGTTGCGGGGCATGGCATCGCTGATCGCGGCGCAACTGGCGGGATCACAGGTTCAGGTCGCTGGCGTGCTGGATAAAGGCTGTGTGTCGTAGGTCGGATTAGCGCACAAGCGCGTAATCCGGCAAAACAGCGCCACAATCTTACAAGCGCAATCCGGCACTCATTGCTCCAAAATCAAACCCATGGTGTGCCTGCTCAGCCAGTAAAGGTGCAACCATTATCAAGCAAGGGTTAACCATGATGCAAATAAAGGTGCAACCAATTTAATATTTGGTTTGTTGCCAGACAGCGTCGGTTAGAACCAACGCAGCAACTGCCCCATAACCCTAGCGAATACAGGAACATGCCATGGCAACCACCACCCTGGGCGTCAAAGTCGATGAAACATTGCGTCAACGGCTGAAAACGGCTGCTGGCAAACTCGGCTGTACTCCTCACTGGCTACATAAGCAGGCTTTACTGGCCTACATCAACGCCATAGAACGTGGACAGCTGCCTGATGAAATCCGCTATTTAGACAATAACGAAACCGATGAACCCGACCACGGCGCCACTTTTGCCGATTCTTCCTTGCCGTTTTACGAGTTCGCCCAAGACATACAGCCGCAGTCTGTGCTGCGCGCTGCCATTACGTCAGCCTACAGGCGGCCTGAAACTGAATGTGTGCCCGTTCTTGTTGATCAGGCCCGCACGCTTCATGCGCAAGAAGTGCATGCCTTGGCCGCCCACCTTGTGTTGGCCTTGCGCGGCAAGCGCAAGGGCGGCGGGGTGGAAGGGCTCATCCAGGAATTCTCCCTTTCCAGCCAGGAAGGCGTAGCACTGATGTGCCTGGCCGAAGCCTTGCTGCGCATCCCCGACAGGGCTACTCGCGACGCCCTGATACGCGACAAAATCAGCCATGGCGACTGGCGCTCGCACATGGGCGAATCACCGTCGCTATTCGTCAATGCCGCAACCTGGGGTCTGATGCTGACCGGCAAGCTCGTCAGCGTCAATAGCGAACAGTCGCTTTCCAAGGCCCTGACCCGTCTCATCGGCAAGGGCGGCGAGCCCTTGATACGCAAAGGCGTCAATATGGCCATGCGCATGATGGGCGAGCAGTTCGTCACAGGGCAAACCATCTCCGCCGCCATTGCCAATAGCCGCAAGCTGGAAGACAAAGGCTTTCGCTATTCCTATGACATGCTGGGCGAAGCCGCCACCACCGCCGACGACGCGCACCGTTACTACGTTTCCTACGAACAGGCCATACATGCCATAGGCAAGGCCGCGCAAGGCAGGGGCATATACGAAGGTCCAGGCATTTCCATCAAGCTCTCGGCCTTGCATCCGCGCTACTCACGGGCTCAACGCGAGCGCGTCATGGCCGAGCTGCTGCCGCGCATGACCGCGCTGGCCAGGCTGGCACGCGGTTACGATATTGGCCTGAATATCGATGCCGAAGAAGCTGACCGCCTTGAATTGTCGCTCGATCTGCTGGAAGCCCTTTGTTTCGACCCCGAGCTTGTCGGCTGGAATGGCATAGGTTTTGTGGTGCAGGCCTACCAGAAGCGTGCACCATTTGTTATTGATTACTTGGTGGATCTTGCCCAACGCAGCGGTCATCGCCTGATGGTGCGCCTGGTCAAGGGGGCTTACTGGGATACGGAAATAAAGCGGGCGCAAATCGACGGGCTGGAAGGCTATCCGGTTTACACACGCAAAATATATACTGATATTTCCTATCTGGCCTGCGCCCGCAAGTTGCTGGCCGCGCCGCAGGCCGTGTATCCACAGTTTGCAACCCATAACGCCCACACGTTGTCGGCCATTTACCATATGGCGGGGCAAAATTATTATTCTGGCCAATACGAGTTCCAGTGCCTGCACGGCATGGGTGAACCCTTGTACGACGAGGTCACTGGCCCCGTTGCCAAAGGCAAGCTGAATAGACCTTGCCGCATTTATGCGCCGGTTGGCACGCACGAGACCTTGCTGGCTTACTTGGTGCGTCGCTTGCTCGAAAATGGCGCCAATACCTCATTTGTGAACCAGATCGGCGACGAGGCCATCGCGGTTGATAGCCTGGTTGCCGATCCTGTGCAGTCGGCCCTGCGCATTCACCCCTTGGGTGCGCCGCACGATAAAATCCCTTTGCCGCGGCAACTCTATCAGCAAGAGGGCGGCCGCCTCAATTCCGCTGGCCTGGATTTATCCAACGAACATCGCCTGGGCTCGTTGTCGGCTGCCCTGCTGAATAGCGCGGGCCATTCATGGCGGGCAGCGCCTTTGGTCGGCGAAGTCGATCCCACATGGGATGACGCGCGCGCGCAGGCGGTATGCAATCCCGCTGACCATCGCGATGTGGTGGGCCATGTGATCGAAGCCAGCCCGGCCGACGTCCGGTTAGCCCTGGAGGCGGCGCAGCATGTGGCTCCTATCTGGCAGGCCACGCCGGTGGCCGAGCGCGCCCAGTGCTTGATGCGGGCGGCGCAGATGCTGGAAGATGACATGCAGCCCTTGCTGGGCCTCATTATCCGGGAAGCGGGCAAGTCGTTTGCCAATGCCATTGCCGAGGTGCGTGAAGCGGTCGATTTCCTGCGTTATTATGCCGCGCAAATCGAGCAGTCTTTTTCCAACGATACTCATCGTCCCTTGGGGCCGGTGCTGTGCATCAGTCCCTGGAATTTTCCATTAGCGATTTTTACAGGGCAGGTGGCAGCCGCCTTGGCTGCCGGTAATCCTGTGCTGGCCAAGCCGGCGGAGCAGACCAGTCTGACGGCAGCAGCAGCGGTGTCTGTGTTGCGGCGCGCTGGCGTACCGGCAGCAGCAATTCAGCTTTTGCCAGGCCAGGGTGAAACCGTGGGTGCAGCTCTGGTGGCCAGCCCCATCGTGCGCGGCGTCATGTTTACCGGTTCGACCGAGGTAGCCCGCCTGATTTCCAGAACACTGTCCGAACGCCTCGATGACGCTGGCCATCCTATTCCCCTGATTGCTGAAACAGGCGGGCAAAACGCCATGGTGGTCGACTCGTCCGCATTGGCCGAGCAAGTCGTGTTTGACGTGCTGACTTCCGCTTTCGACTCGGCGGGGCAGCGCTGCTCGGCCTTGCGCGTCCTGTGCGTGCAGGAAGATTGTGCCGATTACGTGCTGACCATGTTGCGAGGGGCCATGCAGGAACTGCAAGTGGGCAGACCTGATCTTTTGGCGACTGATGTCGGCCCAGTCATAGACCAGGCGGCGCAAACGACTATTCTGGCGTATGTGCAGGCTTTGCGGGATGCCGGCCATAGGGTCGACCAACTGGCGCTTGACGCCCGCTGCCAGCATGGCTCGTTCGTGCCGCCCACCATCATCGAAATCGATGATGTGGCCGCCCTTGAACGTGAGGTTTTCGGGCCGGTGCTGCATGTTGCACGCTATCGGCGCGAGCGCCTGGATGAATTGGTCGATGCCATCAATGCCACTGGCTATGGCCTGACTTTCGGTGTGCATACCCGGCTGGATGAAACGGTGGCCCACGTGACGGGGCGCATACGTGCCGGCAATATTTATGTGAATCGCAATATTGTAGGGGCTGTGGTGGGGGTGCAGCCCTTTGGCGGCGAGGGGCTGTCAGGTACCGGGCCCAAGGCGGGCGGTCCTTTGTATTTATTGCGCCTGCTGGTGCAGCGTCCAGCAGGCTTGCCCGACTGGTGCGAGCTTCAACAGGGGGCAGGTGCCTCTCTGACTTTGAATGGTCCTACAGGTGAAAGCAATATTTATCATGTCAAGCCACGAGGTACGGTATTGTGCGTGGCGACAAGCGATACAGGCGCTCGCATTCAGTTTGATGCCTGCAGGCGCACTGGCAACCGCATTGCGCTGCTCGATACCGATGTGGCTCGCGCATTTTTTGCCGCTTGCGCGGTCGATCAGCGCGAGACAATAAGCCTGGTGGCTGATACAGAGATAGAGCAAGGTGATTACCAGGCTGTTTTGTTTGAAGGCGACAGTGATGCTTTGCGCGGGCTGAACCAGGCCGTGGCCCAACGCGCCGGCCCTATTGTTTCAGTGCAGGGGCTAAGTAGCGACGAACTCGCGGCAGGCGAAAGCTATCGCCTTGAAAGCTTACTGCGCGAGGTTGCGGTCAGTGTGAATACGGCAGCGGCAGGCGGTAATGCCAGCCTGATGATGGTGGGTTAGATGTTGTTTTTCGGATGTTGCGGGAATGGTTTTTGTTTTTAAGGGCAGGCGTGTGTTGTGGGCGGTTTTTCGTTCTTGCGAAAGTCGGGTGTTGTGGGTGACTTTTGTTCTTGCGAAAGTCGGGTGTGTCGGAGGCTGTTTCGGCTTCACGCGCTGCGCCCCTGACGGGGTTCCCGTTACGTTCAGCGCCATCGAGGCGTCCGCGGAACTCGCCCGGTCGGACCAGTGGTCCGACAAGCGCCGGGCTCAGACAGCCGCGGCCTTGCCCCCTCGATGGCGCTGACCGTAACGGCTTGCGCAAGGCGCCTGCACAGCCCCCGACACACCCGACTTTTTGCATCAGTGATATTTGAATCAGCACTACATCATCGACCAGCCGCACCAGTAAAACCAGCTTTTCAGGCTGCAAGGCCGTTAGGCCGGCCAATTCCCTATTGCGCAGTTGTCTGGGGTGGATGAAGCTCAGTGCGGCGGTAGGCGTGCGCCGCGTGCTGACGAAGGGAAGCCGGGGGGTGTCGTCGGCCGCTGTCTGAGCGTTAGCGAGTTCGGCCGACGCCCGGCTGTACGAGGCAGACGCGGAAACAAGCACGCCGTGCCGCACTGAGCTTCACCCACCCCGGACAACGTCATAAGAACCAGACAACGTCACCAGAAACCTACAACGTCATAAGAACCAGACAACGTCACCAGAAACCTACAACGTCATAAGAAACCGACAACGTCACCAAAGCAGAACAACGTCACCAGAAAGCGCTATTCGTAAAAGAGTTTCTTTAAGGGTAACGACCAATTATAAAAGCATCGTGATTTTGCTTTAATTCCGAATGCTGGTCACGTGTTGCTTAATTCGCATTTCATTGATACCGGAGATACACATGCAGTCCAATAAAAGATTCAAGCTTTTAGCCGCAACAGCCGCCGTTATCGCCGGTTTTGCGTTTAGCCCGGCGCAGGCCGCAGATGTTACCGTTGTGAAGCTAGGCTTTGCCGCTCCGCTTACCGGGCCGCAATCGCATTACGGCGAAGACATGAAAAATGGCCTTACGCTGGCGCTCGAAGAAGCCAATAGCCAGAAGATCCAGCTGGATGGCAAACAGGCCAAATTCGAACTGGTTACGCGCGACGACCAGGCCGACCCGCGCACCGCAGTGCAGGTGGCGCAGCAAATTGTCGATGAAAGCGTGCAGGGCGTACTGGGCCACTTCAACTCCGGTACCACCATACCTGCATCCAGCGTATATAACGATGCCGGCCTGCCGCAAATTGCCATGGCCACTTCCCCGGAATATACCGACCAGGGGTACGACACCACCTTCCGCATGATGACCAGCGACACGCAGCAAGGTGCAGCCGCAGGCCAATTTATTGTGAACGACCTGGGCGCCAAAACCGTCGCTCTTATCGATGATCGCACCGCCTACGGACAAGGGCTGGCCGACCAGGTTGCCAAGGCTGTGGCAGCGGCTGGCGGCAAAGTCATTACGCGTGAATACACCACCGACAAAGCCAACGATTTCACGGCCATCCTCACCAACATCAAGGCCAAAGAGCCAGCCGCCATTTTCTTTGGCGGCCTGGATGCGCAGTCCGGCCCCATGCGCCGGCAAATGGCGACCCTGGACATCAAGGCCCCGCTGGTGTCGGGCGAAATGACGCGTAGCGACACTTTTCTGAAACTGGCTGGCGATGCTGCCAATGGCACATATGCCTCGCTGGCTGGCGTGCCGCTGCGGCAGATGGCGGCTGGCGAAAAGTTCGAAACTGACTACAAAACCCGCTTCAAGGTGAATCCTGGTGTTTATGCGCCCTATGCCTATGATGGTGCCTGGAACATGATTACCGCAATGAAGGCAGCCGGGTCGGCCAAGCCCAAGGCTTATCTGCCCAAGCTGGCCGCACTGTCGCGCACCGGCGCTACCAGCCAGAACATTGCCTACGACAAGAAAGGCGATCTGAAAGAAATCTCGGTCACCATCTATGAAGTCAAAGACGGCAAATGGGAGATGGTCAAGACTATGGTCAGCAAGGCAAATTAAATCGATTTTCGTGGTGTTTTGGCGGATCGAATTAAATTGGCTTTTGCGATGTTGTAGTGTCGGATTACGCGCTTCGCGTTAATCCGGCCTACGGTCTGTGGCCATAAATAGGCTCCAATCACCCCAAAAAATGCTCACCACAACAAAGCAATAAAATGCCAGCTTCCCTGGCAGTCCGCGGGCCAGCCCCACCAATTGACCCCGTTTCTAGAAAAGCATGGATATCTTCATACAGCAGCTGATCAATGGCATTACCGTGGGCAGTGTTTACGCCTTGGTTGCCCTTGGCTACACCATGGTTTATGGGATCATAGGCCTGATCAATTTCGCCCATGGCGATGTCGTCATGGTGGGCGCCATGGTGGCCACCACGCTGGTAGTGACGCTTATCGGGGCAGACCCTGGCGGCACCTCGGCGTGGCTGGCGGTGGGGGCGGCCTTGCTGGTGTCGATTCCAGTTTGCATGGTTTTGGGCTGGCTGGCTGAACGTTACGCTTATCGCCCCTTGCGCCGGGCTCCGCGTCTGGCCGCCTTGATCACTGCGATTGGCGTTTCCATTATTATCCAAAACCTTGCCATGATGATCTGGGGCCGTAAATACCTGAGCTTCCCCCATATTATCGAACCCGTTATCTTTCCCATAGGCGGCGCGCGCATCAGCCTGCTGCAGATCATCATCATACTGACTGCCACTGCCATTATGGCCGGCTTGTTGCTGGTGGTGCATCGCACGCGACTGGGCACCGCCATGCGCGCCACCGCCCAAAATCGTGAAGTCGCCAGCCTGATGGGTGTGAACATCAACACCGTCATTGCCGCCGCTTTCCTGATCGGTTCCGCGCTGGCCGCCGTGGCCGGGGTAATGGTCACCACCTACTACGGCGTCGCGCAGTACACCATGGGTTTTTTGCTGGGCCTCAAAGCCTTTACGGCCGCGGTGTTGGGCGGCATAGGCAATTTGGGTGGCGCCATGCTGGGGGGGCTGCTGCTGGGCATTATCGAATCTTTGGGCGCGGGCTATATCGGCGATCTCACCAACGGGGTGTTCGGCAGCAATTACCAAGACGTGTTCTCGTTTATCGTGTTGATACTGGTGCTGGTTTTTCGTCCATCGGGTTTGTTGGGTGAACGTGTCGGAGACCGGGCATGAATCGTTCGTCTGCTGCCGGGGCCGGTATATCGCTTAAAGTATGGCTGGGCATTGCCCTGTTCGGCACCGTGCTGGCTATATTGCCCTTTGTGCTGGGCATGGCGGGCCAAAGCTGGGTACGTACGCTGAATTTCGCCTTGCTCTACGTTATGTTGGCTTTGGGCCTGAATATAGTGGTGGGTTTTGCCGGCCTGCTCGACCTTGGCTATATCGCCTTCTATGCCGTTGGCGCTTACGTTTGGGCGTTGCTGGCGTCGCCGCATTTTGGCCTGCATCTGCCATTTTGGGTGGTGCTGCCCGCCGGGGTGTTGCTGGCGGCGTTTTTTGGTGCCTTGCTGGGGGCGCCCACACTGAAATTGCGGGGCGATTATCTCGCCATCGTAACCCTGGGGTTTGGCGAAATCGTGCGTATCTTCATGAACAACCTGGATGCGCCCATTAATATCACCAACGGTCCACAAGGCATCAATCGCATCGACACCTTTTCGGTCAATGGCTTTTTGTTCGGGCGGTCCCAGGAAATCTTCGGTTTTCGCATCACCGGCCCCGAGAAATACTATTACCTGCTGTTATTGCTTACCCTTGTTATCGTGATCATGTGTGCACGGCTGCAAAATTCACGCATAGGGCGCGCCTGGGAGGCCGTGCGTGAAGACGAAACCGCCGCCAAGGCCATGGGTATCAATACCCGTAATATCAAGTTGCTGGCGTTTTCCATGGGCGCCTGCTTTGGCGGGGTCGCGGGTGCCATGTTTTCCTCTATGCAGGGTTTTGTCAGCCCCGAAAGTTTCAGCCTGACCGAATCCATTTCCGTCCTGTGCATGGTGGTGCTGGGCGGCATGGGTCATATTCCGGGCGTCATATTGGGCGCCTTGTTGTTGTCGGTATTCCCCGAAATATTGCGCGCGGTGGTGGTGCCATTGCAGCACACCTTGTTTGGCGATGTGCTGCTCGACCCCGAAGGCATACGTATGTTGCTGTTTGGTTTCGCAATGGTGTTGATCATGATCTTCCGTCCGGCCGGGCTTTGGCCATCGGCGGTGCGCCGCCGTGAACTTCGCACCCCCACAGAGAATCAGCCATGATACCGGCCACCGAAAATATGCATGCCCGTTCCATGCCCGAGCTGTTATTGGTGGCCAGCAAGCTCAGCAAGCGTTTTGGCGGCTTGCAAGCCTTGTCCGAAGTCAGCTTTTCTATATGCAAAGGCGATATCTATGGCCTGATAGGGCCGAATGGCGCGGGCAAAACCACCTTGTTCAATGTACTTACCAGCCTGTACGTGCCAGAGTCTGGTTCATGCAATTTCATGGGGTACCAGCTTACCCGCCTGAAGCCGCACCAAATTGCCGTGGCTGGCCTTGCGCGCACCTTTCAGAACATACGCCTGTTTGGCAATTTAAGCGCTATCGAAAATGTCATGATAGGCCGGCATATACGCACTCGGGCGGGCGTTTGGGGGGCTATTACGCGCAATAAACGCACACGCACCGAAGAGCACGCCATAGAGCAGCGCGCCCACGAATTGCTGGATTACGTCGGCATAGGCCATCGCGCCAATGATGTGGCGCAGTCTTTGCCCTATGGCGACCAGCGCCGCCTGGAAATCGCCAGGGCGTTGGCCACCGAGCCCGCCTTGCTGGCCCTGGACGAACCCGCCGCAGGGATGAACGCTTCTGAAACCCTGGTGTTGCGCCGTCTTATTGAAAAAATACGGGACGATGGCGTTACAGTACTGCTCATCGAACACGATATGAAACTGGTCATGGGCCTGTGCAATCGGGTGCTGGTGCTGGACTACGGCAAGGTGCTTGCAGAAGGCCGGCCAACTGACGTGCAGCGCAACCCCAAGGTTATTGAGGCTTATCTGGGTACCGGGGCAGCTGGCCATGCGCCCGCGAGTCAAGCCCGGCATGCTGGCACCGTCTTGAATCAGGCAGGCGCCGCTGTTGACCCAGGCAACAAGGACAAATCATGAACCAGCCAGACACACTGCTCGACATACGCCAGCTGGACGTCACCTACGGCGGCATACGCGCAGTGCGCGCTTTGGACTTGTCGGTGGGCCAGGGTGAGCTGGTCAGCCTGATAGGCGCCAATGGGGCGGGTAAAAGCACCACTTTGCGGGCCATTTGCGGGCTGGTGCCCATAGCTGGCGGCGAAATTATTTACGACGGCAAGCCTATTGCTGGCACGCCATCTTATATGCTGGTGCGCCGGGGCGTGGTCATGGTGCCAGAGGGGCGTGGTATTTTTGGGCAACTGACCATAGAAGAAAACCTGGCCATGGGCGGGTATACGCGCAGTGACAAGGCCGCCGTCCAAAGCGATACCGATCATGTATTCAGCTTGTTTCCGCGTCTGGCCGAGCGACGCAAGCAGTCGGCCGGCACGTTATCGGGGGGCGAACAGCAAATGCTCGCCATGGGTCGCGCCATGGTTTCCCGCCCCAGGTTGTTGCTGCTCGACGAGCCCTCCATGGGTTTGGCGCCCCTGATGGTGGAAAGAATCTTCGAGGTCATACGCTCGATTGCCGCCGAAGGGGTGACCATACTGCTGATCGAACAAAACGCCAGGCTGGCGCTGGAAACCAGCAATAGGGGTTATGTGATGGAGTCGGGTCAGATCATTCTGCAAGGCCCGTCGGGGCAGTTGCTTGATGACCCCAAGGTGCGGGCCGCGTATTTGGGCGAAGAAGAGGCCGCGTAGGGGGTTAGCCGAAGATCTAATCCTACAAGCAACACCCCAAAAATAAATATAGCCCTAAAAAAGGACTTCGTTGTTTTATCCCCGCCCTGTGCTGCCAAAACCGCCTGCGCCGCGCGTGCTGTCTTCAAATTCTTCAACAATATCGAACTCAACTTGCTGCACGGGCACCACCACCAACTGCGCCAGGCGCTCCATGGGTTGCAGCACGAAGTCGTCTTGGCTCCGGTTCCAGGCGGATACCATAAGCGGGCCCTGGTAATCGGAATCGATCAGTCCGACCAGATTGCCCAGGACGATGCCGTGTTTGTGCCCTAGCCCGGATCGGGGCAGAATAATGGCTGCATAGGCAGGGTCGGCGATGTGTATGGATAAGCCCGTGGGAATCAGTTCGGTGGCGCCTGCGGCAAGTGTCAGTGGTTGTTCTATGCAGGCTCGCAGATCCAATCCTGCCGATCCGCCTGTGGCGTAAGCGGGCAGGTAATCGTTCATACGGGGGTCAAGAATTTTAAGAGCGATTTTTTTCATGTTGCTTTAAGGTTTTTGGGTATTGCATTTGTTGGATTACGCGCTGCAATCATCCCGGTATACGTTGCGCTATGGCTCGTATCAATTCCCGCGCGGCATCTATCTTGGGCAAGGCTGGCAAGGCTTTATTGCCGGCGTCATCAAACAGCACCAGTTCTGTTGTATCGGCGTTCATGGCTTGCTGGGCCAGGTTGCCAACCAATAGTGGCACGCCTTTGCGCTTGCGTTTTGCTTCGGCATATTCCAGCAGGTTTTCGGTTTCGGCGGCGAAGCCTACGCACCAGGGGCCTGAAGCCATTTTGGCCACATCGGCCAGAATATCGGGATTGGGCGCGAACTCCAGTTGCGGAGCCTGGCCTGATGCTGTTTTCTTCAGCTTGTTAGCGCTGGCGTTTACCACCCGCCAGTCAGCCACTGCCGCTACAGAAATGAATATGTCGGCGCTGGGGGCTTCGGCCAGGGCTGCTGTATGCATGTCCAGTGCGCTTTCCACGCTCAGGCGCAAGACGCCATATGGGGTGGGCAGGGCAGTTGGCCCTGACACCAGCACGACTTGCGCACCGGCTTCCCGGGCTGCCTGTGCGATGGCATAACCCATTTTTCCGGAAGAACGATTGGTTATTACGCGCACAGGATCGATTTTTTCAGAGGTAGGTCCGGCGGTAATCAGCACGCGCTTGCCTGCCAGCGCCTTGGGCTGGAAAAAGGCGATCAGTTCGGACAGCAGTTCGTCGGGCTCGAGCATGCGGCCGCTGCCGACCTCGCCGCAGGCCTGGTCGCCCTCGGCGGGCCCCAGAATCTGGGCGCCATCGGCAACAAGCTGGGCCACATTGCGTTGCGTGGCCGGGTGCAGCCACATTTCCCGGTTCATGGCAGGCGCCACCAGCAGCGGGCAATTGCCTTTGGCCACACATAGGGTGGACAGCAGATCGTCGGCCAACCCATGAGCCAGCTTGGCCATGAAGTCGGTGCTCGCCGGTGCGATCAGGATGGCGTCGGCACCCCGGGTAAGGTTGATGTGCGCCATGTTGTTGGGGATGCGGGCATCCCAGGCATCGGTGAACACCGGCCGGCCGGATAAGGCTTGCATGGTTACGGGGGTAATGAAATGCGTAGCGGCTTCGGTCATGACGACGTCGATGACGGCACCGTGTTCCTGGGCGCGGCGTACGAACTCAGCCAGCTTGTAGCAGGCAATACCCCCCGTCAGGCCAAGGACTATGCGCTTTTGTGCAAGTTCTAACATAAACAGGCTCACTCTTTACAGGTAATTCCATTTCTAAAATCAAACATGTGCTTTATCGGCTTGGCTATGCCGCATAGATGTCATGTGCGCGCGTCGCCTTCGCGTTCATGCTTGATTTGGAATGGAATAAGATCAGGCTGATGCTTTTGCCTTGCGCTTATCGCGGCGCAGGCGCAGCACTTCGTCGAGCACCAGCAACAGGGCGCCACAGCTAATCGCGATGTCGGCCACATTAAACGCCGGAAAATACCAGGTTTTCCAGTAAAACAGCAAAAAATCAATAACATGCCCATGCTGTATGCGGTCAACCACGTTGCCTATGGCTCCGCCCAGTATGCACATGAGCGATGCGCAAAACAGGGTTTGCGTTGGGCTGCGCCGCAGCAGGTAAATGATGAGGCCGGTGGCCCCCAGGGCAATGGCGGTAAAAAACCAGCGCTGCCAGCCCTGACCATCGGCCAGGAAACTGAAGGCGGCGCCTGGGTTATACAACAGGGTAAAGTCGAAAAACGGCAATACGTGCCAGCGTTCGCCGTATTGCAACTGGCTGTTGAAGTACACCTTGCTGGTCTGGTCTAGCACTATGATCAGCAAGGCGCCTGCAATCCAGGCCCAGAAACGCCTGCTTGCCAAGGGCAGGGCCGGGTTGCCAGGTGTGGGCTTAGGCATACTGGCGCGGCTCGCCCAGGCCAAACAGATTGGCCGTACAGCGCCCGCAAACAGCCGGGTGTGCAGGGTCGGTACCGACATCGGCGCGGTGGTGCCAGCAGCGTTCGCATTTCTGGCTTTTGCTGGGGCTGACCACCAGGCGCAAAGCACCCTCGGCTGCATGCAGGCTGGCGCGCGACACGATCAATACAAAACGCAAGTCGTCGGCCAGGCTGGCCAGCAGTTCGTAGTCGTCGCCGCTGGCATAGACGTCGAGTTCGGCGGCAAGTGAAGAACCAATTTCACCGGCGCTGCGGATCTCTTCGATTTTGCGCATGACTTCGGCGCGAATTTCACGCAGGCGGTCCCATTTGTCACGCAGCAATTGCGCGTCGACCTGGTCGGGCAGGGCGTGGAAGAGCTCGGTAAAAATGCTGGGCATGTCACGGCCTGGATGCAGGTCGCGCCAGGCTTCTTCGGCTGTGAAGGATGTAATGGGCGCCAGCAACTTGATGAGCGCATGCGTGATGTGATAAATGGCCGTTTGGGCCGAGCGACGCGCCAGACTGGTTTTGCCCGCCGTGTACAGGCGGTCTTTCAGGACATCGAGGTAGAAAGCACCCAGATCTTCCGAGCAGAAAATTTGCAGCCCCGATACGATGGGGTGGAATTCGTAGCGCTTATAGCTGGCCAGGACATCGGCTTGCGTGGCGGCGGTCATTGCCAGGGCGTAGCGGTCGATTTCCAGCATATGTTCAAGCTCGACTGCGTCGGTGGCGACGTTGAAGTCTTGCAGGTTGCCAAGCAAGAATTTCAGGGTATTGCGTATGCGCCGATAGCCTTCGACCACGCGTTTCAGGATTTCGTCGGAAATGGACAATTCGCCAGAGTAGTCGGTGGAGGCCGTCCAGAGGCGCAAGATTTCAGCGCCCAGCGAATCGGAAATTTTTTGCGGCGCAATCACGTTGCCTACGGACTTGCTCATTTTCCGGCCCTGGCCGTCGACCACGAAACCGTGCGTGAGCAAGGCCTTGTAAGGAGGGCGGCCGTACAGCATGCAACTAGTCAGCAACGACGAATGGAACCAGCCGCGATGCTGGTCGGAGCCTTCAAGATAGAGATCGGCGGGCCAGCTTAGTACATCGGCATGCGAGCCCTTGATACTGCCGTCCTGGCCGCCCAGCACGGTGGCGTGCGTGGTGCCCGAGTCGAACCATACATCAAGCGTATCGCGGTTTTTTTCGTATAGGCTGGCTTCGTTGCCCAGCAGCTCGGCGGGGTCTAGCGATTGCCAGGCTTCGATGCCGTGTTGTTCAACCAGCTGGGCGACTTGTTCGAGTAGTTCAACCGTGCGTGGGTGGACTTCCCCGGTGTCTTTGTGGACGAAGAAGGCCATGGGCACACCCCACTGGCGTTGCCGCGACAAGGTCCAGTCGGGGCGGTTGGCGATCATGGCGTGCAGGCGTGCGCGGCCCCAGGCGGGATAGAACGCCGTGTTGTCTATGCCATCAAGGGCGGTTTCGCGCAGGGTTTTGCCCGCTTTGGGCTGGCGATCCATGCCAGCAAACCACTGGCTGGTGGCACGATAAATAATAGGTGTTTTGTGGCGCCAGCAATGCATATAGCTGTGCGTGTACTGTTCTGTGTGCAACAGGCTGCCGGCGCTTTGCAAGGCTTCGACAATCAGCGGGTTGGCCTTCCAGATCATGAGGCCGCCAAATAACGGCAGGCTTTCCACGTAATGGCCGCTGCCCTTGACCGGACTGATTATTTGGTCATCGAGCAGACCATGCGCCTTGCAGGAAATAAAATCTTCAATACCGTAGGCGGGTGCCGAGTGAACGACACCGGTGCCGCTGTCGAGTGTTACGTAATCGCCCAGGTATATCGGCGACATGCGCTGGTAAGCTTCGTGCGCGTCGTAGAGTGGATGCTTGAACTCAAGGTTGGTCAGGGCCTCGCCCTTGGCGGTGGCAATGACCTTGCCGCTAAGCTGCCATTGTTCCAGACATGATGCGACCAGGTCTTGGGCGAGCAACAGCAGGGGGCCGGTGGCACGGGGCTGGTCGAGCCTGACCAAGGCGTAGTCGATGTCAGGGTGGACATTCAGGGCCTGGTTTGCAGGTAGTGTCCAGGGGGTGGTGGTCCAGATGACGATGGCGCCGTCGTCGACCTGGGGCAGCCCAAAGGCGTGCGCCAGTTTTTGTTTGTCGCCAAACTTGAACGCCACATGTACCGATGGATCTTTGCGATCAGCATATTCGACCTCGGCCTCGGCCAGCGCCGAGCCGCAATCAAAGCACCAGTTAACCGGCTTCAAGCCCCTGAACACATAGCCCTTTTCAAAGATGCGGGCCAGCGATCGCAGCTCGTCGGCTTCGTTGCTGAAATTCATCGTCAAGTAAGGCCTTTCCCAGTCGGCCAGGACACCCAGCCGCTTGAAGTCTGTGCGCTGGCGGTCGATTTGTTCGTAGGCATAGGCGCGTGCTTTGGACTGGACTTCGGCGACCGGCAAGTGCTTGCCGTATTTTTTTTCGATCTGGATCTCGATGGGCATGCCGTGACAGTCCCAGCCGGGTACATAGACTGCGTCGTAGCCCGCCATGGCGCGGCTCTTGACGATGATGTCTTTAAGCACCTTGTTGACGGCATGGCCAATGTGGATGTCGCCATTGGCATAGGGAGGGCCGTCGTGCAATATAAACTTGGGCCTGCCTTTACTGGCCGCGCGTATTGCGGCGTACACTTTTTTTTCTTCCCACTGGGCTATCCAGCCGGGCTCGCGTTTGGCAAGGTCTCCCCGCATAGGGAAGGGGGTGTCGGGCAAATTTAAGGTGTTTCTATAGTCCATGGGAGGCGAAATAGTCGCGAGCGCTTTGCACATCGTTGTCGATGGCGGCGATCATTGTGGGAAGGTCGGGAAATTTTTCTTCGTCCCGCAGATACTGTAGGAATTCAATACCCGCAAGTTTACCGTATGCGTTCATCTGGCAGTCGAGCAGGTGGACTTCGAGCATCAGGCGCCCACCGTGCGAGATGGTAGGCCGCACGCCCAGGCTGGCCACGCCGTTGATGGGCTGGTCGGTCAGGCCGTGCGCCTGCACGATATAAACGCCAGAGCGGGCCGCGCATTGCAACGGCACCCTGAGGTTTAGCGTAGGGTAGCCGATGCTGCGGCCCAGTTTCTGGCCATGGACGACATGGCCGGTAATACGGTAGCTGCGACCCAGCAGGTGTTCGGCGCGCTGTAGATTACCCACGGCCAGTGCTGTGCGCACTTCGGAGCTGGATATGCGATGGCCGTGCTGGTCGGCAACATCGGCAATGGTTTCAACTTCGAAGCCATGTTGCTGGCCGGCCTGGCGCAGCAGGGCAATGTCGCCGCTGCGCTTGTGCCCATAGCGGAAGTCTTCGCCCACCAGCAGCCAGCGGGTATTCAGGCCTCGCACGAGCAGATGCTCGATGAATTCTTGTGCGGTCATGTCGGCCAGCGCCTGGTCAAAGCGTTCGAGCACCAGTTGCGCGGTCTGGTGTTCGCGCAGCGCCAGTATTTTGTCGCGCAGGCTGCTGATTTGGGTGGGGATGAGTTCAGGGCGCTGGCCGCGCTGTGCAAAATAGGCGCGAGGGTGCGGCTGGAAAGTCATGACTGTGGCGGCCAGGCCACGCTCTTGCGCGGATTCATGCACGCGCGCCAGGATAGCCTGGTGCCCGCGATGGACGCCGTCGAAATTGCCGATAGTTACCGCGCTGGGGAGCTGGGTATCGTAGCGGGGAAGGGTGCGATAAATTTTAAGAGATGCTTTCACACTCGAGAGTTTACAATTTTGTGTCGACTTACTCAGGAATTATTGTTTTGGGTGCAACTTCTACCCCTGTTTGCCGCCTGGTCGTGCTGATTTCCGGCCGCGGTTCCAATATGCAGACCATCGTTGATACGGTGCGCGCCCAGGCGCTGCCGGCGGAAATCTGCGCTGTTATTGCCAACAAGGCCGATGCGGCCGGGCTGGCGTGGGCGCGCGAGCAAGGCATTCCGGTTCAAGCCGTGCCTCATCGCGATTACGCCACGCGCGAGGCCTTTGATGCTGCGCTGGCCGTGGCCATTGACGCCTGCCAGCCCGATTATGTGTTGCTGGCTGGCTTCATGCGGGTGCTCACACCCGGCTTCGTAGAGCATTTCAACGGAAAACTGATTAATATTCACCCTTCGCTGTTGCCGGCGTTTCCAGGCTTGCATACGCACCAGCAGGCGTTGGCAATGGGGGTGCAATGGCACGGCTGTACCCTGCATTTTGTAACGCCTGTGCTTGATCACGGTCCCATCATCGCCCAGGGCATGGTGCCTGTGCTTTCCGGCGATACACCCGATGATCTGGCCGAGCGCGTACTGCAGGTCGAGCACTGTTTATACGCGAACGTGGTACGCTGGCTGGCCGAAGGGCTGGTATCGCTCGATGCCATGCAACGCGTGCAGGTGCGCGGTGTCGCTAGCCGGTCTTTCGTCCTGACGCCACAAGGCGTCGAGCCATCACAAAGGTAATCATGAATAGTACAGACAAGCCTCGGCGCGCGCAGGGCAAACGGCCGGCGCCTGGCAGGCAGGAACACGAAAGAGGCGGCCGCTCCACGCAACGCGACCGCGCCATGCCTGCTGCCCGCAATCACGATGCGCCCGCGCGCCAGCACGAGGGCGGCACTTATGTGCCCCGGCCCTATGTCATGGCTGCTGTGCGTATCGACCAGGTTCGCAGTGTGCTGGGCGAAATACTGCAATGGAAGTTCCCCGCTGATGCGGTGCTGTCGCGCTGGTTACGCGCCAACCCCAAGTTGGGTGCGCGCGACCGTGGCGAAGTTGCCGAAGCTGTTTTCGACGTGTTGCGTCATTTGCGCCGTTATCGCCAGTTTGCCGAAAGCGGCACCGGGCCGTCTGCACGGCGCCTGGCCATCCTGGGCCTGGCGTCGGTATTCAGCAAGCAAGTGCTCGATGCAGGTTTGTCGGACGACGAACAGCATTGGCTAATGCACGTGCAACGTATCGATGTGAATAGTTTGTCGCGTGCGGTGCGCGACAGCTTGCCTGACTGGCTCGACGAGCGCCTATCGACACTGGAAGACGCCGATGCTCTGGTGCATGCCTTGAACCAGCCGGCTCCGCTCGATGTGCGAGTCAATCCGTTCAAGACAGATCGCGACCAGATGCTGGAATTGCTGCGTAGCGGCCCGGCCTTGCGCTATAGCCCCGAACCCACGCTTTATTCCCCCTGGGGTATACGCATGCAGGGCCGTCCGCCAATTAACCGCTGGCCTATGTTTGAAAAGGGCGAAATCGAAGTCCAGGACGAAGGCAGCCAAATACTGGCGGCGCTGGTGGCGCCCAAGCGTGGTGAAATGATTATTGATTACTGCGCCGGGGCGGGGGGCAAGACTTTGCTGCTGGGCGCCCTGATGCGCTCCACCGGGCGGTTGTACGCCTTTGATGTATCGGCAGCGCGCCTGGCTCGCGCCAAACCGCGCTTTGCACGCAGCGGCTTGTCGAATATTGTGCCGGTGGTCATCAACCCCGACAACGATCAACGTGTCAAGCGTTTGCGGGGCAAAGCGCACCGGGTGCTGGTTGATGCGCCTTGCAGCGGCCTGGGCACCTTGCGGCGCAACCCCGACCTGAAATGGCGTCAACACCCCGAGTCGTTGCAAGAATTGTGCCAGCTGCAAGCCAGCATTTTGCGCCAGGCAGCGCGGTGCGTAGCCCCAGGCGGACGCTTGGTGTATGCTACCTGCAGTGTGCTTCCTGAAGAAAATGAAGATCAAGTTACGGCGTTTTTAGCTGAAAATCCTGACTTTACCCTGCTGGATGCCAGCACTATCGTGACAGATCGTTGCAAAAATCTGACACTGCCAGGGCCGTATCTAAGCATGCGCCCCGATCGCCATGGCACCGATGGCTTCTTTGCCGCGGTCATGCAGCGCGCCAAGCCAGTTGCAGCAGAAAAAACATTGGAAAAATCGGAAATCCAGCCGCTGGAATCTGAGGATGTGGCTCAGGCTCCCCAGGATAATGCCGATTAAAACCCTGCATAGGTCGGATTAGTGTCGCCAGGCGCGTAATCCGACCAACAAGCTCACCAGACCCTGACAGCACCGTAATCCGGCCCACATCCCTATGCGTTCTAGGGGTAAGGCCTTGTTTATATTTGATTTGTATTAAAACTAAATTGAAATTTAGCTGTCATACCACTTACAAGTGAGCTACACTTTTCTATGTCTTAACATGAGGCCTTAACTAGGTTTATGGACCATATACTTAATTTTCTATCGGGCGGTGTGCTCCAGTTGTCTTGGTGGCAGGTCGTTCTGGTTACTCTTGTACTCACTCACATCACCATAGTGGGTGTTACCGTTTTTCTGCACCGCAGCCAGGCGCATCGCGGGCTCGATCTCCATCCGGCGGTCATGCACTTTTTCCGATTCTGGATGTGGCTGACCACTGGCATGGTCACCAAGGAATGGGTCGCTATTCACCGCAAGCATCACGCCAAATGTGAACGCGAAGGCGACCCTCATTCGCCAGTGGTGTTTGGCCTGGGCAAGGTGTTTTTCCGTGGTGCCGAACTGTACCGCCAGGAAGCCAACAACGAAGAAACGCTCAAGCGCTTCGGCCACGGCACCCCCGACGACTGGATCGAACGCAACCTGTACACACGTCATAGCCTGATGGGCATACTGATTATGCTGGGTATCAACCTGGCCTTGTTCGGCGTGCTGGGTCTTACTGTGTGGGCCATACAAATGGCCTGGATACCTTTTTGGGCAGCCGGTGTGGTCAATGGTATTGGTCATGCTTGGGGCTATCGCAATTTTGCCAGCCCCGACACCAGCACCAACGTTTCGCCCTGGGGCATTATTATCGGCGGCGAAGAACTGCACAACAACCATCATGCTTACGGCACGTCGGCCAAGTTTTCCACCAAGTGGTACGAATTCGACCTGGGCTGGGCGTATATTCAGGTTTTGCGGTTTTTTGGCCTGGCAAAAGTCAAGAAGCTGGCTCCCAAGCTCAAGCTCGAACCCGCTCGCACATCGGTAGATGCCAGCACTTTGCAAGGTGTCATTACCCACCGCTACGAGATCCTGGCTCGCTACACTGATCTGGTTAAAAAAGCCGCTACTGAAGAACTCGCCAAGCTTAAACCCAGCCGTAAAGAAGGCAGCGCCGATTGCAGTTGGGCTTTGCTTAGCCGCTGCAAAGATTGGCTCGCCCGGACTGACGATACCCTGGAACTCGAACCCGCCCAGCGTGCCGAACTGGAATCCGTGCTGGCCGATAACCAATCTTTGTCCACTCTGGTGCAAATGCGTCGCGAACTGACCCGCTTGTGGGAAAGCTCCAGCGCCAGTAGCGAACAATTGCTGGCCGATCTACAGGCCTGGTGCCAGCGTGCCCAGCAAAGCGGCATCGAAGGCCTTGAGCAGTTCGCCAACCGGTTGCGCCGCTACGCGGCATGATCACTTCTGGTCTCAATCCTGAACAGCAGGCTGCAGTAACGCTTCCTCCCCAACATGCGCTGGTTTTGGCCGGCGCAGGTAGCGGCAAGACCCGAGTCCTGACTACGCGCATGGCCTGGCTGATTCAAACCGGCCAGGCCAGTCCGTTTGGCTTGCTGGCGGTTACCTTCACCAATAAGTCGGCGCGCGAAATGCTTACGCGCCTGTCTGCCTTGATGCCTATCAATACACGTGGCATGTGGGTGGGTACTTTCCATGGCTTGTGCAATCGGCTGCTGCGTGCGCATCATCGCGATGCTGGCCTGGTGCAGACGTTTCAAATTCTTGATGGCGCCGACCAGTTGGCGGCTATCAAGCGCCTGATCAAAGGGGCGGGCATCGACGATGACAAGTTCCCTCCGCGCGATGTACAGCGATTCATCAGCAGCGCCAAGGAAGAAGGCAAGCGGCCCCACGATATGTCGGCCAATAATCCGCATAGCCGTCGCCTGATTGAAATTTATCAGCTGTACCAAGATCAGTGCGAACGCGAAGGCGTGGTCGACTTTGCTGAACTGTTGTTGCGCGCATTTGAATTGCTGCAACGCAATGCACCCATACGTGAGCATTACCAGCGCCGCTTCCAGCATATTTTGGTCGACGAATTCCAGGATACCAACACTCTGCAATATCGCTGGCTGACCTTGTTGGCGGGCGGTGGCGCATCTATTTTTGCGGTTGGCGATGATGACCAATCAATCTACGCTTTTCGCGGCGCCAATGTGGGCAACATGGCTGACTTCGAGCGTGATTTCGCCCATGGCAATGTAATACGCCTAGAGCAGAATTATCGTTCTTATGGCCATATACTGGACTCAGCCAACGCCCTGATTGCGCACAACAGCGCCCGCCTCGGCAAAAACCTATGGACCGAGCAGGGCGAAGGCGAATTGGTGCGAGTCATAGAGCAGCCTTCCGACCAATTGGAAGCGCGTTGGATCGTTGATGAAATCAAGGCGCTTATCAACGATGGCCGCCTGCGCCGGGAAATTGCCGTACTGTATCGTAGCAATGCTCAGTCGCGACTTATCGAGCACACCTTGTTTTCTTCGGCTATTCCGTACAAGGTTTATGGTGGCCTGCGCTTTTTTGAGCGCCAGGAAGTCAAGCATACCCTGGCGTATTTGCGGCTTATGGATAACCCGCACGATGATACCTCGTGGCTGCGGGTGGTCAACTTTCCCACGCGCGGCATAGGGGCGCGCACTCTGGAGCAGTTGGGTGATATCGCGCGCGAACAAAATATCAGCCTGTTTCGAGCCGTGCCGTTCATGTCGGGCAAAGGCGGCGCCAACTTGGCCCGTTTTGCTGAACTAATACAGCAAATGGCACATGAGGCGCAAATCCTTTCCTTGCCTGAGCTTATCGAGCATGTCGAGCACCATAGCGGTTTGCTGGCCCACTACCAGAACGACAGGGAAGGGGCGGACCGCCTTGAAAACTTGCACGAATTGGTGAACGCGGCAGCGGCTTTTGTGGTCGAGGAAAACTTCGATAACCTGCCGGCAGGCCGGATAGCGGATGACCGCGATTTAAGCCCGCCCAGCAAGGATGAGCAAGGCTCAGGGCCGGATGATCATCAGGCTGATGAAGACGCTTACACGGCAGCCATTGCATCAATGTCGCCACTGGGCGCATTTCTGACACATGCTTCCCTGGAAGCGGGGGACAATCAGGCGCAGGCAGGGCAAGATGCTGTTCAGCTCATGACCGTCCATGCCTCCAAGGGGCTGGAGTTTGATTCGGTATTCATTACCGGGGTCGAAGAGGGTTTGTTTCCGCACGAAAACAGTTTGCTGGAAGCCTCAGGGCTAGAAGAAGAACGGCGCCTGATGTACGTGGCTATTACTCGTGCGCGTGAACGCTTGTACCTGACATTGGCGCAAAGCCGCATGCTGCATGGGCAAACGCGCTATGCCATGCGTTCGCGATTTCTGGAAGAAATACCCGAAGCACACTTGAAGTGGCTCACGCCGCGTGAACAGCGGCCGGTCGTGCGGGAAGAAACCTGGAGCGGTGCGTTCAGGCGTGGCACGTCTTTTAACTCAAAAGAGGGCGGTACAGTGGCGCCACGTGCGCCGCGCAGCCTGACCACGGGTGTCACGGTGGGTGAGCAGCATTTTCGCATAGGTACGGGCGTGCGCCATGGTAAATTCGGTGAAGGCACAGTTATTGGTTTAAGTGGTCTGGGGCAAGATGCCCAAGCGCAGATTCAGTTTCGTGAACTGGGTACCAAAACTCTGGCGCTGGGTGTGGCCAAGCTGGAGATCATCGCCGGCTGACGCAGGCCTTGTGCCGTAAACACCCCTACAAATTCCCGCCAATAACGGCCAGTTCGCCTTCATCCAACTGCCCAAGCAACGCCGTTTCCCAAGCCAGGTACTGGCGGGCTGCAGCCTTATTGCCATCGTGCCTGTCGTGTACAAAAAATAGATAATCCACGCATAGTTCGTTGGGCGGATCGTTGGGCGTGGCCAGGCAGGGCAGGTCAGCCTGGGCAATATCCGCATCATCCCAGACTAAGCAACTGATTTGCTTTACCCCCAGTTCAAACAGGTCCAAGCTGGCCGATTTTGCGGTTTCAGATTTTTCCACAATAAGGACGACAGGCGTTTCCGCGGCGAGCGGCATATCAGCCAGCCGTGGCCTGATAGACCACTGCGAACCGGCAATATGTTTTTTCCTGTAGCTGGCGCTGGGACGCAAATCGATGGCGACAGCGCCTTGCGCCATTTTTTCGCGCAACTGCCTGGCGTTGATCTGTGCCAGATTAGATTGCGCGCCCAGGTCTGCCAGCGCCGCATCAGGCTGGAAGTATCGGGCTGCGTCGTTAAGCACTGTTACCTTCCAGCCCATGCGTTTCAGCCATACCGCAATATAGATGGCGCGCACGCACTCGGTGTCAAAAACAACGATACAGGCATTGCGCGTACCCAGATATTGATCAGTGGCTTGAATAAGCTGGCCTCCGGGAGCATGTCGGGCGCCTGGCAGTGTGCCGGTGGCGAATTCCTGCTCGGTGCGTATGTCGCACCAATACACAGTATGTTCAGAGCCGCCCGATTGCTGCTGGATTTCTTGGTAGCTTAAGCAAGCTACGCCGTTTTGCTCGGCAAAAAGTGCGGCGGCTTGTTGTTTTGCGGGCAAGTCGCTGGAAGACACGGCATCAGGGTAATAGCGGGTCGAGCCGTGTTCCAGGGGCAGGTCAGCCAGATACCAGCCCTGGGTGCCATTTTCCAGCGCCTTGACCGGGTTCGTGATACCGCTATCGATGAGCGTCTGGGCCCCGATGATGCTGCGGGTGCGCCCCGCGCAATTAATCACGATCAGGGTTTCAGGGTGCGCGGCCATGCTGCTTGCGCGCAATGCCAGTTCCCCGTTGGGGCAGCACGATGCGCCAGGAATATTCATTTTCCGATATTCGGGAACAGGGCGGCCATCGAGCACCAGTAGGTCGGCCTGTGCTGCCTGCATCTTGGCCAATTCGCTGGCATTGATGCGAGGTGTCTGGTAGCGGTGCTCCACCAGTTCGCCAAATGCTTTGCTGGGCACATTCACCCCGGCAAAGCTGCGGTATCCGGCGGCCAGCCAAGCTTGCAGGCCGCCTTCCAGAATGTGGACCCAGGTATAAGCCTGCGCTCGCAAACGTCGGGCGGCTTTATGTGCTACGCCATCAGGGTGCGCATTGCTGTCGTAAATGACAATACGGGTATCGCGCCGGGGCACTAGCCAGCGCACGCTGGTTTCCAATTCGCTATAAGGCGCAGGCACGGCAAAAAATAAATGTGCCTCGCCATATTCACCGTGCTCGTTGACATCCAGCAACGCCAGTTCCTTGCCATCGACCAGCCATTGTTTCAGCGTGGCCGCTGTGACTGTGCTGGTTATATGCTCAGCGCCTGCGCTGCTCTCGCTTTTGTGCTGTTGATGATGCATATTCAATGCGCCCTTGTGCGCCTATCTTTTGGTTTGAACGCCGATGTCCATGATGCGGCACGTATTGGTATCCGTGTCGAATGCCACGCGTTCGTTCAGGGTTTCCAGGGCTTTGCCATACATATGCAAATGGCGTATGACTTTATCTTCCTTGATATGCACGGCATGGATGTCCTCTGCCATCAGGGCGATGCCCGAACCGGGGCTGACCTGAATTTCTTTGGTCTGTGCAATGACGGCATGGCCGGGCACACTGCCATCGTCGTGGCGTTCGAACACATAGTTGTACTCGGTGCCGGTAACCGCGGCGATACAGGCCCAGGTGGTGTGGTTATGCGGAATGATTTTTTTCCCGGTGCGCATTACGTTCAGGTACAAGGCAAAACTGCGGTCGCTTTCTTCGTGGATCAGGTAGCGCTCTTGCAATACCCCTTCAGCAGGATCCGGGTATCGGTCGGCGCCCCACAGGTTGGTAATTGCTGATAGGTCGATTAGCGTATCCAGAATCTGATCCAAGGAGTCACGGTTGATTCCGTGCTGGTTTTCTATGGCCTGCATTTTGGCTATATACGGTTGAACGGCTGATTCAGTCTCTTTTTTGCTCATGCTGTCTCTTGGTTTTGAATGTGGTGGGGCGGAGCAGGGAGGGGCGGTGCCGGCCACCGGTTCTGGTATCTATTGTAGGTCGGATTAGCGCATTAGCGTGTAAACCGACCTACGAGCCAACGATGCTTTCCAGCTCTTCTTGCAACGCCAGCCAGTCTTCTTCCTGCAAACCATGCTTCTTGGTGAGTTCACCGTGTTCTTCCAACACTTTCAGACGCTCATCACGACGGGCGTCTGAATAGAAGTCGGGATCGGCAATCAGGGTATTAAGTTCGTGCAAGCGCTTGCTGGCGGCTTCCATCCCAGCCTCAAGCTTTTTCAGCTTGCTGTCCAGCGGCTTGCGCAACACCGCCAGGCGTTGCCGTTCCTCTGCCTCTTGTCGACGCTGCGCCTTGCGGTCTATGCCTGAGCCTTCGGTGCTGCCGCCTTGCGCATCAGTGCGTGCCTCGGCGCGGGCTGAAGCCGAGCGGGCCGTCAGCCAGTCGCGGTAGTCTTCAAGGTCGCCATCGAATTCCTGCACCTGACCATCAGCCACTATCCAGAAATTATCCACTGTCGTGCGCAAAAGGTGCCGATCGTGAGAAACCAGCAGCACGCTTCCACCGAATTCAGCCAGGGCAGTGGCTAATGCTTCGCGAGTATCAACGTCAAGGTGGTTGCTGGGTTCGTCCAGCAACAGTAAATTGGGCTTTTGCCATACGATTAGCGACAGCGCCAGCCGGGCTTTTTCGCCGCCAGACATCGGCGCCACCTTGCTGTTGACCATGTCGCCGTTGAAACCGAATCCACCCAGGTAATTGCGCAGTTCCTGTTCGCGGGTTTGCGGAGCCAGCCGCATCAGATGCTGCAGCGGGGTTGAATCCAGGTCCAGCATGTCGAGTTGATGCTGGGCGAAATAGCCGATTTCCAGTCCCTTGGATGCGCGTCGTTCGCCGGCCAGCACCGGTAACTCTTCGGCCAAGGTCTTGATCAGTGTACTTTTTCCGGCCCCGTTCACGCCCAGTACCCCAATACGGTCGCCGCCGCGCACCATCAGTTGCACATCGCGCAAGACCACGCGGGCATTGCCATGGTCATCCGTGTAGCCGGTGGACAGCTTGTCGAGCACCAGCAAAGGGTCAGGCATGCTGTTGGGAGTGGGTATGCGTATGTCAATGCCGGATTCGGCATGCAAAGGCGCCAGCACTTCCATGCGGGCCAGTGCCTTCACCCGGCTTTGTGCTTGCTTGGCCTTGGTGGCCTTGGCCTTGAAGCGGTCGATAAAGCTTTGCAGCCTGGCGGTTTCGCGGGTCTGGCGATCCCATGCCAGGTGTGACAGACGGATGCGTTCCGCGCGCTGGGTCAGGAAGTCTTCGTAGCCTCCGCGATAACGCACCAGCTTGCCTTGGTCGAAATGCAAAATGGTTTTTGCCACAGCGTCGAGAAACTCGGTGTCGTGGGAAATAAGCAAAATAATGCCATCGTAAGCGCCCAGCCAGCGCTCCAGCCACAGCATGGCGTCCAGGTCCAGGTGGTTGGTGGGTTCGTCGAGCAGCAGCAGCTCGGAAGGCGCCATCAGGGCGCGCGCCAGTGCCAGTCGCATTTGCCAGCCACCGGAAAAACTGTTGACCGGCCGCATCCATTGGTCGGGCGAAAATCCGAGGCCGGCCAGGAGTTGTTCGGCCCGGGATGGCGCGCTCCAGGCGTCGGCTTCGATCAGGGCGGCTTCCAGTTCGGCGATTCGGTGGCCATTGCTGTCGGGTGTGCTTGCGCGTTCGGCTTGTATGGCGCGCAAATGCGTGTCGCCATCGATGACGAATTCTCGAGCGGGCTGGCCGTTATCGCTGATTTCTTGTTCGACGCTGGCGATGCGCCACCCCGCAGGAACGAAGACCGTGCCGGCGTCGGCGTCGAGCCGCCCTTGCAGCAAGGCGAACAGGCTGGATTTTCCGGCACCGTTCTTGCCGACCATGCCTACGCGCTCACCTGGGTTGATGACGAAATCGGTGTTTTCCAGCAGTACCTTGGGGCCTCTGCGTAATGTTAGTCCTGTAGCGCGAATCACGAGGCTAATTGTTCCCGGGTAAGCAGCAGAATCTGGTCTTCTGTGTTGTCGGTACTGAGCCACATCGGTTCCAGCTCGGGAAAGGCGGCAACAAAATTATCGTATTCGTGGCCAATTTCCAGTACCAGCACACCGTCGGGGGCCATGAAATCGGGGGCTGACTGCAACAGGCGGCGTATCAGATCCATGCCGTCTTCGCCACCCGCCAGTGCCATGGTGGGCTCATGCCGGTATTCGGCTGGCAGGGCTTCCATGGAATGGTTGTTTACATAGGGTGGATTGCAAATAATGAGCTGATATTCGCATTGCGGCAGTTGATCGAATAAATCGCTGCGGTGGGTGGTGATGCGGCCATCCAGCCCCGATAGCTCGATGTTTTCATCGGCGACTTCCAGTGCGTGCTCAGACAAGTCTACGGCGTCGACCTGGGCATTTTCAAATGCAAGGGCCGCCAGCACCGCCAGGCAGCCCGAACCCGTACACAAGTCGAGCACGAAATCGACCTGGTCTGGATCGGGGATCCAGGGCGAGAGGCTGTCGGACAGCAGTTCAGAAATGGGTGAGCGGGGCACGATGACGCGGGGGTCGACCACGAAGCGGTGGCCTTGCAGCCAAGCTTCACCCGTCAGGTAGGCGGCAGGAATGCGTTCTTCTTTGCGGCGCTCGACCAGCGCCAGGAAACGTTCACGCTCTTGCGGCAAGACCTGGGCGTCAAGAAAAGGCTCCAGGGTGTCCAGGGGCAGGTTCAGGGTATATAGCAGAAGATAGGCGGCTTCGTCCCAGGCGTTGTCGCTGCCATGCCCAAAAGATAGCCTGGAGGCATTGAACTGGCTGATGGCATAGCGCAGCAAATCGCGCAGGGTAAAAAGTTCAAGATGGGCGTTGTGTTGCATGCGTGCTCCAATCAGGCGATATCAAGCAGAAGTTGCTCTAGTGTGTGGCGGTAAATATTTTTAAGAGGTTCGAGAGTGTCAAGCCGAATGTGTTCGTTGACTTGGTGGATACTGGCGTTAATAGGTCCGAATTCCATGACTTGGGGACATATCCCGGCGATAAAGCGGCCATCTGATGTGCCTCCGGTGGTGGAAAGTTCGCTTGTGACCCCGGTTTCGTGAAGTATGGCTCGTGCCAGCGCTGTGCTGAGCTTGCCTTTCGGGGTAAGAAAAGGCTGTCCACCAAGGTTCCAGTCGAGATCATAGTCCAGCTTGTGTTTTTGCAAAATGCCGTGCACCCGGTTCTTTAGCGATTCCGGCGTACTGGCAGTGGAAAAGCGGAAATTGAAGTCCAGTGCAGCCGTGCCCGGCACGACGTTGGTGGCGCCCGTGCCCGCATGCAGGTTGGATGCCTGGAAGCTAGTGGCCGGAAAGTATTCGTTTCCGGCATCCCATTCGACAGTGACGAGTTCGGCCAGTGCAGGCGCCAGTAAATGGATGGGGTTGCGCGCCAGGTGGGGATAAGCTACGTGCCCTTGCTTGCCTTTTACATGCAGCCTGCCCGACAGAGAGCCGCGCCTGCCGTTTTTTATGGTGTCTCCCAGGCTGTTTACGCAGGTAGGTTCGCCGACGATGCAGTAGTCAAGCTGTACTTTGCGCCGGGCGAGTGCTTCGCATACCTTTATCGTGCCATGGGTTGCCGGGCCTTCTTCATCGGCGGTAATCAACAAGCCGATGGAACCCGCGTGGTGGGGGTGGCGCTGGACGAACTCTTCGGCCGCCACCACGAAGGCGGCAATCGAGCTTTTCATGTCGGCGGCGCCTCGACCATACAGATTGCCGTTGCGTTCGGTGGGCGCGAACGGATCGCTGTCCCAGTGGTCCAGCGGGCCGGTTGGCACGACATCGGTGTGGCCGGCGAATACCAGCAGCGGTTGCGTACTGCCACGCCGCGCCCATAGGTTGGCTGTGTCGCCAAAGACCAGGCTTTCGCAGATGAACCCCGAGTTTTGCAGTCGTTGCGCCAGGACTTCCTGGCAGCCATGGTCGGCAGGAGTGACTGATGGTCGGGAGATCAGGTCTTTGGTCAGGGCAAGAACGGCAGCGTCTGTCATGAGTCAGGCCCTGAGTAATTCGTTGATACTGGTTTTAGCACGGGTCTGGGCATCGACCCGCTTGACGATGACAGCGCAAGCCAGACTGTGCGAGCCGTCGGCGCTGGGCAGCGAGCCTGGCACCACGACAGACCCGGAAGGTATGCGCCCGTACAGGATCTGGCCTGTGGCGCGATTGTAGATTTTGGTGCTTTGCGACAGGAACACGCCCATGGCCAGCACCGAGTTTTCTTCAACAATAACCCCTTCGACGACTTCGGAGCGCGCTCCGATAAAACAATTGTCTTCGATAATAGTGGGGTTGGCCTGCAAGGGTTCCAGCACGCCGCCTATGCCTACACCGCCCGATAAATGTACGTTTTTGCCGATTTGCGCACAAGAACCAACAGTGGCCCAGGTGTCTATCATGGCGCCATCGTCGATGTAGGCGCCGATGTTCACATACGAGGGCATCAAGACGACGTTTTTGCCTATATAGGCGCCATGGCGTGCCATGGCGGGCGGCGCCACACGAAATCCGGCCTGGGCAAAGGCCTGTGCATCGTAGTTCTGGAATTTGCTGGGAACCTTATCGTAGAACTGCAGAGGACCTTCGCCCATTATGCTGTTGTCTGCCAGTCGAAATGACAGCAGTACCGCTTTTTTGAGCCATTCGCGCACGACCCAGTTGCTGCCGATTTTTTCCGCTACGCGCAGTCGGCCAGAGTCTAGTGCCGCGAGTGCGTTGCTTACAGCGGCGCGTATATCCGGACAATCAGAGGTAGGGGCCAATTGTGCACGGTCTTCCCATGCCTGTTCTATGGTGTGCTGCAGAGTAATGGTCATGATGAGCTTGCATCCAGAAAAACGGCAATGCGCCAGACCGCTCCGACACATTGTTGTTGCGGCGTAACTGCTGCGCCGCCTGCAGGCCGCGCAGCTTCTTGACGGGGTAGGGGCGAAGAGCGCTTAATCAAGAATTCATGGCTGCTGCCGAGGCAATAACAAGTTAAAGATTTTAGCAGGCGGTTTTGCGATGCGCTGAGAAACGTAAACGATACTGTGTCGATGTGTGACGGGTTCAAATTTGGATGCTGGATTCGGTTTTCTGGGAAAGTGCTTAAGGCTTTTAGTATGATTCCATCTTCTGGGGCATCTTAATCTTGGCGATATGGGTTTTATGGCCCTTGTGTTGAGTTGATGCTGGCTATTTCCGCCGAGGCCGAATGTAGCGGCAAAATGCTGCCAGTGAACGCTACTGGGATGATAGGCGCGCTGTGCTGCGAAATGGGGTTCGATTGGCAGGTGTGTCGGGGGCTGGGCGTGATGGCACGCGCGGTTGGCCTAGTAGGCCATGTTTTGGAAGAGTCGCGTAAGCCTATGGCTGCGAAAGTCTGGCATTCGGTCGAGGCTCAGGCAACCGCGCATTTCCATCATGACTCATAGGCTGGATTAGCGCCGCAAGGCGCATAATCCAAGCTACGAACACGACGAAACCCTTGAGTCGCCATTCACGTTAATCTGAAAAACAAGCTGTTATACGGGTTTGTCGCCTTTCAGGGTAATCCTGTGCATGGCGCGGCGATAGCCATGATAGTCATTGACAGGGTTATGCATGGTGCAGCGGTTGTCCCAGAACGCAATAGCGTGTCGCGACCAAGAAAAGCGGCAAGTAAATTCCGGCTTGATCTGATGCTGGTACAGGAAACTCAGTAACGGAGCCGCTTCTTCGTCAGTCATCCCCTTGATCCCTGCGGTATGGGCCACATTCACAAACAGGCTTTTGCGTTTCGTTTCAGGGTGTGTGCGCACGATGGGGTGTTCAGCAATGTATTCCTTAGGCGATTCGTCTTTGCCATCTGTTCGGATGCGGTCTTCCCGTGTACGAGAGACGTCTGCCTTGCTTGATGTGCTGATCCCGATCAAGCCATCAAGCAGGCCTTTCATGGTGTCCGATAAGGTGTCGTAGGCCAGGTATTGATTGGCGAACATGGTATCGCCACCATAGGGCGGCACCTCGCGCGACAGCAGCATCGAGCCCATGGGCGGTTCGGTCAGATAAGTCGTGTCCGAGTGCCAGATGCCTCCGAAATTGACTGTTTCCGTTTCAAGCTTCTTGACTTCGATAATTTGCGGGAAACCCTCTATCCCATTGACGAAAGGGTATTGAACGGGTTCTCCCATTGCGTGTGCAAAGTCCAGGAATTGCTGCGGGCTTAGATTCTGGTTGCGTAGAAAAATGACCTGGTAATCCAGCAAGGCCTGGCGCACATCTTGGGCTTGTGAGGCGCTTAGCTTGGTAGACAGGTCGATGCCTGAGATTTCGGCGCCTAGCGCGCCTGCAATTTTCTGTACTTTCATTTGATCTCCGTGTTTATGTGTGAATACGATGTGGTTTGCAATGTGCTGCCATTCGATTTTCATATCAAGCATGTGCTTGGTCAGTGATGCTTACCTGATACCCATGCTCTACGCCAAGTCTTGGTCATGCCTGATCTGGAAATGGAATTAGAATGAAATGTCTTGAATACAAGACAAAAGTTGCCTGGCGATGTCATCAGTTTTTTGATTCATGCGGCCAAGCGGGCCGGCCACAGCCAAGCCTAAGGTGATAGATCCTCTTTGTAGCGGCGCGGCAATGGCCATGACATCTGCCACATTTTCCCCGCGCGTAATGCTATAGCCCCGGTTGCGGCTTGCGATGATGTCGTCCAATAAAAGCTTGGCTGATGTAATGGTTTGGCTGGTTGCCTGGGCTAAGTCATGGGACTTCAACCAAGTGGCCAATTCGGCATCAGGCATTGTGCTGAGCAGTGCTTTACCGATGGAGCTTGAATGCGTAGGCTTGAAATCCCCAGCGCGCGACGAATATCGAATAGTTTGCCCGCTTTCTACAACCAGCAAATACAGTACACGATCGCCTTGGCGCGTACCCAAGATCACCGTTTCGTTAGTCGAGTCGCGTAAAGCGGTCAGGTAGGGGAGGCAGCGTTGTGCAATTGGATCATTGTCATTGATTTCACGGGCCATTTCCCACAGCCTGCGTGTGGGGTAAGTTTCACGCGAAGACAAGAAATAGAGCAGGCCATTTTGTTCCATGGAATGCACTACGCTGTGGCAGGTTGACAGCGGAATATCAGCTAGCTGCGCTATTTCAGACAGTGAAAGCGGCCGCTTTGCGGTGCAGAATGCATCCAGGATATTAAATGGACGAAGCGCGGAGCGACTAGGTGCGATGGCCATGGGCTGTGCCTGTTTTTAAAGACAAAAGAAGCACCAGCCGACGCTGACGGCTGTATACGGCATGATTGAAGCCCATAATTATTTTGTTTCCAATATATGGAATTAAATTGATTAATAATTCACTATATAGAATTTAAAAGGCGTAGTCAAATTTAATTTTTATGGGATTTGCCGTTGTGTTTTTTGCCGCGCCAGTGAGCCGCAGCCTATGTAGGACGCGGAAAGCCGCTACAGCAAATCAGCTTGCTGTAGCGGCGTGGGCCAAATTGGATATTGAAGATTAGGGTATTAAGACGGCTCGGCCCACGACTTCGCCTTGTTTTAGGCGGTCTAGAACGGCCTGTGCTTCTTCAAGCGGATAAGTGGTGGTCGGAAGTGGTGGAATTATCCCCTGGGCGGCAATAGCCATCAGTTCGCGGAACTCATTGAGAGATCCGGTGTAGGTTCCTCGAATGTTAATCGCCTTAATGGGGATGAGTGGCAAAGCCCACGGTGCGGCTCCGCCATAGAGGCCGACAATCACCAGCGTACCTGCGCGCTCGACGGCGTTGAAGCCCAGTTCAGCAGTGGCTTCGGCGCCGACAAAGTCAATGGCCGCATCAGGCGGTGTTCCAGCAGCCGCGTGG
This sequence comes from Alcaligenaceae bacterium, assembly GCA_013416445.1. Taxonomy (GTDB): domain Bacteria; phylum Pseudomonadota; class Gammaproteobacteria; order Burkholderiales; family Burkholderiaceae_B; genus Pollutimonas. The sequence goes on from JACCER010000019.1 coordinate 61,245, forward strand.
ATTTGTGCCACTGCATCATCGGCAGCACTGTCAATCGCGGCGCAAGCGCCTGCAGCAAGTGCCGCTGTACGTTTTTTGGGATCAATATCGACGACGATGGGCGCGAGGCCGCCCATGGCAATGGCAAGTTGCACCGCCATGAGACCCAGTCCGCCTGCCCCAATAATGACGACGGGTGTCTTTTTCAGTGTGCTCTCGACCTTCTTTAGCGCGCTATATGCAGTTAGCCCCGAGCATGCAAGAGGCGCTGCGTGAGCTGGCTCTATTGAGCCAATATCGAACAGATAGCGAGGATGCGGTACACGCATGTGTGTAGCGTAGGCGCCATCTATGTGTACCCCCATCGCTCGCGGCTTTGCGCAATAGTGCTCGTTGCCGATACTGCAATGTTGGCACTCGCCGCAGCCAGTCCATGGATAAACAATGTAGTTGCAATTGGTATCCAGCTTGCCAGCACCGGGACCCATTGCTTCGATCACCCCAACTGGTTCATGGCCGAGAATAAGCGGTAGTTTCAGGCCGCGTTCTTTGTATGACAGGCGCTTGCCGCGGCCCAGGTCGAAGCCGCCTTCGTGAATATGCAGGTCGGAGTGACACACACCGGCCGCAACAATACGTACGATAACTTCTGTTCCGTTAGGAACCAATGGCTCGCGTTCGTCTGCACGCAAGGCTTCACCAAAATCAACTAGGCACTGACAGCGCATATTGTCTCCTTTTTTTATGGGCTCGGCTGACGTTTTATGTAGACGTCTATACATCCCTGGCATGAGTATGCACTGGGCCGAAAGATTTCGTGTGGCTCGCCGCCGCACTTGTGGGTTCTTATTAAGTAGTGGTCATAAGTCTAACCGTTTACAAAAATAGCCGAATTTCTAATCGCGGAAGGACGAGTTAATTTCATCAAAAGGAGGGGCTTGCTTTGTACGGACCCCTTCAGTGACCTTAACTGAGTGCGGCATGGGAATCCTTCAAGCCTAGACCTTTTATAAATATAGAGGCAGCCTTAACGTAATAGAGATGCATATGGCTGATGGGCTGTTGTAAGGTTGCGAAGAGCTTGAAGCATCAAGCTACATTGCTTCGATTCGTGAATCGAAAAATTTTATCTTAAAACTATGGGCTCACATTATCGCAAACGAATGATAACTGTTGGTCTGACAAAACGGAGACTATTAATATGATAATTAAAGCTGGCCCGATACTGAAGACGATTCTTGGTTTATCAGTAGTACCACTGCTGTTTTCTTTTTCCATGAGCACTGCTTATGCGAGCAGTAATTATCCCAACAAGCCGATCAAAGTCATTGTTCCGTACGCTCCCGGCGGCGCCACTGATGCAATGGCGAGAACGATTTCAGGCAAGCTTCAAAGTCGATTCGGTGTTCCTGTCATTGTTGAAAACAAGCCGGGCGCAGGAGGTGTGATCGGTAATAACTACGTATCAAAGGCGCCTGCTGATGGCTATACCATATTAATGGGGATAGTTTCTATTATCCAACAGCAAACATTGATGGACCTGCCATACAACCCGTTGACAGATTTTGAGCCAGTGATTCAGCTTGCAAAAAGCCCTATGATTTTTGCGGTTGCCAAAGATAATCCAGCTAAAGACATAAAAGAATTTGCAAAAATAGTAAGAAACACGCCGAATACGTATAACTATGGCTCGTACGGGGTCGGCACGACAGCTCATATACAAGGCGCACTATTGAGTCTGACAGAAAAATTGGACATGGTTCATATTCCGTTCCAAGGATCAAGCGCACTGGTCACGAATATGGTTGGAGGCCAGCTTACTTCTTCCTTCATTGACACTGGGGCAGCCAAAGCCCACTACTCGAAGTTTAAAGTGCTTGCTGTCACTGGGAATGAAAGACTGAAAAGCCATCCTGAAGTTCCCACTTTTGATGAACAAGGCTATAAGGGCTTTGATACCTACGGTTGGTTTGGTTTTTTTGTTCCTAATGGTACTGATGGCTTAATAGTAGATAAATTGAACAAAGAGGTGAACTCAATATTGCAAGAGCCAGACATAATCGAACGGATACTGAGCCTGGAGCTTTATGTTGCGGGAGGTTCTTCAGCAGAATTTAAGGACACTCTGAAAAATGACTCGCAGGTTTATGCAAAGATTATTAAGGACGCTAATATTAAGTTAGAGTGATTCGGTCAGTTTATAAAATTTCTAATAAAAGGAGAGATAAATGTTAGAAGCATCGCAGCGCAGCGGTATACAAGTCAAGCCTCAAGGCAATTCATTTGGCGCCGAAGTGACTAATGTAGACCTGACCAGGCCCTTGAACGATGACGCGTTGTCAGCACTGTTAGGTGCATGGGCTCAACACTCAGTGGTTTTTTTCCCTGAGCAGGAACTAAGCTTGCATGAGCTTGAGAGCTTCACGAGGCAGTTTGGTGAATTCGGGGCGGATCCCTATATACGTCCCATAGAAGGGCACCCGAATGTACTCGAGCTCCGGCGCGAGGCCAACGAGAAAGCAAAAAACTTTGGTTCCAACTGGCACTCCGACTGGAGCTTCCAAGAAAAACCTCCGGCCGCGACTATTTTGCATTCAAGAGTTGTTCCGCCGGTAGGCGGCGACACGATTTTTGTAGATTGTTATAGGGCATACGAGGAATTGTCGCCGGCGTATCGTGACCTGCTTGATGGTTTGATCGCCCTACATTCAGCTAAAAAAGCATACGGGCCCGATAGCGCTCTAGTGAGTGGGGAAGAGAAGCGTTCCATGTCCTTTCAAATAGACGATAGCACTGGCCACGTTCGCAGCCATCCTCTTGTCCGGGTGCACGATGTAACGCAGCGGAAAGCACTGTACGTTAGCCCGGTATACACGGTAGGGATTGAAGGGATGGCTGACCAAGAAGCCAGTTCTATTCTTGATTTTCTTTACAAGCACATGACACAAGAGAAGTACATATACAGGCATAAATGGAAGCCTAATATGATTCTGTTGTGGGATAACCGTTGTACCTTGCACAATGCAGAGGGTGGATATGACGGGCACCTCAGGGTGATGCATCGCACTACTGTTGCTGGTGGCGTGCCAAAAGGGATATTTTAGTCATCCCAATTAAAATAGGTGCATTCGGTCAGGCTGTGTTGAAAGCCTGACCGTTTTTGTTTTTATTCTTTACGTTTTAAAGTCAGGCCGGTATCTTGCCAGCCTACTACCTTACGGCAAAAAGGGTCCAGGAACAGATACAGATGTTGTCCCTTCACGGTGGTACCCTACGCCAGCGCCTTGTTCGCCATCGTGATGCGGTGTAACAACCGGCGATGCCCGTCGTATCCGCCGCTTGCCGCATGGTTTAAGCAGCGGTTGTCCCACAGCACCAGCATGTTCGGCAACCAACGATGTCGATAGACAAATTCTGGCCGGCCCTGATGCTCGAACAACGCACTCAGAATCGGTTCGGCCTCGGCGTCGTTCATGCCGTCGATGCCGACTGTGTAGCCCTTGCTGACGAACAGGGCGATTCGCCCCGTTTCAGGATGCGCGCGCGCGATGGGATGAAGCTGTGTGGCCAGCGCGCTGTCCGAATAACGGATTGCCATGGAGCGCCCCTTATCCTTTTCCCCGTAAGCCCCGTCTCGCGCGTAGGCGCGCCGCGCTGAATGGACGCCTTGCTTGCCGGCCAGCATTTCTTTCATATCCCCGGACAAGGCATCCCACGCGGCGCACTGGTCGGCGAACAAGGTGTCACCTCCGACGGGCGGAATAATATTGCCGTAGAGCAGCGTTGCAGACGGCGGATCCGCAAGAAAGCTCCAGTCCGAGTGCCATCCCTCAGCGAAAAGAGGTGTCTTTTCGTCGGCTTCGCGCCGCACCTGGGCGACATGAGGATGACCGGGAATCGATTCGAAGAAGGGGTCTACACCGAAGGGGCCAATCGTGAGTGCGAAGCGTTCGATATCTTCGATTGACATCTCCTGATCAGGGAACACAAGCACCTTGTGTTCGAGCCAGTGCGCGCGCAGCGCGGCAACTTGGTCGTCGGTCAGTGGGCGTCTCAGGTCAAGCCCGTTAATCGACGCACCGAATGGGCCGTCCTGCCGTGTGACATGAATATCCATTGTATCTCCTTTATTGGTATATCGGCGGGTAATGATGTCCGCCGAACGGTGTGTTGCCTGGGAGCGCAAAGCCTCCGTAAGGCTATGTATCAAGGTGCCGTGTGCTGGATGAGAGTGGGATGGCTTCATAAATGACAATCTTGACTTTTGAAGCCTATACTAAAGCGGGTTTTAAAGATATCGAAGAAACCCCACTTGACTGGCAAGTATCTGGCCATCACAACTTGATGCTCGCTTTGTCGGCCGAACATTGGTGCGTGATGCCTGTTTGCGTGTTGTGCAGGCTGCTGACACAATGGGTATTCGCGGCGTACTGGTCCATGCGTTTAGTGAGAGCACCAAAGCATTCTATGAAAAATTTGGCTTTGAACTTTCAGGCTTAGATCCTCTAATCCTCACCATCACACTTGCAGGCATCAAAGCTCTTTTTGGCTCACCTAGACCGTAATCCTTATCAGCATCCCGAGCGCGCGGGTTGGGGGGAGGAGTAAATGCCAATGTGGTTGTGGAGTTTGGGTTTTCGGGCCGGGCTAAGTCTGTTGCTTGCCGTGCTGCCGGCGTACGCGATATTCTTTCTGCTGCGTGTAGCAGGCGGTGCGTTCGACGTTGATCTCATTGGGGGGACCATCGATACGCTGATCAACACCCATCTGCCTTGGTTGACGAGCGTCAGCGATTTGATCAAAGAGCATCCTGATTGGGCGCCACTGTTGTCCATCTGGGCCGCCGTTGCCTTTACGGTATTCAAAACATGGTCAAGCCGAATCGAATTCTTTGTGGTATCGGGGCAGGACGAAAGCGTACTGCATCCTCGGCCGGGATTGTCAGGCCACGATGGAATCGTGCCATGGATCGAAGCGTCAGAACAATCGATAGAGCCCGGCTTCCAGCTGACGGAACTGCGGTCGTTTAAGACTTGGAAGGATCAACACGTGGCAACCAAAACCCTGCTCGCCTGGATTCATCAGGGTTCAGGCGATGGTCGTTGGGGGTGGTTGTGGCCGCGGCAACCTACGGCCAACAACACGCCCAGTTGGCAGCCACTGAAGCTCGCATTGCTTACAGGAGCAAATGGGGTAGGGAAGTCCTCGCTGGTCGCTGCTCTGGGCGATCGCCTGGCGACGGGCCGCTCTGATGGGTGGGGGGCAATGGGTCTGGACCACGACGTCAAGGTGCGACTGCAACGATTGCAGGCCGCCGTAGGAGCTTGGATACGTAACATGTTGCCTTGGCTGCGTCGCCAGACTAATGACCCCTGGGACGTTGGTGTTCTCAAATATGGTGACGACTTGCCGCTCGCGGCCCTAAGCACCTGGGAGCCACGCCGCCCAACTTTGTTCATTGTCGACGAGCCGAATGGACGAGTATCCCAAGCGCTGAGGATACTCGGCTCGCGCCGCAATGCGTTCTGGCATCCGGTGAGGGTGCTGATGATAGATCAGTCGTTCCCTTTGGCGCTTGATGCTTATGTACCGTCGCCTGCGGCCGCGGAATGTTCTGCCATTCCGCTGGAGTATTGCGAGGAACTGCGCTTGGGAGAGGTGCGTTTCGATGTCGATGCCATACGAACTCTGTGGTACGCATTGTGCACCGAGCAAAGTAAGCTGCAGGCTCACCGATTACTCTCTGACAAAGACAAGAAGCGGGACAAGTCAGGGGCTGATCAACCGGCCAGTGACAAAGACGATAAGCGTGACGTCACGTTTGTGGGCAATAAACCCTTGCACAAGAATGAGATGTTGATGCTCCTCAGGGTAATCGGCCCCAACCCCTTGCATCTTGCCCTGGCACTGGCTCAGTTGATGGGCAAACAGCAGAGCGTTTACGAAATGTGCAACACTGCCATTGGCGGCCAGGCATTGGCAGCGCAAAATCAGGAGGATCAGCTTCAAAAGCTCGCTTACCTGGACGCCTCGCATGTGAATCACCGCATGATCGAGCGGCGTGCTGAAGACCTGGTACTCACCTACGAGGACATCTTGCGGCAGCAGGCACCCAGTCTCGAACATGAGGTGATGCTGAGCATTGCTGCTGCTACTGTAACGGGAGGGCTAGCTCTGCCGCGCGAACTCTCGGTTCGCTTGAACGTATCAGTCTTGAGACAACTGTTTCCCGGAACTGTATTTCCCGGTTTCGACTTAGATGTCAGGATTCCTCCTGTACGTCCGACGGTTATCGCCCGCACTTTTCTTGAAAAGTGGATCGGCGCCCGTGCTGCACCGCAGGCGCTTGCAGCCGATGTTGCTGCTTTTGCATGGCAGCACAACCCTGAGGGTGCGCTGCATGCTTTGCATGAAGGGAGTCATCTGCCCGACATGTTGCGCCACGTGCTGGCGGACGTGGCGGGAGACCAGGCTCAACGTCTGCCGTGGGCGCAGGGCTGTTGCGCCGCGATGCTGTGCAACAATGCCGGCGTCGAGCCCTTTGTTGCAGCGCTTAATGGGCTGATGGCAGAGGAATTGCTGGAACTGGATCGTTGGCTGGGGGGTCGGCTTGCGTTGCAGCACCCTCGGCGACCCGAACCCTTGCGTGTGCTCATTGCCTTGTCGCAGATTACCGTGCGCCTTGCAGCGGGGATCACAGGCGAGCAGCTTGCCGTCGATATCGATGCTCGGGTTAAGACATTTGTCCATTGGGCAGATTTGGCCGGAGCTACCGAGAGGCATCGCCTGTCACGCCGTCGCGAACTGGCGACTGCAGTGGTTATCTTGATGCAATCAATAACAGGAGCCGACGATATCGGAACGGAAGCCAAATACCAATTCATTGACGAGTTGCTGATCGCATGCAGAGATAAGGGCAGCGAAACCAATCGCGCCGCCTGCCGCCACTTGATCCGTTACGCCAGAAGCATCGACGGGGCCATTAGCAATCGAATCGGAGGCGCAGCAGACCATACCCAGGCGCTAGCGCAAGCCTATGCCTGGTTGTCGGCTTGTCGTGCGGCCAGCCAAGTGGGTGGTGAGCGGGCATTAACAATCACGCAGACGCTAGCTGGCCGGGTCGAGGCCGTTGTTACTGCGCAGCCCGACTTCGTCGGCCATGCTGGGCTACAGGAGGTACGCGCCACTGCCTGGGTTTATGTGAGCTATGCCGCGAGCCAACTTGGTGGTGAGCGGGCGCTAGAACTTGCGCAAGCGCTGGCCGGCCGGGTCGATGCTATTGTTACGGCGCAACTTGACTTCGCTGCTCATGCCGGGTTGCAGAAGCTGCGCGCCACTGCCTGGTGCTATGCAACCTCTGTCGCCAGCGAACTTGGGGGTGAGCGGGCACTGGAACTTGCGCGAGCGCTAGCTGGTCGGGTCGAGGCCATTGCAATGGGGCACCCTGATTTTGCTGTTCATGCTAGGCTGCAGGAGCAGTGCGCTATGGCCTGGTGCTATATGACCTTTGCCGCGAGCCAACTTGGTGGTGAGCGGGCGCTAGAGCTTGCGCAAGCGCTAGCTGGTCGGGTCGAGGCCATTGTCACAGCACAACCCGAATTCGCTACTCATGCTGCGCTGCAGGAATCGCGCAGCTCTGCCTGGTGCTATGTGAGCTATGCCGCCAGCCAACTTGGTGGTGAGCGGGCGCTGGAACTTGCGCAAGCCCTGGCCGCTCGAGTCGAGGTCATTGTCATGGCGCAACCTGACTATGCCGGCGATGTCGGGCTGCAGGAGAAGCGTGCTATGGCCTGGTACCATGCGGCCTATGTCGCCAGCCAACTCGGTGGTGAGCGGGCGCTGGGACTCGTGCAGGTGCTGGCCGCTCGAGTGGAGGCCATTGTCACGGCACAGCCAGACTTTGCCGCTCATGCCAGGCTACAGGAATCGTGCGCTACTGCCTGGCGTTTCGCAACCTATGCCGCCAGCAGACTTGGCGGTGAACTGGCGCTGGAGCTTGCGCAAGCGCTAGCTGGCCGAGTCGTCGCCACTGTCACGGCGCAACCCGATTTCGCCGCCCATGCTGCTTTGCAGAAGGAGTGCGCCATCGTCTGGTGCTATGTGAACTATGCCGCCAGCCAACTCGGTGGTGAGCGGGCATTAGAACTCGCGCAAGTGCTTGCTGGTCGAGTGGAGGCCATTGTTACGGCGCAACCCGACTTTGCCGGTGATGTCGAGCTGCAGGAGGTACTGGACTTGCCTCGGTTTCACGTACAGCAGCTCATGCTGCTTTAAGCACTGCCTCCATTTGCACCGGCGTACGATACCCGATAGCTGAGTGCAGGCGTACTCGATTATAGAAGCCCTCAATCCAATT
>JACCER010000001.1 GCA_013416445.1 Alcaligenaceae bacterium
TAGGCTGGGTGTGGAAGGGCAGTAATGCCTGCAGCTAACCAGTACTAATTGCCCGTGCGGCTTGATCCTATAACCTTGTAGGTTAGTGTGTTCAAGTACCGTTCAAATAAATCAAAAGTCGTAGTCGTAACCCCGACTACGCAAGGCTGGCGCGTTAGGACTAACCCCTTAACCTGCGCCGCCCGCAGTAATACCATCGCGGCTCGTACTGCCCGATTAGCACCAGACAAAACACTTTATTGACCCTTAGGCCAAGCAGTTGGTCGCCCAAGGCGCTTCTTCCCAGATTGGTCTTGATGCGCTGTCGCCAGCAATGTCGCGCGCCCCAAGACACCCAGTTACGCTTGACGACCATAGCAAGGTGGTCCCACGCCTTCCCATCCCGAACAGGACCGTGAAACGCCTTTGCGCCGATGATAGTGGACTTCGCGTCTGTGAAAGTAGGTCATCGTCAGGCTCTTATTTGTAAAGTAAAACCCCCAATCTGTGAACCAGGTTGGGGGTTTTGCCGTTGGGGGAAAAAGCATGCAACAGAACAGCTCGGGGCGTCGAGGTGCGTGTGGATCGGATGAGCCAAAGGCGTAAGCCGACAGATTTCCATGGGAAAAATGCCTGGCGTTAGCACAAGCTATCAATGACTCCGCCATCTACGCGCAAGGCAGCGCCCGTGGTTGCGGAGGCTTGTGGAGATGCCGCATATATCACTAGATTGGCAACTTCTTCGACGCTGGCAGCGCGCTGGATGATGGAACTGGGCCGGTGTTGCATGACAAAGGCGGCCGCTGTTTCTTCCATGCTCAGATCCGAAGCCTGTTGCTGCTCTTTGAGCATGGCTTCCAGCCCATCTGACAGAGTCGGGCCTGGCAAAATGGCATTGATGGTGACGCCTGTGCCTGCGGCGCGTTTGGCCAGGCCTCGTGAAACAGCAAGGTTAGCTGTTTTCGTGACGCCATAATGGATCATGTCGATTGGAATATTCAGCGCCGATTCTGAAGATATGAAAAGTATACGGCCCCAGCCGCGTTGCATCATGGCTGGCAGGTAAGCGCGTGACAGTCTTACTCCGGCCATAACATTGACTTCGAAGACATGAAGCCAGTCGCTGTCTGTAGTGTCGAAGAAGTCCTGTGGTCCAAAGATACCGACATTGTTGACAAGAATGTCGGCAAAGGTTTGTTGCGCCACTAGCGCGGCGCAACCTGCTGCTGTGCCGACATCGGCAGCTATGCCTCGCACATTAGCATGTGCAACCTCGGTTTTCAGGGCTATGATGGCTCGTTCTACTGTAGCGACGTTACGACCGTTGACGATGACATTAGCGCCAGCCTGGGCCATGCCCCTGGCGATGGCATAACCGATACCTGCCGTAGATCCAGTAATAACGGCTGTTTTTCCGGAAAGATCGATTTTCATGTGTATGGCCTTTTTTTAATTTATGTATTTTATGGATAGAATTAGCGTCATCAGGTGTGTAATCCGACACCAAGATATCGATGTTATCCCTACATAAATACACCATAAAACCAAGTTACAAAACGATGCTTATGGCGGATGTACAAGGCATACGAACTAGACTGCGTATATGAAATATTGCTGTGCGTAGGCCAGATTAGCGCCGCTACGCGGCGCTAATCCGATTTGCGAAAATCTGAAATAAACGCCATCCAGATTGAATGGAATGCCGTTATTCGATGTTTTGCGCCTGAATGTCGACTAGGAAGTAATAATCATTTGTAATCAATGATTTATCGCTGAATCTTGTGTTTTTTTATGATTGTACTCACCGATATACTCACCATTTAGTTTTGAAAGCTTAATGTTGGTCAGCAGGTGGCTATGTTTGCTTTCGTTAAAGTTCTATATGTTTGATATCAGGTAAGCTTCATGTGAATAGCCGCATGATTAGCTCGTGGCATGAGGCTTGGCCGTCATATCAATGCCAAGTGCTCGCATCACGGCTAGAGTGGTCTTCAACGTCGGATTGCCGCGTTCACTGAATGATCGATAAAGTTGCTCACGGGAAAGTCCGGTTTTTTGAGCTATTTCTGTCATCCCCTTAGCCCGTGCAACCACGCCAAGTGCCTTGGCAATATAAGATGCATCGCCTGTTTCAAAGGCATCAGCCATGAAGAATGCGATTTCCTCATCATCTACCAGGGCTGCAGCAGGGTCGTAGGTTGTCAGTTTTTCAGTCATCTTGTTTGCTCCATTCATTAGCCAGTTTCTTTGCGGCAGCAATATCGCGGGCCTGGGTATTTTTATCCCCGCCGCACAGCAGCACAATCAGAAGATTTCCTCTTTGCTGGAAGTAGACACGATAGCCCGGGCCGTAGTGAATCCGTAGTTCGCTAACCCCGTCGCCTACAGGCTCAACATCGCCAAGCAAACCTTCCGCGAGACGCATCAAGCGCGCTGCAATGATGGTTCTTGCTCGTTTGTCACGTAGCCGAGCTTCCCATTTCTCGTAGGTTCTTGTCTGCTTTAGCTCAATCATGCGTCAAATGTAGTCTATAAAATACAATGACGCAACCCGGCCTATGACGGGAGGATGCAACTGGTACTTGAGAGTTGCCAGCAATGGCAATCTCAAGTCGAGACCAAATCTGACAGGTATCGTCAGATTCAGTCAGGCTTACTACGCAAAAATACTTTTAATTTGCCTTTCGTGAGTTGTGTTGATGTTTTTTGTATTCGTCCTCAATCAAAAGCTCTAACAGCTCACCTATCGGCATTCTATAAATCTTTCGTAGTTTGTCGAGTTTTGTTTTTGCATCAACACTAACGAAGGCATTGATGGTTTTTTGGTCTTCCTTCTGCCTGGCTACGAGCTGCCGCCACGCTTTACTGAAGTTTCTCATGAAGAGCGTTTTCTCTGCATGATGGCACTCCCATAGGCGCAAAACACAATAGATTGCCAAATATGTTTCATGGGTGTTGACCAATAGAAAGTTTGTCAGTATTGGGATTCCTACTGTCTTGTTATCTTCAAGATGATTTTGATAGCTCATCCCGTACCCTGGTAGACGCGTGGATTCGTTGTGTTTTTGATGTTCTCTAGAGTGGTAATTTTTAAGATAATCCCATCCCCAGTCTGGGTGAGTTCCTCAAGGGTAAGGGCTCTGTCTCTGCTTTTTTCTATACCGCCTGCATCGTCAACCGAAAAAGCAAAAGCAGGGTTGCTAACAATAATGTCGAGCTTGATGCCATGATTAAACAGCTGCTTGCAATACAGTAAGGCGTCATTGGCAATTGTGGGTCTGTTATTGTATGTAATGTTCCTTAATATTTGCTTAATATCACGACCTGTCACTGCGGAAGGTTGCATTTCACCGATAACAGGGGCGATGTCTTTGGTATATACGCGTAATGGAATCTGGTGATGCTTTAGGCGCTTTATATGGAGTAAGGTTTTTTCTAATGTGTTGATTTTATTAAAATGATTGATCCGGGTAGATATCAGTAGAGGCTACTCTATATTCTGAGCCTGCTCGCGCATTTGTTCTATCAGCAGTTTAAGGTTAATGGCAGCATGGGTAATGCTGAGTGCGCTGGCTTTGGAGCCCAGGGTATTGGCTTCGCGGTTCATTTCCTGGAACAGGAAGTCCAGGCGCTTGCCAGCGCTGCCGCTGCTTTTTTTACCTTTGCTGTTGGCGCTTTCACCTGTGCTCAGCAAATGTTCAAGCTCTGCCGTATGCGAGCGCAGGCGCGATAGCTCTTCGGCGACATCGATGCGCAGTGAAAATAATGAGGATTCCTGGGCGATGCGGGCTGATAATTCGGCGCCGCTGATTTGCTCAAAGCCTTCAGGGCTTACCGCCATGAGGGTATCGCGTAATTTATTGCTTATTTTTTCCTGGTGCTCGCTGAGCAACGCTGGCAGTTCTTTTTCTACCTGATCGACAATGGCACTGATTCCTTTTGAGCATTCCTGCATCATGCTGCCCAGGCGCTGACCTTCACGCTCGCGGGCGGCTTGTAGTTCCGACAAGGCCAGCGTGGCGGCTTCCTGGCACATGGCGGTCCATATTTCAGAATCAAAAACCGGGGATTCAGTATTGTTGGAGCGACTCAGCAGATCATTGAAGCTGGGTGCTGGAGTATCAGGGATAACTTGACGCGCGGCCTGTAATTGGCTGGCAATATTGGCCAGGAGTTCAAGATCAAGGCTGGCGTCGTTGCGAGTGCTGCTGTGTGTGTAATTAAGGCGAATTTCCACTTTTCCGCGTGTGACTACCTGAACCAGCTTTTCGCGGATCAGGCCCTCGACCATGCGCAAGTCTTCCGGCAGCCGGAAATTGATATCCAGAAAGCGGCTGTTGACTGTGCGGAACTCGATGGTGACGCTGCCTTGCGCCGATTCGGCGCGGGCGCTTCCAAAAGCGGTCATGCTACGGATCATAAGAGAGGGTCCTGTTTTTTTACGTAAAGCGGGTATTGTAAGATGGTGACGACTGTTTCATTGATTATCGATATAACCGGAGTCCCACTTGTCTGAATCCATGCTTACACCTGCTTCCGCTCTTGCCCGTCCAACAGGGCGTCAAGCCGCAGAATTGCGGCCGCTATCTATAGAAGTCGGCTATACCCGTCATGCCGAAGGCTCGGTATTGATCAAGGCGGGCGATACGCATGTCTTGTGCAACGCCAGCGTGCTGAACAAGGTGCCGCCCTTTTTGAAGGGTAAAGGGCAGGGCTGGGTTACCGCAGAGTACGGCATGCTGCCGCGTTCCACACATACGCGTTCCGACCGCGAAGCAGCCCGTGGCAAACAAAGCGGGCGCACGCAAGAAATTCAGCGCCTGATCGGCCGCAGCTTGCGGGCGGTGTTTGATCTGACCGCTCTGGGCGAGCGCACGCTGCATCTGGATTGCGATGTCTTGCAGGCCGATGGCGGCACGCGTTGCGCAAGCATTACTGGCGCCTGGGTAGCGGCCGCCATTGCTGTACAAGGCTTGCTCAAGCAAGGTTTGCTCGCCTCTGATCCTTTGCTTGATCATGTGGCGGCGGTATCTGTGGGCCTGGTTAGCGGCCGCCCGGTACTGGATCTGGATTATATAGAGGATTCTGGCTGCGATGCGGACATGAATGTCGTGATGACCGGCGCGGGCAAGTTCGTTGAGGTGCAGGGAACCGCTGAAGGGCCGGCATTTGAGCGTAAAGAGCTGGACGCCTTGCTAGATATGGCGCAAGAAGGTATTGCGCAGTTGGTGATGTTGCAAAAAGAAGCGTTGGTGTAAATGAAATGTCGGATTACGGGCTTGCACCCTAATCCGACCCATATTCGATGTTGAGTTCGCAGGTTGGATTAGCGCCGCCAGGCGCGTAATCCGATACCAATTTATCTCAACAAATACAATTAATTAACAAACTTGCCCAGCATTTCGGCTTGCTCCAGGCCCCATACGTGGTCGATGAGCGCCTGGCTTTCTTCTTGGCTGGCAGCGTTGCGGTAGGTGCCAAGGCGCAGGGCCTTGTCTTCGATTTCGGGGCGTGACAGGGTGTTGCCTGGGTCGCCCTTGGGTTCGTCTACGCGCGCTGTAAATGTACGGCCGTCATGGGTCTGTACGGTGACTTTGCCTATCCATTGCTGCGGATAAGCAGTGTCAACTTCGGTATCCAGTTCCATGCTGACCAACTGGCGGAAAGCTGCAATGGCAGGGTCGTTGAGGGCTGCGTCGAACTCGGGCAAGCCGGCGCGCCGCTGCTGAGCAATCAGGCCCAAAACCGTACCCATCGAGAACTTGGACTGGTGTACCGTTGTTGGGTTGGTGACCGGGCCGAGTACGTCGATGGCGCCCTGGTGTACATGTGCCACTACGCTGGCGATGTCGGCGATGGCCAGGTCGTTGTCTTGGACCACTTGCAGCAGGGCGTCGGCGGCAGGGTGGGTATGGCGGCATGATGCATGGTATTTGAACGAGGTTTCAAGCACCGTCCAGCGGCTTCCGAGTTTGTCGGTCAGTTTGGCCGGGTTGGCGTCTTGAGACATGCCTGCGCCCATGCCCTGCAGGCCTTCCAGGATGCGTTGAGCACCCGTGAAGCCATCATGGGCCAGGTAGGCTGCAGTAAGGCCGTTGGCAGCCGCCTTGGCGGTGTGCAACTGCTTGGAATCGGCTGCATCACGCAAGAATTCCCAAAGCCCGGCGGCCTGTGTGCCGGCTGAACCAAAGGCGTCAAGCATTTGTTCTTTGTTCAGGTTAAGCAACCTGCCTACCGCTGCAGCCGCCGCCAGCGTACCTGCTGTACCTGTGGTGTGGAAGATTTTGTAGTGTGAGCGGCCCAGAAATTCCCCGACGCGTATACCCACTTCGTAACCTGCTACGCAGGCCACGAGCAAGTCTTTGCCGGAGCGGCCCAAGGCTTGCGCCACGGCAATGGCGGGTGGGAATACAACGGCCGCTGGATGGAATACCGAGCCATTATGGACGTCGTCTTGTTCGACCATGTGGGCTGCCGCGGCGTTGACCATAGAGGCAAACAAGGGACTGGTGCCGCGCCGCGTGACCATGTTTTCGGATGGGCCGCTGGTGGGCCCCATGCTGTCGGCAAACTTTGCGATGGACTGTACAGGGCGCGCGCTGGAGCCGGCCAGCACTGAAGCCAGGCAATCGAGCATCAGGTCTTCGGTTCGGCGCAAGACGGCGGATGGGATGTCTTCGTATGCAAGTCGGGCCGCAAATTCGGCAAGCTGGGCGCTAGGATGATTCATGACGGGTTCCAATGTAAGAGGACAGGCTGGTTCTAGAACGAGCGTGGCAGCCCCAGAACGTGTTCGGCGACAAAAGACAGGATCAGGTTGGTGGAAATGGGTGCAACCTGATACAGGCGGGTTTCGCGGAATTTGCGCTCAATGTCGTATTCGTTGGCAAAGCCGAAACCGCCGTGGAATTGCAGGCAGGCGTTGGCTGCTTCCCAGGAAGCATCGGCGGCCAGCAGCTTGGCCATGTTGGCCTGGGCCCCGCACGGTTGGTGCGAGTCGAACAGGCGGCAAGCTTCGTAGCGCATGAGGCTGGCGGCTTCGATATTGATATGCGCGCGCGCGATGGGAAACTGCACACCCTGGTTCTGCCCGATGGGCCGGTTGAACACGATGCGTTCTTTCGTATAGGCTGATACCTTGTCGATGAACCAGTGGCCATCGCCTATGCATTCAGCTGCGATGAGGGCGCGTTCGGCGTTCAGGCCATCCAGGATATACCTGAAGCCTTGGCCTTCTACGCCGATCAGGTTTTCGGCGGGGATTTCCAGGTTGTCGAAAAAGATTTCGTTGGTTTCGTGGTTGACCATATTAAGGATGGAGCGTATTTCCATGCCCTTGCCTATGGATTCGCGCAGGTCGACGATGAAAATCGACATGCCTTCGGATTTTTTCTTGACGTCTTCCAGGGGCGTGGTGCGCGCCAGTAGTATCATCAGGTCGGAGTACCGTAGACGCGAGATCCAGACTTTCTGGCCGTTGATGACATAACGGTCGCCTTTTTTGACAGCCGTGGTTTTGATTTTGGTGGTATCGGTACCCGTAGTTGGTTCGGTTACGCCCATGGATTGCAGGCGCAGTTCGCCACTGGCAATGCGCGGCAGGTAAAGGTTTTTTTGTTCGGTGGAGCCGTGGCGCAGCAAGGTGCCCATGTTATACATTTGGCCATGGCATACGCCTGAATTGCCGCCATTGCGGTTGATTTCTTCCATGATGACCGAGGCTTCAGTCAGGCTCAGGCCCGAACCGCCGTATTCTTCGGGGATCAGGGCGGCAAGCCAGCCCGCTTCGGTCAGGGTGTTGACGAACTCTTCGGGGTAGCCACGTTCGTGGTCTATCTTGCGGAAGTACTCGGGCGGGAATTGTGAACACAGGTCGCGGATAGCGTCGCGGATTTCCTGGAATGGCTGATTAGTATGCTGCATGGTCTGTTGGCCTCCGATTTTATTACAATGGCTAATACTTTGCCCTAACGCGAGCTTCTTGCCAATTATTGCTTGGTTAAGCGGGGGTTTGCCAATTTTGAAGAGAATACATATACATGGCGATGCACTTTGATCTGACCGATATGCAACTCATGGTCAATGTCGCTGGTGCCGAAAGCATGACCAAGGGCGCTGAACGTTCGTTTTTGTCATTGCCAGCGGCCAGCAACCGAGTCAAGAACCTTGAAAATCACCTGGGTACGGCGCTGTTTTATCGCAATAGCCAGGGGGTAACCTTGACCCCATCGGGCGAGGCTTTTGTGCGCCATGCCCGTGTGGTGTTGCGCCAACTGGAACATTTGCGTGGCGATATCCAGGAATATGCCAGCGGGGTCAAAGGCCGGGTAAGGGTCTATGCCAACACCACGGCCATGAATGAATTCATGCCCACCATATTGGCCAACTACCTGGCGGCTCATCCCGATGTCAACGTAGAACTGCGCGAGCGCCTAAGTTACCTGGTGGTCAAGGCGGTGGCCGATGGCACGGCCGATATCGGTATTACCGCCCAAGCGGGTGGCGGTGAAAACATAGAATTCCTGCCTTACAGAACTGATCAACTGATGCTGGTCACGCATCAAGACCACCCACTGGCTGCCAGCGCCACCGTCGATTTCGATGAAACCTTGGGCTACGACTATGTGGGCTTGTCTGAAGCCAGCGCAATTCACGCCTTTTTGCTGCAGGCGGCCGACGATCTGGGCAGGGTATTGCGTTTTCGTGTCGAAGTCAGCAACTTCGAAGCGGCTTGCCGCATGATTGCCGCGCATGTGGGCATAGGGGTTATTCCCGAATCAGCAGCGCGGCGTTACGTTCAAGACCTGCCATTGAAAATGATTCCCTTGAACGATGCTTGGGCTTTGCGGCGCCTGCATATTTGTGTCAGGCAGTTTGACAAGCTGCCTGTGTTTGCCAAGGAACTGGTTTCCTTGCTGGTGAAAGATGGCGCTACGGAGAGTGATAATGTCTAAGGTAGTTCTGGCGTCCAATAACGCCGGCAAATTGAAGGAATTTTCCGCCATTCTTGCCCAGGCGAATATCGCCATGGTGGCTCAGGGTGAGCTGGGTGTGTCTGAAGCCGAAGAGCCTTTTTGTACTTTCATCGAGAATGCGCTGCTCAAGGCCAGGCACGCAAGCCGTATTACAGGCTTGCCAGCGCTGGCCGATGACTCAGGTTTGTGTGTGGCGGCCCTGAATGGCGCGCCTGGCGTATATTCGGCGCGTTACGCAGCCCTGAATGGCGGCGAAAAATCTGATGCAGCGAATAATCGCTACCTGTTGCAAAAGCTGGCAGGCAGCCCCGATAAATCCGCCTGTTATATTGCCGTCCTGGTTTATTTGCAGTCGGCCGACGACCCTATGCCCATCATTGCCCAGGGGCTTTGGCAGGGCGAGATCATAGCCACCCCCAAAGGCAATAACGGGTTCGGCTACGACCCGCATTTTTATATTCCAGCGCTGGGTAAAACAGTGGCCGAACTCGACCCAGCGGTAAAAAACAGCTGCAGCCATCGCGCCCAGGCCCTGAAGATACTGTTGCAGGCCTTGCGCAATCCAGCCGTTGCTGCGCACTCCAATTAAATTACCGAGATTCAGGTGCATCCAATTTTTTCAATAGTTCCCGAAGAGAAAGCCAGAAAGCCGGGGGTCATTCCGCGCATAGGCGTCAAGCCGACGTCGCTGCTTACCAGCCTTCCTCCCTTGTCCTTGTATGTTCATGTGCCCTGGTGCGTGCGCAAATGCCCTTACTGCGACTTCAATTCTCACGAACTGAAAAACGAAATTCCAGAGCGTGAGTATCTGGATGCCTTGCAGGCTGACCTTGAACAGGCTTTGCCTTTGGTGTGGGGCCGGCAGGTGGTATCCATATTTATCGGCGGAGGTACGCCCAGCCTGCTTTCTGCCAAGGCCCTTGATGACATGCTGGCCATGTTCCGGGCTTGCCTGAATGTATTGCCTGATGCTGAAATTACCCTCGAGGCCAATCCGGGCACGGTCGAGGCCGGGCGCTTTGCCGATTATGCCGCCAGCGGCGTAAACCGTATTTCATTGGGTATACAAAGTTTTAACGATGATGCCTTGAAGGCCTTGGGTCGCGTTCATGATGCGCGCCAGGCGCGAGACGCCATAGCCATTGCGCAGCGCGCGGTAAAGCGGGTCAATCTGGACCTGATGTACGCCTTGCCCCAGCAAACTGTAGCAGCTTGCGCCGAAGACCTACGCCAGGCCATGTCGTTTCAGACGGGGCATTTGTCTTTGTATCATCTGACATTGGAGCCCAATACGGTTTTTGCCAAATATCCGCCCATTGTTCCCGATGACGACACCAGCGCAGCCATGCAAGATCTCATCACCGAAGCCACGAGCGCGGGCGGTTGGGAACAATACGAGGTGTCGGCCTACGCCCGGCCCGGCGAACGCTGTCTGCATAATCTGAATTATTGGGAATTTGGCGATTACCTTGGCATAGGGCCTGGAGCGCATGGCAAGCTGTCGTTTCATGACAAAATCATCCGTCAGGCCAAGCTTAAAAATCCGTCTTCCTGGATGGAGAAATCCATCCGGCGTGATGCCAGTCACATTGCGGAAGAGCGGGTGCTGGCACCGCAGGAACTGGGGTTTGAATTCATGTTGAACGCCCTGCGCCTGAAAGAGGGTGTTGCTGCTGCAAGCTTTCGCGAGCATACGGGCGTATCGGTGTTGTCCATAGGCGCGGCGGTAAAGCGGGCGGTAGACAAGGGCTTGCTTGAACCCGATCCATCGCGTTTTCAGGCTAGCGCACTGGGTTGGCGATTTTTGAACGATTTACAGGCAGAGTTTCTGGAATAATCCAGGTATTGCATCGCTTTTGCACTACAATTTGCACCATTATGGGGCAGGCTGCCCCGCGATGGTGATTCGATATCTCCGTAGGTCGGAATGCATGCCTTTTGGCAAGCATATAAAGTTGGCATCTAATTTGCTTATTGAATATTGATCTTATCGCCGTCCTTTTGTTTTCACTGGTTCAGGAGCCTATATGTCCACCCCGGAAGAAGTAGTCAAGCTAATTGCAGATCGTGAAGTTGCCTTTGTGGATTTCCGCTTTACCGATACACTCGGAAAAGAACATCACCTGACGGTGCCAGGCCACACCGTAGATGAAGAAAAAATGGAAACCGGGGTTGCTTTTGATGGTTCGTCGATTGCTGGCTGGAAGGGCATAGAGGCCTCTGACATGGTGCTGATTCCCGATGCCAGCACGGCTCACCTGGATCCATTTCGTGAAGAAACCACGCTTATCCTTACTTGCGACGTGGTAGAACCTTCCGATCTGAAAGGCTATGATCGCGATCCACGCTCACTGGCCAAGCGTGCCGAAGCCTACCTGAAGTCCAGTGGCCTGGGCGATACGGCTTATTTTGGCCCTGAACCCGAGTTTTTCGTTTTCGACGGCATTACCTGGAACGACGATATGTCGGGTTGCTTCGTCAAAATCAAGTCCGACGAGGCGCCGTGGTCGCGCGGCATGGATATGGACGGTGGCAATCAAGGCCATCGTCCTGGTGTCAAAGGCGGTTACGTGCCGGTGCCTCCGGTCGACAGTTTCCACGACATGCGCTCGGAAATGTGCCTGCTGCTCGAACAGCAAGGTGTCCCCGTTGAAATCCACCATCATGAAGTTGCGGGGCAGGGCCAACTGGAAATCGGCACCCGGTTCAGCACCTTGGTGCAACGTGCCGACTGGAATCAAATCCTGAAATACACTGTGCATAATGTGGCGCACGTTTATGGCAAAACCGCTACCTTCATGCCCAAGCCTATTGTGGGCGATAACGGTTCGGGCATGCATGTACACCAGTCCATCTGGAAAGACGGCCAGAATCTGTTTGCGGGCAACGGCTACGCCGGGCTATCTGAGTTTGCACTGTATTACATAGGGGGCATCATCAAGCATGCCAAGGCCCTGAACGCCATTACCAATCCTGGCACAAACTCGTACAAACGCTTGGTTCCTCACTACGAGGCGCCGGTCAAACTGGCTTATTCAGCCCGCAACCGTTCGGCTTCGATACGCATTCCTTATGTGGGCAACCCCAAGGGTCGCCGCGTCGAGGCACGCTTTCCCGACCCACTGGCCAACCCTTACCTGGCGTTTGCAGCACTGATGATGGCTGGCCTTGATGGCGTGCAAAACAAGATCCATCCTGGCGATCCCGCCGACAAGAACCTGTACGATCTGCCGCCTGAAGAAGACGCCAAGATCCCAACAGTGTGCGCGTCGCTGGAAGAAGCCATAGCCGCCCTGGACCAGGATCGAGAATTCCTGACCCGTGGCGGTGTATTCAGCAACGAAATGCTGGATGCCTATATTGAACTTAAATTGGCCGAGGTCACGCGCTTGCGCATGACGACTCATCCAGTTGAGTTTGATATGTATTACAGCTTGTAGGTCGTATTAGCGCCTAAGGCGCATAATTCGACATCACCTACCGACGCCACTATGGACGTAGCCAGTTACGACTTATTATCCACGGCGGTTTTGCTGCTGGACAATGACGGCTCGATTGCCTACGCCAATGCGGCGGCGGAAGAGCTGTTTGGCTTGTCGCGCAGGCTATTGATCGGCTGCGGCGCCTGCAAGCTGTTTGGCGCCGACCAAGCCTTGCAAGCCCGCTTGCCCGACGCCATCAACGGGAAGTTCGGCATCTTGCGGCAAGACTTGCTTGTGGAACGCCCGGGGGGCTCTCTTGCCATCAGCCTGGCTATTGTCCCCTTGGATGATCAGCCCTGGTCCGCCTTGCTCGAAGCCCGCCCCATAGAGCAGCATATACTCCTTGACAGGCATCAGCAGCTTGGAAAAGAACTGGCTGCCCAGCGGGAGTCTTTGCGTAATCTGGCCCACGAGGTAAAGAACCCGCTAGGCGGCATACGCGGCGCGGCTCAGTTGCTGGAAGCCGAGCTGGAATCAGATGCGTTGCGTGACTATACCCGGGTCATTATTGCCGAGGCTGACAGGCTGGCGGCCCTGGTGGATCGCCTGATCTCACCGCAGGGGGCTACGCTTCAAAAGACATGGTTCAATATTCACGAAATCTGCGAACGTGTATATACATTGATACATGCTGAATTCGCTCAACTCGGCATGGTGCGTGATTACGATGCGTCGGTGCCTGATGTATACGGGGATTTTCCCAGGCTGCTGCAAGCCTACCTGAATATGGCGCGCAACGCGGCCCAGGCCCTGAGCGAAGGGGGAGCGCAGGCTGCCCCCCGGCTGGTGCTGCGCACTCGCATTGGTCGCCAGTTGCTGTTGGCGACACATCAGGCCAGGCTGGCGGTGGTGGTGGCTGTTATCGATAATGGGCCAGGTGTACCGGCCGCCCTGAACGATAAAATATTCCACCCGCTGGTAACTGGCCGGCCTGCCGGGACAGGCCTGGGCCTGAGCCTGGCTCAGGAGTTTGTGCAACAGCATGGCGGCGTCATCGAGTTCGATTCCCGCCCTGGCCATAGTGAATTTCGCATGATCTTGCCTTTGGAGTAAAGCATGAAGCCGGTGTGGATAGTCGATGATGATCAAAGCATGCGGTGGGTGCTGGAAAAAGCCCTGGCTCGGGTAGCAATGACGGCAGTCTGTTTTGCCAGCGCCAACGACGTGCTGGAAGCCCTTGAAAGCGATGCGCCATCGGTGCTGGTTACCGATATACGCATGCCGGGAATCAACGGCCTGGAGCTGCTGCAGCGCATCAAGCAGGCCCATCCCAACTTGCCGGTCATTGTCATGACGGCGTTTACCGATCTGGACAGCACCGTTGCGGCTTTCCAGAAGGGCGCTTTCGATTATCTGCCCAAGCCTTTCGATATCAATACCGCTATCGCCCTGATACAGCGGGCGGCGCAAGCGGCCGGGGATCAGCCTGCCGATACTGAGCGCCAGGACGTTGTCGCAGGTGATCCAGCCATGATGATGCAGTCGTCTTCGCCAGCGATGCAGGAGGTCTTTCGCGCTATCGGCCGCCTGGCGGCATCCAGCGTCACTGTCTTGATTACAGGCGAGTCCGGGACAGGCAAAGAGCTGATTGCCCGGGCTTTGCATACCCACAGCCATCGCAGTACCGGCCCATTTATCGCCCTGAATGCAGCGGCAATTCCCAAAGACTTGCTTGAAGCCGAGCTTTTTGGCCACGAACGTGGCGCATTTACAGGTGCTACGCAGCAGCGCCTGGGTCGTTTTGAAGAAGCGCGTGGCGGCACCTTGTTTCTTGACGAAATTGGTGACATGCCGTTCGAGCTTCAGACCCGTCTCTTGAGGGTGCTGTCCGAGGGCAGCTTTTATCGTGTTGGTGGATCGCATGCGATCAAGGCCGATGTGCGTATTGTGGCGGCTACGCACCAGCCATTAGAGCAGCGAGTGGCGCAAGGGCTGTTCCGGGAAGATCTTTTTCATAGACTGAATGTGATCCGATTGCGCTTGCCGGCATTGCGCGAACGCAAAGACGATATTCCCGGTCTTGTACAGTTGTTTCTGCAAAACAGCGCCCGGGAGCTGGGCGTACCCATGCGTCGTCTGACACCTGCTGCCCTGCGGCTTATGCTGGCTTTTGATTATCCCGGCAATATCCGCCAGTTGGAGAACCTGTGCCAATGGCTGACCGTGATGTCTTCCAGCCAGTTGATCGATGCCAAGGATTTGCCTCCCGAAATACGCTTGCTGCAAGACAAGGCGGAACCGCCGCTTGCGGCGACTGAACAGGAATCAGGGGTGACTGATTCCGCCGCCAGATGGACGGCGCTGCTGGCCCGTGAAGTGGAAGCAAGCCTGACGCGTAACGAGCCTGCCGTCATGGCGACCTTCAATCGCGAGTTTGAGCGCATATTGTTGACCAGCGCATTAAAATATAGTCGCGGATACCGCAAGGAAGCAGCGCAACGGCTGGGAATAGGGCGCAATACATTGGCGCGCAAATGTACCGAGCTGAGTCTGGACGAAATCACAAGCAAGCGGTAGGCGCAGCCTGCCGGGTCGGAAGCCAGATTAGCTCGCTTCACCGCGCAAATAGGCTTGCGCGCGTTGCGCCATTAGTGCTTCGCGCTTGACGAAGTCGGCTACGAACGGAGTAGCTGGATTATGGTGCAGGCCATAAGGCGTATCCCATTGAGCGATAATGCCGTCCTGCATGACGCCAATGCGGTCGGCTATGGCAAAGGCTTCGGCTTGGTTGTGGGTGACCAGTATGGCGGTATGGCCGGTTTTTTTAAGAATGTCGCGCACTTCGAAAGCCAGCCGCTCACGGGTATCGACGTCGAGATTTGAAAAGGGTTCATCCAGCAGCAGTAGTTCTGGTTCAGGCGCCAGCGCCCGAGCTAGGGCTACGCGCTGTTGCTGGCCGCCAGATAGTTCATGCGGATAGCGCTGGCCCGAGTCTTCCAGCCCCGCCAGCGACAGCAGTTCTTCGACTCGTTGTGTGCGGCGCTGCTTATCCCAACGTCGCAGACCAAAGGCAATGTTTCTTTCCACATTAAGATGCGGGAATAGGGCATAGTCCTGAAACATCATCCCAACATGTCGGTGCTCGGGTTCTATTTGACTATCGACTGATGAAAGTACCTTGGTGCCCAGGCAAATCGAGCCGCTGCGCAAGGGCTCGAAGCCGGCTATGGCTCGCAGTACCGTGGTCTTGCCGCAGCCTGACGCCCCAAGCAGGCAGCCAATATGGCCTTTTTCCAGACATAAAGACAGATTCTTGACAACCGGCACTATGCCGTCCGGCGTGTCGTACGACAGGGAAATGCGATCTAGCTTGAGCAGTTCTGACATGCTTAATGGGCTGTTTTAAATTGAGTACGAGCCAGCAGGATGACGGGCAGCAGGCCTGCAAGAACAATGGCCAGAGCAGCGACTGAGCCTTCCTCGTAGGTACCGCGCGCTGCCTCGGCGTAAAGCCAAGTTGCCAGCGTATCGAAATTGACGGGCCGCAACAGCAGAGTGGCGGGCAATTCTTTCATGGTGTCGACAAAAATCAACAGAGCGGCGGCCCCTATGGCGGGGCGCAGCAGTGGCAGATGTATACGGCGCAAGGTACCGCTGGACGTTTCCCCCAAGAGGCGCGCCGCTTGCTCCATGGATGGCGGAATACGAGCCAGACCGGCTTCGAGCCCGCCTATGGATATTGCCAGGAAGCGTATGACGTAGGCGCACACCAGGGCGGTGGTGGTTCCCATCAGCAATAGGCCTGGATCGGGGTTGCCCAGCAATTGCCAGAGCTGCGACGCCAGGCCGTCTATCAGCATAATGGGAGCAAGCATGCCTATGGCAAGTACGGTGCCTGGGATCGCGTAGCCCGACGTTGCTACGCGGGCGCATAGTTTGGTAAATGTGACGGGGGCGCTATAGCGTACTGAACGTGCAGCCCAGACAATGATCAGGCCGCAGAGCAGTGTTGCAGCGGTCGCTAGGAGTGCTACCTTTATGGTGTTGTAGCCGCTTAATAGCAACTGGTCGGAGATGGCCCCAGCGCTATTGATGTGCTTGATGGTTTCGCTTAGCAGGTATATGGCAGGCGCGACAAAGCCTATGATGACGGGTAGCCAACCCAGTCCAAAAGCCGCAGTGACGGCCGAGCCCCGCAGTTTTTTAGGCTGTATGGGGCGGGTGCGCAGTGTACTGGCGTAGCGTTGGCGGCGCCGTCCATGGCGTTCGACCAGGATCAGGACCACCACGATAGCCAGCATGGCAAGCGCGATCTGGGCGGCTCCAGCCAGGTCTGAGCGCGTCACCCAGGTGGTGTAGACCGAGACAGTCAGGGTTTGGACACCAAGAAACTCGGATGCGCCGATGTCGTTCAGTGTTTCCAGCAACGCCAGGCTGACACCCACCGCTATGGCTGGGCGAGCCATGGGCAAGACGACTCTAAAAAAAGTGCCCCAGCTTGTCGCGCCCAGCACCCGCGCGGCCTCAAGCAGGCTGGCCGCCTGTGTGGCGAACATGACGCGTGTGCTTAGGTAAACATAGGGGTAAAGCACGAAGCCCAGCAAGAATATGGCTCCGGGCAAGGAGCGCAGGTCGGGAAGCCGAAATTGGCGCGGACTGTCGTAGCCCAGCAGGTCGCGCAGCAGCGTTTGCACCGGCCCTATGGGATGCAGAATATCCAGGTAGGCAAAGGCGACGATATAAGTCGGTACGGCCAGTGGCAGTAATAATGCCCACGATAATATGCGGCGCGACGGGAAGTCGAAGGCGGTAATCAGCCATGCGCTGCCGACGCCCAGGCAAGTGACCAGGACACCTACCCCCAGCAGTAGCAGCACGGTATTGGTAAAGGCGGCGGGCAGTACATAGGCCAGCAGGTGCGACCAGTGCTCGATTGAGCCTTGCAAGGCAAACCAGCTCAGGGTGGCGACGGGGGCCAAAACGCATAGCGCAATGACCATGGCGCTAATTCGCCAGCTAAAGCCAGCTTCACATGAAAAAAAACGGCGCAAATACAACAGCGGATGTTCCTGCAAAAATCGGTAAAGCACGGGTGAAAAACCCCGTGCCTTACCGGAGAAAGACTGACCTTTAGTTGTCGAATCCAACTTTGTCTGCCAGTTCGCTGGCCTGTTTGCGATGCTTGGCAATTTCAGTAAGCGGCAAGTTGTCGATAACCAATGGCCCGAAGCTGGCGACTACCGGATCCAGCGTTACGCCGGCCTTGACCGGGTATTCGTAGTTGGCATTGGCGTACAGGCTTTGAGCTTTGTCGGATACCAGGTATTCGAGCAGCTTCACAGCGTTTTCTTTGTTGGGTGCGTGCTTGGCTACGGAGGCGCCTGAAATATTAACATGGGTGCCACGGCTTTTTTCGTTCGCAAAGGTTGGGCGCACCACTTTGATGGCATCACCCCATTTGCGGGCGTCGGTGCCGGGTTCTGCATTTTTCATGCGGCCTACATAGTAGGCATTGGCAATGCCGATATCGCAAATGCCGCCTAGAATGTCGCGCGCGACATCGCGGTCGCCGCCAGCAGCTTTGCGCCCAAGATTATTCTTCAGATTGCGCAGCCATGCTTCAGTGGCCTCGGCGCCATCGTGGGCGATCATGGCTGCAATCAGCGCTGTATTGTAAGGGTGCTGGCCCGAGCGTATGCAAACCTTGCCTTTCCATTTGGGGTCGGCAAAGGCTTCGTAGGTAATGGCGGCAACATCGATATCTTTGGCAACATAGGCCACGCGGTCGCGCAGCGAAAGGGTATACCACTGGTTATCAGCGCCGCGCAGATTGGCAGGAATGGTTTGGTTCAAGATGCTTGAGCTGATAGGCTGGGTAATGCCGGCATCGACCAGGTCAAGCAAGTTGCCGATATCCACCGTCATCAGGACATCAGCTGGCGATTTGCTGCCTTCGGCCTTGACTCGTTCGATCAGGCCGTCTTTCACGAAAACGGTATTGACCTTGATACCGGTATCTTTGGTGAACTCTTCAAGCAAAGGCTGGATCAGCTTGGGTTCGCGTGTCGTGTACAAACTCACATCGGCCGCTGCTGCGGTTGATATGGCCGATAGGGTAGTGATGCCGGCCAGAATCAATGACCGAAACAAAGGGCGCAGCTCTTGGGTTGAGCGCATGTAGCGTCTCCTGAAGTTGGATGGAAAAATGTGCGGTAAAAAGCCAAGAAAAATTCTTGAATGAAAATGATTCTCATATAGATACCCGAAAGATAGCAGACTCTGGCCAACTATTCAATTGGAAATCAGGAAATTTAGGTATTAGTTGAGGTTTGTTTGATTCAACTTAAATAGGCGGCTTTTTCCACCTGCTGTCGGTCTTGAATTATGGCGCTGTGGCCGTAATATCCTTGATGAGCGTCCGGCTTTCGGCAAGCCTTTGCTTTTGCAGGCTAAAATCACGCCTTCTGGTAGATGGTCGCAGCGATTGCGATGCTTTCTTCCTACGCCGCAGGTAACTTTTTTTTTACAGACACATGGCAGCTTTTAATACAGAGCAGGTACTAGACGTTCGTCACTGGAACGATTCTTTGTTTTCTTTTACTACTACGCGCGATCCCGCACTGCGTTTTCATAACGGGCATTTCGTCATGCTTGGGCTTGAAGTCAATGGCAAGCCCCTGATGCGTGCTTACAGCATCGTCAGTGCAAACTACGAAGAAAACCTTGAATTTCTCAGCATTAAAGTTCAAGACGGCCCGCTCACGTCCCGCTTGCAGCACCTGAAACAAGGTGACACCGTACTGGTCAGCAGAAAACCGGTCGGCACCCTGCTGGTCGATGATCTGAAGCCAGGCAAGCATTTGTATTTGTTTGCCACAGGCACTGGGCTTGCCCCATTCATGAGCATCATCAAAGATCCCGATGTCTATGAGCGGTTTGAAAAAATCATTCTGTTGCACGGTGTGCGTTTTGCCAGCGAATTGGCTTACGCCGACTATATCCAGAACGAATTGCCCAATAATGAATATTTCGGCGACATCGTGCGCGAGAAATTAATTTATTACCCTTCAGTCACCCGCGAAGCGTTCCGCAATCAGGGCCGTATCACCGACATGGTGGAAAGCGGCAAGTTATTTACCGATATCGGCCTGCCGCCACTCGATCCTCAAGTCGACCGCGCAATGTTGTGCGGCAGCCCCAGTATGCTGACCGACATCAGCGCCATGCTCGACAAACGCGGTTTTGTCGTGTCTGGCGGTGTGGGCCAACCCGGAGACTACGTCATTGAAAGGGCGTTTGTCGAAAAATAACGAGTTATGCCAATTTGGCGTTGCTTGTCCGATGACAGCGCTGGCGCACCTGATCCAAAATCAGCTTCTGTATGAATAGTCGCCTGCATCGCTTGCTTGCCTATGCCTGCCTGGCCTTAAGCATGTCTTTGGTTGGCTCCTACGTGGCGCTTTCTAAACCTTTAGCCATGGTTTTTCCGGTTTTGCTGCTGGCTTGGCTGCGGTTTGGCATAGGCGGTATCGCCATGTTGCCTTGGTTACGCAAGCCCAAGTCCGAACCTGCACTGTCCACACAGACCAGGATCTTGATTTTCCTGGAATCTTTTCTGGGCAATTTCCTGTTTACGATCTGCATGATTTTCGGGGTCAGCTTGACCACGGCTGTTTCGGCGGGGGTAATCATGTCGGCTATTCCAGCAGTGGTCGCCCTGATGAGCTGGGTTTTTTTGAAGGAAATCGTAGGCCTGCGCATCTGGGGGGCAGTAGTCTGCGGGGCGTTGGGTATAGGCTTGCTGTCATTTGCCAAAGGCGATGCTGCAGTGGCCGACAGCGGGGCGCTATTGGCTGCGGGCGCTCCGGGTATGGCTTGGCTGGGTAACTTACTGATCTTTGGGGCAGTGCTGTGCGAAGGGGCCTATGCCGTCATAGGCAAGAAACTGACAGCCGTAATGAGCCCGAAACGCATCAGCGCCGTGATTAACTTATGGGGCTTTGTGCTAACCACGCCTTTTGGCGTTTACATTGCATTCGGCTTCGACTTTTCTGGCGTGCCTGCCGGCATATGGCTGTTGTTGCTGTTTTATGCGCTGGCGGCCAGTGTCTGGACAGTATGGCTGTGGATGACCGGCTTGAGGTCGGTTCCCGCGTCCAGGGCTGGGGTGTTTACCGTAATGCTGCCGGTCAGCGCGGTGGTAGTGGGCGTACTGGCTCTGGGCGAGACCCTGGGTGGCCTGCAGGTCACAGCGTTCGCCCTTGCCTTGGCAGGGCTGTTGTTGGCGACCTTGCCAGCGAAAAAAGGCGTCAGGCAATGATCCGCAAGTCTATGAAGGCGATTATGCTTGCGCCGCGCTGGCATATTCAATGATCAATTGCGCCGATACCATGCCATTCCATACATTCTGGTCCAAGCGATAAGCCACGTCGGCGTATTCGGGTAGCAGGTCGGCGTGGTTGAACCAGATGGCATCGAAGCGCTGGCCGCCGCGCTCTAGGTTGAGTTTTAAATGCTTTTCCTTTAACAGTCGCTGCTGGCGCACATGGAAGGTGTCACGAAATATTGGGGGGGGGAAGCCGGCGCCCCAGACTTGTTGCTGCAGCAAGCCCGCGACTTCGGCATTGGCGTAGCCGCTTTCCAGCGAGCCGTCGGTTTCAATGACCGGATCGAAGCTGGATCTGCCGGTCAGTTCTACGACTGCGGCGTCAAAGCCGCTGATAAACGCGTCATAGGCATCTTCGCGCAGTGTCAGGCCTGCCGCCATGGCGTGGCCGCCAAATTTCAGGATCATGCCGGGGTGGCGCTTAGACACCAGGTCCAGTACATCACGCAGGTGCACATCGGGAATCGAGCGGCCGGAACCGCGCAGTTCACCGCTATCGGAGCGGGCAAATGCAAGGGTGGGGCGCCAATAGGTTTCTTTCAGGCGTGATGCCACCAGCCCGACTACGCCCTGGTGCCAGTCGGGGTTATAGACGCAAACCGTGGCGCCTATAGTGGGGCTGGACGAAGCAACGGCAGCCAGGGCTTCTTCGCGCATGGTGCTTTCTATGCCGCGCCGCTCCTGGTTCATTTCGTCAAGTTCGCGGGCCAGTTCCAGGGCCTGGCCTTCGTCGTCGGTAATCAGGCAGTTGATGCCTATGCTCATATCGGCCAGCCGTCCAGCCGCGTTGATGCGTGGCCCCAGGGCGAAGCCGAGGTCGAAGCCGCTGGCCAGCCGAGGTTCGCGTCCAGCCACGGCAAATAGCGCCCGTACGCCGGGTTGCATGCGTCCGGCACGCATTTTTTGCAGACCCTGCGTAACAAGCACGCGATTATTGCTGTCCAGCTTGACGACGTCGGCCACGGTGCCTAGCGCGACCAGGTCGGCCAGAGCGTCCAGGCGCGGCCCGCCGTCTTTGGGGTAGACGCCACGCTGACGCAACTCGGCCCGCAACGCCATCATCAGGTAGAAAATGACGCCTACGCCTGCCAGGTTTTTAGATGGAAAACTGCAGCCGGGCTGATTGGGGTTGACGATGACCAGTGCCTGCGGCAAGGTGTCGCCGGGCAAGTGGTGGTCAGTAATTACCACGTCCATGCCGGCCTGGGTTGCGGCTTCTACGCCATCGACGCTGGCAATGCCGTTATCGACCGTGATCAGGATATCGGGTTTGCCTGCGTGGTGCGCAATGGCCAGATCCACGACAGCAGGCGACAAGCCATAACCCGTTTCGAAGCGATTGGGCACCAGGAAATCGACAATGGCGCCCATGCTGCGCAAACCGCGTATACCCACCGCGCAGGCGGTAGCGCCATCACAATCGTAGTCAGCAACGATAAGCAGGCGCTTGCGCGCGTGGATGGCATCGGCCAGTATGCCGGCAGCCTGCTGCAGGCAGCCAAGCTGCCCGGGCGGGATCAGGGCGCCCCATGCCAGTTGGGTTTCGCTGGCTAGCTTTACTCCGCGTGCGGCCCACAAACGGGCCAGCAAGGGGTGTATGCCTGCGGCTTCCAGGGCCTGTGTTGCCCGAAAATCGGTCTGGCGATTGCTTAATCTTGGGGTGACCACCACTTTCTCCATGCTTGTCGGCTGCCGGGCAGCCATTGTGTCAGTGCGCCCCACGCAGAGGGCTGAATTTCAATGATGCGATTGCGTCCGGTCAATACCAGATCAGGTGGCTTGCCGCCCGCCAGGGGACGGAACACTTGTTCTTCCAGTTGGGCCAGCGCAGCCAGCCAACCGCCCCAGTCGCGACTGGTATGAAAGCCAAGCAGGGAGTCGTAGCGCTGGCTGGCGCCGGCTTGGGGCGGGGCCGTCAACTGATCAGCGCTTGCGCCGCCGAATAGCCATAGGCTGTTGATGGGAACCTGCCCTTGTTGATATCGCGCCTGGTTGACCGGGTGTTCGAACCACGACATTTGCAGTTCATTGACCAGGCGGCGCCAGGGTCGCGCGGCAATGTCTTGCGGCCACCAATCGTTGACCGAGCTTAGGCTGACCACAGTCGGGCTGGCACAAATCGGTGTGAATTCGGCGGGCAGGCCCAGGCGCCAATGCTCGGTGCCGCAGGTATGCAGCGTAAAATCGGTGCCCTCAAACAGGCTTTGTGCCGATTCGAACAAGGCTACACTCTGCTCTGGCGTAATGGCCAGTTCGCAGGCGGGCAGCAGCGCTGCGCCATCGCGCGAGGGCGACACGTGCACCAGTTCGGCCAGCCATATCGGCGTGTTGTCTGTTATGGGGGCTGTCGTCAACAAAGGGGCCAAGCCTGCGCTAAGATTCTGTCCTGCGCGAGGTTTGAATCCGCGCTGGGCCAATTGCCACTGCTCGTAAGGCGTGCAGCCGGTCTGTGCAGGGTCGGCAGCGCTGGCGCGAGCACGGCCAAGTTCGAGCCAGCGCAGCAGTGTCGGGGCGGTTGTTTGCAGGTATGAGGTCAGTTCGCGCGCCTCGGCAGGGTCGGGCAGGGCGCCAGGTAGTACGATTTGCATTCCTGGATTGTAGTGTTAATGGAAAACGGTGGCTTGAACGATGTCTTATGAATTATGGATAGGCGCGCGCTATGCGGGTTTGGCACGATCCCGGCGTCGGGGCGGGCGGGGTGATCGCTTCGTGTCGTTTATTGCGGCCAGTTCTATGGCAGGCATTGCCCTGGGCGTGGCGGCGCTGATCGTGGTGCTGTCAGTGATGAACGGGTTTCAGACTCAGGTGCGTGACCGCATGCTGTCGGTGTTGCCGCACATTGAACTTTACGTACCGCGCACCGACCCTGAACTGGTCATGTCGCATTGGCGCCAAATTGCCGATCAGGCCAGGCAGAACCCGGAGGTGACAGGGGCGGCGCCTTTTGTGGCGGCCCAGGGCATGATAGTGCGCGGCGAATCGCTAAGTGGTGTGCAACTGCGCGGCATTGATCCGCAACTGGAAAGCGGGGTGTCGGATCTGGCCGGTCAAATGACGGTTGGTAATATCTCTGACCTCAAGCCCGGCAGTTTCTCCATCGTGTTGGGCAACCAGATAGCCAATACGCTGGGGGTCAGAACGGGGGATACTGTTCTGGTGCTGGCGCCGCAGGGCTCGATATCCCCGGCCGGGTTTACTCCTCGCATGCGGCAGTTTACGGTAAGCGGGATATTTTCTTCTGGCTACTACGAATATGATTCGTCGCTGGCTTTCATGAATTTCGAGGATGCCGCCAAGGTGTTTCGCGATAATGGTACTAGTGGCGTGCGTTTGCGCATCAAGGATATGCAGAGGGCGCCGCAAGTAGCGCAAGAGTTAAGCAAAACCATGCCTCCTTATGTGTATGCGCAAGACTGGACGCAAAACAATCGCACCTGGTTTGCCGCGGTGCAAACCGAAAAGCGCATGATGTTTTTGATTCTGGCCCTGATTGTGGCCGTGGCGGCCTTCAATTTGCTATCTTCTTTGGTCATGGCGGTAAAGGACAAACGTTCCGATATTGCCATTTTGCGCACGCTGGGCGCCAGTCCGCGTGAAATCGCCAAGATATTCCTGGTACAGGGTTCGTTGATAGGTGTGGTTGGCACTTTGTTGGGCGTGGCGTTTGGCATGCTGATTGCCTATAACATTGACGTTATCGTGCCCTTTATAGAACGTTTGTTAGGGGTGGAGTTCTTGCCGCAGCAAATTTACTTCATCAGCGAACTGCCTTCCAACCCGCAACTGAACGATATTATCATCGTGGCGATTACGTCATTGGTATTGTCGCTGCTGGCCACTTTGTATCCAAGCTGGCGCGCGTCCAGCCTGCAACCGGCCGAGGTGCTGCGCCATGACTAATACCCCTGTTGTTCACGCCCTAAGCGCCCGTAACCTGGTCAAGACTTACCATGAGGGTGGGGTGGCGGTGGAAGTCTTGCGCGATGTCAGCCTGCATGTGGATCAGGGCGAAATGGTGGCTATCGTAGGTGCGTCGGGTTCGGGCAAAAGCACCTTGCTGCATACGCTGGGCCTGCTGGATTTGCCGACTTCGGGAACGGTGTTTGTAAACGGTGATTCAGCCGATGGCCTGACTGAGGCGCAGCGCAGCCAGTTGCGCAATCGTACTTTGGGTTTTGTTTATCAGTTCCATCATTTGCTGCCGGAATTCTCGGCTTTGGATAATGTGGCCATGCCGCTTATCGTGCGGCGTGAAAATCGCAACAAGGCCAGGGAGCAGGCGCAAATCGTGCTGGAACAGGTCGGTTTGGCAGCGCGTGTTGATCATTATCCAGGCCAGTTGTCGGGCGGCGAGCGTCAGCGTGTGGCTTTGGCACGTGCGCTGGTCACGCGGCCAACTTGCGTCCTTGCGGACGAGCCCACCGGCAACTTGGATCGTTATACGGCGGAAAGTATGTTCGACCTGCTGGTGCGCATGAACCAGGAGTTCGGTACGGCTTTTGTTATCGTGACCCACGACCCGGTGTTGGCTGCGCTGGCCCATAGGCAGTTGGCGATGGATAAAGGGCGTCTGGTGGACCCCGAGGTGCCGCCTTTGTAACAACTGCTTGCAGCTTATGGGTGTGCAGAGCTTTCAACGCGATTGCCAATAGCGCCGTGAAAACTGCCGTTCATTGTGCGCCAGCAAGCCGCTTGCACGTGATTGCAGCGTAATCGCGCCGTGCTGATCAGTACGCCAGAACATCGCCCCGCTATTCTCCCAACGTGTTTCAATTGCTGGGCTGGGATGACCGTAGCGATTCCAAATCCCTGCTTGCGCCACCACATGCCTGGCTTGTACGGCATCGATAAATAAGGGGTGGGAAGAGTTTTTTGATCCATGATGCGCGGCTAACACGACATCAACCGGTTCCAACCCTCTGTCCACCAGGGATGCTTCGGATGATGAACCAATATCACCTGGTAGCAGAGCAGAATGATGTTGTCCCCGGATACGCAGCACGCAGCCTTCATCGTTGCGTTGCCTGGAGCTGCGCTTTTTCTTGCTGCTGGTCGTAGCCCGTTTCAGTGGCCACAAAAACTCAAACACAACCCCGTCTACTGACCATGTCGTGCCGTATTCGCAAGGCGACATCGCCAGCGGTAGTGGCGGTAACTGCCCTGGCACACCCAGCAGCGTCGCTTCGCGCTTGAGGTAGTCAGCCAGATCGAACGAACTATAAGACTGCTCGACTGGCACAGCCTGCAGCAGGCTGCGCAAGCCACCGGCATGATCGATATCAGCATGAGAAACCACCATTATGTCCAGCTTGCTGATGCCCAAGGCACGCATGAAAGGCCATATCGTGCGCGCTCCGTCGTCGGATACTGCACTGCTGCGTAAACCGGTGTCGAATAACAAAGTATGACGCGCTGTTTGCACGACTATCGCACTGGCCTGGCCGACGTCGATGGCATGTAGATTCCATTCGCCTTCAGGCGGACCCTTGGGCGACCAGAGCAAGGCTGGCAGCATGAATAGCCAGGCCATATTGCGAAAAGGAATTCCATAAGGCATGACAGCCAGCAGCAGCCCCAGCATGGCCAGTAGCGTCAGCCATAATGGCGCGGCAGCTACGTTGAAGCTGGCGGCACGGAAATCAGCCAGCCAGACAGTGGGGACCATGATCCAGTCCAGCGCGGCATGCCCAAGCCAGCCCAGGCCGGCCGCCAGCGGTTCCAGCCCCGGTACAAGCGCAGCGCCCGCCAGCAGTAAAGACAGGGGCGTAACGACAATGCTGATGATTGGTATGGCATAGGCGTTGGCCAGCGGTGAGGCCACTGACACCTCATGAAAAACCAGTGCCAGCAGGGGCATCAGACCAACGGTAATCGCCAGTTGCAAACGTACGGCGGTGGTCATAAATGCCCGCCATCGTTGCCAGCGCGTAGCCGACTTCAAGCCTACCGCATGCCCCCACCAGCCGGAACTGGCCATCAGCACGTAGACCGCGCCAAAGGATAACCAGAAACCGCTAGCCAACAGGGCCCAAGGGTCGAGCAGAACGACGGCGAAGGCAACCAGGGACAGTAGCCTGGATGCGTTCAGCGGCAGGCGCAGCAAGTAGGCAGTGGCCACGACCAGCAGCATCAGGAAGGTGCGCCGTGCCGGAACGCCCCAGCCGGCCAACAGGCAATAAAGCCAGGCAACCAGCAAGGCAGCGAGCGCGGCAGCAACCTGGGCGGGGACGCGTTCGGCCCAGGCGCGCCCTTGCCAGCGCAAGCGCCGCCATAGCCAGAAGACCAGGCTTCCGCCCAGGGCCGCGATCATGGTGATGTGGGAGCCGCTGATGGACACCAGGTGCGTCAGGCCCGTGCGATTGAAGATTTGCCAGTCATTGGCGTTAACGCTGGCCTGATCGCCTATGGCTAGCGCAAGCAGGACCGCGCCGTAACGTTTTTCTTCAAGGTGAGGCTGCATGGCGGTGCGTACATAATGGCGTGCGCGCTGCGCCACCACGGGCAGGCTGGCCCAGGGCTCGTCATGCAGGTATAGCGGCGTGCCGCGCACGCTGCCGGTTGCCCTGAGGCCTTGTGCGAATAAATAGGATTCATAGTCGAATGCGTGGGGGTTGCGGTTGCCGTGGGGTTTTTTCAGGGTGAGCGACATGCGCCAGACTTGGCCGGGGATAATTTCTGGAAAATGAGCGGGTTTGCGGCTGGCCTGAGCGTAGGGGCCAGCCCAGTCGGGTGCGGTCCAGGACACCAGGATGCGGCTGGGTACGCCTGAGGGTATTGAGGAAATAACTTCAGCTTCGAACTGGCGGCTGTCGGGGCTTAAGCGGGGTAGGGCGGCTACACGCAGCACGACTCTTGAAACGCGGTTTTCGTTGCTGGCGTCCAGGCTATCGGACAATCTGTATTCGGCACGGCCAGCGGTGAGCAGCAGTCCGGCTAGCGCGGCCCATAGGGGCAGCAGTACGCGCCATCGGTTTACGGGCATCAGGAAGAAGATCGGGGCTGATGCGAATATGCTGGCCGCCAGTACGGCAGCCCAAAACCCGTGTTTGGGTAAATAGGGAAAGCATTGCACCGCTCCGGTGGCGGCGACGAAAGCGAGTAGAGATAGACGCCCAATCACGCAAGCAAGCTCCAAATACCTGAGCGTAATGGGGCGCGGCAGGAAAATGGCTGTGAAAGGGCGGAATGATCACTTCGGAAAGTACGGGGGTACCACGAGGAGATGCTGGATTACGCCGCGTCAAGCGCGTTCGCATGACTCAAATCCCGCTTGCCAATACCGTATCCAACCGCGGTAATACCCTTTTTGCATTGACCGCCGTGGCCCGGATGAGGTCGGCGCAGGCCATCTCACGCAATTGCGCCATGACATCCGCAATACGTGTGACTTCGCCGGGCTCATTTCTGGCTGGCAGGCCTCCTGGTTCGCCCAGCCAGGCTGGAGGTATGTCGGGGGCATCAGTTTCCAGCACCAGTGCTTCCAGCGGTAACTGCGCGGCCAGCCTGCGTATTTGCAAGGCGCGGGTGAAGGTCATGGCGCCGCCAAAGCCCAGGGCGAAGCCGTGTCGTATGAATTGCTCTGCCTGCTGAAAACTGCCGTTGAAGGCGTGGGCGATGCCGCCGATGTGGGGGCGCTTGCGTAAATGTTTCAGCAAGATGTCCTGGGAGCGCCTTACGTGCAGCAACACAGGCAGCTTGTAGCGCTGGGCCAGGTCCAGTTGAGTGGCGTAAAAGAATTCCTGCTTGACCCGGATATCGGGTTCAGTCAAAGCAGGGATGAAAAAGTCCAGGCCTATTTCTCCTATGGCGACAAAGCGCGGGTCGGCAAGTGACTGCTGGATCTGGAATTCAAGCTCGACCAGGTCGGACTCTTGTGCGCCGGGTATGCATATGGGGTGTATGCCCAAGGCGTAGGCTCCGCCTTTGAAGGTATGGGCCAGTTCGCGCACGGTATTGAAGTTGGATCGTGCCACGGCGGGAATCACTATCGCGGCCACGCCATTTTCGCTAGCGCGCCCTATGACGGTCAGGCGGTCGTGTTCGAATTCGCGGGCATCCAGGTGACAATGGGTGTCGATCAGCATTCGGGCCTATGTTGTTGATTTGATTGATGACAAGCAGCAGCAGGCGTCAATTCATGAGGTTTCGCCTTTCCTATTATGGTATTTCTTTTGCGGCGCTGTGTGTCCGGGGAGTCGTCTGGCGGGCAATTTGATCTATGCAACACTTGCTGACACGCTTGCGGATTTGAGCTGAATGGGCGATCATAAAGTCTGCGGTTCATAAGACCGCAACATATAAAACTAGCAGTTCGAAAATTCCACAAGACATTTTTGAAGCAGACATGAGACAACCTATACCATTACGGCTACATGTGCCCGAACCCTCCGGGCGACCTGGTCATGCCACTGATTTTTCCTATCTGCGTCTGGCTGCGGCCGGCGTTGTACGTAAACCCCCTGTAGATACTTCCGCCCTCGACACCACCGACTTGGCTTATACCTTGGTGCGTGTGCTCGACGATGACGGTCATGCGCAAGGGCCGTGGGCGCAGCCCATAAGCCCTGAAATACTGCGCAAAGGGCTGCAGTCCATGATCAAGACGCGTATCTTTGATGCGCGCATGCTCATTGCCCAGCGGCAAAAGAAGATGTCCTTCTATATGCAAAGCCTGGGTGAAGAAGCCATAGGCACGGCACAAATGCTGGCGCTGTCCAAGGGTGATATGTGTTTTCCGTCGTATCGCCAGCAAAATCTGCTCATCACGCAAGATGTCCCGCTATTCGACATG
Organism: Alcaligenaceae bacterium; assembly: GCA_013416445.1. GTDB lineage: Bacteria > Pseudomonadota > Gammaproteobacteria > Burkholderiales > Burkholderiaceae_B > Pollutimonas. The sequence continues at coordinate 29,554 of JACCER010000001.1, forward strand.
ATGTGCCAGTTGTTTTCCAACGATTGCGATCACCTCAAGGGCAGGCAAATGCCTGTCATGTATTCCATGCGCGATGCCGGCTTTTTTTCCATTTCCGGCAATCTGGCCACGCAGTTCGTGCAGGCGGTAGGCTGGGCCATGGCTTCGGCCATCAAGGGCGACACCAAAATTGCCTCGGCCTGGATAGGCGATGGCGCAACCGCCGCCGCCGATTTCCAGACCGCACTCACTTTTGCGCATGTGTATCGGGCGCCTGTCATCCTGAATGTCATCAACAACCAGTGGGCCATTTCGTCTTTTCAGGCGCTGGCAGGGGGGGAAAGCAATACTTTTGCCGCGCGCGGTGTGGGTAGCGGCATTGCTTCTCTTAGGGTGGATGGCAACGATTTTCTGGCCATTTATGCGGCTTCGCAATGGGCCATAGAACGCGCCCGCAGCAATTTGGGGCCTACGCTTATTGAATGGGTTACTTATCGTGCCGGCGCGCACTCAACCTCAGATGACCCTTCCAAATACCGGCCCGCCGACGATTGGGCCCGCTTCCCGCTGGGCGACCCCATCAATCGCCTGAAGCAGCATCTTATTAATATAGGGCAGTGGTCGGAACAAGAACAGCAAGACACCCAGAAGGCATATGAAGCCGAGGTCATTGCCGCTCAGAAAAAAGCCGAAAGCCACGGCACGCTGGCTACTGGCAAAACATCAAGTGTTGCGACCATGTTCGAAGACGTTTACAAAGACATGCCTTGGCATTTGCGGCGTCAGCGCCAACAGTTGGGGGTATAGCCATGAATGATCCCGTCATTAGGCAAAACACCCGCTCCATGACCATGATACAGGCGCTGCGTTCTGCCATGGATGTCATGCTCGAACGTGATAATAATGTGGTTATTTTTGGGCAAGATGTAGGCTATTTTGGTGGTGTGTTCCGCTGTACCGAAGGTTTGCAGGCCAAGTATGGCAACCACCGTGTGTTCGATGCCCCTATTTCCGAAGGCGGTATCGTGGGCGCCGCGGTGGGCATGGGCGCTTACGGCTTGCGGCCAGTTGTCGAAATCCAGTTTGCCGATTATTTCTATCCTGCTACTGATCAAATTGTTTCTGAAGCAGCCAGGCTGCGCTATCGTTCCGGGGGCGAATTCATTGCGCCGCTCACCATACGCATGCCTTGCGGCGGCGGTATCTATGGTGGCCAAACACATAGCCAAAGCCCCGAGGCTTTATTCACCCACGTCAGCGGTTTGCGCACGGTCATGCCGTCCAACCCTTACGATGCCAAGGGCTTGCTTATCGCCGCTATCGAATGCGACGATCCGGTCATCTTTCTTGAACCCAAGCGGCTTTATAACGGGCCCTTCGATGGGCACCACGACCAGCCTGTGGTGCCGTGGTCGAAGCACCCTATGGGCAACGTCCCCGAAGGCTATTACAGTATTCCGCTGGAATCGGCATCCATAGTTCGCTCCGGTGCCGACCTTACCGTTTTAACCTACGGAACCATGGTTTTCGTGGCCGAAGAAGCCGCCAAAGAATCCGGCATTGATGCCGAAATCATTGACTTGCGCAGCTTGTGGCCGCTCGACATCGACACTATCGTGGCGTCGGTGAAAAAAACCGGGCGTTGCGTGGTCTTGCACGAAGCCACACAAACCAGCGGTTTCGGCGCTGAACTGACCTCTCTTATACAAGAGCACTGCTTTTATCACCTGGAAGCGCCGATCAGGCGTGTGGCGGGCTGGGATACTCCCTATCCGCATGCCCACGAATGGGCTTATTTCCCCAGCCCCAGGCGGGTGGCCGACGCCTATCTGGCGGTCATGCAGGAAGCCGAAGGCGGCCCGCAAGGCGATGCCGGCGTTCATGTGTCGGGGAGAACATAATGGGTATACATATCATCAAAATGCCTGATATCGGTGAAGGTATCGCCGAGGTCGAGCTCATAGAATGGCATGTGCAACCAGGCGACAACGTGGTCGAAGACCAGGTGCTCGCCGATGTCATGACCGACAAGGCAACCGTGCAGGTGCCTTCGCCTGTGCATGGCAAGGTGTTCGCGTTGGGCGGCGTAGTAGGCCAGGTCATGGCGGTTGGTTCCGAATTGATCAGCCTGGAGATCGAGGGCGAGGGTAATGCGGGCGCTGCTCCGGTTGGCCGGCGCTCGGCTCCTGCAACAGTCGATGCATCGGTGCCCAAGGTATCAGCGCCTGTCACGCAAGCCCAGCCCATGGCCGCGCCGGTTCCAGTCAGTTCGCCCGAGCCAGCCGTGGTGCAGCCAGCAGCTCCCAAGCCTTCCAAGACCTTGGTCAATAATGCGCCCACGCCTGCGCGCGCCGCTGGCGAAAAACCGTTGGCGTCGCCAGCGGTGCGCAAGCGCGCCTGGGACTTGGGCATTGCGCTGCAATATGTGGCAGGCACTGGCCCCGCCGGGCGTATTTCCCATGGCGACCTCGACGCTTATGTCGCGCGTGGGCCTGTGTCTGGCGCCAGGGCTGTGCCAATCGCCTATACGGCGCGCAACGACGAGCAACAGGTTCCGGTTATTGGGCTGCGGCGAAAAATTGCGCAAAAAATGCAAGACGCCAAGCGCCGCATACCGCACTTTACCTATGTGGAAGAAGTCGATGTCACCGAACTCGAAGCCTTGCGCCAGCGCCTGAACACACAATGGGAGGGGCAGCGGGGCAAACTGACTGTTTTGCCTTTTCTGGCGCGAGCCATGGTGCTGGCCTTGCGTGAATTTCCCCAAATCAATGCGCGCTACGATGACGATAATGGCGTTGTCACGCGTTATGGCGCGGTTCATTTGGGGGTTGCCACGCAAACCGAGGCCGGCCTGACAGTGCCCGTCATGCGCCACGCCGAAACGCACGATCTCTGGTCATGCGCCGCCGAAATCAAGCGCCTGGCCGAGGCTGCCCGAAGCGCAAGCGCCTCACGAGACGAACTGACTGGTTCCACCATTACGCTGACCAGCCTGGGGCCTTTGGGCGGCATTGTTTCCACGCCTGTCATCAACCACCCTGAAGTCGCCATTGTCGGGGTAAACCGTATTGTCGAACGTCCCGTCATTTTGGGTGGCGCGGTGGTGGCGCGAAAAATCATGAATCTGTCTTCGTCATTTGATCACCGTGTGGTCGACGGCATGCACGCGGCAGAGTTTATACAATGTATCCGTGGCTATCTTGAATGCCCCGCGTTGCTGTTCGTTGAATAAGGGGGGCGCATGCCATCATGCACATTATTGGTCATAGGCGGCGGGCCAGGCGGTTACGTGGCCGCCATACGCGCAGCACAACTGGGTATATCAACCACGCTAATCGAGGCTGAAAGCCTGGGCGGAACTTGTCTGAACATAGGCTGTATTCCATCCAAGGCTTTAATCCATGCCGCGGGCGAGTTCCACAAACTAAGCCAATATGGTCCGGATTCGCCTTTGGGCATACAGGCGCAGTCGCCGGCGATAGACATCGCGCGCACGGTTGTCTGGAAGGACGGCATAGTCGGCCGCCTCACCGGAGGCGTAGCAGCGTTACTTAAAAAAAGCGGCGTCAATGTTGTCAGGGGCTGGGCGCGTATCATCGATGGAAAAACCGTCGATGTCGACATCCAAAACAAGGACGCCGGCGTGTTGCGCATCACTTGCGAGCATTTGTTGCTGGCCACGGGTTCTCAGCCAGTGGCTTTGCCTTTCATGCCGTTTGGTGGTCCGGTTATTTCTTCCACCCAGGCCTTGTCGCCCAGCCGCTTGCCACATAGCCTGGCTGTTGTGGGCGCGGGCTATATTGGCCTGGAACTGGGTATGGCCTATAGCAAGTTGGGGGTTAAAGTTAGTCTTATCGAAGCGCAAGACCGCATTTTGCCTGCCTACGATGCTGAATTGGCCAAACCCGTACTGGCTGCGTTAAAAAAGCTGGGTGTTGACTTACATTTGTCTTGCAGCGTACTGGGCCTGAATGAAAAGGGCATCCTGCGTCTGAAAAGCGCGCAAGGCGACGAGACGGGATTGGCTGTTGAACAGGTTTTGGTGGCGGTGGGCCGGCGCCCCCGTACGGAAGGCTTTGGCCTTGAGTCACTGCTCCTCGACATGGACGGTGCGGCGCTTCGCATCGACGATCAGTGTTGCACGTCTATGCGTAATGTCTGGGCCATAGGCGATGTTGCCGGCGAGCCCATGCTGGCGCATCGCGCAATGGCGCAAGGGGCCATGGTTGCAGAAATCATAGCTGGCGGGCGGCGCCGTTTTGTGCCGGCGTCCATTCCGGCGGTCTGTTTTACCGATCCTGAAATCGTCGTGGCAGGCATGTCGCCCAGCGAAGCAGCCGCTGCCGGCCTGGACTGCATCAGCGCCGCTTTTCCGTTTGCCGCCAATGGCCGCGCCATGACGCTGGAATCCACAGACGGCTTTGTGCGCGTGGTTGCCCGCCGCGACAACCATCTTGTTGTAGGTTGGCAAGCAGTGGGCCAGGGCGTTGCCGAATTAAGCACGGCTTTCTCGCAGTCGCTGGAAATGGGGGCCTGCCTTGAAGATATTGCCGGAACCATCCATGCGCATCCCGCCCTGGGCGAGGCGGTTCATGAAGCAGCCCTCAGGGCGCTAGGGCAGGCCTTGCACGTGTAGGTCGGGTTAGCGGGCAGCGCGCTAATCCGACAAGGCTTCCCCGCAGCAATACAAGCCGAAGGCGTAATCCAACAAGCAGCGTCCCTGGCGGATGCTGTTCGTCGGGTTACGCTACGCTACAATCAAAAGTCCTTTTCGCAGCGAGTGTTTTATGACCCCTATACATACGCCCAGCAACATATTGGAGCCCCGGCTAGATTATGTCATGTGTGCAGGCTCCGCCGGCACGCACCGCATGGCGTACTGGGAATGGGGCGACCCCGACAACGACAAGGTCTTGTTGTGCGTGCACGGGCTGACCCGCACTGGTCGCGATTTCGATCATCTGGCCATGCGGCTGGCGCAAGACTATCGGGTGGTGTGTCCTGACGTCGTGGGGCGTGGTAAGTCTGACTGGCTGATACACGGGGCCAATTATGTCGTACCGCAGTACGTGGCGGATATGTTCACGCTTATTGCGCGGCTTAAGCCAGCGCAACTTGACTGGGTGGGCACGTCCATGGGGGGGGTGATAGGCCTGGCGCTGGTTGGTTCGCTAGTCATGTCCAGCCTGCTCAGGCCGGTGCGCGGCGCTTTTGGCTTGCCGCCTGAACAAACTGTCACGCTGGGGAAAATCGTGCTTAACGATATCGGTCCCAAGCTGAGCGCATCTGGCTTAGACAGAATTGCCGAGTATGTGGGGCAGCCCATGCAGTTTGACTCATTTGAGTTGGCTGTCGATTACGTCAGGTCAGTGTCGGCTGGCTTTGGTCCCCACGACCAGGCGGGCTGGGAAGACCTGACTCGTCACGTGTTCAATCGGCAAGGTGGCCATTGGATCAAGCATTACGATCTTAGAATGGCCGAGCCATTTGCCGACAATTCTCCTGCCAAGATCGAGGCCTCGGAAGCGATTTTATGGGCGGCCTACGAAAGCATAGCCTCGCCTGTTTTATTGGTACGCGGAGAGGAATCAGATTTGTTCACCGCTGAAACTGCACAAGAAATGCTGCTCAGGAACAGCCATGCGCAATTGCATACGGTTGGCGGGGTAGGGCACGCGCCCACATTGCGCAGCAACGACCAAATAGATCCAGTGGCGGCGTTTTTATTGTCGAAGTAATCGGCGTACACTGGTTTACGGGTTATTTACCTTTCAAGAGGGTACAGGTATTAAAGTCGATTTACATTGCCATTCCACTGTTTCCGATGGCGTTCTGGCCCCGGCTCAGGTCGCCGAGCGCGCTCGTGCCAACGGGGTTCAGTTGTGGGCGCTGACTGATCACGATGCCCTTTCGGGGCTGGGCGAAGCCCGCAACGTGGCAGAGGCTGCGGGGATGGTTTTCGTTCCTGGCGTCGAAGTTTCGGTGACCTGGGCCAAGCAAACGGTACATATACTGGGCTTGGGCATCAACGAGCTTGATACAAAGCTGAATGCGGGGCTAGAGGGCATACGCAGCGGGCGGTTGGTGCGCGCCCAGGAAATGGCGAAGCGGCTCGCGGCCATGGGGGTGCCAGGTAGCTATGAGGGGGCCTTGCCTTACGCCGCGAATCCCCTGTTGATCAGCCGTACTCACTTTGCCCGCTTTTTGGTTGAACAAGGCTATTGCAAGAACATGCAAATGGTTTTCGACAAGTATCTGGGCGAAAACAAGCCAGCCAACGTGCCGGTACACTGGTCTACCCTTGAAGAAGCCGTGGACTGGATACGGGGCGCTAACGGGCGTGCAGTCATTGCCCATCCGGGGCGCTATGAATATACGGCGATGCAGTTCAATGCCTTGTTTGACCGGTTCAAGGAACTGGGCGGCGAGGGCATCGAGGTGGTCACTGGCAGCCATACGCCTGATCAATATGCCGAGTATGCCAGAGTTGCCCGGCGTTACGGTTTTATGGCTTCTTGCGGCTCTGATTTTCACAGCCCTAAAGAAATGAGGCTGGACCTGGGAGAACTCCCGCCGCTGCCTTCAGGCCTGACGCCTGTCTGGCATGACTGGATTTAATATGAGTAAAGCGTTTGTTAAAGAATCCGACCAGGATGACGACGATCTGGAGCCAGAAAATGTCAGTCTGCCTGTCGGCACGAAAAACTATATTACGACTCAGGGTTATCAACGCCTGCGCGAAGAGCTGGCGCATTTGATGACAGTCGAGCGCCCTTCGGTGGTGCAAATAGTATCGTGGGCGGCGTCTAATGGTGATCGCTCCGAGAATGGTGATTACCTGTACGGCAAGAAGCGTTTGCGCGAAATCGACCGGCGCATGCGGTTTTTGACCAAGCGGCTTGAAATCGCCGAGGTGGTTGATCCAGCGGGCCAGCCCAATAAAGACCAGGTCTTTTTTGGCGCAACGGTGCTTTATGCCGACAAGGCAGGCGAGGAATTTCGGGTCACCATCGTGGGTGTGGACGAGGCTGAGCCCTTGCAGGGGAAAATCAGCTGGATTTCACCGGTAGCGCGCGCGCTGATCAAAGCGCGCGAGGGCGATACAGTGACCTTGCGTACGCCTGCAGGGCTGGATGAACTGGATATCCTGGAAGTCATTTACCTGTAGGTCGGATTAGCGCCGTTAGGCGCCTGCTCAGTCCCCGCCCACACCGGACAACGTCATCAGAACCCGACAGCATCGCTAACACCCATTGCATAATCCAGCACCCAAGACTGGCAAGCCCAAAGGTCAAGAACCCGCCTTCTTGCACAAGCGGGTAAAATGGCGCATTTCCCTCTTTTTGCCTGCGTCGTATCGTGAACTCTATCCAGTATTTACTTGGCTCTTCGGTGCTATCCTCATTCCGTCGTGAACGCCTGTTGCAGCGGTTTGCCGAACTTGGCCTGCCCGTCGCCGACATCAATGGCCGCTACGAACACTACGTGTGGACCGAAGCCGGCCTGAACCCGCAAGACCAGGCGCAACTGGAACAATTGCTCGATTACGGCGTTACGGCTGATGCCGACCACGAAAGCAAGCATTTGCTGGTTTTGCGCGTGGTGCCCCGTTTTGGAACCGTGTCGCCCTGGGCTAGCAAAGCCACTGACATCGCTCATAATTGCGGCCTGCAGTCGGTGCGTCGCATAGAGCGCGGCATACGCTACACCCTTACACCGGCACGAGGGCTGCTGGGCGCCAAAACCTTTACGGCGGAACAGCTGGCCCTTATCGCCGATTGCCTGCACGACCGCATGACGCAAACTGTGGTCGACGCTGCTTTCGATGGCGCGGCACTGTTCGCGTCGTTGCCCGGCAAACCTATACAAATGATAGACGTCATCGGCCAAGGCCAGGCGGCGCTGTCTGAAGCCAATCGCAACTTGGGTCTGGCGCTGTCCGACGACGAAGTCGAATACCTGGAAGCGGCGTTCAAGCAGTTGGGGCGCAACCCCACTGATGTAGAACTGATGATGTTCGCGCAGGCCAATAGCGAACACTGTCGTCATAAAATTTTCAATGCCCAGTGGGTCATTGACGGCATTGCACAAGAAAACACCTTGTTCGGCATGATACGTGCCACCCATGCAGCGCAGCCCGAAGGTACTATCGTGGCCTATTCCGATAACTCCGCCATTATGGCGGGTGGCCCGGCAACTTTGTTCCATGCGGGCAATACGGCCGACGTATCCACTTACGAACATCATCAGGCTGTGGTGCATACCCTGATGAAGGTAGAAACCCATAACCACCCGACAGCAATTGCGCCTTTCCCCGGCGCGGCTACTGGAGCGGGCGGCGAAATCCGCGACGAAGGGGCCACCGGGCGAGGCTCCAAGCCCAAGGCCGGCCTGACCGGCTTTACCGTTTCCAATCTTAATTTTGCCGATGCGCAGGAACCCTGGGAAACCGATCTGCACGGCGCACCCGACCGCATCGCCAGTCCGCTCGATATCATGATAGAAGGGCCCATAGGCGGGGCGGCGTTCAGCAATGAATTCGGCCGCCCGACCTTGCTGGGCTATTTCCGCAGTTTTGAACAAAGTGTGGCCGGTACGCGCTGGGGTTACCACAAGCCCATCATGATTGCCGGTGGCCTGGGCTCTATCGACGCCCGCCTTACCCACAAAGATCCTATTCCACCCGGCGCCTTGCTGATTCAGTTGGGCGGCCCTGGCATGCGTATCGGCATGGGCGGCAGTGCGGCTTCCAGCATGAGCGCCGGCACCAATAGCGCTGAACTGGATTTCGATTCCGTGCAGCGCGACAACCCAGAACTGGAACGTCGCGCACAAGAAGTCATAGACCGTTGCTGGCAGCAAGGCGACAACAACCCCATCGTCGCCATACACGACGTGGGCGCGGGTGGGTTGTCCAATGCCTTTCCCGAATTGGTCAACGACGCTGGCCGTGGCGCCATCTTTGAACTGCAGCAGGTTCACCTGGAAGAGTCAGGCCTGTCAGCGGCTGAGATCTGGAGCAATGAATCGCAAGAACGCTATGTGTTGGCGATTCTGCCCCAAGACCTGCCACGCTTTGCCGCCATTGCTCAACGTGAACGCTGCCCGTTCGCGGTAGTGGGCGTGGCCACCGAAGAGCGTCAATTGCGGGTTACTTACGGCGAGGGCCTGCCTGGCGTATCTGAACATATCCAGCCCAAAGCGGCCGACGAAGTGCGCCCGGTCGATGTCCCCATTGACGTTATTTTAGGCAAGCCGCCGCGCATGACACGCGATGTGCAACGTGTGTCGGGTCAGGGTGAAGACCTTGATATCACTGATATTGCGCTTGATGAGGCCATCAATCGTGTGTTGCGCCATCCTACTGTGGCCAGCAAAAACTTTCTTATTACTATAGGTGACCGCTCTGTGGGCGGTTTAAGCAGCCGCGACCAACTGGTTGGGCCCTGGCAGGTGCCGGTGGCCGACTGCGCAGTCACGCTGGCCGACTATGAAGGCGTGCGCGGCGAAGCCATGGCCATGGGTGAACGTACTCCCATCGCCATGATAAACGCGCCGGCGTCGGGCCGCATGGCAGTTGCCGAAGCCCTGACCAATCTCGTGGCCAGCGATGTGCAATCGCTTAAAGACATCAAGCTGTCAGCCAACTGGATGGCCGCTTGCGGCGCGCCTGGCCAGGATGCGGCGCTCTACGATACCGTGTCTGCCGTCAGCGATTGGTGCCAGCAGTTGGGGCTGTCGATACCGGTTGGCAAAGATTCCTTATCCATGCGCACCGCCTGGTCTCACGAGGGCGAGCCTCGCGAAGTACTGGCGCCTGTGTCCCTGATCGTGACGGCATTTGCGCCAGTGGCCGATGTGCGTGCCACCCTGACACCGCAGTTGCGCACCGACGCTGGTGATACTGCGCTGATTCTTATCGATCTGGGCTTTGGGCAGCAACGCCTGGGCGCTTCCATATTGGCGCAGGCCTTTAACCGGGTGGGGCAGCAGGTTCCTGATATTACCGATGCTACGGCGCTGACGGCGTTTTTCACGGTGTTGCGCCAATTGGCAGCCGACGACCTGATACTCGCCTACCACGACCGCTCCGATGGCGGATTGCTGGCTACAGTCTGCGAAATGGCGTTTGCCGGGCATGTAGGGGTGTCGATCAACATTGATATGCTGACCATAGATCCGGTGGCTTCCGACTATGGCGATTACAAAATTCGCGAAGATCAGGTGTCGGTGCAGCGCGAAGAACTTACTTTAAAGGCCTTGTTCGCCGAAGAGGCGGGCGCTGTCATTCAGGTTCCGCTGGCTCAGCGCGATGCGGTGCTGCAGCGTTTACGCGCCGTTGGTTTGTCGGTGTGCTCGCATGCCATCGGCGGCCTGAACAAGCAGGACGAAATACAAATTTTCCGCGATGGCAAGTGTATTTACCAGAAGCCGCGTGCTGAACTGGGCCAGCAATGGGGCGAGGTCAGCCGCCGTATCATGGCGCTGCGTGATAACCCAGCCTGCGCCCAGGCTGAATTCGACACCTGGCAAGACAAGAACGACCCGGGCCTGTCGCCTGTGGTCGCGTTTAATCCGCAAGAAGATATTTGCGCGCCATTTATCAATACCGGCAAGCGTCCCAAGGTGGCTATCTTGCGCGAGCAAGGTTGCAATAGCCAGGTGGAAATGGCCTGGGCTTTTGACAAGGCCGGCTTCCAGGCCGAAGACGTGCACATGACCGACCTGCTGTCGGGGCGTGCGCGCCTGGATGGCATGCAGGGGCTGGTTGCCGTAGGTGGATTCAGCTATGGCGACGTGCTGGGCGCCGGTGAAGGCTGGGCGCGCACCATACGTTTCAATGAGTTGCTGGCTGACCAGTTTGCGGCGTATTTTGCGCGGCCCGATACTTTCGCGTTGGGCATTTGCAATGGCTGCCAAATGATGGCGGCGCTGGCCAGCATGATACCGGGCGCAGAGCACTGGCCGCGCTTTACGCGCAACCAGTCGGAAAAATACGAGGCGCGCTTATCTTTGGTAGAAATTCCTGATTCGCCTTCCTTGTTCCTGCATGGCATGGCTGGCACGCGCGTGCCGGTGGCTGTGGCGCATGGCGAGGGGTATGCAAATTTTACGCAACAAGGCACGCTGGCGCAGGTGAAGACAGCTTTGCATTTTGTGGATAACCGGGGGGCGCGTACAGAGCAGTATCCGTCTAACCCGAATGGCAGTCCGCAGGGGATAGCGGGTGTTACGACTGCGGACGGGCGTTTTACCGTGCTAATGCCGCATCCCGAGCGCGTTACGCGTAATGTGATGATGTCGTGGGCGCCAAAAAGCTGGGGGCCTGCGGACACGGGTGGGCTTGGTAGTCCGCATGGCGGTTATAGCCCCTGGATGCGGATGTTCCGGAATGCCAGGGTGTGGTTGGGGTGATGCGCTCAAGACGGAAACACCCATACGTGTTCTGCAGGCAGTTCCAAGTGGCACTGGCCCGGCACGCGCTCTTGCATTCCATAGGCCCGTACTACAAACGCATCTTGGGCATTGGCGCCATGGGCCCGGAACAGATATTCCCATTTTTCGCCCAGGTACATGCTGGTCAGCAGAGGCAGTTGTACGCTGTTTTCGCTGCTGCTGGTACCTAACTTTACTTGTTCCACCCTTATGATGGCGCTGGCGTTTTGGCCTTGTTGCAGGCCTTCGCCGGCTCTGCCGCGTAGTTCCCAGCCCTGACCTTGCACCACCGCCTGGCCGTTACTGATTTCGCTGACAGTACCTTGCAGGATGTTATTGCTGCCCATGAATTCGGCGCAGAACAAAGAGTGGGGTGAGCCGTACATTTCTTGCGGTGTGCCTTGCTGCTCGATTTTGCCATTATTGAGCAACAGGATGCGGTCGGAAATCGCCATGGCTTCGTTCTGGTCATGCGTTACCATGATGGCTGACAAACCCAGGCGCAGTATCAGTTCGCGTAGAAAGGCGCGTGCCTCTTCACGCAGCTTGGCGTCCAGGTTGGATAAGGGTTCGTCTAGCAGCAGCACGGGTGGGTTGTAGACCAGCGCGCGCCCTATGGCTACCCGTTGTTGCTGCCCGCCGGATAATTCATGCGGATAACGCAGCCCCAGTTTGCCCAGCCCCAATTGGTTCAGGATGTCTTGCACCCGGGTTTGCTGTTCAGCCTTCTTGATTTTGCGCAGCTTGAGCGGGTAGGCAATGTTTTCAGCCACGGTCTTGTGTGGCCATAGTGCATACGACTGGAATACGATGCCCAGTTCGCGTAGTTCGGCTGGGACTTCAGCGCGGGTTTCGTTATCGAACAGGACACGGTCGTTCATGACGATACGGCCTTTTTTTGCGGCTTCAAGCCCGGCGATGGCGCGCAGCAGGGTGGTTTTCCCACTGCCCGACGGCCCCAGCAGGGACACGACTTCGCCGCGCTGCAATTGCATGGAAACGCCCTTGAGTACGGGATTGGCGCCGTAGTCCAGATGCAGATTCTCGACAGATAGTTCAATCATGAAGTTTGACTCCAAAGCGCAAGGCCAGGCCCAGGCCTGCGACAACCAGAATAATATTGATGAACGAGAGCGCTGCCACGATATCGATGGCGCCGGTGGCCCATAATGACACCAGCATGGAGCCTATGGTTTCGGTGCCGGGCGACAACAAATACACGCCAGTGGAGTATTCGCGTTCGAAGATCAGGAACATCAGCAGCCACGACCCGATCAGCCCGTAGCGGGCCAAGGGCACGGTGATATGCCGCGTGATTTGTGCGCGTGAGGCGCCGGTGCTGCGAGCGGCTTCTTCCAGTTCAGGTGCAACTTGCAACAGAGTGGCGGAAATCAGACGCAGGCCGTAGGCCATCCAGACTACAGAATAAGCCAGCCATACGCTGAATATGGTAGACCTGAGGCTACGCAAGGGGTCTATGGCATGTGCGCGCAGCCAGTTGGCCATGGGCAGTACAGACAACCAGCCGTCTTTCAGGGAATTCTCCAGCCACATGGGCACGAACAGAAATACCCATAAAAACGCCAGGCCGGCAAGCAACCCCGGGACGGCGCGTGGTACGAGCACGCTGTAATCCATGAAGCGGCTGACGCCGTCGTTTTTGCGGTGGGTAACCAGGGCGATAGCGGTGTAGCAGGCTACGGCCAGGGCGCCGCCGATCACGCCTATGGCGACCGAGTTGACGATGGCGCGTATCAGGGTGGGCTGCTCGAAAATGGTGTGGAATGCGCGCACCGACAAGACATCGAAGAGTGACACACCAAAACCCCAGTTCGATACGAAAGCGCGTAATACTACGCCGGCCAGGGGCACAACGACGGCCACCAGCAGCCATAGCATGACGACTGCGCCCGCTACCCAGCGCCATTTGCCTAGAGGCAGGGGGCGGGGGCGCGCGGCCTTGCCCTTGACTGTGGCATAGCGGTTGGCGCTGCGCAATAGGTGGCGCTGCAGCATGACCAATGGGATGGTGAAGGCGATGAGCACCATGGCCACCGCCGCCATGAGATGGTAAGACGGTATGCCTAGTTTGTTGGTCAGCTTATATAGGTAGGTGGATAGAACGAGATGACCTTCGGGGTCGCCCAGCACCAGCATCAGGCCAAAGACCTCCAGGCCCAGGAAAAACAGCAAGACCGTAGCGTAGGATATGGCGGGGCGCACCATGGGCAGGCTGACCGCCGTCATGACCTGCAAGGGGCTGGCCCCCACTGTGCGCGCCGCCTCTTCAACATCAGAGCCCAGGTTGTGCAGGGCCGAGGTAATGTACAGGTAGGCATAGGGCACGTGCGTGAGGCCGGCGATGATGATGATGGCTGGCAGGGAATAGATATTCCAGGGTACGAAACCCAGCAGGTCTTGCGCCCAGGTCGAGAAGAACCCGACCGGGCCGGCGGCCACCACGTAGCCGAACCCCAGCACCATGGGCGAGACGAACACGGGAACCAGAATTAAGGGTTCTATCCAGCGCCGTCCCGGCAGGTCGGTGCGCGACACCAGGAAGGCCAGGATGCCGCCCAGCGGGATGGCAATAATGCACAGCCCGAATGCCAGCATGAAACCGCTTTTGAGCGCTTTGTAGAAATCGGGGTCGGCAAAAATGAAGTCATAGCCTTCAACGCCAAAGTGGCGCGACGGCATAAAAAATGGCTCTGACAGAAAACTTTGGAAAATGATCAGGGATAGCGGCAGGTAGATCGCCAGCGCGGTAAGGGCTACGACCAGCCCGCGCGGCAAGGACTGCCATCTGCGACGCAAGGTATACATGGGATATCACCCTGGGAAGTAGTGCATGCCAGCGCCGGTGATCAGGGGCGGGCATGCGGGTCGGGAGCGTAAAAGGCGGCTACTTGCCGGCGGCAGTGCGCCAGTCTTTGATGAACTCCAGGCGTTTGTCCTGGTTCAGGTAGTCAAGCAGCGATTCGTCCACCGGAATGGGTTTGAGCGAGGCACCCAGCTTCTTGGTCATGCCGTCGACATCGTTGTCGCCATCAATATCGTTGCGTACTGATGCCAGGTCGGCTTTGTTGGCAAGCACGTTCTGGCCGCGTTGCGACAACAGGTAGTCCATCCATAGCTTGGCGGCATTTTGATGCTTTGCCGTTTTACCAATGAAAGCCACACGCGATAGCACCAGGGTGTAATCGGTGGGGTAGGAAACGCCCAGGCCAGGGTCTTTCTTGGCCCGTGTTTCGGCATAGGAACCCAGGATGTTGTAGCCGACCAGGTTTTCGCCTGAAGAGACACGCTCCATCATGGTGCCGGTTGATGACTGCACCACCATGCCGGCTTTGGCAATACCTTTCAGGACGGTGAAGTAGTTCGGGTCGTTGCGGCTGTCTTGGACGGCAAGCATAAAGCCTACTGCCGATTTCTCAATGTCGTAGGTGGTGACCTTGTTTTTGAATCGAGCCAGGTCGCTGTCTATCAGTTTGGCCAGCGCCGCATGCGTGGTGGGGACTTCTTCTGGCTTGATCAGGCGTGTGTTGTAAATGAAGACGGCAGGTTCGTAGGTGGTGCCATAGGCGGCGTCTTTCCAGACGGACCATTTGGGCAGGTTGGGGATTTCAGGTGATTTGTAGGTCAGGGCGAAATCTACGGCGAGTTTCAGTGCCGAGTCCATGGATGAGCTCCAGACGACGTCGCCGGTATTCCCGCCCGCGGCCTGTTCGCTGATGTAGCGGCTATACAGTTCGGTGCTGTTCATGTCGTTGTATTCGACCTTGATGCCGGGGTAAAGCGCTTCGAAGTCCTGGATGACAGGGTTGGCTGCTTTGGTATCGGTAGTGGAATAAATAACCACCTTGCCTTCTTTTTTGGCGGCATCGACGATTTTTTGATAATCGGCAGGGTAGTTGGCAGGGGTCTGGGCAGCAACGGCGCCCGCAAGGGCGGTGCTGAATACGGCAGCGCATACGGCTGCTACGCGTGAAAGATGCAACATGCTGGTCTCCTCCAGGATGGTTGGCAAAAAAGGCAGGTTGTGGCCTATCTTGCAATCATCTTAGGAGTAAAAGCCTGTCAGGGTCCTGTCGTCAGTGGCAGCGGCGTATCGGTGACCAGGCGCTTCCAGTTTTTCAGGAAACGGCTATGACGTTGCTGATCCAGGCCTACCAGCAAGGCCGGCGTCAGGGCTATAGGCTGCACTATGCTTTGCGAGAGCGCGAACGGGCTGGCCGGGTAGCCCTTTTCAGTGTGAGCGGGCATGATGGCGCCCAGGCCGGCCTGGCCAGCCGCGACCGCCTGGCCCTCGGGCGACAGCAGCCAGTCTATGAAAGCGGCCGCCAGTTGCGGTTGGGTGGTGTTGTGGGTGATCAGCGCGGCGCGCGCCAGCACCAGCACATAATCTTGCGGCACGACTATGCCCAAGCGGTGGCCAGCCTCTTGCCGTGCCATGGCATAAGATCCAAGCACGTTGTAGCCTAGGTCCAGTTCGCCGTTTTCTATTTTGTCGAGAATGTTGGCGGTGTTGGCCTCACGTTGGACGTTGACCTGCCCCAAGGCGTTGGCCAGCCCCCAGAAGTTGGATGTCAGGGTTTCGTCCTGAACTGCCAGCAAGTGCCCGACGCTGCTGATGGCGATGTCGTAGGTGCCTATGCGTCCGTGCATATTTTTTGGGCTTTTTTCCAGCAGGCTAAGCAAGGCTTGGCGCGAACGCGGTACGGTTGCTTCGGTGTAGCGGTCCAGGTTATAGACCATGACAATAGGTTCGAAGGTAAAACCGAATACTTCCGAGCGCCATCTGGCCCATGCCGGCAATTCTTTGGTGTAGCCCGAGGCATAAGGCAGTGCGTAGCCGTCGTTGGCCAGTTTTACCTGCAAGTCGACCGCCGAACTGATGAGTATATCGGGGTGTTGCAGTGTGCCGGCGACAGCGCCTTGATAAAGCTGGCGCGTGCCGATTTCGTGGTAGACCAGAGATACTTGTGGGTGGGCCTTCTGGAAGGCTGTGGCCAGGGGGGCAAACAGGGGTGTATCGGTAGAGCCCGCTATGGTCAGGGTGGAAGAGGGCTGCGCGGCAGGGTAGTAAGTGGTGGCTTCAAATGGTGTTTGGGCTCGCGCTGCGCCAGGTGACGCCAGGTTGGCCAGCGCCAACACGGTGGCCAGGCATAGTGTGGCCAGCGCCGACCCGGCAGGCGTTGTTGCGGCCAAGGGCAGGGTGACATAAACCAGCAAGCCGCCTCCGGGCCGATTGCGCAGTGACAGCGTACCGGCGTGCGCATCAATGACAGCCTTGACAATGGACAGCCCCAGCCCTGATCCTGGCTGGGATTCGGTTCCGCTGCCACGACCGAAGCGCTCTAGCACGGTGTCCTTTTCGTGGTCGGCAATGCCAGGCCCACGGTCGGCCACCGTCAGGCCCAGGCGATTGCCCGGTAAACCTTCGGCCAGGATTTCGACCTCGCCATCGTGGGCATAGCGCAAGGCGTTGTCCACCAGGTTGCGCAGCATTTCTCGTAGCGCGACCCTGTCTCCCCATATGCGACCGCGGCGCACTTCCGGGGCAATGGCAATGCGCAGGCGCTGAGCATCTAGTGGACCTATGCGTTGACGTGTTTCGTTGATGATTTCAGCAACTCCCACCATGACGTGGCCGTTGGCGCCCAGGCGGTGCGTAATCGTGGCGTCCATCAGTAACTGGTTGACCAGTTGGCTGGCGCGCGACGCATTCAGGTGTATGCGCGTGAGCCGCTCGTGGAGTTTTTCCGGGTTGGTTTCCTCTAGGGCGATTTCGGACTGCGCCCGCAAAGAGGCCAAGGGAGTGCGTACCTGATGGGCGGCGTCGGCCACGAGATTGTTCAGACTGTTCAGCATGCCTTGTAACCGCTGCATGAAGCCATTGAGGGCCTCAACCAGGCGCCGGACTTCTCGAGGGACGGGGCTGGACAAGGTATGCAAGTCGTCGGGGCCGCGTTGGCGCAGTTCGGCTTCGATAAGACGCAATGGCTGCAAGGCGCGGGTGACGCCAAACCACAGCAAACTGAGTGCAACCGCCACCATGACCAGCAAGGGCAACACGCTACGGTTGAGTATTTCTTCGGCCAACGCTTGCCGCGCACCGCGTGTTTCGGCCACCCTGACGGTGACCCAGCCCGCTTGCTGGTTGAAGGAGGCCAGCCTGCCCACTGTGGTGATGCGGATGTCGTCGTTGCGGTAATGGTCGTTGTGAAAGCTGGGCTTGGCCGAGCGCGCCAATGGCAGCCCGGCATCCAGGTCGTCATAGCCGGTAACCAGTTTGCCTTGCGCATTGCGTACAGTGTAAAACACCCGTTCGCTACCCGACAGCATGGCCAGTGCGGCAAAAGGTAGCTCCACCGCGACCTGGTTGTCTTCAAATTGCACTGCGCCGGCAATGGACAAGGCCGAGGCGGCCAGCAGGCGATCAAAGGCGCGGTTGGCAGCGCGCTGGGCGTAATCGTGCAGGAACACCACTAGCACCACCGACGAGCACAGCAATAAGACGATGGCGACCAGGAAGATGCGGCTGCGTATCGAAAATACCTTACTGTTCATGGTAGCGCGCCTGGTAGCCCACGCCACGCACGGTGACGATATCAACCGACGATCCCAGCAGTTTTTTTCGCAGCCGTGACACTTGCAGTTCGAGGGCATTTAACGATACATCGTCGTCCTGGCTGAAAATTTGGTTCATCAGGCGTTCCTTGAGTACGGTTTGGCCCAGGCGCCCTAGCAGGATTTCCAGCAGGCGGAATTCGCGCCTGCCGAGATCCAGCGGCCGGCCCGCCATGCTGACGTTGCGCCCGGCAATGTCCACCGACAGGTCGCCATATTGCGCCAGGCTGGAGGTATTGCCGGCAGGGCGGCGCATCAGGGCGCGCAGCCTGGCTTCCAGTTCACGCAGGTCGAAGGGTTTAACCAAGTAGTCGTCGGCGCCGAGGTCCAGCATGCTGATCTTGTCTTCGATTTCAGAGCGGGCGGTAACGACCAGGACTTGGGCTTCACAGCCCGCGGCCCGCAATTCGCGCAGCACCGCGAAACCATCTTTCCCGGGCAGCATGATATCCAGCACGATGGCATCCCAGTCGCCGTTGGCGACCCACTTGAGGGCTGACTCGCCATCGCGTGCCCATTCAACGCTATGGCCGGTTGCGCGCAATTTGCTTTCTATGGCATCGCCAATATCGGGGTTGTCTTCCACTAGCAAAATGCGCATGCTGCCCTCTGTTATCAAGTATTACTAGGTATAGACCCTTAGTTCGCGTATAATCTCGCTTTGCACGGAGCTAGTTTATGCGTCTAATCAAAAAAGCGCTCACCTTCGACGATGTGTTGTTGGTTCCAGCGTATTCTGAAATACTACCTCGCGATGCGTCGCTGGTTACCCGGTTCACGCGTGATATCACGCTGAATATCCCGCTGGTTTCCGCAGCCATGGATACCGTGACCGAGTCTCGTCTTGCCATAGCCATGGCGCAAGAAGGCGGTATCGGGATCATTCACAAGAATCTTACCGCCATTGAACAGGCGCGTGAAGTCGCGCGTGTCAAGCGCCACGAATTCGGCATTGTGATCGACCCGGTTACTGTAACACCCACCATGAAGGTGCGTGATGCCATTGCCTTGCAGCGTCAGCATGGTTTTTCAGGCTTGCCTGTCATTGAAGCGGGCAAGCTGGTTGGTATAGTCACCAATCGCGACTTGCGCTTCGAAGACCGCCTTGATCTTCCTTTGCGCGACATCATGACGCCCCAGGAACGCCTGATCACCATGAAAGAAGGGGCTACGCTAGACGAAGCCCAGTCGTTAATGCACAAGCATCGCCTGGAACGTGTACTGATTGTCAATGATCAGTTTCAGTTGCGCGGCCTTGCCACCGTTAAAGATATTGTCAAAAACACCGAACACCCCAATGCGTCTAAAGACCACCAGGGTCAGTTGCGCGTAGGCGCGGCCGTCGGCGTGGGCGAAGGCACGGAAGATCGCGTCGAGAAACTGGCCAATGCCGGCGTCGATGTCATCGTGGTCGATACCGCTCATGGCCATTCGGCCGGCGTCATCGAACGTGTACGCTGGGTCAAAAAGAACTATCCCAAAATCCAGGTCATAGGCGGTAACATCGCCACGGCGGCGGCGGCCAAGGCTCTGGCCGAAGCAGGCGCTGACTGCGTCAAGGTGGGCATAGGCCCAGGTTCCATCTGCACTACGCGTATTGTGGCAGGTGTGGGCGTGCCGCAAATTACAGCCATTGCCGATGTTGCCAAGGCTTTGCAAGGCACAGGGGTACCTTTAATTGCCGATGGCGGCATCCGTTATTCGGGTGACGTCTCTAAAGCCCTGGCGGCGGGCGCTTCAGCCTGCATGATGGGCGGCATGTTCGCCGGCACCGAAGAAGCACCCGGCGAAGTCGTGTTGTTTCAGGGCCGTTCGTACAAGTCGTATCGGGGCATGGGCAGTTTGGGCGCTATGGCCGACGGCTCCGCCGACCGCTATTTTCAAGATCCCAGCAACAATGTCGACAAGCTGGTTCCTGAAGGCATAGAAGGCCGCGTTCCGTACAAAGGCAGCGTCATCGCCATTATCTATCAACTGATAGGCGGCATTCGCGCTTCCATGGGGTATTGCGGTTGCGCTTCTATTGAAGAAATGCGCACCAAGGCTGAATTTGTTGAGATCACCGCGGCCGGCGTACGTGAATCGCACGTGCACGACGTACAAATCACCAAAGAAGCGCCTAACTACCGGGCTGAATAACGGTGTAGGTCTGATTCGCGCCGCCAGGCGCGTAATCCGACCTGCGAAAGCCTTAAGTAAGTGCCAGTCACTTCAAGCCAATAAGTTGTTCAGGTGCTCGGCGAGCAGGCTTGGCGCCGATACCATCGCATCGTGCCCAGTGGGCAGTTCCGACCAGTTCCACTGTGTGTTTTCCTTGACCCACTGACGCGAGCCTTCAACGGCGGCAAAAGATGGTTGCTTGCAGTGTACGTAGGCGCAAGGCAGGCCATTGCCAATGGGATGCTGCAATTGCAAGGCCGTTTCATATACGCCCAGTGGCATCGGGGTGAGGCGTGACTCCACAAAAGCGATGTCTTGTGCTTCAGATAAACCCAGATTTTTAGCCTTGGGCGCCGCCAGCACTGGCGTGGCCTGTTCTGTTGCCGCCGCGCGTAGCTTGGCGACCACTTCTGGTGGCAGAGTATCGAAAGTGCTTATACCGCTTTCCAGTATGAAAGCGTCCAGGTACACCAGTTGGCGCAAGCGTTCGGGCAAGATGTCGGCAACACCGGTAATGACCAGGCCGCCGAAGCTGTGGCCCACCAGGGTGACATTGTGCAGATCTTCCCAGATCAGGACGTTGGCTATATCTTGTATAAACGTTTGCAGGGTAATGCCAGGCTGTAGCAGATGGCTGCGTTCGCCTACGCCGGTGAGCGTTGGCGTATAAACTTGATGCCCTTGCGCGCGCAGGCGGTCGGCCACGTGCACCCAGCACCAACCGCCGTGCCAGGCGCCGTGTACCAGTACAAAAGTGTGGGGTGTAGCAGACATGACAGGCTTCCTTTTATTTATTTGATTTCAATAGCAGCGCGCTGCTCAGAACCAGGCCGGCACAGGCTAGTATCAGGGCGAAGCCAAGATTGGCGGAAAAGTAAGTATGTGTCAAACTGAAAAATGTTGGCCCAGCTAACTGGCCAGCGGCAAATGCCGCCGTTAGGGCTGCCATCAGTTTGCGCGCATGGCTGGCCCCGCCCACCGCCTGCGCCTCTTGCATGCCCAGCATGGTGATCACCATGAATGTGCCGCCTACGCATATGGCGGCAATGGCGATGGCTGCGAGGCTGGGCCAAATTACCGGTAGCAGCACGCCAGCGGCCATGATCAGTTGCGCTGCCGCCCATAGGGTGCGGCGCTGGAAAACAGCAGCCAGCCGGCTGGTCAGCAAGGTGGAAATGGCCGCTGCCAAGCCAAACAAGGGCCAGGCCAGGCCGAACAAGGCGGGGTCGGCCACCAGTTGCTTGGCTTGCGCGGGTAGAAAAGTAGCCGGCAAAATATAGCCAAAGCCAAATAAACCGTAGCAGATGATTAACGCCCAGTAGCCCTTGATGGCAGGGGTGCGTGCATTGTTGTCCGTGGGAACATTGGCTTGCGCGGTGGGGCTTGCCAAAGGCGGCATAGGCAACCACAAATTGCGCGCACCTGCTGAAGCCACAAGCGCTACGCCACCCAGAATCACCCAGGCCTGTGATGACGATATATCAGCCAAGTCCAAGGCCATGCATAGCAGGCCGGCTGCAGCTACGCCAAAGCCGACTCCGGCAAATACCACGCCGGCCCGTTGCGGTTGCCCCAGCGCTGTGAGGCGGGGTATGCATAATGATGCAGTGCTTACCAGAACCCAGGCGCTGGCTGCGCCGGCGATAAACCGCCATGCCAGCCAACTGGACCAGCTTGAGGTAATCCCCATCAACATGGTGGTGGAAAACACCAGAAACAGGCCCGCGCGCAATTGCAAGGAGGCAGGCCAAGGCAAGCGGGCTGCCATCAGGGCGCCGACCAGGTAGCCTAAGTAATTGGCACTGGCCAGCCAGCCGCCTTGAGCCAGATTCAGCCCTGTATCGTTTTGCATCATGGGCAGCAAGGGAGTGAAAGCAAAACGGCCTATGCCCATGACCACTGCTAAAGCAATGAAACCGGCGAATGAAAGCTGGAAAGCGGATGGGCTGGATTGCATGAAGACTCCTTGTTACACGAAACTGTAGCCTTATTAGGCCTTATCCGCCACCGGAACCGGGTTCAATACGTTACATTAATGCCTTGCTTCTTTTTTTATTTTTTACTGCCATGCACCAGCGCATTCTTATCCTTGATTACGGTTCACAAGTCACCCAACTTATTGCCAGGCGCGTACGCGAAGCTGGCGTGTACTGCGAAATACATCCGGGCGATGTCGATAATACCTTTATCGAGGGCTTGACTGGCCTGAAAGGCATTATTCTGTCTGGCAGTCACGCGTCGGCCTACCAGGAAGAATCGCTCAAGGTGCCTGGCAAGGTTTTCGACGCGGGCGTGCCTGTGCTGGGTATTTGCTACGGCATGCAGGCCATGGCGGCTCAATTGGGCGGCAAGGTCGAATGGTCGGATCAGCGCGAATTCGGCTATGCCGAAGTACGCGCCCATGGCCACACCAAGCTGCTCGATGGTCTGCAAGACTTCACCACTACCGAAGGCCACGGCATGCTTAAGGTCTGGATGAGCCATGGCGACAAGGTCACCGCGCTGCCTTCCGGCTTCAAGCTGATGGCTTCCACGCCATCTTGCCCAGTCGCAGGCATGGCCGATGAAACCCGTGGTTTTTACGCCTTGCAGTTTCACCCCGAAGTTACCCATACCACCCAAGGGGCCGCTATTTTGGCCCGTTTCGTTACCGAAATCTGCGGTTGCAACGGCGACTGGAACATGCCCGACTACGTCGCTGAAGCCGTTGCCCATATCCGTTCCCAGGTCGGCACCGACGAAGTCATACTGGGTCTGTCTGGCGGGGTGGATTCTTCCGTGGCCGCGGCGCTTATCCATAAAGCCATAGGCGATCAGCTCACTTGCGTATTCGTCGATCATGGCTTGCTGCGCCTGAACGAAGCCGAGCAAGTCATGGAAACCATCGCTGGCCACTTTGGCGTGAAGGTTATCCACGTGAATGCTGCTGAACAGTTCATGGGCAAACTGGCCGGCGTGACCGACCCGGAAGCCAAGCGCAAGATCATAGGCAGGGAATTTGTTGAAGTATTCCAGGCAGAAGCCGGCAAGCTGGCCAACGCCCGCTGGCTGGCGCAGGGCACCATTTACCCTGATGTCATCGAATCGGCCAGTGTAAAAAATGGCAAGGCTGTCGCCATCAAGTCACACCACAATGTGGGCGGTTTGCCCGATACCCTGAATTTGAAGCTGCTGGAACCCCTGCGCGAACTCTTCAAAGACGAAGTGCGCAAGCTGGGCGTGGCATTGGGCCTGCCGCCCGCCATGGTTTACCGTCACCCATTTCCCGGTCCCGGTTTGGGCGTGCGTATTTTGGGTGAAGTCAAACACGAATTCGCTGACCTGCTGCGCCGTGCCGATGCTATCTTCATCGAAGAACTGCATAAAATGGTAGACCCGATCAGCGGTAAAAACTGGTACGACCTGACCTCGCAGGCCTTTGCCGTATTCTTGCCGGTGAAATCGGTAGGCGTCATGGGCGATGGCCGTACCTATGAATACGTAGTGGCCCTGCGTGCCGTGCAAACCTCTGATTTCATGACAGCCGACTGGGCTGAACTGCCTTATGCGCTGTTAAAGAAAGTGTCTTCGCGCATTATCAATGAGGTGCGAGGCATTAACCGGGTGACTTACGATGTGTCCAGCAAGCCGCCGGCTACGATAGAGTGGGAATGATTTGCTGTCTAGCAGCATAAGGCAGTAACAGGCATTAAAACGACGGAGAGCCAGCATTTATGCGGTTCTCCGTTTTTTCGTGTGGCGTTGTCAGGCAGTACTAAGCAGCGCCAAGCAGGTATTCGGGATGGTATTAATGATGGCATTGGCTGTGCGCTATGATGGCGGCGAGCCCAATACCATCCATTGATAATCTTGTGCAGGATGGTATTGAAATACCCTATCTTATTGATATTAATAAGGTATTTGAAAATAAATAGCTTAGTGAAAAGATGGTATTGAGGTCGTAATACAATACCATCCTCGCGGCTTTTATAGCCGGTAAGTTATTGATTTTACAAAGGAATGCCGTGTTAACCGATACCATGCTTCGCAATACTAAGCCGCGCGATAAACAGTACAAGCTTGCCGACCGTGAAGGTTTGTACGTTGCTGTCAGCGTAACGGGCACGATTTCATTTCGCTATAACTACCGATTAAACAGCCGCAGCGAAACACTAACATTCGGGCGGTATGGAGCTGATGGTATTACGCTTGCCGAAGCGCGAAATATGCTCCAAGAAGCTAAGAAAAAGATAGCAGCAGGCCAATCACCCGCACAGGATAAAGCCCGTAGCAAAGGTAAATTACGGGCTGAAAAAAGATTTGGTGTCTGGGCGCAAGAGTACTTACGTGGCCACGAGATGGCCGAGTCTACCCGGGATATGCGCCGATCCGTGTATGTGCGCGACCTCAAACCTTTTTTTGCCAATCGACTTCTGCACGAGATTACCGAAGAGGATGTGCGTGGTCGTGCAAATATCATCGTCGAACGTGGTGCTCCAGCTACAGCTGTGATGGCCAGAGAGATCGTCATGATGATCTATCGGTGGGCAGGGGCGCGTGGCTACAAGGGTGAAAATCCGGCAGCGGGCATACCGCCCACATCGATTGCTCGATTCAAAGCTCGCGATCGTTCGCTTGGCCCTGACGAGATCGGGTTGCTTCACACCTATTTGGATCGTATTGGCACCAGCCCGGTGATTCGCTTGGGTCTGCGGTTGTTGCTGCTTACGATGGTACGCAAGTCCGAGCTGATCGAAGCGACCTGGGATGAAGTGAGTTTCACGGATGCGGTATGGAGCATCCCTGCAGCAAGAATGAAACGGCGCAATCCGCATAACGTGTATTTAAGTACCCAAGCTCTGGATATTTTCACCGCATTAAAGGTATGTGCCGGAGGCTCGCGGTGGGTGTTGCCAGGGCGCTACGACACGGAAATCTGCATGAGTAAGGCTACATTCAATCAAGTGACCAAGCTCATATGGACTGCGGCGCAGGCTGACAAAAAACATCTACCGCAATTTTCACCACATGATTTTCGGCGAACAGCTAGTACTGTGTTGCACGAGGCCGGCTACAACTCAGATTGGATTGAGAAATGTCTTGCCCATGAGCAAAAGGGTGTTCGGGGTATTTATAACCGGGCCGAGTACGCAGAAGGGCGACGGACTATGCTGCAAGACTGGGCAAACATGATTGACGAATGGACAAAGGAAAGACCAAGCGCCTAAACGATTAGTCTTTATACCTATCTTGCTGCTATTGCCCAGCGTAGCGACGCAGACCTATATGTGGGGCAGGCATTTGCGTATTTTCGCGGGCGCTTTTCCGCGCTTCGATCCAGGCATCCACTTCGGCTAGGTCCCACGCGACGACGCGATTGGACAAGCAAAATCGCTGCGGAAATTCCCCACGCTTTTCCATGTCAAAAATGGTGCGATCGGACAGAGGGATCTTGCTGAGTAGCTCTTTCCGGTTGATGGCTACTACATTAGCCGTGTGGAGTTGGTTCATTGCAAGGTCGTCGCTAGACCGGCTTTGCTCATTCATACAATCACCTCTTTTGGGGCATGCTAATGCCTAGCCACAATTTATGAAAACCTAGACATTTAGGCTTTCGGGTCTGATGGGGGAGGATTGCTCTGTGACCCCCGAAACAGCTAGTACGCACGGATAAAACGTGGCAAAATTTACCTGTTTCGGGGATGTCAGAGGCGGGATGTTAGTGTTGCAGAAGAGGCAGGCGTGAACATACTACGCATGCTCGGAACCGACTCACCAGCACGTTGCGCCGGTTTGTCGGTTTTTTGATGAAACCCGCTTTGGAAACTAATGCTTCCGGTGCGTAGGCACGGTGGTACGCGGGCTTGGTCGCGGTCTTTCCCGCTTGTCGTCTTGGATTACGTCGCCATCCTTGATTTTGGGCACCTTCGCAGGTGGCCTGGCGCTTCCACAGGGGAAGTCCCCGTGGTGTGCTATCATCCTGCGCCCCACTCAGAGGGCTGACGGCACACAACGGTTTTCATTGGTTTTACTCCAACCCCAATGCATTGCAGGTTGCTGCGCAATCGCGTGATCCATATAAGGGTCAGGGCGCAGTGTTTATCGATCGTGGTTTGTTAAAGAGCCTTACTGTCGTGACAGTGTTTGAATTCATTATCACCAAGTTGGTGATGGCTGTCAACAGCTGTTCGGCTCATGGAGTTTTTTGATGTTTTAAGTTGTTATACAGACTAACCCATAAGCTTTTGCCGCCGGGATTGCCGGCAAGCTAATTTGTATTCTGTTATGTCAGGTTGGGTTTGCTTTTAGTCGTATGCCGTAATGGTAGGTATATGACAAGACGCGGTTTACAGGGTAAATTAAGCCTGTAAAAATTTACGTGTTGGAACCATTTTTACGCTTTAGATACTATTTTTCTTGTTTAGCGATCGCTGGAAAAGACTGGCATCCACCAAAGCTTGCCAGTAATGTTGATGGTATTGAATGTCCTTATAATATTTTAATATAAACAGGTGTTCGATTTTATGTCAGATTTTCAACCAGTGCGTGATGCCTGTGAGTTTGCGGGAGGAGTCACCGCGCTTGCCAAATGCTTGGGCCTTCCGCCTCAAGTTATCCATAATTGGGCTGCCGGTAAACGCCCGGTGCCGGTGATTCGATGCGTGGAAATCGAGGAATTGACGGGTGGTGCGGTCACCCGAAAGCAGCTGCGGCCAGATGACTGGTATCAGATATGGCCGGAGCTGCGGGGGAGTGATTAGGTTAGGCGTCCATAGCCTTCAACATAGCGTCGCGAGCATCAGAGTAAAATTGAATATCAATTTTAGTTGCCATGTCATCGGACAGGTCGACAAGTTGTCTGCGACTTGCAACAGGCATGAGCAGCGCTGTCGCACCTTTTTCTACCGCGATTTCAGCAATAGTGACAGCGTTGTGCACGGGTTCAATTGATCCGCCAAGATTGATCTCGCCTACGATTATTAAGCCGCCGCGCACGCTGCGCTTAAGCAGAGCAGTGCACAGGGCGATTAAGGACGCGACGCCAAGCTTTGCTCCAGACTTTGCCGCATCAAAAGCACGAAGCTGCACCGTAAATTCGTGTTGCCTGGGATCCTTGTCACCGACGAGTTGAGCTGAACGGGTATACAAGTTTTGCTCGGCAAACCCAATGCTTTCGCGGAACGCCGTGGGAATAGGTTTGTTGAGAACCTTTACGCCGGAGCCTGGGCCTTCATTAACCTCAATGCGGTATAAGCCGGAATTCTCATCCCCTCCACCCGGACTGATTGCCCAGACTTGGCCTGGCTCCATTGGGTCGCCGCCGATGCTGTTGTCACTTTGGAGTTCTGGCGTCGAGACAAATTTCTCAACGCCGTCTGCGCCCATGGTATAGCTGAAATGCGTGGTACGGAATTCTGCTGCGCCTACACGTTTTTGTTGCTCCTTTACACGGCGACGTGCTTCCATCGCAATACGCACAGCCCATTCCAGATCTTCGTCAAGGACTGTATCGTCGATGCTAGGATAAAGTAACTTTAACAAGCCACTCACCGTCTTGTTAACGGCATTCGTATCTCGACCCGATAATGCACCCCCAAAGTAAACACGGTTTTGCAAGGTGCTGACGCGACTTTGGTTGCGAAGCTGTGTCCAGCATTCGGACAAGAAGTCGCTGACCAGCCCAAAGTGATTAGTCAAAATATCTTTATTGACCTTTGGCACATCCCAGCCAGGCAAGAAGGCATGGATACGATCCATAAATGCCGTATCGTCGCGCATTTCAGGCGGTAGTGGGCCAAATAAATGACCAATACGCTGCTGATGTTCGACGTCAACTTCAAAGTTTCCAACCAGGACGATACTGCCGTCGGCGCGGATGCTTTCTTTGCCACGGCTGAATTCGCCGGACTCCATATAGCCCTTCATGATGTTCACGCCGTCCTTCTGGTCGAAGGAAATGCCTGAAACCTCGTCAAAGCAGACCACGTCATACTGGCAGACCAGGCCTCTGCGGCCCTTGGGGGTATTCTCGACGAACATCTTGGCTACGGTGGCTTTGCCGCCGGAGATCAAGTGCGCATAGGGGGACACTTGCTGGAACAGATGGCTTTTGCCCGTGCCGCGTGGGCCAAGCTCGACCAGGTTGTAGTTGCGTTCGACAAACGGCACCATGCGTAGCAGCAGGGCGTTTTTCTGACGAGTGTTCAGGTCGGCTGCCTCGATGCCAATTGACCGTAGCAAAAACTCCTTCCACTCCTCGGAGGTAAATTCTTTGCGAGCTTGGGCAAGCGTGTCCAGGACATCGCGTTTGGATAACTGGATCTCTCGCAGTGATGTAATGCCGAAAGGGCGACCTTTGCTTTCTTGCGCGATGGCAACATCGAAGGTCACTGAGATTTCAGCATAAAACCCACCTGTCAGCATCCGCTCGTGTTGGTTGACTAGTTCTCCACTGATCCGTACATCGTTCAGACGCAGGCTAGGTAAGCTCACGACATATTCGCCCTTGTCATTGACCCGAGCGGTGACCAGGTCAATAATTTTTACTTCGCCCGTTTCTAGTGCTTTAGCCTTGAATAGCTCTTCTTCACCAGCGCGCACTGTCCGGGATGTTAATTGTCGTTGAACAATTTCCAACCCTTCATTGATTTCATCCTGGTCGATACTGGCGCAATATCGGCCCAGCAGGAATTCAACGACGTACGTCGGGACTGGAAACTGCCGACTGAAGGTGCGAACTAAATCTTTCCGAACCAGATACCCTTCCAACACGGAGGCCGCTTTTTTATCAATATCATCCAATTCGATCATTCGTTTACTCCACCAATGACGGTGCTGATTTCGGCGACGAGCTCGCCTGTTGTATCCAGCAAGACGAGGCAAGCGGCGCTGCCTTCTAGTTCTTCATTTTCGACAACCACTGATGCGGTGCCGTTGTCCTTGAGCGGCTTCACACTCATGACCACGCTGGATGTCGATTCACCCGCTTGCGTACGAATATCTAAGGAGAGACCGGCGAATTGACCATCCACAGCTACTGTGCAACGCAATCCGCGCCACGAGATGTCGGTGATCTCTGCGATAGGATTGCCTAACGTATTACTGCCCTTGGTGACAAGCAGTTCCAGAGTGAGGCATTCCTGAAGGCTTAGCCCGCCGTGGTTATAGTCCACTGATCTGCCGTAGCACGCGATGCCGTCTGCTAGTGCAAACTGCTGGTTAGGGTTCCAGAACCAGGGGTATAGACGTTCATTCGTGGATGCACCAGGCTTGATTGCTGCGCAGCGTCCCCATTTATTGTCCGTCAGGTCTTTGGACATTTGAATCGTGGGCAACTTGCCTGGCATTAACAGCCAACCGTGGTCAGTGACCACCCTTACGCTGCTCCAACCGGCAGCTAGCAGTGCGGTGATACGTTCTGCAATTTCGGCTAGAAGAGGCGTTATGTGCTTGGCCAGTTTCCAACCGCGCACATGACCTTCGCTATCGATATCACCAAATTCGCACCACGCATTACCTCGACCATCGCCGTTGTCATTACGGTCCAAAATTACCCAGTGATTGTCGGTTAACAGTTTTTTTAGGTGATAACCACCTTTTAGCGATTGCCCCGTCGCAGCAACGCAAGGTTCAAAATCGTCGCAATCATCGGTGCCGCTGATCTTGTCGCGCACGGGGGATACGGCAGCCTTACCGGTTGCCGTTACGCTAGGCAAAGCGGCCCAATTCATTGTCTCGGCGATCTGGCAGCCGCGCGCCTCTAGGCTTGCACACAAGCGGCGCGCGGTATCAAAGCGCAGACCGTCTACAAACAATACACACTGGCCGCTAGTCGCAGAAAACGCTTTAGCGCGGGCAATCGTGCCGCCTGGGTAGGTTGCGCCATCGACAAGTTTTTGCAGGTAGCGAGCAGACTCCTCTAGCCAAGGTAAGTAAATGCCACGTATTGCCGTTGTTACGGCATCAACGTCAGCCGTATTATCCACGCAGGCTAACGCGGCCAATACAGCATCGTCAGCCCGCCAACCCTGGCTTGCGTAGGCCGTTTGCAGGTCTTGTGTGGAACCCGCGTTCAGACCGGTTTGGGTCACCTCTGCGACGACGGCCAGGCACTTGGCTGCCAACGCCAGTGGTGACTCCCCCAGTTCGGCCCATACCAGGTCGCGGCGTGTGGCATGTTTTTTTTCAAGAGCGAGAACTTGCTTTCTGGCCTCGTGCGCTGGAAACTGGCTAAGCGCCTGTAAATCGTGTTGCAGTAGTTTCTCTTGTTCTTCATTCCATTGTGGCCAGCCGCTTAACATCTCCGCTGGAGTGTCAAATATCCCAAGATTGGGCAGCTTGCATTGGCGAATGCGGCTTGGAATATTGGGGTAGCGCTTTGGTGCTTCGCTATAACGCTCCCACACTGCATTCCAGGGGCCTTCACGCGTGGCCAGCTTGTGCACGCCTGCCAGAACACCGTCATTTTGTGGGTTGAACGCCAGTTGCGATTTGCAGACCTCCACAAAGGCCTTCCATTCATTGCTTCCTCGGGCGGTTTGAAATGCATCGCCTAGGTCCAGCCACTGGAGCAAGTCGCGCACCGGGTCGCCACCCGTCAGTAGGGTATTGAAGTAGTCCTTATCGAGGCGCTTGCCGTCCAGCAGTTCACGCTCCTCATCTAACAGACGGTACAGTGCCAGTTGCATGGCGTTCTTGGCGTCATTGTCCTGGGCCACATCCAGGCCCATGCCGCCCTGGTCAGACCTCAGGAAGGCCATGATGGTCCAGTCCTTGGCGTTGGCTTGGGACCAGATAGCGCCTCGGTACTGTAACTCTGCTAAAGGTTTGAGTGGTTCCGGGCAGGCCTCGATTGCCCGTAAATCTTGGCGGCTTACGCCAGGCAAATAAAATATCGGTACTCGATCGGCGGGAAGCGCGATATCGGGTACCTTGCCAGCGATTACGCAGCGTAGCCAGATGGCTGGGCCAGTGCGATTTTCTGGGGCGTAGTTGTCCAGTACCAGGAGCTCGTCTAGCTCGCCTAGTAGGCGCGGAATGACGGCCTCCCATTGCCTATCTTTGTCGGGCCATAGAATACAGGCGGGTGCGACTTGAACCTCCGGGTTAAAGATAGAGGTATCGCGCAGAGTTTTAACTAGGTATTCGATCACGCGCATGGGATTAGCTCGTCTTCGCCAGAGTCCGGGCCGGAATTGTCACACGTAAGAAATCGTCAGTCAGCTCAAACCGTGCGTCCTGACCTGTGTATTCCAGTGTGAGTGGCACGATTTTGCGCCTAACCCCCATGCCGCGCATATCGACGTAACCATAGTCGCGCATGATTTCGACAATGATGGGATTACGTGGCGAGCGCTGGCCCGCCAGCATTTTTTCTAACGTCATTGAGTTTTGCAATGTGCCGGGGCTAGTGACCTCTAATCGGTCGGCATAGTTAACCACCTCGACCTCAATCGAACGGGTCCAGTCTCGATGAACCAGTGCATTGAGTATGGTCTCGCGGATAGCATCAAGGGGGTAGCGATAGTGTGTTTCACGCCGCAGGCCTTCATTGCTGCTTGCGTCTTCTTCCGAGATGAATGGAATCATCCTATCCACCAGACGCTCGATCAAGCCGGGTTCAATAATCTGTCTGCTAGAACCAACCGATCCCTCCCACAGGGCAACGAGCGGAGCGTCCAGTAGGGTATCGTCTTGTGCTTGATATTCTTTCGAGCCTTCAGTAAATGACATCCAGCGCACACCAGCTTGGCGCAAACTACGCCTGGGGCTGCGCCCAAACAATACCAGTCCTGCAATGGTGCAAACAGGAGGACCATCGCTGCGCTCTACCATTAAGCCGAGCCCAGTTAAACGCTGATGCCATTCTTCTGCCGTTGTGGGTGCTTGTAAATCCCCAGCGATGTTGACCAAATAGTCTGCCAAGCGTGCTTGATCCAGATTATCGAGAACGGTGCCCGAAACCGGAAGTACTTCTGCGTGCAGCATGCCGCCGCTCTCAAACAGTCGGGCTTGCTGTTCCCTGGTGGCTTGTCGTGAAGTGCTACCGACGCGCACGAAGATCTCTTCACGATTGTTGTTACGCACCACATAAGGTTTGGCGGTGCCTTGAGTGATCGAAATAACAGCCACCCGTTTGTCATCGTCCAGCGTCACTTCTTCATAAAAAGGCAAGATAAGGGGATGGACGTAACGGCCGAAAACCGTATCCATCACCCAGGTTTCCAAGTCTTCGCGCTGAATGCCGGTAATAGAGCCGTCATCTTCTACGCCTAGTAAGACTTGGCCGCCTTTGACGTTGGCCAGTGCGACGATTTCTTTGGCCAATTGTTCGGGGCGAACATCATCACGCTTAAACTCAATACCCGAGTTTTCGCCGTTAACGATTATTTCTAATAATTCAGTTTTCAACATGGTGACTACCTTTAAAACTCATACTTTTCTTTGCGCTGGATAAAAGCGTCACGGCCACCTTCCAGAATGCTGGCAACCTGGTCGCGGATTACTGGTACATCTATCGAACCTTGAGCCTCGAACCCAAGGCTCCCTTGGCTTTCTGTAGCAGTAAATACGCCAATCCATTCTGCATCACCAAATACAGGAATATTTGCATTATGGGTCGCGAACAGAAACTGCCGGTGGGTTTTAGCTGAACGCAGCTCGGTCACAATACGCTCAGCAATAAATGCATTATCTAGATTATCCTCGGGCTGATCCATGATTAGCGGATCAACATTTTCCAGCAAAAGCATATGCAAAATGGCTGTACATTGCTGTCCTGTAGAGAGTTTATCCAAAGGACGAAATGCTGGCTCGGTTCCCTCATGTGACACATTAAGCGAAATAACTACACGGTGGTCGAGTTCCAACTCCTCCAACTCCATCAAGCGGGATGGTGGTAGTGTAGTCAGTGCCTCTGCCACCAGGGGTGTGAGCCCCCAGTCTACTTGTAGGTCTGCCTTACCTGAACGTATGGCTTGAGCCAGTCTAGAGGGACTTAAGGTATCCCCTTCGTCGATCCAAGCTAGACGCCGCTCGCCGACACCTTCCAGACGGCTTTCCAGTAGGAAATTCTTTAGCGGTGTGCGGTCAGCCTCAGCCACCACTTCCACTTTCATTTTTCCTGACAGTTTTCTACTTAGTGTTTTTGCGGCTTGTACCAATGCCTGAATATGTTGATCACGGAGATCTGACATCTCAGCAAGCAAGTTCCGGCGTTCTTGTTGTTGAGAAGAAAGAAGAGTTTCATATGTGGCGACGCGAGCATTGAGCGGCTTAATCAGCTCGATATCACGTAATAATCGTTGGTAAGCGGTGCCTACCTCCTGCCCGCTTTTTCCCGCAGTTGACGGCAAACTGCGAAGCGCTTTTTCGAGTTCCGCCTCACCTTCGTCTAGCGATTGCTTCCACGTGTTCAGTTGCGCTTTAAGTTGAGTGTCACTGCTGGCGATCTTCGCCTGCATTTCGACGAAAAGCAGTTCAGCAGTTTGCTTTAATAAACTCAGGGTTTCACGAACAGGAATTAGTAAGGCCGCATTTGGTAGACCATCAAGCGCCTTGTCACTAATGAAGGTCAAGTCAGGTAGATTATCCTGTAACCCAATTAGGGCATCGCGCAGACGGCTGATCTCTTCTTGGGCACGTTCGGCAATCTGTCGTTCACGCGTGAACAGAGGTGTTTTTGCCAGTTTCTCTTCGATGCCTAAGGCTTTGAAGCCAGTTAACTGCTCCTCTAGCTTGGGAAGTAACGCCACCTGTGCTTGCAAGTCATCCTTTTCACCGAGCGATTTGATCAGGCTGCGCCGATTGTCAAGCAGACGTTTTTTGAAGTTGCTATTACGCGCCGTGAAATCTTGATCTTTCGGTAAAAACCGATCCAATAATTGAAGTCGACTTTGTTCATCTTGTGCCAGCTCGTAAATTTCGTTCTGCCCGTATATTTCTATACCTGGCAATAAGTCTTGTGGCTGTAGCGTCGAGACATTATCTTCGGCATCACGTACGATGGGCAGTTCGCCATATCTGCGCGAGACTCGATAGTGCTTCCCATGCTGAGCGGAGGAAACCACCTCTATTTCGATGCGACCTGCCGATTTACCGAGGTTTTCTTTGATGATTTCTTGATGTAGTTTCTGCGATTGCTTACCTTTGGGAAGGATATTCAATACATAGCGTAGACATTCAAGCAAAGTCGATTTTCCTGTTCCTCTGCCTCCTATGATCGTATTCAAATGATCGGATAGGACGATGCTCATACCATCTAGATAGCCGCCAGTAATACTCATCTGCAAAATTTTGCTAACCGTTTTTTCTGGTTCTTCTGAATTAAGACGAATGCGCGATTCCGGATCAAGAAAGGCTACTTGGAATGCGGCGAAGGTTGGCCGAGTCATCTTGATCCAGCAGGTTGCGCTGAGGTGATCAAGGTCAGTTGGTTTGGCGACGTCTTTGGCATTGATAATAGCCATAGGCCGTTCCCGCTGATAATGGGCGTCTTTGTTTAGTATCACTTTACGATAAAAATCGTCTTCGACACCTTTCAAGTCTTCAATCGAACCTGGTATTTGCGCTGCTCGAAGTGCTGGTATTTTCCATATGTGATTTTGGCGGTTTTTGAGTAAACCGCTGTCTTGCGTGCAATGAGCGGCATAGATGAAGCCACCCAGTTCGCCTATTTTTTCGATCAGGCGCTCTGAACTAAGGGGGGAGGGGCACACACCGTTCGTAGGATCCCGAAGCTCTAATACGCCCAAGTACCTTTCTAGTTGTTGAGTCGTCGTTTCTTCTGAAAATAGGCAAACGTAGTGGGTCTTGTCGTTGGAGGCTATCTCGAAGCCAGGAAATACCACGATGCCATGCGGCTGTAGAACATGACGAAGTGCATCAATACTAGCCACGCTGCCATGGTCAGCCAAGCCTACGACCTTGATGTCGAGTGCTAGACATCTATCTAGCAATGCTTGGTTGTAGGCTGCTTCATCAAAGCCATGGTCCGCATTACGGTAGGTCGTGTTGTAACCTACAGGGTTGACTTGCAAAGCGCAGCGCCAGAACCTGGCGAAGGTGTAGTATTGATCGGTCATAGTTATTCCTTCGGCTCTATTGGGCGCAATGCTTCAATACGTTTGAGCCAGCTATCAAAACGTGGGCACTCAGCCCGGATCGTCGCAAGACCTATCTCAATAGCGGCTAGCGATCCGTGTAAAGGTTTTTCGTATCCTTTGTACAGACCCAGGATGCGCTTGCTCGGTGCGGTGTGTGGGCTGTCGTTGATCTCTTCTGGTGTATCGAAAGCATTGCGAATGTGTTGGAACTGCCCTTTTAGAGCGGGCTGGCTAATGCCTATCGCAAGGTGGTCAGGAGCGCTAAATAGTAGGCCTTCGAATTCATACATTTGGATGTAAGGAATAAAACGACGCATAGCCTCTTCGCCAAGCTTTTCTTGCAGCTTC
Source organism: Alcaligenaceae bacterium (assembly GCA_013416445.1). GTDB lineage: Bacteria > Pseudomonadota > Gammaproteobacteria > Burkholderiales > Burkholderiaceae_B > Pollutimonas. Next base: position 65,196 of record JACCER010000001.1, read on the forward strand.
GTCGTCATGACGGTTAATAGCCCCTCCGCCTTTTCATTCATGGCGTTTTTAACATTCGCTTCTGCCTTGCCGGGGAACTCTTCAGGAAGTCCGTAAAAGTCAAAAAATGTTGTGCAGTATGCTTGTTGATCGCCTAACAGTCGGTTTCTTACGTCTGTGAGCAAACGTTGAAAGCGAAAATTGCCGCCTTTGTGGCCAGGCTTTCCGATGAGGGCCGGGCTTAAATAGATGTTTTTCCGATGTAATGCCTCTGCCAGCACCTCATTGATAAACATTTCCTCGGTTTGGCCTTCGCAAATAACATGGACACGTATCATCTACGCGGCCTCCCACCGAAGATGTTTTTCTCCCAAAGCTCTCCAACTGAATAGTCTTCTAGCCAAGTCTGGAATTCATCCTCTTCCAGACGTTGGAAAACGGTATCACCGTCCTCGCGGTCAACGATGATTAGTTCATTGACAGAGAATTCGTTTACTAGTGGCACAGACTGTGTGGACACAATAACTTGCATGCGTGTTGAAGCTGAGCGTAGCAATGATCCTAATAACGTTATGGCATAGGGGTGCAAACCTAACTCTGGTTCGTCAATAATGATGGTCGAAGGTGGATCCGGCTGTAGCAAAGCGGCTACTAGGCACATAAAACGAATAGACCCATCAGACAACTGACTAGGCCAAAAAATATAATCGCTGTCTTTTTGCCGCCAGGTTAAGTTGATGACTTCCTCTTGGGTTTTCAGCGCAACGGGCTGGAGATGGAAATCGTCAAAAAATGGAATGGCAAGCTGGATGGTTTTGCGAATTTCGTTGTATACGTTTGGTTCTTCATTCAGTAATCGGTATAAATAAGCAGCTAAATTGGATGCATCTGGACTCAGGTGTTTATTGATATGGGTTGGGCCATATCTTTTAACACCAGCTTGGTCACTGGTGTCGTGGAAATGAAAAACTTTCCAGCTAGAAATTGATTCGTAGCAATAAGCTGCAGTGTCGTTTTTCCATGGGGAGCCAAGTTTTTTTGCAAGAAATGTTTCTTTTAGCTTTGATTCGGTATGTCCATTGCCTAAATCGACCCAGCTGTGTCCATAGCGGGGACCATCAAAGAAAAGTTTTTCGCTAGCAAATACGAAATCGCCATCGACGGTTGTTTCTAACTCGAACTTGTAGCCATTCAAACCGAATGTGACGAATGATTCGACTTTAGTAGTTTCTTTTATACCGAAGCTAACGATACGGTCTGCTGAACCTTGTTGAGTGGTCCATTTCTGTAGACGTTGCTCCATCATTTGGCTGAGCATGCTGAAGTAAGACACAAAACTACTCTTCCCAGCGCCGTTGGCACCGAGCAGTACATTTAAAGTACCCAGACTGAAGTTTTTTAAACTTCTAATGGATTTGAAGCCTTTGATAGTAAGGGTGTCAATCCTCGTTTTTTTACTCATGGGGTCTTGTCCCTTGCGCTGCGCTTATCTTCGAGCGTTAAGTGATGATCGTTAATGCGATCGCCTACTTTACCGCCATATTGCAGGCCTAGCTCATACCATGGGGCAGATTCGACATCCTTGCCGCGATCTTTATCCCATTTGATATTCGGTTTGTCGCGTAGAACACCCGCGCCGCGTTTGCCCACGTCAGGCACGCTAAGGAAGGGACGGATGTTCATGCGTACGCCATCGTTCAAGTCGGGGTGCCAGCCTATGGCTTGTTTGGTCACGGGTTTCCAACGGACGAAGATGTCGTAGGGAGCTTCGCCTTCCAATATTAATTCCAGGCGTTTTTTTAGTATTTCAGCGGCAGCTAGTTTTTCCTCCGCGCCATCAATGCTCGCAGCAATGTCGCGCTTCTGGCGACTGATCCAGTCACCCAGATAGGTGTAGATCAAGGACTCCAGTGTTTTGTAGTCCAGTTTGTGGTAATTGACCAGTGCAGCAAAGCCATCGGGCAGGCCGTCCCAGATATGCCAGATGAAAGGACGGTTGCCAAAACGTTTGCAGTGCTGAGTGAAGAACTTGTCGCGCAGCCAGGTATCGAGCGATTTACCAGCGTGGTCGGCGCTAGCCAGCAGTTGCCCCAGCGTGTCATTGGTCCAGGCGCTGCCGTAGGCATCGGCCAGCAACTTGAGCAGACGATCATGGGCGGCAGATTCTCGGCCTAACGGTGGCAGACAGACGATGCCGTCTTTGTCGGCGTGATGGTTCAGGGTTTGACTACGTGTGACCCAGGCTCGCGCTTCGTCGGCCAACTCCATGTCAGTATCGGTTTCTGCTGGCCATTGGTAGCCTAATAGGCGGACAATGGCGACTTGCAGTACGCTGTCGTCGGTGCGTAGTGGGCCGTCGGCTGTCCATTTCTTGTCGTCGTCCCATGCGACCGAGCCGCAAGGGTGCCCGTGGAAGATCCATTGTGTGGGATCGTCGGAGTAAGGTTTAGGCAAGCCGTGGGGATAGCGTCTGGCGGCGATTTGCTGCCAATGTGCTAGGTCAAATGGGGCCCTTACTAACGTAGCTGTCGCCACACTGAGCTTCTGGTTTACTCGACGAATTGCCTCTGTGTAAGACTCGTCCGAACAATAAGCCCAGATAGCTGATAAGTGATCGGGATTTTTTGGGACGATGGCTGCCGTTATTTTTTCGTGTATCGCCCCGGTGTAAAGGCATCGCGGCAACGTATTCATCTGTCCAATATGGACTCCACGCTTTGACCATGCTGAATGACCTTGAATCCGTGCACCCTGAAATTGTGCGAGCGGCCCTGCACCCTCATCCCAACGGATCACGGAGCTCATTCCTCCATAGAACGGCGAGTTGCTTGAAGCCCCCGCAAATTGTGCCCAGACATGCTGTCTCAGTAGCGGTTGTTCCCAATAAGCCTGGATAAATCGATCGCCATCTCCCGTGGATAGACCTTCCACACTTATGGCGTGCTCACTTAGCATCTTTAGCCCCGATATGTCTTCCAGAGCAATGATGACATCCGGGTTCCTCAACTGCGCTTCCTGGCTCACCGCAACCACATCGCTATCTCGCAGCCACTTAGCTTTTTCCTGTACTGTTCGTGGTGCGCTTGCGTCCAGACCATGGAGCAGAAAGCCCGCAGAGGCTGGTGTACGGGTGACTGTTAGGAGTTGGACGTTAAAATCCCACATTGGGGTCTGAAAGCTCTTAGGGCCGAGTAGCGTTACTAAATTCCAGCTCACGCTCTTCAGCAAATGCTCGCGCTGCTTCTTGTAGCTGGTCAGAAACAGCCAGTTCTGCGGCATCACGATCTGTACTACACCGTGCGGGCTGGTGAGCTCCAAGCAACGTTCCAGAAACACATTGGCCAGGTCGCTTTTGGCGGTCGGATAGTGTGCCTCGCAATAGTCTCGTAGTGGTGCGCTTTGCTTGCCGCGCGACAGGTATGGCACGTTGGTAATTACCAGTTCATAACGGGTATTCAATAAGCGCGCTGCTTCAAGCAAACCCTGAGCGCTTAAAGCCAGTTCCCATTGTTCGACCTTGTCGTCGAACAGGTTGGCAGGCCGCTCGGTCGCCAGGGCCTGGTCTAGCAGGTCGGTGAGCATCGTGTAGTCGGCTGAAAACAAATCGCCCACGTTTGCTTTGGATGGATTGAGTAAGCTGCCCAGTAGCGGTGCCTGTTCGAAGGTTTCATGTAGACGGCTTAAGCCCTCGCGCAAGTGCTTGGCGTTGGGTGCATCGTCGGGCACCAGAGCCTCCCAGTCCTGAGCACTGGCAGCTACTTGTAGACCGCAGCAGGCAATGTGAGGTGTGGGAATAGTGCGCACACCCAGCGCCTGACCGTTATCTCTTGGATAGCGCCAGGCTTCAAGCGCCACCGCAAATACAGCAATTTCCACGCAACGTGGATCTATCTCCAAGCCGTGCAGGTTGTCGGCGAGCACGTGATCAATAGCGTCTTTTGCGTTCAAGCCTTCCAGCCCCATACGCATGGGTACCAGCATCAGAAAAGCCGCCACTAAAAAGTGACCCGATCCACAGCAGGGGTCTAGCAGCTTGAACTCGGCCAGGGAGTTTGGCCAGCCCTCGAACTCGCCAGCAGCAGGCGTGCCGTCTTCCAGCGTTCGCAAGTAATCCAGCGCGACAGGGTAGGGTACGCTAGGATGACGACTAGTCCACCATGCGCCCAAGGAGTTATGCAGCAGGAAGGACACCATGTAGGGCTCGGTAAAGAGCTGGGTGACGGCGGGTAGTTCATCTGCGCCGATCTTTACTTCGGACTTGTTGATGCGTTCTTTGTTGTCGGCTTGCCAGTACTGGTAGACCCAACCCAGGCTGTCACTGGCCATGAACACCGCGTCGGGCAGGTCTTTAAGTAAATTCTCTAGTTCGCTTTGGTGTTCGGGCGCAAAGACCAATTCAAATACGGGGGACCCGGGTTTGAACACTTGGGGCAGCATACGAGCGGCCAATTGTCCGGCCAGCTCCCAGCCGCTCTTGGCACCTTCGTCGGGGGCCAGTTCGTCGCACTCTTCAATAGTGACGGCCACGCCGTCGTACATCAGTAGGTTGTTGTCCGCCAGAAAGCGGGCGAACAGCATGCGATGCCAGTGCTGATAAGCGACTTCCTGCACCAATCGCTGCACTTCTTGCGTACCGTAGGTTGGGTTAGAACTGTTTGAGTCGCGGGTGTCGCCCAGTTGTTTGCCGTGGGTGCGCAGGCGGTTGCGCAGCGCCTTTTCTGAGGCGCTTAGAAACCCGTCGGGCTTATCCTGCCCCACGCTTAGCTGATTCACAGCAGCATGTGCGGCGGTCTCTGCCATGCTACGGGCCGCTTTAACGGTTCTTTCCAACGTATTACGCAGGTTTTTGTCGAGTGCTTGCATTCTTGTTTTCCCCTCAGTGCAGGATGACGGGACCTTGTTTCAGGGCTTGCATAATGGTTTGTCGCGCGTCTTGCAGCCACGTGTCGACATCCGCTTCTGTTTTGATCGTGCTGCCAGGTAAACGAATACGCTGAGCCTGCGGCTCCATCAGTTCAGCTGCTTCTAGCAAAATTGAATCGAAACGAGCATTGATAGCGGCCACACGGTCGCCCAAAGACGAGAGCGATAGACGGTCAATCGTGGCCAGCACCTCATCGGTGTTTGCCAGCTGCACTTCAGGTGCATCGGTGTTGGTTAGCCGCTGAGTGGCTAGGAGACTGTGCCGTTGCTCGGGCTCTAATTGCTGCCAGTTGGTGTCTGCTTCTAGACGTGTCATACCCTTTTTATGGCGAGTCTGGTAGTCGGTGTGTAGGACGTTGAGTTCGTCACGCAGTAACTGAGTCAGACTCGCCACTAAGGGAGTAATGGGGTTGGGCTCTTCCAGCAGTTGGCGTTGCTGCTCGATGTGGGTTGCCTGTGCTACCAGGACTTCTGCACCAGGCAGGCCGATTGCTTGAGCCAATAGACGTTTAAGGGTGTTCCAGCTGGGTAGGCGCTGGTCTATGCGTTCGGCTAGATCAGTCCAAGAGTCAATAGCCGTAAGAAGTTCATCACGCTGGTTGTACAGGGACAGCAGTTGTTCGTTACCGCCGGTGAGACGGATGTCGTCTAAGGTGGCGGTGTTGGGCCGTTCGGGGCGCGGGGCATCGCCTCCGGCACGGTTGGCGAGTTCTTGTGCCATGATCACGAACTGCGGCACAAAGGCAAGTTCTTCGCCTTGCTTGGCAGTAAGGCCAATTTTTTGCAGCACTTTGCGTATCTGGATACGTTGGGCTGCAGAAACGGTCGCGGACTCAACTTTGAATAGAGCTTTGCCGATGGCTTTGCGTTCCAGTTCCTTTGAATCGATGGTCTGGCCGCGTTCGTCCAATGCCCGAATCAGCCCCGCCACCAGTAGCACTTGCAGTCCGCCGTCCACAGCGTCGCCCGGCCAGCCATAATTTGCACCTTCAAAATGCTTGCGAATATCTATGCCTTTTTTGCCACCCGCAATAAAGGCCAGGATGGCTTTGCAAACTGGATTTCTGGCCGGTTCACCGTCATCACCCACGCTTTTAAGTGCATCTGGTGCCCCTTTTTGTGCCTTGTCGTAGACTTTAGACCAGCCGGAATGATCGGCAGTTTGAAATTGTGGGTATAGGCGCTGCAGTGCATTGGTGGCCGCTTCCAGCGTCATGTCTTGCAGGTCGGCACCTAAAATTTCGTTGCCGCCACCCTGGAAGACACGTGCCCCTGAGAAGGCCTCTTGCAAAAGCTCGCGAATCTTGCCTTCAGCGGTTTGTTTGGTGGTTTCCATGGCCGAGCGCGCCTCAGTACCTTCGGCGGTGTTAGGGGTGCCGCGTTTGTCCAGCGTGGCACTAGAGGCCTTGAAGTCGATCAGGTAGTGGCGCAGGTCGTCGGCTGAGCGTTTGGGAATAAATACGAAGACAGTGGGCGATTGGTTGCCAGCCTGGCGTGCATCGGCACGCACGGAGTTTTCGTCAATGCTCCAACCATCGCGCACCCATACGCAAATTTTTTCATAGGCATCGGTGGGTAACCGAGCATCAAACACCGGGAAGATGTCGCGTGTGACCTTGGATGAACCTTGAGTGAGCGAGAGCTTGCGCACCATCTCGCCGAAGCGGCGACGGATGCGATCATCGCGCTCGGCATCCACCCGGTAGGCCTCGTTGGCCATGCTGTTGCGCTGGCTAAGGAACTCGTCATTCCAGGCGGCGCTTTCTTCCGTTTGAATTCGGTATTCATCACCTACCTTCATCAGCAGCTCGCATTTATCGAGCAGGCTGGGGAGCTTACTGCGTAACGCGCTGGAGCCTTGAGTTAGGTCTTCCACCAACAGGTCGGCTAGCGTATCGACTGTGGCATGTATGCCGATTTCGTTGTTGCTGCTGGCCAGTTTGTTAATAAGGAATACCAAGCCGCAGGCACGAGCCATTAGGCGCTGGTCTTGCGTACCATTGAGCCAGACCATGGTTTTTTCATGCACCTTGCGCGGCAAGATGCGAGATTGCAGTAATTTGTCTGCGGCATCGAAGTAAAGATAGTCTGCTGGTACTACGCTACCGACAGGCGCGTTAACGTTAGTCTGGATAACCTTGTGGATCATCGATAGCTGGTTGCGTAATTGGCTGTCGGTGCCGGTTTGGTCCAGTACGCGCAGGGCGTTCTCCCAAAAGCGGCGGCGCACAGGCAAGATAGGGTAGTCCTGCGAGAAAAATTGGATATCATCGGCACGGTGGCCGATCGTGGTGCCCGCCAAGTGGCGCGAAATTTCGCCCAGATTGGTTTGCATGACCTGTTCGACCGGGGCCTTGGCTTCCGGTTTTTTAGCAAGAATCACCTTGCGAATGACAGCATCTACGTCGGCATCGGACAGCTCAACGCGAACCGTGAAACGGCCTTCCAACTTTTTTAGATTGGACGTGCCTGTGACAGCGGTTTGGCCTGTGCCGATAAATAGCATTTTCGCACCAATGTTTTTGCAGCATGCCTCAACCACTTCCTGTACATCAATAGAGCGCTGGGTGTCTTCACCGATGTACTGCTGGACTTCGTCTAGCACCACCAAGGTGAGCGGGAACTTATCGTCGCGGGTCAATGCTTGCCGAATGGCTTTGAGCATATCGCTGCTAGATACGTCTTGCACATAGGGGTAAAGATTGTTCAGGGTTTCCACGCACGAAGCGGGGGAGGCGAAGAGGTTAGGCTTGGCTTTGTATAAGGCTTCGTGTAAGCCTTCGGCTACATAGAAATTATCAAGCTCTTCGTCCCAGTCGAGTCCATCTTTTTCGACATGGCCGCGTACTGTGTCATAGATGTTTTCGTGATGCAGCCACATGACGAAACGGGCCACCGGATATTGTTCAGGCAAGCCAACTGATTTGAAAAGAATGCCCAGTAACGCCATGCGCACGGACTTGTCGCGCGAACTAGAGCCCAAAGTGCCTGATGCCGCGTGCAGGCCGCCGTGACGTTTGGCCTGGGTGCTAAGCTCCTTGAGATGATCGTTCACGCCTTGCGGCAACGAGGCAATACCGCGTGCGGTCGCACCGTCGGCAAACGCACTATCCACCCATAGTGCCCGCAGCATTTTGACCAAGTGTGACTTACCTGAACCGTAAAAGCCACTGACCCAGACGGCAGGTTGTTCAGCCTGCTCGATGTTCTTGAGATAGGTCTCCAGGATGTGCTCCAGGCCTTTCTCGTATTGCCCGTCGCAAACAAAGGTTTCAAGCTCGTAGCGCAGCACGGATAGTGCCTGCTCGGTTTTTTCGTCATTGACACTGGCCACACCTTCGTTCACCAATTTGCGGGTCGAGGGGTCGGTTTGATAGATGTCGCGATTGAGCATTGTTTTTGTCATGAAAAATCTCTTGATCAGAATTCTTTGTCAGCGGTGATAGGCACGGCCAAGTAGTTCCAGCCGTCGTAGCCATCCAGTAAGCGGTAGTTATTGTCTTCGTAGCTGCCCGGAAAAAATACCAGCAGTCGGCCTTTCACCAGTGGGGCGAGTTTGTCCACGACCTCTTTCACCTTTAGTAAACCAAACAACGACCCCACGCCTTGTAACGCTACGACAAAGTTGTCGTTTACACCCTTGGTGTTAAGAAAGGCAATGAACTCTGCTTCGATATAGGCTAAGTATTTCGGTTGTAAAGTCGATAGAAGGTTTGGCTTTTGGTAATAGCTTTTTGCGTAGCGTTGGGGCGCCAGCCAGTTGGCGAACGTGTCTGTTAAGTCAAACAAGGCCCAGTCGTGCCCTGCAGCGCGAGTGGCGATTTCGAATTCGTCGATCTTGGCTCGTAGGCGAAGCTCTTCCGTTTCGTGATAAACGCAGAAAATAACGCGCTGGGCGGCGGCGGCATCGTCGCGCCATGGCACGGCTACATACTTACTATAGGACTGTACCAATCGTTTAATTCTGCTCACGTAAGTACTCCATTTCTTGCGCAGTAATCAGGTTCGGGAAAAGCACCTCGACAACATTGCCCACGCGCTTAAGTGAAATCCAGTTCCGACGTGAAGCGTCTTCGGCCAGCTCAATGGTTTTGTCGGTCGAGCAATCAAGCATCTTGGTGTAATCACTGTTGAACAACAGTTCTCCGCGTAGGCCTGTGACGTAGCCAAGCAGCAACGCAAACGACACTGAACCTGGAGTGGCTTGCGAGCGAGACCGGAGTTTTCGGGTGCGTCCAGACAGATGGCCCGTTTGGGTCCAAGACGAATTGATATTCTGCGCCGTGGACTTGAGCGTGGCCGGGCTGAAGCGACCAGGATCTTGGTTTTCGATGAACTCTTCTATGGCCGTTCGGGTAAGCACTGCGCCTTCTGGAAGCCCGAGCACGATAGGAGCGGTGGCATAGAACAAGGGGTCGCGCGCGTAAACGCACAATCCTGCTAACAGCGGCTGCCCGTCCGGGTCGCGTTGCCATAAGAAACGTAGGGCGCGAAACAGCATAGTATTTGGATCGAGCGTATACAGCTCGACCAAGTGCCGATAGGTCAGTGCCCGTGTTTTTCCGGAGCGTTTGCCCAGGCAGTTGTCCGTTTCGATGGCCTCTAGGTATGCTTTTTTTGGGGCGCTGGCGTTGTCTATATAGGACAGCAACGCGCGTAGTTCGGCCAGCATCATAGTGCGGGCAGTATGAGCACCCCCTCGTTTTAGGTTAAAGCCGAGGTGTTCAAGTATTGGGGGCAGGGTAGCTGTTCGTGTCATGATTTTGTGATTCGCGTCAGCGTGCCGATGTGGAAACGGTATCGGAGCAATAACCAGGGGCTAGAACCGCATTCTTGACGCCGTAAAGGGTCAAGTGATTGCGTAACCACAGGCGATGCTCTGGGCCACGCAAGCAGTGGGTTTCCGAACAATCGATGCTCCATTGACGCAGCATGTAGCCAGCGGTCGCTGCTCGAACGTTCATAGGTAGAACACCGCCGTTCATGCCGTAGTCCATTTCGGTAATTTCAGGGTGCTGCTGGTTCGGATGAGGTACGAGCTCCAGCTCGACGATACGCGTCCATTGGTTGTCCTGATCGCTACGCTCGTGGTCGGCGATAGGGGCACCTGGCAATTGCTTTGGCCGCTTGATACGTGTAATGACGAAGTCGCGGAATTCTTTGGTCTTGCGGTCATAGGCTCGCACATGCCAGCGCAAGCCGTTGTCGATCAAAGCAAAAGGGACGATTTCACGTTTGGTGCAGCCGCTGGATAGTGAATGGTATTCAATGGACAGCGGACAGCCTTGGTGGATGGATCGGGTCACACATGCAAGAACGTTCAAATCGGGTTGCGTCAGACGCGTCGGACTTTCGCTAGTGAGCAGTGCCTGAGTGGGCATGGGCTCGTTGTCGCCAAATCCCTGAGTCAACCAAGACAGCACTCGATCAGCAGAAAAATGAAAAATCGGCTGGAAACTTGCCCCAAGTACATAAGCCTTATTTTTGGGGCTGTAGTCAGTGTTACCGGGCGCGAGTTCTTTGTATAACGCCAAATCTCGGGTTGCGGCGGCGGCTTGGATACCAAAACGAGCAACTAAGTCGCGTCGTTGTAGTTCACCTAGGAAGCGTAAACGTAGCTCAAGAAACGCGAGCCGATCGCGTTGAGATTGTGAATACTCTGCAAGAGTGACACCGGGCATCCGCTATTGATCCTGACAGTTAAAGGGTTAAGGCTAGTGGTGCAATTTTTCTACAGTATATCTACGTATTGCATTTTGGTTATATCTTACCACTCATTTTGATGATGGTAACAAGGGGTTTCTGTTGCCGTCGTCGTGGGCTATTATCACTAAAGATTTGTTTTTCAAGCGTTCGCTTACAGTACCGGTAAAAATTGATGTCTCGACAGATCGATGTGAGTTAAACCTAATTTAGAGAGGCCTTGTGTCCCAACCAGCATTTAATATTTTTGATGCTCTGTCTACTTGGGGGAAGACGCTGTCAAATTGGCAACATTTCCTGCTAAGCAAGTTGGTGGCATCGGTTGAGTTGAGCGATCCGGCTTTGGACGAGGTCTTTAGCGAGTACCTTATCGATCAAGGCTTAAGTGGTCCGGACGCGGTACGTGTGAACTGGACCATGGCGCTACCTCAATCTCAAGTAAACGCGCCAACAATGAGCAGTACTCTGGCGTCAATGGTGTCTGTATCGGGGGTTAATGCGCTCACGGCAGGCGAGATATTGACTTTTGGCCCGAACCTTACTGTGGTCTACGGCCCTAACGGCGCTGGGAAGTCAGGTTATGCTCGCGTGTTGAAGTCGGCGTGTTTCACTCGCTCAAAGGACACAGACATTCTCGGCGACGTCAAACTCGCCAAAAGTGAACAGCCTAAGCCAACGGCAACATTCAACTTCAACGATGGGTCTAGCGTAGCCTTTGTGCATTCGGAGTCTTGCCAGCCATTGCGTGATGGATTCTCCGTTTTCGATTCGACTTGTGTGCGTGTACATCTGGATGATCGGAACGCATTCCAGGTCATGCCTAATTTATTCGATATTTTTCCGCGGATGGTGGCGGCGTTCGGCAGTTTGCAAACTAGGCTGCGTAACGAAATCACCATACGCACGCCAGTGACGGACAGGTTTGCGATTCAAGACAGCGCGTCTGAAGTGGCTACAGTGCTGGCGACGCTGACGGCAGAGACAGATCTGGTGAGTTTGAAGCATCTTTCGGAGTTTGGTGACCCCGAAACAATCCGACTCCAGAGCATCGAGCAGCGATTGTCCGAGTTGAGGACAACTGACCCGAAGGAAATCATCAAGAAGAACGAGCAGCGGATTATTGATTTGAACGGCGTCAAAGCTTCTGTTATTGCTTTAACTACAAGCCTCAAACCGGTGACAGTTACGAATATCGGCGATACCGCTAGGAAGATTGGCGTACTTATGGAAAAGGGTGCTGCGTTGTCTGCAGCCCAGTTTGGTAATGAGCCTGTACAGCCTATAGGCACATCTGCGTGGCGAGACCTGTTGTCCGCAGCGATTGCATACAGCGCCGAAGCCAGCCCCGGCTGTACATTTCCGCCCGAGGACGATGGTGCGCGCTGCGTACTATGCCATCAAGTGCTTGATGCAGACAGTACAGATCGCCTGAGGCGGTTCTTTCAAATGGTTTCCAGTGACATCGAGACGCAGCTGGCTGATGCCCGGAAGGTAATGACGGGCCATGGCGAAATCTTAAGCATGGTGAGGATAGCCTTCTTCACGCAGGATAGTGCCGCGCGGCGCACATTGCAGGAACTTGATGTGGCTCTGGAAGCCGATATTGTGAGATATGTGGAGGGCTATCGTCTTGTAATTGATGTTCTGACGGAAGCTGTAGTCAACGCTTCTGATCCGAGTCTTTCTTTACTGACGAATGAGGTTATTTCAGTGCGCCTCACTATGTTGGTTGGGCGTTTGCAGCAGGACAATGACAAGTTGCGTCTTAGCGACCCTAAAGCATTGATCGAGGAGCTAGTGCTGGAGCAGCAGCTTCTGAATGACAGACGCCTGCTTGCCAATCAGCATAGCGACATAGTCGCTGCGGTCGAAAGTCTGAAATGGGTGGCAAAAGCTGATCAGTGTCTTCGTGGTTTCGCTGCCCTTCAGCGTGATGTCACCAGCAGACAGAAAGCCCTTGCAACTGAATTGGTCGCACAAGGGTTTATCAATCGGTTCACGGAGAACTGCAAGGAGCTGAAGCTGGCCTTGCCCGTACAGTTCCGTTTCGCTGGTGATTCAGGCAATACGAACCGAAAGATCCAGATCAGTAATGCAGAGGCATCGGGGGTTGTTCCGTCCAGCGTACTTAGTGAGGGTGAGCAGACAGCAGCAGCTTTAGCAGACTTTCTGACGGAGGTTGATCTCAATGGCAGTTGCGTGGGTGTCATTTTCGACGATCCCGTTACATCCATGGATCATGTGTGTAAGGAGTCAATCGCGCAACGTCTGGTTGATGAGGCCGCGCGAAGACAGGTTATCGTCTTCACTCACGACATTTTATTTACGAACTACCTGGCAACTGCCGCCGGAGATAAGGGCGTAAATTTTGCGGGACGTACAGTGTGGCGGGATGAGGCTGATGTTCCGGGCGTTATAGATAGGTTGGCTTTCCCACATGAACATTATGAGGGAGCGGCTCATGACCGGGCAAAAAGGCACCTTAATTCAGCGCGGGTATTGATAGGGGATTTGCAGCGCGATGCTTTGGAAAAGGCGTGTGGTAGCTTGCGGACAGCCTATGAGGATTTCATACAGAAGAAATTATTTAACAATGTTGTGCGTAGGTGGCGTGAGAACATTATGTACACGTTGGATAAGGTTTTTTTCGATGATGATATCGCGTTACGTATACATGAACGCATGGTGATGCTGTCGCGCTATATCGATGGACATTCTCATTCTGAGGGTTTTCACGAAATACCGCTCACGTACGAAACCGTGGCTAGCGAGCTATCGTTGTTCGATGGGATCAAGTCGGATTACGGGAAGGCACGAAAGAAGTGGGAAGCGGCCCAGCCTAGGAACGCAACGATTTTCAGTTGAACGTTGCAGATAATTAAAAGGGGACGTTATGTGGATTTTTGGCTATGGGTCGTTGATGGTAGATGGTTGGGAGAAAAACTATGATTGCTCCCGGCGCGTGATAGCGGAGCTCCATGGTTACCGTCGCTCATTTAGCAAAGCGTCTGTCGTCAATTGGGGAACACATGATTCTCCGTGCCCAACGCTCCATCTGGAGTCTGATGCAAATGGGTTGTGCGAGGGGGTCGCATTTGAATTTCCGGATGTACAGGGGGATAACGTCCGGGCCTATCTCGAGGATCGGGAAGGTAAAGGATTCATATTTTCGAGTGTAGAAGCGGTTACAAAGGAAGTTGGCCGAGTCGAAGCATTAGTTTCACTCTACATTGGGAAGAACGTCTTGCCATCGTCGACGGAGCAAGCGCTTGTCAAGTCCATTCAACAGGCCCGTGGCACAAGCGGGACATGCAGCAGCTACGTTATAAAAATCTACGACCAATTGGCGGGGCTTGGCATCAATGACCCAGCAGTGACAAAAATTCGTGAGCAACTGCGTGCTGCTGGTATTGCTGGGTGACTGCAGCAATCGAGGCATGCTGAGTTTGCGGTGACGTCGCTCGGTCTCAGGGCACTAGTCTCTCGCCCCCAACAGTTGGCTAGGCTGCTCGACATGTACTTGGTCGTGTATCAGAATCTGGCCCAGATCATTGATGTCTTGGCCGATAACTTTTCACAATTAAAGCAGCTATCTAATTCGAGCATCTTGGTACATTTTAGGTTCATTCTGGCACCTTGGGCCGGCCTTTCATGGTGCGTTTCAAGCCTTTTTTTGAGGCTTGATTTCTTCAGGATTTAGTCTTTTGGGGCTGCCCTTAGCTGTTGTCTCGATTAAAACTACTCAACGTTAGACCGCCCACCGGGCGGTAGGGGCGCTCGCCGCGCGGGCCAGCATTCACAATCAGAGCATACCGGGCTGTCGTTTCCATTGCCATGAGCCCGCCGCCCAAAACGCCGACTGTACCGCCATCCGTTGCCGCTGCCCTGGCTTTCGCGGCATAAACGGCGTCCTCCCCGCCAGGCGGGTCCCCACCATTTATTCCACGGTCCTGTTCATCAGCCCCGGACAGCAGTTCAGCACGGCAAGGCGACGAACTCACGGCAACGGCGGCAACACCGCAGGAGCCGTATTACTGCGAACGCCGAAAACCTACGATCAGGCTCGGAATCTTCGGCCCCGGTCAGCAGGAAAACAAACCGGCTTTTGAAGGATAGGACAATGGAACAACAACTTAACCACAATGCAGCTCTGGGCTATGACAACATGAACGAAGGGCAGGCGCTTTATGTGCGCAGCCCATCGGGTCGGTATCGTGCCGCGACTGATTCGCATGTACTGGCCGCCGCGCGCGTCGCCGCCGAAAGCCTAATTAGTGACCGGGCCGCAATGGGAAACCCGGACACCGTCAAACAGTATTTTCAGTCGAAACTGTCGGGAATGGGGCACGAAGTCGCCGCTGTGCTGTATCTGAACAGCCAGTTTAAGGTGATCCGTTACATGGAAATGAGTCATGGAACGCTGACGCAGGCCAGCGTATACCCGCGCGAAATCGTTAAAACCGCGCTACGCCTGGATGCCGCTGCAATCATCATGTCACACAATCACCCTAGCGGCGTCCCCGAAGCTAGCGAGGCCGATCTTGCTTTGACGCGGCACCTAAAACATGCTTTGGCGCTGATCGATGTTCGCTTGCTGGATCACATCATTGTAACGGGGCAGGGCACCAACTCGTTAGCCGAAAGAGGCCAACTGTAAGACGTACCTGGGTGGGCTGCGGCCCGCCTGGGTTTCTATGCGCCGCACCGCGTGGCCGCAGATTGGACTTGTGCTATCGCACAAGTGGTCATTCGCTTTCTTCCTTTTCAACATAAGCCCCGCCCTGGTGTGCCAAGACGGGCAAATAGCGGCTTGCCTGAGCAAGCCAATGACAAGGCCATAACCTATTTAAGTTAGATCACCAGTTTGGTGATAGTGGCGCTCGCTGCGCGGGCTGTTGCCGGGTTGTGCTCTGTGGCACCGCAAGCCTGGTCCTGAGGGTTCCATCGCCTCAAAACGCCGACTGTATCACTCCGTTCCGGCACTTCAAGAGGTGTTCATAAAAGTCGCGATGCGACTTTTACAAAGCTTCCCCTTTCCGCTAGTCGCTGCATGACCCAGCACGAAAACATACAAACGGGCTCAAGAATCTTCAGGCCCGGTCAGCAACCACTACCGCGCTACGGCGCATTTTTGAGGGAAAAACGACATGAACCACTACGAAGAAAAACAGGCAGAACGCAAGACCAGGATGGAGGCGAGGGCGGTGCAGACCAAGGCACAGGCTGAAACCACATACGACAAGGCGCGGCAAATGGGCGAAGCGATTCCCTTTGGCCTGCCGATCTTGGTTGACCACCACAGCGAAGGGCGCGACCGCAACCACCGGCAGCGGATACATAACACGTTCGGCAAAGCCTTTGATCTGCAAAAGAAGGCCGACCACTACGCACAAAAAGCGGCTGCAGTGGGCGAGGGCGGTATATCGAGCGATGACCCGGATGCAATAAAAAAGCTAATGTACCAGGTAGAGCAACTGTCAGCCCACCAGGAACGCATGAAGAAAGTAAATCAGGTGATACGCAAGCACAAGGGTGATCCCGACGGTCAGCGTCACGCTTTGCTTGAGCTTGGGTTGTCCGACGGCAATGTGCAGCAGTTGATTATGCATGACTTTGCCAGACGCGTTGGATTCCCAGCGTATGCCTTGACCAACAACAACGCGAATATTCGCCGGATCGAGCAACGTATCAAACAATTGCAGGCCAATAAGGAACGCGAGCCGGTCAGCGTCCAGGGTGCGGGGTATGTGTACGTCGAAGATGTGGACGAAAACCGCGCCATGTTCATTTTTGAAGGAAAGCCCGAGAAGGCTACCCGCGACACACTGAAAAGTCATGGATTTCGATGGAGCCCAATCCGTGGCGCTTGGGTGCGGCAGTTGAGTAACGCCGCCGCTTGGCAGGCTAAAGCGGTTATGCAGATTTTGGACGAATCGACTGACAACTAAATAGAAGCCCGTAACCAGCCTGGGGTCTAGTCGGCGGAGATCCCGCCGAACCCCTGCAAGGAGACGCAAAATAGCATCAGTAAAAAAATATCATCCCAGATTGAGCCGAGCGTGCCCGAACCAGACGTGTTGTTGGTTAGGACACGCTGTCGGTGTCAAGCGCCCACCGACTAAATAAATGTCAGCCCTTCACGAGCGCAGCGTAGCCAGCGAGGCTGTCGGGCCAGCGTGGTACGAAACCGGATGCGCGCAAGCGCGCATTAGACAAGCGTTTACTTCCAATACCCTGTGGCGCAGGCCCTTCAGCGGGTTCCGGTAACCCCAGCCTACGCGCCACTCCACCATATAACTGAGCAATTGGCAGCGGCGTGTCGTCCACGCCCAGATAAAGCGTTGCCGCATCAGGTAACCCGAGAATATGCACAATGGCACAAGCGGCATCATCTACATGCACCCGGTTGCTCCAGAAGGGCGGCTCCGTGCGCACTCGCGCACGGCCACTGCGCAGCCGTTCGAACAGCCCGGTGCGCCCTGGGCCGTAGAGTCCAGCCAAACGCAAGACCGTTGCACGCTGACCGCTTCCGCCTAGCCATTGTTCGGCCTCGAGAAGCACTTCGCCATTGAATCCAAGCGGCGCAGCGGACGTATCTTCATCGACCCAATCACCATTGTGCTCGCCGTAAACGGCGCTGGAGGAAACAAACACGATGCGCTGTAATGCTCGCTTACCCAATGCCTGCAATAGATTCTGCAATCCTTGCACAAACACTTTGCGATAGGCTAGGGGATCGCGAGTATCTGGCGTAGGCAGATAAACCACCCGGTCGATACGCTCGGGCAACTGCCGCAGACTGTCTGCATCGGTTAGATCAGCTTGCAGTAACGAGATGCCAGCTGGAAGTGGAGCATCCGAACGCCGCAAGCCCCAGACCTCGGCACCAGAATCGCGTAACAGCAATGCCACGCGAGTGCCCACATCACCGCAACCGGCTACCAGTACGCGCTGTGCCTGTTTGTATGAGGTTTCTATGTTTGCTGACATCAGTGCTTAAATCCTTGATCAAATTTGTTTCTTATTTGCCGTCCGCAGCAACACATACAGGCGTCCAAACGCCGCAGCTTTCCAAGTGATATGCCATCTTATTGGCTAAGAAGACTTTACTTGAGTTTGTATCTCGTTGCGCCTTGATCGGGGCAAATTCTATGGCAGATCATAGTGTGCCAGGTTCATTCGAGGTAAATGATGGCCCGGGCTTTTTTCGCTAAAGCCCGGGCTTGTCCGCACTACTTGGGCATCAACGACACTAATCTTGATGTCACTACCTTCCACCGTTTTGACCATGCCAGGCTTGACGTCTGCGGCCATCACAGCGCTGGGCACGACATGGTATGTCAGCACCTTGGCGAGTTCTTTCTTGTTGGCCAGTAAGGCATCCAGATCGGCCTTAGGAATCTTTGCAAAAGCTTCATCCGTTGGAGCGAAAACGGTGAATGGGCCTGGACCTTTAAGTGTTTCCACCAGGCCAGCAGCCTTGATGGCGGTAACTAACGTGTTGAATGAGCCTGCACTGACAGCAGTGTCGACTATGTCGCTGGCTGCCCAGGCAGAAGGGACAATGAATGCAGTTGAAAGTGCAATAGCAGATAGAAGGCGTTTCATACTGATCTCCGAGCAAATTTTAGGTACAAGAAAAATTACTAAGTAAACATTCCGGGGAAGAATCTGACTCTATTTAAAAGCCAGAATTAAGTCTAACACTAGTTGGTTAAAAACAATACTACTTAGTAGATTTATTTTCTTTGCGGTAATATAGTGTTAATTTCGCGTCAAGCAGGTGCCAGAATTGCCCGGCTTGTTTGTTGTGTCTAGCTGTTAGCTCCTCTGCAGAAGCATTAATCGGTGATACCCGTGCTGTGCTACTTTCAACCTTGTCGACTTGCAGCGGCAGTTTGGCCGATCAGGCGGTACTCTTTTGGGTAATAAAAATGACAATTGAATTGCAAATGCTTGGCTGGGCTACGGCACTCGGATTTGTATATGTATTCGTGGCCATCGGTTTCGCTACCTGGCAGCGTGGGCTGAAATGGAATACAGGAAATCGTGACGACGCATTGCAGCCTTTGGGAAAGTACGCTCAACGCGCAGATCGGGCTAGTCGCAATTTCCTTGAAACCTTTCCATTCTTTGCTGCCGCCACGCTGGCTGTCGTGGTCGCCGATCAAACCGGCACGCAAACCGCACTTGGGGCCGGGATTTATTTGATTGCACGGGTGATTTACCTGCCTATCTACATCGCCGGCATCCCTTACCTGCGCACCCTGGTTTACATATTAAGCATTTGGGGCATACTGCAGATGTTAGAGGCAATTTTGTACTGAAAGAGGCGGATCGCTGAGGTACACCAAGCCAGCTGGGCCGTGACGCTCTCACTCTATGCTTAAACCTAATTAGGACGGCCTTAGCCTGTCTATTCAAATTTAAAATTTATGACCGATCAAGCTCTTGTACTCGTCAATTTGGGGTCCACCGCATCGACCAAGGTGGCTGATGTCCGCAGCTATCTAAATCAATTTTTGATGGATCCTTATGTCATTGATTTGCCTTGGCCGCTCAGACGCCTGATCGTGGCGGCAATTGTTGCCCGACGCCCAAAGCAGTCAGCGGCGGCCTACCAATCTATTTGGTGGGAAGAGGGCTCTCCATTAATTGTTCTGAGCCAGCGGTTACAGTCAAAAGTTGCAGAACAATGGACAGAAGGTCCGGTGGAATTAGCCATGCGTTATGGCGAGCCATCCATTGAGCACGCATTCATGGAATTAGCCAAGCGGGGAATTTCTCGTGTGATTCTGGCGCCCTTGTATCCACAGTACGCCGAAAGTACGGTTAAAACTGTGGTTGAAGAAGCCAGACGCGTTATAAGAAAACGCCGCCTGTCTTTTGATCTAGACATCTTGCCGCCTTTTTATGCTCAACCAGAATACATTGAAGCACTGGCAGCCAGTGCCCGTCCGTACCTGAAACAAGATTACGATCATTTGTTGCTAAGCTATCACGGCCTTCCTGAACGACATATTCACAAGGTTGATCCAACTGGCTCTCATTGCTTGAAAGATGCTGACTGTTGTCAGCGCGCAAGTGATCACGTATTGCAGACCTGTTATCGAGCCCAATGTCTGAAAACCAGCGAAACATTGACTTCAGCGCTGGGCATTAACCAAGATCAATGGACAATGTCGTTTCAATCTCGCTTGGGCCGCACAAAGTGGATCGAGCCGTACACCGACGCCACGTTAGAAAGTCTTGCTGCCCAAGGGAAAAAAAGACTGCTGGTCATGTGCCCTGCGTTTGTTGCTGATTGTGTTGAGACCTTGGAAGAGATTGGCCTGGAGGGGCGCAATACATTTCAATCTGCCGGCGGCGACACCTTGACGTTGATTCCATGTCTTAACGACCAATCTCAATGGGTACAGGCGCTGGTTAGTCTTTGTCGTCGATTACCTGAAAAGCTCGAAGCAATGTAGCCGACCTGTATTTTGAATTGTGGTCGAATGCGAGGGCTTCAGCCTTTCAGAATCCCATAGCGTGCCAAGGTTACTTTGCGCACAGAGCTGCGATCTACGATGGGCATAGGGTAGTGATCGCCAAGCTTTATCCGTGCGGCGACCAGAGCGCTGTCGTGGGCCAGCCACGGCGCGTGGATGTCTTTGTTTGAAAGGCCAGCGATCTCAGGAACATAACGCCGAATGAAAGCGCCATGTGCATCAAATTTTTGTGACTGAGCGATGGGGTTGAATATACGGAAGTAGGGCTGTGCATCGCAGCCAGTTGATGCTGCCCACTGCCATCCACCATTGTTGGCCGCTAGATCAAAGTCATTAAGTTGTCGGGCGAAATAATACTCGCCTCGCCGCCAGTCTATACCCAGGTCTTTGGTCAGAAAACTCGCAACAATCATGCGCAATCGATTGTGCATATAGCCGGTCTGGTTCAATTGGCGCATGGCGGCGTCCACAATGGGGTAGCCAGTCTGACCGTTGCACCAGGCTTCAAAATTCTTGTCCGCCTCGGTGCCTGATTCCCAGACGATAGCGTCGTATTCGGCTCGGAACGCATGATGCGTGACGTGCGGAAAATGATAAAGAATCATGAAATAAAAGTCGCGCCAAATCAGTTCACTCAACCAGGTCGTTGCGCCAGCGCTGCCCGATTGCATGGCCGGGTAGGCTGCCCTGACCAGCGCACGCAGAGATATGGTGCCAAAGCGCAGGTGGACGGACAAATAGCTTGGCCCTTTTATGGCCGGAAAATCGCGACGTTCGTGGTAAGTGCCCATGCGCGGCAAAAAGTCGGCGAACAGGGCTTGTGCGCTGTCGCTGCCCGCCGTCACAGGGATGGGCTGTGCAGAGTGGGTAAAGCCCATGTCTTTCAGCGTAGGGCGTGCAGTGAGGTGGGGCGGCATCAGTGCCAGCTTACTAAGCAGGGGTTCATTGTCAAGCGCTGCAATATGTGACGATCGAAGCGCTTTGAGCCATGCGTTTTTATAAGCGGTAAACACCCTATATGGCTTGCGCTGGCCATTAAGGATCTCGCCCATTTCAAAAATAACCTGGTCTTTAAGCAGAACAAGTTCACTGCCTTCACGCTTTAGCGCGTCAGCCACCGTAGCATCGCGCACTTGCGCTTGAGGCTCGTAGTCGCGCACGGCAAATACTGCGTCTACGCTCAAACTTTTCGCCAGCTCTGGAATGACTTGATGTGCAGCGCCATAGCGAACAATAAGCCCTGCGCCGGCTTGCTGCAGTTTGTGGTCCAGTTCTGTGATGCAGTCGTCGATAAATGCGACACGGCGGTCAGAGGAAGGAAGTGTCGACAAAATGTCGGTGTCAAACACAAACACGCAGGACAGGCTGCGGCATTGACGCAGCGCCTGATGCAGCGCGGCATTGTCTTCAATGCGCAGGTCACGCCGAAACCACATTAGCCCGTGTTCGAATTGATGCATTACGCGGCCTCTTGAATCACTTTATTTCAACCCTTCAAAGCAGACTTGCAGCATGTGCCGCACGATGGCTTCTTCGTCGAGTTTGCTGTAGAGCTGAAGATACTCCACAGACGGGTCGCATGTGCGGGCATAGAACGAGAAAAGGATAACGTCATCAGGCAGACTAGTGCTCAGTTCGCCCTTGACTTTGGCCTGTGCAACGATTTTTTTAAGTCGTTGGTGGAGCTTGAGCACGCGGGTAACGTATCTTAAGTTGCGCGTCAGCATTTTGCGTACGTGTGGGCTTGTGGAAGGCAGAAACGGCAACCCCCCCTTTAATCGCACTTGCAATGCCCACTCGAGCAACAACTTTAATTGCTCCACAGGTGTGGCTGTTTTTGGCATCGCTTCAAGCCGCTCAAGCGCACCGTCTATCAAGCGGATCATGGCCTCACAGACCAGATCTTCCTTGGACTTAAAGTGCTTGTATAGACTTGGCTTAGAGATACCCACCTCGGTAGCGATGTCGTCCATTGTCATCAGGTCAAAGCCTTTGACGCCCAACGTGGTGGTGGTGGCATCAAGAATTGCGTCTTCACGCATTTTGAAGGCCTTGTCTTTAAAGCTAGATCGATTTAGAATACTCATTAGTAAATAACGCTACTGTTTAGTAATTGACTTTAACACCAAAGTAGATTCAATCTTATCATTGAATGTTGAGAGTGCGCACCATGTTTCAAATCGCCTATTCCGCGTCGTTCCTATCCGGTAGTTCGCTGGCGCCACATCGCGAGCTTACCCAATGCGTAAGCAGGGCAGATTTTTTCTGCGTGTCACATGCCTAGCGTACCTAATTTTGGCGCTCGTATTGCCGTGGTTGGGGCAGGCATCAGCGGGCTAGCTAGCGCCTATTTTTTGGGCAGGCGTTATCAAGTCACATTGTTTGAGGCTGCCGGGTACCCCGGGGGGCACTCGAATACTGTGGATGTAACGCTTGACGGAGTGACACACCCCGTTGACACAGGGTTTCTGGTTTTCAACGATCGCACCTATCCCAACCTGGTCAGCTTGTTTGAAGAGCTTCAAGTAAAGGCGCATCCCAGCAATATGAGCTTCTCAGTGTCGCTCGACAACGGGCGGCTTGAGTGGGCGGGCAGCGATCTGAACACTGTATTCGCCCAGCGACGCAATCTTTTTTCGCCCAGTTTTATGGGCATGTTGCGTGACATCATGCGTTTTAACAAGGCTGCGCTGAGTCATCTCGCTATGGCGGAGGCCAGTGGGTGCTCACTGCGAGAGCTGCTGGTGCAAGGCAGCTATGGCGCTACGTTTCAGAATAATTATCTTCTTCCCATGGCGTCGGCGATATGGTCTAGCGCCGCCTCAGATATTCTCAACTTTCCGGCCAAAACCTTTCTTCGCTTTTGCGCCAATCATGGTCTGTTGCAGGTACGCGACCGTCCCCAATGGAGAACTGTTGTCGGCGGTTCACGCGAATATGTTCGTCGCTTGATTCGCAGTATTCCAGATTTGCGTCTAAATACCCCCGTGCTAGGCATTTCGCGCGACGACAATGGCATCACTTTGCGTACTGTGTCGGGTACCGAACAATTCGACGCTATTGTCATGGCCACGCATGCACCGCAGACACTGGATATGCTGCAAGACCCCAGCGAGCAAGAGCGAGCCGCTCTGGCCGCAGTGCGTTATCAGAAGAATCTGGCAACGCTGCATACTGATGTTTCGCTTTTGCCGCAGCGTCGTGGCGTGTGGTCTGCCTGGAATTATCTGGGCGCCAGCGCGGTCGACGGCGGGCGTCCTGTGTGCGTAAGCTACCTGCTTAATCAGCTTCAACCTCTGCCGTTCGATACGCCTGTCGTGGTCACGCTGAACCCCATTGCCATGCCTGCACCAGAAACAACGCTGTTGTCCATGGAATATGAACACCCCATTCTTGATTTGTCCGCGATCAAAGCGCAGAGCGAGCTTACGTCGTTGCAGGGTGTTCGGCATACCTGGCACGCCGGCGCCTGGACGGGTTACGGCTTTCACGAAGATGGGCTGAAATCGGCTTTGCGTGTGGCCAGAAGCTTCGGTGTATCACCTGAATGGGCCACAGTGTGAATATCTCGTCTTCCGATTCGGCCAAATCCAAATCCGCCGTGCTGATTTCGGGACGCGTCATGCATGAGCGGCTGCGTCCGGTACGCAATCGGTTCGTGTATCCGGTATTTTGCGTTCGCCTCAATCTTGATCAGCTGGCGCAGATGAATCACTGGTGGTTTGGCGTAGATCGCCCAGGTCTGATGGGCATTCGTACACGCGACTACGGTGCATGCGATGGCTCTAATCTGGCCGCCTGGATACGTTGTCAGCTTGCTGACGCGGGTGTACAG
Organism: Alcaligenaceae bacterium; assembly: GCA_013416445.1. Lineage (GTDB taxonomy): Bacteria > Pseudomonadota > Gammaproteobacteria > Burkholderiales > Burkholderiaceae_B > Pollutimonas. Next base: position 89,127 of record JACCER010000001.1, read on the forward strand.
GCCGACGGCGATATCTGGTTGCAGACGTTCCCGCGTTTGTTGGGCTATGTGTTCAATCCGGTCAGTTTTTGGTATTGCCATGACCGCGCCGGAAATCTGCGCGCTCTGCTTGCCGAGGTAACAAGCACCTTTGGAGAGCGACACAGCTATCTGCTGACAGGGCCCAATGAAGAACCCATCACGGGCAACACCGTTCTCGAATGCCGCAAGCAGTTGCACGTATCGCCTTTTTGCCAAGTCGAAGGGCATTATCAGTTTCGGCTGCGAGACACGGTTGATACCTCATTTATAGCCATCGATTACTTCGACAGTGAGGGACTTCTGCTGCGCACATCGGTGGGTGGGCGCAATCGTGAACTCACTCGCCAATCAGCCTTATATGAAGTCGCCCGTCAGCCGTTCATGACCTTCTCTGTTATTGCTCGTATTTACTGGCAGGCGCTACGTCTTTGGCTGCGCAAAGTCCCCTTTTTCTCCAAGCCTTCACGCACAGATACGGCGTCCAGTACGGTGGTCTCCGAGCGTGCCCCAACCGATAGAAAATTATGACATCACAATCCACCTCTGACGCCGTCATTTATCGCACCCCTGCAGCTGCCCGTCTGTTCCTCTCGCTGCTCGAGCGCGTCAGAGTAGGACATCTGGTTCTTGTAACCCCCATAGGTGAACGGAGAATCTTCGGATCCCCAGCGGCCCTGCCTGCTGCCACTTTGCAGATTCATGACTGGCGTAGCTGCTCACGCATATTGAGAAATGGTGATATCGGTTTTGCAGACGCGTATCAGGATGGTTGGCTCGATAGCCCTGATTTGACCATGCTGCTGCAGTTTGCCATCCGCAATGAAGCGGTCTTTCCCGACGCAATTGGCGGCAAATTGATCTCGCGGTTGTGGTATGGGTTGCTGCATCGTTTGCGTGTGAACAGCCGCGCTGGAAGCAAACGCAATATTCACGCCCACTATGACATTGGCAATGCGTTTTACGCCCAGTGGCTGGATGAGGGCATGGGGTATTCGAGCGCATTGTTTGCAGGCCATAAAGACAAAAGCCTGGAACTGGCCCAAGATGATAAATACCAATATATTGTGCAGTCATTAGCATTGCGTCCAGGCATGCGTGTGCTGGAAATAGGTTGTGGATGGGGTGGCTTTGCATTGCATGCTGCCCGTCGAGGGATATACGTGCACGGCGTGACGATTTCACAGGCACAGTGCGAGCTGGCACAAAAGCGCATTTCGGAGGCAGGGATGGATGGCCTGGCCAAGGTCGAGCTGTGTGATTACCGGGATATTCACGGTCAATACGATGCAGTTGTGTCCATCGAGATGTTCGAAGCGGTAGGCGAAAAGTTCTGGTCCGGGTTCGGGCGAATTCTTCATGACAGGCTTAAACCCGGTGCTCAAGCGCTGCTGCAGTCCATTACCATCGACGAGTCGCGTTTCGAACAGTACCGTCGCAGCAGCGATTTCATCAGACAATCCATTTTTCCTGGCGGTATGCTGCCTAGCCCGGAGCGGTTGCTTAATGTTGGGCGCATCGCCGGCCTTGAAGGCCGTATCACGCTGCGTTTCGGCAAGGACTATGCCGAAACCCTCAGGCGTTGGCGTCAGGCATTTGAGCAGCATCTTTCAGACATTCGCAGGCAGGGCTTCGACGAACGATTCATACGTACGTGGCGGCTGTATCTTGCCTATTGCGAAGCCGGTTTTGAAGAGCAGCGCACTGATGTTGTTCAGTTTGTGTTCACCAGGCCCGAATAGCATGCGAACCTGTCTGCTTGCTCTCGTTCTGAGCCTATTTAGTTGCCATGCATGGGCTGACTGGCGAGATGCGCTGCCTGATGCACAACTGTGCGGGCAGGGTGAGTTTCGCAAGTATGGTTTTGATATCTATGAGGCACAACTGTGGGGGCCGTGCATATCGGAACCCCTGGACGCGGCGTTTGCTCTCCAGCTAACCTACCATCGTACGATCTCACGCCAAAAAATCGTTGAAAGCAGTCTGGACGAGATGAAGCGCCTGGCCGTAGCACCGGTATCCGAGGCAACGCTTGAGCATTGGCGCGCTTTGTTGGAACAAGCTTTTGTCGACGTCAAACCAGGAGACAGTCTTACCGGCGTATATCTTCCTGACAGTGGCGTCAGATTCTTCATGGGTGCACAGCTTACGGCCGAAATCAAGGATACCGCGTTCGCCCGTACGTTTTTCCGCATCTGGCTCGATCCCGATACACAAGCGCCGGAATTGCGTAAAAATCTTCTGCGAACACAGCCATGAGACGGGGCGCTGCGTCCTTTGCATCCTATGGCCTGCTCGGCATGCCTCTGGCCATGGCAGCTTTGCCCGTTTACATTCAGGTGCCTATTTATTACACCAGCCAGCTCGGCTTGTCGCTATCGCTGACGGGGTTTGTACTATTCGCAGCACGCATTGTCGATACGGTTCAAGACCCCTGGATAGGGCAATGGGTTGATCGTCTTGCGCGTCGGTCGCGCCTCGGTCGAGCGCTGTGGGGTGCTTGTTTCGTTTTGATCTTAGCCTTTGCTGGGCTGTGGCTTGCCCCTGTTTCTGGCCTGATGTTGGCGGTTTGGCTGGCTGTCTCACTCATAATTGTTTATACGGCTCACAGTGTGCTTAACATCGCCTACCTGGCATGGGGCGCGCGATTGGCGTCCGGCACCGCCGGGTTGACACTCGCCTCGGGCTGGCGCGAAGCCTTTGGCATTTTGGGCGTGATGCTGGCCAGTACGCTACCGATCTGGTTGATCAATGCCACGGGCAAGAGCCCGCAGCAGAGCATGGCCGCCTATTCATTCGTGTTTGCCCTGCTGCTGGTTTTTGGCGTAAGCGCCTTGCTCTACAGGGCGCCAGTTTGGGCGCACGCTTCAGACACACCAGATAACGTTTCGTGGCGTGTCTGTCTGCAGAACAGGCCGGTCAGGCGTTTGTTGCTCCCCTACTTTATGAACGCGCTTTCTGTGTCCATTCCTGCGACGCTTGCTCTCTTTTTTATTGCCGATGTACTGGTTGAGCCGCAATGGTCTGGATATTTTCTTGGCATTTATTTTCTGGCTGGTGCGGTTGGCATGCCTGTATGGATGGCACTTGCATCGCGCCTAGGGCCTGTCACTGCATGGCGGCTTGGCATGGTGCTGGCAGTTATCACATTTGTATGGGCAGCCACCCTGGGGCCCGGAGACCGTTACCCCTATTTAGTTATCTGCGTGGCAGCGGGGCTCTCACTGGGAGCAGATCTGGTCTTGCCACCGGTGCTGCTGGCTCGTCTTATACCCGCGCGTGAATCCCCTGCAGCCTATTACGGTATTTGGAGCCTACTGGGAAAACTCACGCTCGCGCTGTCGGGTCTTGCGTTGCCATGGCTTGCGGTTCTCGGTTATCAACCCGGCGTTACGGGCAGTGGCGGGCACGCGCTCGCATGGACCTATGGTGGCTTGCCCTGTTTGCTAAAACTTCTGGCCATGTGGCGGCTGCATTTTCTTGACGATTTAATTGGAGAACAAAAATCATGAAAACACTACTGATGTTAGGAAGTGTGCTGGCCTTGACAGCATGTGCCATGCCGGATGTGGCTCACTACGCGCAAGAAGAACCCAAGCTTGATGTCACCCAGTACTTCCAGGGCAAGACGGAGGCTTGGGGTATGTTTCAGAAGCGCAGTGGCGAGGTCGTTAAGCGATTCCATATCAAAATGGAAGGGCATAACGAGGGTGACAACTTCATACTCAAAGAGCACTTCTTTTATACCGATGGAACGGACGATGAACGTGAGTGGACGTTCTCCTCGCAGCCAGATGGGTCGCTGCACGGCAGGGCGCACGATGTGGTGGGTGTGGCCATAGGCCATGCGTCTGGCAATGCTTTTCGCATGCGCTACACCCTCAAGCTGCCTGTTGGTGATTCCGTCTACAAGGTTAAGTTTGATGATTGGATGTTCAAGATTGACGAACAAACAGTCGTCAACCGAGCCCGCGTGACCAAGTTTGGCTTCGAGGTCGGGCAAGTCACTGTGTTTTTTCGCCGTGACCAATAATTGGCCGCTAGCAACCCCAGGTCATCATGTTTCTGACGCCGCTTAATCCCCGCTGGTCAGACTGGCGCGGCCAACGGGTATGGCTGATCGGCGCCTCAAGCGGGATCGGTGCGGCCATCGCCCGCGACCTGTTACAGCAGGGCGCGCGTGTTGCACTGAGCGCTCGCAGACGGGATGCCCTTATGGCAGTGGCTGCTGGCTCTGTATCGGCCTGCGTTCTGCCCATGGATGTGACCAACCCCACGGCGTGGCATTCTGCGCATCAGCGTTTGACTCGAGAGTGGGGTGGGGTGGATCTGGTCATATTCTGCGCAGCGCAATATGAACAGATACGCTCATGGGAGCTGCATTCCGACCGCGTTCATGGAACGATAGAAACCAATCTTGCCAGCGTGTATTACGGCCTTGAGGTGATCCTGCCAAGCTTGATCACGCGAGGAAACGGCTCCATCGTGTTAGTTGCAAGCGTGGCGGGTTATCTGGGGCTACCCAATGCCACGGTGTACGGGCCGACCAAGGCGGCCCTCATTAACCTGGCAGAATTGCTATATATCGAGCTACATCCCAAGGGTTTAGGTGTTTATCTGGTGAACCCAGGCTTTGTGAAAACCAAGCTGACTGCGGGCAATACGTTTCCCATGCCCGCCATTATCTCTACAGATGAAGCGGCGCGGGCGATACTGTGTGGAATTGAAAAAGGAAAATTCGAGATTCATTTTCCCAAGCGATTCACGCTATTGCTTAAAGCGTTGAGCCTGCTTCCCTATCGCTTGCGCCTTGCCGCCCTGGTGCGGATGATTGGGCACTAATGGCAGGTAAACCCTTTGCCGTCGGACGCGAGGATCCGTCAGTAAATCCTGATTTCAAATACATCTGGTGAGTGATTATGCGTCAATACAAATCGTTAATCGTTTTTCTTATTTTGACCGGTGCTATTGCGCTGGTGGGCAGCCAGTTCCTCCCTGGAGAGTGGTACACCGCGTTGGAGAAGCCGTTCTTTAATCCACCTAACTGGGTCTTTGCGCCGGTATGGTCGGTTCTGTACATTATGATGGCGGTAGCCGCCTGGCGGGTATGGCGTCGTTGCGGCGTTGACACTGCCATTGTGCTGTGGGCAATACAACTGGTGCTTAACGGTCTTTGGTCCTGGTTCTTCTTTGGTATGCACCGCACCGGGTTAGGTTTGATCGACATTGGTGTCTTGCTTGTTCTTATCGCGCTGACAACCGTTTCGTTCATGCGTCGTGATCGCGTGGCGGGGTATTTGATGTTGCCTTACCTGGCTTGGGTAGCCTTTGCCTCGATATTGAACCTTTCACTATGGCTGCTAAATTGACGTCATTTCGCCTCATTATTTGTGCAGTCATCGTGGTCTTGCTGTTTCTGGCAGCGCTGGCGGTATTTTCTCCGCTCACACTCCTTAATGCGCTTGCATGGAGCGACACAAAAAGCGTCGCAATAAAAAATCTGTCTTATGGCAATGACACGCGCCAAAAGCTTGATATTTACAGCCCGGCATACACCGAAGTACAGCCCGACGTAGTCGTGTTCTTCTACGGAGGGAACTGGAACAGCGGTTCGCGAAAGCAATATGGCTTTGTCGGCAAGGCTCTGGCCTCACGCGGCATCATGACTGTGGTTGCTGATTACCGCCTATCTCCGCAAGTGGTTTACCCCGCTTTTGTCGAAGATGCCGCGCAGGCTGTGGCGTGGACGCTCAAGCATATAGGCGAGTATGGTGGCAACGCTAATAAGGTGTTTGTAGCTGGCCACAGCGCAGGGGCCTATAACGCAGCAATGGTAGCGCTGGACCCGCGTTGGCTTTCAAAATATGGCGAGAGCCCCACCGCATTGCTAGGCTGGATTGGAATTGCCGGCCCTTATGACTTTTTGCCTATTGTCGCCGAGTCGGTCAAGTCCGCATTTCTTTATCCCAACACGCCAGCAGATTCGCAACCCATAAGGCATGTTACTGGGTCTGCACCGCCCAGCTTGCTGATTACGGGCAGTGCAGACAAGGTGGTGAATCCGGCGAGGAACTCTGGCGGCCTGGCCACTGCTCTGCGCGCGGCACAGGTGCCAGTGCAAACCGTGAGCTTGAAAGGCGTGGGTCATGGCCTGCTGGTTGCCGCCTTTGCACCTTTGCTGCGATCCTACTTGCCTGTGCTAGACGACGTGAGCGCTTTTGTATTTCGTACATCCGCTGCTATGCGGGGTGAAGAAGACGCCGTTCGCGGTCATCATGCCGTGCATGCCGTCGTTCGATAGGTACCAAGATAAATGGGAGCCATTGTGCAGATTTAGACTTACACATATCGCTATCGTATTGTTTTATAAGTTTCGGTGCCGACTATAGGTAAACCCATCTTTGATGGGGCCCTGCATGTGACGTTGCTAGTCCTTCGGCCTAGCTGACACCTTGAAATCCCCAAATTCGCTGTCGTTCATTTGTGGCCTTAAAGGTGTCACACATGACGCACCCCTTCGGGGTCTGGAAAGCCTTGCTGTACGTGGCTTTGCGTGAATTGGCAGAAATGCCGGCGGTGGCACGCCTCGCGCTACAAAATGGCTGAAAGACGCGGCTTGGCTAGATTGTTTGTACTACAGCTGTAGCCGTTATGCATGTGGGCCGCTGCGAAGTTCCCGACGGCCATCGGTAATACACCACCTGTGCATCATAAATACACTGGCAACACATCATGTTTACGCCGTAATTACGGCAAGCCGACATCACCCGTACACCGTCAATACATCGGTATTGCTGCTTATATGCCTTGCGTAGCGGCCAGTTGATGCAGCCCTTGCTATCAAAGCCCCATCACATGTTCGTTCTCATGATGCGGCAGCTGAATTTCATGTGCCGGTACGGTTGCCGTTGGGCCGACCAGGTCATGAGCCAGCCCCTTGTACGGAACCCGATCCACAGCCTTCGGTAGTGCCTGCATATCGTCGGTGAACACGGTAACGGCATGGCGCTCACGCGAAATGCTGACGTAATACGTATCCTGGACGGTGGTGCGGCTGAAGCTTTCGGCGTTATAGAAAACCCGGTCGCAGGTCATGCCTTGAGCGCTGTGGGCCGTGGTGGCATAGGCGTGATCCAGGTGCAGGGGCGTGTCGGCGGGTAGGTTGATTTGTCGGTCGCCGATTCCCAGTGTGACGGCCTGCAGCGTTACAGCAACGACTTCGCAGCGTTGGCCGTTGACTAGGTCCAGGTCCGCATTGTTACGGGTGACCCGAACGCGGTCGCCTACAGACAGTTCTGCTTCGTGGGTGTGGTACACCGATAGCTTGCTCATGGTCTTGGGTAGGATTTCGATGGATGTGGCCGGGCTGTCGCCGTGTAGCGGCATGACTAATATGCGGTCAGCGCTGCGCTCACATTCCACGACCTGGTATAAATCGCCGCGCAGCAGGCCGCATTTGTAGTCCCGTTCAGGCTGGATGATGTCGCCCACCGTGTAGTATTTTGCGCAACGGCGCTGCATTTTCGTTGTGTCGTGGCGTGTAAGCAGGCGAAAGGTGTGGCCTTTCCCGGTCAGGCCTCGACGCTTGTGGATCATGCTGTTGATGGCTTTACGGGATGCGTTGGTGCCGGTCACAATCAGTGTTTCCGCCTGGTCAGCGTTTGGTAACGCCACGTATTCTCGGGCAATGGTGTCGTAGCGGGCTGAACTATCACGTATTTTTTGCCCATGCTCGTCTTTTGTGAAGGTGTCGGGTATGCAGGCGACTTTATCAACTAGCGCAAGCGATTGGCTGGCCTGGCCAACTGCCGCCAATTCGACCGCACGACGTAGGCGTTCGGATTTCTGGCGCTGGATATCGCCCATGATGACGGTTTTCATACCGTGCTCTTGCAATAGCGCGAAGGCACGGCCTGCTTCAACTGCCTTGGTTTGGGCGGTATCGCCCAGGGTAACGATTTTTGCGCCGGTCGCCTGTATTCTTGTCAGCAGCTTTTCCATCTGGCGCACGGGAATCGCCCCGGCTTCATCAATCACCACCACCGTTTTTTCTCCCATCGTTTCGGTGAAACGTCGTTTATCACTGGCTGTCAGAAATGACGCGACCGTGTTGGCGGCAATGCCGTCTTTGCGCAGGTCATTGATTTGGGTTCCGTAGGGCGCGAGCGCAACCATGGAATAACTGTGCTCATTCAGTATGCGCTGGGCGCTTTGCAGGGCAAAGGATTTCCCTGTTCCGGCCAGGCCTTGGATACCGACAATCTGGTCGCGACTGGTTAGCATCAGTGCGACTGCATTGCGCTGTCCCGAGGTCAGTGTGGTTCCGTTCAGCAAGGGTGTGAGCTGTACCGGTTTTATGATGGGATCAATGCTGTCACGTCCGGCCTTTTCCAAAGCGATGATGCGCTGTTCTTGCTCCAGCGCCTTTGTGGTGGCGTAGCTGGGCTCGGCGAACACAAGCCGACCTTCGTTGATGGCTCGATCCACCACCGGCCAGGCGGCACTGATGTCGTTGCCACGCAGGGTGGCCACCTCTTGCGCCCAGGCTTGTCGGGTGCGAGGTTCGGCCTGCATGTCAGCGGTGCTGTGGTAGCGGGCGGCGTTGCTTAGCAATTGGCCTTGTCCCAGCCTGCGGCGCAGTGCGTCATAGACGGCATCAGGGGGCACGACGCCTTCAGCGTGCGCAATGGCGGTCGCCAGCAGATCGGATCGGCGCATGACGGTTTCGCGTTCCGACAAGTGCCCAATGGCCCAGGTAAGTGCGGCATCGGCGACGCGCTGTTGAGCGGGGCCGCTGTCAATCTGCCTGTGTGACGCTGATAATTCGGGTGAAAAATGGATTCCAGCCTCACGGGCTTGTGCGGTCCAGTTGTGATGTGGCTCATTTCGGGTGAAGCCTTTGGCCTTTTGTTGCCGCGTGGCCAGCGTGAGCATCTGCTTTTGCGCATGGCTGGATGTTTCCCGATTCAGGCCACGAGCGGCAAGGACAGTTTCAACCTGGCCGCTACGCTTGCTGAATACCTCAATGTGGGCGCGACTGATATGGGCAAGCTCAATGTGGTTTTTCTCATAACGTACGTCGTAGCCCAGCTTTTTGACCAGGTGGTCCAACCGTGACATATAGACGGCGTCCTGTAGTTTACGCAGGCCCACGATTTGTTCGTTGGATAGCGCCGCCCAGCTGCCATCGGCACGTTGCGTGGCATTCATGATGATGGCATGCGTATGCAGGTTGGGATCAGGCGGGGCTGTGGGCGTAGGGCGGGCGGTTTCGTGGCGGAACTTGGCAATAATAAGGTTGGTGGTTTGCTCGGTACGGGTCTTGCCGCGTTCCTTCTGGCGAGCCAGTGTCAGGTGTTTTTCGATGTAATCCAGGGTGTAAGCCACAGCCTGGTCATGGGCGTCGATTAGACGGCCATCGCCGCCCACGAGCGCTTGCAGTGTGATGCTTTTTGGGGCGCTGATGGTCAGGTCAATACCCGCACGGGATTTTGAATCCTTGCGGATCGAGCGGCCAGCTACGACGCCTTTGCCAAATTCGCCACGCAGCATGGCGTGAAAGCGCTTGATGTCTACTTCGCCGACAGCGCCCAGCCGTTTAGCCCCAGTGCCGTGCCACATGGCTGCGCCGCCGTCCCGGCTGTAATAGTCGTCGGCCTGTTCGCCGTAATAGTGGGTGCTGCGGTCGGCCTCGGCACGATGCAGAATGCTGTAAGTGATCATGGTGTGTTCCGGGGTGGGGTGATGCGCTGCAGTTGGGCAGACTCGCAAAATGGCTCAGTACGCTGTGGGAAGGACTGGTATTGCATGGATACTTTGGCGATGGGATGATCGCCAGCGAAAGCGACGTAGCCTGTAAGCTCTTCAAACGACTGTATTTCCGAGGGTGTGACGACACGCTCGACGGTGCGATTGACGCGGTCAGAGGTGTTACGGTGATCCACCGAGCGTGAAACGCTGTATTCAGGGCGTTCTACTTCGTGTTCGCCAAGGCTTTTGCTCATGTCTTCAGCGGTCTGAGGGTCGGTTCTTGAGCCACCCAGTACGACCAGGTTACGAAAGGAAGCGCGGATGGTTTGTGCCATCGTGCGCCCGTAGATATATTCCAGCTGGGACGTACTTTGCAGACCTGCAACAATCCGAAGCCCGTTTTTTCGTCCTTTGGTAAGGCCTGCCTCAAGCGAAGGCAAGGCTTCAAGGCTGGCCAGCTCGTCAATGAACAGCCACCAGCGTCGGTTTGAATCCTCGCGCATCGACAGGATGGCCGTGATGAAGACATCGGCCCAGGACGACACGAGCGGTTTCATGGCGCTGGCCATATCTTCACGCCAGTTGATGTACAGGTTGCCGCCATCGGGATCATCCAGCCAGTCGCGGATCGAGAACCCGCCCGTTTTCATGCTGGTATGCTCCGACAGCTTGTTTGACAACACGAACCTGGCCGAGGACAAGGCCTTGCTGGCTTCACTTGATCCCGTAAAAAGCGATTCAGCAAGCGTGCCTTCCAGGAACTGTTTCAGCACTTTGGGGTCTTCGATGGTGCACAGGCGAAACAGATCCATAACGCTTGTCCGCGCAGGGTCAACGGAATAGAGTTTTCTAGCCGTTTCACGTAGCAGCAGGCGACCAAAGTCGTTCCATTCTTCAGAGACCTTGTCTTGGCTCATGGGCACCATCGAATGCGCCAGGCGTTTCCAGTCGTATTCGGCGCGAATTTCGTTGAAAAAACTCCATCCCTGACTGCGTGAGTCGTACGGGTTCAGGATGATATCGCCGGGCTTCCAGAATTTACTCAGCATGTCGCCATTGGGGTCGATAACGATCATGCGGTCGGCACGCTTGCGCACCGAGGCGACCAGGCTACGCAAGAGCACCGACTTGCCAGAGCCGGTTGCGCCGCCGATCATCAGGTGCAGGCTTTCTAGATAGGTCGGCATGGGGATACCGGCAACATTGGCCTGGTTGCGGCCCGGTTCGTTGCATAAGCGTGCAAGTTTGGCTGCTGTTACAGAACGGGTGCCCCGGATGAATCGCCGGTAGCCCGCACCGTCAAACCCGTCGGTGTGTATTGCCCGACCGATGTACACAATCAAGGCTAATGCCGTTACCAAACCTGCTCCCAACGCGATGTACAGGGCGGGGTAGCGCGGGGTCACGGTGATGAAATGCCAAGTGGCGGCCCAGTTCCAGTGATTCAGGGCCATGCCGCTTTGCCAGCTTGCGGTCAGCGCCCAGAATCCGGCTGGAAAGACAAGCATAAATAGGGCGGCGAGCCGCCGCTTGGTGATGGGTGACATGGGTGATCCTTGTTGATGACAACGGGTGAGGTGTGCTGGTCAATATCCCCAGTACCGACCTAGGGCGATCCCGGCGAGCAGGCCGCCGACGATGCCTGCTACGGCTCCAACCAGCAAGGCGATGAAAGCCATTTTGCGCACAGATAAATGGGCGATATGCGCATAGCGGGCGCTGGATTTGGCAAGACTGCGTAACGGTTTTTGAAGATCAGCCATGGCCGTTATCGTGGCTTTTGCCGCTTCTGCATTGAGTTGCCTGCCGGTGTGCTCCATCGTTGCTTGCAGTTGCTTGTCCAGGGCTATGGGTAGGTTTGTGCAGGCTTTGACCATGCCCTCGGCCCGCGCACTGGCTTCGAGCAGTTGTGTGGCCGTAGTGGCTTGTGCGGCAGTGACTTGTTCAATGCGTGTGGTAAGCCCCGCCACTTCGCCTAGTACCTCCTGGTACAGGAAGTCGAGTTTGGTACGTGTGGGGTTGCGTTCCTCAATCATGGGCGGAACCCTTGTGTATTGAGGTGGCATCATTAAACAGGGCCGAGAAGGCGGCGTTTAGCTGCCTGTCCACTGGGCGAGCCAAGGCGCGAAGCGCGTGCATATTGCTTAGCTGTGCAATGCGATCCCGGTCTGTCGGGTCGGCCTGGCGCAGCAGGGTGCGGTAGTCGGTCTGGTCTGCCAGCACATCCGAAATCGTGCAGCGGGCGTTGGCCAATAGCTCGAACACCTCGTTTTCGTAGATCGCCGCGTGTGGGTTTGCGATGAAGTCGCCCGTTTTTTCGGCATACGCGATGATGGGTAAGAACTCGTCTTCTACGTTGCTGTCTACGCGGTTGAACAGCACACGGATGCGATCCGGTGCCACCCCTAGCTCGGCCAGTGCGGCAACCGTTTTGATGGTTTCTCTCTGTGCTTTGCCGGTATTGATGACTGGGAGGGCGAAGTAATCCAGTTCCTCGTAGGCATCTTCGTACCGATTCATGTGGGCCAGGAAGTCCTCAATGTTGCTTGCGCCAACATCAACGATGGCATCCTGCAGCATCAGCAATTCACGAAACAGCTTGCCAAACTGTTCGCCGCGCAGCTGGTCGATATCCAGCCCCAGGTCGGCGGCGGTTTCGTTGGTGGATTCAATTGCAAAAATGCGTGCGTTGTTCATGCGGGGAGCCAGCAGGTGAGAAGCGGCGACGGTCTTGCCGACCGATCCTGTGTAATTCAAAACAGCGACTTTCATGGGGTATTACTCCTGGTTTTGTTGCGGGTTGTTGGTGTGAGGTGCGTGCTGTTCACGTTTTAGTTTCCGACTGGCTTCGCCCTCTCGACGCAAGGCGTCGAGGTCGATTTTCATGTCCCTGATCTTGCGCAGATCAGCTGGGGTTTCGATGCGGTCTGGTCGTCCAGTAACGGCCTGCTTATCAGGTGATAATTGTGCTTTGGTGGCTGCCGTCCGAAGCGGTGCGGGCGCTGGTGAGGTTGTGGGTTGGGTGATCCGTGTTTTGCGCCAGCGGTACAGGGCGGATTCAAGCATCCGGTGTTTGACGGTCAGGCCCGCGCCTTCCAGGTCGTCGAGGATGGCGGAGTAGGGCGATCCGGCGTTGATGCGTTCGTGGATACGTGGAAGCAGAGGCCGTAATCGAGCCGAGAGGCTGGCGCGGGGGTCTGTGCGGTCGAGCGCGGCCTGGAACTCTGCAACGTAGCGGTCTAGTTCCATGCCTGCTCACCAGGCTCACGGAATGGCTGGGGCTCCGCTTCTGCGGACGCCTTTTGCCGACCGTATTCTTGGGAAATTTCTGGGAGTCGCGCTGACCAGTTTGGACCGATGCGGTCCAGTGCCTGGGCGACGGTGTAACCCATTTCGGCGATCCAGTCGGTACGGTTCAGAACCAGCGCGGCAATCAACGCCTCACCCGTGGATAGCGTGCCACGATTTCCGTTTGCGGCATCGCGTATTTTTGAAAGAATGGTTTGCATATAAAAGCTCCTTTTATTGCCGAACCAAAACCCGCGTAAGCGGGTCCGGTGCGAGGTGGGATCGTGCATTTCAGTGCGTGGCTAGGCGATTGCCTTTGAGCACGTTGAGGTGTCAACAGTGCTTGTTACTGAAATGTAATTTTTGATTTTCGGCTGTTGTGTTATCCACAAGCCTTTGGGGTAGAAGAAAAGGTAGAAGAAAGATAGAAGGAAATGAAATCTCTTGAGAGTCTTTATTTATGCGGGTTTCAAGAAGTTATTTGCGATGCTGTTACGATAAAGCGCGATGCTATTACGACAAGCCGCGATGTTGTTACGATGCGGGCGCGATGCTATTACGATGGGTAAATTGAGTTATCCACAGCGTGATATTGCTGTTTTTGGGATGTTTCACTTACCGATTTAGACGCATCCAAACCGCCTGCAGTTGGTTTTTACTGCTGGTTTCGATACGGGGGTTCGCAATAATTTCCAGCTTTTCAAGCTCCAGAAGAGAGCGCTCCAGAGAAGCTCGAAAATCCCGTATACGTCCGGTGTATTGCGCTCGTTCTTTGAGGATATCCAGGCTGTATTTTTGGATTTCATCGGCGGAGGTTCCAATAAGCCGTTGTAGGCTTTTGGACAGGTCGTGACGCATGCGCAGGCGTTTTTCCCAATCCACTAACGCGTATTCGCGATTGCTGAAAATCTGTGCCCAGCGCGGGTCTACATACAAGGTGTAAACACCGTTAGCTTCGTTGTAGTCAAAGCCGCCTATCATGGCCAATACCCGCGCCGAAGGATGGTTGCCATAGCTGTATTTGACGCTGCCATCCTTGCGCTTGGCTTCAATCGAAATGATGAAACGGGCCAGGTCTTTCATGCCTTGGTGCAGCCAGTTGTAACTGGCCCCGCTGGTGTTTCTGCCCATGCCGCGCAGAAAATCCGCTCGGTTGATGACGGGTTGATCGCCGAGTAGGGCGGTGGTTTGTAGAAACATGGCGTGCATCCAGATATCGGCATGATCTTCGGACAGTTGCTTGCCGGAGCCTTTGAGCAGGATGTTATTCCCAGTAAGGAATACGGTTTCATCGTGCAATGGTCGCCATCCGCGACGAACCGGCGCAAAAATTGCACTGCGAGCAATGTAGTTGGGTATGGCCCGTACATTTTCAGATAGTCCCGGTAGGACTAGGGGAACGGGCGTGTTGGCTTCTTTCTCGGCGGCTGCGGCAAGGGATTCAGCTGCTTTTTTATGGGCAAATTCCATGGCCGTGGATAGACGATGCAGGTTTGTGGCTCGTGGAAAGGGGAGGCGTGGGTTATTCATGCGCGATGATTCCGTGCAGGTGCGCGGGGATAAGCCCGCGCCAAGGCATGCGCTGCCTATCCCTTGTTACGCGTGAAAGGACGTGCCGCACAACCAGTGACAAGCGTCAGCGATGCGGCGTGTGTCTGATCAATGGGATAGGCTGGGCAGCAATGGCCTGGCTGGCCTGACTGCGGCTTGGCTGCTGGATATCAGCTGCTTCTTAGCAGTTTCTGGGCGAGCCGCTGAATGGGCTTTGCAGGGCGTAGCCCTGGCAGACTGTGGCGTTTGAAGAATTCGCGGCGTACGGCCTTCCAGCATTTATATCGGTGCCCTTGGCGTGGAATCTGCCACGGGTAGGCGGCATCAATGTCGGCGGCAATTTGGTCGGAGGTTTTGCACTGAGCCATGCCTTCGTTATAAGTCTTTTGCATGACGCTGTAGGCAATCGCGCGAAAGCCAACACCCTCGTGTGGTTCAGCCATAAAGGTTTCCTTGGTTAGAGGTCGCCAACGTGCGCCGACGCGGTTCGTACCAGACCTGGGTGAGGCGGTAATGCTCGTAATACAGCACGATGTCCACCGTATGGGTCAAGAAATCTCGAATGGTATTCAGATCAAGCTGCCCGCCCGTGGGCGATTGCTTAATCAGCGTAACCAGCCGGTCGTAGGTGTCGGCGGCGCTGTTGGCGTGGGTTGTTGTGATGGAACCGGGATGGCCGGTGTTCAATGCCGCCAAGTATTCCCAAGCTTCCGCACCGCGTAGTTCAGCCAAAAAAATTCGATCAGGTGTCAGCCGCATGCAGGCGGCAATGCAGTCCATGGCGGTGACGCGGCCACGGGTGCCGCCGTACATCATGTGGACTCGGTTGGGGTGATTAGGCAGCACCAGCTCGTGAACGTCTTCGATGGTGATCAGGCGCTCGTTTAGCGGTACACGTTCGATCAGCGATCGGGCAAAGGTGGTTTTTCCTGATCCAGTGGCACCGGCAATAACGATGTTGCGTCGTGCTTGCACGGCCTCATGCAAAAACTCAACCATGCGCCCGGTATTTTTAAGGGTCAATAACCGGTGATCTGTTGGCATCAGGCCATCGGCACAAACCTCGTTGGCGCTACCGTGAACATGATCAAAAGCGCCGTCTGCCTCCAGATCGTCCAGGGTTTTAACCACCTGGGTATGCTTACGGATGTTCATGGCGATGGTGCCGTCCAGACAGGCGGGTGGCTGGATGATCTGCCCGCGTTCACCGTCGGGCAGAACAACTGACAGGATGGGTGCTGTACCCAGCTTGTTGTAGACAGTCAGGGCATTGGCCAAGGCTGCCAGGTGATCGTAGGTTAAGGCGGGGCATTGTTGCTGATGCCAGGCCCCGGCCTGTCGGGTGAAAAGCTCGCTAGGGCGTACGATGGCCAGCTCGGTAATGGCAGGGTCATCCAGATAGGGCGCAATGGGCCGCAAGAACGTGCGTGCTGAAATGGCCCTATCGAAGGGAATGGTAGTTTGAGGCGGGTTTAAGGTCATAGACGTGGCTGAAATCCAGATCACGGGCGACCATGATGCCGATGCGTTCGCCCTGGTTTTTGTAGAGGGTTGGGGGGATATCCAGGGAATGCTCCAGTATCTTGGCAATGACTTCCTGCCCACCTTCGCGTGTGGAATCGAACCGTATGTTGTTATCCCCTTGCTGGCCTTGGCTGCTTGCCCAGTTGCCTAGGTCGCCGATAAGACTTAGCAGGATCGCATTGCCGAACCGATCCCAAAAGTGGTTATCAACGTAGCCATCGACGCCAGCCTCGCCTAGTGGCCCCGTGCCTGGAGAGGCCAGGTTCAGAATGACACCTGTAGGCGTTTCAAGGCGGTTCCACGTAATAAATGCTCTGGCCTGCCCTTGGACGATGCCGCCTGACTGGTAGCCGGTGAACTTCGTTCCCCGATCAATGAGCTTGACCTTGCCGTTTGCACTCATGATGTCGTGCGTGGCCAAGCAGGTCAGTAATCCGGCGTGGGTGCTAACCAACCGCGTTTGCAAGGTGCAGTCGATCATGGTGCCCTGGGTAATAAGGAAATTGCGATCCCCCAACTGCCCAGCTACGGACGGTGCCAGTTCCAGCGGGCGTAGTTTGTCGGCCAAGGGGCCGGAATCACGCATTGGGCCGCTCGCTGCTGTGCCCGTGTTTGCTGGGCTTTCGGCAGACGGCTCGTTTTCGGCTCTTAGCGGGCTGCGCAAGCGCCTTGCTGTGGTGTTGTCCGGTAGCGCGAGGCCGCTATTGATAATGACCGGAACGGCGGCTGGTGTCCGGTCGGGCGCGGGTACGACCGGGGCAGCGTTGCTTGCGGGTGGTGTACGTTGTACCTGGGGTGCCGGTAGCCGATTTGTGATCCCGCTGTGTGTGGCCTCCAGGCCTTGCGATTCTTGCGCTGCTTGCCTGTCTAATGTGCTGATAAATACGCCTGCGGTGACAGCGACTGCAGCAAGACCTGTAAGCCATAAAAACGCCCGTGCGCCGCGCGGTACGGTGCGTTTTGTGTCGTCCAGTTGGGCGGGGCCGCGTTCGCTGTCCAGATCCGTAATGCCCGGTTCATTGATGTGTTCCGTCATGGTTTATCGCTCTTTAGAAATCGTTAGGCTGGATTTTTTAGCGTCAGAACCCTGAATGACACGCCTGACGTTAGGAGAAGCCGTGCCGGTGTGTTCTGTCGCAGAAGTCTGGCCAGAGCTGGCGTTGTGAATCGCTGCAACCTGATTGCCCAGGCGTATGTGCCATTTTGAGGCGGTGCGATGCAGCACCATCGTGCGTTCGTCAGCCATGTGGTAGTTGGTAATAACCTCTTGGCCGTCCGCAGTGACGCGGTATACGGCGGGAATATCCGCTGTGCGGGAAAACTGCATCCATGTTTGTTGGCCATCGTCCCAGGCGTGTACGGGTGCCAGGCTCATGTCGCCGCTTTTGCTGTACGACTGCCAGTTGATGGGCTGACCGACTTGTTGAAATGCGGTCTTGATAGCGTTTTTCTCGACCGCTTTACGGGAACGCTGTGCTTCGGTATCGGGGTAGCGAAGTACCAGCTTGTACAAGGCGCGGGCCTTGGGATTTGGGCTATAGCTGATGCGAAAGGTGTAATTGCGCCGGTTGGTGACGACAATCAGGTTGGTGTCGGCGTCGTCGGCAACGGGCTTGAAGAATAGGTGATTGGCCTTGTGTGTGAACGCATAGGCCTCGGAGTCACCAAAGACGTGGTAGACGTATTCCTCGTTTTCTTCCAGGACGAT
The DNA here is from genome assembly GCA_013416445.1 of Alcaligenaceae bacterium. Classification (GTDB taxonomy): domain Bacteria; phylum Pseudomonadota; class Gammaproteobacteria; order Burkholderiales; family Burkholderiaceae_B; genus Pollutimonas. The sequence continues at coordinate 106,966 of JACCER010000001.1, forward strand.
ATGGGTCGCCACGCCGATGACCGCATCAAGCTGGATCACATCAGCCGGGTTGTAGTTGGCATAGCGAATTCTGGAATCAGCACGGGAATGCTTGGGCAAGTCCAGCGCTGATACGGGGCCTGGCAGGGCGCAGGCCAGCGCCAGCGCGACAGCACGGCGGGTAATGAGCTTGTGCAACATGCGTACTCCTTTTAGCGCGATAGGTCAGATGCCAGGTCGTAGCGCACGACCTGAAACCCCAGGGGATTGCGACGGGCCACGTTTTCGGTCAATGGAACATTGACGTACTCGTAAGCCATCGTGGCGATTAAATGGCGTGTGCTTTGGGTTTGGCCGCTGGCTACTTCGTGTTCGACCGTCGTGAACCGTACTGTGGCTGACTGGTTTGCACCTAGGGTGATCGAGTGCACCTGCACATCTATCGTGCCAAGGTCGCGCAGGCGGGTAGTAGGTGCGTCTGGCCCCTCGTAACGTTTTCCGTAGCGGGTTTGCATGGGTGGGGATGAAAGCAGGGCGCAGGTATCAAACTGTTCTTGTATCGTTTGCCAGCTGTAGCCCTCGCAGCTCAGGACGTAGGTGTTTAGAAAATACTTGGCGATGCGATTGCCATAATCGTCCATGGGTTCACCGAGCGTGCTGACGTGTTCGATTGAACCAGTCGCGTTATCGACACGTACGACATACATCTCTGGCGGCGCTTTTAGCGGGGTTAAACCCGCGACAGCGCCTACGGCAGCAAAAGCCAGCACACCAGCTGCCGTCGCGATACGCCAGGCGCGTCGGCGGCTGGTGACAAGTTCGCCAAGGTAGTCGCGTTCCAGGCCGCGTGACCTTTCCAGGTGTGCGGCCAAGTCTTCCGACTTGATTTGATCTTTCACAATTCAGGCTCCTTGGGTATAAGGCGCGGTCGCGTTCACAGGCAGGCGTGGCGAGTCAGCAGGTTGAGGCGCTTGTGGCGCATGAAATGCGCAAGCCGAAAGCATTCCAGCCAGCACCAGGGCGGTAATCAAGGTTTTCATAGGTAAAAGACTCCTGGCCCGCAGTGCAAAGGCATCGGCAGGCTTTGAGGTTAAAGAGGAAAAGATGGGCTATTTGCCCTTGGGCATGCGAGGAAGCATTCTGGAAATGCGCATGGCAGTGAATGCGCCGCGACCGGCTGCGCCGATCCCCATCTGAGCGCCGAAGCCGCCCGATAGACCTGCTGCCAGGCCAGGCAGCATCAGCATGATGGCGATGCTGGCAATGCCGACCAGAAGTTGTCCCGCAAGAAGCGCGAGCAGATTGGTTTCGCCTTCGTCGATGAATTTCGCCATGGCCTCAATGAACTGCAAGTTCATTTGAAGCAGGATAGCGAAGATCAGGCCCGCGAGAAGCGCCAGAAAAATGAAGTTAAGGGCTTGCGCTACCCAGCTATCGAAGAGCTTTTTGGTTGGCTCAAATAACAGACCCGCGATGAACAAAGGGCCTGTGGCTACGACAAGTGCCATACCCACCTTGATGACCACCATAATGACAGCGATTGCCGCACCGACAACGGCTGAATTGATGGTGACGGCAAACGTCAGAATCCCTACAAAGACCTCCTTGGTGCTGGGTAGCACGCTGTACCAGCTGTTGGACTCTCCGCCTGCTGAACCCATCCGATCCGTGGCGGCGGTTGTTTTCTGCTGCAGCTTGTCCACCTCGGCGGCAACCGTGGTGTTGCCTGTTACGACGGCGGTTAAATCATCGGGTAGTGAAAGCATGGTTTTGGAAATGTCTGTCTGATACAGACCCCCAGCGGTTGCCACCATAGCGATGATGGCAACCATGACGGCTTTCTTGAAAAACTCGGTCACCGTCATGCCGCCCTGACCGTGCATGATGGCAAACGCGTAGGCCAGAAACTGTAAGGTCAAGCCCATGGTAATGATGGGCAGTAGGGCCGTCGTCAATTGTTCAATCGGCTGCGCCACGGCGGATTGCAATACGGCGTCGGTCTGGTTGGTAATCCACTGTGCAATGCTGCCCGAGTCGGGTGGGGCCGTGACTGTGGCGGTATTGAATCCACCGGCCATAAGATTCTCCTGTTAGTTGGGCTGCTTTTCGCTGTTGCCAAACCAGCCACCATAGACGCGTTCGGCTCGGGCGTTCAGCAAGGCGCGTTCGGCGTCTAGCTGCTGTTTGGCCAGTTCGATCCGGGTTTGGTCGGTTTGTACGTTGGCCTGCTCAATGGCGATACGCGCCTGCAGTTCTGCGATTTCCTTGGGGTTGGTGGTTTCGTTGATCTTGGCTTGTAAGCCGTCCAGGACTTCCAGCCGCTTGGTCATGGAATCGTAGGCACGTTGGGACAGGGCCTTGGCTGTGGCGTCGATATTGATTTTGCGTTCTGCAAGTTTGGTTCGATCCTCGGAAAAATTTACGGGCGCATTCACATTCTTGATGATGTCATCGACGGCACCCGACATGCCCGAGTTGTCGTTCTCCATCCGATCAAGCAAGGCATTTGCATCAGCAGGCAAAGCGCCGCGCAGTTGCTCTCGTACGTCAGGGTTATTCAGGACGTAGCCAAAGCCGCTTGATTGCGTCAGGGCGGCCAGCTGTGCCTTGGCCTGATTGAGCTGCTGCATCGCGGTCTGGACTTGCTCCTGAAGGGCTTTCAGTTGGGCGATTGAGTTGATGTCCAGCGTCGGAATGCCGCTGGCATAGACGGATGATGTAAAAGTCGCGGCCAGCAGTAAGCTGGCAGCAAAGGATTTGCTGCGCTTCATAGGTAAGACTCCAAGGGGGGTTATTAGTCTGTGCTGGTGGTCTGCTTGTATTCAGACTCGGTGATGCGGGTGTAGCGTTCGTTGCCAACCTGGACGGTGTCGGTGGCCTTGGTGTACGCAATCATGGATTTTCCATCGACCATCATGATATTGTCCTGGACGTTGCCTGGCTTTGTGAAGGTTTTGTATTTGGCAAAAACCCGGTCACGCAGGCGTACCGTAATCAGATAGGTTGAGTCGTTGGGCTGTATCTGCATAAGCGCTGGGAATTTCTTGTCGCCGGATAAGTCTTCTTTCCAATATCCCACAAACTTTTTACCGGAATCGTTTAGGCATCCAGCCAGGCCGGTGAGTGTCGCGGCACTTGCAGCGAGCAAGAACTGTCGTCGATTCATCGTTACGTCCTCGTATTAAGCATAAGACCCTTGAGTATGGTGTGCTTGCGGGCCAGGGGCGAGCCAAGTTACTGCCGTACACTTTTGACAGAGTTCAGATACACGGGCAGCCAGTCGAGCGGATTTGACCCCGCCTGCTGTACGGCTGACTCTGCTAGAGCAGCCATATCAGGGCTGCCCGAGAAAACCAGCAGTTCATCCTCGCACCCGTTTAAGTCGAGTTGGGCAACGGTGACATTGCTGCCTTGCTTGATCAGGAACTTGCGGCTGGCTTCACCCAGAGATTTGAGCAATTCAAATTCGCTGGGGCTTAGCCCGAATCCAGTGATGTAGTCCTTGGCCTTGGCCCTTGGGTTGGGCAGAAAGATCAGGGTTGCCGCCTGCTGAATAAGCGACGGCCCCACTGGGTTTTCCGATATCGCCCCAGGTTCCTGTGTGGCAAACGCCAGGACGCCGTTTTTCTTGCGTATCGTGCGGCTGGCGTCTTGCATGTCCTCCTGAAAGTGTTGGTCTTTTAGTGGGTGCTGGCATTCATCGAACAGGTTGATGATGCGTTGCCCGTTATGCAGTGCGTTGACTCGATGACGTAGATACATCGTAGCTGCGCCGCGCACGTCATCGTCATCCAGCAGTTCGGTCAAATCAAACCCAAAGATGGGGGGCTGTTGACCATCGCTATCCAGATCCAGCCGATCTTCTGGATTGTCGAATACCCAGCCGTATTCGCCGTCCTGACACCAGGCAGCCAAACGGGCGTGTACGGTGCTGACTCCTTCTTCGGAAAATGGATTGGGTAGTAAGGTATTAAGGGTGGACAGGCCTCGGCTTTTACGATCAATCAGCGTTGTCATTTGCTCAATGGCTTTGGCGATTTCGTCACGCTGACGTGTGGTGACGGCTTCGCCGCGTAGTGATGCCAGGTGTACAACCAGACGGCGCATAAAAGCCACATTACCCTTGGTGGGCTCCATTTGAAACGGATTCCAGCCGGTGGGCGTTCCCTGGCGCAAGTTGAAGTACCGGCCACCCAGCGCCATGATCAGCACCTGCATGCCTTGATCTTTATCCCAGACCACGCAGGTAGCACCGAATTTTTGCGCCTGGGTAAGCAGCACTCCTTGAAGCACGGTTTTTCCGGTGCCCGTCATACCTATGATCATCGTGTTGCCTGGGCGGCGCTTGCCGGTGTCGTCCAAATCCTCCGTTGAAGCATGAAAGCTGAAGAAAAAGGGTGAGCCGGTATGGGTTTTGAGCATGGTTACTGCTGGGCCCCATGGATTACCTGTTGGTTTGCCGGTCAACTGATTGTGCAGACTGGACAGACACAGAAAGTTGTACGAGGTGATCGGTACCGGGCGTGGTCGCCAATGCCAGTTGCCCGGCAGTTGCGCCCAGTACCCCGCTTCCAGGGCGCGTTCCAGCGGTTTGGCGACAACGGCTTCCTCGGCCATCAGGCTGGCTGTATTGGCTATGGCCTGGCGTACCGCTGTGGGTGTGTCGCCATAAATTAGCAGCGTGGCATGGTGATCACCCAGTCCTAAACGTCCTGATGTCAGCTCGTCCATGATTTGATCAAGCTGCGTAACCTGGCTGACCGAATCGTCACCGGAATCAACCAGCAATTTGCGGTGCCGCTTAACCATCCCTTTTGCCGCCGCACCGGTAAAGCTGCCCCACGATTGCGTCAGCACATATTCGTAAGGCAAGGCCAGCAGCTTGTCCATGTGGCCAGGCTTGGTGTTTTCCGGGTAATCACGCAACTCCAACATGCCGAAAATCCGTGATGATTGAATGCTGCGTAGCTCCCCGATCTCTCCGAATCGGGAAAAAATAGGCCGAGTGTCAGGTAGTGCGTCACGAAGGCGTGAACGGGTGACAGGTACGCTTTGCCATGATCCTGATATGAGGTACCCCAGGAACGAAGCCGGTTCACTGAAAGCGTGCCCGTTACGATGCACGATCTCCAGGACTTCAGGATCGTAGCGATGCAGACCAGCTTTTAATGCGCGTAGCGTGTTCTGCAACCGGTCTATGGATTCAGCTTGCCACAGGGCCAGGCGGGCTCCGTCAGCTTTTTCCAGACTAGCAAATGTGCCCATGGCTGGGTCGGCCACCGGATGCACCAGCACGGTCAGGTACAAATCGTTGACCATCAGGCCACGAGTATCAAAGGTGCGTCGGTAGGCATTGTCGAACTGGGCTGCAAAGGCTTGCGGAAAGTCACTCTGTGGATATTCCTTGACGCGACGGCGCACAATATGTGAGTACAGGCCGATGGTGCCCAGCTGCATGCCTCGTATGACGTTATGCAGTGCCTCGATCCATTCCTTTTGTTCGTCCAAGCTGTGAGCATCCGGTACACGGCCAGCCACCTTGATAACAGCCATGTATTCCTGGTTGTCGCAGGCAATAATTTGTTCAGTGACGTGGTGTGAGTACGGCAGGTAGCGGGATACCAGCCGTTCATCTATGGCCAAGGCAGCAGTCATGGCTGAGTTCTCCGATTAATAAGGGTGCGCCAGGGGCGGCGTCGGTGATAGGTCAGGGGCGAATAGCTTGAGCCGTTCCAGAATCGTTTGTTTCGGTTTCTGGACCGTGTCTTGGCTTCCAGCCAGAGGACATCAAACGCCTTGTCGTCGTGGCGCGTGACGATGGCAATCGTGGGCAGGATGACAAGCAACAGCCCCCACCACGCGAGACCTGCAAGCATGGTGATCACTGCTACCACCATGAAGGCACCAAATAGCAAAGTGGTGGGTACGCCAAAAAAAGTGGGCTTGCGCCCGAGACCCTTGAATACGGGATAGGTGGTGCTGGCTGGTTTGTCTGTCGCCGTGTCGGAAGTCATGTTCATAGTCATCACTTCCAGAGCAGCGCGACAATTTCCGCGATGGAACCGGCAACCACCAGGCCGATAAGCCAGCGCACCATGTCATCCTTGCGCATGATCTCGGCCATATACAGCACGACGATGATCAGGCCGATGATGATGGCGGCAATTGGCAGGATGATCAGAAGGTTGTCTTTGATGATGGTGAGCGTGGTCTGGGCTTTGGCCAGCCCGCCCGTGCTTTGGGCGAGTGCTGCGCGGGAGGCTCCGGCCAGGGTGAGCGCCGTTATTAAGGGGATCCCACCGCGAAGACGGCTCAGGATGCTCAGGCGCGAATCAGGCTGCGACGGTAAAAGTAACATTGTTATGGCTCCAGCCCCTGGGGCCGTTTTCGGTCGCAGAGGCGTTGATTAAAAAGAGGGAAGGCTAGCTATCTACGTACTGGCTGGCGTAGTTTCGGGTGCAGGCGGCTGGGGCGGTGTGAAGCCGTCGGGAGTTGGGTGTGCGGTAAAACCATCCGGGTCCCCGCCAGGCTGTTTTGTGACGGCCTGCTTGGTGGTCTGCTTGGCGTCTGATGGCTGACTGTCGGTGGGCGTAGCCTCAATGGCGGGAACCTTGATACCCGCCTGGGCCAGGACTTCGCTTACATAGCCGTTGCCAAAGCCCCGCTGGAAATTGCCTGTGTTGTAGCAGGACAGCGCGGCCCGTAGTGCGGTCTGTTGCGCCTTGAACTGGCGAGTTGCCCGCGCATAACAGTCAGTCAGCACCGCCTGGGCGGCTTGCAAGTTAGTGCAAGGGTCGAATACTGTTTTTGGCGTTAGACCCAGCCACTTCCAGTTGCGAACGTTGATTTGACCCAGCCCGGCGTCAAAGTCTATGCCTAGCTTGATCAGATCTTGAACAATTTCCTTTGCGCCGCCTAAGGTGTCTGGTTGGCTTTTTAGTCGGTGTTCCTTGTTGTTTACGCCGATGGCGTAAGGGTTGAGGCGGGACTCATGTCGAATAACCGCCTTTAGCGTTACCGGATGGATGTTCGGGGCGCACGTCAGCATTAGGGCGGCAAGTTCAGCAATCATCAGGTCGGTCCCGGATTGCGGAAGCAAATGCATTGCAACGGCGTTCGTTGAACTGCAGCAGTTGCTGCGCTTCGGCTAGCGCCGCCGCTAAGTCGCAGCGGGCCAGGTCTTCCCGAATTCGAGCCGTCAGTACATAGCGGGTTGTCGGGTCGTTTACGAGCTGGTGAATGTCGTGCAGGATCAGGTACAGCGTTTGTGCATCATGAAATGCATCGACAGGATCCCGTTGGACGTCTTGGGCGAACCGAGAGGCCAGGTCTGCGGGTAGGCCGTGGTTAGAGGGTGCGCTGACAGCATGGGTACGACGCATCGAGCTAGTCTGCATACGTTTCTCCATTAAGGGGCGGTGTTCGGGTTGGCCCAAGAAAACGTCCAGTCCTTGGCCCAGGTTCCACTGTGATCGGCTTGCCATTTGGCTTGTGCCGCGTCGTAATCCGCCGCTTTGACCCAGCGCCCGCCTTTGAGCGGTTCGCCGATATACTTGATGCCAAGCTCGTACGTCCATTCATGATCGTTGTAGGCCACGCAATAGGACGGCAACGTGTCGAGGGTTACGGTTTTTATGGGATATACGTCAAAAGCCTGGGTGTAATCCTCACCATTCCAGGATGTTTTGTGCCGCTTGTAGCGATAACTGGTGCTTGCATACGCGCTGTTCAGGTAATCTGCCGTGCACTTGCCCGCACCCTTGGAAATGGCATCAAGCCGTTCTGGCATTCCGGCTGAAGTAGACACTGGGCACATGCTCAGGAAGGCGCGGCGGGCGTCTACCGTGTCACCCCAGTCAAGGCGTCCTTTACGAAAAACCTTGATGTCGAAGTAGTGGTTCAGCGATGGTGCGCATTCGCCGGGTTGCAAACTGCTGGATAAGCAGAGGATCGCTTCGCAGGCCAGGCGTGTCGTGCCGCTTAGCAAGTCGTTGGATGGCTGGCTCGATGATAGTGCCGGGGTAGGGATGGACGCGCAGGCAAACGCCAGCACGCCAACCGCAGCGGGAAGGTGCTTCATGGATGTTCTCCGGTATTTTCTGGAGGGTGCCAGACGATGCCTGGCAAGAGTGATGCAGGCGGGTAGGGCCTGTATGGGTCGAAATTAAAGTGGGCTGTGAACCCGTTTAATCTGAAAGATGTTCTATGCCGCGACGACGCATAGCCGCCTGGGCAATAGCGATGTGTTCAGGCCGTGCCGTGGCTCGGACCAGAAATGCCGTTTCGAGTGCGGCGGCGTGAGTTTCTGAAATTTGGCTCAGATGCCGCACCGCCTGGCGCAAGGCGTCAAGCTCTTCGGCCAGGGTATCGGCGGTGGTCAGGCGTCGGCGTACGTAATCTGACAGGTTCAGGCCAGCTAACGCTGCAGCTTCAGAAAGACGCCGGTGCTGGCCTGGGGTCAGGCGAATACGCATGACCTCTGATAGTGGTTCGTTGGACATGGGTGCTCCGGGACGCGCCCGTAGCACAGGCACCATTTATGTCGGGAGCGCCTTGGTTGGTGGGGGGCTAGTGGTGCGGGGTGGTGATTAATCAGACACAAGACATCTGCGAAGTTAGTCTGGCATTGGGGCTGGCGGATTTTTGTGTGTGTTCCACACGGCACTCAGAAAGTCAGCGAATTCTTCACCAGATATGTCGCCGGATGCGAGCATAACCATGATTTCCTCCAGCTCAGGGACATCAGGAATGTCGATTCCTTCCTCATACAGATAGGTCAATGCGCAGGTCAGGGCTGTTCGTTTGTTGGCGTCATTGAATACGTGCCCTTTGGCAATTGCCTCGGCATATAGCCCCGCAATTCCGAATACGTCATCAAGGGCCGCGTATTGGGCGTGCATCTCAACCCGGAATAGCGCAGCCTCTACCGCGCCAACGCCTCCGCCTCCCAGTCCTGGCAAGCCGCCTAGTTCAGCGATGATTTCATCGTGAACGGCAATGACAAAGTTGGGGTCAAGCAATTACCGATCTCGCAGGGCGATAAGGACGTCTCGATGAGTTTTGATGACCTTCTTGGCTGCGGCTTTGACTTGAGCCGTCGCGGGTGTGGTGGTCGGAGCGGACGACACTTTGCTAGAGGGAACGATTTTCTCCCTCTTTACCAACGAGTATCCAAAAAGCTGTTTGTTTTGCAAAGTAGTCATGTGGTCTCCCCGGAGCGAGTGGGCTCACAGAATAATGGGCCAAAGGCTCAATTAGTACTATACAACGCCCGAAAGAATCTTGCCGTTCAAACTTTTGGCAGGATTGGCATTTGCATACGAAAAATGGCTATTGCCATAGCTTGATCAGTTAAATCCGCCTTTGCTCATGATCCGCGCTATATCCCGAGCGCCATGCAATATACGTATGACATAGACGGTATCGTCGGTGTACGTATAGTAAATGGCGTAGGCACCGTGGAAAGTTACCCGCAAATTCGGTGATACCAATGGTCGGGCAGGCTGTCCCTCCGGAAAGCTCAGTACTTTGCGGCACGTTTCCTGCAATTTTGAAATAAAGTGTTCAGCGGTTTTCTCGGAAGCATCTTCAGCTATGTATGACCATATCTCGGACAAGTCTGCTTCCGCATTTTCGGTTAGGTGGAGCGTGCGGCTAATAACTTTCTCCCTCGCTCGGCGATTCGCTGAGCATCGAATTCTCTGGTACGGCCAGCAGCTACATCGGCCAGGCCCTTGTCAATATCTTGCTTGAGCGCGGTCAACTGGTCGAGCATGAGTTGGCGTTTAAATGACCAGTCCCGAAGTGCTTCGCGGACGACCTCGCTGGTCGATGCATACTCGCCCATTTCTACGGCGCTTTTGAGCGTGGTAGCCATTTCTTTAGGCATGGTCACTGTCAGCCGTTCGATCGTAGTCATAGTTGGGCACCTTTGGGTAGAGAAATCATACTTAATCATACTTTATTCTCTGTATAGAGGGAAGCCGCAGGGTGAAAAGGTACCTTTCCAATACCACGATCCGGCGATTTGCCCCAAAAAACGCCATTTATGCCCGAAAACGCGCAATCCGCTCAAAACCCAGGCAGCATCAAGCAATCGCAAGCAAGGTCAAGCGAACTTTTGGGGATGGTATTTTGGATGGTATTGGCAGGAGGCGTTATAAATAAACCCAATTAAATCAATGCCGTAATTGGGCTATTGATAATAGAGTGGGATGTCGATTCGCCCGCTTGCGTACGAATATCTAAGGAGAGACCGGCGAATTGACCATCCACAGCTACAGTGCAACGCAATCCGCGCCACGAGATGTCGGTGATCTCTGCGATAGGATTGCCTAACGCATTACTGCCCTTAGTCACAAGCAGTTCCAGAGTGAGGCATTCCTGAAGGCTTAGCCCACCGTGGTTGTAGTCCACTGATCTACCGTAGCAAGCGATCCCGTCTGCTAGTGCAAACTGCTGGTTAGGGGTCCAGAACCAGGGGTATAGACGTTCATTCGTGGATGCACCAGGCTTGATTGCTGCGTAGCGTCCCCATTTATTGCCCGTCAGGTCTTTGGACATTTGAATCGTGGGCAACTTGCCTGGCATTAACAGCCAACCGTGGTCAGTAACCACCCTTACGCTGCTCCAACCGGCAGCTAGCAGTGCGGCGATACGTTCTGAAATTTCGGCTAAAAGGGGCGTTATATGCTTGGCCAGTTTCCAACCGCGCACATGACCTTCGCTATCGATATCACCAAATTCACACCATGCATTACATCGACCGTCGCCGTTGTCATTACGGTCCAAAATTACCCAGTGATTATCGGTTAACAGTTTTTTTAGGTGATAACCACCTTTTAGCGATTGCCCCGTCGCAGCAACGCAAGGTTCAAAATCGTCGCAATCATCGGTGCCGCTGATCTTGTCGCGCACGGGGGATACGGCAGCCTTACCGGTTGCCGTTACGCTAGGCAAAGCGGCCCAATTCATTGTCTCGGCGATCTGGCAGCCGCGCGCCTCTAGGCTTGCACACAAGCGGCGCGCGGTATCAAAGCGTAGGCCGTCTACAAACAATACGCACTGGCCTCGTGCGCTGGAAACTGGCTAAGCGCCTGTAAATCGTGTTGCAGTAGTTTCTCTTGTTCTTCATTCCATTGTGGCCAGCCGCTTAACATCTTCGCTGTAGTGTCAAATATCCCAAGATTGGGCAGCTTGCATTGGCGAATGCGGCTTGGAATATTGGGGTATGGGATACTAATTTCCAGGTCTATGGGGCGTACAAAGTATGGCGTCAGTTGCACCGGGAGGCTATCCCGATGGCCCGCTGCACCATTGAGCGCCTGATGCGACGTCAAGGTATTGCTGGCGTGTGCCGTGGCAAGCGAGTGATCACCACGGTGCCTGATCGCAGCGCAACGTGCCCGCAGGATCTGGTGAACCGCCAGTTTCAGGCGGATAGGCCCAACCGCTTGTGGGTGGCGGATTTTACCTATGTATCCACCTGGCAAGGCTGGCTGTATGTAGCCTTTGTGATTGACACCTTTGCCAATCGCATTGTTGGCTGGCGCACCAGTTCCCGTATGACGACGGACTTTCTTTTAGACGCACTGGAACAGGCGATTTATGACCGCAAACCCACCTCATCCGACGGATTGGTTCATCATTCGGATCGTGGTTCGCAATATGTTTCTATTCGGTATTCCGAGCGCCTGGGGCAAGCCGGTATCAATCCGTCGGTGGGCAGTACGGGGGACGCCTATGACAACGCCTTAGCGGAAACCATCAATGGACTTTATAAAACAGAAGTGATTCACCGGCGCGGCCCCTGGAAAACCAAGGCGGCTGTGGAGCTAGCCACCTTAGAATGGGTGTCTTGGTTTAATCACCAACGCCTGCTCAAATCCATTGGGGACGTACCCCCTGCTGAGGCAGAACAGCGTTACTATGATCAACTCGCAGCACATGCTGCAGAGTCCGTTTTACGTTGACCAAACACCCTCCGCGAAACCCGGGGTGATTCACTGCTGTAATAAAACGCGGCATATCGCCTCCGATGCGTAGTTAGAATGGCGTATTGACGAAGTGTTGCACGGACCGGTTGAATCCGTCCCCGTTAAAAAGGGGAGGGTTACCACCGACCGGCGGCTTTGGGTCGATTTTGCCTGAGCCAGTGTCAATAACTTATCTTTGGGAATGTCACGATGCGTTATCTGCTGGCTTTAGTTGTTCTTATGTATGGGGTAGGTAACCCTGCACATGCGAAATGGCCCACCACGATCTGGACGGTTCTTGAAGAGAAAGAGAGTTGGTTAGGCGCAAAGCAGCCTGAAGGCGAGCGCAAGCTCTTTGCGCAAAAATACGAAGAAAGTCTGCAGCACGCCAGTTTATGGTTCCAGTCCATGTCCTTCAAGGCGCCTTATCAGCTAAACGATAAAAAACGTTTTGATTTTAAGGGCGACGAGCGCTATTTGGCTTATCTAAAAACAGATACAACAGATTTAAGCTCTACCCATTCCTCGCTTGGATACATGAGGTTGTCCACACCCCCTAGCTTTTTGAATCCCGAAAGTTCCTGGGACGAGCTATTCACGGCTGCGGCTGTGCATGAGTTATTTCATGGGATTCAGAAAGCAAATCCAGAGTATTACAAATACTCCTCCATTAAACCCCTGCCGCCCGGGCCCAAAGATTGTGATGACGGGGAGAGGGGTGATGAATGGCTGACGGAAGGCAGCGCTGCAGCCGTGCAGGTTCAATACCTGGAACGCACGCGTGGGTATATCTATGGCCATGCGTTTAATGGATCACCACGAAGCACTTGGGTACGTACGTTTGACCAGCCATTGGATTGGGGCTCGTTACCGCCCGAGCATCGCAACACTCCCGTCAAGACTCAGCATGTATCGTGGTATTGCAGCTACGGGACCTGGTATTTTTGGTACGCCGTTGGCAATATGCTTGGTAGCAAGGATCCCCAGGACTGGCGTCGTACTGCTTACTTACGGTACATATTTGACCAGAAAGGCTCCTGGGAGGCAACGGGTTTGGCGATGGTCGATTCTGGCTTGAAGCAGGCAGCACAAGAGCTTGATGCAATCAATCTCTATCGAGGTGGGCTTTTTTCTTTGTACCCCCAGTTTGTAGCGCAGTATCTGGATGTGGACAGGTTCTACGAAAAAGTGGAAAAAGCCACCATGACCACACCGTCGCAATATGAAACGACTAGTTCCCTGGAGGGTGGTGCAATTGATCCGATGGCAACGCGAGCATGGCGTTTTCGGGTTGAGTTGCCGCGCAATGTGACGCCCATGCCGTACATCGTCCGTTTCGTTCTTGAGTCGCCAGATCAGGGTAGCCTCGACGGACTGCATCTGATTGTGGATAGCAAGGTGATAGACCGTCCGGTAGATCCGGATGTTCCATATAGTCACACACGTCGTACTGACCGTGATGCGCCCAATGATCAGGGCGACCTGGAATACTTTGTACGGATTGCTAATGTGGCGCAGGATGCAGCAGCGACCCAGCCAGCCGAGTTCGTTTTGAGGGTTGAGGTTGAAGGCTTTTATGGCGAAAAGACAAGCGGGCCTTCAAACGAAACCATTGCTGGTGAGCTTGCACCAGGTTTTGAAATTAGCGGCCCTGACAAGTACTGGACATGTTCTGGCGGAGATGATGCGCGTGCGTCGTTTACGATTGTTACGCCAGAAGGCCACGCCAATCAGCTTGAGCGTGCTCTGGCACAGGGGTTGAAAAACATTGAAAACGACTTAGATCGTGCTGAATTAGAGGCGCAAGGAAAAGCACTGGAAGCGGGATTAAAGCTTAATCAACAAGAACGCAAGAAGTTTGAAAGTGCCATGCAATCCATGCTTCAGACATCCGGAATAAGTGCCAATGTCGAGCAGGCTGTTGGTGAGATTCGTCGTAAAAATGAAACCTTCATCTTAGCTAATCTTCATGGAACCAACGCCGAAGGGGCGTGCAACGTTTTGTTCAGTGCGACGTTGCCCGGCAGGCAGCCTGCAGCTCAACAAATTGCCGGCAACCACTTCTCCATGACGATCAACCCTGAGTCTATAAATGATGTGTTTACTGCAGTGCGTGACATGGCTGCGACACTCGATCTTTCCGAGTTCGATTTGGACAACATGACTGAAGAGCAGGCTGAGCGTATGGCGAACCAATTCCGACAAATTTCATTGCCTGAATTAGACTTGCCTGTTTTCAATTGGACAATGTGCAGCGGGGACAGAAACTGCGATGGGGGCGTGCTGACTCTAGAACACGTAAAGTACGATCATTTATCTGGTACGTTCAAGTTTCAAGTATCGCGAGGAAACGATAAAGATGAAAGCAACGAATATGCCAACGTTACCGGCTTCATTAATATTACTTCGTCGCAAACAGAAAGCGATAATAGCCTGCTTGACTTCATGAGCCGTGGCCAGCGGGCTGGCGAACCACTTTATATGCCGGGAATTGAAAAGCTCTTGCAAGGCGGGGCCATGTTTGGAGAATAGGGCACGCGGGACTTAACCGACGCCGTGAAGGCGGTCGATGTTGACGAGGCCAAAAAACTATTTGCCCGTACGCGTATGAGCTACGAGCGCATTGAACCCGTGGCCGAGCTTTTCAGCGATCTGGGCGCTGCGATCGACTCGCGCTGACGATAGCTGGTGCTCGCATAGACGCTGTTCAGATAGTCTGCAGTGCACTTTCCCGCACCCCTGGATATGGCATCCAGTCGGGCAGGCATCTCGGCTGATGAAGATGCGGGGCACATACCCAGGAATGCGCGGCGGGCATCTACCGTGTCACCCCAGTCTAGGCGTCCTTTATGGAAAATTTTGATGTCGAAGTAGTGACTTAGCGATGGTGCGCATTCGCCTGGTTGCAAACTGCTGGATAAGCAGAGGATCGCTTCGCAGGCCAGACGCGTTGTACCGCTTAGCAGATCGTTGGATGGTTCGCCCGATGATAGTGCCAGGGCAGGGATGGACGCGCAGGCGAACGCCAGCACGCCAACCGCTCCGGGAAGGTGCTTCATGGATGTTCTCCGGTATTTTTCTGGAGGATGCCAGACGATGCCTGGCAAGAGTGATGCAGGCGGGTAGGGCCTGTATGGGTCGAAATTAAAGCGGGTTGTGAGCCCGTTTAATCTGAAAGATGTGCTATGCCGCGACGGCGCATAGCCGCCTGGGCAATAGCGATGTGTTCAGGCCGTGCCGTGGCGCGAACTAAAAATGCCGTTTCAAGTGCGGCGGCGCGGGTTTCAGAAATTTGGCTCAGATGCCGCACGGCCTGGCGCAAGGCGTCGAGTTCTTCGGCCAGGGTGTTGGCGGCGGTCAGCCGTCGGCGTACGTAATCTGACAGATTCAGGCCAGATAGGGCGGCTGCTTCAGATTCGATGGCTGCAAAGATTTCGTCAAATCCGGTCAATATATCTTCAAGAGTGATCGGGCTGATCAAGGTGAAATCCAGGTCTTCCGAAAACCGGTAGTCTTCAAACCAGCATCGCCGTAGAGCTGTGCCTCCCTTGAATGCCAGTATCTCGCGTAATGGATGGCCAGCCAATCCGGTGAGGAACCAAGCCAGCACGTAATCACGCTCGATAACGGCCTCGGGGATGCGACGTCCACCTGCAGTCACCAGTGTGTTCGAAATCATTGAAATGTTGCGTTGTGGAATCATCAGGTAAGCCTTACTGTGTCTAGTTCTTCGGGGGTTACGTTAAGTTGGAGCCTCCAACGCGACAGGTAAGCCCCTTCAGCAGGTAGCAATGGGTCGAGGCGTAGGTAAGTCGCCGTTATTAAGTCATGTAATGATTTGAGCGCTGGCGCATCGGCTAGCTCATAGTGCTCCAGCAAGTAGCCTAGACGGCGTATTACTGCACCGACGCCGAGGCGCTGCGCATAGTTCACCAGTCGTTCGACTTTTAGTGTGTCCCGTTTCATCCACAAGCCTTTGGCGACTTCGCTGATACCACCGACGTAGGCCGGGTGTCGCAGACCATCGATGATAGTGCGCTCCATGTCACTGATCATGACAAAGCGCTGCTTGTCGATCCAGTGTTTTATGATGCCGAATTCTTGTTTGTCAGTAATGTGGATAAATCGAAAGTCATAACCACCCACTGTTTGCGGGCGCACGCGCCGTGTGCATGAAACATAAATGGTGAAGTTCGGCTGTGTCACCATGCGGTGCAGTTCAAATGCAGTCCCGTGCGATAGAAAGTAGGGCGCGGCACCGGCGAGTTCGCGTGCAATAAGATACGGACTATCGACGTGTTCAGTGGCCCGGCCAAGTTCGAAGGGTACAAGGTTGTACAGTCCAGGTTTCAGTCGTGTCACCAAGCCTCTTTGCTGTGCTTTGTGGACGAGATTACGGGCCGCTGATGCTGATAAACCGGTGATTGAACCGACATCGGCCAGGGTGAACGTGGATCGGCGTAGCTCATTAAGCTCCACGATTAATTGTGCTGCGCGAGGCCCCAGTGTCTTCGTTTGAGAATTATGTATTTTGTTCAATTTGCCCCCTGTGAAGAGACGTATTAAACGAAAAGAGTAACACAAGTTATGTTTTATGCGCTATGTGTTTCTTTATGAGGGTCGTAATACACAAAAAACATCATGGGTGGGGTGGTGCAGGCAGAGTTGATAGGAAACCAGCTTTTTCACATGTACAAAGTACCTTTCCAATACCACGATCCGGCGATTTGTCCCCAAAACCACCATTTATGTCCGAAAACGCGTAATCCACTCAAAACCCAGGCAGCATCAGGAAATCGCAAGCAAGGTCAAGCGAACTTTTGGGGATGGTATTTTGAATGGTATTGGCAAGAGGGGTTTTTAATAAACCCAATGGAATCAATGCTATAAATCGGCTATCGATCCTTGAGTGGAGTGATCGGACGTCTGGTATTGTCAGGCATCTACTGGCATTAATAACGTCTAAGCCCGCGTAACTGCGGGCTTTTTCGATTTCCTTCCGCTACAACTACTCGATCCACGGTAGGCAGGAGACCATCACCTTCGGCCGCCACGGTGTCGGTGGGATAACGCTAGCGGAAGCCCACGGACAGCTGGGCGAAGCCAAGAAGATGATCGCAGCAGGGAAGTCGCCAGCCAAGAAGGCGCGATGGGATAGATATACTTAGTCTGCGATTGTGGCCTGGTACTTATTCAGATGTACTTAACGCCCAGAATGCTTGATGAATAGACGACTCAGCGTTAAGTAAGTCGATCAGGCGATCCATGTCTTCACCGTTTATTGATGTCGCCATCAGGGTTGCCTCGATTTCAATTTCCTCCTCGCCAAAGGGGGTAATGTCCAGTTCTGCCAGAGGGTAATTGGCTGATTCTAGAATTTCTTCTAGTGCTGTCATCGCGTGCTGGCGTTGATGACTTGGTGTAATGATATGGATAGTGTTTGTAATTTCACTGGATTCAGTATCAACGGGCAGGCGATTTATATAATTAACAAAAGGTCGCAGTAGTGTGTTTGCAGCCAATACAAAAAACGTGCCTAGCACCGCCTCTACAACCAGCCCTACTCCTGCACAAGCGCCAATCGCTGCTGATCCCCACAAAGTGGCGGCGGTATTTAAGCCACGTATACTGCCTTCTTCACGCATAATCACACCGGCCCCTAAAAAACCAACGCCCGATACGACGTAAGCAATGACGCGAACGGCGCCATCATGACCTGCAATGCGAAAGGCCATGTCAACGAAGATGGCCGCCCCAACAGATACCAGTACGTTGGTACGCAGTCCGGCGGTACGCTGGCGATACTGGCGCTCGAAGCCGATAATGGAGCCCATAATGAAGGCGGTGGTCAGGCTGACCAAGGTGTCGGCGATTTCAAGTAATTGGATATTGGCGAAGGCTTTCATTGTTTTTCAATATTTATGTGGTTTGGTCGATGCACATGCACAGGAACTCTGTGCATGTGCTCCTGACCCAGGGCGATTAACCTTATGTCTTTAGACGGCGTCTGGCAGTACCAGCATCAGGTTGGCGATATTGAAGTAAATCAACACGCCGACGCCGTCGCAAATGGAAGTAATTAGTGGTGCACTGGCCGATGCGGGATCAAGTTTGAATCGCGTAAGTAAAAAGGGCAGCAACATGCCGATAACACTACCGACGAGGACGATGATGACCATAGTGATGGAGACAACCAATGCCACTTCAGGCCCCGCCCTGACAAAGCCTATCAGGGAGACGGCAAGCGCCATGCTTAAACCCAATAGCAGGGCGACGACTATTTCCTTTCCTAGCATTTGTACCCAGTCTTTAGCAACGATCTCACCCGTTGCCATTGCACGAACCATTAGCGTCGCGCTTTGCGAACCGGCGTTACCGCCACTGTCGACCAGCAGAGGTAAAAAGAACACCAAGGCGACCAGACTTTCGATCAGGCTTTCAAAGTGGGCAATCCCCGCTCCGGAAAAAATGTTGCCGAATACCAAAATGACCAGCCAGCCTACGCGGGTACGGTATAGCGCACCTATGCTGGCGTCTTTAAGGGAAACGGCAAGACGGCCTACGGCACCGAGCCTGAGCTGGTCGTCTGTGCTTTCTTCTTGGGTTACGTCTAATGCATCGTCGTGCGTGACGATGCCCACCATCTGACCCGCCTCGTTAACCACAGGAACGGCAATCAGGTCATAGTGGGCGATCTGACGTGTTGCTTCAGTACGTGGTGCATGAGCCTGAGACTGAATGACTTCTTTTACCATGATCTGTTCGATCATCATGGTCGGTACGGCAAGTATCAGATCACGCAGCGACAGAGTCCCTACCAGATGGCGGCTCTGGTCCAGGACGTAAGCCTGATAAATGGTTTCCATGTCGGGAGCTTCCAGCCGGATAGTGTCCAGTGCCTGGGCAACCGTCTGGTCAGCTTGTAGCGCGACGTAAGCGGAGGTCATGACGGAGCCGACTGTCCCTTCGGGGTAGCTGGCAAGCTGGCGGATATCTTCACGTTCAGCATGTGCTAGTCCAGGCAGCAAGGCCTGGCGTTCGGATTCGCTTAGTCGGTTGTATAAGTCGGCGCGCTCGTCGTGTTCCATGGCCTCGAATAGCAAGGCCAACTCCTTGCGACTCATCAGGCGTGCCATGTCGGCCTGCGTGGATGGGCGTAAGTGTCCGAAGACGGAGGCTTTACGATTTGTGCTCAGGGTCGAGAGCAGCTTCCATGCCGCGGTCAGTGGTGTTGC
The DNA here is from genome assembly GCA_013416445.1 of Alcaligenaceae bacterium. Classification (GTDB taxonomy): domain Bacteria; phylum Pseudomonadota; class Gammaproteobacteria; order Burkholderiales; family Burkholderiaceae_B; genus Pollutimonas. The sequence continues at coordinate 126,155 of JACCER010000001.1, forward strand.
ATTCAGCACGGAGGCGGCGTCTACGGCAGGTATGTCGTTAAGTAGTACAGTGCCAGTGGTGTAGTCTTTTTGATCAATATGGTGTTGCAGACGAAGTGTTAGTGTGTCTAGGGTCATGGGTGTTCCTTGTTATTGATGGGGCTGAAATGGCGTAGTAAAGGGTGGCTGACGACTGGCGCCGCCAACAGAAAGTTCGGTCAAGCTAGAAGTGATGAGTGAGTCCAGCTGCAATCCGGTTGACTGTTGGGTTGTCTGCCGCGAATGTGTCGCCCATTGAAAAGTTGCGCCCGCCTGCGGCAAACGTATACACGCTGGTGCGTGGCGACAGTTCATAGACGTAGCCTAACGAATAGGTCTGGACTTTTTTGGCGCGTTCGCCCGTGCTGCACCATGTCCAGTCAGGGCTGGCGATCGACCATTGCGCTAACGCACGGCCCGGGCCTAATGGCAGCGACGCCCCCAGAAACCAGGCGTCGACTCGGCCGCCTTGGACGAATTCCATGGGGCCCGCCCCTGAAATACCGACTTCGCTGAAATCGCCGGTAGTCGTATCCCCGCCGTTCAGTCCGACAAAGCCGTTACTTTGGCGGGACCAGCCTGCTGCCAACTTGATGACCTCGAAGTCGTAGCTTGCTCCAAGCTGCCATGCTTGGGCTGAGTAGCTCCCGCGTACGCCGTCGCGGCCTGGCAGCATGCGGTCATAGGTCAGCGTCGCGTAGAGCGGCCCGTCCTCATAACGCAGGCCGGCACTCAGTGCACGCGCGTTATGGCTGGTTTGAAAATGTTCGCCCTCGTTGGCATTGAAACTGTAGCTGAGTCCAGCTTGAAGGCCCGATAGCTTGGGGGTTAGGTAGCTGATGGTATTGGATAACTGGTAATTATCAGAGGCTTTGAATAGGGCCCCCAGTCCGAAGTCCGCCCATGAGGCGATTTCCAGTTCGTCGCCGAACCGCTGGCCTATAGGGTGTTGGCGACCCAGGCGGAATTCGCCCAGCTCATCGTGTCCGATGCCTATCCACGCGGCATAGTTGAATAGGCGGTCTTCATCTTCCAGTGATCCGGTAGATGGGTCAAAGCCGCTTTCCAGGGTGAAGCTTGCTGTAAACCCGTTAGCGAGCGCTTCGGAACCACGCAATCCCCAGAGCGAGTCAGTTTGGCCGCCGCTTAATGTGCCGATCAGGTGATCTCCACCAGAAACACGGGTCCAACCTATGCCGGTATCCACAGTCCCATAAAGAGATACCCTCTCTTGGGCTTGAGCGGGCGCTGCGTTTAAAAGCAAGCCCGAGCAGACGATTGCAGTTGCTACTCGGCGCGCTGGACGCAGTAATGAGAAGTAGTCGGCGGACACGGCGAGCATGGCTGCAATGGCATCTTCGGCTTCGGAGCCAAGGCAGGTCGATGGTCCGGTTCCCACGACAACAGCTGTGGCTGTCCCGTTGATGACCTGGGCACCCATGAGGCAGACATTGGGTAGGGTGTCTGGCGCGGGTTGATCGACAAGGAAGCTATCCGAGTCGATAAGTCGAATGTCGGCAGGAATAAGGTCGCCTGACTTCAAAGTGATGATGTCGCCTGCTACAAGCGAGCGAATAGTGACTTCACGCTCTATGGGAAAGGCTGATAGCGTGGCGCGACGTCGCATGACAGCAGGTTGTTGTAGCGACAATTGCCGGTCAGTGTGTTTGTCAACGCGGCGTATAAGCTTATCGAGAGCAATCTTGTTAGGACCATTGCGGGTTAAACGCTGTAGTGCATCGGCCTGAACTAACCCGTTAAGGTCGGCTTTTAACTCGTGTAGCACCGCGTTAAGAGAATGCCAGGCGTAGTGCACAATGGGTAAGCGTGAGTCATTGTGAAAAGTTGACGTTTTTGCGATATCCCCGTAGCGGAGTTGTTGCGTTATCTTTTTCATTAGATACATCCTGATGCGCCTGAGCACGGACAGGAGATCCAGCCTTTTATTATTTAGGCAACAGAACGCTCCGCCGGCTCAAGTTAGTCCTTGATCGGTTAAAGAAATAGCTGGTGTTGGTGTTGGTGTTGCTTGCTGGCCGCTTAATCAGGTGGCCAGCAAGCGGCATCTCGTTGCCGTCTTCGTCCATGACGTTTCCTTTCTGGTGAGTTATTTATCGTGTCTGTCATTAGCACACACTATCGAAATAGCGCGCTGTGTTCTGTGGAGCGTGAGGTCGATTGCTCTTCAGACCAATCAAAAGCTTCAGACGAGCACGGTGGTTCGGATAGCAGCCACGCCCACAATGGTTGGGAAGGAGGGCGCCGGATAGCATTCAATTTTCGGTTATCGGTCTTCGGGGCAAGTGCGGGTTGCGTTGTGGAACCCACGGATACAGTCGGATGGAATAACTCTAGCTTGAGACTTGTCATGGGTATTTTATTGGTGGCGCGAATAACTCGTTGTAGAAATTGAGTCGATAGACTATCTGTGGTGCTGAATTCGGCTTGCAATAAACGAGCTTCGTTGTCGACAGGTTTATCCTGTGCGGCGAATCCTACTGCTGGAGTAGATGATTCCTGCCAACGCGTGAGATGAAGGCCTAGGTCATAGGCGGCCGCACGCAATGCGGCATATACCTGGTTGATGTGATCCGGTGCCGCCACCAAAGAAATACGATGGCGTCGCGTTGATGAGAATGGCGAATGAGTCATGAACATGATGATCTCCTTCTAATGTACGCAGCCGCATTGCGTGTTGCGTTACGTTGTCTACGGGTGCGACTATCCCTCAGTGGCTTGCGCCACTGAACGATAATCCTTCTGGGTAGGCTTTATAGGCTGGCCGTGCCCGTTTTTAAGTGGTTATTCTCAAATGTCAGAGCAATGGACGAGTGCCGGGCCAAGTGGGTTGCCGTCGCGGCTCAGGGTCTTCTGGCATGGCGCTCTCCTATGGATTGTTTATCAAAACGCTTTCAGGCGGGTAGCGCGGCGACGGTACTTCTTGCTGCGCTTTCCACATGAATCCGACGTATATCAGGACTTTGACCCAGCCGTAGCGCCAGGGCGTTCAACCTTGGGCGAAGATGAGGGGGGCACTCTAGCATTACGGACGTGCTAGCCAAATGCTCAGTATCAGCACGAGAAACATATACTCGCGAAATAGGGACATCTAAGGCCTGCAGCTCGTGGTAGAGCTGTTTACGTATCGTGTTAAGCATCGTGCTTAAGCTGATAATGGTCAGCCGATAGGTGGTGGGTCGCGTGTCGTTCTGGGCTGCGCTCGAACGGTGCAGCCATTGTAATAGTTTGATGATGCGCATAGTTATCTCCTTGAAAAGCGGAGAAAACGGTGATGAATCCACAAGCATGCGCCGCCTTTTATCTATGTGTCGATGGCACGCGAACGTACAGCGCCAACGGGCATAGCTAAAAATGCGATAAAAATGAATGGGGTTTAAGCGAGCAACTGACTGTTGCCCGGGGCCTACCACATCCTGGCTTAGCAGGATGTGACAGAAAAGAGGTTTCTGTTGGTCCTGCTAGGCGGCGCGTGCGATCTTAGATCGACTACATCCGTCTGTGTCCACAATTAACCTCTAAACGTTGAAAACAGAGGGAGTATATATCAAAATGTGGGCGTGTAGTTAGATAAAGACTGATTTTAGTCAATTATGGATATTCCGTATTGGTTCGCAATCTCGTTCAATGTCATTAAGACCGGATATCATCTATTACGCTAGGTAATGGCGCATCGACAATGCCTGCAATGTTGGCTGACGATAACTCGTACCCCGAGGATGTTCTTGCAGGTAACGATTGTCCTTTTAGTTTATTTCATGGGCAGTTTCGAGCCTGCTTCCTTGTAAAGCTCTGCAACGAACTCGTACGCCTCAGCCACTTCTTCCAACCCGGACCGCGTAGTGAGATCAAGGCAAAGCTTCGGTCAAGGATGGTTCCGACGGCGTCAGGTTCCTTGATTTTTGATTTGACGTTGCCGGTCATTGCCCACTCGTAGGCTCGCAGCGGATCGTTTTGCCAGAAATAGATCCCGTGGCCGAGCCATTCGTAACGTCCGGCACTGTGTTTCAGGTGCTTGGTTGGTTCTGCAATGAGTGCTTCGACCGTCTGACGTTCCGTCCCGTGGAAACCCAGGACGAAAGACGGCTGCGATTGATATAAGATCCAGGAACTATCCACGGATCAGCTCTTGGCCGTTCACTACGTTCGGGCGGGCTGGCTTGTGCGTCTGGCGCGAGGGGTATACGGTCGGCCGAACGATACCGTAGCCTTGCATCCCAGCCTTTTGCTGTTGCAGCGTCGGTTCAAGGGGCTGCATGTTGGGGGCAAGTCAGTGCTCGACTGGTATGGCGTGCGGCAGTATGTGTCGCAGCAGCCGGTACCGCACTTGTATGGCTGGACGGCAGGGCGTCTGCCTGTGTGGTTCACCGAGCGTTTTCCGGCCGAATATCATCGCAAGCGCCTGTTCGACGAGCAGCCCAGCGCCTTGCTACACGCGGGCCCCTTCGAGAAGCGCGATAGCGCGCCGCAGGTGTCGGCACCGGAGAGGGCCTTGCTGGAGTTGTTAAGCGAGGTGGGTGTTCGCCAGCCATTACAAGAAGCCCGCGAACTTCTTGAAAGCACTTACAGCTTGCGTGCCGACGTGCTGCGTGAACTGCTGCAGCGCTGCACGAGCGTCAAGACCGTGCGGCTGTGTCTACAACTCGGACGTGAAGCTTCGTTGCCTTGGGCAGCCAAGCTTGATCCGGCTGCACTGCCTACGGGCAGTGATCGGCCTTGGGTGTCTCAATCGGTCGATGGCCTGCTGGTGCTTAAACCATGAATCAAACTTATCTCGACACTGCGCGTTTGCTCACACAAGTCGCGCCGCTTGTGTTCGTGGATGACACCTTCGCTTTGAAGGGCGGCACGGCGATCAATCTGTTTGCACGTGACATGCCGCGTTGGATCGCCAGCATCCGCGTGACCTGTTCGACGTGATGCAGCTTTTTGCGCACGAGGGCATCACACCTAGCATCCGACGCGCCTTTGTCGTTTACCTGGGCCAAGAAGTTTGCCGAGCAGGCCGACTTGTTGGCCGCTAGGTTGGCTGCTGTTGTGTGAAAGCAGGCCACGATATGGTCATCTCAATCAGCCCGGTGTCGAGTGCAGGTTGCAGGTAAGCAACTCGAAAATGCTTGCGATCGTTTAACCCAAGGGCATCCATTAATTCCGTTCGAGTTTGTTCGCCTTGGATCACGGCCAGTAAATCTCTGACTTGGGGGGGGGCATCGCCACCACTCATGTCATAATCGACGGCGCTTGGCAAGTACCGCGTTGACGTTGTATTTGATTGTTGGTGCTGCGAGCAGCATCGGGGGGAGTCGATCATGTCACCATCAGTGGAAAAGATAATTGCCGCCATAGAATAGTTAAGCAAGGAATACCCGTGTAATGTCGTCTTTTTCCCAGCATAAGGGTTTGGTATTCGATCTGGAAGTTGTGCCGCCTAAAGGCACACAGCCTGCCCGTATCATGATGGTGGGCGCTTTGCGGCCAGATTCTGGCGCTGAGCTAGAGCTGAAAGTAGCAGGAAACCCATCCTTGGCTTTGCAGCAACTGGATGTATTGTCTGAGGGCGCGGGTTTCGTGCTTGGGCACAATGCCATCGCCCATGACTTGCCCATTTTGCGCGAACATGCTCCCAACATGGTTTTGCATACACTGCCAGTGATAGATACCTTGCGTTTATCGCCGTTGGCGTTTCCGCAGAATCCGTATCACCGGCTGGTCAAAGATTACAAGCTCATCCGCGATAGCCTCAATTCGCCTCTATCAGATTGCCGCTCGACCTTGGTCCTTTTTCAGGATCAACGCCAGGCATTTGCTCAGTTGAAAGAGGGCAATCCAAAGGAACTGCTCTGCTACCAGACCTTGTTGGCTCCGACCCTCAAGAGTGATTTGGGGGCTTTCTTTGCGTCTTTAAGTGGGCAGGGTCCTGTACCTTTATCCGAGCTCAGGACACTGATTCCGCAACTGCTACAAGAGTCAGACCCGTCGCTGTCGCGAGACTTGAGGGTATGCCGGACACGACTTCAGCAACTGCTCGATGCAGATCTTCAGCAAGAAGATCTGCATTGGCCCTTGGCTTATGCTCTGGCCTGGCTTCGTGTCTCTGGTGGCAACTCAGTGTTGGCTCCCTGGGTTCGGCATCAGTTTCCGGCGGTCGGTCAGCTAATCTCCGAACTGCGCGATGTACCGTGCGGGCAGGAGGGTTGCCAGTATTGTCAAACGACGCATGACCCACGCCACGAACTGAAGCGCTATTTCGGCTTCCCCGATTTCCGTTACGAGCAGCCAGGGAAGAGTTTGCAGCACGACATCGTGCTTGCCGGCATGCGTGGCCAGCATGTGCTTGCCATCTTGGCGACTGGCGGGGGCAAGTCGTTGTGCTACCAGTTGCCGGCGCTTAACCGTTTTCATCGTAATGGCAGTCTTACCATTATCATTTCGCCGCTGCAGTCGCTGATGAAGGACCAGGTGGATGGCTTGATGGAACGCAACGTCCAGTGCGCCGCGACACTGAATGGCCTGTTGACCATGCCCGAACGTGCCGAAGTGCTGGAAAAGGTCCAGATGGGTGACGTGGGCATACTGCTGGTGTCGCCCGAGCAGTTCCGTAACAAGGCTTTCCGGCGGGCTATCCGCCAACGTCAGGTCGGCGCCTGGATTTTCGATGAGGCGCATTGCCTGTCGAAGTGGGGCAGTGATTTTCGGCCGGATTACCTCTATGTATCGCGTTTCATCCGGGAATACACCGGTGACCACCCGCTGGCCCAGATCGGCTGCTTTACCGCGACGGCCAAGCCAGATGTGCTGGCCGACATTCAGAGCCACTTCAAGGAAAGCCTAGGCATAGAATTCAAGGTTTTTCCTGGCGGGCATGAGCGGGTGAATCTGCATTTCGATGTGCTGCCCTGTATCCGGGCAGAGAAGTGGTCGCGTACGGATCGCTTGCTGCACGAGCATCTCGACAGCCAGGAGGGTGGTGCTGTTGTCTTCGTTTCCAGCCGTAAGAGTGCTGAGGAGCTTTCCGACTTCCTGATCAGCCAAGGGTGGCCTTGCAAGCACTTCCATGCCGGTCTGGAACCCAATACCAAAATGGATGTTCAGGATGGCTTCAAGGCTGGGCAGTTGAGGATCATCGTTGCCACCAACGCCTTTGGAATGGGGGTGGATAAGGCTGATATCCGTCTGGTCGTGCATGCCGACATACCGGGGTCGCTAGAAAACTACCTGCAGGAAGCTGGCAGGGCTGGGCGTGATCAGGGTGATGCTCGCTGTGTGCTTTTGTACGACCCGCAAGACATCGAAACCCAGTTCGGCATGAGCGAGCGCTCCAAGCTTAGTATGCGCGACATCCAACAGATCTTGCGCAAGTTGCGTAACGAGAGCAATCGGCGTAAGGGTGGCAAGCTGATTATCACGGCGGGTGAAATCCTGTTGGACGACAGCGTCGATACCAGCTTTTCTGCGGATGAGCGTGATGCCGAAACCAAGGTTGTTACGGCGGTTGCCTGGCTGGAGCGTGGTGATTACCTCAAACGTGAGGAAAACCATACGCAGATTTTCCCAGCACGACTGGATCTGAGCGCGGAAGAGGCTGAACAGCGCTTATTGAAGGCCAAACTGCCGCAACGCCGACTACAAGAGTTCAGGGCTATTCTGAGCTTTCTCTATAGCGTCGGTGTTGACGAGCGAGTGAATACCGATGAATTGATGCAGTTGACCAGTTTAGAGTCGGAAGAGGTTGCCAGCGCACTCAAGCAACTCGAGGAAATGGGGCTGCTGGTTAATGATGCGCAGATAACGCTGTATGTGCGTCATGGCGTGACAGGGGCTTCCAGCCAGCGTCTGCAAAACACGCTGGCGCTGGAGCAGGCATTGCTGCAGTGTTTGCCCGAGCAGGCGCCGGATGCCGAGCAGGGTGATTGGCAGGATCTGAATCTGTCGGCGCTAAGCGCTGAGCTCAAGGCAACGACTGGGCTGGACGAGTTGCTTCCTTTGCATGTGCTGCGCTTGTTGCGCAGCCTGGCTCAGGATCATGATGCCGATGGCCAGCAGCGCAGTAGCTTCGAGCTCAGGCAGCTTAATCGTGATTACCTCAAGTTGCGTATCAAGGGTGGTCATTCCTGGTCGAAGATCGTTGGTTTTGGAGACGTGCGGCGCGTATTGGCTAGCCAGTTTCTGGAACTGTTCATCGGTAAGTTGCCGGCGGGATTGCGTGGCGCTGATCTGCTGGTTGAAACGAGTTTCGGTGAATTGCTTCAAGTGCTCGAAAGTGACCTTGAGCTGCGACATCTGATTCCACCGAACAGGCGTCGCAGGGTCATCGAGCATGTCTTGCTCTACCTGCATAGGCAGGCCATTTTGACCCTCAACCATGGCATGACGGTGATGCGCCGAGCCATGACCATCGAGGTGAAAAAAGAAGACAAGCGCAAGACCTTCCTCAAGGAAGACTACTTGCGGCTCGACGAGCACTATCGCGAGAAGCGTATTCAGGTTCATGTGATGCGTGAGTATGCTGAAGTGGCGCTGAAGGAGATGATCGAGGCCTTGCGCCTGGTACTGGATTACTTCACGAGCTCCAAGCAGATCTTCATAACACGCCATTTTTCCGGGCGAGAGGGCGTGCTTAAGTTGGCGACTAGCGAGGAGTCATGGAAGTCCATCATTGAGTCGCTGAGCACGGCCCAGAAGCTGATAGTCGCTGACGATGACGACCTGAATCGGCTGGTATTGGCCGGGCCAGGCTCTGGCAAAACACGAGTGATTGTGCATCGCATTGCTTACTTGCTGCGTGTGCGGCGGGTACCGGCGGCCAGCATTGTGGCGCTGACCTTCAACCGCCACGCGGCGAACGAGATTCGCAAGCGCTTGCTGGCGCTGGTCGGCGCCGACGCTTATGGTGTCAGCGTTCTGACCTATCACAGCATGGCTATGCGCTTGACTGGCACCCGCTTTGAGCTAGGCGCTACGGTCGACGAGCGAGTTCTCAAGCAGGTATTGAGCGACGCCGTCGAATTGCTGGAAGGCAAGCGCAGTATTGAGGGAGAAGACGACCTTCGCGAGCAGTTGTTGCGCGGATATCGTTATATCTTGGTCGACGAATACCAGGATATCGACGACTTGCAATACCGTTTGGTAAGTGCCCTGGCCGGGCGGCAAGCGGAAGAGGATGGCCGGTTGTGCATTATGGCGGTAGGCGACGACGACCAGAATATCTATGCCTGGCGCGATACGAACAATCGCTATATCGAGCGCTTCCGCGAGGATTATGAGGCGTCGACTAGCTTCCTGGTCGATAACTATCGCTCTTCTTTGCGGATCATCGAAGCGGCCAACCAGCTCGTAGCTCAAAACCCTGCTCGTCTGAAAGAGGCGAACCCCATCCGTATCGATAGGGCACGGCGAGAGTCGGCTGCCGGTGGCGTATGGGAGGAGCGGGACGAGCAACAAAAAGGCCGGGTACTACGACTGCAGATAGCTCCGAGCGACGGCGAGCTCGGTAATCTACAAGCTCAGGCAGCCATGGCACAGTTAGAGCGCCTGTTAGCGCTTGAGCAGGGAAACTGGAACGGCTGTGCAGTGTTGGCGCGGACGCACCGCTATCTGTGGCCGATTCAGGCCTGGTGCGAGCAGCATCATATTCCTTATTTCTTGGCGGCAGACAAGGAAACTGCATTACCGATGACTCGGCAGCGCAGTTTCGTGGCTGCCATCGACCATCTAAAAGAAATCGAAGGCGCTTTGTGCGCGGCTGACGCATGGGCGCATTTGTCGGGTAGCGATCAACTGCAGGAAGCCGAGTGGCAGCGCTTTTTCCAAACAGCCTTTGAGCAAATGCAAGGAGAGTTGGGAGACTGCCAGCTTGGTTGTGAAGCACTCGTCGACTGGTTGTATGATTACGCCCGCGAGTTGCGCCAACAGCCCAAGGAAGGCCTTTATCTTGGCACCGTGCATTCAGCTAAAGGGCTGGAATTCCGCCATGTCGTCTTGTTGGATGGCGGCTGGAACACTCAGGCTAGTGCGCTTGCCGATGAGCGTCGTTTGTACTACGTGGGTATGACTCGAGCAGAGCAAACCCTGACCTTGTGCGAATTCGCTGACGACAACCCATTCAGCTGTAGCCTGACGAAGGATATTCAGCAATATGCGTTTCAAGGGGTACCGCTCTCCGAGTTGGAGATACGCTTTCAGCAGCTCGCGTTGAAAGATATCGACATCGGTTTTGCTGGTCGTCAATCACCGCATGCTCAGATACACAAGGCTATCGAGGGGCTGCGCGAGGGGGATCCGCTAACACTGAAGGAGGAGGCAGGCCGCTATCAACTGCTCGATAGGCAGGGCAACGTGGTAGGGCGAACCGCCAAGTCGTTCCAGCCACAGATTGGCTTTGATCACTGCGAAGTTGCGGCAGTCATAGTGCGTTTTGCCGAGGATAGCGAGGAGCAATACAGGGGTTTGAATAAGTGTGAGCGTTGGGAGGTGGTTGTACCGCGAGGTAGGGGGTAGGAGCTGCGCTGGGTTTGTCCTCGCTCACATCGCTTTCGTTTGGCTCGCTGCCTAAACAAATTCCATATGCTCGACTAACAGGATGGTGAATTGCATGCCATTCCCAGGCAATCAAATAAGAAAATATTGTCATAGCTCTCAAGTCTGATGATAAGCTTGCGTGTTGTTTTTGTGTTCTTGTTACTTGGGGTGGGTTTTGTCTCATATTGATGCTGCATTGCCAGAAGAAAAAACACCTATATTGTCCCAGCGCGACCAGCGTGGAAATATTATTCGTCTTACCCTGGCGCAGGCCTTGGCCGGTGCAAACGCAGTGGTGGTTTATGCTACCGGATCGATAGTTGGCAATGTAATTGCACCGGATAAGTCATTGGCGACTTTGCCTATTTCTATTTTCGTGGTGGGCATGGCTGCATGCATCATGCCCATGGGCGCAATTGCCCGACGGTACGGCAGGCGAGCCGCTTTCCTGGCCGGAGCGGGTTGTGGCGTGCTGGTTGGGTTATTGGCAGCAATGTCGGTTGTGCTAGGCTCGTTCTGGTTGTTTTGCCTGGCGACGTTCTTTGGTGGCGCCTATGCGGCGGTGGTACTGTCCTTTCGCTTTGCCGCCGCTGATGGCGTCGAGCCAAGTAAGCGTGCCCGTGCTCTGTCATTTGTCATGGGAGGCGGAGTAGCAGCTGGTGTCATCGGACCGCAACTGGTCACCTATACCATGGACTTATGGCCGCCCTACATGTTCGTTGTTACCTATCTGGTACAAGCGGCTGTGGCAGCTGTGTCGGGGGTGGTATTGCTGGGCGTACGCCTGCCGAAGCTGACAGTCAAGCAGGAGTCAGGAGGGCGAGCGCTATCAGTGATAGTGCGCCAACCGCGTTTCATTACGGCAGTCATCTGCGGTACGGTTTCCTATTTACTGATGAATTTCATTATGACGTCAGCTCCGCTGGCCATGCAGATGTGTGGCCATCCACAGGAAACCGCTAATCTGGGTATGCAGTGGCACGTTATTTCCATGTATTTGCCCAGCTTCTTTACCGGGCGCTTGATTATGCGGTTCGGGGCGGGCCGTGTGGTGTCGGTAGGATTAGTATTAACGGGTCTGGCAGCAGCAATAGGCTTGGCGGGTATTGATGTTGCGAATTTCTGGCTTACTTTGATTCTCTTGGGCGTGGGCTGGAACTTCGGCTTCATTGGCGCCTCGGCGCTGGTGCTTGAATGTCATAGACCGGAGGAGGGGGCTCGCGTGCAATCGTTTAATGATTTTGTGGTCTTCGGGACCATGGCCGTGGGGTCTTTCGCTTCGGGCAGTCTGTTGGCTGCATATGGTTGGGATGTCGTGCTTTGGGTGTCGTTTGCACCGCTGGCCTTTGCCGTTGCAGCCTTAGGCGTGGCTGCCTTGCTGCAGCCTGCGCCAGCTTCATAGAACCCTGTAACAGAGTTCCGGCAGGCCACTTGGCATCAGCCACAGTATGCCGCATGCCTGCCTGGAATATCCGCTGCGTCATCGCAGACAGGAAGCGATCATCGCCCTTACGCTTCAACTCTTCAGGTGCCAGTGCCTGGGGCAGGAAGGCCTCCATCGCTTCTTCAGAATTAAAACGCGCGCGCACTGTGTCGTAAAGCCACTGGTAAGTTAAGTTCACCGTTGATCCTTGCAATTTTGGATGATGTCGGATGAGCGCAAAATGCCTGAGCATCACCAACAAGCTTAACCCACCCTCTGTTCCTGCTACACGCTACAATGGCCGCTACACATTATGTGGCACAATTTACATAGGTTCACTATTGATTAACATGCTGTGCGTCTGAATGCTTATCACGTCCAGGCCTTGCTGCTGGCGCTGACCTTGGCGTGGCTGCTGGCCTTGTCTTTATTTCAGCCTTGGGCGGCGCTCGACGGCCGGCTGGGCGATATTCTGGGCCGGCAGCATGTTGCTCAACGTCAGCCACCTTCCGACATCATCCTGATCAACATCGATCAAGCCAGCCTTGACGACCCCGACATGTTGGAACTCGCCGGTAACTGGCCCTGGCCACGGGCCATACATGGCGAGCTATTGGGCTGGCTCGCGCAACAGCAGCCCAAGGCTATTGTTTTTGATCTGATTTTTAGCGAGCCGGATCGCTTTCGCCTGGAAAGCGATCAGTTTTTTGAGCAGGCGCTACGCGAATACCCGGCTTATCTGCCGCTGGTGGTCACGGATGGTATTAAATCGCGCCTGGCAGACCTCCCGCCCATTATGGGCGCGCGTGCGCATTCCGGGGCTAGCGCCGAAGCCGGATTGCCGCTCATTGCGCCCAAGGCGGTTTCTCCCGATGTATGGCGTACTGGGCTGATCAACTTCCTGCCTGATCCCGATGGAATTGGACGGCGCTATTGGTTGCATTATCCCGAGCAAGGCTGGTCTTTGCCATCGTTGCCGGCGCGCGTCGCCGCAGACTTGGGGGTGCTGGTGCCCGAACAAGAGGCGTTGCACCTGCATTTTTATGGCAGCCAGTTCAAGCAGATTTCATACGCTCCCTTGTTTCTTGAATCCCTGAAGCAGCATCCTGAAGGCTTGCCCGATCTTCAGGATAAAGTAATTATTATTGGTAGCGCGGCGCCCGGCTTGCACGACTTGCGTCCTACCCCGTTGGGACCATCCACACCAGGTCCCTTCATATTGGCTACGGCCTTGTCCAACCTGCTGTATGCTGATTTTTTGCGGCCGGTTTCGCCTCAATTTTCATTATGGGCGGGGGTGGTGATCGCCTTGCTGCTGGCGCTGGCCACGTACAGAAAAATCAGTCCCTTGCGCCAAGGGGGGTGGTTGTTGGGAGGCACCCTGGCGCTGATAGCCATCGCCTACGGTCTTTTAGATTTCAATTATTTGTGGCTGCCTTACTCTACACTGCTGACGCTTTGGCTGTTTTTTGCCTGCTGCACGATGGGTGCTTATGTACGCGAGTATGCACAGCGCGAACGCAATCTTAAAATATTTGGCCGTTTTCTTGACCCTAGAGTCGTTGCCAGCCTGACCGACAGCGAAACCCTGGAGGCGGCACGCATAGGCGGCAGCCGTGAAATATCAGTGCTTTTCTCAGATATACGCGGTTTTACGTCCCTGTCGGAAAACACGTCGCCCGAAGAGCTCATCGCTTTGCTTAACCGCTATTTTGATACCCAAGTGGAAGCGATCTTTCACGAAGGCGGTACCCTGGATAAGTTTATCGGTGATGCCATCATGGCTTTTTGGGGGGCTCCGCTGGCCACCGACGACCACGCGCCGCAGGCGGTGCGAGCCGCGTTGGAAATGCAACGTCGGTTGCTGGCTTTTCAACAAGAGCCCGATCTGCGAGGCAGTGATTTCGATATTGGAATAGGCATACATACCGGACCCGCTGTGGTGGGGTTGCTGGGGTCGGAAAAACGGCTGGACTACACCGCAATAGGTGACACCGTCAATTTGGCCAGCCGCATTGAAGGTAAGACCCGAGATCAGCCCAAGGCGCCGGGCAAAGAAAAAATTCGCATATTAGTGTCGCAAGCGACCCGGGACGCGTGTGAATTACGCGCGCCCGGCGAGTTTGAGTTTGATGATGAAGGATACACCCACGTCAAGGGTCGCTTGGAACCCGTGTATTTATATGAGCCTAAAAGGAGTCGTTCATGAACGTTTTGCGTTTATCCGTTGCTCTCGCCACAGTGTTTCTGGCGTGTGGTGCGGCGCATGCCCAAACCGCCACGCTGATCCGGGATGCCGAGCTGAAGCAGCAGCCGTTTACCGATGCACCCACGGTAAGCAGTCTGCGTAAAAAAACAGCGGTCAGCATCATTGCCAATCAAGGGGGATGGACGCAAGTCAAAGACGCGAACGGCCAGACTGGATGGGTCAGGCTCTTGAATATACGCCCAGACAGTCCCAAGGCGACGGGCGGCTATTTTAATAGTCTGAGCGCTATGGGTAATGTCGCCCGCACGGGTACGACGGGTGTAACGGCCACCACAGGCACTAAAGGGATTAGCAGCGATTTGTTGGCGCGCGCCACCCCTAACCCCAGCGAGCGCAAGCGTATGGATCAGTATCGGGCCAGCGTTAAAAGTGCACAAGCTTATGCGCGAACCAACAAGCTTCAGTCTAACAGTCTGGCTTGGCTGAAAACATCTGACGCTCCGCCCGCTCCGGCAGGCACAATCCGATTGCGTGGCAACTAGGAGGTTTACATGATACGGACACCACACCAGCATCTTGTGACGAGACTGAGCCGCAGCCTGGCGGCTGGCGCGCTAGCAGTAGTGCTTACCGGCTGCGCCACTATGAACCTTGATAGCATCCTGAAGCATGGCGAAAATCTGGCACGCAGCTTTTCCCAAGAGGCGACGCCTGAAAAGCAGCAGGCAATGGGCGATGAGGCCGCCGCTTTGTTATTAGGCGCGGCGCCCCTGGTCAAGAATGCTGCCTTGCAGAACTACGTTAATCGGCTTGGGCTATGGGTCGCGTTACAGGCTGGACCTGACGACACCAACTGGCGTTTCGGCGTTATCGATACAGATAGTGTAAACGCCTTTGCAGCGCCATCGGGCTATGTGTTCATTACCCGGGGCTTACTGGCGCGCCTGGAAAACGAGTCGGAATTGGCCGGGGTGCTTGCCCACGAGATCGCCCATGTGCTGCAAGGCCACTATGTAAATACCATGATCAAGCGGGACCGGGTTGCCGCCCTGGGTGATTTGACCCAAAGCGCTCTGCGCGGTGGCGGCAAAGGTGATTGGGGTCCCCTAGTGAACCTGAGCCGGGGAGTATATGGTTCTGGTCTGGATAAAGGCGATGAGTACCAGGCGGATCGTATGGGTGTAGTGCTGGCCGCTCGCGCGGGCTACGACCCTTACGGCCTGCCGCGCGTATTGCAAATGTATGCCACTACATCGGGTCAAGGCGAGTTCGAGTTACTGTTTTCCACTCACCCTGGTGCTGACGCGCGCCTGGATGAGCTTGCGTCGGTAATGGGTGACAAGTTCGATAGTCTGGAAAAATCGGGTGTTAAAAATACGGCTGCTTTTCCACGTTACCGCACTAACGCTAAAACAGGTGGTCGGGGCACCCGCTAAGGGGGCCAGCCGCCTTTTTTGAAATATATAAATTGAGGCATTTTGCGACGTTATCTGATTCTGGTGACGTGGTCGTGCGTGGTTCATGCACCTTCTCGCGTCACCTGGATCAAGTGTGCCATACCGCTTGTTGTGGTTGGACACACTTGAAACAGGGGGGGCCATACGCTTTTCTTAGTCGCGAGCGTGGCGTTTTACATGGCTTTAGTTACGTGCGCCGAGTTTGTTGTCGTTAATGACTTTTTCCCAGATGGCCGAATCGGTGATTATGCGTTGTGCCATGTTGTCAGCGTCACCGTAAACTGGGTAAGCACCGACTGATATCATGCGCTCGGCCACTTGCGGATCTTGCAGCACCTTTTTGAGGGTATCAGCGAGCTTGATGCGCGCTTCGTCAGGCGTTTTGAGCGGTGCAAAAACGCCTACCCATGAAATGGCCTTGCTGCCTTTTACGCCTTGCTCTTTCAAAGACTTGACGTCGGGCAGGGCCTTGAAATTTTCTGTGTTGACGGCAATGGCGCGCAGTTTGCCTGCTTTGATCTGGGGCAGTACGGCGACCGAGTCGGAAAGCATAATGGGAACATCACCGGCAAGTACGGCAGTGACGGCGGGTGAACTCCCCTGGTAAGGAATGTGGGTAGCGGCAAAGTTCAGTTCGGTTTTAAGCAATTCCATAGTCAGATTGCCGGTGCTGCCGGTGCCTGCCGATGTGTAGTTCAAGTCCCCGTTTTTGCCAGCTTTGGCCAGAGAGGCCAAGTCGGTAACATCAGGCATAACTTCGGGGTTGACGACAAGAATCAGCGGGGTTACATAAGCAACTCCAATGGGCTGGATATCTTTGCTGAGATCGTACAGGTTGGCGGCCAACATATAAGGTGCTGTAAGGCTGGGCGAGGCTAGCATGCCAATGGTATAGCCGTCGGGCTTGCTACGCATGACGTTGCGCACGCCGATGCTCCCTGAGGCACCGGGCTTGTTTTCGGTAACGAAGGTGATGTCCAGCTCTTTGCTGAAGGCGTCGGCCAAGACACGGGTTGCAACGTCGGTAGGGCCGCCAGGGGGAAAGGGAATTACCCACGAGACAGGACGATCGGGGTAGGTAGCGTTCGCAGTGCCGGCGGCTACAAGCAGGGATCCGGCGGCAGCGGCCAGCAGAGTTTTGACCGACAAGCGCCGGGTAAAGGAGCTAATCATATAGTTATGCCTCTTGATGAAGTTGTTGCCTGAAGACTGGGGGACAGTCAAAAAAGACTAGTGAAAACAGATGTGTGGGAATTGAGAACTATTCTATTGTATATGCTTGGGTATCAGACTCATGATGAGGCTATCGGTGAATACACAAGCTGGTCATGGCTACGCTAGCCATGACCTTTGGTTAGTGCTTAGTCAAGCGGCCTACACGAGGCCGGTTTCTGAGCAGGGTATTGGCGAGCAGCAGATCGGGCTCTTGAGTCTTGGGATTACCTACTGAGGATAGGCCAGCAAATGCTTGGCCAGCGCGTGATACGCAGGTAACGAAGTGGGGTCGAAGTTGGTGTTTGCTGCCAATGGGTGCGAGGCGAATCGGGCAATGACCATTTCGGCTTTAGGGTCGATATAGATCGCCTGGCCATGCACGCCGCGCGCGGAATAAGCGCCGTGTTCGTTGTTCGACACCCACCACATGTTTCGATAGCCCCAACCCGGAAGCGCCTTGTTGTAGGCTGATTTTTGAAACTGATCCCTGTCAGCACCTTGGCGAATGTCTGCTACGACGTCCTTGGGCACAATCTGTTGTCCGTTGTAGTTGCCATCGAGTCGCATCATTTCGCCGCAACGGGCCAGGTCGCGCAGGCCTGCGTTCAAACCGCCACCGGCGAACTCAGTGCCTGCTGAGTCTATTGTGAAATAGGCGTCTTGTTCTGCACCGAGCTTGCTCCAAATTCGTTCTTGTAGGTTTTCAGAGATCGATTTGCCCGTTACACGGCGAATCACCCAGCCCAATGCATCTGAGTCGATGGTTTTGTAGGCAAAGGCCTGGCCATGCGTGCCTGCCTTCTTGATCGTCAGCAGGAACTCGTAGAACGATTTCGGACCTTCGTAGTCATGCGGGCGAGGGGCGATTCCGCCTGCTCGTACATGGGTGAATATTTCGGCTTTGGGGTCGGTGTAGTCTTCCGAGTATTTGACGCTGGTGCTCATGTCGAGCAATTGACGCACAGTAGCGTCTCCAAAACCAGTGTCTTTAAGTTCGGGAACGTATTTCGAGACGAGCTCGTTTTCGTTGATTGCACCTTCCGCCACCAACATGGCGCCGATGATACCCGTGAACGACTTGGTCACGGACATTGCCACGTGCTGCCCTTGAGGCTTGAGCACACCGAAATAACGCTCGTAGACGATCTGGCCCTTGTGCAAGACCACAATGCCGTCGGTGTAGTTGGCACTGAGCGATTGCGCCCAGGTCAGGATTTGTTCGCTGCCCAGTACCTGAAATTTCACATCGTCGATATCGTGACGCATGGCGATGGGCAGCACGCTGACTGGCCCTGTACCGCGTGCCACATTGCTGGTTGGCATAAGCTGGCGGTAATTGGAGAGAGCCCAACGCCTTTGTGGAAAATCCCGAAACGTACCATCTGCGTATCGAATCTGTTTATCTGCAGGTGGTGGGGAACCTATCATCCACCCCATCGTGACCGGATCACTGGCTTGAGCATCCAGAAATGTCGGGCCAGCTTGCTTTATTACCGTGTCGGTCATGTGGTGTGGTCCTTTTAGCGGTTTTCGAGTCGGATGGCGACAATTCTAGCAGCGGCTGCGGCTTCCTGCTTGACGCGGGTGTAGACTCGAAGTTGCCTGACGCAATCGCGTTTTTTTAAGAGGAAAAGTCATGACTAAAACAGTAACGCCTGAAGTTCACGCAACAACCAGCCTGAGCCTGAAAGGGAAGCTGGCAGTGGTCACTGGGGCGGCCAGTGGTTTGGGTAAACGGATTGCCGAAGTCTTCGCCGATGCCGGGGCTAATGTGGTAATTGCCGACATGCAGCTGGATGCGGCGCAGGCCACGGCCGACGCCATTTCCAGGAAGGGGGTCAAGACACTTGCCCTTGCCATGGATGTAACGGATGAAGCAGCGGTAGACCAAGGCTTTGATCAGATCCAGAAACAGTTGGGGCCAGTGGATATCCTGGTCAGTAACGCAGGCATTCAAATCGTTGCACCCATACAGGAATTCAAGTTTTCTGATTGGAAGAAGCTTTTGGCTGTGCACCTGGATGGCGGCTTTCTTACTTCGCGTGCCGCGGTGCGTCAGATGATTGCAGCTAAACGTGGTGGCAGCATCATTTTTATGGGGTCTGTGCATTCCAAGGAAGCATCCAGGCTCAAGAGCCCGTATGTTACGGCCAAGCACGGTCTCGAGGGCCTGGCGAAGGTTATTTCCAAGGAAGGTGCTGCCTACGGCATTCGTACGAATGTCATTTGTCCAGGCTTCGTACGCACGCCACTAGTCGAAAAACAAATTCCTGAACAGGCAAAGGAATTGGGTATTTCCGAAGAGGACGTTATCCAGAATGTGATGCTCAAGGACACTGTAGATGGTGAATTCACGACTGTTGACGACGTAGCACAGGTTGCACTCATTTTCGCCGCATTCCCCAGCAATGCCTTGACCGGACAGTCGTTGGTTGTCAGCCACGGTTGGTTCATGCAATAAAAGCACTGTATGCAATGACAGTAATCAGATCCGACACCATGATCTAAGATACGAGAACTTTATAAGCAAGGGGATCAGCGTAGTGCCTGGTGTATTGTCTTTGAAGTTGAAAAACAGCAGATGGGCTGCAGGGCTGGTGACGCTTTTCGTAGCCGCGGTTCTGACTATGGTTGCGGGCTGGCCAACTGTGGCTGCGGCTCAGGTGCCCAACTTCCATCCTTGTAATGCCCAACCGGCCTTGCCAATTTGCAAGCACGGTTATGGCAAGCGTATTGCCATCAAGCGCTGGGGAGCGCGGCCCGAGCCACTAGACCCGGATGCTGCGGCAAAGGCATCGCTAGTCACACGCAATCCGGCCGCCGAGATCAAGAAGCTCAAGTCCAGCACGGTGATCGTGCAAGACGTGGATACGTCCGAGGTCTTGTTTGCCCGCAAGGAAAACCTGGTGCGGCCCATTGCTTCCATTACCAAGCTCATGATGGCGCTGGTGGTGGTCGATGCTGATCTGCCCATGGACGAAATGATCAGCATTGGCGCCGAGGATAGCAAAATAGCCAGTGAATTGCCTTCACGTTTGTCCGTGGGTACTAGCCTGAGCCGATCTGACCTGCTGCACCTGGCACTAACCGCTTCCGAGAATAGCGCGGCGCACGCCTTGGGGCGTACTTATCCGGGAGGCATGGCAGCTTTTGTCGTAGCCATGAACGCCAAGGCGCAGGCCTTAGGCATGACAGATTCCAGATTTGTCGAGCCTACTGGCTTGTCCAACGACAATGTGGCTACAGCCAAAGACTTGGTCAAGCTGGTTCATGCGGCCTCGCGGCGTCCCTTGGTCCGACGGTTTTCCACTGCCGTCAAGCACGAAGCCGCTGATCAGACCTTCCAAAATACCAATATGTTGGTGGGCCGATCAAACTGGACGATTCTGGCTTCGAAAACAGGCACCACCCGCGAAGCCGGCGGCTGCCTGGTTATGCTGATTCAGCTTGGCGGGCGTAATTTGGCCGTGGTGTTGCTTAATGCACAAGGCCAGAATGGCTCGCGTTTTGGCGACGCGGTGCGCGTGCAGCGTATTGTGAATAGCCAAATGGCCGCAAACATGGCCTTGAACTTGCAGTAGTCCTCGTAGCCAGGGCTACCTGAAACGTCACGGTACGCCACAAGAGCCCGCTGAGTTAAGAGTGGTGCTGACGGAAGAAATCTGACTCAGGCCGTCACGTTGCCTGATACGCAGTTGTCCGGGATACGCGTGCTTCCAGGGCGGCGCGAGCGGCATCGTCAACGGTGTTCAGCCAGACAAAATGCAAGCGGTTGCGGGCATCTTCGGGAATGTCTTCCAGGTCCCGCTGGTTGCGGGCAGGCAAAAGTACAGTGGTGATGCCTGCTTGCAAGGCGGCCAGCACTTTTTCTTTGACGCCACCTATGGGCAGTACCAGACCACGCAAGCTGATTTCGCCTGTCATGGCATGGTCGCTTTGCACCGGAGTATTGGTCAGCAGCGAAAGCAAGGCGATATACATGGCTACACCCGCGCTGGGGCCGTCCTTGGGGATGGCGCCGGCTGGAACGTGTACATGAATATCGATTTTCTCAAAAAGATCAGGTGCAATATCAAGATGTTCTGAACCTGCTTTGACTAATGTAAGCGCTGCCTGGGCGCTTTCTTTCATGACGTCGCCCAGTTGCCCGGTCAGTATCAATTTGCCGCTGCCAGGTGTGCGGCTGGCTTCGACGAAAAGGATATCGCCGCCTACCGGGGTCCAGGCCAGCCCCGTTGCCACTCCGGGCAGGCTGGTACGCATGGCAATTTCACTTTCAAACTTTTCAGGTCCCAGCGTTGCGTGCAGGTCGTCCAGGTCGATCAGCACGTGTTGCGCCGTGCCTTCGGCAATACGCATGGCGGCATGTCGCAGGGCGCTGCCTATTTCACGTTCGAGGTTGCGTACACCGGCTTCGCGCGTGTAGCTGTGAACGATGGTGCGCAGGGCTTTGTCGGTTATTTCGCATTGCTCGGGGCTTAGCCCGTTGGCTGTCATTTGGCGCGCAATCAGATAGCGCTTGGCAATCTGGATTTTTTCTTCTTCGGTGTAGCCCGGTAGTTGAATCACTTCCATGCGGTCGCGTAGCGGGATGGGGATGGTGTCGAGCATGTTCGCGGTGGTGATGAACATGATGTGCGACAGGTCGAATGGCACCGCCAGGTAGTTGTCACGAAAGCTGATGTTCTGCTCTGGGTCGAGCACCTCAAGCAGGGCTGAGGCCGGATCGCCCTGTATTCCGCTGCTCAGTTTGTCGACTTCGTCGAGCATCATGACGCAGTTTTTGGACCCAACCTTGTGAATTTCCTGAATAATATTGCCGGGCAGGGCGCCGATATAGGTACGCCGGTGGCCGCGTATTTCGGCTTCGTCGTGGACACCGCCCAGGCTGATGCGGGCAAACTTGCGCCCTGTAGCCCTGGCGATGCTTTGTCCCAGTGATGTTTTGCCGACCCCCGGAGGGCCGACAAAACAGAGAATTGGGCTTTTTCCTTTGGGGTTAAGCTTTTGCACCGCGAGGTACTCAAGAATGCGGCGCTTTATCTTAAGCAGGCCGTAATGATCCTGGTCGAGGATAGTGCGCGCTTCGGCGATGTCGATACGGTCATCGGTGGCTATGGACCAGGGCAATTCAGTGACCCAATCAAGATAGGTACGCAGCATGGAGTATTCAGCTGATGCCTCGGTCATATGCTGGAGGCGTCTTAATTCTTTACGTAGCTGGGTTTCAATGTCTTCCGGCATTTTGGCCTGGACGATTTTTTCTTCGATAGCGGCGATTTCTGCCTCGTTGCCTTCCGTTTCACCAAGTTGTTTCTGGATGGTTTTAAGCTGTTCACGCAATAGGATTTCGCGTTGCTGGTCTTGAAAGCGCTCTTTGGTTTGCTGGTCGATGTCTTGGCTGACACGCAGAACTTCGATATTGTGAATCAAAAGCCCAAGCACTTTGTCCATGCGGGTTTCCAGGTCGAACGCTTCCAGCACTTCTTGTTTTTCGTCTGGTTTCAGGTCCATGACGCCGGCAATGAAGTCGGTCAGTACCGAGGGCGATGAAATGTTTTGTGTTGTCGCAACGAGTTCCGCAGGGGCTTGAGGCAGCATCTGGAGTATTTCGGTGCTGCGAGCTTTTAACTGAACCATGAGCGCCTCTATGCTCAGGTTGGCGGTTTTCTGTTCTTCGTAGCGTTCCACCGAAGCAACTTGGAATGGGTAGCCGGACAGGAATTTTTTTACGCGATAGCGCTGCTCACCCTGGCAAATGATATGGTGCGAGCCATCGGGCGCCGTTACGTAGCGAAGAATGCTGGCGACCGTGCCTACATGATATAGGTCATCTGGTGTAGGGTCGTTGGAGTCGGCTTGTTTCTGCAGCAGTACGCCGATTCGGCGTCCCGAGCGTGCTGCTTCTTGTGCCGCAGTCACAGAGCTTTCGCGTCCGATGCTGATGGGCACGACCAGGCCCGGGAACAGCACCAAGTTGCGCACTGGGATAATGATTAGTGCGTCTTCTGGAATAGCAATTACCGGCGTCATTGGTTTTTGCTCGGACGCCGCGGATGCTGTTTCCGGCGACGTAGCATCAGAGGTGTGATTGGGGCTGTCGTTTGGCATGGCTTACCTGCTATTTGGTTGGTGCTATGCGCGTTTCAATAAGCTCAAGAGCAGACACCCATTGGTCAGGGTGGATTCTTGAATTTCAAAGTGGCCCGGCGGTAGTTCGATGCGTCGCTCAAAGCGGCCATAAGGGATTTCAATTCGGCGGATTTGCGCCGAAGTAGGGGCGGGCATAGGGCGTTCGCCCAGAATGACAAGCGCATTGCCGTCGATGACGACCTTGAGTTGATCGGGGGCGACTCCTGGCAAGGCCACCAGCACCGACAAGTTGCGACTGGTCTCGAAAACATCGACGGGCGGTTCCCAGGTAGGGCCCGAAGTACGCCCCGTGCTCAAACGAAAAAACTGTCGGTGCAGGCGGTCGGCCTGTTCCAGCATATTGATGGCGTCGGCCCATGTCGAGCCAACTGGCTTGTGGAATGTCATGAGTCATATCCTTGTCCAGCCGCTGTTTTCTACGCTTGCAACTGCAGTTGCAGGGCACGTAAAGTAGATGCGAGCCGACAATGCCGGCCTTTTAGTTTCAACTATAGAAGTAAAAAGGGGCGTTTGCAATGCGCATGATGCTTGAGGTGATTGGTGTCTGATTACGCTTTCGGCTTGTACGTGTATGGCGTTGCTTTATTGGATTACGCGCGTGGCGGTGCTAATCCGGCCTACGAGGACGATAGTTTTTCGATTTCATGTGCCGTCTTGATGAGCAGCGGCGCAATGGTGTTGGTAATGTGATCTGTAGTCAATTGCTTGATTGAGCCGCCACAGGTCAATACCAGCCGGCGACCAAAATTTTTCAGGTAAAGCGGGACGGCAACACCGGTTACGCCATTGCGCCAATCGTGAATAGACGTGCAATAACCATGCGTACGATAGTCGTGTATGGCTTTGGCCGCAAGCTGGTCGAGCTCTGCGGGTTTGCGCTTTCTGTTGGTGGCCAGGTGGTGCAGAATGTTGTTTCGCTCTGCCGAACTGCATGAAGCCAGGTAGGCTCGCCCCATCGCGCTGGTGTCCAGGGCCACATGGGCGCCGACTTCCAGTGGCTGGGCCAGGGTGTTGTGGCTGGTAATGCTCTCTATGATGAGCATGCTGTAATCTTCACAGGTGGCCAGGGCTACCAGACTGTTGGAGTGGTCTGCGAGTCTTTGCATGTAAGGCAGAACCAGCGGACGCAGCGCCATACCCCCCAGCATGGAATAGCTTAGCGAAAGTACCTTGGCACCTAAACGATAAGCGGAGTGCTGTGCGTCGTATTCCAGGTAGCCTTGTTTGACCAGGGTGTGCGTCAGGCGCGATACCGTTGACCGGGGCAGCTTGCTGAACCGCGCCAGTTGGCTGTTGGTCAGCAGAGGGTGGTTGACCCGGAAGCAGTCCAGCAGCGCCAGCCCGCGTGAAAGGGCAATAACGATTTGCCTGTCGTTGGGGGCTGGTGCTGTCTGTTCATCCATTTAGAACCTGGCTGTTGTCGTCAAATGATGTTTTGCTTGCGGTAGGATATCAGAGCCTCTTCAGAGAGTCCAAGCAGGCTGGACAGTATTTCATCAGTGTGTTCGCCAAGCAAAGGCGGAGCCAGACGATATTGCGTTGGGGTTTTCGACAAACGGATTGGGCTGGTAACGGTATCTACTTTGTGTCCGTCAGGGTGGGTAATGGTTGTGCGCAATTTTCTGTGCTGAACCTGTGGGTCCTGGAAGGTTTGTGCATAGTTATTGATGGGGCCACAAGGAACGCCATACTTCTCCAGTTGTTCCAGCAGGTATTCGCGCTTATGGCTTGCCAATATGGAAGCTACTTTGGGTATGAGTGCGTCTCGGTTGCTTAGACGGCCAGGGGTCGTGATGAACAAGGGGTCTTTGCCGAGATCGGGGAACTCCATGGCTTGGCAAAACTTCTGCCATTGGCCATCGTTGGCTATGGCAAGAATGATTTCCCCATCGCTGGCGTCGAATACACCGTAGGGCACTGCATTGGCATGTGCGTTGCCGTAGCGCTTGGGTATGTTGCCAGTGGCGAAATAATTGGCAATCTGATTTGATCCAAATGCGACGATACAGTCAAGCAGGGAGGTATCGATGTATTGTCCGATACCTGTTTCCGCCCGGTGCACCAGTGCGCCAAGGATGGCAATCGTGGCATACAGGCCAGTTGTAATGTCGGCTGCTGCGACACCGACCTTCTGAGGACCGCCTCCAGGCAGGTCGTCTCTTTCTCCGGTGATGCTCATCAAGCCGCCCATGCCCTGAAAGACATAGTCATAGCCGGGTCGATGTGAGTACGGGCCGTCTTGGCCAAAGCCTGTGACTGAGCAGTAGATGATATTGGGATGAGTTTGTTTGATGCTATCGTAGTCTAGCCCGTAGCGCTTGAGGTTGCCTACCTTGTAGTTTTCAACCAGAACATCGCAATGGTCCAGCAACTGGCGAATGATTTGCTGCCCGTTGGCGGTTGAAATATCGACAGTAATGGATTTTTTCCCACGGTTGGTTGACGAAAAATAGGTGGAATCAGGCAAGAACCCGCCTTTGCCGTCGCTTAACCAGGGGGGACCCCAACTTCGAGTGTCGTCGCCAACTCCGGGGCGCTCCACCTTTATGACTTCAGCGCCCAGATCTGCCAGATTTTGCGTACACCACGGGGCGGCGAGAATTCGCGATAAATCAAGAACGCGAATATGAGAAAGAGCACCTTGCATTAGTCAACCTTGAACGTAAAGAAAGAACCTGATTTTGCCGGTTCTATTAGGTATAAAGCAAGCGCAATTCCATTCTGCGGAACGGTGCTCGGTATTTTTCACAGATAGTCTTAGACTGCAATTAGTGCCAACCAAGGAAAAGACATGAATACATTGACTCCGTTTGATTTGAAATCCGCTATCGGTCTGCAAAACGAGCAACCTACAGCCGCCGAAGTGCCGCTAGGAAAAGACGAGGGCGCACTGACGCCATTCAATCTGCCTGCTGCCATTAATGTGGAAGATGTCAACAATGTGCCTATCGAGGCATTGGTTGCTCCCGATTGCAGAGGAATGAATTATTGGGACATAGACCCCGCCCTGGCAGATTTGCTGGCTCTTCATCTGCCCGAAGACGTACTGGCATTTATAACCCCACATTTGCGCAAGCTTGGGGGGGTTGCCGGTGACCGCCTGGACGAACTGGCCATGATCGCCGACAAAGAGCGCAACAAGCCCGTACTGCGCACGCGATCGCGTTTTGGCGTTGATGAGGATTGGGTGGATTACCATCCCTCCTATCGCGAAATGGAAAAAATCGGCTACAGCGATTTCGGCATTCATGCAATGTCTCGCACAGAAGGCGTCCTGGGCTGGCCCGAGCGCTATTTGCCTCTTGCCAAGTATGCTTTTCAATATCTTTTCGTTCAGGCTGAGTTTGGCTTGATGTGCCCTATCAGTGTCACTGACAGCTCAACCTATTTAATCGAGCGCTATGGCAACGAAGAACTCAAGCGCCGTTTTCTGCCAGGCATGACCAGCACCGATCCCGCCAAGCTGCTCAAGGGAACACAGTTCATGACTGAACGCGGGGGTGGCTCTGACATCGGAACCAACCGCTTGAAGGCCGTCCAGGAAGATGGTCATTGGCGGCTCTACGGTGACAAGTGGTTTTGCTCGGCCGTAGATGCCGATGTCGTGTTGCTGCTGGCGCGTCCGGAAGGTGCGGCGGGCGGCACGAAAGGGCTGGCGTTATATGCCATGCCGCGTCGTCTCGATGACGGCAGCCGCAACACATATCGTATTGGGCGTCTGAAAGACAAAATGGGTACGCGCTCCATGCCCAGCGGGGAAGTGCTGTTCGACGGAGCAGTGGCTTATCTGGTTGGCGATGTCAACCGGGGACTCAAGCAAATGCTTGATCAGGTTAATTTGTCGCGGCTGTCGCACGGTGTCAGGGCTGCTGCCATGATGCGCCGTTGCTGGAACGAAGCAATGGTCGTGTCCAATTTCCGGGTTGCGTTTAAGCACCGCCTGATCGATCTGCCTTTGCATCGCCGCCAAATGATGAAGTTGCTGCTCCCTACTGAACAGGCCTTGTCCATCTTTACGTATAGCGCACAGGTCATGCAGCGCGCTGACGACGGCGATGCGCAGGCAAAGAGCGAACTGCGCATGTTGACGCCGCTGTTCAAGTTCCGGGCTTGCCGCGATAACGTCAAAGTGGCTACGGGCTCTATGGAAGTGCGTGGCGGTAACGGCTATATCGAAGACTTTGTCAACGAAAAATTGGTGCGCGATTCACATATCGGTGTGCTCTGGGAAGGCACGAGCAGCGTCAATGCGCTCGATGCCGTACAACGCGCAGCTGGCAAAGATGGTGCTCATAACGCCGTTGCCGAGTCCATGAAAGCCTGGCTGAGCGCTTCGCAAGGTATTCCAGAAGCATTTTCAAACCAGTTGGCACAGGAAATTGAAGATGCACGCAAGTTCATGGGTGAAAGCGTTGGCACGCCTGAAGGTGAAGCCAATAGCCGTGAAGCCGCATCGCGCATGTATCACGCCATCAGCGCTGTGCTGTTGGCCGGGGAAGGCGCCCGTATCGGTAGCAAAGGAGGGGACGCACGCCGCTTGCTGATTAGCAGGCAAGTCCTGATGCACCGTTTGGGTATTGGAAAACGCGACTCTAAAAAGGAACTTGAAATAGAAGCTTTGCTGCTGAATAACAACCCAGTGTCACTGGCGCTTGCTCAAGAGCTCGTCAGCTGAAATCAGTCATTTCCCCGTCATAGCAATTTAAATAATATCGAGACAACTATGCATACAACGCTCCGACCTCTTCGTTTTCTTTTGTATTCTGCAGTGCTGGTATTACCGGTTTCAGGTGCGTATGCCAATACGTATCCTGAGCGCCCGATTCGCATGATTGTGCCTTATGGCGCAGGGGGCCCCACCGACATGCTGGCACGTGCTTTGTCACAACGATTGTCGGAGCGGCTTAAGCAGCCCATTATTGTCGAGAACAAGCCGGGCGCCGGCAGCATCATAGGTGTTGAGTACGTTGCCAAGGCACAACCCGACGGCTACACGCTTTTGTT
This sequence comes from Alcaligenaceae bacterium, assembly GCA_013416445.1. Taxonomy (GTDB): domain Bacteria; phylum Pseudomonadota; class Gammaproteobacteria; order Burkholderiales; family Burkholderiaceae_B; genus Pollutimonas. The sequence goes on from JACCER010000001.1 coordinate 154,170, forward strand.
TACTGCCGGCGGCGCGCTGGTTATTAACCCGGCCATGAATTCAACGCTTCCGTATAAAGCAAGTGATTTTGCTCCGGTATCCAGCGCCGCTACTTACACCATGTTCCTGGCGGTTAATCCAAAGCTGGGTTTCAAATCGATCAAAGACTTGATCGACTACGGCAAAGCGAATCCTGGAAGCTTGTCGTATGGTTCGGCGGGTAATGGCACGTCGAATCATCTTGCAGGCGAACTATTGCAAGACAAGGCGGGGATCAAGCTGATTCATGTGCCGTACAAGGGGAATGCGCCAGCAATGAGCGATGTGATTGGCGGTAATATTTCAATGATGTTTGACCTTCCGTCGACGAGTTTGTCATTTGGCAAGACGGGTCAGGTCAAGTTGTTGGGTACTACAGGCCAAAAACCAGACCCCTTGGCGCCCGAAGTGCCCGCGATTTCGAAAGAAGTTCCGGGCTACGACGTAACGTCTTGGTTTGGTGTGTTTGCGCCGGCAAAAACAGCACCAGCCATAGTCAACAAGTTGAGCGAATCAATTGTTGAGATTTTGAAAGATCCAACAGTAAGTGCAGCTTTAGTTGGCCAAGGATATCAGGTCTCTGGAAGCACTCCGGCCAAGCTTGCCGAGATGATAGAAACTGATTCCAAGCTTTGGGGTGACTTGATCAAACAAGCCAATCTTCAGATTAAATAAGGTTTTGGTAAAAAGCCATTTTTAAAAAGATCATTTACTTAAAGCGCATTATGTCTATGATCCGCGAAAATGGCTTTTCCTTCCTTAATCAACATCAATAAAATTCGCAATTCATCATTTTGTTTGTCGGATTACGCGCTTCGCGCTAATCCGACCTACGATCAGCGGCGCTTTGCAAAGCGCTTCATGATGGCCTGTGCCGTGCCCACCAGGGTGTCGTCGGCATGCAGGGTTCCGTCAAGAAAGGTCAGTGAGCCGGCTTCATGGCTAATCTTGCCCCGGGCTATCAGCAACTGCCCCAAGCGGGATGAGCCAAGAAAGTTGACGTTCAATTGCACTGTAACGCAAGGCACCTTGCCTGCGCTGTTCCAGGCAATGGTGCCAAGCGCATGGTCTATCAGGGCGGTAAGCGTGCCGCCATGCACGACTTCAGCCAGGTTCAAGTGTTCGTTGCGTACACGAATGGCATATGCCCACTGATCCCCTTCACGTCGTGCAAGCAATGGCCCGAGTGTACCCATAAGACCAGGCTGATCGTGTGGGCGCCAGGCGCCTTCCACTGGCGGTGTTGGTATGGTGCTTACTGCTGCTGTCACTGTTTTACTCCAGGGAAAATAGCTGGTACGAGAGTTGTTTTGCGTGTTGTTTCTGGGTGGCCCGGGCCATGACTGGCGCCACGCGGATGCTTGGGTTCGGTTTAGGTATTTTTTGAGGGGCAGTGCTGGCTATGTCGGGCTTGTAATCGGGTGCTCTGTGTAATACCTGGATTCTATCAGGCGTATACTTGAACCCATACAGACACCTCTCGTGATTACCAGTCTTGGGTTCGTGGTTGAATTCCACAGGCGTGTCCGTTCCCCGACCTACGAGCTGAAAACCCACGATAATGGTGAGTGAAAATTGCCTTAAAGAACCGGGCAATTTTATTTCTGTTACCGGAGTCCTACATGACTGTTCGAATCAAGATCGATTTTGTTTCTGATGTTTCGTGCCCGTGGTGTGCGGTGGGCCTGAGTTCATTGGAACTTGCGCTGGCTCGGCTTGATGGCGAGATCCAGGCCGAGATTCATTTTCAACCTTTTGAACTGAATCCAGATATGCCGCCGGAAGGGCAAGACACGGTAGAGCGGCTTGCACGCAAATACAACATGACCCCAGAACAAGTGCGCCAGAATGGCGAGGCTATCACGGCGCGAGGCCGCGAAGTGGGCTTTACGTTCAATATGGATAAACGCACCCATACCTACAACACCTTCGATGCGCACAGGCTGTTGCACTGGGCCCATCTTGAAGGGCATCAATTGGCGCTGAAGCATGCACTTTTGAAGGCCTATTTCACCGACGGTGAAAACCCCAGCGCGCCCGAGGTGTTGATAAGACTGTGCCATGAATCTGGGTTAAACGCCCAGCGCGCCCGCGAAATCCTCGGTTCCGATGAGTATGCCGCCGATGTTCGCGAGCGTGAGCGTTTCTATGCAAAGCAGGGTGTTAATGCTGTGCCAGCCATTATCATCAATGACAAGCACTTGATCCAGGGTGGACAGCCCCCCGAGGTATTCGAGGGGGCGTTGCGCCAGGCTGCGGGAGCAACGGCGTAGACAGGGCGGCCCTCCTGTTTGTCCTGGTGCAGGTGGCCGTTAAAAGCCCATGGCTGCACCGTCTCCGCGCGGATCGGCTCCCCCTTCGAAGAAACCATTGGCGCGATCAATGCGTATTGCCTGTGCATGGCCCAGGGTGCCATCCCACTGGGATGCCATGCTTACCGGTTGCCCGCGCAGGCGCAGTTCGCGTGCAGTTTCATCGGGAATGCGTGATTCCAGCCAGAGGTTGCGCGATTCCATGCCCCAGGTACGGCCCATCAGCCAGCGCGGAGCTTCGATGGCTTGCTGAACGTCGAAACCGAAGTCGATCAGGCGGGTGAGCAAGGCTGCCTGGGTTTGTGGCTGGCCTTCGCCGCCCATGGTGCCGTACGCCAGCACTGGTTCGCCGTCTTTGAGCAGCATGGCGGGAATAATAGTGTGGAAGGTGTGCTTGCCTGGCTCCAGCCGGTTGGGGTGCTGTTCATCGAGTGAAAAGAAACAACCCCGGTTTTGCATGATGACCCCGGTATCCCCAGCCACTACTGCGGAACCAAAATCGTGGTAAATGGACTGGATGTTAGACACCACCAGCCCATCAGTATCTGTTACGCAGAAATAAACCGTGTCTCCGTCGGGAATACGGTGATCGAAGTCTGTGCCATAACGCAGGCCCGGTTCGATCTGCGCGCCCGTTAGCGCTTGCGTGGGCTGGATCAACTGACGTCGTTGCGTAGCGTAGTCTTTTGAAAGCAGCTGCTCCAGCGGAATGTTGACGAAATCGGGGTCGCTCAACCATTCATCACGATCGGCGAAGGCCACTTTTACTGCTTCTACGATATGGTGGTAGTAGTCTGCCGTGCCTTCACCCCACGAGGCAACATCAAAGCCTTCAAGCAAATTCATGATTTGCAAGGCTGCAAAACCTTGCGTGCTGGGCGCAAACTGCACGACTTCGTAGCCGCGGTATGTGGTTGAGATCGGTTCTACCCATTTTGCCTGGTATTTGGCGAAATCTTCAGTACGCAAAGGCGAACCGGCGGCGCCAAGCGCTTCACAGATGCGTTGTGCGATCGGGCCTTCGTAGAATCCCGCACGAGCACCCTTGGCGGCAATTTGCTCAAGCGTGTGTGCCAGATCCGATTGCACCAGCCGTGCGCCTTCGCGTTGGGGCTTTCCTTCGGGCAGATAAATCCGGGCTGTGTCGGGATACCGCGCAAGAATATCGGCGTCATCGGCCAGCCAGTCGGCCAGCGAGCGTGTTATTGCCATGCCATCGCGGGCATAGCTGATGGCATCGGTAAACAGTTCCGCCCAAGCTATGCGGCCATGGCGCTCATGGGCGAGACGCCATCCATCAATCACCCCTGGCGTGGTCAATGCCGCCAGTGGGCCGCGCGCCGGAATCTGGTCGGTGCAGGCTTGTTGACGATAATAGTCGCGGGTAGCCGCCTGCGCAGCAGGACCAGCAGCATTCAAGGCCTGGACCCCGCCCGTGTTGGGCCCTGCGATCAACCAGAATCCGTCGCCGCCTATGCCCGCCATGTGCGGGTATACAACGCAAAGCGTTGCATTCACGGCGATGGCGGCGTCAACTGCGCTGCCTCCGCGACGTAGTATGTCGAGGCCGGACGCCGATGCAAGATAGTGTGGCGATGACACCATGCCTCGTGAAGCGAGGACCGGAGGGCGTCCTGTACGTGGGCCGTTAGCGTGGCTCATGGATTTTTCCTTTTAATAATAGTTGTAGGGGCGGCATCAACAAGCTCGGATGCCGGGGAGGGCGCGCTTCGGGGCGGCCCTAACAACAGGCGCTGCAGGGGCGGTATCAGGCCGCCGCAGGTCAGCGCCAGTAGGCCAGACCACCAGAGCAAACGATGTTCAGTGGTTGTGCCTATGCTGATCAATGGGAACGCAGCCATCATCAAAACGAGCGATACGCTTAGGTAGGCGAGTCGGTTCTTGAATAGAGCGATCATGGTTTTTTCCTGTCAATTGCCTAACATAATGATCAAGACGGTTGCCGCACCGGTCAAGATGAAGGCGACGAGTGTCCAGGGCAGGGTTTTGCGAAGAATATCTCCTTCTTGTCCGCTGATGCCGGCGGTACTTGCGCCCAGCACTACATTGGCGGGCCCGATGGCATTGCCTATTGCGCCACCGGCGCTTTGAGCGGCCAGTATGGTTGCGACGGGCAGATCATTGAGTTTCGCAAGCGTGAATTGCAAGTCGGAAAACAAAGTGTTGGATGATGTGCTGCTAGAGGTGGCAAACGCGCCAATGATTCCGATTCCGTTAGATAAAAAGGCAAAGACATAGGCGGGCGCCACGGCGGCAAGGCCGTAAGCCAATGCCTCATTCTGCCCAGAGTGGTCCATGATGCGGGCCATGACCAGAAACGCAATAATGGGCACGGATGCCGGGACGGCGCTGGCAAACAGGCTGGCCAGAATGCCGGCTTGACTATTGGTGCTGTCGGCTTGCCACGCTTTGTAATAGCCGCGTGCACTGAAAATAAGCCAAGTCAGGATCGCGGTGATCAACAGGCTGGTGCCGGGATTCATCAGGGGCGCCATGGCCGCGTAGTGCGGGACGGCCGCGTTGGTGATTTCGTAGCCTGTCGAGACTGCGGGAAAAGGCAGGCCGACAGTGAACGAACTCAAGGTGTTGGTTATGGGGTCTATCAGTGAGGAGCTTAGTGCAATCACGGTCAGCACGGCATAGGGCATGAAGGACATGGCTAATCCCATAGGTGCCGCTTTGGTGGCAACATCTCGGAGCAGTTCGGCCTGCATTGCAGGACGTACGGGGACACCGGTTAGCGGTTCGGCATAGCGACGCCATCGCGATAAGGGGTATAGCGCCAGCATTGCCACTGCCGCCGGAATAAATGCAGCCAGGATGGGCTCAAACAGTGCCATGATGACTTGTCCCAAGCCCTGGATGGCCGAAATGATCAGCACCAGAGGCCATGCGTGACGAATGGCCGGCCAGCGTCCGTACATCCATACAATTGCGAACCCGCCGAATAGTACCTGGATAAGTATCAGCAGCGCCGACTGATAGGCTGTAGCGTGTGCCGTGGCGGCGTCCAGGTCAACCACTTGCAGGGTGGCGAGCCAGCCGACGCCCAGTGTGCCGAAAAACTTGGCCCAGATATGGGCGATGATGGGAATGGCCACCGCGTAGACGGGACGCATGCCTATGGCTACCAGCAAAGGGGCAACAACCACGATGGGTGTGCCGAAGCCATCTATGCCTTGCAGAAACGAAGTAAACACCCAGCCCAGCGCAATGACTATGAATAACTCATTACGGCTGAAGCTGGCAATACCTTGGCGCAGCGCTTCGTAGCCGCCAGCCTTGTTCATGATGTGGTATAGCAGCAAGGCAGTCCAGATGACGAACAAGATAGAGGCGGAGTCCCACACCCCCTTTGCGCCAGCAACGGCCAGCGTATCTATAGGTGTGCGAAACACAAACAGTGCGACAGCGGATGCCACAAACATGCCGGTTGTACCTGCCTGTTGGGCGGTCGAGCGCAATTTCACTAATAAAAATGCCAGAATGATAATTGGCGCGGCTGCCAAAGACCAGTGCATCAATGTTATTGGAATTAAGGTATTTTGCACGCATTTACCAGTTAGTTAGCGTAATTTATATAATACCATTGGTGTTATCCCTTATGTGATTGGGGTTGTTATTGATATGAGTCATTAAATGAGGGGAAGCTGTCTGGTTCACGCTGTTTAACGTGAAAGGCCGTTTTCATCATCAGGGGTGGGTGCATTTGGCCTTTGCAGAAACTTAAGCGAAAATGCTTGCTTACAAGACACGCTTTTCATTCATACGAGGACACATTGACCACACCGTTCTATCGACTTAAGCAAACTTGCCAAGCCGAGTGGCAGGCTTATTGCCAACATGATTTTGTGCGCCAGCTTGGCGCCGGTACCTTGCCTGCCGAGGCCTTCCGGCATTATTTGAAACAGGACTACCTGTTTCTGGTGCATTTTGCGCGCGCCTGGGGCCTGGCAGTTTATAAAAGCCGCAATATGTCTGAACTGCGTCAGGGGCTCAACAGCCTGAAGGCCATTGTGGATATCGAACTCGATCTGCATATTGCCTATTGCAAAGAATGGGGTATTAGCGAAGACGATTTGGCTACGCTGCCCGAGGCCCGCCCGACCATGGCGTATACACGCTACGTACTTGACGCCGGCCATAGGGGCGACTTGCTGGACCTGCATGTAGCCTTGGCGCCGTGCATCATCGGTTACGCCGAAATCGCCGAGTGGCTCGTCCAGCAGCCTTTTACCGTACTTGAGGGCAACCCGTATGCACCCTGGATTGCCATGTATGTCAGTGACGGCTTCAAGTCGGCCATTGAAGCAGAACGCAATTGGATCAATCAGCATCTGGCCGATGTCAGCCCCTCCCGCTTCGACGACCTGGCCCGTACCTTTCGGGATGCCACACGGCTGGAAGCCGATTTCTGGCAAATGGGACTGGACCTGCGCGATTAAGCTGGTGCTTGCAGGTCGGATTGGCGCTGTCCGGTGCGTAATCCGACTCCCCGCAATAAAACGAGACACGTCAGTGCGCGCAACAGGCACTGCAGCTTAAACATGGGTTGGGTGTTGTGGTACACCAGCAGTCACAGTACTTGATCCGGGAAAGTTTCCAGCAAATAGTTGATGAAGGCAGTAACTTTGGGGTTTACCAATCACCGCGAGCGATGGCCTAATGCCTTGCTGCTGAACCGTGTCGGTTGACCACTTGAGGCGCTGGGCGCCGACATCAAGAACGGCCTTGTCGACATGGAAACGGTTGGGCGTTGGGCGTTGGCAAATCCCGACGTCCTCAGCGAATTGTCACAGACCAGTGCGTAGTGCTTTATCTTACTGGCAGGAAATTGAAAAACAGCAATCCCTGTACATAATTGATGCCCACGCGCCTGAGGTTTTCGTCCAGCAGATTGGCGATCAGGTCCAGACGGCCGACCAATTGACCGAATTCCCGTTCAAAACTCAGGTTAACGACGCCATTGGACATTTCGTTGGCCAGCAGCAGCGGGCGGCCCATGGCGTCGTGCCGGCTGGTCAGCAGCCAGGCGGCGATTTCCACATTGCGCGCAGCGTTATAAACGTGTTGGGCGGTAAGCAGGTCGGATGCATAAAACCGGGTTTTGCCATTATGAGCCCGGACTATCATGTCCGATAGGCCAAAAATAAGTGTACCTACCCGATCGCCTCGATAGGCCGGGTCCAGAGCGACAGATAATATTTCCACATCGTGCAGTGCGCTAAGCCCAGGCGGTGCCTTGCCCGTCTGGATGGCGTTACGTCCTTGCTGCACAGCGGCTTCCAGTGCGGGTGCCCCGGTCTTGCGCCATTCAGCGGGATTTCTGCGATAGAGTTTTTCAAGCAGGCGCCCCAGACTGTCAAGGTTGTCGCGCATGGCGATTGTGACGCTGCGGTTGAAGTCTGTTTGCCCGAGCTGATCGAACGACATGTCTTCGTTGTGAGGGCGGGCGGTGCCGCTGGCCGCGTCTGTTGATACGCAACCGGCCAACACCATTACCAACGATAACATCATGCATGCGATACCGCCGCTGCTCATACCATGCCCATCCCCTGCAAGCGTCTTGTGTTACGACGCCGCTGGTGGCTCCCGGCATCTTTCCCGCACAGACTTTATCAGAAAACTGCTGACTGCTGAAAGCCAGGCGGGAGGGTCGGCCACGTACTTATTCCATTTTTCAGATTAAACCCGCATGTTGTCGGCTGCGTATGCGCATGCATGCTTGATCTTGAAAAAGAGGAATTATTCATAGGCGGAAGCAAGGGTTTGGTCGTCGGATGTTGGCGTATAGGCGTTATTGCCGTCAGTTTTGCAACCTATGTTATTAGCCTTGTGGCCTGCATCGGTATGCGCCGACGGTGTGGTGTTCAAGTTATAGACTCGTCCAAAACGATTATGAAGAAAATCGTTAAGATCGATGCTTTCTTGCGTAATGAAACCCGCCTGGGGCAGACGTTCTTCGCGAAACAAGTCTAGTGCTGCACAAATGCCGGAGGCGGTGGCGATCTGGATAGCGCTGCCTGGTCTGCCGCTAAGCTGGGACGCAAAAATCTTCCGGGAAAATACATCTTGAACCAGTTTTCCCTGCCGCAGGCCGCTGACCATGATGAAAATCAGCACCAAGTCTTGCTCGGTTTCGGGTATGGCGGCGCGCAAAATGCTTTTCAGTTGTTCAGGCTGGCTGGCCAAGCCCAGGTCTGCAAGCAGGAATCTCATCAGCGCGCAGTGGCCTGGGTAGCGCACGGTTTTGTAATCCAGGTTGCGTACCTTGCCCGCCAGAGTCTCGCATAAGGTGCCCAGCCCACCCGAAGTGTTGAACGCTTCGTACTCTATACCGTCTATCGAAAAGTGCTCAAGGCCTTCCAGGGGCTGGACCTCGCGCAATTGCCCAGCGAGGATGGCTTCGCAAGGGCGGATGTACTCATTGACCAGTCCGTCCAGGCTCCAGGTCGGGTTGTATTTCAAGGCGTTGGTGGGAAACTCGGGCAACGCGCCCACCCGCATCTTGATGTCGAACACCTGGTCGAAGCGTTGGCTCAAGGCATAAGTGGCTATGCTGATGAAGCCGGGCGCCAGCCCGCATTGCGGCATGAAAGCGGTGTTCGCACCTTGTGCCAGTGACCGGATGAGCTTGGTTGCATGGACATCCTCGGTCAGGTCAAAGCAATGCGTGCCGGCGCTTTTTGCCGCTTGCGCCACTGGTATCGCCATCTGGTAGGGTAGAGCGTTGATCACGGCGTCTCGTGACTTGATCAGGTCGTGCAAGGCTTCGGGATTGCTGGAGTCGATAATTGCCGTCTTGATGCCAGGAATAGCCAGGTCAAGCAGCGATTGGGCATTGCGGTCGGCCAGTAAAACATCGTAGTCTCCGGTGGCTTGCAAGAGGCGCGCGATAGTGGAGCCGATGTGACCGGCGCCTAGCAGGGTAATTTTCATGATCATCCCCTATTCATCAATTGGTTTATTCCGTTTCTACATCAAACGTGAACGTGAAGGCGAAGCGCAGACATTACTGGCGTAAGGCAAGCGAAGCCGACAAAGTGCACCTTCGATTTAAAAATGGACTTATGTTCAATTTTAAAGAGGATGCCCTCCACATGACACATGCAAACGGACCAATTCGTTTGCACAAAATGACAAAACGAGGCTTTGTTGACGCCAGGGAGCGTGCAATTCGTAGGTCGGATTACGTAGCCCGTAATCCGACCTACGAACATGGCGAGTTCCTTAAGTAAGTGCCATTCGGATTAGGCACGCCGGCGCCGTAATTGGACAATCCCCAGGATAACGGCCAGCACTATTATCGAAGCCAGGACGATTTCCTCATATTTCTTGATGTCGGCAAACAGCCACTGCAAGGTTTCGCCAAATAAATAGCCGACCCCAGTGACTAAGGGCGCCCATATTGCCGCCCCAACCAGATTAAGCAGAATAAATCGCCAGGCCGGCATATCACTCATGCCTATGGCGACGGGGCCGGCCACCCGCAGCCCATACATGAAACGCATCCTTATAATGACCCACGCCTGGCTGGTACCGCACCGCACCTGATTGCACTGATACAGGTCAGTGTTGGCATTCTTATGCTTGCACCATTTGTATCGCCAAGTGCGTTGCCTCATCAGCCTGTTTCTGTTGGTTTGATTGTACTGACGCTGGGTGTCGTGCATACCGGGCTAATGTATGTACTGCTTTACGGAGCCATACAAAAGCTGCCGGTGGCGTTGACGGGGGCTTTGTCGTTCATTTATCCGGTTGTTGCGATTATTGTTGACTGGGTCGCGTTCGGGCATCGCCTGCAATGGTTGCAGTGGTTTGGCGTTGCCGCCATTTTGTTTGCGGCGGCAGCCATGCAGCAGGGTTGGATGTTCAAGCGCCATTCCAATTAGCGTCTGTGGTGATAATGCCCGCCCCCGTAGCCGCGCCCACCGCCATGCCAGCCGTGATTACCGCTGTAATGGCCAGAACTGAATCCAAAGTTGAATAGTAACGGCGGCCCAACGTACCAGGGGTTGGAATAAACAGGTGGTGCGACGTATACGGGTGGTGGAGCCGAATAGACTGTTCCGCCATCGGTTACGTAATAACCTCGTGCAGGGGTATAAACCGCACAACTGCCTAACACCGACAGCACAGCTAACGAAAAGACCAAGCGCAACGCAAGTTTGTTTGCCGTTTTCATGATACAAGTTAGACGCTGCATATTGACCTTGGTTCGTCGGGATTGTGTTTTGTTACATTTTGATTGCGGCGTTGTTTGCTGTAGCGCTAGTCATCGAATTACGCGCTGAGCGCTAATCCGCCATGGGCGTGTATTATGGCGAACTAAAGATTTAATCCAAGAAAAGAGGGTGCGGAACATGAATAAGGTAGCGTTGGTAACAGGCGCAGGTAGCGGAATTGGCCGAGCAGTGGCGCTCGAACTGCTAGCAAATGACTATAGCGTTGTGCTTTGTGGTCGGCGTGCCGATGCACTCGAGCAAACCCGGTCGCTGGCGGCTGAACATAGCGCCCGCGCTCTGGCTGTGCCCACTGATGTCACTGACGAACATGCGGTATTAGCCTTATTCAAAACCATAGCCGACACTTACGGTCGTCTAGATGTACTGTTCAACAACGCAGGGCGGGGCGCACCCGCCGTGCCTATTGAAGACCTTTCGGTAGCCGACTGGCGTGCGGTGGTTGACGTTAACCTGACTGGCATGTTTTTGTGTGCGCAAGGCGCTATACGTTTAATGAAAAGTCAGCAGCCTCAGGGTGGACGCATCATCAACAATGGATCCATTTCAGCCTTTGCGCCACGCCCCTTTTCCATTGCCTACACTGCCACCAAACATGCAGTAACAGGCTTGACCAAATCAATTTCACTAGATTGCCGTCCCTATGGCATTGCTTGTGGGCAGATCGATATCGGCAACGCTGCCACTGACATGACCGACCGCATGGCGGCCGGCATTTTACAAGCCGATGGCACGACCAGGTCGGAACCGCGCATGGATGTAGCCCATGTGGCGCGCGCGGTACACCATATGGCGCAGTTGCCGCTGGATACCAATGTACAGTTCATGACCATCATGGCCACCAACATGCCATTTGTAGGGCGCGGCTAGGCCGCGAGCCATCATGACACCTGCGAATAGTGCAAGTCCTAAAGATATTGTTGATTTCTGGCGACAGGCCGGGCCAGCTCGCTGGTTCAGCAAAGATGCCGATTTCGATTTTCGCTTTCGCGAGCGCTTCCTTGAACAGCATATGGCGGCGGCGCGGCGCGAGCTTGATCACTGGTGCGATACTCCCGAGGGGGCGTTGGGGTTGCTGATCCTGCTTGATCAGTTTCCACGTAACGCTTTTCGCGGCACGGCGCATATGTTTGCCACTGACCCACTGGCGCGGCATTTTGCAACGCAAATGACCACCAATGGCTTTGACCAGCACATCGAGCCGCAACTGCGCATATTCTGCTATCTTCCATTCGAGCATTCTGAATCCCTGACCGACCAGGAACGCTCGTTGTTTTTTCATGCTGCCCTCGAGCCTTCTGCGCGATTCTACGCCGAAGAGCATCATCGCATCATTGTGCGTTTCGGCCGTTTCCCGCACCGCAATCAGTCCCTGGGTCGCAGCACTACGGCACAAGAGCAAAAATTCCTGGATGAGGGCGGGTTCGCCGGGTAAGTTGCTGGGAAGTAGGCTTCAGGCTTTCTGTTCTTGTCCTGCAGCGGGGGTTATGGATTTCATGCCGCGCGCCAGTAACAATAAGGCAGCCGTCGACATCAGCCCCAGCAGGCCAGTTGCCCATAAAGACAAAGTACCCCATTTTTCTATCAGCATGCCAAAAATAAAAGGTGCAATGGCCTGGGCTATGCGTGCCGGTACCATTAGCAAGCCCTGGCGCAGGCCATACCCTTGCGGGCCAAAAATAACCAACGGGAGCGTTCCTTTGGCGATGGTGAGAATGCCGTTGCCGGCACCGTGCAAGAGGGGCAGCAGTATGGCGGCCGGCGGCCCAAAAATAATTAGGCAGGCAGCGCCCATGGGGTGCGCCACTGACGCAATTTGGGCTGAAAGCAGGGGATGCACACGGCGCAGCAGGCTGAACTCCATGAAGCGGACCACGAGCTGTGCCGGCCCGATTAAAGCTGACAAGGCTACCGCTGTTGCGAGCGTCAGTCCGGATAGCTGCAACAAACCGGGCAGGTGCGTCACCATGGCGGTGCTGATGAACATCGCGATGGCGAATACGATGGCCAGCAAAATCGTGGCCAGACGGTCGTTGTTGGCGGCAGGCCGTGCGCAGTCAGCTTGCTGCCTGATTGGCTGGACGTAACTGGCTTGTTCTTTCGCTGCGCTATCAGTTGTTTTATTGGCCCCTATCGGTGCAGGTTCTTTGGTGAATAGCCGCATGGCGGCAGATTTGGGCAGAGAAGCATTGAGAGGCAGTCCTACGAACAAATGGAGCGCTGCCCAGACGAAACAGGCGCTGCGCCAGCCATATTCCAGGTCCAGCCATGTTGATACAGGCCAACTCAGTGTGCTGGAAAGCCCAGCGAATAAAGTGATGCCTGTAATGGCGTTGCGTGCGTCGCGCCCATAAAGCCCGACAGCGGTTGAAAAGGCGGCTTCGTACAGGCCGGCGCCCATAGCGACGCCTATCAGTAGCCATGCGGCAAAAAAACCTATGGCTTCTTGCGCACAACCCAGCCCGACCAGCCCCGCAGCGAAGATAAGATTGGTCAGCAACAGTATAGGGCGTCCACCGTACTTATCGATGTATACGCCGGCTCGCGGTCCAAGCAAGGCCGCCAGAATTAGTGCTGCGGAAAAAGCGGCAAAAACGGCTTGGTTCGATATGCCGATATCGCGACTCATGGAGCCAGCCAATATGGCCGGCAGGTAAAAAGACGATGCCCAGGCCAGGGTCTGGGTGATACCCAGCGTGCTGACGGTGATGATGCCGCGGCGGTTGATAGCAATGCCCCTTGATGCCTTTCAAACCATGCCATGATAGAGCAAAAGAAAAGCTGAGGTCGCAGGCTGGATCGCTGGATATTGTTGCAACGGCATGCTAGTGTGCTGGCTCCGTTACGTTTTAGGCTTGAATGTCGGTTGCCCATGCCCGTACTGTCTGCAATTACCGCTTTGTTTATCATGCAAATTCTTGGCGAGGCGCTGGTTCGTGTAAGCGGCCTGCCGCTGCCGGGCCCGCTGATGGGCATGCTGCTGATGCTGGCGGCGCTGATGGTGTATGGGCGGGTGCCGGCAGGCTTGCGCGATACCTGTCACCATTGCCTGAGGCATCTGATGCTGTTGTTCATCCCTCTGGTGGCCGGCATTATGCTGTACTTTGGCCAGCTTAAGCGCGACTGGCTGCCCTTCGTATTGGCCTGTGTAGTGGGTGTGGCACTGACCATCGTCGTAACCGCACTGGTGTTTCGCTGGATGCTGAATCGTTCCCGGGCAAGTGCGCCATGAACGAAGTGTTCATCGCCTTATGGGCCTATCTGGCCGATACCTCGCTATTCTGGTTAAGCTTGACTTTGCTGGCGTATTTGCTTGCGGCAACGGTGTACCAGCGCAGCGGTGGCCACCCCTTGCTGTTGCCGGTCTTGACTGCGGTAGTGCTGGTGGTGGGCATACTGTATTTTTCCGGTACGCCTTACCCGGTCTACGCTGAGCGCACCTGGTTTTTGAAGTTCTTGATCGGGCCTGCTACGGTTGCCTTGGCTATCCCCCTGTATGGCCAGTTGGCCCGTTTGAAACGTTTGTTTTGGCCTATTGTGGTTGCCTTGCTGGCGGGTTCCCTGACGGCCATCTTGTCGGCCATAGGCATAGCCCGGGTGATGGGGGCATCGCTGGAAATACAAATGTCGCTTGCCCCCAAATCGGCCACCATGCCTATCGCCATGGAGGTGGCAGGGCTCACTGGCGGATCACCTTCCTTGACTACTATTGCAGTTGCCATCACAGGCATTGCCGGCGCCATTCTGGCTGGCTGGCTGTTCAGGCTGCTGCGTGTACAAGACCCCGAAGTGGAAGGCTTTGCCCTGGGGCTGAGCGCCCATGCCATAGGCACGGCTCGTGGCTTTCAAATCAATGAAGCCGCCGGCGCTTTTGCCGCACTGGGCATGGGCCTGAACGGCATAGCAACGGCCATATTGATACCTTTGATTTTGGCTTTGCTTTAGCGTGTTTTTGGTTCGAGTCGGCCTTTCCAGGTTGTACTATCTTGACTATCAGCAATAAAATCCAAAGTCGTTTCAGGAGATGATAATGTCCAGCATTTTTGATCAGGAATTGCCACAAACCGTCGCCAACTATGCCCAGATATCACCGTTGTCGTTTATTGAACGTGCGGCGCAAGTGTATCCGCAACATTTGGCAATAGTGCATGGCACTGGGCCGGAAACGCTGCGTCGCAACTGGGCCGAACTCTATAGCCGTTGCCGGCAATTGGCAAGCGCGCTTGCGCATAGCGGTATAGGCAAGGGTGATACCGTGGCTGTCATGCTGCCCAATACGCCTGCCATGGTCGAAGCCCATTTTGGTATTCCCATGACGGGGGCTGTGCTCAATGCCATCAATACGCGGCTCGACCCGGAAACCGTGGCGTTCATGCTTGATCACGGCGAGGCCAAGACAGTTTTTGTCGATACCGAATTCGCGCCTATCATGAGCCAGGCGCTGGCCCTGCGCAAATCTTCAATTCCAGTGCATGTCATTGATGTGGCCGATCCCTTGTATACCGGTGGTGCGCAGCCCGTAGGCTCGATCGACTACGAAGCGTTCATCGCCGACGGCGACCCGGAGTTCGCCTGGGAACTGCCCGGTAGCGAATGGGATGCCATTGCCTTGAACTACACCAGCGGTACAACTGGCAACCCCAAGGGGGTGGTGTATCACCATCGTGGTGCGGCAACCGCCGCCATTTCGAATATCCTGGAATGGGACATGCCCAAGCATGCCGTTTATTTGTGGACGCTGCCTATGTTCCATTGCAATGGTTGGTGCTTTCCCTGGGCGGTAGCGGCGCGCGCCGGCGTGAATGTGTGCTTGCGCAAAGTCGAGGCGAAGGCTATTTTTGATGCCATTCGCGAGCACGGCGTCAGCCATTACTGCGGTGCGCCCATTGTGCACAGCCTGCTGGTCAACGCGCCGGCCAGCCTGAAAGCAGGGGTGCCGCAAGGGGTCAAGGCGATGGTTGCGGGCGCCGCGCCTCCCGCCTCCATGATAGAAGGCATGGAACGCCTGGGCTTTGACCTGCTTCATGTATATGGCTTGACTGAAACCTACGGCCCTGCCACGGTTTGTCCGCAACAAGATACCTGGAAAAAGCTGGATATCGGCGAGCGTGCGCGCCTGAACTCCCGGCAAGGGGTTGCCTATCACCTTGAGCGCAGCATTGCCGTCATGAACCCGGAAACCATGCAGCCCGTACCTGCCGACGGCGTAACCATGGGTGAAATCATGTTTCGCGGCAATATCGTTATGAAAGGTTATTTAAAGAACCCCAAAGCCACGCAAGCAGCGTTGGCGGGTGGCTGGTTCCATAGCGGCGACCTGGCCGTCATGGACCCTGATGGCTATGTAAAAATCAAAGACCGCAGTAAAGACATCATTATTTCTGGTGGTGAAAATATTTCATCCATCGAGGTCGAAGATGTACTGTATCGCCATCCCGACGTCCTGGCCGCTGCCGTAGTGGCGCGATCCGATACTCGCTGGGGGGAAACCCCGTGTGCTTTCATAGAATTGAAAGCAGGGGCAGCCACCTCTGCAGAGGCCATTATCGACCATTGCAAGAAGCATTTGGCGGGCTTCAAAGTGCCTCGTACCGTGGTGTTCTGCGAACTGCCAAAAACATCCACCGGCAAAATCCAAAAATTCGAGCTGCGCAAACAAGCTGAGTCACTGTAGGTCGGATTGGCGCACAGCGCGTAATCCGACAAACAACGCCACAATCGTAGAATGACAGGGTAATCCGACAAACAAACATTAAGCAGGCACCATTCGCTTTAAACTGACGCGGTTGTGGATAGCCCCCGCCTACACTACAATTTAAGGCGTTTCCCTGTGTCTGCCGTCGGCGCCGTGTGTGTGCCGCCACGTTTTGCAGGCACTACCCAGCTCATTTACGGAATATCAGGCATGCCCACTTTTGACGTCGTCTCTGAAGTCGACAAGCACGAACTTAGCAACGCGGTCGATCAGGCCAGTCGCGAACTGGCCACCCGCTTTGACTTCAAAGGCAGCGATGCCAAATTCGAACTGGATGGCTATGTGGTAACGCAGTCTGCGTCCAGCGTTTTTCAACTGAACCAGATGCTGGACATCCTGCGTGGCCGGCTGTCGGCGCGTGGTATCGATGTGCGTTGCCTGGACGTGGCTACCCCCCTTGAAAACCTGGGTGGCGCCCGGCAAAAAATAACCATCAAGCAAGGTATAGAACAGGCCGTATCCAAAAAACTCATTGCAGCCATCAAGGCTGCCAAGCTTAAGGTCGAAACCCAAATCAACGGTGAAAAACTGCGTATCAGTGGCAAAAAGCGCGACGACCTGCAGGCCGCCATCGCTTTGCTTAAAAAGACTGACGTCGAATTACCTCTGCAATACGAGAACTTTCGTGATTAATCTTGTGGTCAAGGTTGTTGCTTGACGACAGAACATACGGCAGGGCAAGACGAACCCGGCTTGGTAGCGCTTGGGCAGGGGTTGCGCGCATCGAGTATACGTCCTGCCATCCTTTTCACGGTTGCTGTGGCTGTATCCTTGGCCATTATCGTTGCCTGGGGGGCGTGGGCATCGCGCCAGCATCAATTGCGCGATAAGCAGGCGGCTACCTTCGACCTGACACGCGCTTTGGGCCAGCAAGCTTATGCAACCATCAAACAAGCTGACATCGTGCTGTTTGGCCTGGTTGAAAGGTTGCAAACCGAGGGCATGGGTCGGCGCGAACTTCAACGTATACAAACACTTCTAGAAAATCAGCGCGCTCAACTGCCGCAGTTGCATGGGCTTTTTATCTACGATAGCCGGGGGCGATGGCTGGCTAACTCAAATCAGGTGCCATCCAGTAACCTGAATAATGCCGATCGCGGGTATTTCATACACCATCGTACCCACGCCGATAGTGCACCTTATATTGGCCCGCCGTTGCGCAGCCGGTCCACAAACACCTGGATACTGACCATATCGCGGCGCATCAACCATGCCGATGGCAGTTTTGCCGGTGTCGCCTTGGCCACTATAGATCTGGATTATTTTCTGAGGCTGTACAACACCCTGGATATTGGGAAAAACGGGGTGGTTAACTTGTTGCTTGATGATGGCACGATACTCATCCGGCGGCCTCTGCGCATCGAAGACATAGGCTCGAATATTTCCCAGGGGGAGTTGTTCAGCCAGTACCTGAAGATTGCACCGCAAGGCATTGCCACATCGTATTCCGCCATCGATAAGGTTCAGCGCGCATTTGCTTTTACACGGGTGGATCAATATCCCCTGGTGGTGTTTGTGGCTCGTGAAAAACAAGAGATTCTTGCGGGATGGCGTAAGGAATCATTAATTACTGCAGGCATTGTCGGCTTTTTTATTCTGCTTCTAAGTTATTTAGGCTATCGCCTGATCGCATTGATGCGGCATCAGATAAGGGTGGAAAAACAATTGCGCGAAGCGCGGACCAAGCTGATCGCAGCAAATAAGTTGCTGGATTCGCTTGCGCGTGAAGATGGCCTGACGGGCCTGGCCAATCGGCGTGAATTTGATGCTTTTGCCGAGGCTGAGTTCCAGCGAGCCAGGCGTAGCAGCTATCCCGTCAGCATCTTGATGCTGGACGTGGATTACTTTAAAAAATATAACGACAATTACGGACATCAGGCTGGCGACGAGTGCCTTAAAATCGCAGGCCGTCTCATCAGGGCCAATGTCAATCGCCAAACCGATCTGGCGGCGCGCTATGGCGGTGAGGAGTTCGTGGTCGTATTGCCCAATACTGATATCCAGGGCGCAATCCTGGTTGCCGAAAAAATACGTTGCGCCGTTGAACAAGCAGGGTTGGAACACGTTTTGGCGCCCAATGGCTTGCTGACCATTAGCGTGGGCGCGGCTGCCATGATCCCCGGTCTGGGCGATAGCCACGCGGCGCTGGTTAACAACGCCGACCAGGCACTGTACCAGGCCAAGCATGCAGGGCGTAATTGCGTGGCTAGTTTTTCAGACGATAGCCGGTCTTGAATATCCAGTAGACAATAAGCAGGCATGAAAGCAGAAAAAACAGCGTCATGCCCAGGCTGACATAAACATTGACGTCGGCAATGCCGTAGAAGCTCCAGCGGAATCCGCTGATCAGGTACACCACGGGGTTGAACAGCGTAACTGTTTGCCAGAAGGGCGGCAGCATATTGATGGAATAAAAGCTGCCGCCCAGAAAGGTCAAGGGGGTTACGATCAGCAAGGGCACCAGTTGCAGTTTTTCAAAGCCATCGGCCCATATGCCGATAATGAAGCCAAAGAGGCTGAAGGTAATGGCGGTAAGCACCAGAAACAGCACCATCCATACTGGATGATCGACTTGCAGGGGTACGAAAAAGCCCGCAGTGGCAAGAATGATGGCTGCCAGAATAATGGATTTGCTAGCTGCCGCGCCCACATAACTGAGTGTAATTTCAAAGTACGAGACCGGTGCCGAAAGCAGTTCGTAGATGGTGCCTGAAAATTTTGGGAAATAAATTCCAAAAGAAGCGTTAGATATACTTTGTGTTAACAATGACAGCATGATCAACCCAGGCACAATGAAGGCACCGTAGCTGATCCCATCGATTTCAGTAATCCGGTGGCCTATGGCTGCGCCAAACACCACAAAATACAAAGAGGTGGAAATGACAGGCGCGATGATGCTTTGCAGCAGCGTGCGCCAGGTCCTGGCCATTTCAAAGACATAAATTGCGCGGATAGCATGGATATTCATGATGGTTTACGCACCAGCTTTACAAATATTTCTTCAAGTGAGGTTTGCGTGGTTTTCAAATCAATGAACCTGATGCCGGCTTGGTTCAGGTCGCTAAACAGAGCAGTGATGTCGTTGTGCTGGCGCTGGGTGTCGTAGGTGTAGACCAGTTCGTCGCCTTCAGGCGTCAGTGTCAGTTGATAAACGGCAAGGCAGGGTGGAATGCTGGCCAGGGGTTGGGCTAATTGTAATTTCAATTGTTTTTTCCCTAGTTTGTGCATGAGCACATTTTTTTCTTCAACCAGTATGATTTCACCATTATTGATGACGCCTACGCGATCGGCCATTTCTTCGGCTTCTTCAATGTAGTGGGTGGTAAGAATAATGGTGACGCCTGTATCGCGCAACGAGCGCACCACCTGCCACATTTCCTTGCGCAACGATACATCGACGCCCGCAGTGGGTTCATCCAGAAACAGGATTTGCGGTTCGTGCGACAGCGCCTTGGCGATCAGTACGCGGCGTTTCATACCGCCCGATAAAGTAATCAGCTTGTTGTCTTTTTTGTTCCATAGCGACAAGGCGCGCAGGGTTTTTTCGATATGCGCCGGGTTGGGCGGCTTGCCGAAAAGCCCGCGGCTAAAGCTTACTGTGGCCCAAACTGTTTCAAAGGCATCAGTGGTCAGTTCTTGGGGCACCAGGCCGATTTTTGAGCGGGCCTGGCGATAGTTGCGGATGATGTCGTGGCCATCGGCCAGCACTGTGCCGCTGCTAGGGTTGACCAGCCCGCAAATAATGCTGATGAGCGTGGTTTTACCAGCACCGTTAGGCCCCAGCAAGGCGAAAATCTCGCCTCGGCGGATATCAAGATTGATGTTTTTTAAAGCCTGGAAACCCGACGCATAGGTCTTGTTCAGATTGGCTACCGAAATAACGGATGGCATGATGAATTCCCAAATGTACTCGGGCACAATACCATAACCGGACATGCCGGCAGAACACAACACCAAGACACCATGAGCACGACTACACATCCCGACGATATGGCTTTGCTGACCCCAGTCCAAATGGCGCAGGCCGACCAGGCAGCCATTGTCATGGGTATAGACAGCATGGCGCTTATGGAAGCCGCCGGTGCGGCGGTGGCCAGGGCGGTGTGCGCCAGATGGAGCAAGCGGCCTGTGCTGGTGTTGTGCGGCCCGGGCAATAACGGTGGCGATGGTTTCGTGGCGGCTCGTTACTTGCAAGGTGCAGGTTGGCCAGTCAGTTTGGGCTTGTGGGGCGAACAGGGTACCTTGGTCGGCGACGCAGCCAGGCAGGCTGCCTTGTGGCAAGGGCTCATAGAACCGCTTTCCGTGGCTTTGCTTGACGGCGCGGAACTCGTCATTGATGCACTATTTGGTGCAGGCCTGTCGCGGCCCGTTGCTGGTTTGCCGGCCTTGCTGATACAGGCGCTGGTCAAAAGCGCCATTCCAGTGTGTGCGATAGACACTCCAAGCGGGGTCGATGGCGCCAGCGGCCAGGTGCTGGGGGTGGCTGCAGCTGCCGCACTGACTGTCACCTTCTTTCGCAAGAAGCCAGGTCATGTGTTGCTGCCAGGCAAGCTTCTGTGCGGCGACATCGTGCTTGCCGATATTGGCATTCCCGTCTCGGTGCTCGCGCAGGTGGCGCCGGCCACTTTTGAAAATGATTCCCGATTATGGCTGGCTGCCTATCCCTGGCCACGCATCGATGCGCACAAATACCAGCGCGGCCATGTTGTGGTTGTAGGCGGGGCGGTCATGACGGGCGCTGCCCGCCTGTCAGCGATGGCGGCAGCCCGTGTCGGTGCCGGGCTGGTTACGGTTGCTGCGCCCGCACAGGCCTGGCCGATCTACGCTGGCGCCCTGACCAGCATCATGGTGTCGGCATTTGATAGCCCCAGCATGCTGGCTGACATACTCGCCGATCATCGCAAAAACGCCATTGTGATCGGGCCGGGCGCCGGGGTTTCCGATAGCACCAAGGCTCATGTACTGGCTGCGCTGGCCACCCGGCGGGCCTGTGTGCTGGACGCCGACGCCATCAGTGCTTTTGCTTCTTGCCCGCAGGTATTGTTTGACGCCATACGTGGGCCTTGCGTGCTGACTCCGCACGAAGGCGAGTTCGGGCGTCTGTTTCTGGCACAGGGCAGCAAGCTAGAACGCGCCCGCGCGGCGGCCAGGCAAAGCGGCGCCGTACTGGTCTTGAAGGGGCCCGATACCATTATCGCGGCAAGCGATGGGCGTGCGATTATCAATGGCAATGCACCGCCTGATCTGGCTACGGGCGGTACTGGTGATGTACTGGCCGGCCTGATTGCCGGCCTGATGGCTCAGGGCATGAAGCCGTTTCTCGCAGCGGCCGCTGCGGTGTGGCTGCATGGCCAGGCTGGCGCTTTGTTTGGTCCTGGGCTGGTCTCGGAAGATCTGCCTGGGCTGGTGCCTCGCGTGCTGCGCCGCCTGAAGCGTTTGACGCCAGCACTTGGCTCGTAGGGTGTATGCCAAGTTACGGTCCAGGCGCGCCAGGAATAGCCGCTCGCAAGCGCCGTATGCAGCCGGAGTCCTTGTTTTGCGCTAATACAGGCACAAGCGATAATCGCGTTAAACTTTCCCCTAGTTTCAACAGGCCGTTTTTTTTCGGCCGACACCATGAGAACACCGCATGTCTGATGTTATCGCCCTGATTTTCGACTTTGACGATACGCTGGCACCCGATAGTACTTCCGGGTTCCTGGCCGATATCGGTGTCGATGTGCAGCAATTCTGGAAGGATCAGGTTGACCCTTTATTGTTTGAACAAGACTGGGACCCTGTACCGGCTTATCTGTACCAGATGATAGCGCTGTCCAAGTCAGGAAACCATGGTGCCATCACCCAAGAGCGCCTGGAAGACTGGGGCCGCCGCCTGCCTTTGCATTCCGGAGTCGAGTCTTTGTTCGGACGTTTGCGAGCCAGGGTTAAAGAACAGCACCCGCAAGTCCAGCTCGAGTTCTATCTGATTTCCAGTGGCATTGGCGATGTTGTACGGCATACACCGATAGCCGATGAATTCACCGATATCTGGGCATCCGAATTTATTTACGATGCGCAAGGTGGTATACAGTTTCCCAAGCGGGTAGTCAGTTTTACCGATAAAACGCGTTATTTGTTCCACATCCAGAAAGGCATCATCGGCGCGTCATCGCGCAACAAGCCGTTCGAAGTGAACAAAAAAATATCGCCCGAAAAACTTCGCGTACCGTTCGAACAAATGATTTTCGTTGGCGATGGCTATACTGACATTCCGTGTTTTTCCTTGATACGTCGCTCAGGTGGCGTGGCTTTTGGCGTATGGGACCCAAAACACCGCGAAAAACGCAGCCGGGCCTGGGGTTTCATACAGGAAGGGCGTGTATCCAATCTGAATCAGGCCCGCTACGACGAAGAAGCCGAACTTTATCAATGGCTGGAAGAAGCCGTGGAAAGCGTAGCGGGCCGTATTTCACTGAATAACCGGATCTATCGTGGCTGAAGCGGGCGCATTGTTGAACTCGCCGGCAGATGAAACCGGCACGGTAGCGTATGGGCAGGCTGATAACGCCGCAATGCGGGCGGCACTTGAGCAGGCGGCGCTGGCGTATGCGGCCGATGAAGTGCCGGTGGGTGCGGTGGTGCTGGATGCCAGTGGTGCAATCATAGGCAGGGGCTATAACCGCACCATTATCGATCATGACCCCAGTGCTCATGCCGAAATAATTGCCCTGCGCCAGGCCGCTGCGGTCATGCAAAACTACCGATTGCCGGGCGCCAGCCTGTACGTAACGCTAGAGCCTTGTGTCATGTGCATGGGGGCCATGCTGCATGCGCGGATAAGCAGGGTGGTGTATGGGGCCACCGACCCCAAAACTGGTGCCTGCGGCAGCGTGCTGGGCGTGCATACGCTTGCGCAATTGAATCACCACACGTTGGTTACAGGCGGTTTGCTGACTGACGAGTGCGGAGGCCTGTTGCGCCAATTTTTCCGCGAGCGGCGTGCCAAGCGTAATTGATTGAATCAATAGATACAATACCGTTCAGCCAAAGCTACAATAACGCTTGTTTTTTTCCGCTTCAAGAGAGCCACCATGACGCCAGCGGCACACGCTCATGATCACTCCCACGACGATCATAGCCATCATCATCACGAACATCCGTTGCCCACTGGCATTTACCTGATTTCGCCTTCAGGCGCGGTGGCCGACCCTGCCAGCATAGACCTGGCGCGCGTACGGTTGGGCGAATTGGGCTTTAAAACCACTGTTGACCGCGCTGCCTTGCTGGTGCACGAACGTTTCGCCGGCACCGACAAGCAGCGGTTGGCCGGCATTGCCCGGGCGCTGAAGCAAAAACATCCTATTGTCATGGCAACCCGCGGAGGCTACGGCCTTAGCCGCCTATTGCCTTTCATCGATTGGCAGGCGGTGGCCGACAGCGGAAAATCTTTCATAGGGCAAAGCGATTTCACGGCATTCAGCCTGGCGCTGCTGGCTAAAACTGGCGCCGTCAGCTATGCCGGCCCAACTGCCGTATACGACTTCGGCGCCAAGAAAATGGACGACCTCACCGCCGATTTGTTCGGCGAATGCATGCGCCACGAACTGGAAGTCCTCAGTTTCGAATCTCCTGATTCCGATCCCGTCGATGCGCGCGGCATTTTATGGGGTGGCAACCTAGCCATGGTCGCGTCTCTGGTCGGTACCCCGTACATGCCGAATATCGATGGCGGCATACTGTTTCTTGAAGATGTCGCCGAGCATCCTTTTCGCATTGAGCGCATGCTGACCCAGTTGTGGCATGCAGGCATACTCGCCCGCCAGGGTGCCATTGTGTTAGGCCGCTTTACCGATTACCGCCTGGCATCCCATGACAACGGTTTCGACCTGCCAGCCGTCATTGCCTGGTTGCGCGCAACGGTAAAAGTGCCGGTGATAACTGGGTTGCCATATGGTCATGTACGCGTCAAGGCGACATTGCCCATAGGCAGCCAAATAGGAATCGCCACCGAGGACGGCATGGCGCATTTGGTGCTCCAAGAGCATTTTTAGTTCCGGCTTGTTAAACTAGCAGGTTATGTCGACTTTTTTACGTGATACCTCTAAGTGATCTCCACTGCAAATCTTACTATCCAGTTTGGCTCCAAACCCCTGTTTGAAAACGTTAGCGTCAAATTCGGCGAGGGCAACCGTTACGGCCTGATTGGCGCAAACGGCTCGGGCAAATCCACCTTCATGAAAATCATCGGTGGCGATCTTGAATCCAGTGCGGGCAACGTGTCGCTTGATCCAGGTGTGCGCCTGGGCAAGCTGCGCCAGGATCAATTCGCCTATGAAGATACGCGCGTCCTGGACGTCGTCATGATGGGCCACGAAGAAATGTGGCAAGTCATGGCCGAACGGGATGCCATTTACGCCAATCCCGACGCCACCGAAGACGACTACATGCACGCGGCCAATCTTGAGGCCAAGTTTGCAGAATACGATGGCTACACGGCCGAATCGCGCGCCGGCGAGCTGTTGCTGGGTTTGGAAATCCCTGTAGAACAGCATAATCAGCCCATGCGTGAAATCGCTCCGGGCTGGAAGCTGCGGGTGCTCTTGGCGCAGGCGCTGTTTTCAAATCCTGATGTCTTGCTGCTCGACGAGCCCACCAACAACCTGGATATCAACACTATCCGCTGGCTTGAAGATGTGCTGAACGGCTACCAAAGCACCATGATCATCATCAGCCACGATCGCCACTTCCTGAACCAGGTCTGCACCCACATGGCCGACCTGGACTTCCGTGAACTGCGTATTTATCCGGGCAACTACGACGACTACATGCTGGCGTCCACCCAGGCGCGCGAACGCATCTCGTCGTCCAACGCCAAGGCCAAGGAACGCGTCGCCGAATTGCAGGATTTTGTGCGTCGTTTTTCTGCCAACAAATCCAAGGCGCGTCAGGCAACATCACGCTTGAAACAAATCGACCGCATCAAGGCAGCTGCTATCGAAGTCAAGCCGTCGTCGCGTCAGAACCCGTATATTCGCTTTGAACAAAACAAAGTCTTGCACCGTTTGGCCGTCACCATAGATGCAATCAGCAAATCCTACGATAAGCCTGTCATCAAGCCGTATTCGGCCATGGTGGAAGCCGGCGAAAAAATCGCCATTATTGGCGCTAACGGCGTAGGTAAAACTACCTTGTTGCGCATGCTGGCCGACGATCTGGCACCTGACTCGGGCTCCATCAAATGGTCGGACAGCGCCGACATCGGTTATATGGCGCAAGATGTTTCCGATCAGTTCGAATCCAATAAGACACTATTCGATTGGCTGGGCGACTATCGTCAGGCGGGCGACGACGATCAGTCGTTGCGCTCGGTGATGGGACGCATGCTGTTTTCGGGTGACGACATCGGCAAAGAAGTCAGGGTGTTGTCGGGTGGCGAGAAAAACCGCATGAGCTTTGGCCGCCTGATGCTGGGTCGCCATAACGTGATGCTGCTCGACGAGCCCACCAATCACCTCGATATGGAATCCATCGAGTCTTTGCAGTTTGCCATGGAAAAATACGAGGGTACGCTGGTTATTGTCTCGCACGACCGCGAGTTCGTGTCGGGCGTTGCCACGCGCATTATTGAAATCATGCCTGGCGGCGAAGTTGTTGATTACAAGGGTGGTTACGACGACTACCTTAGCTCGCGCGGCATCGAGGTATAGTCAGTGCGGTGTGCATGTCTTATACCCTGACGGGCCTGGCCAGTTACCAGGAAGACATCAAGAAAAGCCGTTTCATTGCGTTGGCGGATACGGTACAGGATCCCGCCGACGCCTTGCGCTTTTTTGCCCAGCACAGTGTGGCCGATGCCACGCACAATTGCTGGGCCTATCGCATAGGCGGAGAGTACCGTTTCAACGACGATGGCGAACCCGGCGGCACAGCAGGCCGGCCTATATTGCAAGCCATTGAAGGCCAGCAATGTGATCGCGTCGCCGTATTGGTGGTACGTTGGTTCGGCGGCATCAAGCTAGGCCCCGGCGGCCTGATACGCGCCTATGGTGGGGTTGCAGCCCAATGCCTGCGTCTGGCCGACAAACAAGAACTGGTCGACGAAGTCACCGTGGATTGTCGCTGCAGTTTTGCCGATATGTCCATCGTGCAATCGCGTTTTGTGCAATTCCAGGCACGCATTATCGATGAAGCTTTTGATGGTCAAGGCGTACAGTGGCGCTTGGCGCTTCCCCGAGACCAGCATGTCAATCTGGAAACCGTTTTCACTAATATTACGCGTGGTAAAGGCGTATGGGTGGTTGATTAGAGCATGTTTGGCAAAGATATTTATAGGGTCCGTGGTAGTGCACGCTTGCTAAGAGGTTGAAGGGACGAGCGGCGGGCCAACATTTGTATCAAGCATACGTGACAACGTAGATGCATCGGGGACGGATGTTCGTTTCTGAGGGCAGGTGTGCGTTGTGTACGGTTTTTTTTGTTCTTACGAAAGTCGGGTGTGTCGGGAGCTGTTTCGGCTTCACGCGCTGCGCCCCTGGCGGGGTTCCCGTTACGATCAGCACCATCGAGGCGTCCGCGGAACTCGCCCGGTCGGACCCGTGGTCCGACCCCCGCCGGGCTCAGACAGCCGCGGCCTTGCCTCCTCGATGGCGCTGACCGTAACGGCTTGCGCAAGGCGCCTGCACAGCCCCCGACACACCCGACTTTTTGCATCAACGATATTTGAATCAGCACTACATCATCGACCAGCCGTGCCAGTAAAACCAGCTTTTCAGGCTGCAAGGCCGTTAGGCCGGCCAATTTTCTGTTACGCAGTTGTCCGGGGTGGGTGGCAGGTCAGTGCGGCGGTAGGCGTGCGCCGCGTGCTGACGAAGGGAAGCCGGGGGCTGTCGTCGGCCGCTGTCCGAGCGCAGCGAGTTCGGCCGACGCCCGGCTGGACGAGGCAGACGCGGAAACAAGCACGCCGTGCCGCACTGACCTGCCACCCACCCCGGGCAACGTCAGAAGAAACCGACAACGCCACCAAATGCGGTAAACATTTAAATCGAAAATACTCTAGCGTGTCGCACTGATCCCATCCGCATCGGACAAAGCCCAATAGGAAATTTGACGTAGCGGTATTTCAAGAATAAAAATCAAACCTTAAACGCCTGCTTCGCCATCCCCACATAGTTTTCTGTAATCTGCTTCACCGAGGAAGACGCCCAAATCAATCTGCTTATGGACCTGGAGTCATGCTCGAATGATAAAAACCGTATTCCAGATAAACCACTACGCGCCAGGCACTGCGGCACTATAGACACCCCCATGCCTTGCGACACTAGCGACGCCACGCTGAGCCAGTGGCGCGCCTCGTTTTTGACCTTGGGATAAAACCCGGCCCGCAAACACAAAGACAGCAGCGTTTCGTAATAACTGGGTGAAAACAGGCGGGAAAAGAAAATGAAATCTTCTCCGGCCAGTTCGCCTAGTTTCAGGCTGGACTGTTTAGCCAGACGGTGCGTATCAGGCAGGCAAATGGAAAATGGTTCAACCAGTAAGTCGATGCTGGCTATTTCGGCGGCAGCCGGATTCTCGTGAATAAAGCCAATATCCAGCCCGCCGCGTTTTATTAAATCTATTTGCTCGGTGGAATTTAATTCCAGCAGTACATGCTCGACATCCGGGTAGCGCGCTTTGCACGATCTGAGCATATCGGGCAGACCGCGATACAGCATGGACCCGACAAAACCTATCTTGATTTGTCCGTGCGAACCCGCATCGATGCGTTGAACCAGTGCGGCCACATCGGCATTGCGTTGTAATAAGAACAAGGCCTCGTTATAAAGAGCCGTGCCTGCCGGCGTCAGGGTAACTTGACGGCTGCTGCGAGTCAGCAATTGAACGGCTAGTGCATTTTCCAATTGCTTTATCGCATAGCTAAGCGGCGGCTGGGAAATGTGCAGGCGCGTGGCGGCACGGCTGAAGCTGAGTTCTTCGGCAACGGCAACAAAGTACCTGAGCAGGCGGGTATCAAGTTCCATATTCATTATCTATATTTTTTTTGTATAGATAGCAATATATTCGGTATTTGGAAATATTGATACTTGATCTTAATATAGCTTCACACTTCTGGAAGGAAATCCACAATGAAATACGAGCCTCAGGCGGTTGTTCCGTCGTCCAATATTCCCGATTCTCGCGGTATTAATCTGTTTCATGCTGACCCTTATGCACAAGGCATGCTGCGCACCTACCTGCCGGCGGACTTGTGCGCGCATTTGTTGCCGCATTTCGACGAACTAGGGAAAATGGCTGGATCTTCTCTTGATGAACTGGCATCAATTGCAGACAGAAACCCACCTACACTATCGGTGCGCGGGCGCTCAGGCAGCGATGAATCGGTAATAGAAAAACATCCATCCTATATCGAGCTCGAAAAGGTCGCCTATAGCAAGCTGGGCCTGGCGGCTATGTCGCATCGGGGTGGCGTGCTGGGTTGGCCCGACCCCATGCCACCGGCAGCCAAATATGCCCTGACCTACCTTTTTGTCCAAGCCGAGTTTGGCTTGTGTTGCCCAGTCAGCATGACCGACTCCCTGGCGCGCACCCTTAGAAAATTCGGTGACCAAGCACTGATAGACAAAGTGCTGCCGCAAGTAGCATCCCTCGACTTTGACGAACTTCGCCAGGGCGCCATGTTCATGACTGAACAGGCGGCTGGTTCGGATGTTAGCGCAACCGAAACCGAGGCACAGCAGCAAGACGATGGTCAGTGGCGCCTGTATGGCGACAAGTGGTTTTGTTCCAACCCCGATGCCGGTTTCGCCATGGTGCTGGCGCGCAGCGAAAGCAAAGAAGGCCTGGCGGGTATTTCCCTGTTCTTATTGCCCCGAGACCTGCCCGATAATAGTCATAATCATTACCGGGTGCTGCGCCTGAAAGACAAATTGGGCACGCGTTCCATGGCCAGCGGGGAAATTCGCCTCGAAGGTGCTTATGCCTGGCTGGTGGGCGAGCGGGGTAAAGGCTTCCAGCACATGGCTGACATGATCAATAACTCCCGCCTCTCCAATGGCATGCGGGCTGCCGGCCTGATGCGCAGGGCGCTAAGCGAAGCCACTTTCTTTGCGCGCAATCGTCGTGCTTTCGGTAAGCGGCTGGTCGAAATGCCCCTGATGCAGCGGCAATTGCTGAAAATGACGGTGCGTACCGAGCAGGCCAGATCCGTCATGTTCCAGACGGCGGTGGCCCTCGATCAGGCCGATAAAGGCAGCGCGCATGACAAGACTCTGGCGCGCATCCTGACGCCATTGATCAAGTTTCGCGCTTGCCGTGACGCCAGGCAAGTTACCGGTGATGCCATGGAAGTCAGGGGTGGCTGCGGCTACATCGAAGAATGGGTCGAGTCGCGCCTGCTGCGCGATGCCCACTTGGGTTCTATTTGGGAAGGCACCAGCAATATTGTGGCTTTGGACGTCCTCAGGGCGATTACCAGAAACAATTGTCTGCCGGCCTTGAAAACCCATATTGCCAAACTGCTGGCAGAAGGTGTAGCTTGCCCGGACGCCTTGTTGCCACTGCAGGAAAGTTGCATGGAAAAGGCTTATCAGCTTGCAGAACAGGCCGCAGCCGACGGGCGTGCAGACCTGGCTCGCCAGGCAGCGTCGGCGTTATACCACTTGTTATCATTGGCAGCCATGCGCTGGGAAGCGCGCCATGACGGCTTGGAAAGCAGAAGCAACTTGGCCGATATGGTATTGCTGCATAGGTTGGCGCCACGTGACCCTTGCGCCCTGGACGATACACCGGCAACAGAAAACAACAGGCTTTTCAACACTATATTTTAAATAATGGTTTGCTTGTTTAGTATGGCGCTTGGTCAGGTTACACACTTGCGGCGTTAAACTGATTGATGCTTTTTCGAAATGATGTAGGTCGGATTACGCGCTATGCGCTAATCCGACTATCCTTACACGACAAAAAAGCCAAACTATTACACCGTCGGATCGTAAGCTAACCAATTTCCAATACTTCCCCTGGATTAATATTAATGAACTCGAATCAAACAAGTAACGGTGCTCTGGCAGGTTGCAAAGTCATAGACTTGTCCAGAGTCCTGGGTGGGCCTTATTGCACCCAGATACTCGGCGACCATGGCGCCGAGGTTTTCAAGGTAGAGCCTCCGTCCGGTGATGAAACCCGAGGGTGGGGGCCTCCCTTCCTGGATGGTACGGCGTCCTACTTTATTGGGGTAAATCGGAATAAATACGGCTTGGCCCTGGATTTGTCCCAACCCGACGGCCAGGCTTTTTTGAAAGCCCTGCTTCAAGACGCCGATGTGCTGGTCGAGAACTTCAAGCCTGGCACCCTGGAAAAATGGGGTCTGAGCCCAGAATCCTTGCAAGAACAGTTTCCTCGCCTGATCCATTGCCGTATCAGCGGATTTGGCGCCGACGGTCCATTGGGCGGGCTGCCAGGCTACGATGCTTGCGCACAGGCCATGTGCGGCCTGATGAGCGTCAATGGCGAATCTGACGGCCCGGCAACCCGGATTGGCTTGCCTGTCGTCGATATGGTCACTGGCCTGAATGCCGCCCTGGCCATACTCATGGCCGTCAACGAGCGGCACCGTAGCAACAAGGGCCAGTTTCTTGACATCACCTTATTCGACTGCGCAATTTCCTTGTTGCATCCGCATGCGCCCAATTACTTTTTCAGCGGCAATATCCCCCAGCGCACGGGCAATGCCCATCCAAATATTTCCCCCTATGAATCGTTTGCGACGAAAGATGGCGAAATATTCCTGGCAGTCGGCAATAACCGTCAATTCGAATTGCTGGCACAGATATTGCAAGACGACAGCCTGGCTCATGATCCCAGGTTTACAAGCAATGCCGACCGCTTGAAGAACAGGACGGAATTGCGAGGAATATTGTCGGGTTTGCTTAAGCAGCATGTGGCGGCTGAACTGGCCCAGGTATTGTTAAAGAAAGGCGTACCTGCCGCGCCGGTGCTGAATGTTGCCGACCTGCTTGATCACCCGCACACCAAGCACCGGGGCATGGTGTTGGAGCAGGGCAGTTATCGTGCCATTGCGTCGCCGATCAAGTTGTCCCGTACTCCTGCCACGTTGCGCCACTTGCCCCCCGAGTTTGGTCAGCATACTGACGAAATCAGGGCTGAAACAATGAAGGCTATACCGGGTTCTTCAGACTAAGCATTTATAAGCAGCCATGCTGCCATACGGCGGCATGACGCGCTACAAGAGCTGGGGGCTTACTGAGCCTCTTGATCTTGCTGTGCGGCGATTTCAGCATGCACTTGTTCCATGTCGACCGCTTTGATCTGGGTGATGAGTTCTTGCAACTGGCTGGCCGACAGTGCGCCGGGCTGGGAGAAAAGCAGGACTTGTTCGCGAAACACCATTAGCGTTGGTATGGAGCGTATGCTCATGCCGGTAGCGAGTTCTTGCTCTTCTTCGGTGTTGACCTTGGCGAAGGTGATGTCGTCGTGCTGGGCGGCTGCTTCTTCGAAAACTGGAGCAAAATTGCGGCAAGGGCCACACCAGGGTGCCCAAAAATCCACAATCATGGGCTTGCTGCCTTTGATGGCTGCCTGGAAAGTGTTTTTGTTCAAATCGATGGTGCTCATGGGGGGGCCTCAAAAAAAAGCGGCTGGGTAGCCGCCTGCTTTAACGATGATAATGATCAGGCAAGTGTAGCGTCTTTGGTGTGGAAACGCGATTGCGCTTGATCAATAGTATTGGTAAGCAAATGCTTTCGATTGGCAGGGTGTGGGTTGTATTGAATAATTCGATAAGCAAACAAGCCTTAAGTAAGTGCCAGTCGACTTAGCATGTGCTGGAATTCCGTAGCCGCTAACGGCTTGCTGAAATAATAACCCTGCATCTGGTCGCAACCGTTTTCCTGTAAATATTTAAACTGCTCTTCAGTTTCAACGCCCTCGGCAATTACCTGCAAGTTCAGGCTGTGTGCCAGTGTAATAATGGCGATGATGACGGCGGCGCCATCTGAATGGGTGGCAAGGTCGCACACAAAGGATCTATCGATTTTCAGTATGTCGATGGGCAACTGAGTAAGGTACGACAGGCTGGAGTAGCCAGTGCCGAAATCGTCGAGCGACACCCTTAGGCCTAGTTGCTTCAGTTGGCGCAGGGTATCGATGCTGCGCTCTACATTGGCCATTGCCAGGCTCTCGGTTAGTTCCATATTAAGGTACTGAGGCTCGAGCCCGGTTTCGTCCAGGATGGCGCTGATGGATTGGGCCAAGTCGAGTTCGGTAAATTGGCGTGCCGACAGGTTTACTGTGACCCGCAAGTTGGCTAGTCCTGCTGTTTGCCAGGCCTTGGCTTGCAGGCATGCAGTGCGTATCACCCAATTTCCTATGGGTACGATCAAACCGGTATCTTCGGCTATCCCGATGAAGCGGTCGGGCGGAATCATGCCTAATTCGGGGTGACGCCAACGTATCAATGCTTCCATGCCTTCTATTTTTCCGGTTTGCGCGTTGACCTGGGCCTGATAGTGCAGGAGAAATTCGTTGCGCTCGATGGCGCAGCGTAGGTCGGCTTCGAGAAGCAGGCGTTCAAGGGCTTTTTCGTTCAATGCCGGGGTGAAGAACTGAAAGTTGTTGCGTCCGGATTCTTTGGCTCGATACATGGCGATATCGGCGTGTTTGATTAGCGTGTCGGGGTCTGTGCCGTCGTCGGGATAGACGGCAATGCCTATGCTGCAGGTAGTATAAAAACTGTGCCCGTCTATGGTCAGGGATTGCGCCAGGACCTCCATGATCATTTGCAACACGCGGGCGGCAGAGGTGTCGCTGCTATGCGTGGGCAGGATCAGCACGAATTCGTCGCCACCGTGGCGCGCCAAGGTGTCGTCTGCGCGCAAGACATGCTGCAGGCGTGTAGAGATTTTTTGCAGCAATTGGTCGCCTGCGCGGTGCCCCAGGCTGTCGTTGATGAGCTTGAAGCGATCCAGGTCAAGGAAAGCCACCCAGAACGGGCTGTCGTTGGAAGCCGATGCGGCAATGGCCTGACGCAGTCGTGTGTCTAGCAGCTTGCGGTTGGCCAACCCGGTGAGAGCATCGTGGTTGGCCTGGGACTCGAGTTCGTCTTGGTAATGCTTGGTTTCGGTGATGTCGTATTTGGCGGCGACAAAGTGGCTGATCGAGCCGGTGTCGTCTTTGACCGGCGCAATATGCACTTTGCTCCAGAATAGGGTGCCGTCCTTGCGGTAATTGCGCACCGTAGCATGGCCTTCGCATTGGTCGGACAGTATCTTGCGGATTTCCGCGACGCCGGCTTGATTGGAATCGTTGCGGTGCAGCAGGCGCATGCTATGGCCTATGACTTCTTGTGTGGTGTAGCCTGTCATGCGCTCGAAGGCCGGGTTGACATATTCAATAGGGTAGCCGGGGCGGGTGGCGCTGGTGATCACGATGGCGTTCGCGCTGGCGTCGATGGCGCGCTGGCGCAGGTATAGCGCTGCTTCTGCCGCCTTGCGCTGGTCACGTTCTTGCAGTGATTGCAGCGCTCCGATTACGCGTTGCGCCAGGTTTTCCAACAAGCCCAGTTCTTCTGCATCGAAGGCGTTTTCTTCTGCTGCATAAACGTTCAGTATGCCCAGCAGGTTTTCGCCGTCGAGCAGCGGTAGCGCAGCCTTGGACCGGAAACCATAGCGCAGGGCCGCCAGCCGCCAGGGCAAGTGGGCCTCACGGGAAAAGTGATTGGCTGTGGCGGGCAACCGCGTGTGCAATACGCTGTCTATGGTGCTTAGCTGTTCCGGTTCGTGGGCCAGGGGGCCTTTGATGCTGTCGAGATACTGCTGGTTTTCTCCAGCGATATTGGTCAGCGCTATGGGTTTACCATCGGCTTGCAGCATGCCGACCCAGGCCATGATGTAGCCAGCGTTGACAGCGACTTCGCATATGCCTTGCAGCAACGCGTTCTTATCGTGTGAGACGGCGATTCTTGCATTGCATTCGTGAATGGCGCGCAGCGCGCGATGGCTGCGTCGCAGAGATTCTTGCAGCAGGTATTCTTCGGTGACGTCGCTGCCCACGCTATTGAGCTGGACCAGGCCGGATGTTGCCGAGCGGGTGATGCGCACGGCATAGCGCAGCCAGCGCACCACGCCGTCTGAGCGCAGTATGCGGTAATGAATGACCGCCTGTCGCACGACGGCCTGGTTGTTTGTTTTCAGCCTTCTGCCAAAGATGATGACTTTTTGTCTGTCTTGGCGATGGATGCAGTCGAACCACAGGCGCGGGTTTTTGTAGAAAGCGTCGGGTGGATAGCCATAGACTTGCTCGACGGCCGGGCTGACATAGGCGATGCCTTGGTTGGGAGAGAAGAAAGTCCATAGGACTTCGTTGATGGATGCCATGACCTGCGCCAACTGCTTTTCGTTGGAATGCAGCGACTGTTCTACCTTGCGCGTGCGGGCTTCGGACGCCAGCCGGGCATAGTTCAGGGTTCGCATGAACAGAAACACCAGCAGGCTGAGCAGGGCGCCTACAAAGGCGGCGATCCATGGCAGCCAGGTTTGCGACAGTTTGACAAATCTTGGTTGCGCGTTAATGCCCAGGTGCCACGTTGTGCCCCCGATAGGCAGGACAAGTTCGCGCTGCAGCTCGGGTGCCAAAAAATAGCCTTGTTGTGCTGTTTTAGGCTGGTAGCTGCTACTGTCAAAAATAAGATTTCCGGCGTTGAAGGACGCCGTTGTACTGTTGTATGCGGACTTGTTATGAATGGTGATGGCCAAGTCGTTGAGGAGTTCAGGGCCGAATACCGTGCGCAGCATTTCGTCTACCCGAATCGCCAGGAATACGAACCCTGTGAAGAGCCGGGTCCGTTCAGCTTGAGTGGTGGGGATTTCGCCATTGGAATAGAGCGGCAAGATGAATATCAGCCCGTCGATGTCGCCCGGAGCGACAAAAAGACGCAAGCGTTCGCTTGTAGACAGTTGGCCGGTGTCGCGTGCCCGGTGTATGGCAAGCAAGCGTTTCATGTCAGAAGCCTGGTCATAGCCTAGCCCGGTGAGGTTTTTGGCCAGGGGTTCGATGTACTGGATGATAAAGGTTTCGGGGAATGCGCTGCGCGGGCTATAGCCCGCGGCCTGTATCCCTGGCAAACGGGATTCGAGGTCGAGTGCGAGTGTTGTTTTTTGAAAGGCCGCCTCAGTAGGCAGGGTGTGGGCGGCAAACTGGGCTTGATAACCTCTTAGGACTTCTGTGTATTCGTTGATTTGCCCTTGCAGGCTGTTTTTTGCGCTAGTGACGCGGGCATCGAGCTGGGACGCGATTTCGCGGTCGACCAGTGTCTTGCCTTGCCACCAGGCAAGGCCAGCGGCCAGCAGCCCCACCACCAAAAACAGCAGCGCCAGCCATCGACGTGAATCGTGCCATGGTTTATTTGTGAGCATGGGGTCATGCAAGCAGTTTGGGTGTGGCAACCACCAAGGGCTGGGCCTGGTGTAATGCGCTGGCCGTGTTGCCCAGTTTGAATACGCCAACGAGCCGTGACAAGGCGCCGGTTTGGTCGTGCAGTGAAGCGGCTGCAGCTGCGGCCTCTTCGACCAGGGCGGCGTTTTGCTGGGTGGCGTCATCCATTTGGTTGATGGCCTGGTTCACCTGGCCTATGCCTGCTGTTTGTTCCTGGCTGGCAGCGGCGATTTCACCCATGATGTCGGTAACGCGTTTGACGCTGTCGACGATTTCATCCATGGTTTTTCCGGCTTCCACAACCTGTATGCTGCCTTCGGTGGTTTTGTTTACCGAGTTGTCGATTAGCGTTTTGATTTCTTTGGCTGCTTCGGCGGAGCGCTGCGCCAGGCTGCGGACTTCGGCCGCCACGACCGCGAATCCACGGCCTTCCTGCCCTGCGCGGGCCGCTTCCACTGCGGCATTCAGGGCAAGGATGTTGGTCTGGAAGGCAATGCCGTTAATGACGTCGATGATGTCGACGATTTCGCGGGCTGACTGATTGATTTGTTCCATGGTGCCTACCAGCTGCATGACGGCGGCGCCGCCCCTGATGGCGATTTGCGAGGCTGAAGACGCCAGTTGATTGGCTTGGTGGGCGTTGTCGGAGTTTTGCTTGACGGTAGAGGTGAGCTGCTCCATGGAGGTTGCGGTGGTGGCCAGCGACCCGGCTTGATGTTCGGTGCGTACGGACAGGTCGAGGTTGCCCGTTGCAATCTGGCTGGATGCCGTTGCGATCATGTCGGTGCCGCTGCGGACTTCGTTGACGATGCGTACCAGGCTGTCGTTCATGTTTTTCAGTGCTTGCATCAGTTGCCCGGTTTCGTCGCGCGAGGCAACCTCGATGTGGCTGCCGAGATCGCCCGCAGCAACAGAGTTGGCGATAGCAACGGCCCTGCTTAAGGGACGGGTGATGCCGCGGGTTACCCAATAAGCAAAACCGCAGGCAAGCAGGATGGCGGCAAGGGCCAGGGCAAGCATGGTGGCGACCCCGGTTTTGTAGTCGTTTTCGGCTTGTACGCCTTCGGTTTCTATCAGGTCGCTGATGAACTTGGCGAGCCTTTGGATGTTTTCCATGTAGGCGGCTTGGGATTCCATGATGCTGGCCACCAGCAGTGAGCTAGCGGCCTGTTTGTTGTCTTCGGCCATCAAGCGCAGGAATTCTTCCTGGCCGCCACGGTATTTAGTGCGAGTATTGATAATGTCCGCGAGCATTGCCTTGCCCTTGGGGGTGCTGAGCAATTGTTCGAGCCGGCCCAGGTTTTTGTCGATGTTAGCCCTGGCGACGGAGATTTTTCCGAGTTCGGAGTTGATTCTTTTGTGGTCATCAAGGATGACGCTGTTGCGCATGGCAATGGCGATGAGGTTGATGTCATTCAGCACATTGTTGGCCCACGTGGATTTCGGATAGCGATCTTGGATAACCAATTGGGCGCTGGCATTGAGTGTGGCCAGGCGAAAGACTCCTAGGGCGGTGATGCTGATTAGCAAAAAGACGATGATGCCAAACGTACCGGCCAGACGGTGGCCTATTTTTAAATTGATAAAAGACATTGATTGATATTCGGAATGCTGCGTGACTGAAAGATTTCAGGGCCGTGTGACGCCAAATGCGACGGTTGATACATGGTTATTTTGTAGCGTTATAAGCATGGTCATTGCAACATATTTCAAATGAAATATATTGTAAACAGCAGCAGTATAAGCCCGCTGTTGATAGCGGGCTTTGATTTAAATCATCAATGTAAAAAAATCACAAAAAATTTTCAGGATCTTATTCGGGGAAAAACGCGTACTTGATAACAAATAATATGGCGACCAGCAGGGTGGCCATATGTATCTCGCGGAACTTGCCAGTAATGGCCTTGAGCACTACGTAGCTGATGAAACCGAATGCAAGGCCATTGGCAATGGAATAAGTAAATGGCATCACGATGGCAGTTAATGCGGCCGGAGTGGCTTCGGTGATTTCCCCCCAGTCGATTTCAGTGATTTCACGCAGCATCAGGCCAGCTACATAAAGCAAGGCAGGTGCGGTGGCGTATGCGGGCACCGACCCGGCCAATGGAGCCAGGAACAGCGACAACAAGAAAAGCACGGCCACGGTCAGTGCGGTGAGGCCAGTACGCCCGCCAGCCTGCACACCTGATGCACTTTCCACATAGGCGGTGGTGCTGCTGGTGCCCAGAAACGAACCGGCCACTATGGCCGAGCTATCGGCCATCAGGGCACGGCCCAGGCGATTGGGCTTGCCGTCCTGGATGAGGTTGGCGCGTTTGGCCACGCCTATCATCGTGCCGGTTGCGTCAAACACTTCGACCAGCACCAGCACCAGGATCACATGAATAAACCCAGTATGCAGCGCACCCATGATATCGAGTTGCAAAAACGTGGGCGCCAGGCTGGGTGGTGCGGAAAATACGCCGTAGAACTGGCTGTTGCCTGTCAGCATAGAGGCGACGGTAACCACCAGTATGCCAATAAGAATGGCGCCCTTGATTCTTAGTGCATCCAGCGCGGCAATAATGAAAAAGCCCAGTATGGCAAATAGTGCAGGCGCCGATGTCAGGTCGCCCAGGGCGACTTTGGTGGCGGGATTGGCCACGACTATGCCGGAACCGCTTAGGGCGATAATGGCCAGGAACAGGCCTATGCCCGCCGCAATGGCCGAGCGCAATGAATGCGGTATGCCGGCAATCAGCCAGGAGCGCACCCCGGTAAGAGTCAGGATCAGGAAGATGACGCCCGATATGAAGACGGCGCCCAGAGCCTGTTGCCATGTATAGCCCAGCGCACCCACCACGGTAAAGGCAAAAAAGGCGTTCAAGCCCATGCCAGGCGCCATACCTATAGGCCAGTTGGCCAGAAAGGCCATGATTAGCGTGCCCAGTGCAGCGGCCAGGCAGGTGGCGACGAAGACCGCGCTTTTGTCCATGCCGGTGCTTGACAAGATTTCCGGGTTCACGAAAATAATATAAGACATGGTCAGAAAGGTCGTGATTCCCGCCAGTATTTCGGTGCGCACCGTGGTTCCGTGCTCGCGCAACTGGAAAAATTGTTCAAGCATATGGCTTTCCTAAATGGGTTGATGGTTGTGTAGTTAAACAACAATGCGACCTGGATTTTAGAACGGTTTTGTCAGGGGTTGTAAACTAGCGCCCATGATAATTATTGGCTTCGAAAGTTCTTGCGATGAAACCGGTGTGGCGTTGGTCTGCACAGAGCGGGGCTTGCTTGCCCATGCCTTGCATAGCCAGATCGCAATGCACCAGGAGTACGGCGGCGTTGTTCCCGAACTGGCATCACGCGACCATATCCGCCGTGTGCTGCCCCTGACCCGCCAGGTGCTGCAGCAGGCGGGGGTCAAGGCAGACCAGATAGGCGCCGTGGCTTATACGGCCGGGCCTGGCTTGGCCGGGGCCTTGCTGGTGGGGGCCAGCGTGGCCCAGTCGTTTGCCTGGGCGCGCGGGCTGCCGGCCATACCTATACATCACCTTGAAGGCCATTTGCTTTCACCGCTGCTGGCCAGTCCCAGGCCCGGTTTTCCCTTTGTGGCTTTGCTGGTTTCTGGCGGGCACACGCAAATCATGCGTGTTGATGGCGTGGGCAACTACCAGTTGCTGGGTGAAACCCTGGATGACGCGGCTGGCGAGGCTTTCGATAAAACCGCCAAGCTAATGGGCTTGGGCTACCCAGGCGGCCCGGCCTTGTCGCGTCTGGCTCAGCAGGGCGATGCCAGCGTCTACGATTTACCCAGACCCATGCTGCATAGCCGTGATCTGGATTTCAGCTTCAGTGGTCTGAAAACGGCTGTACTGACGCGAGTCAAGAATATTGAAAAAGACTGCGGCCAGTTATCAGAACAGCAACGCGCCGATTTGGCGGCGGCGACAGAAGCGGCCATCGTCGATGTGCTGGCGGCCAAGTCAATCAAGGCCATGAAACAGACCGGCCTGAAACGCCTGGTCGTGGCCGGCGGGGTAGGGGCCAACAGCCATTTGCGCGCCAAGCTGGTGCAGGCCATGTCCAAGCTGGGTGGCGAGGTGTTTTTCCCACCCCTGGAATTTTGCACCGATAACGGCGCCATGATTGCCTTTGCCGCGGCCATGCGAGTCAATGCGGAGCTGGTCGATTTGTCCGATATGCGTCACGCGTTTACTGTAAAACCGCGTTGGGAATTGCACGATGTATGCGTGGACAGTTGATGTCGGTTTACGCTAGTTGATTGTGGTGTTGTTTGTCGGATTACGCGCCTGGTGGCGCTAATCCGGCCAGCGAAAACCTTAAGCAAGCGCCATCCCCGATCTGGTCCGACCTACTTCTTTTTGTCGATACGGGTTTCTTTGCCAGTCATGAGGCGGCTGATGTTGGCCTGGTGCCGGAATAGCAGCACTATGCTGATAATTACGATGGCCAGCGCAATTGAAGGCTCAAGGCGCCAGGCCACATTGCCCCCCAGCAAATAGAATAGCGGCGCGAATATGGCCGCAATAATCGACGATAAAGACGAATAGCGCGTTACGTAGACCACAATCAGCCAAGTAGCCACCGTGGCCAGCGCCAGCCAGGGATTCAGGCCCAGCAATACGCCCAGCGCCGTGGCCACCCCCTTGCCGCCCTTGAATTTCAGGAACACGGGGTAGACGTGGCCCAGGAAAGCCGCCACTGCACTGACGGCGATGGTGATTTCAGGAAGATCCAGCTGGTGCGTGGCATACATGGCGACAACTACCGCCACCCAGCCCTTGGCGGCATCGCCAAGCAAGGTCAGCGCTGCAGCCGTCTTGTTGCCGGTGCGAAGCACATTGGTGGCACCGGGGTTTTTTGAGCCAAAAGTGCGTGGGTCTTGCAGCTTCATGATCTTGCTGACTATGACAGCGAACGAAATGGACCCAAGCAGGTAAGATAAAAGCGCAATAGCGAGAGCTATTAGGCTCAAGGTGGCGATGGTCATAATTTCAAGGACTCCAGTGGGTTGTGCGGGGATTCTACCGAGTGTGGCCCAAAACAACAAAACGACCGAGTACAATTCGCTACGTTCAGTTGAATTCTATGGAAGAGCAATGCGTATATTGGTGTCAAACGATGATGGCTACAATGCCGCTGGTATTGAAGCGCTGGTTGGCGCCTTGCAGGGGTTGGGCGATCTGACCATAGTCGCTCCCGAAACCAATTGCAGCGGGTCATCCAATTCGCTTACCCTGAATCGGCCATTGTCGGTGCGGCAAGCGTCTAACGGTTACTACTATGTGAATGGTACCCCTTCCGATTGTGTGCATATCGCCCTGACCGGTCTGCTCGATTTCCGTCCCGACCTGGTGGTTTCCGGCATCAACAACGGCGCCAACATGGGTGACGATACCCTGTATTCAGGCACAGTGGCGGCAGCGACTGAAGGTTATCTGTTTGGCATCCCGGCCATCGCTTTTTCACTGGTCAAGAAAGGTTGGGAACATCTCGACGCCGCAGCGCGTATCGCACGGCAATTGGTGCAAAGGCAAATTGCCAGTCCGCTGGCTGGCAACGTGTTGTTGAATGTGAACATTCCATCGGTACCTTACGAAGCAATACAAGAAGTCCGTGTGACCCGGCTGGGCAAACGGCATCCGTCTGAACCTGTAGTCAAAAGCAGCACGCCTTACGGTGAGCCAGTCTACTGGATAGGCCCGGTAGGCAGGGTGTCCGATTCAGCCCCCGATACCGATTTCGGCGCCATCGAACAACACGCTGTGTCGGTCACGCCTTTGCGACTTGACCTTACCAATTATGAACAGTTGCCTCCTATCAAAGATTGGGCAGGTCCGCTATGCGTAAGCCGGTAGTCCCTTTTCCTTTTGCTAACGGCACGACCAATCGTTTTGGCCGCTCCAGTTTGGGCGGCGGGGTAACTGCTGCCAATAGCAATGCTCGGGTTTTTCCTCAAGGGCGCGCGGCGCCTGCCTCACCCGTTGTGCGCCATTCGTCAAGTATGGTCAATTTGGGTTTGAATTCCGACCGG
Source organism: Alcaligenaceae bacterium (assembly GCA_013416445.1). Taxonomy (GTDB): domain Bacteria; phylum Pseudomonadota; class Gammaproteobacteria; order Burkholderiales; family Burkholderiaceae_B; genus Pollutimonas. The sequence goes on from JACCER010000001.1 coordinate 195,982, forward strand.
TCACGTGGCATGATGATCCAGCGTTTGCGCAATCAAGGCATACAAGACGAGCGCGTGCTTGACGCCATGATGGCCGTGCCGCGCCACTTGTTCGTCGACGAAGGGCTGGCCAGTCGTGCCTACGAAGACGCGGCCTTACCCATAGGCCAGGGGCAAACCATTTCCCAACCTTGGGTCGTGGCCCGCATGATTTCCGTTGTATGCGAGAATCGCGTTCCGGTTAAAGTACTGGAAGTGGGCGCGGGCTGTGGCTACCAGGCGGCGGTACTGGCGCAGTTCGTTAAAGAAGTCCATGCTATTGAACGCATACGCAGTTTGTACGAACTGGCCCGCGGCCACCTCAGGTTGCTCAAGTTGATAGCCCGTGTTCGTCTCGTTTTCGGGGACGGCATGGCAGGTTTGCCCGGGGTAGCGCCCTTTGATGCCATCATTGTCGCTGCCGCCGGTATTAAAATTCCCCAGGCGCTGCTCGAGCAGTTGGCCATTGGGGGCCGTTTAATTGCCCCAGAAGGGTCGACGGCGCAGCGATTGATACTGATAGAGCGCACGGGCCCGGCCACGTGGCGCCGCGAAGAACTCGAATCAGTCCGCTTTGTGCCGCTACGCGCTGGGACACAGTCTTAAATTTTCAGGAGAGTTCTATGCATGCAGGGACGTTTCGGTCTACCGCTCTGATATTTGAATACCCGAAACGCACATCTCGTTATCTGGTGATTGCGGCAATGGTTGCCACCACTGCCCTGGCCGGTTGTGCGTCTCGCAGCACCAAGGCCCCAGTAACCGACATGTCGGCTGGCGGCACTATGGCGCCCGCCTCTGGCGGCACTTATATCGTCAAGCCGGGCGATACGCTGTATAAAATTTCGCAGGCCAATAATATTGATGCTGCAACCCTTGGCCGCTTGAACAATATCACTGATCCCTCCCAGTTGCGGGTGGGGCAGGTGTTGCGTCTCGATGGCTCTGGCCCGGCTCCAGCTCCAGGTGCGGCGTCTCCGGCGCCAGTTGCTCCAAATGCTCCTATCGCTTCGGTTGCACCGGCTACGCCCACTGAAGCGCCGCGCGCCAGTGATGCCTCGGTCATTAACTGGGCGTGGCCAGCGTCGGGCAAAATCATCCAAGGCTTCAACGCCAATACCAAGGGCATCGACATCGCTGGGGCAACCGGTGAACCTGTGCATGCGGCAGCCGACGGCAAGGTCATGTATGCAGGCAATGGCGTGCGTGGCCTGGGCAACCTGATACTGCTGGGGCACTCCGATGGCTTCATCACTGCCTATGCGCATAACCAGACCTTGCTGGTAAAAACAGGTGAACAAATAGCCAAAGGTGCAAAAATAGCGTCCATAGGTCAAACCGATACCACTTCGCCGCGCCTGCACTTCGAAATCCGCCGTCGGGGTACACCGGTCAATCCCTTGTCCTACCTGCCGCCCAGGTGATACCAGCTTGCTTGTAGCGCAGTTTGTCGGATTACGCGCCTGACGGCGCTAATCCGGCCTACGGGTTCAACGGAGGATGTGGCGGCATGAAATCAATTGAAAGGAATTCATTTTGGCTGAAACAGATCAGAAACGGCCTTGATTGCACAATGAGGCCTCATCACCGTTAAAAGGAAGTCTCATCATGCAACGCTCAATTTCTTCTGTATCCGTTAAGCTTGCTACCCTTACCGCCGCCTTGGCGTTGTGCGGTGCTGCTTATGCGACAACCGGCACGCCGGCGCCTGCTCCGATGGCAGTGGCGCAAACCGCCAGCAGTACGGTGGCATCTGACACCACAGGTAACATGCGCGGACATCACCATAAATCGGGCGAGCACCACAAGGGTATGCGTCATCACATGGCCGATGCCGCCATGTGGGTGCCTGGCTATGGTCCGCTCAATGCCAAATTTGTAGATTCGCTAGCCCTGACCGACAGCCAGTCTCAATTGCTCAAGGACGCTCAGGCCGAGCAAAAGGCAAGCCGCAGCGCACAACGAGACGCCATGAAATCGGCCCGGGCCGATAAACTGCAGCAAATCAAGGGCGGGAAAATCGATCCGCACGCAGCGTTGAAGCAGTCTGAAGAAACTCGCCAGCAAGCTCAAGCCGAGCGCAACAAAATCGACGGTAAGTGGCTGGCCGTGTGGGACGCCCTGGATGCTGGACAGCAGCAAAAAATTACAGCCAATCTGAACGAGCGCACTGAAAAATTCGCCAAACGCGCTGAAGAGCGCAAGCAACGTCACGACCAACGCGCCGCAGCCAAGCTCGCGTCGTAAGGCCTCCGAAGACATGTCATCCTCCCGGCTCGACTTACCGCCCGGAGGATGGCAAAATTCGGGCCTGAATCTTTGGATACCCGAATAATGACCCTAGAAGTATTGGATATCGAATCTCTCGACCTCGAGGCGCGCGGCGTTGCGCGCCGCGAGGGCAAAGTGGTTTTTGTTGAAGGGGCCTTGCCTGGCGAAAAAGTACGTGCCCGCATCGTCAGGTCCAAGCCCAGTTTCGATACCGCGCGTATTGAAAAAATCATTAAGTCATCATCGCAGCGGGTGGAGCCCGGTTGTCCGCACTTTGGCATGTGCGGCGGTTGCGCCATGCAGCACCTTGATGCGGCAGCCCAGGTGGCCATCAAGCAGCGGGTGTTGGAAGACTCGCTGTGGCATATAGGGAAGGTACGGCCTGCCACGATCATGCCGCCTTTGCATGGCCCTACCTGGGGCTACCGCTATCGTGCCCGCCTGTCGGTGCGCGCAGTCAGGAAAAAAGGCGTGGTGCTGGTGGGTTTCCGCGAGCGTCGCGGCAGTTATGTGGCCGATATCAAAGAATGTCGTGTGTTGCCGCCGCATGTTTCCAATATGCTATTGCCTTTGCGCGATCTGATTGGGGCTTTTGCTCAGCCTGACCGCATTCCCCAGATAGAAGTGGCCGTTGGTGACCAGACCACGGTTTTGTTGTTGCGCCACATGGAACCGCTAACCAGCGCTGACATTACCTTGCTGCGTGAGTTTGGTGAACGGCACAATGTGACTTGGTGGCTACAGCCCAAGGGCCCGGAAACCATTCATCCGCTCGACCCGGCCGATATCGATAAACTGGCCTACACCTTGCCGGAATACGGCCTGCGCATGCCGTATCGGCCCACTGACTTTACTCAGGTCAACTATGAAATCAATCGCGTATTGATCTCCAAGGCCTTGGGCCTGCTGGATCTTCAGGCAACAGACAAGGTAGCTGACCTGTTTTGCGGTCTGGGCAATTTCACCTTGCCACTGGCAACCAAAGTGGCTAGTGTGGTGGGCATAGAAGGCAGCAGCACGCTGACCGAAAGGGCGCTTGAAGCTGCGCGTCTGCACGGTCTGGATCAGCGCACCCGTTTTGCCACCTTGAATCTATTCGAGGTCGATGTGCAATGGTTGCGCGAACTAGGTTATTTCGACCGTATTCTGATCGATCCTCCGCGCGAAGGGGCTGAAGCCGTTGCCCGCGCTTTGGTTGCCTTAAATACAGATGAACGTCCAAAACGTATCGTCTATGTATCTTGCAGTCCTGGTACCCTGGCGCGCGACGCAGGCATTCTGGTTAACGAGGGTGGATATAAGTTGCGCAGCGCCGGCGTCGTCAACATGTTCCCGCATACGGGGCATGTTGAGTCGATAGCGGTGTTTGATGCGTTGTGATACAGGGCGGTGGAATAGATGTATAGCGTTTAACAGGCGTGTACTTGCCTGATGGGCATGTGCTGGTTCTATAGACACGCGTTTGTTCTGTAAACACGCGTTTACTCAATAAGCACACATTTACTCAATAAACACGCATGCTGGCTGTGCTGGGATGGTTTTTGCTCCCCTTCGCCGGTTTGGCGCCCTGCGGCGCCAAACATCGCTTAGTCTTGCTCGTCCGCGCCTGCGCGCTCCCTTCGCCTACGACTCGCTCGGCTACGGAAGTCGCTGCAAACCATCCCAGCACAGCCAGCACGCTGCAATCTGAGCGGGCGTGGTGTTATTACTACCGTGATGTGTCGGGGCTAGGCTGGTCCGGCGCGCAGAGCGCCGGATAGGGTCACGAGGAGCGTATCTTTCCAGCACCACGCAAACAGCGTCTACCTGACTCGTAAGTAAACTATGCCCCAGTTTGTGCCAGAACCCGCTCGGCTTCTTCCTTGACCCGCGCGGGCGCTGTTCCGCCGATGTGGTTGCGGGCCGCCACTGAGCCTTCGAGCGTCAGCACACCGTAGATATCGTCCTCGATCAAGGCATGAAATTTTTGCAAATCAGCCAAAGGAAGATCGGCCAGATCGCAACCGCGCTGTTCGCATTCACGCACAGCATGGGCAACCGTTTCGTGTGCATCACGGAAAGGCACGCCTTTCTTTACCAGGTAATCAGCCAGATCAGTAGCTGTGGCAAAGCCTTGCAACGCCGCTGCACGCATGGCTTCGGCCTTGACCTTTATGCCACCCACCATATCCACAAATATAGTCAGCGTATCGCGTATGGTGTCGGCTGAATCGAATAGGCCTTCTTTATCTTCCTGATTGTCTTTGTTGTAGGCTAGCGGCTGACCCTTCATGAGCGTAAGCAGCGCGATCAGGTGGCCATTGACACGGCCCGTTTTGCCGCGCGCCAATTCCGGCACATCGGGGTTTTTCTTCTGCGGCATAATGGAACTGCCAGTGCAGAAACGATCGGCCAGATCTATGAAACCAATGCGCGGGCTCATCCAGAGCACCAGTTCTTCAGATAAACGCGAAATATGCGTCATCACAAGAGCCGCTGCAGCACAAAATTCAATTGCGAAATCGCGGTCAGACACAGCATCGAGCGAGTTGCGGCAAACTTCGTCGAAACCCAGGGTGCGCGCAACGCGTTCGCGGTCTATGGGATAAGATGTGCCGGCCAGCGCCGCAGCGCCCAATGGCAGGCGGTTGACACGCTTGCGGCAGTCGGCCAGGCGCTCGGCATCGCGCCCGAACATTTCGGCGTAGGCCAGCAAATGGTGGCCGAATGTGACAGGTTGGGCCACTTGCAAATGGGTAAAGCCGGGCAAGATGGTGGCGGCGTGTTCCAGAGCCAAGCCGGCCAGCTTATTGCGCAACTGATGCAGCAGGCCTATGGTGATATCAATTTCGTTGCGCAGCCACAGGCGGATATCGGTTGCCACCTGATCGTTGCGCGAGCGCCCCGTGTGCAGGCGCTTGCCGGCATCGCCTATTAGTTCGACCAGGCGCTTTTCAATATTCAGGTGCACGTCTTCAAGGTCGATAGACCAGTTAAACTGGCCGGCATTGATTTCTTCGAGTATTTGCGCCATGCCGCGTTCAATTTCGGCAAGGTCATCGTTGCTGATGATGCCTATTGAAGCCAGCATGTCGGCGTGGGCCAGCGAGCCCTGGATATCGAAGTTGGCCATGCGCTTATCGAAGGTAACCGATGCGGTATAGCGCTTGACCAGATCGGAAACCGGCTCGGAAAAACGCGCGGACCAGGCCTGGGCCTTGTTTGCAAACTGATCTTGCAGAGTAGAAGAGGTATTTTTTGGCATAGTGCCGTGATTATAAGGGACGCTGGCTCCAGGTAAAGTGGTCTGGTCGCAAATGCCTGAACGTATGGCATGCAAGCCCGCTACGTTATATTAACTACGATTCAAGCAACTCAATAAAGGCATCACGCAGGCAATGCAAGAAAAAAACCCCTTGATTCTATGGATGGGCGATAACTGGATAAGCCACAATATGCCCGACGCCGTGTGGGCGCAGGTGGCGCTTGGGCTGCTGGTGTTAGGCCTGCTGGTACTGGCAAGCAGTTGGATCGCGACCCGTGTGCTGGTCACGGTGGCGCGCCGCATGCTGGCGGCTATCGGGCGCGATGACTGGTCCAAGGCACTGGTCAAGCGGCATGTGTTTCGCAGTCTAAGCTATGCGTTGCCCTTGCTGGTCATCATGGGAAATATTGGTGTCCTGCCCATTGATGAGAAGTACATTGACTTTATCGCCAGGGTGTTTTTATGTGGCGGGCTGATATTTTTGTTCATGGCCATCAGTGGCGTATTGTCGGCATGGCAAGATGTCTATTCCGCCAGCACCCGCGCCCAGACACGCTCGATCAAGGGCTACCTTGAATTGGCAAAAATCGTGTTCTGGGCACTATGCCTGATCCTGATCATTTCCATACTGGTTAATCGCTCGCCGCTGTGGATGCTCTCGGGCCTGGGGGCTATATCAGCGGTGTTGTTGCTGGTGTTCAAAGACACGTTGTTGTCGTTTGTCGCCAGTACGCAAATGACCTCTAACGATATGCTGCGCATTGGCGACTGGATAGAAATGCCGCAGGCGGGCGCTGATGGCTTTGTCATCGATATGGCCTTGCATACAGTCAAGGTGCAAAACTGGGACAAAACAGTTACTACCATCCCCACGTATAAATTGTTTTCCGAAAGCTATCGCAACTGGCGCTACATGTTTGAATCCGGTGGGCGGCGCATCAAGCGCACTTTGCGTATCGACGCCAGCACCGTTCGTTTTCTGCGTGATGACGAAATTGCCGAATTGAGCCGTTTTGCCTTGCTGAAAGACTATCTCGATGGCAAGCAGGACGAACTAGAGGCTAGCAACAGCGCCCTGGGTGCTTGGGCCGACCTCGACGTCAATCGGCGCCGCCTGACCAACCTGGGTACGTTCCGGGCCTATGGCATGGCTTACCTGCGCCAGCAGCCCGAGGTGCGCCAGGATATGCTGATGCTGGTGCGCATGATGGAACCCGAGTCTCAGGGTATACCTGTTGAAGTCTATTGTTTTGCCAACAATACGGCCTGGGCCGAGTACGAGCGCATCCAGGGGAATATTTTTGATCATCTTGTGGCCATCCTGCCCGAGATGTCTTTACGCCTGTATCAGGCGCCGGCGGGCAGCGACTTTGCCAACATGCGATAATTTTTGCTTTATAGCGGAGCCATTCAATGAAATTAATTGCGGCAATCATCAAGCCGTTCAAGCTTGACGAGGTGCGTGAAGCGCTTGCCGATATCGGCGTCAGCGGCCTTACCGTGACAGAAGTCAAGGGTTTTGGCCGGCAAAAAGGTCATACCGAACTGTATCGGGGGGCTGAATATGTTGTCGATTTCCTGCCCAAGATAAAAGTCGAGGTCGTACTGCCCGCGGCAATGGTCGACATCGCCATCGATGCCATCATCAAAGCGGCGTTCACAGGTAAAATCGGCGATGGCAAGATTTTCGTTACGGCGATAGAGCAGGCTGTCCGGATTCGTACTGGCGAAAGTGGTATCGACGCGCTATAACCGTAAATATTGGTTTGTTTTTATTGTTGAATTTTTATGCACGCTTGCAAACAAGCTGTGCTGAGGTATTGTAATGAAACCGTTTAACTGGGAAAACCCGTATCACACAGCGCGTACGCCTTTGTTTGCACGCAATGTGGTCTCTACATCGCATCCCCTGGCCGCACAGGCTGGATTGCGCATGTTGCTCAAGGGCGGCAATGCAGTCGATGCGGCGATTGCGGCCGCAGCCGCCATTGTTCTGGTCGAGCCGGTTTCTTGTGGTCTGGGCGGCGATTGCTTTGCCATACTCTGGGACGGTAAAGAACTCAAGGGCCTGAATTCTTCCGGTGTGGCGCCTGCCGCCTGGAATGTCGAATACTTCAAGCGCAAATACGGCGTCAACGAAAAAGGCCTGGCCAGCATGCCCATGCGCGGCTGGGATAGCGTTACCGTGCCTGGTGTCGTGGCTGGCTGGGCGACCATGCACGAAAAGTACGGCAAGCTGCCTTTCGAATCCTTATTCGAGCCGGCCATTGAAATCGCCGAGCGTGGCTTTTCGGTGCCGCCCGTTGTGCAACGCAAATGGACGGCAGCTGCCGCCGAACTCAAAGATCAGCCCGGCTTTGCCCAAGCTTTTATGCCGGAAGGACGTGCACCACATATTGGTGAATTATTTTCCTTGCCCGATGCGGCACGTACGCTCAAACTGATTGCACAAAGCAAGGGGCGCGAATTCTACGAAGGGGAACTGGCCGAAAAAATCGCTGCGTTCAGTAAAAGCTGTGGTGCAGCCATGACCCTCGAAGACTTGCGCAACTACCGCCCTGAGTGGGTTACTCCCATTTCCAAAGACTATCGCGGCTATACGCTGCATGAAATCCCGCCCAATGGGCAGGGCATTGCAGCCCTGATGGCGCTGGGCATCCTGGAACATTTCGATGTGGCCGACCTGGCAGTCGATTCACTGGAATCCCAGCACCTGCAAATAGAGGCCATGAAACTGGCTTTTGCCGACTTATATCGCTATACCTCCGATGCGCGCAGCATGGAGGTAAGCCCCGAGCAAATGCTTGACGACGCTTATTTGGCCAGCCGCGCCAAACTGATCGATCGCAATCGCGCCACCCAGTTTGGGCCGGGCCGGCCTGCATCGGGGGGCACCATCTACCTGACCGCCGCCGACGAGAACGGCATGATGGTGTCGTTCATTCAATCCAACTATATGGGTTTTGGTTCTGGCGTGGTGGTGCCGGGCACTGGTATCAGCCTGCAGAACCGAGGTTATGGATTCTCCATGGATCCTGCCTCGCCCAATGTCGTCGAGGGCGGCAAGCGTCCCTTCCATACGATTATTCCGGGTTTTCTCACACGTGATGGCGCACCCGTCATGAGCTTTGGCGTCATGGGTGGCGATATGCAGCCGCAAGGGCATGTGCAAACAGTGGTGCGCATGCTTGACTACGATCAGCAGCCGCAGGCGGCATGTTGTGCTCCGCGCTGGAAGCTGAACCGCGACTTCACGCTAGATCTGGAATCTGGCATCAAGCACGACATAGCTGAAGGCCTGCAGGCCAAGGGGCATGTGCTCAAGGCGGTCGATGATCCCTATATGGATTTTGGTGCAGGGCAGTTCATTTGCCGCTTGTCCGACAGCGCTGAACAAGGCTATGTGGCCGCCAGCGACAGCCGCCGCGACGGCCAGGCAGTCGGTTTTTAGCATGGCATTGCGTGCCACCATATCCAAACTTGAATTGCATGTGGCCGATATGGTGCGCGGCTACTATGCCAGTCATGGCTTGACCGTTGCGCGCCATCCTTCCGAAACCGAAGAGCGCATGATGCTGCGGGTACTGGCTTTTGCTCTGTATGCGGGCGAAGGCTTGACGTTTACGCGCGGGCTGAGCACGACCGACGAGCCTTCCTTATGGGAAAAAGACCTCACCGGCAGCATCCTCACCTGGATAGACCTGGGCCACCCCGACGAGCGGCGTATTCTGCAAGCCAGCGGCAAGTCCGACAAGGTGGTGGTCATTTGCTATGGTGGAAATGCCAGCCAGGTATGGTGGCAGGGTGTGCAGGCGGGCGTGGCGCGGGTCCGGAATCTCAGCGTGCTGGCGGTTAGCCCCGATCAGGTTCAGGCGCTGGCCCGGTTTGCGCAACGCAACATGACTTTACATGTCACGATAGAAGAGGGCACTGCCTTGGTTGCTTCTGCAGACGACAGTGTATCAGTCGATATTTCCGTATTTCGCGGGCTGGGTTAATGCGAATCGCACTTGCTTAAGGCGTTTTTTGCCACAGTGATAGGTCGGATTATGCTGCGCTAATCCGACCGACCTTTTGCTTAAGCATGTGCAACAGGGCGGTTGCGGTTGATGCTATGATGCCCGCCCTCGTGCGGGTTTGTTTGTGCCTGCATGGTTTGGCAGTAAAATCAAAGGGCTTGCAGGCTCAAGCCTTGTTCGCAAGCCGATCTTGCCGCCAGTGGCCAAAATTCAGGCAGGAAGCATTCAGCTACCAACAGGGGCTCGCCCAGGCGCCAGAACACCGAGCAGCGCGCCAGCATACAATGCGCCGGTGGGCATTGGGCGCCCAGCAGGCGGCGTGCAGATCGGTACAAAGGTTGCTGGTCTTTCAAACGGCAGGAAAAAAAATGCGATCGGGTGATTTGCGCGTCGTGATAGAGCATATCGGCCAGTGGGCGGGTGCGCAGGCGGCGCATGCCTTGCCATAAACCGTGGGATGCCGCCAGGGGTGTGAAGCTGCGTGCGAATACGCTGGGTGTGCCACTGATAGACATGGTGATTTCACGTACCCAGATGGGTGTGCGTGCTTGGCGTTGCAGCATCCAGGCTTCGTGTGGGTGCAGGCCTTGTACCTGCTCGCGCACGACGCTAAGCTGCACATTGCCGACCTTGCGCAGGCCTGCTGTAAGGGCGCCGGGCCGAAACAACCAGTACTTTTGTTGCCGGCTAAATGAAGGTGAGGGCGCTGTCAGCCAGTCGCTGTAATGAGGCGGTGTGAGTTCCATAAACCATATTATCGCTAAAGTCATAAAATACCGCTCATGGAAAAAATACGAATTTCAAAATTGATGGCCGAGCGCGGCCTGTGTTCGCGCCGCGAAGCCGATACCTATATCGAGCGCGGATGGGTCAGGGTCGATGGTGTGGTCATTTCCGAGCTAGGCAGCAAGGCTTGGCCAGACCAGAAAATTACGCTGGAAAAGCAGGCTCAGCGCCGCCAGACATCACGCGTGACCATACTGCTGAACAAGCCAGTGGGGTATGTGTCGGGGCAGGCCGAGCAAGGCTATCGCCCGGCGGTAACGCTGATTACGGCGGGTTCGCAATACCGGGCTGACAAATCCAATCAGCGCTTCGAGCCCGGTCATTTGCGTGGGCTGGCGCCTGCGGGGCGGCTGGATATCGATTCTCAGGGTTTGCTGGTATTGACCCAAGATGGGCGTATTGCGCGCCAGCTTATCAATGAAGACTCCGAGATCGAAAAAGAATACTTGGTTCGGGTTAGCGGCAAGCTAGGGGCGGGTGGTTTGGCACAGCTCAATTATGGTTTGATGCTCGATGGCCAGCAATTGCGGCCGGCCAAGGTTTCCTGGCAGAACGAGGATCAACTGCGCTTTATTCTGCAAGAAGGAAAAAAGCGCCAGATCCGGCGCATGTGCGAGCAGGTGGGGCTTAAGGTCATAGGTTTGAAGCGGGTGCGTATGGGGCGCATCGTGCTGGGCGATTTGCCTCCCGGGCAATGGCGCTACCTGAAAGACGCCGAAAAATTCTTGTGATTTCTTGTTCCGGCTTGTTGGCTTAGGCATTGGTTTTATCGGATTACGCGCCTGGCGGCGCTAACTCGACCTACAAAAAACCTTGCCTGCTACTTCTTGTTTTGCTTCAAGGTATACCCAGCCCTGTCATCCTGGGCCAGTTTCTCGCGTAGCCAGGGCATGGTCCGGGCCAGATCGGCATGCAGGGTCCAGGGCGGATTCACTATAAACATCCCGCTGCCATGCAAGCCATGGCCATCATCACCAGGCTTGCGCACGGTCAGGCTGACGTGCAGCCAGGGGGCTTGCAAGCGCTCGAGTGCACGTGTCAATTCTTGTACTTCCAGGCGCTGCACCAACGGGTACCAAACGATAAAACAACCGGTGGCAAAGCGTTTTAGCCCTTCATTTACCGCTTGCAGCGTTTTGCGGTAGTCATGTTTGTCTTCATAGGAAGGGTCCATAATGACCATGCCTCGGCGTGATGGCGGTGGCAATTGCGCCTTGATGCCTTCGAAACCGTCGGCCTCATAGAGAGTGGCCTGGCGTTGTGCCGTGCGGCCAAGCTGCGCCAGGTTGTGCCTGAGCACCTCGGCTTCCGATGGATGCATTTCGAACAGGCGCAGGCGGTCGCGTTCACGTAGTGCGCGCAGCGCCAGCCAGGGTGATCCGGGGTAGAAGTTGGCGACGCCGTCAGGGTTGAAAGCGTGCACCTCTTCGAGGTAACGCTCTATCATGGGCGGCATGTCTGGCGCTTGCAGAATGCGGTCCAGACCATCGATAAACTCGCCATTGGTTGTAGCCCAATCGCTGCGCAAGTCGTAAAGACCGGCACCAGCGTGAGTGTCAACCACCCAGTATGGGGCGTCTTTCTGGTTGAAGTAGTCGAGAATGTGAATGAAAATGGCGTGCTTCAGGACGTCGGCATGATTGCCGGCATGAAAAGCGTGTCGGTAGCTGAACAAGAGTAATTCCTTAAAAACAAGCTTGCTGCTTTTTCAAGTGGCGGGCATAAAGGTGGATGGCTTTATGCTGGCGACCTCATCGGTTACAACGGCGTCGCAGCCCCAGTCGAAAAGTTCTTGTATTCGAGCCGGGTCGTTGACCGTCCAGATGGCCAGGGTGTAGCCGGCCTGGCGTACCGATTGAACGAGCGCTGGCGTAGTGTACTCATGATCCAGGTTCAAACCCATGCATTTCAGCCGTTGCGCGCGTTCCTGCCAGTTGCTGGGCGGCTCACCATCGAGCAGCAAGGCCCTGGGCAGATCGGGCGCGGCTTGCATGGCGGCTTCCAGGGCCAGTTCCGAAAAAGACGACAGCAGGGGGGGGGCATCGGCGTCGGCCCAAAGCGCCTGCGCTAGCCTGGCTACTTGCCTGCCAGTTTCGGCTTCGGTTCCGGAACATGGCTTGATTTCGATATTGCTGCATATGCCGTTGGCCAGCGTATAAGCCGCAATAGATTGCAGGGTGGGTATAGTTTCCCCAGCGTATGCCTTAGAGTGCCAGGCGCCAACGTCGAGCAGCGCCAGTTCGTTGAAGGTTTTTGCGGCAGCGCTGCCGCTGCCGTTAGAAGTGCGGTCGACCGTATCGTCGTGCAAAAGTATGGCTATGCCATCTTTGCTGAGCTTGACGTCGTATTCCATCATGGTGTAGCCATGGCTTGCGCCCAGGCGCATTGAAGACAAGGTGTTTTCCGGGGCATGGCGGCCAGCGCCTCGATGGGCAATCAGTTTGGGGTAAGGCCAGTTGGGGCGAGTGTTGGGCATCAGGGGTATCCACCTATCCGGAAACAGAAACAATGCAGGCATTTTATCGCCACTAACCCGCTTTGCGCCGTAAGTTACGGCAAAGGTGGTGGTAAACTGCACTAAGTTTTCCTGTTCTACTCGGGTTTTCGTAATCATGGCGATTTAGATCGCCTTTTTTGATACAACCGTAGCGCATGACCTTCACAGGCTGCGTGTCAGTGGGTGATTAATGTTCGAATTTATACGTACGCATCAACGCTTGATGCAATTGGTTCTATTGGTATTGATTCTGCCTTCCTTTGCCTTGATTGGCGTCAGCGGCTATACCAATTACGTGTCGGGCGATCACGATCTTGTCAAGGTGGGCAGTTCTGCCATCACCATGCAGGAATTCGATCAGGCGCGTCGCAGCCAGCTAGAGCAATTGCAGCAAAGCAGCCAGGGCGGTTTCGATCCGGCCGTACTTGATAATCCTGCTGCCCGCAGCGCATTGCTCGAGTCGCTCATCGACCGCCGCGTTACTGTGGCCATAGCAACCAAAGAGCGCTTCAGCGTTTCCGATACCGCCTTGCGCCAGACCATCGCCTCGATGCCGCAACTGCAAGTCGATGGCCAGTTTTCACCCGAGCGCTACAACCAGGTATTGGCTTCGGCTGGCCTGACCACGCGCGACTTCGAACAAAGTCAGCGCGCCGAACTGGCTCTTGGCCGCGTGCTGGGGCCTGTGGCGGCTACCGCCGACCTGCCCGCTTCGGTAGTTGGCAAAATCGAGCAAGTACTAACAGAAGAGCGCAGCATACGCGTGCTGGCGTATCCGGCAAGCGACTACGAAAAAGGCGTATCTGTTACTGACGCCGACATCAAAGCCTGGTACGACAAAAACAAGCAAAGCCTCGAACTCCCCGAGCAGGTCAGCGCGCAGTATCTGCTGCTGAACGAAGCGGCCGCCATGAGCAATCTTGCAGCGCCCAGCACCGAAGATTTGAAAAAATACTACGAGCAAAACAAGGCCCGCTATGTGCAGCCTGCCCGTGTCAATGTCAGTCATATCCAGATCAATGTGACCGCAGGGGCCACCGACGAACAGCGTGCTGCCGCTAAAGCCAAAGCCGCTGAAATCCTCAAAAAAATTCAAGCCAACAAGGCAGCCTTTGCCGATATCGCACGCGCAGATTCGCAAGATGCGGGTACCGCCAAAGAGGGCGGCAAGCTGGGCTGGATTACCAAGGGATCCTGGCCTGAAGCGCTGGAATCCGTTGTGTTCGGTCTGGGTGTGGGTGATGTCTCTGACGTCGTCGATGGTCCTGGCGGCTTGCATATCTTCAAGGCCGATGAAGTGCAGCCCGAGAAAGGCGAATCTTTCGAAGAGGCCAAGTCCAAGGTCGAGGCTGAGGTCCGTCGCCAATTGGGCGCGGAACGTTTTGCCGATATGGCCACCCGTCTTACCAGCTTGGTGTACGACAACCCATCCAGTCTACAGCCCGCGGCCGATGCGCTGGGCTTGGCGCTGAAGTCGGCGGCGGGCATTACGCGCAACCACTTGCTGCCTTCCGACGAAGTCGGCGCCAATGCGGCATCAGCCAGCGAAGATGCTGCTGTGCTCGACGATGTGCGTGTTCGCCGTGCGCTGTTCGCATCGCAGTCCCTGAACGACAAGCAGAACTCCGGCGTGATCGAAATCTCGCCCGACACCATGATAGTCGTGCGGGTGGCCGAACTCACGCCGGCACATGTTCCCGATCTCGATAAGGTCAAGGGTCATATCCAGACGCAACTTAAGGCGGAAAAGGCACTGATGGCTGCTGAACAGGCCGGTGAAGCAGCGCTTGCCGCTTTTCAGAAAGAACAAGCCCAGGCCCAGGCGCCTGAAGGTTTTGGCGACCCATTGGCCGTCACTCGCATCAACCCGCAAGGTTTGGCCAAGCCTGTGCTTGATGCGGCTTTTGCGGCATCGACCAAAGCCTTGCCCACTTATGTCGGTGTCAAGGGTGCACAGGGCTTTATCGTTTTGCGTATAGAAGAAGCCAAGGCTGGCAAGCCAGATGAACCTATGCTTGCCGGTTTGCCAGTTGAACTCAGTGCAGCCTGGGGCCGTTCCGAAGAGCGGGCCGTGCTCAAATCCATGCGTATGGAGATCGGGGTAAAAGCATTGCCTGAAGCCCAGAAGGCGTTGTCTGGCGAAACCAGCGACAACTAAAAAATACCAGGTGCCGGTTGTTTGACGGCATAAGCGCCGGATGACACGATGATTGTGTGACGGTGCAGGTGTCAGGTGATGTCATGCTTGCGGCAGTGTTTTGTCGGATTAGCGCCAAGCGCGTAATCCGACAATCAGCCTGTCAGCAGCAAGCACTCAAGCACTAGCGGCAATTACTTGAGCATAGGCTGGAGTTCTTTCCAGACATTGTCGGCAAGCGTCTGTTGGGCCTGTTCGTTGGGATGTATACCATCGGCCTGGAACAGGCTTTTGTCAGTGGCTATACCTTCCAGCAGGAAAGGAACCAGCGCCGCGCTATTTTCTTTTGCAACCGAAGTGAAGGTTTCCTGGAACTGTTCAGTGTATTGACGGCCATAGTTGGGGGGTATCTGCATCCCGACGAGCAAGACCTTGGCCCCAGACTGTTGCGCCATGACAGTCATTTTGTTCAGGTTATCTTGTGTCATTTTCAACGACAAACCGCGCAAGGCGTCGTTGCTGCCCAGTTCGATAACCACGATTTTTGGATGGTAATACGCCAGCGCGTCGGGCAAGCGGCTGAGTCCGCCGCTGCTGGTGTCGCCGCTGATGCTCGAGTTATGTATCTGGTATCCTGTTTGCTCTTTGGCCAGACGGCGGCCCAGCAATGCAACCCAGCCAGAATCCCGTTGCAGGCCATATTCCGCCGACAAGCTATCGCCAATCACCAATATAGACGGGTCGGTGCCCGCGGCCGTATTTGCGGCCATACTTGGTAAAGGCAGACAGCAAAGTGCCGCTACTACAAAAAGACGCCAGCGTATCCACATGAATTACATCCATTCGATTGAAGTTAAACAGTTATGCCAAAGAGTCAGTGACTCGTCTGGCGTACTCGACATTCTAAGCAATGTCAGCTTTACCGTTGCAGAGGGCGAGTCGGTTGCCGTCACCGGCAGTTCGGGTTCGGGCAAGTCGACCTTGCTTGGACTGCTGGCTGGCCTGGACGTTCCCAGCTCGGGGCAGGTAAAACTGCTGGGGCATGATTTGTTTACGCTGGATGAAGAGGCGCGTGCAGGCTTGCGTGCTGCGTATGTTGGTTTTGTGTTTCAGTCGTTCCAGTTGCTGCCCAACCTTACCGCACTGGAAAACGTGATGCTGCCGTTGGAACTGGCCGGAAAGCCTGCATTGGTGGCGGCAAAAAACATGCTGGAGCGGGTGGGGCTCAAGGACAGGTTGCAGCATTATCCCAAGACCTTGTCGGGTGGCGAGCAGCAGCGTGTTTCGCTGGCACGTGCGTTTGTCATGCAACCGCGCCTATTGTTCGCCGATGAACCCACGGGCAGCCTGGATCCTCAGAATGGTGCAAAAGTCATTGAGCTGATGTTTGCCTTGCACCGAGAGCAGGGAACGACACTGGTTTTGGTTACCCATGATGCCGAGCTGGCGGGGCTATGCCAGCGTGAACTGAGGTTGTCAGCCGGACAGCTGGTAGCTTGAGGCTGCTGGGCCCATATAGATAACAGCCGGTACATATATAGTGGTGTTGTTTGTTAGGTTAGCTATAGCGTAGCCTGACACCAGCAGCCAGTGCATACTCAAACTCGATGCATTTGCCATTTGTACCCAGGTCGCGCTACAGCTTCGGGTGTGGTGCGTAGTTTGTACTTGAAGGCAGGTGCGTGTTGTGGGGCTGTGTTTTCGTTCTTGCGAAAGTCGAGTGTGTTGGTGGCTGTTTCGGCTTCACGCGCTGCGCCCCTGGCGCTGACCGTAACGGCTTGCGCAAGGCGCCTGCACAGCCCCCAACACACCCGACTTTTTGCATCAATGAAATTTGGACCAGCATTACATCACCAACCAGCCGTGCCAGTAAAACCAGCAATACAGGCCGTAAGGCCGGTCAAGTTTCCTATGGCGCAGTTGTCTGGGGTGGGTGGCAGGTCAGTGCGGCGGTAGGCGTGCGCCGCGTGCTGACGAAGGGAAGCCGGGGGCAGTCGTCGGCCGCTGTTTGAGCGGCAGCGAGTTCGGCCGACGCCCGGCTGGACGAGGCAGACGCGGAAACAAGCACGCCGTGCCGCACTGACCTGCCACCCACCCCGGACAACGTAATAAGAACCGGACAACGTCGCCAATGGCATACAACACCGCTAACTTTCACATCGTCATGTGCTTGGGCAGCCAGGTAATAATCTCAGGCACCGCATACACCAGCAACACCCCGACTATCATCAACAGGAACATCGGCAACGACACTCGCGCCAAGTAGGGCAATTCTTTCTTGGTCATACCCGACAGCACAAACAAGTTGAACCCCACCGGTGGCGTAATCTGGGCCATTTCAATGACGAACACCAGGAAGATGCCGAACCAGATCAGATCTATGCCTGCCGCCGTAACTGTGGGCAATAACACCCCCATGGTCAGCACAACTATGGATATGCCGTCAAGAAAACAGCCCAGCACTACGAAAAACACCATCAGCGCGACGATCAGCCCGAACTGCGACAGCCCCAGCGAGGCTATCCATTCGGCCAAGGCCCTGGGCAAGCCGATGTAACCCATAGCTAAGGTCAGGAATTGCGCGCCAGCCAGGATGAGAGCAATCATGCAATACAGCCGTGTTGCGCCCATTAACGATTCTTTGAACACCTGCCAGTTCAGCGAGCGCTGGATCAGCGATAGGATCAAGGAACCCACTACGCCAACGGCAGCGGCTTCGGTGGCTGTGGCAAAGCCCGTGTAAATCGAGCTTAGCACCACTGCAATAAGAATCACCACGGGTATAAGGTGGCGTGATTCATGGATTTTCTGGAAGAAGCTGAGGGGTTGGTCGGCATGGGGTATTTGCTTGGGGTGCAACAGCGACCAAATTGCGATATAGCCCATGAACAGGCCAGCCAGCAGCATTCCTGGGAAAATTCCTGCAATGAACAGCTTGGCAATGGACACATCGGCCGATACGCCGTAGACAATCATGATGATGGATGGCGGAATCAACAGGCCCAGGGTTCCCGCCCCGGCCAACGTACCTATGATCATGTCTTGCGGATAGCCGCGCCGGGTGAGTTCCGGTATGGTCATTTTTCCTATGGTTGCGCAAGTGGCGGCGGAAGAACCCGAGACGGCCGCAAAGATGGCGCAGCCTACCACATTGGTATGCAGTAGCCGGCCAGGGATACGGTCGAGCCAGGGTGCCAGCCCCTTGAACAAATCTTGAGAAAGGCGCGAGCGGAACAGAATTTCCCCCATCCATAGGAACAAGGGCAATGCTGTCAGGGTCCAGCTTGAGGCGGCGCCCCAGATGGTAATGGCCATGGCGTCGCCAGCGGGCCGATTGGAAAACAGTTCCATGCCCAGCCAGGCCGCGCCCGCTAGCGTAAGCCCCACCCATACGCCGCCGGCCAGGAATCCAAAAATGGATAATATCAAGAGCGAGATAACCAAGGCCTCATTCATAGCGTACTTCTTCCTCGGTGGATTCCGCTTCGGGAATGCCGCGCATGCGCCTGATGGTTTCATCCAGCACAGCAATAAAAAAGACCATGGTGCCTACGGCCATGGCGATTTGCGGTATCCACAGGGGAGTGGCGTCGTCGCTGGTTGAAATATCGTTATAGGAAAATGAGTCCAGCACCAGCTTGCCACTGAACCAGCACAGGTTGCCGGCAATGGCGCAAGCGACCAGTAGCGCGAAAATATCCAGCCGTATGCGCCCTTTGGGTGGCAGGGCCGACAGTAATAGCGTGACCCGGATATGCTCGCCTTTTTTGAAAGTGTGGGCCAGAGCCAGGAAACCGGCGGCGGCCATGGAATAGCCCGCATAGGCATCCAGCCCGCCAATGTGTACGCCCAGTTGGCGGGTAGCGATGGACATGACCACCGCTACCAGCACGCCTATCATGAAGACGGCCGCAAGGCCGCCCGATACCCTGTATAAAGTATCTAGAAAACGGCGCATGCTTATTTGCTGGCCCGGAAGGTGTCAATGACTTTCTGGCCATCTGGCCCGGCTTTTTGTATCCATTC
Source organism: Alcaligenaceae bacterium (assembly GCA_013416445.1). GTDB lineage: Bacteria > Pseudomonadota > Gammaproteobacteria > Burkholderiales > Burkholderiaceae_B > Pollutimonas. Next base: position 214,980 of record JACCER010000001.1, read on the forward strand.
GGTCAGCATGGTGTCGCCAACCTTATCCAGCCCTTGCATCAGTTCGGGCGTGGGCTTGATGATTTCCATGCCGTTCTTGGCCAGGTTGTCCAGGTACCATTGGGTTTTTTCCTTGGATAATGCCCAGCCGCGCTTTTCGGCTTCTTCACCTGCCTGGAGCAGGGCTTTTTTATTGCCCTCGCTTAAGGCGTCGAAAGCTTTTTTATTGACAATGACCGCGTTTTTAGGCAGCCAGGCTTGGGTGTCGTAGAACTTTTTGATGTATTCGTAGGTTTTTGTGTCCCAACCAGTGGAGCCTGAGGTCATGAAGGCATTGACGACCCCAGTGGCCATGGCTTGTGCCAGTTCGGATTGTTGTATGGTTACAGGCTGGGCGCCGACCAGTTCGGCAATGCGCGCGGTAACCGGGCTATAAGCGCGCCACTTGACGCCTTTTAGGTCGGCAACCGAGTTGATGTCTTTGTTCGCGAAAATGCCTTGCGGCGGCCAGGCAACCGTATAAAGCGACATCATCCCCTGGGCAGCCAGTTTCTTGTTCAAGAGATCTTTTTGAGCCTGATAGAGTTTCCAGGCAGCGTCGTAGCCAGTGGCCAGGAAGGGCAGGCCATCCAGGGCATACACTGGGTCTTCGTTGGCAAAGTTGGTCAGCAGGATCTCGCCTATTTGTGCCTGGTTACCTTGCACCGCACGCTTGATTTCAGGTGCTTTGTACAGTGATGCATTACTGTGCAGCGTAATTTGGAAGTCGCCACCCGATAGCTTGTTGACGTCTTTGATGAATTGTTCGAGATTTTGCGTATGCAGGTTGGACGCAGGATAGGCGCTGGGCAGATCCCATTTAGTAACAGCCTGGGCGCTAAAGGCAAAAGCGGCGGCACTGGTCGCCGTCAGCAAGGCTAGCGTTTTTTTCATTGGAAATTCCTTTCATGAGATAAGCGGGTAAGAACCACATGCGAGGTCAATGATTGTAGTGTGAGAGCAGGCGTATTTTTGCTATTTTTACGAAGCTTCAGGGTAATTACTAGGGGAATCCTATAGGTTTTTTTGCATTGCGGCGAGGAATTGCGTTCTAATCATTTCTTTTATGTTTGAAGCGTGGCCGATTGGCCCCGCCAGAATACAGTCAGCAAGCGGAGCACGCATGGGAAAGTGGCAGTTTTGGGTTGATCGTGGCGGTACTTTTACTGATATTGTGGCGGTGGGGCCTGACCACCATATCTTGACCCGAAAGTTGTTGTCTGAAAATCCCGAGCAATATCGTGATGCTGCGGTAGCCGGCATCAAGCAGATACTCAATGTAGATCTAGATAGCAAGATACCCGCCGGGCAGATTGCCAGTGTAAAAATGGGCACCACCGTTGCAACCAATGCTTTGCTTGAGCGCAAAGGGGAGCGCACGGTGCTGGTGACCACGCGCGGTTTTCGTGACGCTTTGCGTATTGCCTATCAGAATCGTCCGCGGCTCTTCGATCGCCATATCGTTTTGCCTGAAATGCTGTATGAAAGCGTGATCGAAGCCGATGAGCGGCTCGATGTGCAAGGCAGTGTGCTCAAAGCGCCCGATCTTGTTGCGCTGCGCGAGCAACTGGTTTGCGCCTACAAGGACGGCGTACGAGCGGTAGCGGTGGTGTTGATGCATGCCTGGGTGAGTGGCGAGCATGAACTGCTGGTGGCTCAGGTGGCCAGGGATATCGGCTATACCCAGGTGTCGGTGTCACACGAGGTCAGTCCCCTGATCAAATTCGTATCGCGTGGCGATACCACGGTGGTGGACGCTTATTTATCTCCGATATTGCAACGTTATGTTGAACAGGTGGCCAGTGAATTGCCTGGCGTGCCTTTGCTGTTCATGCAGTCCAGCGGCGGCTTGACACAGGCCGATCGCTTTCGTGGAAAAGATGCCATTTTGTCTGGGCCCGCCGGTGGCATAGTCGGCATGGCGCGCACCAGCGAACGTGCTGGCTTCAATAAAGTCATAGGCTTTGACATGGGCGGGACATCAACTGATGTGTCCCATTATGCGGGCGAATTCGAGCGTGAATTCGAAACACAGGTAGCAGGGGTGCGCATGCGTGCGCCCATGATGAGCATAGCCACGGTGGCCGCAGGCGGCGGTTCCATCTTGCATTTCGATGGCGCGCGACTGCGGGTAGGGCCGGATTCTGCAGGGGCCAACCCCGGCCCGGCCTGTTATCGCCGGGGCGGTCCCCTGGCCGTTACTGACTGCAATGTGATGCTGGGGAAAATACAGCCCGATTTCTTTCCCAAAGTATTTGGGCCTCAGGCCAATCAGCCGCTGGATGCAGACACCGTGCGTGTGCAGTTCGAGCAAATGGCTTTGGATGTTGCCCATGCAACAGGGCGCAGCATGAGCGCCGAGGCGCTGGCCGAAGGGTTTCTTGCGATTGCCGTGGGCAATATGGCTGAAGCCATCAAACGTATTTCCATTCAGCAAGGGCACGATGTAACCACCTACGCCTTGACCGTATTTGGCGGCGCGGGAGGGCAGCACGCCTGCCTGGTAGCCGACGCCCTCGGCATGAGCTGTATTTTTTCCCATCCTTATGGTGGCGTGTTGTCTGCCTATGGCATGGGTTTGGCCGATCAGATAGAAATCCGTCAGCAAACGGTAGAACAGGTTTTGCAGGCCGAGCTTTTGCCTGTGTTGCAAGCACTGCGACAGCAGTTGGCGCAACAAGCCAGGCAAGAATTGGGCGGGCAAGCGGACGAAGACGTAGCGGTGCGCTACACCTGCCGTATCCATGTCAAGTACGAGGGCACGGATACGGCGCTCGACGTGTTGCTGGATGATTCCATTGCGATCATGCAGCAAGAGTTTGAAAAGGCGTATCGCCAGCGCTATTCGTTCTTGATGCCGAGCAGGCGGTTGCTGGTCGAGTCAATATCGCTGGAAGCCAGCCTGGCTGGTGAACCCATTACAGAGGCGCCTGAGCCAAAGACGCAGCGCCAGGGGCCGCTGCAGGCTCGTGCCATACGCTCTATGTTTTGTGCGGGCCAGTGGCGCGATACACCGGTTTACGAAAGCGCCGATCTGCAGCCGGGCGATGTGCTGCAAGGTCCGGCCATTATCTGTGAACCTAACCAGACCCTGGTGGTGGAACCAGAGTGGCAGGCTAGCTTGAACCTGGGCAGAAACTGGGTGCTGGCGCGTCATCAGCCTTTGACTGCGCAAAAAGAAGTTAGCACGCAGGTCCATCCCATTATGCTTGAGGTTTTCAACAACCTGTTCATGTCGATTGCCGACCAGATGGGCGTGCGCCTGCAAAATACAGCCTATTCCGTCAATATCAAAGAAAGACTGGATTTTTCCTGCGCCATATTCGATGTGCAGGGCAATCTGATTGCCAATGCGCCACATATGCCAGTGCACCTGGGTTCCATGAGCGAATCCATTAAAACGGTGATGCGTGAAAATGCGGGCCGGATGCAGGCGGGCGATGCCTATGTTGTCAACGACCCTTATCACGGTGGCACGCATTTGCCCGATGTCACGGTCATTACGCCGGTATTCGATAGGTCCGGCCGCGACATCCTGTTTTTTGTTGGGTCGCGCGGGCATCATGCCGATATCGGCGGCCTCACACCGGGTTCCATGCCGCCCAACTCCAAAACTGTGCATGATGAAGGTGTTTTGTTTACCAACTTTCAACTGGTAGGCAATGGTGTGTTTCGTGAAGCCGAGGCACGCGCGATACTGGGTTCGGGGCAGTGGCCAGCCCGTAATCCTGATCAGAACCTGGCCGATATGCGGGCGCAAATTGCCGCCAATGAAAAAGGCGCGCACGAATTGCTGAATATGTGCGACCAATTTGGGCTGGACGTGGTGGCGGCTTATATGCAGCACGTGCAAGACAATGCCGAAGAGGCTGTGCGCAAGGTGATACTGCATTTGCGCGATGGTCAGTTCGATTACGCATTGGATAACGGCGCGCATATCCATGTGGCAATTAAGGTCAACCATACAGACCGCAGCGCTATTGTCGATTTCACGGGTACGTCGGCGCAACTCGACAACAATTTCAATGCGCCAGCGTCGATTGCGGTGGCGTCGGTGCTGTATGTATTCCGTACGCTGGTCGATGACGATATCCCTTTGAATGCCGGCTGTCTTAAGCCGCTGGAAATCATTGTGCCGCAAGGGTCGATGCTTAAGCCCAATCCACCGGCTGCGGTGGTGGCGGGCAATGTGGAAACGTCCATGTGTATTGTTAATGCCCTGTATGGCGCACTGGGGGTGCTGGCAGCAAGCCAGGGCAGCATGAACAACTTTACCTTTGGGAATCATCAATATCAATATTACGAAACCATCGCAGGAGGTACCGGTGCCGGACCCGAGCGCATAGACCTGCCTTTTGAGCAGGCTGGCGGCTTTGAGGGTACGTCGGTCGTGCAAGCCCACATGACCAATTCCCGCTTGACTGACCCGGAAGTGCTTGAGTTGCGCTTCCCTGTCAGGCTGGAGTCATATGAAATAAAGCCGGGTTCCGGTGGCTCTGGACGCTGGCGTGGTGGGGATGGCGGCGTGCGCAGGATGCGTTTTCTCGAACCCATGACGGCGGCGATCTTGTCCAATAACCGGGTGCATCCGCCGTTTGGTCTGGCGGGTGGCGAACCGGGCGCGCTGGGTTTGAATTATGTCGAGCGGGCCGATGGTTCAAGGCTGGCTTTGGGGCCGCAAGATAGTGTTGAGCTTCTGGCCGGAGATATTTTCGTCGTCGAGACCCCCGGAGGCGGCGGTTACGGCGCGGTTTGATTTATTGTTGTGGCATGGTTGGTCGGATTACGAGGCGTAATTCGACAGGCAACGTCACAATCGACTCATACAAGTGTCACAAGCCCGTAATCCGGCCCCGCCTTACAATAACGCCATTTACATCACAAGAGAACTTCACATGCGACGATACGCATTAGTACTGCTTGCGGCGCTATCCTGGTCGACAGCGTCTCATGCACAAGGTTATATCAGCCGTTTATTGAATTATCCAGTCCCCGGCGGCGTCGCCGTAGTGGCTTTGGGGCAGGCAGCCCAAGCGCCTCGCGTGTTTTTGGGCGATGACAGGGTCATGGTGTTGCGCGACAGCGACGAGCAATGGATAGCGGTTGTTGGCATAGGCCTGAAGACAGCACAGGGCAGGCAGCTATTAAAGGTGGAAGGCGAGCAAGGAAAACGACAGGCTGCATTTGTTGTGGGCAATAAAAACTATAAAAGCCAGCACATCACCCTTAAGAATAAAAGCCAGGTTAATCCTGATCCAGAGCAAACCCGTCGTTACGAACGGGAATATCAAGAGCAAATTGCTGCGTATAGCCGTTTTCGCGAGGTTACGCCTAGCAATGTGTCGCTGGACAAGCCGGTACATGGGCGCTTGTCCAGCCCATTCGGGCTAAGGCGCTTTTTCAATGGCGAAGAGCGCAATGCCCATTCGGGACTGGATTTTGCTGTGCCGCAAGGCACGCCAGTCAAGGCGCCTGCCAGCGGTGTCGTGACCATAGTTGCCGATTATTTTTTCAATGGTAAAACTGTGTTTATCGATCATGGCCAAGGTTTTATCAGCATGTACTGCCATTTGTCGGCGTTTGATGTCAACGTCGGCGATGAGGTGAAACGTGGCCAGGTCATTGCCAAAGTCGGAGCGACGGGCCGCGCCACCGGGCCGCACTTGCACTGGAACATCAGCCTGAACAATACGCGCGTCGATCCTGCCATTTTTATTAGCGCCTTTCAGCCCTGATGCCTTATGAAGCATGCTTTTTCTCGAGGGTTGCTCGATAGCCTTTCGATAGGCCTCGGTTATGTGCCGGTGGCTATTTCTTTTGGCTTGGCAGCGGTATATGCTGATATTTCGCCGTGGGTGGCGGTGCTGGTGTCGGTGTTGGTGTATGCAGGCGCCAGCCAGTTTATTCTGGTCAGTCTCGTTGCCAGTGGAAGCGCGGCATTGAGCATAGTCGGCATTGTGCTGCTGATGAATCTGCGGCATTTCTTTTAAGGTCCAGCCCTTATCGCGAAGCTGGGTCATGGCGGGCGGCGCCTGCCCTTGTTCGTGCTGGCCGCGGGCCTGACCGACGAGGTATTCGCTACTTCGGTCAGCAAACTCGACAGCCAGCCTGCTCAAGAGCGCGAGCACTGGTACGCAGGCCTGCAACTGGGGGCTTATCTTGCCTGGGTGGGCGGGACTACCTTGGGCGCCTTTTTCGGGCATGACTGGGTGCGCGATTCGCCGCTGTTATCACAGACACTGGGTTTTGTGCTGCCTGCGCTGTTTTTTGCGCTATTGCTGGAGATCAGGCATATTGTTCCCAAGTATGTTTTGGTGGGGGCTGGCCTGGCTACTTTATTTGGTTCGCTGGTTTTACCCACCTACGGAGCAATCATCGCTGGAATGCTTGCAGGGGCCTTGCTAAGCGCGCGGCGCGGTTGACAGTGCCAGGCAGGCGTCGGATGAGTCGGTGTGGGTAATCCAACCAACAAACCAATAAAAATATCAGATGAATATTCCAATAAACCATAAAGATCAACAATGACGACCTCTACCTTGCTGTGGGTTATTGCACTAAGCGGCGCAGGCACTTTTCTGATACGACTGCTGCCTATGTTGTGGCAGGAAAAAGGCGTTAAAAGCGCCTGGAGCCGAGGAGGGCTGCGTAATGCCCTGGACGCCATAGGGCCAGCAGCAATTGTGGCATTGCTGGTGGTGTCTTTTTGGGGCATGGTTGCGTCGCAACCATCAGTGCAAAACATGCTGCCCATTATTGTGGGTTTATTAGGCGTCGTGTTGGGTAAACGCCTGCTGGGCAGCATAGCCTGGGCTACGCTAAGCGGCGTATTGGCATACGGTGTGGTTGTTTGGGTGCTGGCCGCCTGACATTCGCGCCAATCCGATAATTACCCCCTCCCTAGCAATTATCCCTTTAATCGTACTATTTTTTGTACCTGCGGTACATGGCGTATTGCCCTGATGACTTGGGCCAGGTGCTTGCGGCTGTCGACTTGCACGGTTAAATGCAGTAGCCCAGTGGCGGCAGCTTCGTCCTGCATTGTGAGGTGCAAGATGTTGGAGTCGGCTTCCGTGATTTCGGCAGCCAAGCGGCCAAGCACGCCGCGCTCGTTGAGGACGGTAATATCAAGGCGGGTAGACAAATGCCTTGCCGTGTTGGCATCCCATAGAACCGGGATCCAGCGCTCGGGTTCGCGTGCGCGCTGGCGTTGTGCGACGGCGCATTCTTCCATGTGCACGACCAGGCCGTGCCCAAGGCGGATGCCGCCAATAATGGCGTCGCCAGGTAGCGGGCCACAGCACGGGGCCAGTTGGACCGCCTGGCCTTCGTTGCCATGGATAAGTATGGGTGCACTGGTCGCCGACGAGATTTCGTCGTAGGCGGCGGCTGTAGTGGCCAGCAGGGTGTTTTCAGGAGCGAAGCGCCGAGCAACCACGGCAGCCAGGCGCTTGCCCAGACCGATGTCGGCCAGGATTTCTTCGCGTGTTGCAGCGCCCGAGCTTTTGGCGAGCTTGTCCCAGTCGGGGTCGTCGTCGGCGGGATGCGGCAAATGCATTTGGTCGAAGGCCTGGAAAAGCAGGCGCTGGCCAAATGCTACCGACTCTTCAAGCTTGACCGTGCGCAGATAGTGGCGGATTTCAGAACGTGCCCGGCCGGTACGCACATAGTTGAGCCATTGCGCGCTGGGGCGCGAAGCGGGCGACGTAATGATTTCGACGGCGTCGCCGCTTTTGAGTTCGGTGCGCAAGGGCGCGAATTCGCCGTTGATTTTAGAGGCTACCGCCTGATTGCCGATGTCGGTGTGTATGGTGTAGGCGAAGTCGACCGGTGTGGCGCCTTTGGGCAGGGAGAGTATTTTGCCCTGAGGGGTGAAAACATATACGGCATCGGGGAAAAGGTCGACCTTGACGTGTTCAAGGAATTCGCCCGAATCACCGGTTTGGCTTTGGATATCGAGCAAGGACTGCAGCCACTGGTGAGTGCGTTTTTGCAGATCGTTAAGCGTGACGTGTTCTTCTTTGTATAGCCAATGCGATGCCACACCTTCTTCGGCCACGTGATCCATGTCGCGCGTGCGAAACTGGAATTCAACGGGCGTGCCATAGGGACCTATGAGCGTGGTGTGCAAGGACTGATAGCCATTGAGCTTGGGGATGGCGATGTAATCTTTGAATTTGCCAGGCACAGGGCGGTACAACTGGTGCAGCGTGCCCATGGCCAGATAGCATTCGGGCAGAGTATGGACAATGACCCGGAATCCGTAGATATCAAGGACTTCGGAAAATGACTTTTTTTGCTCGGTCATTTTCGTGTAGATGCTGTAGAGCGATTTTTCGCGCCCGCTGACTTCAGCTTCTATGCCGGCCGCCGGCAGGGCCACCTGCACGGAATCGGAAATTTTGCCTAAGACCTCGCGCCGGTTGCCGCGCGCCGCCAGCATGGCCTTGTGCAGGACTTGATAGCGATTGGGGTAGATGGCCTGGAAGCATAAGTCTTGGAGTTCGCGAAATAGGGCATTGAGACCCAGGCGATGCGCGATAGGTGTGTAGATGTCCAGTGTTTCGCGAGCGATGCGGCGTCGTTTTTCAGGGCTGACCGCGCCTAGTGTGCGCATGTTGTGCAGACGGTCGGCCAGCTTGATGAGTATGACGCGTACGTCGCGCGCCATGGCGAGCAGCATTTTGCGAAAGCTTTCGGCCTGCTGTTCGGCCTTGGTGGCGAATTCCAGGCGTTCGAGCTTGGACAGGCCATCGACGATTTCAGAGACGTCGGAACCGAACTTTTCGGCTAATTCCTGCTTGGTTACGTCTTGATCTTCGATGACATCGTGCAGCAGGGCGGCCATGAGCGAATCGACGTCGAGCTTCCAGCCGGCGCAGATTTCGGTTACCGCAATAGGGTGGGAAATATAGGGTTCGCCTGTGGCCCGGAACTGGCCCAAGTGAGCCTGGTCGGCAAAGCGGTAGGCTTCTTTGACCCGTTCGATATCTTTGGCGCTAACGTAATGGCTGATGAGTTCAGTAAGCGGCGCCAGTGAAGCGATGGTGTTGGCTGTTGCTTCGGGGCTACTGGCGCCCTGCACAGGCTTGCGCGGCTTGCTCCGGCGCAGGCGCGACCCCTTTTTGAGGACGGCCAGCAACCCAGATGAAGCGCCGCGAAGACTGGTGAACGCCATGAGCCTAGTCCAGTGCGATCAGGTTGGCACTTTGCGCAGCATTTCTACGCCGGTGACACCAGCGGCAATTTCACGCAAAGCTGTTACTGTGGGTTTGTCTTTGGTGTCGAGGCGTGGTTCGTGACCTTGAGCGAGTTCGCGTGCGCGATAAGTGGCTGCCAGGGTCAGGTTAAAGCGATTCGGAATTTTGTCCAGACAGTCTTCGACAGTAATACGGGCCATATATAACCTATAACAAGAGATTTTCGGGGGAGTCAGGCAAGAGTCTTGCTGATGCCTAACTGTGAAAAGAGTTCGGCATTGCGTAGCGCCTGGGTGCCATAGCGCAAACGGGTTGCTGCAACAATTTGCCCAAGTTGTATCAATGCAGTGTTAAATTCTTGATTAATAATAACATATTGGCACTCGGAAGCGTGTGACATTTCGCCTCCGGCAGCCAGTAAACGGCGAGAAATTACCTGTGGCGCGTCTTGGCCACGTTTGGTCAGCCGCGACTCCAGCGCCTCGATTGAAGGTGGCAGTATGAAAATGCCAACGGCTTGGGGGTAATGCTGGCGCACTTGGCGTGCGCCTTGCCAGTCGATTTCCAGCAGCACGTCGTCACCGGTTTCCAGGGCTGCATCGATGCGGTCACGCGGCGTGCCGTAAAAATTGCCGTGCACTTCGGCCCATTCGAGCAAGGCATTGCGGTCGCGCAGCGTAGTAAATTCATCGGGACTGATGAAGCGATAGTGCTTATCAGCCTGTTCCCCGGGACGTGGGGCCCGCGTAGTGCAGGAAATGGATAGCATCAGCGTTGGGTCTTGGGCCAGCAAGGCATTGACCAGGCTGGATTTGCCAGCGCCGCTGGGCGCTACCACCATAAAAACATTACCGGAATAAGGCGACATAATGATAGATCTGTAACGGTTAAGGTAGCAAGAATAGCAAATTCGCTACCGTTGCTTCAACGCCGGGGACGGGAATGCGTGCTATTTTGACAAGATATTGTGCGGCTGGCCTGAACTGTTCGCCCAGGGCACAAGCTAGTTCAGATGGCTGGGGCTTTGCCCAAGTTCGTCAAGGGCGTCGATGTAGGCTTGTGGGGTAACGCACATAAATACAGCGGCATCACCCGGATTCATATTGAAGGTGATGTCCTGGATTTGCTCGCGAGCTTCGCTGGGGCTATGTATGGCGGCCACGTGCAGGTCGCCGTCTTGTTCGAATTGCTCTTGGGGGACGAAGTCGGCTACCCGGTTGATATCGGGTTCGCTAAGAACCACATAAGCGCGAAACTGCAGGTCTTCAAGGGTGACATCCAGTACGAGGCCGTGTTCCAGGGTTTTGACAATATGGCTAAGGGCATTCATTTGTGATGTGGTGCAGCTTGGCTGTCTTGAAGGAAAAGGTGGTGATATTGGCGGGCGGCAAATTGGCCCATACTACTTTCGAATTGGTTTGATTAGCCTGTATCTGGCGGCGCCATTTAGGTTGGCGCAGATTGTACGTGAATTGTATTGCCACGCCGCCATCGTGCAGCAGTAATTTCCATTGTTGCAAGATGGCCTCGGTTATGGGCCCAGGCAGCGAGCACAAAGGCAGGCTGGATACTATTGCCCCAATTTTTACATTTGACGGCAGCAGTTGAGAGAGGTCGGCGGCGCTGCCATGTATGACATCTACATCAGGAAAGCGCTGACGCAAGCGCTGTACAAAAACGCTGGAATATTCAATGACCTTGAGGCGTTCCGGGGCTACACCATGGTTGAGCAAGGCCTGCGTGATGGCGCCCGTGCCGCCGCCCAGTTCGATGATAAGGCCGTCGTCGTGAATTGGCAGTTGCCTGGCCATTTGGCGCGCGAGGTAACGGGAACTGGGGCAAATGGCGCCGATTACGCCTGGTTGATTGTAGAGTTCCTGAAGAAATACGCCTGGAGCCATATTTTTTAGGTACTCTGAAAAGCGGCGGGCCCGGCCCAGGCTAAAGCCTCGAAGCATTATAGAACCTGTTTTATCCAAGTTGCGTTATGTTATCAGCGAGTGGAGCAAACTCGATGTCGGTATGTAAATGGTGATTTTGTACTGCAACAGAGTATATGTGTATCAGCGAGGCTGGTGCAGATATATTTTATATTTTTTGACAGTATTTGACTCAGACAGATAAGGTGGATTCGAAGTTCAGGGTGGCGATAACAGGAGTATGGTCGGATGGCTGTTCGTTGGTTCGGGGCGCCTTGTCTATGATGCAGGCCGAGCAATACGGCAGTAAGGCCTCTGACAGCAAGACGTGGTCGATACGCAGGCCAGCATTGCGGCGAAAGGCAAAGCGCCGGTAATCCCACCACGTAAACGACTTTTCTTCCTGCTCGAATTGGCGAAAGGCATCGGTCAGGCCCAGGTCCAGCAAGCCTTCGAAAGCAGCGCGCTCGGGCTCGGACACCAGATTGCTTCCCACCCATTTGGCGGGGTCGTGCACGTCTTCGTCTTTGGGGGCTATGTTGTAGTCGCCCAGTATCGCCAGGCGCGGATAGCGCTGCAATTCGTCGCGCAGCCATGTATGCAAAGCCTGGAACCATTGCAGTTTGTACTGGTATTTGTCGCTGTCGAGCGACTGGCCGTTAGGGCAATAGGCGCTGATGACACGAATGTCACCTATGGGACTGGGCAGCGTTGCGGCGATAATGCGCTGCTGATGGTCTTCGTAGCCGGGTATATTGCGTTGTTCGTCGACACCTTGGGTGCGCGTAATAATAGCGACGCCGTTGTAAGTTTTCTGGCCAGCCCAGTTGGCCTGATAGCCAATTTCTTGAAAGGCTTCCAGGGGGAAACGTTCGTCAGGCAGCTTGAGTTCTTGCAGGCATAGCGCGTCAGTGGGGTTGGCGACCAGCCAGTCCAGCACTTGTGGCAGGCGTACGTTTAAAGAGTTGATATTCCAGGTGGCAAGTTTCATGACAGGTATATTTCTTAGTGTTTGTGCGGCTAGCGCTTCCAAGCTTGATGACAATTAAGCTTCCATTGTTGATCATACGATAGATAAGCTCCCAAGCGGCTGGCCACGGGCGGCGATTTTCTGCTTGTGGCATACTCAATCCGCTAAGTAAATGGAGGATCATATGTCGCAAGCACTAAGCAAGATAAAAGAAAACAGGCTCAGCAAAAAACACCGGGCGCGAGCAGTAAGAGTCGTCGGACAGTTCCTTGCCATCAGAGACTGCTTGAAGGACGCGGAAGCGGATGGTGATGAAATCGACGATCTCGACGAGATTGCCGCCCAGCTTACAGTCGCTGCATTCAAGCCTATAAAGTGATCTTAAAGATCAATAAATAATTCCTGCCTCCGAAAGGAAGCAGGTTTTTTTACATTGATTTTCCTGCCGCATCTTCTTGCTGGATAGCTACATCACCCTCCTAAGCATCCTCATACAGGCAGCATGACCAGTAGAAAGAAAGCCGTTTCCCGTAAAAGACGTTCAAATACCAAATCGAAATACAGTAAAACTTCCGTGGGCCCCATCAGGCGCTTTTTGAAGGCGTTTTGCGCTTCCGCCATAGTCGCATTCAGCGTTGCGAGCTGTGCGTTCAATCCGCAACTGCACGATGATATTTCACTTGATTCATTGCTGGCCCAGAGGGGGTGGCCTGCACAAGGCTACCAAGAAGCTCCCATAGAAGTCTCTTCGGGAGATCTGGTTCAGACCGATTTTTCAGATTGCCGACAATTCTTCCCAAGAGAGCAGCCGCCTGTTGTCCCGGCTGCGCGTGCCTTGCGTGAGTTGTGCTTCAGTTCGTTTGCAATCTTGCATAGCGGCGAGAGTAAAACTCCTGTGCTGGTCGTTCAGCGCTTGAACCGCCGGATGCTGATCCAGGGCCAAGGGCTGCAGAGGGCAGACAGATTCTATGCGGAAGCCCGGGTGCCACAGGCGGAGCGTGCGGAATTGGGCGATTATCGGGGTTCCGGGTATTCGCGTGGGCATATGGCGCCGGCGGGCGACATGCATAATCCAGAGGCGATGGCGCAAAGCTTTTCGCTGGCCAATATGGTGCCGCAAAATCAGATACACAATGCAGGAGCCTGGAGCCGTATCGAACAGGACACGCGTAAGTACGTGATGCGCGCCGCCGGCGATGTGTATATTTTTACCGGGCCTATTTATGATGTCCGGCCATCAACAATAGGGGCGAGTCGGGTTGCAGTGCCCAACCAGCTTTTCAAGGTGGTCTACGATGCGAGTACCGGACGCTCCTGGGTGCATTGGCAGGCAAACAACGCAAACACCAAGGTCGGGCCACCCATCAGTTATGGCGAATTTGTTCGGCGCACCAGGATGCGGTTGTTGCCGCCAGCCAGGGATTGAGCATAGTTGGCAGTTTGTCAGGCAGCAGTGCCAAATCACATGAATAAGTGGTTTCGTATTGGATTTTAGGTTAGATTCTTCAAAAGAAATCTATTTCCTGGGCTATGCAAGGAGGTGACGATGAGCAATCAGGAGTGGGGTTACGAATTCGATATGAAAGAGCTTGGGCCAGGACGCTTTCAGTCCTCGTATTGGCTGATCAGCCCCTCTGGGGAGCTGACCAAGCGAACGCAGATGCCTGAAAGGAACTCCCGGGAAACCTCGCTGAATGAAGCCCAGGAAGCTGGCAAGGCGGAAGCCCGCCGTAGAAGCGGGGAGCAGTCGTAAAAGCCAGTGTAGGATTACGCAGCCAATTCAATCCAGCAACTGTCGGCGGTCTTCGCCTGTATTCAAGTGGTACTTGCGTTTGTTCTTGTACATGGCCAGGTCGGCGGCGCGCAGGGTTTCGGTCAGGTCGCTAATACGATGGCAGGTGGCCATGCCCATAGACAGGCTCAGCTTGGGGCCGGTGTAAAACTGATTATTCAAATCCACGAGCTGAAGAATGTTGTCCATCACGATCTTGCCCGCCTCTTCAGTGGTGCCGGGCAGCAACACGACAAACTCATCGCCGCCGATGCGCGCTGCTTGTGAGGACTTTTCAATCGCCTTGCTCAACACTTCTCCGGTGCGCCGCAGCAAGGCATCGCCAACGGAATGGCCTTGGCTGTCGTTGGTGTGCTTGAGATTGTTCAGGTCGATGATAATGGCCGTGATCGGCAACTGCGCTTTTCTTTCCAGGCGCTTTAGCTCATCAACATAGAAAGAGCGGTTTTTCAATGTGGTCAGGACATCGTGGGTGCCCAGGTACTCAAGATAGGCTTCGGCCTTTTTGCGGGCTGTAATGTCGGTCAGGGCCAGCAGCACCAGATCCCAGTTTTCTTCGTGGCCTGGAAATATGGAAAGCTGCAAGTGAATGTTCAGTGCGCTGCCATCCAGCGCGTAGTTGATGACTTCGCGCTGAAGAAGCAGCCGGCCCTCCCAGAGGTCGAGCAATTGCTCCCGAAAGCCGGTATGCATGGCGTCGCGAAAGACTTCGGGCAGCCTCGATAACAGTTCGGTCTTGGTTTTTGCTTTGAACATCTCCAGTGTATAGGCATTGACGTCGATCACCTGTAGTTCGTTGACGCAGCGTTCGATGAATTCGGGATGGACATCGATAAAGGTGCGAAAGTCGGTAATGCCTTGCGCACGTAGGCCGTCAAGCAAGGACTTGATGGCCTGGAAATTTTCCACCCATAACGAGACGGGCGACTGCTCGAATACGCCATGGGCATATTGTTCGCTGGCGCTTTGCCGACGCCTGGCCTCTTCAAGCTGGGTAATGTCTTCGACCGCAACCAGAACCCGATCCCAGTCGGTCTGGTTGTTTTGCAGAATAACGCCTTTCAACAGAATATCGATGCGACGCCCGTCGAGGGTGTAGTTGACGGTTTGGCTTTGAAATGTGGGTTGGCCGTTCCAGAGCTGCTCTAGTTCGTCGAGATGGGCGGCATGCATGTCATCGCGCAGCACTTCGTCAAGCCGGCTGGTCAGTTCGGCAAGCGTAGCAGCACCGTAAAGCGAGAGCGTATAGCGATTAACCCGCAATACCCGTATGCTGGCCGAGCAAGCCACCACGCGGCGTGGATCTTCAAGAAGATGGCGACGCAGGTCGGTAACGCCTTCCTTGCGCCAGGCATCGAATAGTTTACGCAAGCCGCTGTAATCTTCCAGCCAAAGTGAAGACGGCGCCAAATCGAAAAAGTCCGGAGGGTCTGGCGGTAAGAGAGATAGGCTGTGCCTTGTGTCAGCGTCTGTTACTTGCATCGAATCAGGTAGAGATAGTGGGTTGTACACTGAGTATATACAGAAGAATAAAACACGTTGGTGCTACGGTAGGGACGGCTGTTTGAGCAAAGCTCCGCATCCGTTTAACAAGAACTCTTCAGGCATTTTAAACGTTTATCAAGCTAAGTCTTTGAGCTAATTAGCTTTATTTGCAGTTATGGGTTACCCTAAAGAGGTACAGGGGCGCATGGTGCGCCCCTTGTAATGCATAAAGGAGAGCTAGCATGGCAAAAAAACCGACCCAAAGAAAGCAACCTTTTGTAATTGAACCTCTTAACTGGGTAGCGCCCGAAGTCGATCGCGACGAGTCAATCAAGCGCACAGAGGAAGAAAAACAGCCCATAACTGCCAAGGAATCGCGCAGTTAAGGGATTGTACGCAATACCCGAATAAATAAGCGGCAGGAGCCAAATTCCTGCCGCTTTTCTTTGGCTCGCATCAAGGATGCTGCACGGGTTAGAATCGAAAACTGGACGTTGATTTTCAAGTATACACAGGAGACTTACCATGGAAGATGTTGTTGTCATCGGCGCTTGCCGCACAGCCATAGGCGACTTTGGCGGTGGCCTTAAAAATGTGCCACCTTGCGATCTTGGCGCTACGGTGTTGCGCGCAGTGCTGGAACGCAGCAATGTCGCCGCCGCCGATGTTGGGCATGTCGTAATGGGGCACGTAATCAATACCGAGCCGCGCGATATGTATTTATCGCGAGTGGCGGCCATCCATGCGGGCATAGGCCAGTCTACACCTGCGTTTAACGTGAACCGCCTGTGTGGCTCGGGCTTGCAGGCTATTATTTCTGCCGCCCAGGCCATCAAGCTGGGCGATACTGACATTGCCATCGGTGCGGGCGCCGAAAGCATGAGCCGTGCGCCTTACATCGATCCATCGCATCGCTGGGGTGCACGCATGGGCGACAGCGCTATGCTAGACATGATGACTGGCGCATTGTCTGACCCTTTTGAAAAAATGCACATGGGCGTCACGGCAGAAAACATTGCCCAGAAATATTCCATTTCCCGAGAACAACAAGACGCGTTGGCTTTGTCTTCGCACAATCGAGCTGAAACAGCCATTGCCAACGGCTATTTCAAAGACCAGATTATTCCAGTTGTGCAAAAAACGCGTAAAGGCGATGTCGTTTTCGATACCGACGAGCATGTACGCATGGGCGCAACAGCAGCTGATTTTTCTACGCTCAAGCCAGTGTTCATCAAAGAAAACGGCACGGTTACTGCCGGCAACGCGTCGGGCCTGAACGACGGCGCTGGCGCAGTCCTGCTCATGTCGGCTTCCGCCGCCAAGTCACGCGGCTTACAACCCATGGCCAGGCTGGTTTCCTATGGTCATGCGGGAGTAGACCCAAGGTATATGGGTATGGGGCCAGTGCCGGCAACGCAGCTTGCACTTGAAAAGGCAGGTCTCACCATAGACCAGATCGACGTCATCGAAGCCAACGAAGCCTTTGCAGCCCAGGCTTGCGCCGTCAGCAAAGAATTGGGGTTCGATCCTGCCAAAGTCAATCCAAATGGTAGTGGTATAGGCCTGGGGCATCCCATAGGCGCCACTGGCGCCATCATTACCACCAAGGCGCTGCATGAACTTCAGCGCGTACAGGGGCGTTATGCGTTGGTAACCATGTGCATAGGCGGCGGGCAGGGTATTGCTGCAATTTTCGAACGTGCTTGAGCAACCCTGGATGGACGACGAGCCCACGCTATCTGAACTGGGCGGCATTCGGTACCTGCACTTTGGTACCGAATGGGTACAAGGCGCGATGCGCACGAGCAAGCCGGCCCAATTGATACTGTCTTATACACAGCAAATGATGGCGTGGCTGCTGTTTCTCGAGCCGTCCAAAAACGATGCGATCGGTATTCTGGGCCTGGGAGCGGGTTCGTTGTTGCGCTACACGCTCAAGCATACGCCGGCATCGGTGGAAACCGCAGAATGGAATCCACAGGTAACCGCGATATGCCGGGCTTACTTTCGGCTGCCCGAAACCAAACGTTCTGTCATTGACCACTGCGATGCCGCGCTATGGGTTGAAAAGCGTCACAACTTGGGGCGTTATATGGCCCTGATGGTCGATCTTTACGATGCGCAGGCCCAGGGGCCGGTGCGTGACTCGCCGGAGTTTTATCAAGGTTGCTACAAAGCGCTGGCCGAGGTGGGGATCATGACAGTGAACCTGTTTGGCAACCATGCCAGCTTTGCGTCCAATCTTGAAAACATCCATAAGGCGTTTCAGGGCAGGGTGCTGGAATTGCCCGAGATCGATGCGGGCAATAAAGTGGTGCTGGCGTTCAAGGGCCCGGTTCTTGATATTTCAACCATGCGTTTACTGGAACGCGCCGACGAGGTCGAGGCCGCTTATGGGCTGCCTGCACGGCGCTGGGCGAAAGCTTTGCTGTCCGGGCAAGGGCCTGTCAGCGAGATCGCCATTTAGATAGCCGGCGTTAAAAGGTACGGTATTTATTTAAAGTTGTCGTAGGTCGGATTAGCGCCGTCAGGCGCGTAATCCGACATCCAGCTCCGAGCTTGGTTTGTATGGCTGTCTTGCAGGGATACCGCTCCAAGACAGTTACTACTTTTACGAGTTAGACTTACGCCCATCAGCGACACGTAACCAGGTGATCGCTTATCTCTCGATAAGGAGCTTCCATGAAGTTTAGCAAGTCTGTCAGATTAGCTTTTGGTGCACTCACGGTCGCCGGCCTATTGGCGCACACTTCGATCTTTGCGCAGTCGGTAGCGGTCACTTCCATTGTTGAACACCCAGCCCTGGATGCCCTTAAAGACGGTGTTCAGGAAGCGCTTGCCAAAGCAGGCTATACCGAAGCCAAGGGCCTAAAGTGGCAGTTTCAAACAGCCCAGGGCAATACAGCCATTGCAGCCCAAATCGCACGCAAATTCGTGGGTGACAAGCCTGATGTCATCGTGGCCATCGCCACCCCGTCTGCGCAGGCAGTAGTGGCCGCAACGAAAACCATACCTGTCGTTTATGCGGCGGTTACCGATCCGGTCGCGGCCCAACTGGTCAGCACCATGGGGGCCTCTGGCACCAATGTTACTGGTGTATCCGATAGTCTGGCTCTCGAAAAGCAAGTTGAGCTAATCAAGAAAATCGTGCCCGACGCCAAGCGCGTAGGCATGGTTTACAACCCAGGCGAGGCCAATTCGGTAGTCGTGGTCAAGCAAATGCGCGAGCTCTTGCCCAAGGCCGGCCTGTCGCTGGTTGAAGCAACAGCCGCGCGTACGGTAGACGTAGGTGCGGCGGCCCGTAGCCTGGTGGGCAAGGTCGACGTTATTTATACCAACACCGACAACAACGTGGTGTCCGCCTACGAATCCCTGGTCAAGGTCGGCAACGACGCCAAGATCCCGCTTATTGCTTCCGATACCGATAGTGTTCCCCGTGGAGCCATTGCTGCGCTGGGCGTGAACTATCACGACCTGGGCCTGCAAACCGGGAAAATGGTCATCAAGATCCTGAAAGGGCAGCAGCCAGGTACGCTGGCCTCTGAAACCAGCGACAAACTCGAACTGTTCGTCAATCGCAGCGCAGCGAAAAAGCAGGGTGTTACCCTCAGCGACGCGCTCATCAAATCAGCAACCAAGGTTGTCGACTAAAATACCGGCGTCGATAAAACAGGTGGGTTGTCGAAAACAACCCACCTGTTTCTTTTTTGCTTACTCTGACCAGACTAGACCATGTCTCTTTATTCTTTGTGGGGCGCCCTGGAAATTGGCCTGATTTTCGGCCTGGTTGCCCTTGGCGTGCTGATTTCATTCCGAATGCTGCGATTCCCGGATCTGACCGTGGATGGCAGTTTCCCACTGGGTGCTGCCGTGGCGGCAACCCTGATCAGCGCGGGCATGGACCCTTTCAGCGCCACTGGGGTCGCCACATTTGCTGGCGCCATTGCTGGCATGATTACCGGGTGGCTGAATGTAAAGTTGAAAATCATGGACTTGCTGGCCAGCATCCTGATGATGATAGCGCTGTATTCCATCAATCTGCGTATCATGGGCCGGCCCAATGTGCCGCTTATTTCCGAACCTACGATATTCACTATCCTGCATCCCGAGGGCATAAGCGACTATATCGCCCGGCCCTTGATGCTGCTGGTGTTGTTGATTGCGATTAAATTCATACTGGACTGGTTTTTTTCCACAAAAACCGGGCTGGCCATGCGGGCCACGGGATCCAATCCGCGCATGGCCCGCTCCCAGGGCGTAGCCACTGGCGCCATGCTGCTGACCGGTATGGCAATATCTAACGCTCTGTGTGCTCTGGCTGGTGCGCTGTTTGCCCAGTCGCAAGGTGGGGCGGATATCTCCATGGGCATAGGAACCATCGTCATTGGCCTTGCCGCAGTCATCGTTGGTGAAAGCATCATGCCATCGCGCAGGCTTTTTGTCGTGACGCTGGCCGTCATCGTGGGTGCTGTGCTGTATCGCTTTTTCATTGCTCTGGCCCTGAACGCCGATTTCATAGGCCTGCAGGCGCAAGACTTGAATCTGGTGACGGCGTTGCTGGTTACTTTTGCGCTGGTGATACCGCTGATCAAGCAGCGTCTGCATGGTAAAAAAGGGGGGCGTTGATATGTTGACCGCAAAAAATCTGCACATTACCTTCAACCCCGGCACAGCCATAGAAACCCTGGCTTTGCGCGGCTTGTCTTTGCACATACCCACAGGGCAGTTTGTTACTGTCATTGGTTCCAATGGGGCGGGAAAGTCAACCTTGCTCAACGCCATATCCGGTGACCAGTCAGTCGACAGCGGGTCTATCACCATAGATGGCCAAGATGTTACCAGCCAGCCGGTGTGGGTGCGCGCCAGGCAAGTGGCCCGCGTGTTCCAAGACCCCATGGCGGGCACTTGCGAAGACCTGACCATAGAAGAAAACATGGCGCTGGCTTATAGCCGGGGCGAAAGACGCGGCCTTTCCATGGCGGTAAAAGCGGCCATGCGCAGCGAATTTCGCGAGCGTCTGGCCACACTGGGCCTGGGGCTGGAAAATCGTCTTGGCGACCGCATAGGCTTGTTGTCAGGAGGGCAGCGCCAGGCAGTCAGTTTGCTGATGGCGGCTCTACGGCCTTCACGTATATTGCTGCTCGACGAGCACACCGCCGCGCTGGATCCACGTACGGCTCAGTTTGTGCTTGAACTCACCACCCGCATCGTCAGTGAAAACAAGCTGACTACCATGATGGTTACTCACAGCATGCGCCAGGCGCTCGATGTGGGCGAGCGCACGGTTATGTTACACCAAGGTAATGTCGTACTGGATGTGGCTGGCCCAGAACGCCAGGGGCTAGATGTGCCCGACTTGCTGAGCATGTTTGAGCGGGTGCGCGGTGAAACCCTATCCGACGATGGATTATTGCTGGGATAGCAGCTGGATGGCATGAAAATTGCTGACTGGCTATACTGAGGTAAGGTGTTTCTCGCGCTGAAAATACTTCAGAACTGTTACGGAAAAAGGGGTTGGCAGTGAGTGCTAACCCCTATTTCGTTTTATACTCCCCCTTTAATAAAAACCAGAACGCTTACAGTTGGGCTTGCATGGCAAATCCACGCTGTACAGGAGTTATTTGAATGTTGAATCTTCGCTTGCCTTCCGGGCAGCAAGTCCGCGTGGCTGTCTTTTCTTCTTTGCTATTGCTTGCTGCTTGCGGCGAAAAGCCGCAGCAAGGCCCTCAGGGCGAGATGAAAGTACCGGTTAGCGTCATCACCGTACAGCCCAGGCCAACCGAGGTCTCCGTAGAATTGCCTGGGCGGGTTGAGGCCATCAAAGATGCCGAAATCCGCGCCCGTGTGAATGGCATCGTCAATGAAATCAATTTCAAGCAGGGCAGCGATGTCAAGGCAGGGCAACTGCTGTTTACCATAGATCCCGCACCATACAAGGCGGCGCGCGCCCAGGCGGCGGCCCAGTTGCAACGTGCACAGGCCGACGCCAAAAGCGCCCGACTCCTGGCGCAGCGTTATTCCACGCTTATCAAGGCTAATGCGGTAAGCCGACAAGACTACGATAACGCCATTGCTACAGCAGGTCAGGCTGATGCCGCTATTGCTGCCGCGCAGGCCACTTTACAGTCGGCCGATATTGACTTGGGCTATACCAAAGTGGTGTCTCCCATCGATGGGAGAATAGGCAAGTCGATGGTTACCGAAGGGGCGCTGGTTAGCGCAAGCGCGGCCACCCAGCTGGCGACAGTGCAACAGCTTGATCGCGTTTATGTCGACTTGGCCCGTTCCACCACGGAACTTGCCCAGTTACGCCGCGACCTGGCCAGTGGCGTCCTCGAGCAAACCTCTGATGGCACGGCCAAGGCGCAGGCCATACTCGAAGATGGATCCAGCTACAGCGAACCCGGTGAGTTGTTGTTCTCGGGTGTGACAGTCGACCCCACAACAGGGCAGGTCAATTTGCGCGCCGAATTCCCCAACCCGGATCAAATCCTTTTGCCTGGCATGTACGTACGCGTACGCCTGCCACAAGGGGTAGATCAAAAAGCGCTGCTGGTGCCGCAGCAGGCCTTGCAACGTACCGCCGATGGTCGCAGCAGCCTGATGCTGGTCAAAGATGACAAGGTCGAGGTAGCGCCGGTTACGGTAGGCAATGGCATTGACGGAAAATGGATCATCAATCAGGGGTTGAGCGCGGGCGATGTGGTGGTGGTTGAAGGCTTCCAGAAAATCCGGCCAGGCGCGGCGGTTCAGGTTATGCCCTGGAAGCAGCCAGTCGCAGGTGGGCAGTCAGCCTCCGCCAGCGATGCAGCAAGCCAGCCTGCCGACAAGGCCGATGAAACCAATAAGTCGCAGCCAGACGCCAAGGGCTGAAGAGCCGCTGTAGCGGGCCGCGCTTGTGGGCCTGCAACGTTAAATGTTTAGAGTGAGCACGCATGCCGCAGTTTTTTATTGAAAGGCCGATTTTTGCCTGGGTAGTTGCCTTGGCAATTACTTTGGCGGGTTTGTTGGCAATTCCCAATATGCCGGTTTCACAATACCCCGAAGTCGCACCTCCGGCCGTCACCATCCAGGCTACCTATCCTGGTGCTTCGGCTCAAGATGTTTCCAATTCCGTCTCCAGCATTATCGAGAACGAACTCAACGGCGCCACGGGTTTGCTGTACTATGAATCGGTCAGCGACTCCTATGGCGGCTCGCAAATTACAGCCACATTTGCTCCGGGTACTGATCCCGATCTGGCGCAGGTCGATGTACAAAACCGTATTTCCAACGTCACTGCCAAGCTACCTGGCGCGGTTACTCAGCAAGGCCTGAAAGTCAGCAAAAGCAATGCCAGCTTTCTGATGGTCGTGGCGCTGTCCTCC
The DNA here is from genome assembly GCA_013416445.1 of Alcaligenaceae bacterium. Classification (GTDB taxonomy): domain Bacteria; phylum Pseudomonadota; class Gammaproteobacteria; order Burkholderiales; family Burkholderiaceae_B; genus Pollutimonas. Next base: position 237,728 of record JACCER010000001.1, read on the forward strand.
ACCGACGGTTCGCTCGACCAGGTCGCTCTGGCCGACTACATCACGCGCAATATCCAGAATGCCATAGCGCGGGTTCCAGGGGTGGGTAAATTCCAGCTTTTTGCCGCGCCGCGCGCCATGCGCGTGTGGGTCGACCCCGACAAGCTTACCGGTTACAAAATCAGTATGGCCGAGGTCAATGCCGCCATTGCCAAGCAAAACGTACTGATTTCAGCAGGCATCATCGGTTCGCCTCCCAATCCTGGCGAACAAAGGGTCACTGCGCCTATCGTGGTGAATGGCGAGCTTAAAAACGTTGCCGATTTTGAAAATATCGTTTTGCGCTCGAATGTGGATGGTTCCAGCGTACGGGTGCGCGATGTTGCCCGCGTTGAAATCGGCGCCGATAACTATCAGTTCGGGGCTCGCCTGAACGGCAAGCCTACTGCCGCTTTTGCGATTTCGCTGGCAACCAATGCCAATGCCTTATCTACTGCTTCTGGGGTTAAGGCCCGCATGGACGAACTGGCACAGTTCTTCCCTGGCAATATTACCTACACCATTCCTTACGACACCACGCCATACGTCCAGATCTCCATCGAGCAAGTATTGCATACTCTGCTTGAAGCCATGCTGCTGGTGTTCGTCGTCATGTTTATCTTCCTGCAGAATGTGCGTTATACGCTGATTCCTGCCCTGGTCGTACCCATTGCTATCCTGGGAGCATTCGCGGTCATGCTGTCCTTGGGCTTTTCCATTAACGTGCTGACCATGTTCGCCATGGTGCTGGCCATTGGTATCTTGGTTGACGATGCCATTGTGGTGGTGGAAAACGTTGAGCGTATTATGGTGGAAGAGGGCTTGTCACCCAAAGAAGCCACAAAAAAGGCCATGCCCCAGATCAGCGGCGCGGTTGTCGGCATGACGCTGGTGCTGGCGGCAGTGTTTTTCCCGCTGGCCTTCATGAAAGGATCCGTCGGTGTTATTTACCAGCAATTTTCGGTTGCCATGGCTGTGTCCATCCTGTTTTCCGGCTTTCTGGCATTAACCTTTACTCCCGCCTTGTGCGCCACCATACTCAAGCCTATACCCAAGGGTCAGCATGAAAGTAAAAAAGGCTTTTTCGGCTGGTTCAATCGTGGCTTTGATCGTGTTACCAACCGTTATGAAGGCTGGGTCGGGCGCAGCCTGAAACGGGGCGGGCGCATGATGCTGGTTTACCTGATTTTGCTGTTGGCACTGGGCTGGATGTATATGCGCTTGCCCACATCTTTCTTGCCTGAAGAAGACCAAGGCTACATTATCGTCAACATGGAGCTGCCTTCAGGCTCTACCAGTAATCGCACCATAGAGGTCATTGAAAAAGTCGAGGGTTACTTCAGCAAGCAACCGCAAATGGAGAATATCGTTACCGTGCAAGGCTTCAGCTTCAACGGCAACGGCTTGAACTCGGCCATTGCCTTTGTTCCCCTGAAAGATTTCTCGGAACGCAAAGGCAAAGAAAATTCCGCTATGGCGGTCGCAGCAAAAGCCACCCAGAACTTGCTGTTCGGCTTGCCTGATTCTATGGTTTTCGCTATTGTGCCGCCGGCCATTTCTTCTCTTGGCAATGCGTCGGGCTTTGATATGCGTTTGCAAGACCGAGGTGGCCAGGGCCACGATGCCCTGATGGCTGCAACCCAGCAGTTGTTGATGATGGCCATGAAGAACCCTGTGCTGGCCAATACCCGGGTTACAGGCTTGGGGCCAGGTTCGCAGCTCAACCTGACTATCGATCGCGAGAAAGCGGCCGCACTTGGGGTCGATTTTGGCGAAGTCGCCACGCTTATTTCAACATCGCTGGGATCGGCTTATGTAGCCAAGTTTCCCAATATGGGCTGGATACAGAACGTCTGGGTACAAGCTGACCAAACGCATCGCATGAACGGCGACGACATCATGAAGCTGAATGCGCGCAATAGCAGCGGCGAAATGGTGCCTTTGTCGTCTTTCGTGAAAATAGACTGGAATCAGGGTCCCGTCCAGGTGGTGCGCTATAACAGCTACGAATCCGTCAGGCTGGGTGGCGCAGCAGCGCCTGGTTATTCAACCGGTCAGGCGATGGAGGCCATGGAAGAGATGGTGGCCCAGTTGCCTCATGGTTTTGGCTACGAATGGACAGGTCTTTCGTACCAGGAAAAGCAGGCAGGCAGTCAGTCGTTGATACTGATGGGCCTGGCCATGCTGGTGGTTTTCCTGCTGCTGGCCGCCTTGTACGAAAGCTGGGCGATCCCGCTTTCAGTCATGCTGATGGTGCCACTAGGGATGCTGGGAGCGGTTGGCATGGTCTCGGCGCTGGGCATGTCCAATGACGTCTACTTCCAGGTAGGCATGATTACCGTAATCGGGTTGGCAGCCAAGAACGCCATTCTTATTGTGGAATTTGCCAAAGACACCTATGCGCAGGGCGGCAGCATTATCGACGCTACGGTCGAAGCGGCACGCTTGCGATTCAGGCCCATCTTGATGACTTCATTCGCATTTATTTTGGGCGTGGTACCTTTGGCCTTTGCCACAGGCGCTGGTTCAGCCAGCCAGAATGCGGTTGGTCTGGGTGTGCTGGGCGGTATGCTGGCAGCCACACCTTTGGCGATGGTGTTCGTTCCTACCTTCTTTGTCGTGGTGCTCACTTTGTTCAAGACCAAGCCTAAGCTACTCGGCGCGAATGCGCCACTGACTACGGTTCATCATGCTGCGGCCACCAACCCGGTGGACCATACCCCTAAAGGGGGGCAGGAATGACACTGAGCACGTTTAAACGGGCTGCATTGCCGGTCATGGTGACTCTGGCCTTGGCTGGCTGCTCGCTGGCGCCCAAATACGAACGCCCCTCGGCGCCTGTGCCTGGACAATATCCAGGGCTAAGCGAGCCGCAAAATAAAGGCCAGCAGCTTGCTGGCGTCCGTTATAGCGCAGATCTGGGCTGGAGCGAATTTTTCAACGACCCGCAACTTAAGGCCTTGATCAGCCTGGCGCTTGCCAATAACCGGGATATGCGAGTTGCAGTAGAACGCATACAGGAAGCCAGGGCGTTATACGGCATAGCTCAAAGCGACCGCCTGCCCACCGTGGGTATAGGTGGCAATGCGAAAATTACGCGTAATCCGCCAGAGCTACGAGCCGGTGGGCCCGATTCCGCCAGCGTCAGTCGCTATTATCAGGCTGGCGTAGGCATGACATCTTTTGAGCTCGACTTCTTTGGGCGCGTAAAGAATCTGACGGAAGCGGCTTATCAGCAATACTTGGCCACCGAGCAAGCCAGTCGTACCGTGCACATTAATTTGGTTGCGCAAATTGCCGAGGCATACTTTCGCCTGCGTACAACGCAGCAATTGCAAAGCCTGACACAAAAAACTCTGGAGTCACGACAGAATACCTACAATCTTGTGCAGGCGCGCTTCAATGCCGGTGTTGCTTCGGCCCTGGATCTCAGCCAGGCCAAATCGCAACTCGATAGCGTACGCGCCGACAGCGCAAGCATGCAGCGCGCCCAGGCGCAAGCGTTGAATGCCTTGCAACTGTTGTTGGGCATGGAAATTCCCGCCAACCTGCCAAACGCCGCAGTATTCGGGCGCGACCAGGTATTGGCGGCAATCCCTGTTGGCCTGCCGGCCGATTTGCTCGAGCGGCGCCCCGACATCATGGCTGCGGAAAATGCCTTGCTGGCGGCCAATGCCAATATTGGCGCAGCCCGGGCCGCGTTCTTTCCAAATATTTCCATCACAGGCCTGCTGGGCTTTGCCAGCCCGCAATTGGGCGGGCTATTTGGCGGAAGCAATCGCTTCTGGCAGTTTTCGCCGCAACTGCAAGTACCTATTTTTTCGGGTGGCAGTCTCAAAGGCAATCTTGACCTAGCCAAGGCACGCAGCAATATTGCTGTGTCGCAATATGAAAAAGCCATACAAACTGCTTTCCGGGAAGTCGCTGACGCACTGGCTGGCGAAGCAACCTACGATCAGCAACTGGCTGCCTTGCGCTCGCTAGAAGCGTCGGCCTCTGAAACGCTTAGGCTGGCTACCTTGCGCTACGAAACTGGCATCGATAGCTTCCTGCAAGTTCAAACCGCCGAAGTCGCGCTGTACACAACCCAGCAAACGTTTTACCAAACTGGCATGGAAGCCCTGATGAATCGGGTCGAGCTATATAAGGCGTTAGGCGGGGGCTGGCTGGAAACCACAGCATCCAAACCTTCCTCGCTGGTGTCGCAGTAGCAGGGGATGGGCTGGAAAACCTGGTCAGCACAAAGACGGTCGTATAATAAAGGGCGATAAAGGTTTTATTGATTTTTAACAGAACTTAATAGGGGTTCAGAGAAAATGATTGAATTAGGCGTGAATATCGACCACGTAGCCACTTTGCGCCAACAGCGATTCACTTCGTACCCCGATCCAGTGCTCGCTGCCCAGCGCGCCGAAGACGCTGGCGCCGATGTCATTACGTTGCATTTGCGCGAAGACCGTCGCCACATACAAGACGCTGATGTCGTCGCCATACGTCCGCTATTGCGTACACGCATGAACCTAGAGTGCGCCATCACTACTGAAATGCTGGACATCGCCTGTCGTATCCTGCCTCAGGATGTTTGCCTGGTCCCCGAAAAGCGCGCCGAGCTCACCACCGAGGGCGGGCTCGATGTCGTCGGCCAACTTGAATTCGTGCGGCGCGCCGTCAAGCAGTTGCAAGAGGCCGGTATCAGGGTTTCGTTGTTTATCGATCCCGAAGCTGATCAAATCCTTGCCTCGCACGAGGTCGGCGCCACGGTAATCGAATTACATACCGGCGCTTATGCCGAGGCAACTGATCCAGCCGTCATCGATGCCGAACTTGCACGACTGCGCGCCGGCATAGCGCTGGGTGTGGGCAAGGGGCTGCGCGTCAATGCGGGTCATGGCCTGCATTACGATAACGTTCAAACCATTGCGGCCTTGCCGGGCATAGCCGAACTGAATATCGGCCATGCCATTGTTGCGCGCGCCATCTTCGACGGCTGGGAAAAGGCCGTACGCGATATGAAGGCGCTCATGCTTACCGCCAAGGCAGCCAGCTAAAGGAATAAAAGATGTCTGTTGCACCATTAGATTATTTGTTTACACGACGTTCTATAAAAATCGTTCAGGCTCCAGGCCCCAACGAGGCTGATCTGGCCTTGATTCTCCAGGCAGCCATGTCGGCCCCCGATCATGGTCGCCTCCAGCCCTGGCGTTTTACCCTGATACGAGAAGCAGGCATTGCTCGCCTGGCCGACTTATCCACTGACGCCATCAGGGCAGCCAACTTGCCATTTACCCCAGAAAAAGAAGCCAGCGTAAGACGCTGGCTGGGCAGGGTGCCGCTACTTATCGCCATTGCTTGCAAGCTGGACCACAGCAACACCAAAATTCCCGAACACGAACGCATGCTTTCAGTGGGCGCCGCTGTCATGAACATGCTGAATGCCGCTCATATGCTGGGTTATGGGGCCTTCTGGAGCACAGGCCTGGGGACCTACACTGATGACATCCCCGAAATTCTGGGGTTCGATAGCCTTGATTATCGCTTCATGGGTTTCCTGTCTATAGGCACACCAGTTAAAGACATGGGGGCCGCCGAGCGGCCTGATTTCCAGCAGTTCGTAACCGAATGGACGGGTGGGTAATTCCGTCCTTAATGGACATACTCATATGAAACAGCTTAAAACCGATGTCGCCATTATTGGCGCGGGTACAGCAGGCCTGTCGGCCTATCGTGCCGTCAAGGCAACTGGCGCCAGCGCCATCATGATCGAGGGCGGACCATACGGCACCACGTGTGCGCGGGTCGGCTGCATGCCCTCCAAGCTGTTAATTGCTGCATCCGATGTCGCACATACGGCGATGGCTGGCGCGCCTTTTGGCGTCCACATAGACGGCCGGATTCGTATTGATGGTGCTCAGGTCATGGACCGCGTCAAGCGTGAACGCGATCGTTTTGTCGGGTTTGTGCTTGAGAGTGTCGAGGCCGTGCCGGAACAGGACAAAGTGCGTGGCTATGCCCGTTTTGTTTCAGATACCGTATTGCACATAGATGATCACACTGAAATCCAAGCAGCACGCGTTGTAATCGCCACCGGCTCATCACCTGTCGTGCCCGAAGAATATCAAGTGCTGGGCGATAGGGTCGTGGTCAACGACGACGTGTTCGAATGGAACGATTTGCCCGCCAGTGTCATGGTGGTTGGCGCCGGGGTTATAGGGCTGGAACTGGGGCAGGCGCTGGCACGCCTGGGCGTTAAGGTACGCCATATACACCGCAGCGGTAGCTTGGGTGGCTTGTCTGACCCTGAAGTGCGTGCCAGTGCCCTGGCTGCACTAGAGTCCGGACTGGACCTGCGCATGCATACCAAGGTGCTTGCCGTGCGCCGGGTAGGCCAACAAGTCGAGGTGCGCTACCAGACGCAAGGGCAGCCCGAGCTCGTGGAATGCTTTGACTATTTATTGATGGCGGCGGGGCGGCGCCCCAATCTGGGCGGCCTGGGCCTGGAAAACACATCGCTCGCGCTTGGCAACAAAGGCATGCCAGACTATGATCCGCTGACCTTGCAGCTGGGTAATTCGCCCATTTTTATTGCCGGTGATGTTAATGGGGTATTGCCGTTATTGCACGAAGCCGCCGACGATGGTCGCATAGCCGGCCGAAATGCAGCCTTGTACCCGGCTGTGCTTCCAGCAACCCGGCGCGCGCCCATGTCGGTGGTGTTTACCGATCCGCAATTGGCACAGGCAGGCATGCACTTTAAAGATCTCCCGCATCAAGGTGTTGTGATCGGCGAGGTCGATTTCTCCGGGCAAGGCAGGTCGCGGGTAATGCTGAAGAACTACGGGAAGCTGCGGGTTTATGCCAATCAGGCAGATGGCCGTTTCCTGGGGGCTGAAATGGCTGGGCCGGCAATGGAGCATATCGCGCATTTGCTGGCTTGGGCGGTGCAGCAGAAGCTGACAGTGGCTGCAATGCTGGAAATGCCGTTTTATCATCCTGTGGTCGAGGAAGGCTTACGGACGGCGTTGCGGCATGCTGCAAAAGAACTGGCGGCTGCAGAGCTGGCTAATGTGTGCGAGTCAGAGCAGTGCGTTAATAGCGCTTGATCATAGGTCGGATTACGCGCTGCGCGCCAATCCGACCTACGACCAATAGCATGAACTACCTATTTTTCAGCAAAGCCTTCACGCTTTCGGTCAAGGCCTCGACCGATTCGGTATCTGATGCCAGTATCCGCGCGCGGCCTTGGGCGTCGAACATATACACACCGCGGCTATGCGCGACTTCGTAGCTATTCTTGTCATCGCCTGTGGGCTTTTCTATTTGATAGGCCACACGATAACGCCGGGCTACATCAGCTATTTGTTTTTCTGTGCCAGTCAGGCCTATGGCGTTTTTATCGAACGCATTGACATAAGCCTGAAGGATCTCGGGGGTGTCGCGATGCGGGTCGACACTAATGAACAGAATACGCACTTTACTAGCGTCGTCGCCCAGGTTTTCCATGACATGGGAAAGCGCAGCCATGGTGGTCGGGCAGATATCCGGGCAACTGGCATAGCCAAAAAACAGCATGACTGTTTTGCCTTTGTAGGCGTCTTGCGTAATGACCTTGCCACCCGAGGATTCCAGGGTAAAACGCAGATCGGGCAAGAAGCCTCGAACGCTGTGTATGGCGGTCTCGGCTTGAACAGTAAACGCCAGTGTCATGGCGCAGGCCAGCGCTGCCATGTGGCGGAATAAAATACGCATATACAAAAACCTTAAAACTCCAAGCAATAATGCCGGTCACACTGCTATGTGTTTGATTCAATTTTTAAATCAAACCTGCGCTTTGTCGGCTGCACCTGCCTTGCGTTGATCGCGCCGCGCCTATGGGTTTGAGATAGCCAGAGGCAAACCTGAAACCATGGGTGCGGCTTGGAAATTATAGGCCGGCCCCCATCATGCCGCTATGACGCAGCAAGGCGTCTATGGAAGGTTCACGCCCGCGGAATGCACGGAATGAATCCGCCGCCGGCCGGGAGCCGCCAACCGCCAGGATTTCCTGAAGAAAACGCTGGCCGGTCGCTGCATTAAGGGTTTCCCGAGTACCATCGGGGCTGATGGCGCCGCTTTCTTCAAAGGCTGCGTAGGCATCTGCCGATAACACTTCGGCCCACTTGTAGCTGTAATATCCCGCGCCATAGCCACCGGCAAACAAGTGCGAAAAATTGTGAGGAAAACGGTGCCAGGATGGCGGGAAGACCACGGCGACTTCTTGGCGTACCTGGCTCAGGGTATCGAGTACAGCTTGTATGGACATGCCATGGGCCTGGTGGTGAATGCTCATGTCGAACAGCGAGAATTCCACCTGGCGCAGCATTTGCATGCCGCCCTGGTAGTTGCGCGCTGCCAGCAGCTTGTCGTAGAGCGCACGGGGCAAGGACGCGCCGGTATCGACATGGGCTGACAAGGCTTGCACCACCGACCATTCCCAGCAAAAATTTTCCATGAATTGCGAAGGCAGCTCGATGGCATCCCATTCGATGCTGGTAAACGCTGCCGCGCCAGGCTCGTCGACTTGCGACAGCAGGGCGTGCAAAGCATGGCCGCTTTCATGAAACAGCGTAATGACGTCATCGTGAGTCAGCAGGGCGGGTTTGCCGTTATGAGCGGGGGAAAAATTGCAGGTCAGGTAGACCACTGGCGTCTGGATGGTATTGCCGATTTTGCGGCGATTGCGTTCGCTATCGACCCAGGCGCCGCTTTGCTTGCCCTGGCGTGCATACAGATCAATGTAAAGCGTACCCAGCAACGCCCCTTCGGCGGTGATCACTTCCAGTGCTTGTGCATCTTTGTGCCAGGTAGAAGCATTAGCGGGGCGCAGGCGTACGTTGAAAAGCTTTTCTACAACGTGAAAAAGGCCTTGCAATACTTGAGGTTCGGTAAAGTACTGTTTGATTTCTTCTTCGGAATAAGCATAGCGCTCTTGGCGCAGCCGTTCAGATGCAAAAGCCATATCCCAGGGTTCGAGCGTTTCCAGGCCCAGGTTTTCGCTGGCGAAAGCGCGTAGCGCGGTGAGATCGCGCACGGCGTAAGGTTTGGCTTTTTCGGCCAATTGACGCAGAAAAGCGAGCACTTGCGCGGCGCTGTCGGCCATGCGTGTTTCCAGGCGCAAATCGGCGAAACTGCCATAGCCCAGCAGCGCCGCTTCCTGGGCACGCAGCGTCAGCAATTGTTCTATTAGTGGTGAGTTGTCCAGGGCCGGGTCGCCTTGTTCAGACGCAATGGTGGCGTAGGCACGGTAGAGTTCCTGGCGCAGGCTGCGATCTTGCGCGTATTGCATTACAGGCAGGTAGCAGGGCATTTTCAGGCCCAGTTTCCAGCCCGGCAATTGCTCGGCTTCGGCGGCCGACCTTGCCGCCAGTACGACGTCATCTGGCAAGCCTGCCAGACGGGCCTGGTCGGTAACGTGCAATGACCACCGATCCACACTGTCGAGCACGTTTTCGGAAAATTTTTGTGAGGCCTGGGCTTGCTGGTCGGAAATTTCAGCATAGCGCAAGCGCTCTGCGCCGGCGAGCTCTACGCCGCTAAGGCGGAAGTCGCGCAAGGCGAGATCGATAATGCGCTGACGCACCGGCGTTTGCCTGGCAAAATCGCTAGCTGCTTTAAGGCGTTTGTATTGCTGATACAGGCCGGTATGCAGGCCTACCCAAGTGGAAAATTCAGTGATCAGCGGCAGGCATTGATTGTAGGCTGCACGCAGTTCAGGCGTATTGACGACTGCATTCAGGTGGCCGGCAATCGACCAGGCGCGCCATAGCTTTTCGGAGGTATCTTCCTGAGGCTCGACGATGGCTTCCCAAGTTGCCGGCAGTTGCGGGTTGGCGGCGTGCTCGATTGCCTGCCGGTTTTCGGTGATCAGGTGGCTGATGGCCGGCTCGATGTGTTCGGGCTTGACGCTGGCGTAGTCGATAAGGGCAGCAACGGAGGCCAGCAAAGGGTTTTGATTCATGGTGAATTTCAGTGTTCAGTAACAGAAGAGGCGGCGCTGCGCTCAGCGGCTTCCAGTGTATTGACCAGCAGCATGGCGATGGTCATGGGGCCTACGCCGCCGGGTACGGGCGTAATTGCGCCGGCCACTGCCTGAGCCGACTGGAAGTCGACATCGCCAACCAGCTTGCCATCGGCACCGCGGTTGATGCCCACGTCGATGACGACCGCGCCTGGTTTGATCATGTCGCCGTCAATCATTTTGGGTTTGCCCGTGGCAACCACCAGGACATCAGCACGGCGGGTTTGGGCGCCGAGATCTCGGGTTTTGGAATTGCACAGAGTAACGGTGGCGCCTGCGGCGAGCAGCAGCATGGCCATGGGTTTGCCTACGATATTGCTGGCGCCCACGACCACGGCTTCGGCGCCGCGCAAGACAATATTTTCGGATTCAAGCATTTTCATGACGCCATAGGGCGTGCATGGACGGAACAGAGGCTGGCCGGTCATCAGCAAACCGGCGTTGCTGATGTGAAAGCCGTCGACATCTTTGCTGGCGGCGATGGCTTCGATGACCTTGTTGGCGTTCATGTGGGCAGGCAAGGGCAGTTGCACCAGTATGCCGTGCACAGCGTCGTCGTTGTTGAGTTCGTGCACAGTGTTCAAGAGCTCTGGTTCGGTGATATCGGCCGCCAGACGGATAACCCGCGAATGCAGCCCGGCTTTTTCGCATGCCGCCGCCTTGTTGCGCACGTACACCTGCGAGGCGGGGTCTGAGCCTACCAGAACAACAGCCAAACCAGGAACGATGCCGCGTTTTTTCAGGGCAAGCACCCGTTCGGCGACTTCGGCCTTGACGCTGTCGGAAAGCGCTTTGCCGTCTATTAATTTGGCGCTCATGCTGACCCCTCGGCTTTGGTCAGGGCGATTTTCATTAAATCGGCGACGGTGGTGACTTCCAGTTTTTCCATGATGTTCGCTCGGTGAGCTTCAACGGTTTTGATGCTGATGTTCAGGTCGCCGGCAATTTGCTTGTTCAGGCGACCAGCCACGATGCGTTCCAGCACCTGCTGCTCGCGCGCTGTCAGGCGGCTCAGGACGGCTTGGTGGCTTTTCTGGGCCTGGACCTGGCTGACGCGTTCTGTGGCCTGGTCGAGCATGCGCGCCACGATGGTGCGCAAATCGGTTTCGTTGAATGGCTTTTCAAGGAAATCGACAGCACCTTTTTTCATGGTCGACACTGCCATAGGCACATCGCCGTGTCCAGTAATGAAGACGATGGGCAAGGGCGCCTGGCGGGCGATGAGTTCTTCTTGCAGTTCCAGGCCGCTCATGCCAGGCATGCGTACGTCGGCAATGAGCACCCCCACCTGGTCGGGTTCATAGGCGCTGAGGAATTCTTCTGCACCACTAAAGCTCCTGACACGGTAGCCGTTGGCTTCAAGCAGCCAGCGCAGGGAGTCGCGTACCGCTTCGTCATCGTCGACGATAAAAATAGTGCTAGGTGCTTGAGGTGTCGTCATGCATGGAGCTCCTGGATATCTTCTGTTGTACTTGTCGCTTGCGGCGATGCACAGGGTAGGGTGAAACGGAAAATGGTGCCCCCGTCTGGGTTGGCGCTGGCCCAAAGTCGGCCATGGTGAGATTCAATAATAGTACGGCAGATGTTCAACCCCATGCCCAGGCCTTCGGACTTGGTGCTGTAAAAGGGTTCGAACAGGCGTTCGGGGTCGCGCAAGCCATGGCCCCGGTCGATGACTGCGATTTCGACTAAGGGGTGCTGGTCAGTAATGACCACATGAAGAACGCGATACTCGCCGGTCTCCATGGCTTCTATGCCGTTTTTGAGCAGATTCAATAATACCTGTTCTATAAGAATAGGGTCGGCAATGACATCTGGCAGAGGGTCGGGCAAGTGCTGCTGGATGTCGACCTGGCGTTTGTGCGCATCGATTTCAGCGAAACCTATTGCGTTATCTAGTATGCGACTGACCGGCACCCGTTGGCGGCGTGGCTCGCTGCGTTTGACGAACTCGCGTATGCGGCTGATGATCTTGCCGGCGCGTTCGGCCTGGCCGGCGGCTTTTTCCAGGGCTTCGAGCAGGCGCTCGGGCTGGGCATTGCCTGACTTGAGCATGGCCACCGCACCCATACTGTAGTTGCTGATGGCGGTCAGTGGCTGATTCAGTTCATGCGCCAGCGACGACGCCATTTCGCCCATCGTGGTCAGGCGGCTGGTGAGCTGGATTTTTTCCTGTTGCACGCGCGAATCTTCTTCGTGGGTACGCCGTTCGGTGATGTCGCGCGCTACTTGCAGGCGAACCCGACGCCCATCGGTCCAGGCCAGGATACGATGGTGCACCTCGAACCAGCGTTGCGCCGACTCAGAGAAAATCTCGACGGTTTCGTCTGTAAAACGGCCCAGACGCCCACCAAGCAGTTCGCCATGACCATTTGACTGAGCACCAAAGAAACGACGGTAGGTGCGATTTGCGAATAACAATTCCAACCCTTCGGGGGTGTCGGCAACGACCGATATGGCGTCGTCCAGCCCTTCGAGCACGGTCATGAAGCGTTCGTGCGCAGCGGTGAGGGCTTCGCGTATGCGCTTGGGTTCAGTGATGTCGGTCATGGATGTCATCCAGCCGATTTGCTCGCCGTTGGGGTCGCGCAAAGGCGACACATACATGCGTGCGGTAAAACGTGAGCCGTCACGGCGCTGTGCCTCGACTTCCAGGCCGCTGCTGGGGGTGCGGCCTGACAAGAGCAGGTCCAGGGTTTCCTGGTGCTGGGCGTGCCGCCCGGGCAGCCAGTACGGGAAAGGCGTGGTGCGGCCAATGAGGTCGGCTTCGTTCCAGCCTATCATGCGGCAGAAAGCCGGATTCACATAGGCTATACGTCCGTGCATGTCGAATACGCGCATCCCGGTCGACATGGAGTTTTCCATGGCACGCCGGAAACCGGTTTCGGCAATGAGCGCAGCTTCAGCCGTAGTGCGATAACGGGTATAGCGCCATAGGGCCAGCAAGCTTAGTACGATGACAAAGGACAGCGCCACCACCACCATGAGAAGGCGTTGCTGGCGGGTTTCCTGATCTATGGTGACAAACATGACGCTGTCGTTATGCAAGCGTTGCAGCCAGATGAAGGCGCCCATGACGCACAGGTACAAAACCAGAACGACAACCGGCGTAAGCCAATAAAAACCGCGACGGGTGTGATTGGCCTGGTCGTAGAACGTAGTCGGGATCAGGGATTTTTTTGAATGGCTCGCCATGGCTCTTTATTTACTGCACAGAGTTGTACACATCATTTTAAACCGTAACGACACTATAGATTTTTCACATTATAAAAAGTCATACCATAAAATGAAATATTGCTTGAACATATTGCTAGTCTTTCCTAGAATTGTCTTGGACAGCCGAAGTTAGTCCGGCTTGCACGTGGCCGACATGGCCGCCTATCAGGTATAACGAGGGCAGCGCTTAACTGTTGCCAGTGTTCGGATTTCACCAATTACACAGGAGACACCTAATGTCCTCTCTTGATCCAATCAGCGCCGTGGCAGGTATTGTCGACGACGCAGCACTAGAAACCCAAGAATGGCTGGAAGCATTGGAAGCTGTTCTAGATCGTGAAGGCCCCGAGCGCGCCCACTATTTGCTAGAACGCCTTGTTGATCTGGCCCGCCGTTCGGGTGCACATATACCGTTCTCTCCAAATACGGCTTACGTTAACACCATACCGCCCGGCCTGGAGCCTCCCCACCCAGGTAACCTGGTGCTTGAAGAACGCCTCCGTTCTTATGTGCGCTGGAACGCCATGGCGATGGTGGTCAAGGCCAACAGCCATAACCCGCCCGATGGTGGCGACTTGGGCGGCCACATTGCGTCGTTTGCATCGCTGGCTACCATGATAGGCTGCGGACAAAACCATTTCTGGCGCGCCGAAAACGAAGATCACGGTGGCGACCTCATTTATTTTCAAGGCCACTCTTCGCCGGGTATTTATGGCCGCGCCTACCTTGAAGGGCGCCTTACCGAAGATCAGCTCGATAACTTCCGCCAGGAAGTCGATGGTCATGGCTTGCCTTCCTACCCGCACCCCAAGCTTATGCCGGATTTCTGGCAGTTTCCCACGGTTTCCATGGGCCTGGGTCCATTGATGGCTATTTATCAGGCTCGTTTCCTGAAATACCTGCATGCACGCGGCATCGCCGATACCAGCAACCGCAAGGTCTGGGTGTTCTGCGGCGACGGCGAAATGGACGAGCCCGAATCCCTGGGCGCCATCAGCCTGGCTTCGCGCGAAAAGCTCGACAACCTGATTTTCGTCATCAACTGCAACTTGCAGCGTCTTGATGGCCCGGTGCGCGGCAACGGCAAAATCATCCAGGAACTCGAAGGCGACTTCCGCGGCAGCGGCTGGAATGTCATCAAGCTGATCTGGGGCGGTTACTGGGATCCTTTGCTGGCACGCGACAAAGAAGGCATTTTGCGCCGCATCATGGAAGAATCCGTCGATGGCGAATACCAGGCCTATAAGGCCCACGATGGTGCTTTCGTGCGCGAACACTTCTTCGGCAAACATCCCAAACTGCTGGAAATGGTCAGTCGCATGAGCGATGAAGACGTCTGGCGCTTGAACCGGGGGGGGCATGATCCCCATAAGGTGTACGCTGCATTTGAAGCCGCTTCCAAGCATGCCGGCCAACCTACTGTTATTTTGGCAAAAACCATCAAGGGTTATGGCATGGGCCATGTCGGCCAGGCCAAGAACCCTACGCACCAGCAGAAAAAACTGGACCTCGCCGCCCTGCGTGAATTCCGCGACCGCTTCAATATACCGGTTCCCGACGACAAAATCGAAGAGCTGCCGTATTTCAAGCCGGCCGCCGACTCGCCCGAAATGAAATACCTGCACGAACGCCGCACGGCATTGGGCGGTTATTTGCCACATCGCCGCACCAAGGCCGACGAACAACTGCATGCACCCAAGCTTGAGGTCTTTAAAGCCGTACTTGAGCCCACCGCTGAAGGCCGAGAAATCTCGACCACTCAGGCGTTTGTACGCATTATCAACCAAGTCTTGCGCGACAAAGAACTCAGCCCGCGCGTCGTGCCCATCCTGGCCGATGAATCACGCACTTTCGGCATGGAAGGCTTGTTCCGTCAAATTGGCATTTATGCGCCTGAAGGACAAAAATACACGCCAGTCGATAAAGACGAGGTCATGTATTACCGCGAAACCGCCGACGGCCAACTGCTGCAGGAAGGTATCAACGAAGCCGGTGCGTTCAGTTCCTGGATGGCGGCGGCCACTTCATATTCGACCAATAATCGAATCATGATCCCGTTCTATATTTACTACTCAATGTTCGGCTTCCAGCGCATAGGCGACCTGGCCTGGGCGGCGGGCGACATGCAGGCGCGTGGCTTCCTGCTGGGCGGGACGGCAGGGCGCACCACTCTGAACGGTGAGGGCTTGCAGCACGAAGATGGCCATAGCCACATCATGTCATCGCTAATCCCCAATTGTGTGTCTTATGATCCCACTTTCGGGCATGAACTGGCTGTCATCATCCAGGATGGCCTGCGCCGCATGGTCGAAAACCAGGAAAACGTGTATTACTACATTACCGTGATGAATGAAAACTATCCGCAACCAGGTTTAAACCCGGGTGACGAAGAAGGCATCATACGGGGCATGTATAAATTTAAGTCGGTGGGCAACGACAAGCTGCGTGTACAGCTTATGGGGTCTGGCACTATTTTGCGCGAAGTCCTGGCTGCCCAAGAATTATTGCAAAGCGACTGGGGTGTCGGCTCGGATCTCTGGAGCGTAACCAGCTTCACTGAACTGCGTCGCGACGGCATGGACTGCGAACGCCACAACATGTTGCATCCGGAAGACGCAAATCCGCAGGTATCATACGTAACCAGGCAATTGCGTGACACCACAGGCCCTATTATCGTATCGACCGACTACGTCAAGGCTTACGGCGACCAAATCCGTCCTTTTGTGCCTAAGGGCCGCGACTTCCATGTGCTGGGCACAGACGGCTTCGGGCGTTCCGATTTCCGCTATAAATTGCGTGAACATTTCGAGGTTGACAGGCATTTCGTGGTCCTGGCTGCATTGCGTGGCCTGGCTGACGAAGGCAAGCTACCTATCGCCAAGGTAACCGAGGCCATCAAAAAATATGGTATTAACCCAAATAAAGTCAATCCGCATCACGCTTAAAGGGGGCACGACAACATGAGCAATATCACCGAAATTAAGGTGCCAGATATCGGCGATGTCGATGAGGTCGACGTAATAGAAATACTGGTGGCTGAAGGCGACACCATTGCCAAGGAACAAAGCCTGATTACCGTTGAGTCCGACAAGGCCTCAATGGAGATCCCCGCTTCCGAACCCGGTGTGGTCAAGTCGATCAAGGTAAAAATGGGCGACAAAGTCAAAGAAGGGTCGGTCATTCTTGAACTCGTAGCAGCCGCAGCAACTGTGCCGACCAAGGCCGCTGCTGCTCCTGTTGCTGTGGTGGCCGAACCCGCCTCGAACGCTACGCCTGTGGTTGGCGCAGCGTCAACACAAGGTGAACTGGCTACCGTTGTTGTGCCCGATATCGGCGACACGACCGATGTCGAAGTCATTGAAATCTTGGTTGCAGTGGGTGACGTCATTGCGGTCGAGCAAAGCCTGATCACGGTCGAGTCCGACAAGGCTTCCATGGAAGTACCTTCGTCACATGCTGGCACGGTCACCGCCATCAAGGTGAAAGTGGGTGATAAGGTCAACCAGGGTTCAGACATCCTCGAGCTCCAAACCAGTGGCGGCGATCAGCCAGCCAGCCTTGGCGCTGCTCCCACGGCCCCAGCACCAGAAGTCAGTGCGTCCAGCAAGCCTGCTGCCGAGCCTGCGCGGGTGCTGTCTGTGCAAACCAGTGGCGGCGCACTGGCTTCGGTGCCGCCCGAGCGGTATTCGCCTACGGCGGCCTTTGCCGATGCGGATGTTCCTCTGCGCAATTTGCCGCATGCATCGCCTTCGGTGCGCAAGTTTGCTCGAGAACTCGGGGTCAACCTGGCGCAAGTCAGCGGTTCGGGCGATAAGCAACGAATTACCGTCAATGACGTCCGTGCCTTTGTGAAACAGGCCCTGGTCATGGGTGGCGGCGCAGTTCCTGTTACGGCGGCCGGCGGCGACGGGGGCTTCAGCGTGTTGCCCTGGCCCAAGGTCGATTTTGCCAAGTTTGGCAATGTCGAAGCGCGGCCTCTGTCGCGCATCAAGAAAATTTCAGGGGCCAATCTGCATCGCAATTGGGTAATGATCCCGCACGTTACCAATAACGATGTGGCCGACATTACCAAACTCGACGCGCTGCGCCAAACGCTCAATAAAGAAAACGAAAAGTCTGGCGTGAAGGTGACCATGCTGGCTTTCCTGATCAAGGCTGTCGTGGCCGCGCTCAAGAAATTTCCCGAGTTCAATGCCTCTATCGATGGCGACAACCTGATCCTGAAACAGTACTACCACATCGGTTTCGCCGCCGACACGCCTAATGGCCTGGTGGTTCCGGTTATTCGGGATGCCGACAAAAAAGGCATCTTCGAACTGGCCGCTGAAACCTCCGAACTTGCCAAGCTGGCGCGCGAAGGCAAGTTGGCGCCTGCACAAATGCAAGGAGGCTGCTTCTCTATTTCTTCGCTGGGCGGTATAGGTGGAACATCGTTCACTCCTATTATCAATGCGCCTGAAGTCGCCATTCTGGGTGTTTCGCGTTCCACGCACCAGCCGGTATGGAATGGCGAAAAATTCAAGGCGCGCCTGATATTGCCGCTGTCATTGTCCTACGATCATCGGGTCATCGATGGCGCAACGGCTGCGCGCTTCAACGCCTACCTAGGTAGTTTGCTGGCCGACTTCCGCCGTATTGCGCTATAGGAGCCCCACATGAGCACAGTTGAATTGAAGGTGCCTGATATCGGCGACGTGGCTAATGTCGACGTTATCGAGATCCTGGTTGCTGTTGGCGATACCATCAAGAAAGAGCAAAGCCTCATTACTGTCGAATCTGACAAGGCATCCATGGAAATCCCGGCGGCTGAAGCCGGGGTCGTCATGGCCTTGCGGGTCAAGCTGGGCGATAAAGTCAGCGAAGGCTCGGTCATCGTTGAAATTGAAATCACTAAGGTTGGCGCCTCCGACAAACCGACGGGGGCGCCCGTTGCCAGCGCACCAGCTTCAGCGCCTGGGCCTGCCATATCGGCTGCAAGCGCGGTCCAGGCGCCGGCAACGGCCCGTTTTTCGGGTGTCGCCGATATCGAATGCGATGTTCTGGTACTGGGTGCTGGCCCCGGCGGGTATTCGGCGGCCTTTCGCGCCGCTGACCTTGGGCTGAACGTGGTCATGGTAGAGCGCTACGCAAGCTTGGGTGGCGTATGCCTGAATGTGGGCTGCATTCCATCCAAGGCCTTGCTGCATACGGCGGCTGTGCTCGAAGAGGCTCAGTCCTTGTCAGCGCACGGCATCAGCTTTGCGGCGCCGAAAATCGATCTTGACGCGGTGCGCGCCTATAAAGATGGGGTGGTGGCCAAGCTGACCGGCGGCCTGGCCGGCATGGCCCGCGCACGTAAGGTAACAGTCGTTAGCGGAATAGGGCAGTTCGCCGATCCGCATCACTTGACTGTGCAAGGGGCTGATGACAAAAGCCAGACCATAAAATTCAATTCGGCCATCATTGCAGCAGGCAGTCAGTCGGTCAAGCTGCCGTTCCTGCCTGACGACAGCCGGGTCGTTGATTCCACCGGCGCTTTGTTGCTTTCCAGTATTCCCAAGAAAATGCTGATAGTCGGTGGCGGCATCATTGGGCTGGAAATGGGTACAGTGTATTCTGCCTTGGGCTCGCGTCTTGATGTGGTCGAAATGCTGGACGGCCTGATGCAGGGCGCCGACCGGGATCTGGTGAAGGTATGGCAAAAAATGAACGCCAAGCGTTTTGATCACGTCATGCTTGAAACCAAAACCGTGGGCGCTGAAGCCCGCGACGACGGCATCTGGGTCACCTTCGAAGGCAAGAACGCGCCCAAGGAAGCACAGCGCTACGATCTGGTCTTGCAGGCAGTGGGGCGTTCGCCCAATGGCAACAAAATTGCCGCCGATAAGGCCGGGGTGGCAGTCAGCGACCGTGGTTTTATTTCAGTCGACAAGCAAATGCGCACCAATGTGCCGCATATTTACGCCATAGGCGATATCGTCGGCCAACCCATGCTGGCACACAAGGCGGTGCACGAAGGGCATGTGGCTGCCGAAGTCATTGCCGGGGAAAAAAGCTTCTTTGATGCCCGGGTAATTCCTTCTGTTGCGTATACCGATCCGGAAGTCGCCTGGGTTGGCCTGACCGAAGACCAAGCCAAGCAAGACGGCATAGCCATTAAAAAGGGCTTGTTTCCCTGGGCGGCATCAGGCCGGGCAATTGCCAATGGCCGCGATGAAGGCTTCACCAAGCTGCTGTTCGATGCCGAAACCAATCGCATTTTGGGCGGCGCCATCGTCGGTACGCATGCCGGCGACCTGATCAGCGAAGTCGCGCTGGCCATAGAAATGGGCGCCGACTCGGTAGATATCGGGAAAACCATACATCCGCATCCTACGCTGGGCGAGTCCGTGGGCATGGCGGCGGAAGTCGCTGAAGGCAGTTGCACCGATCTGCCGCCAGCTCGGCGCAAGTAAGCAGTGATTTGCGGCGCGGCAATACCTTGGTGTTGCCGCGTTGCCATGCACAAATGCTATTATTAGCAACTGCCGTCAGCATTTCTATAAGCGTTCATCATGTCTCGTCTTGTACCCAGTAATACCGCCACACTGCAGGATTGGCTAGGTTATCTGGAAACCCTGCATCGCACTCCCATAGATTTAGGCCTGGACCGTATCCGGGCAGTAGCCGATAAGCTCGATCTTAAGTTTCCATTTGTAAAAATAACCGTGGCCGGCACCAATGGCAAAGGTTCCACCTGCGCCATGCTGGAAGCCATATTGTTGGCTGCAGGCTATAAGGTGGGCTTGTATACGTCGCCACACCTGGTCGACTTCAACGAACGCATACGCCTAAGCGGCGAACTGGCCAGCAACGAACAAATCATTCAGCAATTCCAGCACATCGAAGCCATCCGTGGCGATGTCTCTCTAAGCTATTTCGAATACACCACATTGGCTGCATTGATGCTGTTTGAAGGGCATAAGCTTGATGTTGTTGTGCTCGAGGTCGGGCTGGGCGGGCGTCTTGACGCAGTCAATCTGGTAGATACGGACTGCGCGATCATCACCAGCATCGATATCGACCATACCGAATACTTAGGCGATACCCGCGAGAAAATCGGCTGGGAAAAGGCACATATATTCCGGGCAGGGCGGCCGGCCATTTGTGTTGATCCTGTTCCTCCCCAGAGCGTTATTGACTATGCCGCCGAAATCGGCGCTGAACTCAGGCTGTTCGGCAAAGACTTCAATTACTCTGGTGATCGCCAGCAATGGGCCTATGGCGGGCGTTCACAACGCCGTAGCGGCTTGGCCTACCCGGCCTTGCGAGGCGCTAACCAGTTGCTTAATGCAACGGCGGCCCTTGCCGCGATCGAGGCCTTGCACCCAAAACTGGCGGTGCCGCAACAGGCCGTACGCATAGGGCTGGCCCAGGTCAGCCTGCCTGGCCGCTTGCAAATCTTACCTGGAACGCCGTCCATTATTCTGGATGTGGCGCATAATCCGCATGCCGCCGCCGCGCTTGGCCAAAACCTTGACAGCATGGGGTATTTTCCTCATACCCATGCTGTCGTGGGCATGTTGCAAGACAAGGACGTCGCCGGGGTTGTTGCCAAGCTGGCAACCCGTGTCGATCGCTGGTATTGCGCTGGGGTAGAAGGCCCGCGCGGCATGTCAGGCGAAGACCTGGCCCAGATCGTGCGCCAGGTTGTGCAATCTTCTGCCGCCAAAGACACCTTCGAGCAAAATAGCCGCGAAGTCACCCGCTTGGTCAGCAAGGCAGAGCCCGGCGCCACGCATAGGCCTGGAGTCCGGCCGGTTGCGCCCACACCGCCATCAGCCAATGACGTAACTGTTACATGCTTTAACGATCCGGTACTTGCCTTTACAGCGGCCCAAAAACAGGCAGGCGAGAATGATAGAATTCTTGTGTTTGGCTCTTTTTCAACGGTTGGTCCGGTGCTCAACGAGCTAGGACGCAAGGTCATATAGTTCAACCCCGCTTTTACAGTCGGGCTTGTTCATTAAAATAGGTTGTTGTTCCATGGGATTGTTCTCTCGTAACGAGTCTGCCGCTGGATCAGGGCGGCGTTCGGCGTCGCGCTCATCTCAGTCCAGCGAATCGCAGGCAAACGACCTGCGTGGTCGTGCGCGCCGTCGCCTTATCGGCGCGCTGGCTCTGGTACTGGCTGCTGTCATTGTGGTGCCCATGCTGTTCGACTCGTCTATACCCCCAGACGAGCCCAGTACACCATTGGTGGTTCCCGCCATTATTCCGCCTGCCATACCCGATGCCAACGAAGCTCTGGCCCCCGTGCAGCCACAAGACCCGGCCAAACTTGCCTCAGGTCCCATAAATGCCGCCGAAGGCCCAGCGCCTGAAACAGCGCCAGCTACCCAACCCGATATCACTGCTCCCGCCGGCAATGCCGTTGCGGTAAAGCCCCCCGTTGCGCCCGAGCCCGAACCCAGGCCCAAGCCCGCAGAGAAACCGGTCGTCAAACCACAGAACAAGCCAACTACCGAGCGCACCGACGATGGCTCCGTGGCCATTGCCTTGCTTGAAGGTCGCACTCCTGCAAAAAAGGCGGCAGCGCCCGCAAGCAAAGGCAATTTCATTTTGCAGATCGCCGCCTACACCAACGACAAAGACGCACAGGCCAGGCGTGAACGGCTGCTTTCCTCGGGGGTAACCAATGCCTATGTGGAAAACGCCGTCTCGGCAGGAAAAACCACCTATCGCTTGCGCGTAGGGCCATTTCCCACGCGCGATGCGGCGCAGGCCGCCCAGGCTCGTTTGCGGGCACTGGGCTACGACAACGGATTCATCTCGACTAAGTGACGAGCTTCGACTTTATCGTGCTGGCGATACTGGGGATCTCTGCTCTCCTTGGGTTGTTGCGCGGGCTGGTCAAGGAAGTGTTGTCGCTAATAGCCTATGTGGTCGCTTTTTTGGCGGGGGTCTGGTGGGGGCCGCTGATGTCGGTCTGGCTGACGGCTTATATCGATAACGCCTTGCTGCGTACTGCCATTGCCTACGGAACTGTATTTATTTCAGTGCTGCTGCTGGTAGGGTTGGTGAATATCACGCTGGCGACGCTGATAAAGAAAACCGGCCTGACGCCGGCAGATCATGGCCTGGGAGCGCTGTTTGGCTTGTTGCGCGGGACGCTGTTCGTGTTGGTGCTGGTAGGGCTGGCGGGGTATACCGAACTTCCCCAAGAGGCCTGGTGGCAAGACGCCAGGCTGTCGGGCGCAACGGTGCAAGGCATACAGCAGCTCAAGCTTATGCTGCCGCCATCGCTGTCGTCTTGGTTACCTTATTGATCGTATTCACAGGAACATAGAAAATGTGTGGAATAGTTGGGGTTGCAGGATCCAGCCCGGTAAATCAGCTGATTTACGATAGTTTGCTGTTGCTGCAGCATCGTGGCCAGGACGCAGCAGGGATTGCCACTTCGCACGACCAGTTCTTTAACATGCACAAGGCGCATGGGTTGGTCCGCGATGTTTTCCGCACGCGCAACATGCGCTCTTTACCCGGCAATAGCGGCTTGGGGCAGGTGCGCTACCCCACGGCAGGCTCCAGTGACAGCGTTGACGAGGCCCAGCCGTTTTATGTTAATGCCCCTTTTGGCATCACTTTTGTCCATAATGGCAACCTGACCAATTGGCGCGAACTCCGAGACGAACTTTTCAATATCGATCGGCGTCATATCAACACCAATTCCGACTCCGAAGTTTTGCTCAACGTGTTTGCGCACGAACTGCAGTTGGCGGCTAATGGCTGTTCGCTCGACGAAAACATGATTTTTTCGGCGGTGTCGTCGGTGCACAGGCGGGCCAAGGGCGCCTATGCGGTAATCGCCCAGATCGCCAGCTATGGCATGGTGGCTTTTCGCGACCCTTACGGCATAAGGCCGTTGTGCCTGGGCTCCATCAATACAGGTAGCCGGACTGAATGGATGGTGGCCTCAGAGTCGGTCGCCTTGACTGGTTGCGGTTTTACGCTGGTGCGCGATGTAGCCCCAGGCGAAGCGATATTCATTGATCTCGACGGCAATATGGTCAGCCGTCAATGCGCCGAACATCCAGCCCTGACGTCCTGCGTGTTTGAATACGTTTATTTTGCCCGCCCTGACTCCGTCATGGATGGGGTTTCTGTCTATGATGCACGTCTGAACATGGGTGAGTATCTGGGCGACAATGTGGCAAAAACCTTGCGCCTGGGCGAAATCGATGTGGTCATGCCTATTCCCGATTCTTCTCGGCCATCGGCAATGCAATTGGCAGCGCGGCTCGATTTAAGCTACCGCGAGGGCTTTATCAAGAATCGTTATATTGGCCGCACTTTTATTATGCCGGGCCAGGCGGTGCGCAAGAAGTCGGTGCGCCAGAAGCTGAGTGCCATCGATATGGAGTTCCGGGGCAAGAATGTCTTGCTGGTCGATGACTCCATTGTGAGGGGCACGACGAGCCGCCAGATTGTCGATATGGCCAGGGCTGCCGGGGCCAACAAGGTGTATTTTGCTTCGGCTGCGCCAGCGGTACGTTTTCCAAATGTGTATGGCATAGATATGCCTACACAGACGGAACTGATTGCAACGGGGCGGGATACCGAGCAGGTCGCTCGCGAGATAGGGGCTGATGGGCTGGTGTATCAGGAATTGTCGGATCTCGAGCAGTCGATTCGCGATTTGAATCCCGCAGCCATGAAGAATTTTGAGTCGTCTTGTTTCAATGGTCACTATGTGACCGGGGATATTGACGCAGCGTATCTCGAGCGCCTGAACCAAACACGCGGAATGCGGCCGGCGGCAGGTGAAATGGGATCTGGTGGCGAAGAAGCCTAGGTTGGATTAGCGCCGCCAGGTGTGTAATCTGACACCCGCCGGGCTCAGGCAGTTGCGGCCTTGCTTCCTCGATGGGCTGGCGCGTATGCGACCAACACCATATTTACTTGCGCCGCAACAACGCCACTGCCGCCAAAACCCCCGTTACAACAAACAAACCCAGGCCCCACAAGGCGTATTCCAGGCCCAACAAGCTGACTTTGGCGTCTGAGCAGGTGGCGAATATACCGAATAGCCAAGGCAGGGCGGCGTCCAGGCCGGATTGCACCATGAATCGATCGGCGAAGGTTTGGGCGCAGGAGAACAGGTTGGCGGCCACGGTGTATTGGTACCAGGCGGCGATGATGCCGCCCACGCTAAGCGTGGCAACAAGCAGGGCGGCAAGACGCCGTATGCCAGCGGAGCGGCGACCCAGCAATAGCCCCAGCCAGCACACAATGGCTATCGCTATGAAAATCAGGCGCTGCAGTACACACCAGGCGCAGGGTTGCATGCCGAAGACATGTTGTGAAACCAGAGCGATGGCGACCGCCGCTACGCAAAGCAGGGCGATAAGATGAAGCAGCTTTGATGTGCCGTTATTCATGGTGATTCCGAGGTAAGGAAAAAGTTAATATTTCAAGACTTGAAGGCGGCAGCTTCGCGCAGCAAGCCCAGGAATAGTTCGTGAAAGCCATCCCATACAATTTGCACCCCGAGGCACAACAGAATGAAAGCGGAAAGACGCATGAATACCGCTGTGCCGTTAGCCCCCATTTTATGCAGGAATTGTGCGGCGAAACGCAGGACGAAATAAACGACCAATGAGGCAATGCCTATGGCTATCAGCGAGCCAATCAGGTTGCTGATGGTGCTGGCGGTTGCATCGACATGCAGGCTGGCGCCTACGGTAAGCGCCGCCGACAGGGCGCCTGGCCCGCATATCATGGGAAAGGTCAGGGGATAAAAAGCCTTGGAGCGGATTTGCTCGAAAGTATAGGCCTTGGTCATGTTCTGTGCGTGTTCGGCATCGTAGTCGGATGCGCTGACCAACCGCCAGGCCGTAGCGACCACTAGCAGGCCGCCACCTACTCGAATGATGGGTAGGGAAATGCCAAAAAAATCGAGCACCAGGTTGCCCGCTATCATGGCGACGGCAAGCATCAGGCAAATATTGATGGCAACGCGCCGCGCAAGTTCGGTGCGCGCATTCGTGCTTGCGCCTTCGGTCAGTGTCAGGAATATAGGTGCTACCGCAGGGGGGTTGAGTATGGGCAGCAAGGTCGCCAAGGCAAACAGAAAGCTGCGTCCAAAATTGATTACCAAATCGTTGAGGGCCATGGGTTGGTCGGAGTAAGTAAGTAGCAGGGAAGTCAGGCGCCGGTGTTATCCAGCGTAGCGAGGATGTTGCGTTCGAATTGTAGCTGGGCTCGGGGGTGGCCAAGCACGTCCCCTTCAATAATAAAGATATCTTCGACCCTGTCGCCCAGAGTCAGCACCTTGGCCATTTTCAGATTGATGGCATGGGCGGCAAATACCTGGGCCAGGCTGTACAGCAGACCAGGCCTGTCTGCGGCGGTGACCGACAGGCGCCACGAGGCGCTGCGCTCGTCGGGTTGCAGTTCGACATTGGGAACAATGGGAAACACCCGTGAGCGCCGTGAGCCTGGACGCCTGGCGGCTTCGCCTGTGGCGATAGGGTGGTATGGCGGCTGCGTCTGGCTGAGTTGTGCGTGCAGTTCGTGCTCGACCAGCGAAGCATGTGAACGGTAGTCTTTTTCGTGGATAGGCAGCAAAACAATGAAGCTGTCCAGTGCCCAGCCATGGTGGGTGGTATGTATGCGAGCGTCTTGTATGCTTAGCGCACGGCGATCAAAATAGCGGCAGATACTGACAAAAAGTTCGATGGCATCCTTGGTATAGACCATAATCTGCAGAGCTTCGTTTTGTCCGATGACCCTGGCTTTGACCACGGGTTCGGGCGAATGCACGCGGTAGTAAAGATGGCGAGTATGCCATGCAATTTCACTGGCCTCGTGTCGCAGGAAGTAGGCAATATCCAGTTGGCTCCAGAATGCGTCGCGGCTGTCGTCGCGCAGGCCCATCAGGCGAATTTCGTTGGCGGCCAGTTCTTTGCGCTGTGCGAGAACGGTGCCGGTGTCAGGCTGAGCCCCACCCAATGCGGCCAGCGTCAGTTGGTACAGGTTTTCAAGCAGCTTGCCTTTCCAGGAATTCCATACCTTGGGGCTGGTGCCGCGTATGTCGGCCACTGTAAGCAGGTAGAGTGCGGTAAGACGCCTTTCGTTCTGCACGCACTGCGCGAACTCACGTATGACTTCCGGGTCGCTGAGGTCTTTTTTCTGGGCAACGGTAGACATGGTCAAATGCTGGCGCACCAGGAATTCGGCCAGCTCGCTGTCTTTGGCTTCGATGCTGTGGTCTTGACAGAAGCGGCGTACGTCCAGTGCGCCCAGCTCAGAGTGGTCGCCGCCACGGCCCTTGGCAATGTCATGGAACAAGGCTGCTACATACAGCAGCCAGTGCCTGTCGAAATCGGCAATCAGCTGACTGGCCAAAGGGTATTCCTGGGCGTGTTCGGGCATGGTGAAGCGGCGCAAATTGCGCACCACCATCAGTATGTGCTGGTCTACCGTATAGGCATGGAACAAGTCATGTTGCATCTGCCCCACAATACGCCGGAATACTGGCAGATAGCGGGGCAGTATATTGAGCATGGTCATGTTGCGCAAGGCATGCACAATACCGCGGGGCTGTTGCAAAATTTGTATGAACTGGTGGCGATTCACGGGATTGCGCCGGAATTGGGCATCAATGCGGCGCCGGGCGTGCCAGATGGCTCGTAGCGTTTGGGCCGACATGCCCTGCAACTCGGGGCGTTCCTGCATGACCAGAAAGGCTCTGAACAACAGGGCCGGGTTGCGCGCAAAGCTGTCTTCCCGGCGTATGCCCAGGCGCCCGCGCACCATGCAGAAGTCGTCGTCGATGATGTGCAGGGGTTCGTTGGGCGCAGGGAACAGCAGTTCCTCTATGCTTTGCATCAGGATGATGTTCAATTGGCTTACTGCGCGCGCTGCCCAATAGTAGCGCTGCATCAGTATTTCGCTGGGGCGCCGGTTTTTAGTAGCCTCAAAGCCATAAACGGCCGCCAGACCTGGTTGCAAATCGAACAGCACGCGATCTTCGCGCCGGCCGGCAAGCAGGTGCAACTCTACGCGCAGGCGCTTGAAGGCAAGGTCGGCGCGGCGCAAGGAACGGAATTCGACGGTAGTCAGCAATTCGGTGCGTGATATTTCCAGCCAGGTGCTGCCCAAGCCGGCTGCCTGGGCCAGCCACAGCACGACTTGCAAATCGCGCAGGCCGCCAGGCGCCTCTTTGCAGTTGGGCTCCAGTGCATAGGCGGTATTCTGGTGGCGAGCGTGGCGCTGCTGCATTTCGGCGCGCTTGGCCTGGAAAAAAGCCTGAGCATCCATGTGCTCGTGCATGGTCTGGTTCAGCGCGAGCAGCAATTGGCGGTCACCCACCAGCCAGCGTGCTTCCATCAGGGCGGTTTCAACCGTGATGTCGTTGCCGGCCTCGCGCTGGCATTCTTCTATGGTGCGTACGCTATGGCCAGGCTCTATGCCTAAGTCCCACATGGCGGCGATCAGTGTCTCTATCATGACGGTATCGCCATGGCTGGGTGGCGTGCGCAGCAGCACGAGAATGTCTACATCGGAATAGGGGTAAAGCTCGCCACGCCCGTATCCCCCCACAGCCACCAGTGTTGAACCGGCGGGTAAAGGGCAAATGCGCACCAGGTCGCGCAAAGACTGGTCGGTAATATGGCACAAGGCCGTCAGCAGCACCTCGGGGAGCAGGTGCTGGCGAAAACGGGTAATGGCCTCGGCGCGCCGTTGGGTCAATTGCTTGCGCAATAACGGCAATGCGCAGTTGATCATTTTGGTGGCGGCTTGACTGTTTGGGAAATCCGTTCCGGCTGGAACACTCTGGGCGCGCGCATGTTTTTCCTGGAAAAAGGGATCAGGTCGTGGTGATGAACGCGGGTGGAGCCGGCATACCCTTGGAAACAGTAAGAATTTCGTAGCCGGTATCGGTGACCAGTAGGCTGTGTTCCCATTGGGCCGACAGGCTGCGGTCGCGCGTGACGACCGTCCAGCCATCGGCCAGTGTGCGGATTTCTTTGCGGCCCGCGTTGATCATGGGTTCAATGGTGAAGATCATGCCGGCCTTCAGCGTTTCGCCGGTGCCCGGCTTGCCGTAATGCAAAACCTGAGGGTCTTGGTGGAATTTCCGGCCCACACCATGCCCGCAATATTCGCGCACCACCGAAAAGCCATTTTTTTCCGCATGCTTTTGTATGGCATGGCCGATATCGCCCAGCGTTGCGCCAGGGCGGACTTGTTCAATGCCGCGCCACATGCATTCGTAGGTGGTTTCGGTAAGGCGGCGGCCCAGTATGGAAGGTTCGCCAACGTAGTACATGCGACTGGTATCGCCGAACCAGCCATCTTTGATGACGGTTACGTCGATGTTCATGATATCGCCGTTTTTCAGCACCTTATCGCCCGGGATGCCATGGCAGATGACATGATTCACCGATGTGCAGATGGATGCCGGAAAAGGCGTGTAGCCGGGCGGCGCATAGCCAACGGTGGCGGACTTGACCTGGAGTTCGTTGGTGATGAAATCCATGCACAAGCGATCGAGTTCGCCTGTGCTTATGCCTGCCTGTACGTGCTGTTCTAGGTAGTCGAGGGCGGCGGCGGCGGCCTGGCAGGCGGCGCGCATTTTGTCGAGATCGGCGGGGTCGGTAACGAGGCTACTCATGGCAACTTGAATTAGGTGGGATAAAAATAGTAGAATTATAGGCTTTCTTAAATTTCCATTAAGAAAGCAGCAGCTTATTTGCAGGCAACTTTGCGTGAAATACGTGCTTTATGTGAAACCCATTATAGGCCTTTGAAAGCTTATCGGGCTTTACAGCCAGCTTACGTACGTTGTTTTTGCTTTTAGGCTGGTTTTGAAAATCGCGTGCCCGGCCAACACAGGGTGTTGCGCTTGTCGATTGCGTTTTACGCACGGCAAGTTCGATGCAGGCTGGTCACAAGACCTAACCCTCGGAGAATACTATGTCGTTAATGCGTGAAATGCTGGAAGCAGGTGTGCACTTTGGTCACCAGACCCGTTACTGGAACCCCAAGATGGCGCCGTACATCTTTGGCCAGCGTAACAAAATCCATATCGTCAACCTGGAACAAACCGTGGTCAAGTACCACGAAGCTGCCAAATTCGTGCGCCAGATCGCAGCACGTGGCGGTAATGTTCTGTTTGTCGGCACCAAACGCGCCGCGCGTGAACTGGTCGCCGCCGAAGCCGCACGTTGCGGCATGCCTTATGTCGACAGCCGTTGGCTGGGCGGCATGATGACCAACTTCAAAACGGTCAAGACCTCTGTCAAGCGCCTGAAAGAAATGGAAGCGCAAGTCGCCGACGGCGTAACCGAACGCATGAGCAAGAAAGAAGCCCTGATGTTCGATCGCGAACTCGAAAAGCTGAACAAGGGCATTGGCGGCATCAAAGACATGAACAACCTGCCAGACGCCTTGTTCGTCATCGACGTGGGCTATCACAAAATTGCTATTGCCGAAGCCAAGACGCTGGGTATTCCCGTCGTTGCGGTGGTCGATACCAACCACTCGCCAGACGGCATCGCCCATATCATTCCTGGCAACGATGACTCAGCCAAGGCTATTGCCTTGTATGCGCGCGGCATGGCAGACGCCATCCTCGAAGGCCGTGAGCAAAACCTGAACGGTCTGGTCGAAGAAATCGCGGAAGGCAGCGAAGAATTCGTCGAGGTCGAGCAAGAACGCACCGAATAAGCATGCCTGCCCGGCTTGTAGTACAGCCCGGGCGCCGGTTGCTGCCTGATGATAGTCAGGCAGTGGCTGGCAACATTGCGTTATGCACCTGCCCCGGCTCTGCCGGGGTGTGTTTTAGTGAACTGGAGAAAAATAGTGGCTCAAATTACCGCATCTATGGTTAAAGAATTGCGCGAGAAAACCGACGCGCCCATGATGGAATGCAAAAAAGCACTGACCGAAGCCGAAGGCGACATGGCCCGCGCTGAAGAAATTCTCCGCGTAAAACTGGGCAACAAGGCCAGCAAGGCTGCAACTCGCGTCACCGCCGAAGGCCTCATTGGTCTGCATATTTCGTCCGACAGCAAGCGCGGCGCTCTGGTCGAAGTCAATTGCGAAACTGACTTTGTTGCTAAAAACGACGATTTCGTTGGTTTTATCAATCAGGTTTCGGAACTGGTCGCTGAAAAAAATCCTGCCGACGTAGCTGCTTTGTCCGAGCTATCCCTGGGCGAAGGCACTGTTGAATCCATACGTGCAGCCCTGGTTGGCAAAATTGGCGAAAACATCTCTGTACGCCGCTTCCAGCGCTTCGAAACCAGCAACCAGCTGGCCAGCTATGTGCACGGCGGCAAAATTGGTGTGCTGGTCGAATTTACTGGCGCGGAAGAAGTGGGTAAAGACCTGGCCATGCATATCGCGGCAACCAAGCCTAAAGCGCTTGATGCCAGCGGCGTAGACCAGAACGATATCGCCACCGAGCGTTCCGTTGCTGCACAAAAAGCAGCCGAATCCGGCAAGCCTGCTGAAATCGTCGCCAAGATGGTCGAAGGTTCGGTGCAGAAATTCCTGAAAGAAGTCACACTGCTTTCCCAGCCGTTTGTCAAAAACGACAAGCAGTCGGTCGAGCAGATGCTGAAGGAAAAAAGCGCCAGCATTTCCGGTTTCGCCTTATATGTGGTTGGCGAAGGCATAGAGAAAAAGTCTGAAGACTTTGCCGCTGAAGTGGCTGCCGCTGCTGCCGGCAACGCCTGATTTTCTGCATTAAGTAAAAAAAGTCAGGCCTGCGCCATGACGCAGGCCTGACTCTGGCTTACACTTTCGTTGGACTGTTTACCTAGGATCCTACCTATGACCACCAGATCGTATAAGCGCGTACTTCTTAAACTCTCCGGCGAAGCGCTGATGGGGGAAGACGCCTTTGGGATCAACCGTTCAACTATTCTGCGCATGACCGAAGAAATTGCCGAGGTCTCCGCCATGGGCGTTGAACTGGCAATCGTGATCGGCGGCGGTAATATCTTCCGGGGTATCGCACCGGGCGCCCAAGGCATGGATCGCGCGACCGCCGATTACATGGGCATGATGGCTACCGTCATGAATGCGCTTGCGCTCCAAGACGCGCTCAAGCATCGCGGTATCGATACACGGGTGCAGTCCGCCCTGAATATCGATCAAGTAGTTGAGCCTTATATCCGCCCCAAAGCCTTGCGTTACCTCGAAGAAGGTAAAATCGTCATTTTTGCGGCAGGCACGGGCAATCCATTTTTTACCACTGACACCGCTTCTGCATTGCGCGGTGCCGAAATCGGTGCGGAAATCGTCCTGAAAGCCACCAAGGTCGATGGCATATACAGCGCCGATCCCAATAAAGATCCCACCGCGACCCGTTATGCACGCATCAGCTTCGACGAAGCCATTGTGCGTCGCCTGGAAATCATGGACGCCACCGCGTTCGCCTTGTGTCGCGATCAAAAGCTGCCCATCAAGGTTTTTTCCATCAATAAGCCGGGTGCTCTCAAGCGAGTCGTATCGGGCGAAGACGAAGGCACACTGGTACACGTTTGATAAAGGAACAAGAATGAGTCTTTCAGAGGTCAGGAAATCGGCCGAAGAGCGCATGGCCAAGTCGATAGAATCGCTCAAGGTCGGTTTGTCAAAGATCCGTACTGGCCGGGCCCATGCCGGCATCCTCGACCACGTCATGGTCGATTACTACGGCTCTCCCGTGCCTGTCAGCCAGGTTGGTAATGTCAACCTGGTCGACGCGCGCACCATCAGCATACAGGTCTGGGAAAAAAACATGGCCGGCCCCATTGAAAAGGCCATACGCGACTCCGATCTTGGTCTGAACCCCATTTCCATGGGTGACAGCATACGGGTTCCCATGCCTGCGCTTACCGAAGAACGGCGCCGTGATTTGACCAAGGTAGTGCGCACCGAAGGCGAAGATGCCAAGATTGCTGTACGCAATTTGCGCCGTGATGCCAACGATACACTCAAGAAGCTGGTCAAGGACAAAGAAATCTCCGAAGACGACGAGCGTCGCATGCAAGACGAAGTGCAAAAAATCACCGATAAGCATGTTACTGAAATCGACAAGATGGTTGCACAAAAAGAAGCAGAAATCATGACGGTTTAACCGTTATTTTCCGGACGCAAATTACTCTTGATGCTACGTAGCACGACTCAGTCCCTACCCGAGTGCGGCGATGTTCCACGCCATATTGCCGTTATCATGGATGGCAATGGGCGTTGGGCAACCAAGCGCTTCCTGCCGCGCACGGCAGGCCATGTGCGCGGCGTGCAGGCTGTGCGGCGCGCAGTCGAAGCCTGTGGCAAGCGCGGGGTTGAATACCTCACTTTATTTGCATTCAGCTCTGAAAACTGGCGCCGCCCTCAAGAAGAAGTTACGCTTCTTATGCGTTTGTTTATTCAGACTCTGGAAAAAGAAGTCAGAAAGCTTAGTGATCAGGGTGTGCGCTTGCGAGTCGTGGGCGACTTGTCGCCATTTGAACCCAAGCTCCAGGAACTCATCCATCTGGCAGAACAGCGCACAGCCCATAACACAGCGCTCAACCTGACCATCGCCGCCAATTATGGCGGTCGCTGGGATATTCTCCAGGCAATGCAGCGTCTGCTGCTGGCTCGCCCCGATTTGGCCAATACCCCGCAAGCCATCGACGAATCGCTGCTTAGCCAGTATTTGTCCATGGCCTATGCACCAGAGCCTGATCTTTTCATTCGCACCGGCGGCGAACAACGCATCTCCAATTTTCTTATCTGGCAACTCGCCTATACTGAACTGTATTTTACAGATGGCTTCTGGCCTGATTTTGGCGCTACGGAACTCGACGCAGCCTTTGACTGGTATCGGTCTCGGGAACGCCGCTTTGGGCGCACCAGCGCCCAACTTGCGCAACAAATCTGACTACAGGAGCTCCTTCCCATGTTGAAGCAACGCGTCATTACGGCGATAGTCTTGCTTGCTGTACTGCTGGGGACCTTATTGGCCCCTGGGCCCTGGCCTTTGGTCTTGTTGTTGACCCTGATGGCCGCCTGCGCTCTCTGGGAGTGGCTCAGGCTGACTTGGCCGAGCCAACCCACCCTTTTTCCTGTGGTGCTGGCGGTCATTGTGGCGGCCGGTTTACTTATGCTGTCGCAATCATGGCTGTCACCCGCACCGCAACCCTGGGCTATAGCGTTTCAGCTGCAGCTTAACCGCTGGCTTTTGCCTGTGGTCGCGTTGGCATGGGTGGTAGGGGCCACCGCCATGGTGGTTCGCGGTCAGGCCAGCGAGCGCCGTTGTGGCACGTGGCTCAGTCTGTTTGGCATTGTGGCTGTCGTTGCCGTCTGGGCCGCGCTGGTGCAGTTGTTTCTGGCGCGTGGCGCCTGGTTCCTGGTGTCGCTGATGGCCTTTATTTGGTTTGCCGACATTGCCGCTTATTTCACTGGCAAAGCCCTGGGCAGGCACAAGCTTGCGCCCAAAGTCAGCCCAGGGAAGACCTGGGAAGGTGCTGTCGGCGGTGTGCTGGCCGCAGCCGCCTGGATCATGGCCAGTGCATATTGGCCAGGCAGCTTTGGCGCCGTACTGCTAGAGCGTTGGCCCTGGTGGGTGGTGCTGGCGCTGTCGGTATTCCTGGCGGCATTGTCGATAGTCGGTGATTTGTTCGAGTCCCTGCTCAAGCGACGCGCCCAAGTCAAGGATTCCAGCCAATTGCTGCCCGGACACGGCGGGGTGTACGATCGTATCGACGCCTTGCTGCCCGTGGCGCCCATCGCTTTATTGTTGACGGGGGTATGGCTGCAATGACGCATCAGCATGTATGTGTTCTGGGTTCAACCGGGTCTATCGGCGAAAATACCCTGGATGTCATAGCGCGCCACCCGGAAACCATCTCAATTTACGCGCTTAGTGCGCATAGCCGCATAGAAAGGCTGGCCGAACAGGCGCAGGCAACGCGTGCAAAAGTGGTCATTGTGCCTACCGAAGCGGCGCGTGCCCAATTCGAACATGCCTGGACGGTAGCGCAGCCCCGGCCAGAGATCCGGGTAGGGGCGCAGGCGCTGGCTGATACCGCTGCCGATGCGGCGGTCACCACCGTGATGGCGGCTATTGTGGGTGCGGCGGGCCTGCCGTCAGCCCTGGCTGCCGCCAAAGCGGGCAAGCGGGTCTTGCTGGCCAACAAAGAGGCCTTGGTCGCGGCCGGTGGCTTGTTCATGCGGGCAGTGCGCGACAATGGCGCCGAGCTGCTGCCCATCGACAGCGAACACAACGCCATTTTCCAGTGCCTCCCTCATACACACGACCGGGCCAAGGCGCCGACACAACCCGCAAAAGGCGTGCGCCGCTTGTTGCTTACCGCATCGGGCGGACCATTTCGCACTACTGCGCTGCATTTGTTGCCAGGCGTCACACCTGATCAGGCCTGTGCGCATCCCAACTGGAGCATGGGCCGTAAAATTTCAGTCGATTCGGCCACCATGCTCAACAAGGGGCTGGAAGTCATCGAGGCACACTGGTTGTTTGCCATGCCCGTCAACCGGATTCAAGTCGTCATACACCCGCAAAGCATGGTGCATTCCATGGTTGAATACGAAGATGGCTCCATATTGGCTCAGCTGGGGCAGCCAGATATGCGCACGCCAATTGCGTATGGTCTTGGGTTTCCCGAGCGTATCGATAGCGGTGTGGGCCTGCTGGCGCTCACCGCCTTGGGGCGCCTTGACTTCGAAGAGCCCAATCTCGAGCGCTTTCCTTGTCTGAAGCTATCGTTCGATGCCTTGAAAACCAGCCAGGCGGCCTGCGTAGCGTTAAATGCCGCCAACGAAATCGCCGTCGATTGTTTTTTGAAACAGCAAATTCGCTATACTGAAATTGCCTGCATTATTGAAGACAGCCTGAATCGCATAACTGGCATGCCAACGCCAGGCCTGGACTCGCTCGACGAAGTGCTGGCCCTTGATGCCCACACACGTAGCATTGCCGCGGAACTTTGCCTGCTCAAAGGGTAGCGGCGCGGCTTTATCTGGATTTCCATGCTTTTCACTTTGCTCGCTTTTGCTGTTGCCCTTGGGGTGCTGATTACTTTTCACGAGCTTGGCCATTATTGGGTCGCTCGCCGTTGCGGCGTACGGGTGCTGCGCTTTTCAGTGGGTTTTGGCAAGGTGCTGGCGCGCCGCACCGACCGCCACGGCACCGAATGGGCCGTATCTGCCATACCTTTGGGTGGGTACGTCAAGATGCTCGACGATGCTCCAGAAAATGCAACGCAGGCTGAAGCCAGCCAGGCATTCAACCAGAAAACATTGGCTCAACGCAGCGCCATCGTACTGGCGGGGCCAGTGGCCAACCTGATACTTGCCGCCTTGTTGTATACCGCGCTGGGTCTGGCTGGAACCAACGAGCCGGCTGCAATACTGGCCGCGCCGCCGCCTAATACAACAGCCGCGCAAGCAGGTTTTCAGGCCGGCGACCAGATAACCGCCATCAACCAGGAAAAAGTGCAGTCCTGGAACGAGGCTCGCTGGCAGTTGCTGGATGTCCTTACCAGCGGTGGCGAGGCCCAGGTGCAGGTGAAAACAACGCAAGGCGCATCCCAAGAGCGTCATCTGCGTGTGGCTGCCGGCACAATAGAACCTGACGGCACCGACCTTATGGCCGAAGCCGGGCTGGCTCTGGCTGCGCCCAGGCCGCAAATCAATCAAATCAATGCCGGCGCTGCGGGTGAGGCCGCCGGCTTGCGCAGCGGCGACATTGTCGTTGCGCTCGGCGCAATCAAAAATCCTTCGGCCGGCGCCGTGGTGGCTGAAATCCAGAAAAGTCCGGGCCAGCCATTGTCACTGACCGTGTTGCGCGATGGCGTCTTGCTGACCATCAGCGTAACCCCACGCGCCGAAGCCGCCGCCAATGGCGAGGCAGTAGGGCGCATAGGCGTGTTGCTGGGGGCTGATTTCCCTATGGTCATGGTGCGTTACGGCTTGTTCGACAGTCTGTCACGAGGCGTATCGCGCACACTGGAGACAGCCTGGTTTTCATTGAAAATGATGGGCCGCATGATATTTGGCGATGTTTCGCTGCGCAATGTCAGCGGCCCGGTTACTATTGCCGATTATGCAGGCCAGACGGCACGTATTGGTCTGGCTGCGTATGTTGGTTTTTTAGCCTTGATCAGTGTTAGTATCGGCGTGTTAAATTTATTGCCCATACCCATGCTCGACGGCGGCCACCTGATGTTCTACATCATCGAGGCCGTGCGCGGCAAGCCTGTGCCCGAGAAATGGCGTGAAAGCGGCCAGCGCATAGGGCTGGGCCTGCTGGTTGCGTTAATGGGTCTGGCATTTTTTAATGATTTTTCCCGTCTTTTCAGTTGAGGGCTTTGTGCCTTACAATCGTCCACCATTTATTCGCCCAAGGATCCTCCAGGATGTCGTTTAGCCGGAAATTCCCTTTTGCCAAGCGCGCCATGCCTGTTTTGCTGGCGGCTATGCTTATTCCCAGTCTTGCGCATGCATTTTCACCTTTTGTGGTGCGTGACATCCAGGTCAACGGCATACAGCGTGTCGAAGCAGGCACGATATTCAGTTATTTGCCAGCCAAGGTAGGTGAAGAATTCACCGAAACCCAGGCTGCCGAGGCTATCCAGCGCCTGTATGCAACTGGCTTTTTCAGCGACGTTAAAATCGACACCGAAAATGGAGTGTTGGTCGTGTCGGTGCAAGAAAGGCCCACCATCGCATCGGTCAGCTTCAATGGCATGCACGAATTCGATTCCAAAGCCATTACCAAGTCGCTGGGGCAAGTTGGTTTCGGGCAAGGGCGGGTATTTGATCGCTCCATGCTCGAGCGCGCCGAATTCGAGCTTAAACAGCAGTATCTCTCGAAAGGCAAGTACGGCGTTGAAATCACGCCCATCATCACTCCCTTGCCGCGCAACCGGGTAGGTGTCAGTTTCGACATCTTCGAGGGCGATCTGGCCAAAATCAAGCAAATTTCCGTGGTTGGCAACAAGGCGTTCTCACAAGGCACCTTGCTCGACGAAATGGAGCTGACCGATTCAGGCATGATGACCTGGTACACCGGCACTGATAAATACTCGCGCGAAAAACTCGAGGGCGATGTCGAACGCATCCGCTCCTATTATCTTGATCGCGGCTATCTGGAATATTCCTCTGAGCCTCCTCAGGTCAGCATTTCGCCTGATCGTCACGATATTTTTATCACGCTTACCGTGCACGAGGGCGAGCCCTACAAGTTGCGCAGCGTAAAGCTGGCGGGCGACCTCCTCGGCCTCGAAGAAGCAATCCAGCCGCTGGTACAGGTAAAGGCGGGCGATACCTTTTCCGCCGCCAAAACCAGTGCCACGGTAAAAGCCATTACCGATTATCTGGGTGACTTGGGCTACGCATTTGCCAACGTCAACCCCAATCCTGTGCTTGATCGCGACGAACACGAAGCCGACCTGACGTTTTATGTGGATCCCGGTCGGCGCGTATATGTGCGCCGCATACAAATTGGCGGCAACACGCGCACGCGCGACGAAGTCGTACGCCGTGAAATGCGCCAGCAGGAAGCTGCTTGGTACGATTCGGCCAATATCAAGTCGTCGCGCGACCGCATCGATCGCTTGGGTTACTTCAACGATGTCAACGTACACACCACACCCGTGGCTGGCTCGCCCGACCAAGTCGATGTCAACGTCGATGTCAAAGAAAAACCCACCGGCCTGATCAACCTGGGCGTGGGCTATGGCTCTACTGACAAGGTGATTTTGTCGGCTGGCATCAGTCAGGATAATATTTTTGGCAGCGGCAATACCTTGTCTTTGCAGCTTAATACCAGCAAGACCAACCGCGCGGCCATTATTTCGCACACTGATCCCTACTGGACCAAAGACGGCATCAGCAAGACCACGTCGCTGTACTACCGGCGTACCACCCCTTACGATAGTCGCGACGCTTTTGGCGACTACCAAGTCACTGCCTTTGGTGGCGGCCTGAACTTCGGCGTGCCCATTTCAGAGTTCGATCGCATTTTTACGGGCGTAAGCTTTGAGCACAACAAACTCACCAAGCTTAGCAAGAAATATACGCCGCAGGCCTACCAGGATTTCGTCAAAGAATATGGTGAATCAACCAATTCAGTCATTTTCAACCTGGGCTGGTCCAAAGATACCCGCGATAGCGCCATAGCTCCTACCAAGGGCAGTTATACGCGCCTGTCGGGCGACTTGTCCACCATGGACTTACGCTACTACATGCTCAGCGCCCAGCAGCAGTATTACCTGCCTTTGGGGCGCGCCTACACGCTGGCCTTCAACGGCCTGGCTGATTGGGGTAAAACCTATGGCGGCAAATCTTTCCCGGTCATCAAGAACGTATACGGCGGGGGCATCGGGTCGGTACGCGGCTACGAAGGCGCGTCACTGGGTCCACGCGACTCGCTTACCAATGATTACCTTGGCGGCTCACGCCGTATCGTAGGTAATGTACAGTTGTACCTGCCGTTCCCGGGTGCTACGCGTGATCGCACCCTGCGTTGGTTCCTGTTTACCGACGCGGGGCAGGTGGCCAGCACCGGTGGCGGTTCATGTACCCGAGGTATCGGTAATAAATCTGAAGATCCATGCGGCTGGAAGTATTCCGCAGGTATCGGTTTGTCGTGGCAGTCGCCAATGGGTCCGTTGCAGTTGTCTTATGGCCGCGCACTCAATGCCAAAGAAGGCGACGACAAGCAGGCCTTCCAGTTCCAGATCGGTACTGGTTTCTGATTCATGCCAATTAATGGCACAATAGCTCTTTTATCTCTGCTACTTTGCAAGGTAGATTTTTCATGAAGTCTCAATTAGTTTTAAAAGTTTCTGCTTTAACCCGTAGTATTGGTCGGGGCAACCGCGCTTTGGTTCTGGCAGCCGCGTTAGGCGCCACTGCCCTGATGGCAGCGCCTGTACACGCCCAGGCAACCAAAATTGGCTTCGTGAGCACCGAGCGCATTTTGCGTGACTCCAAGCCTGCCAAAGCCGCCCAGACCAAAATCGAGGCCGAATTCAAGCGCCGCGACGACGAACTGCAAAAACTGGCCACCAGCCTGCGTTCGCAGGCACAAAAATTCGACAAAGACGCGCCCGTGCTGTCTGAATCCGAGCGTGTCAAACGTCAGCGTCAGCTGGCCGACCTAGATTCCGACCTCCAGCGCAAGCGCCGCGAATTCCAGGAAGACTTCAATCGCCGCCGCAATGAAGAATTCTCGAGCATAGTTGAAAAGGCCGATGCAGCCATCAAGCAAATCGCCGAACAGCAAGGCTACGACCTCATCATTCAAGATGCCGTCACAGTAAGTCCCCGAGTCGACATTACCGACCAGGTTATGAAAGCACTGGGCGGCTAACCGCACATGCCGGTACTGCTAGCCCCTGAACAGGCACCTGCGCTGCACGAACTTCTGGCGCAGGCCAATACCGCAGGCCTGGATTGCCAGCCGGCAGTCACCCGCACTCAGCCTGATCCTCGCATACAGGGCCTGGGTTCGCTGGCTTCCGCCGGCCCTACCGAAATCAGTTTTTTGTCCAACACCAAGCTGCACGATCAGTTGCGTGGGTGCAAGGCGGCGGCCGTCATCATGACGCCCGACGCCTATCAGTTGCTAGCGCCTGGCAGCTATGCCTATCAGGTTGTGCTGTGCAGCGAGCCTTACCTGATGTACGCCTTGCTGGCGCAGTGGTTTGACCAGCACAGGGTCAAGGGCTTGGCAACAGGCATACATCCCACAGCCATAGTCGGGGCCACCGCGCAAGTTG
Source organism: Alcaligenaceae bacterium (assembly GCA_013416445.1). GTDB lineage: Bacteria > Pseudomonadota > Gammaproteobacteria > Burkholderiales > Burkholderiaceae_B > Pollutimonas. The sequence continues at coordinate 277,766 of JACCER010000001.1, forward strand.
CCGAGGGCGTCAGCATAGGCCCATATTGCATCATCGAAGAGGGTGTGCGCATAGGGCGGGGAACGCGTCTGGGGCCGCATTGCGTCATCGGCGCCGGCTCTGTACTGGGGCAAGACTGCCTTTTGCATGCGCGCGTTACGCTCTATCATAATGTAGCAGTGGGCGATCGGGCGATTTTACATTCTGGTTCGGTTTTTGGTGCTGACGGGTTTGGTTTTGCCCCTGACCCTCGCAAAGAACCTGGCGCCTGGGCGAAAATTGCCCAGATTGGCGGTGTGCTGATGGGTGACGATGTTGAAATTGGCGCCAATACCACCATCGACCGTGGCGCCCTTGAAAATACGCTCATTGGCAATGGCGTCAAGCTCGATAACCAGATCATGATAGGGCACAATTGCCAAATCGGCGACCACACCGCGATGGCAGCCTGTGTTGGCGTGGCCGGTTCAACAGTTATTGGCCGGCGCTGCACCATAGCCGGGGCGGCCATGTTGTCGGGCCACCTGGTGCTGGCCGATGACGTCCACGTCTCTGGCGGTACAGCCATCACCTCGAATATTTCCAAGGCCGGCCGCTACACTGGCGTCTATCCATACGCGGAACACATCCAGTGGCAGAAAAATGCCGCTGTCCTGGGGCAACTGGCGCAACTGCGCCGCCGCCTCATGGCTATCGAAAAAAACACACAGTAACCAGGGTGTCGCATTGCGCGACACCAGCACGCAGGATATAAAAAGATGGAACTCGACATTCAACAAATCATGGCGCGCCTGCCGCATCGTTATCCGATGTTGCTGGTAGACCGTGTCATAGAAATGGTGCCTGGCAAAAGCGTAGTCGCCATTAAAAACGTGTCGATCAACGAGCCGTTTTTCAATGGCCATTTCCCACACCATCCCGTGATGCCCGGTGTCCTCATCATCGAAGCGCTGGCCCAGGCCGCCGCCTTGTTTTCCTTTGAAGGCAACGATGTCAAGCCAGCCGATAAAAAAATGGCGTATTACCTGGTTGGGGTAGACGGCGCACGTTTCCGTCGTCCGGTGGTGCCTGGCGACCAATTACGCCTTGAAGTCAACGCTGAAAAAATCAGCCGCGCCATCTGCAAATACAGTGCAAGGGCAACAGTCGACGGCCTACTGGTTGCCGAGGCCAAAATCATGTGCGCGATTCGTGAAATGGAAGAATAGCAATGGCTAGCCTGATACACCCAACGGCAATTATTGCAGCGGGTGCCCAAATAGCTGATGACGCAAGCGTTGGGCCATACAGCATAGTCGGCGAGCACGTCACTATAGGCGCAGGCACCGAAATTGGGCCGCATTGCGTAATAGATGGCCACACCACCATAGGCGCCAACAATAACTTTTACCGGTTTTGTTCTATCGGCGGTCAACCGCAAGATAAAAAATATGCCGGCGAACCTACCTGCCTGGAAATCGGCGATGGCAATACCGTACGCGAGTATGTCACCATCAATACCGGCACAACGCAAGACCAGGGTGTCACCCGCATAGGCGACGACAACTGGATCATGGCTTATGTGCATATCGCGCACGACTGCCAAATTGGCGACCACACCATTATTGCCAACAGCGTGCAGCTTGCCGGCCATGTGCATCTGGGCGATTGGGCGATTCTGGGCGGCCTGTGTGCCGTGCATCAGTTTGTACGCATAGGTGCACACACCATGATAGGCGGCACTAGCCCCATACGCCAAGACACTCCCCCTTATATTATTGGCGCAGGCGCTCCATTTCGTCCTGTGGGCATCAATTCCGAAGGCCTGAGCCGACGTGGTTACAGCCCCGAAGCCATCGCGGCCCTGAAAGAGGCCTACAAGCTGCTGTACCGTCGCAATCTCAAGGTCGATGAGGCCTGCGAACGCATGCGTGCATTGCAGCAGGAAAGGCCGTTGGCAAACGATGCCCTGCAGGTAATGATAGATTTCCTGGCTGCATCTACACGCGGCATAGCTCGTTCATGAGCTTGCGTGTCGGCATGGTGGCTGGCGAGCCTTCAGGCGATCTGCTGGCTGCCAGGGTTATACAAGGTATAGCTCAAGATGTTGCCGGCAACCATTGTGAAGGCATAGGGGGCCCGGCCATGCAGCGCCAGGGGTTCAATGCCTGGCACCCCATGGATGCCCTGACGGTTTTCGGCTATGTCGATGCGCTTAAACGCTTGCCCAGTCTGCTTGCTACCTATGCCAACGTAAAAAAGCGCTGGCTGGCGCAAAGACCCGATGTTTTCGTTGGGGTTGACGCGCCCGACTTCAACCTGCGCCTGGAACTGCAACTGAAACAGGCGGGTATCCCTACTGTACACTTTGTGGGGCCATCCATCTGGGCCTGGCGCTATGAGCGCATACACAAGATACGCGAAGCAGTCTCGCATATGCTGGTGCTGTTCCCTTTCGAAGAAGAGCTCTATCAGAAAGAAGGTGTGCCGGTAACCTATGTGGGCCATCCTTTGGCCGAGTTGATACCCATGCAGTCCGATCGCCTGTCGGCGCGCCGCTACCTGGGGGTAGCCCCAGACGCTCGTGTGCTGGCCCTGATGCCAGGCAGCCGGGCTTCCGAGATCAAGTTGCTGGCGCCGCGCTTTTTGCAAGCAGTGCAGTTGTTGAACAAACAAGATCCCCACTTGCAGGTGCTGGTGCCCATGGTGAATGCCGCGCGTCGCACTGAGTTCCAGGCGCTGCTAAGACAATATCCTATCGCCAATTGCCGCATTATTGAGCAGGCTGGTCCTGGCCAGGTCGTGGCGCGTCCATCCGCATTCACCCACAATGCGGCGGCAGACGGCGGGGTAGATACAGATGCTTATTTTTCGGCGCGTCCAGCAGCCTGGAATGTAATGCAGGCCGCCGATGCGGTTCTGGTTGCCAGCGGTACGGCCACGCTGGAAGCAGCGTTGTTCAAGCGGCCCATGGTAATTTCTTATGTTTTGTCGCCACTAATGAAACGCCTGATGGAATGGAAGTCGGGTCAATCCCGTCCCTATGTTCCTTGGGTGGGCTTGCCCAACGTATTGGCGGGTGAATTCGTCGTGCCCGAACTGTTGCAAGACGACGCCACACCACAAGCTCTGGCTGAGGCAAGTTGGAAGGCACTGACCGATAAGCCTTATGCGCAACAGGTGGCGCAGCGCTTTGTGGCCATACACGAATCCTTGTCGCGCGATACCCCGGCCTTGGCGGCGCAGGCGATTATCCAGCAGGCTCGCCATGGAGCAGCCTGACCTGTTTGCTGGGCTGGAGTCTAAGCTCTCTTATGTTGCGGGAATAGACGAAGCGGGGCGTGGCCCCCTGGCTGGCCCGGTGTACGCTGCGGCTGTCATTCTTGACCTGGCCAGGCCCATAATGGGGCTGAACGACTCCAAAAAGCTTAGTGCAATACGACGCGACCAACTGGCCGACCAAATACGCCGCGACGCCCTGGCTTGGTGCATAGCAAGCGCCAGCGTGGAAGAAATTGACAGCCTGAATATTTTGCAAGCCACTATGCTGGCCATGCGGCGCGCTTGCGAAGGCTTGTCCTTGAGGCCTGATCAAGTTCTGGTGGACGGTAATCGCGTGCCTTTGGGCTTGGCGTGTCCGGCTCAAGCCATAGTCAAGGGTGACGCCACGGTGGCGGCCATTTCGGCGGCATCGATACTGGCCAAGACCGCCCGCGATGCCGACTGCCTGGCTTTGCACCAGGCCTACCCGGATTATGCTTTTGACCAGCACAAGGGGTATGGCACGGCGCTGCACCTGGCACGGCTGGCAAGCCATGGGCCGTGCCCAGCCCACAGGCGCAGTTTCGCGCCTGTCAGGCGTTTGCTGATTGCCGCGCCTGGCACTGACTAAGATAATCTTGATATATGAAGCATATCAGTTCGCGCGATAACCCCGTGTATAAACGATTGCTGCGCTTGGCGGAAGGCAAGCGGGCCTTGAACGCCGATGGGCAGGCCGCAGGCCACCAGGTTGTGCTTGAAGGTGTGCACCTATGCCAGGCCTGGCTGCAATATATGGGCAGCCCGGAACTGGCCTTGTTTGATGCCAAACGCCTGGAACACAATGCTGAAATAACCGCATTGACACAAGCGCTTGATATTAGTTTGTGCATGTCTTTTGAACCTGCTTTGATGCAGCGTTTGTCGCAAGTAGAGCACGGGCAGGGCGTATGTTTTGTGGTGCAGGTGCCCGCGCCTTTGTTGCCCGCGCGCATAGAGCACAATTGTATTTGGCTGGACAGGGTGCAAGACCCTGGCAATGTAGGCACTTTGTTGCGTACTGCAGCAGCTGCAGGCATAAAGCATGCTTATTTGTCATCAGGTTGCGCTTCAGCCTGGTCGCCCAAGGTGCTGCGTAGTGCCCAGGGCGCGCATTTCGTAATGGCTATTCACGAGCAGGTGGATTTGCTGCGCTTGCATGACAGACTGGTCGTACCTTTGCTGGCGACGGCGCTGGATGATGCCTCGTCGCTATACCAAACGTCCTTGCCCATGAATTGCGCCTGGTTGCTGGGCAATGAAGGGCAGGGGGTTGATGCAGCCTTGTTGGCGCTGGCGGATCAGCGGGTGTTCATACCGCAAGCGGAGAACGTGGAATCGCTGAACGTAGCGGTGGCGGCGGGAATCTGTTTGTTTGAGCAGCGGCGGCAGCAAAGTACCGTATAAAGGCAATACGGTGTTTTCAAGGCGCAGTTATCAGGGGTGGGTGTGTGGGTCAGTGCGGCGGTAGGCGTGCGCCGCGTGCTGACGAAGGGAAGCCGGGGGCAGTCGTCGGCCGCTGTTTGCGCAGCGAGTTCGGCCGACGCCCGGCTGTACGAGGCAGACGCGGAAACAAGCACGCCGTGCCGGCACTGACCCACACACCCACCCCTGATAACGTCATCAGTAATCAGCCTGATGAATCAGTCTCGTTACCTTCCAACTGGTCAATAAATCCTTCTATCCAGCCCAACCTCATCCAGCACCTTCGTGGAAATTTCTTCTATTGACTTGGTTGTTGTCGACAGCCAGGGAATATTTTCCATGCGCATCAGGCGTTCTGCTTCGGCCACCTCGTGACGGCACTGCTTGATGGATGCATATTGGCTATTGGGACGACGTTCGTTGCGCACCTCGGCCAGGCGCGCCGGCTGAATCGACAAGCCAAACAGCTTCTTGCGAAACGGCGCCAGCGTGGCTGGCAGCATTCCGCGGTCGAAGTCTTCTGGAATTAAAGGGAAATTTGCCGCTTTCACGGCATACTGCATTGCCAGATACAGACTGGTTGGCGTTTTTCCGCAACGCGACACACCCACCAGGATGACATCGGCCTGCTCCAGGCCATGTACGAATTGACCATCATCGTGAGCCAGGCTGAAATTGATGGCTTCGATACGATTGTTGTATTGCTTCGACAAGCCCCCCATGTGGGAACGGCCCACCGAATGGCTGGACTTTACCCCCAGCGCCGTTTCAATATGCTGCACAAAAGTACCGAACAGATCAAGAAACGTACAATTTGCCGACCGTATGGTCTGGGATATTTCGGGGTCAACCAAAGTGCTGAACACCAGTGGCGGCGCGTTTTGCTCTTGGGCGCACTTATTGATGCGCACTGCAGCGGCAGTGGCTTTTTCCAAGGTATCCAGGAAAGGAATACGTATCGCTTCGAACTTGATTTGCTCGAACTGCGACAGTACGGAATTGCTGAAAGTTTCGGCCGTAATGCCGGTGCTGTCCGAGACAACGAATACAGTGCGTTCGATAATAGGAGTGGTCATGGAATAGTTAATACAGAAGATGCCGGAAACGGTACAATCGCAAGGTTAACAGTCGCCTTCATCGCAGGCAAGGCTGGTTCGCTTAATGCACAAACCTGTAAACCCGGTGCCAACACCCGGCTTGCAGCCTTCGCGCCGTATGCAAACAAGCTTTCTTCTATAGTTTAAAGGTGACTTATGTCTTATGTTGTATCTTTCGAGCAACTCCGCATGACGGATGTCGACTCGGTAGGAGGTAAAAACGCATCACTTGGTGAAATGATCAGTCAGCTGGCAGGGGCAGGGGTCCGGGTTCCGGGCGGTTTTGCTACAACCGCCGATGCTTTCCGCGACTTTCTGCTGTCCACTAAGCTTGACCAGCGTATTGCCGACCGCCTGCTCACGCTCGACTCCGAAGACGTGCGTGAACTGGCCAATGCCGGTGCCGAAATCCGCCAATGGATCATCGACACCCCGTTTCCTGCCGATTTCGAGCAGGCTATTCGGGGCGCGTTCGCCGAACTCGATGCCGACGGCCAGGGTTCGTTTGCCGTGCGCTCATCGGCCACCGCCGAAGACCTTCCTGACGCTTCATTTGCCGGGCAACAGGAAACCTATCTGAACGTAGTCGGCATCGACGAAGTCCTAGAGAAAATCCGTCACGTATTTGCTTCGTTGTACAACGACCGCGCCATTTCCTATCGCGTGCATAGGGGTTATGCCCATGCAGAAGTCGCCTTGTCGGCTGGCATACAGCGCATGGTGCGTTCCGATCGCGGTGCGGCTGGCGTCATGTTTACCCTTGATACCGAATCGGGCTTCAAAGACGTCGTATTCCTCACATCGTCTTACGGGCTGGGTGAAACCGTGGTGCAGGGTGCCGTCAACCCTGACGAATTCTACGTTTTCAAGCCTACGCTTGAATCTAACCACTACCCCATCATCAGCCGCCGTATCGGTTCCAAGCTGCTGAAAATGGAATTCGACCCCGACCGCTCAACTGACCACGCCGTGCGCACAGTCGACGTGCCCGTATCCGAGCGCAATCGCTATTCACTGACCGACGACGAGGTCATTGAATTGGCCCGCTATGCCGTCATCATTGAAAAGCACTATCAGCGTCCCATGGATATCGAATGGGGCCGCGATGGCATCGATGGCAAAATTTACATCCTTCAGGCACGTCCGGAAACAGTCAAGTCGCAGCAAGGGCACCACGATGTGCAAGAACGCTATCGCCTCAAGGCTACTGGCGAAGTCCTGATCACCGGGCGCGCCATTGGCCAGAAAATCGGCTCGGGCAAGGTGCGGGTCGTAGGCGATATTTCCCAGATGGATCAGGTAAAGCGCGGCGATATCCTGGTAACCGACATGACTGACCCCAATTGGGAACCGGTCATGAAACTGGCCTCAGCCATTGTTACCAATCGTGGCGGGCGTACATGCCATGCGGCCATTATTGCGCGTGAACTTGGCATACCCGCCGTGGTGGGCTGCGCCAACGCTACCGATGTGCTGGGCGATGGCAGGGAAGTCACCGTTTCATGCGCTGAAGGCGACGAAGGGCGCATTTACGATGGCCTGATCGAAACCGAAATCGAAGAAGTACGCTGGGGCGAAATGCCCGATATCGGCCTGAAGGTCATGATGAACGTCGGCAATCCACAACTGGCTTTCGACTTTTCGCAAATCCCCAACCACGGCGTAGGGCTCGCACGCCTGGAATTCATCATCAACAACAACATCAACGTACACCCCAAGGCGGTGCTCGATTACCCCAATGTTGATGCCGAACTTAAAAAAGCGGTTGAATCCGCGGCGCGTGGCTATGCCAGCCCCAGGGCATTCTTTGTTGAAAAAATGGCCGAGGGCATAAGCACTTTGGCCGCTGCGTTTTATCCCAAGCCCGTCATTGTGCGCTTGTCCGACTTCAAGTCAAATGAATACCGCAAGCTGGTGGGCGGTTCGCGCTACGAGCCTGAAGAAGAAAACCCCATGTTGGGCTTCCGTGGCGCATCGCGCTACGTATCGGCTGAGTTTGAAGAGTGCTTCAAAATGGAATGCGAAGCGCTGAAAAAAGTGCGCGACGACATGGGCCTGACCAACGTTGAAATCATGGTGCCATTCGTACGTACCTTGCCGCAGGCGGCCAAAGTGGTTGACCTTCTGGCCAAGAACGGCTTGGCGCGTGGCGAAAACGGCTTGCGCCTGATCATGATGTGCGAAGTGCCTTCCAATGCTATCCTGGCCGATCAGTTCCTGCATTACTTCGATGGCTTTTCCATTGGTTCCAACGACATGACTCAGCTTACGCTCGGCCTTGATCGTGATTCCGGCATGGAATTATTGGCAGCCGACTTCGACGAACGCGACGAGGCCGTGAAATTCATGCTTAGCCGCGCCATCAAGGCTTGCCTGGATGTCGGCAAGTATGTAGGCATTTGCGGCCAAGGCCCCAGTGATCACCCAGATCTGGCTGAATGGCTGCGCGACCAGGGCATCTTGTCTATGTCCCTGAACCCGGATACGGTGGTTGATACTTGGCAGCGTTTGGCAACTAAGTAAACGCAACTCGATACCTGCCATATCCTAAGCAACATGAAAATGGCGTTCCATACACTGGAACGCCATTTTTTATGAATACCAGTAACTGAAGTCATGGCCGCTCAATTAGCACTACAGTAGTATTAATCTTGGCACAGGCAAGGAGTCACAAGCAATGAAACCCCAAGCTCGTCACCTTGTCATTGTTGGTGTTTTTATATAGCGCAAAGGCTAATTATCATGTTTTACGCACAGATGTCGTCAGCTCTGGGCCCCATCTTGATGTGCTCTGATGGAACCCACTTGAACGGGCTGTACTTTGTAGGTCAGAAAGACTGCCCATCATTGACGGGTTTACCTCCGCCTTTGCCTGAAGCCGATGACCCTACAGCCGGCTTTATGTCGGGTATTGCCATTAAAACGTTCAAGGCCAGCAAGCAGCCTGATACTGATTTATTCGGGCCAGCCAATTTGGCCAGAATGGAGTCGGGTTCAAATAGTACTGCGTTGGAAAGCCCGCCTGCCTGCGCTCGTATACGTTGTGATCCCGATTCTTTGTTCTATATGCAAGCTCCAACGCCTGATGGCGCCAAGGCTGTGTTCCAGCAAACACAAAAAGAGCTATCCGAGTATTTTTACGGTGAACGAACCGAGTTTGACGTGCCATTAGAGGTTGAGGGCACTGAATTCCAGAAAAAAGTATGGCGCGCCTTGCGCGATATACCTTATGGGCAGTCGGTGTCGTATACCGATGTGGCACGCACCGCAGGGCTGACTGCGCATCATGGGCGGCCCGTGGGTACGGCAGTGGGGCGCAACCCCATCAGCATCATCATCCCTTGCCACAGGGTGTTATCAAGCGCGGGTGCGTTGGCGGGGTATACGGGCGGGCTGGAGCGCAAGTTTGCCTTGCTGAAGCTGGAAGGGTTTAGCCTGGCTTAGCAAGGGACGGGGTGCCGGGTTACCTGCCTGGCGGCCCTAAACCCAACCTACGAAAACCTTAAGTAAGTATCATTCTGGCTAATCCGACCTGTGTGCGTAGCTGCTAATTACGCGTATCGTGCTTCATCAGGCGTTCTTTTTCGCGTTCCCAGTCTTTGTCGCGCTGTACGTCACGCTTGTCGTGCAGCTTTTTCCCGCGTCCCAGGCCAAAATCAAGCTTGATACGGCCATTTTTATAGTGCAGGTTCAAAGGTACCAGTGTATAGCCACGCTGTTCGACTTTGCCTATCAGTTTGCTGATTTCTTCGGCGTGAAGCAACAGCTTGCGTGTGCGTGTGGCGTTAGGGTGGATGTGCGTGGAGGCGGTGGGCAATGGGCTGACGTGCATGCCTATGATCCATAGGGCGCCGTCGCGCACGATAACGTAGCTTTCCTTGAGCTGTACGTGACCGGCGCGTATGGCTTTTACCTCCCAGCCTTCAAGCACAAGACCCGCCTCGTAGCGGTCTTCAATAAAATAATCGTGCGTTGCTTTGCGGTTGTCGACAATGCTCATGAATCAATTCAGTTATAGACTGTAAAATCAATACATTCTATCCATTAACGACTTTCAATGCATACTGTACAACGTTCCGTCCTGGTTCCTCATAGCTGCGCTCAAATGTTTGATCTTGTCGCCGATGTGGCCAAGTACCCTGAATTCATGCCCTGGTGCGGCGGCACCACTGTGCACAGGCACGATGAAAAAGGCATGGAGGCGTCCATCATCATCAGCATTGCCGGCATCAAGCAAACCTTTACCACCCGCAATGAACACGATTACCCACGGCGTATTACCTTGGAACTGGTTAATGGCCCGTTCTCCACGCTGACTGGAAACTGGGAGTTTCAGGAACTGGCCGCAGATGCCTGCAAGGTGGTCTACATCATGAAATATGCCTTTTCCAACCGGGCTCTGGAAATGGTGGTTGGGCCTATATTCAACCGTATCGCCACCAGTTTCATTGACTCGTTTACTCAGCGCGCGCTGGCGGTATATGAATAATGGCAACTACCGTGCAACATGGCATATTGGTTCAAGTCGTGTATGCCGAACCGGATTCTGCCTGGCAAATGAATTTACAGTTGCCTGACGGGGCTACGCTGGAACAGGCCTTGCAGGCCAGCCGCTTCGCCAGCCTGCATCCGAATTATCCCTATGATGACTTGAAGGTAGGCATATATGGGCAAGTCTGTGCTCTTGACCATGTTCTTGCCGATGGCGACCGTGTGGAAATTTATCGGCCCCTGGATTTTGACCCTATTGCATCGCGGCAGCGCCGGGCGGCTCATCGCAAGGCCAGCATGATCAAAGCCAGGAACCGGCCTAAACGACGCAAAGCCAAGGAGACGGCCCCGGCAGAATCTGAATAAAATGATTGTCATGCATATGACAAAAATGCCTGGCGCAATGCGCTATGGTAAAACCAATAAAATATAGAATGCACAGAGCGCTTGCAAGCTCACATTACATAGGCAGGAGACAAAAACATGGATTTTCGGCTCGACGATGAACAACTGGCCTTTGCCCAGGCGGCCCGTGATTTCGCTTTGGGCGAACTCGAACCCAATGCGGCGCTATGGGATACCGAGGGCATTTTCCCGCGCGAGGCTTTTGCCAAGGCAGGGCAACTTGGTTTTTGCGCCATTTACGCACCCGAGTCCATAGGCGGCCTGGGGCTGCCGCGGCTGGACGCCACCCTTGTCTTCGAGGAAATGGCCGCCTACGACCCCTCTACAACCGCCTTCCTGACCATACACAACATGGCGACATGGATGATAGGGTCGTGGGCAACCAAAGCCGTACGCGAGGCCTGGGGCCCTGTGCTGGCAACGGGCGAAAAACTGGCTTCTTACTGCCTGACCGAGCCAGGGGCTGGATCCGACGCCGCATCGTTGTCCACCCGCGCCGACAAGCGTGGCGGCGCCTATGTACTCAATGGCGCCAAAGCCTTTATTTCAGGCGCCGGCGACACCGACGTCATGGTGGTTATGGCGCGCACCGGCGGTCCTGGCGCCAATGGGGTTTCCGCCTTTGTCGTGCCTTCCGATACGCCAGGCATCACCTATGGCCGCAAAGAAGACAAAATGGGCTGGAATAGCCAGTCGACCCGTCCAGTCACCTTCGACAACGCGCAAATTCCGGCTGAAAACTTGCTGGGTGCCGAAGGCGAGGGCTTCAAGTTCGCCATGAAAGGGCTGGACGGCGGGCGCATCAATATTGCCACCTGCTCGGTCGGCGCGGCACAAGGCGCTTACGAAGCGGCCCGGCGCTACATGAACGAGCGCCAGCAATTTGGCCAGCCTCTGGCCAGCTTCCAGGCCTTGCAGTTCAAGCTGGCCGATATGCTCACCCATATTGTGGCCTCGCGCCAAATGGTGCGCCTGGCCGCCGCCAAGATCGACAACAACGATCCCCAGGCTTCCACTTATTGCGCCATGGCCAAGCGCCTGGCTACCGATCTTTGCTTCCAGGCCTGCCTTGACGCACAGCAAATTCATGGCGGCTATGGCTACCTGAAAGATTACCCCCTTGAACGTCTGGTGCGCGATACCCGCGTGCACCAGATACTCGAAGGAACCAATGAAATCATGCGCGTCATTATCGCGCGGCAACTACTCGAAAAAGGAGCCGACATCCGATGAACTCCCCCGTGTTATTCCAGGTCCTGAATACCGCCAACAACATGAAGGTTGGCGTCGCCACCCTGAACAGCCCGCAAACGCACAATGGCCTGTCGCTCGACATGTGCCATTTGCTGGCCGAAAAGCTTAATGAATGGCAGGCCGACGACGCCATCGCCCTGGTCATATTCAGGGGTGCGGGGGAAAAGGCATTTTGCGCCGGCGGCGATTTGCACGGCTTGTACAAGGCCATGCAGGATAACGCCGGCGGCCACGCATGGGGCAACACCTACGCCCGTCAGTTCTTCGATGATGAATACCGCCTCGATTACCAGATACACACCTATCCCAAGCCCATACTGTGCTGGGGTAGCGGTATAGTCATGGGTGGCGGCGTGGGCCTGATGATGGGCGCAAGCCACAGGGTAGTCACAGATAGCACCCGTTTCGCCATGCCTGAAATCTCTATTGGCCTGTTTCCCGATGTGGGCGGTACCTGGATGCTGGCTCGTTTGCCCGGCGGCACGGGGCTGTTCCTGGCACTGACCGGGGCGCAACTGGGGTCTGGCGACTGCTGCTTCCTGGGGCTGGCCGATTACGCACTGGGTTCTGGCCAGTGGGACGAACTCATTGCAAAAATACAAGGCGCCAGTTGGTCGAACGACCGCAATGGCAACGACCTGAATCTGCGTCGCCTGCTGCTAGATCTGCAACCCGCTACAGGTTTTGCGCCAGGGCCCTTGCAACAACATTATGGACTCGTCAGGCAGGCCTGCGATGGCAATGACTTCGACGCTATTTGCACCAACATTGCTGCCTGGGCCAACCATGAAGACCCGTGGCTCAAGCGCGCGGCAGGTACGTTCAAGGCGGGCGCGCCCGGTTCGGCACGCCTGAGCTTTGCCGCGCTCAATCGTGTACGGCTGCTGTCGCTGGCGGACGTGTTTCGCGAAGAGTACATCATCTCGTTGCATTGCGGCGCGGAAGGCGACTTCCAGGAAGGCATACGCGCTTTGCTGGTCGACAAAGACAAGCAGCCAAAATGGAATCCGGCGACCTTGCACGAGGCCACCGACGCCTGGGTGCAGCGTTTCTTCCAGATACCCTGGCCCGATTCAGTCGAGCATCCTCTGGCCAACCTCGAGCAAACGGCGCAAGATACCGCAGAGGTGTAGTTTCAGCATTGCCGCAAAGCCTCGCTTGCATCAACAAATAACTGGAGACAAAAATGAGTCATATTGCATTTATCGGGCTGGGGCACATGGGCAGCCCTATGGCGCTTAACCTTGTAAAGGCCGGGCATAAGCTGGTTGTATTCGATTTGGTGCCCGCCGCCATTAACACCCTGGTCGATGCCGGCGCCAGCGCAGCCGCATCCGCCCAGGCTGCGGTCAAAGGCGCCGACATCGTGATTTCCATGCTGCCTGCCAGCAAGCACGTCGAAGGCCTGTATTTGGGTGAAGCAGGATTGCTCACTCATATCGCTGCCGGCACGCTGGTGCTGGAGTGCAGCACCATTGCATCCGAATCGGCTCGCAAGGTGGCACACGCCGCCCAGCAGCTTGGCATACGCATGATAGACGCGCCAGTATCGGGCGGTACGGGCGGCGCTATTGCCGGCACCCTGACATTTATCGTGGGTGGCGCAGCCAGCGACCTTGACGCGGCAATGCCTTACCTGGAAAAAATGGGCAAGAATATTTTTCATGCCGGCGCAGCAGGAGCAGGGCAGGTAGCGAAAATCTGCAATAACATGCTGCTGGGCGTACTGATGGCGGGCACCTCTGAAGCGCTCGCGCTGGGCGTTGCCAATGGGCTGGACCCAAAAGTCTTATCCGACATCATTTCCAAAAGCTCGGGGCGCAACTGGGCGACCGAACTCTACAACCCTTGGCCCGGTGTCATGGATCATGCGCCAGCATCCAAGGATTATGCCGGCGGGTTTGGGGTCGATCTTATGCTCAAAGACCTGGGCCTGGCGGCTGAGTCCGCATTGCATACTGGTTCTTCCGTACCTTTGGGCGAATTGGCGCGCAACCTGTATTCCATGCACAGTGCACAAGGCAATGGCGCCCTGGACTTCTCCAGTATTTTGGGGTTGTTTAAAAAATAAAGGGCAGAGGGCGCTGAACATGTTGCCTCGTAGGTCAGATTGGCGCGCAGCGCGTAATCCGACCTACGAGCCTGATCAAGCCTGTATTTGGTAGGGTAAGGACATTAGCTTTATTGCAGCGCCATCAGCCTGGCCCAGGCGGAAATCGGCGTTGTCAAGGTCGGCAAGCTGCACTTCCATCAGTACATGTATGCCTGCCCTGGCATGCGCGGCATTGATTATGCGTCCGCAGGGGTTATCTGGCTTATTGGCGTTATAGGTGTCAAGCCCTGGCAAAGCACCGGCATCAAGCCCGCCAACAGCTTCAATTACCCCATACGCCATGCGACGCTTGACGGTACCCCGGTAGTGGCTGCGTGCTACGACTTCCTGGCCAGGGTAGCAGCCCTTACTGAAGCTGACGCCGTCGATCAGGTCAAGATTAAGCGTTTGGGGGATGAAAAGATCTTGTGTGGCCGCTACGACCCAGGGCAGGCCCGCGGCAATATCGGCAGCCTGCCAAAGCTGGCTGAATTCATTAGCGCTGGCGTTTTCAGCCAAAGAAGCAGAGGCCGGATCGCCAGCTTCAGTTGCAAGCAGCCACCAGCGCGTTATATTAGTACTTTCGCATGGCGCGGCGATCCAGGTGCCTGCCTGGGTATGGGTTAGGCTCCAGGGTTGGGGTGGCATGGCCAACCCTGCAGCAGCCTGAAGTAACTTGGTATCGGGCGACTGAGCAGGGCTATTGGCTTGGCCAGGGCCTGCAGCGGCAAGGGCTACGCCCCATACCCGCACTGGGGCAAGTTGCAGCTTGGCTTTGGCGCGCAGCACAAACATGGAAAGCCGCTTGACCAAGGTCGCGGCAATATCGGCCTTGGTCATGGCATACAACACCGGAGTTTCGGTTTGCTGGCCTTGCCAGACTACCATGTTGCCCAGCAGCCGCCCTTTGGCGGTGCAGTAGCCGGCATAGCGTGCCACGCCTGGGGTAAGGCCGCTGACATCATGGGTAAGCTGGCCATGCAGGAAGCTGGCCGCATCCTGCCCGGTAATTTCAATAACGGCCAGATCGTTCAATGGGGCAACAAAGCTTGGAAAATGGTTCATGAAAGCAACACGACTCACAACAAAAGACACAGACTCTTCATTGCCAGATCAAGCGTACAC
Source organism: Alcaligenaceae bacterium (assembly GCA_013416445.1). Lineage (GTDB taxonomy): Bacteria > Pseudomonadota > Gammaproteobacteria > Burkholderiales > Burkholderiaceae_B > Pollutimonas. Next base: position 292,913 of record JACCER010000001.1, read on the forward strand.
TTTGTCGGCTACGCTTGCCTTGCGCCAGTAATACCTGCACCGTGGCTGCGCGTTCGTGCCTGATCTGGAAATGAAATAGGGTAGCGTTTATGATAACGGGCTTCGGGAAATCATGCAGTGGTATCCCTTACCGTCTCAAGGGCTGGGTATCGGGCCTTGAATTGCACCCCGGGCCGAATAACGTTTTGGATCAATGAGAAAATTTAAATTAGTAGTTTTGTATTTGCTTTTGCTGTTGGCCATTGCCGCCACCGGCCTGAGCGCCGCAGCCTGGTACTGGGTGCAGCATCCTGTAGCAATGGACAATCAGCGTGTCGATTATGTTGTTGAACCAGGCAGCCGGCCTAGAACCATCGCGCAGTTAATGAACAAATCAGGCATACATATCAATGAAACCGGCTTCGTCGCGCTGGCTCGCCTAAGTGGGCGCGATACCTTGCTTAAAGCCGGGGCCTACGAGGCAATACAAGGCGATACACCACGCATATTGCTCGAACGGATGGCCAACGGCGACATGACACAGGCTCAAATTACCCTGGTGGAAGGCTGGACTTACCAACGCATACGCCAGGCGCTGCGTGATGCACCACAAGTCAGACAAACGCTGCCAACAGAGACCGATACAGCCTTGCTGCAGAAGCTGGGGGCCTCGGAAAGCAGCCCGGAGGGCTTGTTTTATCCGGACACCTACATCTTTGTGCCGGGCACCACCGATTTCGATATTCTGCGCCGCGCCTACCATGCTCAGCAGCAGCTGCTGGAAGCGGTCTGGGCCGAACGTGACCCGCTGCTTCCTCTGAAAACGCCTTACGAAGCGCTGATCCTGGCTTCCATTGTTGAAAAAGAAACAGGCCATGTATCTGACCGCGACCGGGTTGCCGGCGTGTTTGTAAACCGACTGCGCCTGGGCATGCCTTTGCAAACCGACCCTACCGTCATTTATGGCATGGGCGCGGCCTATCAGGGCAAAATACGTAAGAAAGACCTGACTACCGACACGCCCTGGAATACCTATACCCGGGGCGGTTTGCCGCCCACACCCATTGCCAGCGCAGGTCGTGCCGCGCTGCTTGCCGCTTTGCACCCCGAAACGCATAAGTTTCTGTATTTTGTTTCCCGTGGCGACGGTACAAGCGAGTTTTCGGCCAACCTTCCAGATCACAATCGGGCTGTGTCCAAGTTCATATTAAAGCGATCCAACTAATGCAAACTCGCCGTGGCTGTTTTATTACTCTGGAAGGGCTGGATGGCGCAGGCAAAAGCACCCATGTCCAATGGCTGGTCGAGCAGTTGCAGCAGCGCGGGCTCAATGTGCTTGCCACCCGCGAACCCGGTGGCACCGCCTTGGGCGAGCAATTGCGGCAATTGGTGCTGACTCAGCCCATGAACCTCAGTACAGAAACCTTGCTGATGTTCGCCGGGCGTTGCGAACATATAGCAACCGTCATCAAGCCCGCACTAGAGGCTGGCTTATGGGTGGTTTGCGACCGCTTCACCGACGCCACCTACGCCTATCAGGGCGGCGGCCGTGAACTGGGCAGCGAACGCATAGGCATCCTTGAACAATGGGTGCATGCCGATTTGCAGCCCGATCGCACCTGGCTGTTTGATGTGCCACTAGAGGTGGCCCGTGAGCGCCTGGCGCGTACGCGCGAACTGGATCGTTTCGAACAGGAAGGCGCGGCGTTTTTTGAGCGTACCCGTACTGCTTACCATGAGCGTGCGCAACGCTTTCCCGAACGCCTGCGCATTGTTGACTCAACACAGGCAATAGCCAGTGTACGGCACAGCCTGGAAGGGCAGATAGACGAGTTGGTCCGGCAATATGCATCAAGGGGGGAATCATGAGCGATCTTGCGCAATTCTTGCCTTGGCAGCAGGAACTGGCGGCAAACTGGCTGGGCCAACGCGAACGTTTTGCCCATGCCTGGCTGATTCATGGCCTGCCTGGCATAGGCAAGCGTCAATTTGCCTTGGCCGCCGCGGGTAGTTTGTTGTGCGAATCTCCTCGGCATGGTCTGGCTTGTGGCCATTGTGCCGCCTGCTTGTGGCTGATCAGCGGCAATCACCCCGATTTACGCCGCATCCGCCCCGAGGCGATGGCGCTTGCAGAAGGCATTGCCGCCACAGGCGCCGACGACGACGCGGGCACTGGCGCAGCCAAAAAAGCGCCATCCAAAGAAATTCGCGTCGAGCAGTTGCGCAGTCTCAGCTCCTGGTTCAATACGGCAACCCACCGTGGCGGCTGGCGCGTTGCTGTACTTTATCCGGCGCAGGCCATGAATGGCATTACCGCCAATGCCTTGCTGAAGGTGTTGGAAGAGCCTCCTCAGCATACCGTCTTCCTGCTGGTGGCCGATGCGCCAGACCGCTTATTACCCACCTTGGTCTCGCGCTGTCGTCGCCTGCCGCTGCCGGTGCCCGACCAGGCAGCCAGCATGGCCTGGCTGGCAAAGGAAGAAATCAGCCGGGCTGATGAGTGGCTAGCCGCAGCTGGCGGGGCCCCCTTACTGGCCAGGCAACTGGCGCAGTCTGGTGCAAATCCTTGTCCTGATTGGCTGAACCAACTAATAGCGCCGCTGGCGCGCGGGCAACGGCCCGACATCGGCCCGCTGGCTGATCAGCTGGAAAAAACACCGACCGAGATCTGGGTTGATGCCTTGCAACGCCTGTTTCTTGATTTGTTGTTAGCGTCTTCCGGGGCGCCCGTGCGTTATTTTCCCAGTCTTGAAAAGCAGACTCGACTGACTGCGGGCCTGGCTGTGTTGGGTAATCTGGCCGACACCGCAAAATGGCTCGCGCAACAGCGGGCCGTGGCCGGCCACCCCCTGAATGCCAAGTTGTTGGTGCACAGCAGCCTGCAGAGGGTGATAATGGCTTGCAGCCCCGGCGCATAGCACAACAGGCAAACCCACTACATTGAAACTGCGCGCAGCCTGCAGGCTGCCAGTTTTCAAAAATATTTACCGCAAGAGCTTCGATTATGTTTGTTGATTCCCATTGTCATCTGGATTTCCCTGAATTGGCACAGAACCTGCCCAATATCCTGGATCGCATGGTGGAAAACCAGGTCAGCCATGCCTTGGTTGTTAGCGTGAATTTGCCGAATTGGCCAAGGCTTATGGATATGGTGGCGCCGCATCCCCATTTATATGCCTCGGTAGGCGTGCACCCGGATTACCAAGATACGCCAGAGCCATCGGTGCTGGAACTGACCAATATGGCGCAGTCGCCCAAAGTGGTGGCCATTGGTGAAACCGGTCTGGATTACTACCGCTTGCCCGAACCATTGGAATGGCAGCGTGAACGTTTTCGTACCCATATTCGTGCCAGTCGGGATACCGGCTTGCCCTTGATCATCCATACTCGCTCGGCCAGTGCCGACACCTTGCGCATCATGAAAGAAGAGGGCGCCGACCAGTATGGGGGTGTCATGCACTGCTTTACCGAGTCGTGGGAGGTCGCACAGGCTGCGATGGAAATGAATTTTTATATTTCACTCTCGGGCATAGTCACTTTCAAAAAAGCGGAAGAGCTGCACGATCTCGCTAAAAAACTGCCGCTGGATCGCTTGCTTATCGAGACCGATTCCCCGTATCTGGCACCAGTGCCTTATCGTGGAAAAATGAATGATCCTTCCAAGGTAAAGCATGTCGCTGAGAAAATCGCCGACTTACGAGGCATATCTGTAGCGGAAATTGCAACGTATACAACCAATAATTTCTTTAATCTTTTCAGCAAGATAGAAAGATAAATTAATCTAAATTATTTAAAGTAATTTATTTAAAGTAATTTATCTAATGTAGTATGTTTAAAGTGAATTCTAAATACTGGCTTTTGCCAGCGGAGCCTGTTTCATGAAGACGTTTGTCACTATTTCACCTGCGCTTGGTCGATTTGTTCTGGGCTTGGCCGCTGCGCTGCTGTGTATTGCTGCGCAGGCCGCTACATTTCCTGATTGGTGGGTGGCTATCGCCAACGATAGGGCGGACAGTGTCAAGAGCATGCTGGCGCAAGGCGCCGACCCTAACGAGCTAAGTCCCAAGGGGCAGCCCGCCATCATGCAAGCCATACGCGATGGAGCATGGAATGTGTATGATTTGTTGGCAAGCAATAAAAAAACCGTGCTTAATGCCATTAATATCAACCGTGAAACGCCGTTGATGTATCTGGCTGTGCAGGGTCAGACCAAGCGTGCACAAGATTTGATCCGACGCGGCGCCATGGTGAACCGCCTAGGATGGACACCTTTGCATTACGCCGCCTCGACGGGCCAACTGGAAACCGCCAAGATGCTGATTGCCAATAAGGCAATTATTAATGCTCCCGCACCAGACGGCACGACTGCCTTGATGATGGCGGCGTATTCAGGCAGCACAGCAATGGTTCAGTTGCTGCTTGACCATGGGGCCGAGATCACGACACAAAATCTGCAAAAACTCGATGCGGCCGATTGGGCGCGTTCCAAAAGTCACAATGCATTGGCCACCAAGCTGGATGCGCTTACTGAACGTGTCTTGAAAAAACGCGCCGCGTTGCGAGACGCTGGTTCCGTACCCGATACTGAGCCCTTGAAGCTTGACCTTGAAGTGACTGAAACCGCAGAAACCAACAAAGCAGCCGAATCCAAAGACACCGCCACGTCGAATAAGTCACAATCAAGCTCGAAATATTTTGATCTGGATCGCTTCAAATAAGAGGCAGCGGCAGTGATTCGCGATATCGTTTTTGCCACAGGGGTTTTGTCGGATTATGGCGCTGGCGCGCCTAATCCGACGATGCGGGTATATATTCTGGCCGCAATATGCCGCGTAAAGAGGCATACGGAATCAGCAGTTCCGGCTGCCCCGACGAATAAGGCGCTATTTCGTAGGAGTCGTATTTGACCATGAGGCCCTGGTCGGTAAAACCGAAATTATTGCTGGGCTGGAAAGGCCAGATCCGGTTGTAGGTTGCGGGGTCTTGCTGGGCATCGGGGTTTTTGGCCAGCCACTGGCTGTGCACCTCTTGCAAGGCAGCAACATAGGCCGCTTGCTTGCCGGGCTCTAGCACATGGTCCAGGCCCAGCACTTTACCTGTGGCATTGTCCCAGTTCAAAAATTGCGTTGCCGATATCCCATGAGCACCACCCGTCAGGTATTGCCAGGTGTTCAGTTCGACCACGGTAAGGTGCTTGTTGCGATATCTGGTCTTGGCAGCCAGTAAGGCTGAATCCCGCGGCGCCGCTACTTTCCAAAAATAGTCTTCGTATTGCGCCACGGTATCGTAAGGCGGCTGTTGGCTATTGCCTATGCCTGTCATTACGACCAGGGCATGATCTATTAATTCGGTAAGCCTGGGAATGCCTGGAAACACGATGGAATCCAGCTTCAACGTAGGGCACTCGCCCTGGCAGGCTGGCTTTTTTCGTTCCCATTTGACCGCCTGGGTAAACAGGCCGTCTTTGCTGGTTTGTTCAGCAGTCTGGACGGGTATCAGCGATATATTCGACGAGGGCCCGCTGGCACAGGCGCTTAGCACCAAGGCGCTGGCAGCCATCAGCGCCAGGCGTAGGGCAGAACTGGTTCGTTTCATCATGGTTATTTAACAGTTTTGGCACTCTGGCCGAAAAGTATTTGGCGTGACGCTTCATCGTTTACCGAAGGCGTGGTATTGATTTGATTGGCTTTTTCGTAGGCTCGCTGAGTGGCGGGGCGGGCGCGTATGCTTGCAAACCAGCGCTGCAAGTGTGGGAAGTCGTTCAGGTCTTGCTCTTGGCGTTGGTGTGGCACTATCCAGGGATAGCAGGCCATATCGGCAATGGAATAATCGCCAACAATGAAGTCGCGGTCGGCCAAGTGGTGGTTCAGCACACCATAAAGGCGGGCAGTTTCACGCACATAGCGGTCAATGGCGTAAGGGATTTTTTCCAAAGCGTAGGTGTTGAAATGATGGTTTTGGCCTGCCATTGGGCCCAAGCCGCCCATTTGCCAGAATAGCCACTGCATGACTTCGGTGCGGCCACGCAGACTGGTCGGCATGAACTGGCCTGTTTTTTCGGCAAGATACTGGAGTATCGCACCTGATTCAAATACAGATATCGGTTGACCGCCGTCAGAGGGAGCATGGTCGATGATGGCGGGAATGCGGTTGTTAGGCGCAATTTTCAGGAATTCAGGCTGGAACTGATCGCCCTTGCCGATATTGACAGGGAAGATTTCGTAGGGCAGGCCGGTTTCTTCCAGAAACAGAGTTATCTTGTGCCCGTTGGGAGTGGTCCAGTAATACAAGGCTATCATTTTGATCCTTAGTGTCTGCTTTGCTGATCATGCATGTACTGCCAGCGCTGTTTTAATGTCGCTACGCAAGGCTTCGGGCTTGGTGATTGAGCCATAACGCTGTATCACCCGGCCATCGCGGCCCAGCAAAAACTTGGTGAAATTCCACTTGATATTCTGGCTGCCAAGCACCCCGGCTTTCTCGCTTTTCAGCCAGGCATACAGAGGATGGGCGTCAGGGCCATTGACTTCGATTTTATCGAATATGGGGAAGGTGATATTGTAGGTACCGGTGCAAAAGGCGGCGATTTCTTGCGCGTTGCCTGGTTCTTGATGGCCGAACTGGTCGCACGGAAAAGCAAGTACGGAAAAGCCAAGTTCGCGATACTCTTGATACAAAGTTTGAAGGCCCTGATACTGAGGCGTAAACCCGCACTCTGACGCGACATTGACAACCAGCAGCACCTGGCCGCTATAGCGGGAAAGGCCAATGCTTTGACCATCAGCGGCTTGAGCCGAAAAAGAATAAATCGATGTCATGGGGTGCGCATCACTTTCTGGCTAATGATCGTCATACTTTAACATCGAACGTTGGGTTCAATGCCAGGGTTTGTGGACTCCATTGGCGCAAGTGGCACTTACTTGCTTAAGGTTTGCCGGGGGTGCACCGGGTGCTGTCGAAAACTACGCTAAGATGGCAAGTATTCCAGATGAACCCGATACCCAAAGCAATGACTACGATCTATCATAATCCCCGTTGCGGCACTTCGCGCAGCGCGCTGCAACTACTGCAAGACCGCGGCATGGCCGTTGACGTTATCGAATACCTGCATACGCCTTTATCACGCAGCCAACTGGCTGCACTGATACGCGACGCAGGGATCACCCCTAGGGAAGCCATACGCAGCAAGGAAACCCTGTTCCAAGAGCTCAAGCTCGATGGCCCAGAAGTCACCGACGACCAGTTGCTCGACGCCATGGCCGAACACCCCATACTCATGAACCGCCCATTCGTCGTTACCGACAAAGGCACCCGCTTGTGCAGGCCAGCCACTGTTCTGGAAGAAATCCTCTGAATTCTTGTATGTCGCCTGAAACGACATTGCCGCAATGACGCTACAAACCTTTCTGCTGGTAGTCATTGCGGCTGGTCTGCACGCCACCTGGAACCTGATTTCGAAGCGCGCAGCCAGCGCCGGAACTTCATTCGTTTTTTCCTATCGGCTGCTATCTGTGGTGGTGTATGCGCCCTGGGTCGTTTATATACTGTGGAATGACGGCATGGCCTGGAGCTGGCCTGTTGTACTTTTCATCAGTTTATCCAGTGCCCTGCATCTGGGCTATAGCATATGCCTGATGCGCGGCTACAAGCTTGCAGATCTTTCCGTGGTGTACCCCATTGCACGGGGCACCGGCCCACTGCTGGCCAGCGCAGGCGCCTTCTTGTGGCTTGCCGAAGCACCATCCACCCTGGGCGTGCTGGGGATATGCAGCGTGGTGGCGGGCATCTTGTTGATTGCCACTCAGGGCAACTGGCGACAGTTTGCGCATCCGCAGGCCTGGGTAGGCGTGCGCTGGGGGTTGCTGATAGGGCTGTTTATCGCGGCCTATAGCCTGACCGATGCCTATAGTGTGAAGGTGTTGCTGGTGGCGCCGGTCATGCTGGACTGGCTGTCGGCGCTAGGCGGTACATTGCTGCTGGCGCCCAGCACATGGATGCGACGTACTCATATGGTGCAGCAGATGCGCGGGAAATGGGGTTTGGCGCTTGCGGTGGGGGTCTTGTCTCCGTTGGCTTATATTCTGGTTTTGTATGCCTTGCAGAACGGTGCAAACGTCAGTGTCGTGGCCCCTTTGCGTGAAATGTCCATGATGATGGCGACTTTCGCCGGCTTCTTCATACTGAAGGAAAAAGTCTCGCCCGTGCGCTGGCTTGGATGTTTTGTCATTATCGCCGGCGTCATTTTGCTGTCTGGCCATTAACTCTGGTCGTCTATATACAAACTTTGTATTAAGCAATACGACGAATGCATCAGCATGCGCGCCCGTCTCCCTATACTTATCTTCAGGAAGTCTTGAACAAGATACGTAAGGAGAAGACATGGATTTGAATACTCAAGCCGAAGGCGCGGCCAACGCCAATAGCGCGCGATTGGTGTTTCGCGACGATTTGCTGGCTGGACGCACCGCCATTATTACAGGTGGCAGTTCCGGCATAGGTCTGGGCATTGCCGAGGTTTTCGGGATGCTGGGAGCCAATCTTGTGTTGGTTGGGCGCAAAGTCGACAAGCTTGAAGACGCGCGTCAAATTCTAGAGCCAACCGGTGCACAGATCATGACGGTCTCGTCGGATGTTCGCGACTACGACAGCACACAAGATGTTGTGCAGCAAACAGTAGAGCGGTTTGGCGGCCTTGATATACTGGTGAATAACGCCGCCGGGAATTTTCATTGCCCCTTCGAGGCACTGACGCCCAATGGCTGGCGAGCCGTGATCGATATCGACTTGAATGGTACTTTCAATTTCTGCCATACGGCATTTCAGGCACTTAAGCGTTCAGCGTGGGGCGGGCGCATTATCAATATTTCCCTGTCGCAAGCCGCCTCTGGCTGGCCTGGCAGTGCTCATGCCGCCTCAGCCAAGGCGGGTGTGACCGCCCTGACGCGCAGCCTGGCAGTAGAGTGGGGCCCCCATGCCATAAGGGTGAACAATATTTTACCCGGCCCTATCGAGAATACCGAGGGATTACGGCGCTTGTACGAGGTTCGCAACGAAGCCAGCAAAGAACTTGAGCGCATGGCGCTAGGGCATTTTGGCCAGACCGACGATATCGCCCAGGCGTGCGCCTATCTTGCCTCGCCAGCTGGCAATTTCATTACAGGCTGTGATTTGACAGTAGATGGTGGCCGCTGGCTCAAACGGGGGTGGGTCTGAGATGGGGGCCGTTGAAATGCAACAGAACAAATTAAGATCGTTACTGGATCCGAAAGTCCTCGCCATTGTGGGAGCCTCGCCAAAACCGGGTTCCTTTGGTGGGGCAGTGCTGACTAACCTGGCCAAGCATTACACAGGGAAGGTTTTTCCGGTTAACCCGCAATATTCAGAGGTAGGGGCTTATCCTTGCTATGCCAGTCTGGCCGATTTACCCGAACGCCCCGATTGCGTCGGGATTGCGGTTCCCGCGCACAGGGTCGAATCTGTGTTGCTGGAAGCAGTCGCTTGCGGGATACCTAGTGCAATCGTGTTCTCTTCCGGCTTCGCGGAAATAGGGACGCAGGAAGGCGCCGCGCTGCAGCGTCGCATCAGCGATATCGCAGCAAGCCATGGCATCCGGGTACTGGGGCCGAATTGCACTGGCATGGTCAACGTGCGCTCGGGAGCAAGTTGCAACATATTACCCAGCGTAAAAGATTTGCCCCTGGTGCCTGGTGATGTCGGCCTGGTCGGGCAAAGCGGCGCACTAGGGTATGTTGTGTTTCAGGCCATGCACCGTGGGGTGGGGTTCAGCCATCTTATTTCCACTGGCAATTCCTGCGACGTAGATATTGCCGACCTCATTGATTACTTGGTAGATGATCCGCATACCAAGGCAATTGCGTCGATATTTGAAAGCGTGCCCGATGGTCGTCGCCTGCGGGCCGCACTAGAGCGTGCATTTCACGCGGGCAAGCCTGTTGTTATTTATAAAATCGGCGTCACGGCGTCCGGCCAGAAGGCGGCTTTGTCGCATTCTGGCATGCTGGCCGGGGATGCCGCAACATACCGTGCTCTGTTTGAGCGCACTGGCGTGATCGAAGTCGATACCTTTGAAGCTCTCTTGGAAACCGCCGTATTTTTCTCACGCGCCGGCATGCCATCAAGTTCGGCTATTGGCGTTATCTCGGGCTCAGGAGGATCGGTGGTGATGGCAGCCGACAAGGCTGACAAATACGGTTTATGTTTACCCACACCCGCACCCGCTACAGTGCAGGCATTGTCCGCCCGGTTGCCTGCGTTTGCCAGTATTGCCAACCCAGCAGACATTACCGCCGAATCGATACGGGACGAACAGCTTTATAGCGAATGTGTGCGCATTTTCGCCAACGATCCCGGATTTGCCGGGCTGGCGATTTTGATGCCATCCGCCCATGGCGAAGCCGCCGTCAGGCGTGCTGAAGGGCTCGATGCACTGGCTGCCGAAATCAACAAACCGCTGTCGCTGGTCTGGATGAATGAATGGTACGAAGGGATAGGGTCACAGGTTTATGATGCCAGTCGTCGGCTTTCCATGTTTCGTTCACTGGATCGTTGCATGCATGCCTACCAGCTTTGGTTCAACTATGCGCGCCGCCGGGCCCTGCTTGCACAGCAATCATCCGTACAGGTGGCACAAACGGCGCGCGATGCTGCGCGTCAATATATCCGGTCGTTTGCAAACGCCCGTGCCCTGACTGAAAGCGAGGCCAAGAAACTCTTTGGGTTCTATGGCATAGATTGCGTGCAGGAAATACTCTGCACCAGTCCGGAACAAGCCGTTGCCGCCGCCGATGAAATGGGCTATCCGGTTGTGGCAAAAGTGCAGGCCGCTGAAATTCAGCATAAATCCGACGTGGGCGGTGTCAAGCTGAACCTGAGCAATGCCGCTGCGGTGAAGCAGGCCTACGAACAAATCACGGCTGCAGTCAAGGGGCTGGCGCCAGGCTCGGGGATAGCAGGCATCAGCATCCAGAAAATGGTGCCACAAGGCATAGAAATGATAATTGGTGCGCGCCAGGACCCGCAATTCGGGCCCGTTGTGGTGTTTGGTTTTGGCGGCGTGCAAGTAGAGGTACTACGGGACGTTGCTGTGGGTTTGGCGCCCATCAGCCGTGCTGAAGTCCAACATGCATTGGATGGCTTGCGTTTGCGACCTTTGCTGGATGGTTTTCGTGGAAGTGCAGCAGCAGACATTGACCACTTTATTGAGCTCGTGACGCGAGTTTCAGCATTGATGGCAGATTTGGCAGACGAGATTTTGGAAATAGATATCAATCCCATCATTCTTCATGCCAATGGCGGCATCGCCGTAGATGGTCTGGTCATTCGTCAATGATAAAAGCCGGATGCGCCGCGTTGCGGCTGTCCGGTCAAAACATAAATACTGGAGATATTATGAAAAACAAATCCCTTAAGCCTGGGTACTTTTGCGCTACGGGGCAGGCCGTAGCCACGTCACTGCGACGCGTTGTAGCGGTGCTTGTCGCGTCTTCCGTTGCTTTCCTTGCGATTGGTGCGGCTCCAAGCTTTGCACAAGAATGGCCGCAACGCCCAGTACATATTATTGTTCCCTTTCCGCCTGGCGGCGCTATTGATACGATGACGCGCATTCTTGCTCCCTACCTGGAAGCCGGACTGAAACAGTCTGTGGTAGTCGAGAACCGTGCTGGTGCTGGCGGCATTGTCGGCACGACAGCGGCGTCGCGTTCCACAGACGGCCATACTTTGCTGATGACCGCCATGGGCCATGTCGTGGTGCCGGCTCTTAATTCCAAAATAACCTATGATGCACTTGGTGATTTTCGTGCCTTGGCGCCAGTTGGAATCGTACCCAACGTGCTGGTCGTACCTGCCAGCTCGCCTTATAAAACAGCACAAGATATTATCGATGCGGCCAAGGCCAATCCCGGTAAGCTCACCTATGGGTCGGCGGGAGTCGGCAGTTCATTGCACATGACTGCGGCGCGGTTTGCCGCAGAGGCCGGGATTACACTGACCCACGTTCCTTATCGTGGTTCTGTGGCTGCCATGACCGACCTGGTATCCGGGCGCATTGACCTGATGTTCGACAGCACCACCTCTATTGCGCCTTTTGTCGCTGATGGCCGGATCAGGCCATTGGCGGTTGCCACCTCGTCCCGGACAAACGCCTTTCCGGATATTCCCACCATTGCAGAAAATACGCTGCCAAACTACGCAGTGGACTGGTGGTATGCCTTGCTGGCCCCAAAAGACCTTCCTCAGGAGGGATTACAGAAAGTAGCCGCCATTGTCAGCGCCAGCCTGCAAAACCCGAAGGTGCGTGAAAGCTTTGCCGCGATCAAGGTCGAACCCATGCAGGGCAACACCCAATCACTGGCGGAAATCATGCTGCAAGACAGTAAAAAATGGAGCGACTTAGTACTTAAACTGGGGATTCAGGTTGATTAGCCTGGCACATGATGCGGACGAGTGACAAAAACGCGGTAAGCTCAGTGCTGATTTCCGAGCGCATGTATACAGCATACAAACGAATGGTAAGTGGCACTGTGCCTTGCAGCACGGGTCTGCATACCAGTCCGGGCAAGCCCAGTTGTTTTAACGATGAAGCAATCAGGGTCACCCCGATACCCAGCGCCGCCAAAGCGGCGGCAGACTGCATGTCATCGGTTTCCTGAACGATGCGTGGGCTGAATCCAGCAGTGTGGCAGGCACTGATGATCTTGTCTGCCACGCTGGTGGGGGAATGGCCACGATATAAAATAAAACCTTCGTTGGCCAAGTCTTTAAGCTGGATTTGCGCTTTAGCCGCGAGCGGGTTGGATGGCCCCATGGCGACTTCCAGGGGTTCGTCCAGCAGCGCTTCATGGCACAGATCGGGGTCTTGGGACAACGAGCGCACCAGGCCCACTGACAGGCGGCATTCTTTTACGGCGGCCAGTTGTTCGGCTTTTGTCGCCAGACGCAGGTTCACGACAACGTCGGGGTAACGCTGCCGGAATTCGGTAAGTATGCGTGGCAATATGCCAAACATGATAGATGCGGTCATGCCTATCGAAAGCGTGCCTATATGGCCTGCCGCCGCACGTTTGGCTGCATCGGTGGCATGCTCTATTGTGTTTAGCACAGGTTGTATTTCCCTGAGAAAAACCTTGCCTGCATGTGTCAGGGTAACGCTTTGTGTATTACGTTTGAACAGTTCGACACCAAGCTCTTCCTCCAGAAGGCGAATCTGCCTGCTGACGGGCGGTTGTGACCGATGCAGTCGACGCGCTGCGCGCCCGAAATGGAGCTCTTCTGCAACAACAACAAAGTATCTGATCTGGCTGAGTTTCATGGTTTGAATATCATATTGTTGCTGGCCTGCGGAATCGCACCAGATTTGCAAGAATAAAGCGTGTTGGCGAAATGCGTTGGGTCGGTATGGGAAATTATGCCATTTTTCTCTTGTTAACTCCATTAGTGGAGTATAAAATAACCACAACAGGAGAATCCATATGAACCTGGCCTATGCCTATCCGTTTAGCCGCTTTGAACCGGTCCCTATTATCGACCTCAACAACAAGGCCGAGCGCGAGCGTTTATCCAAATCAGCCTTACAGGGTTTCTTCAAACTGGCCCAGGCCTGGAAGCTGCGTGACGAAGAAGCCTGTGTATTACTGGGTGGTGTTTCAAGCAGCGCTTTTTACGAATGGAAAAAAAAGCCTGGCCGCGTCCTGGAAGTCGATCGCATCACTCGTATTTCTTATCTGCTGGGCATCTATAAAGCCTTGCATATCCTCTATGGTGACGAACTTGCCGATCTATGGGTCAGCCTACCCAACAACAACACCATATTTGGCGGCAAGACGCCGTTGCGCTACATGCAAGAGGGCGGTTTGCTGGCCATGCAAACGGTTCGGGCCTTGCTCGACGCCCGCCGCGGCGGGATGTAAATGCGGGCGCCACCCATAAGCTTGGTTCGCCAGCTCGATACTTGGCGTTTTTTGCCTTCGCGCTTTGCCAACCAGGAAGACTCCGTGCTGGCGCCGCTGGCGAACAGCCCGGCCCATTTGCAAGATTTGTTCGATCTCGATAACGCCACCAATCAGCGTCTGGCGGCCGAGCGCGGCGCCATGGCCGGTATAGGCATAGACGAACTGGTTTTCGGGGTGCCCAATTTTCGCATGATCAATGCGGCTTATACCTACCCCCGTCCAGAAGGCAGCCGTTTCAACAGCGGCCAGCGCGGCGCTTGGTATTGCGCCTTCGACACCGCCACCGCGCTGGCCGAAATCACCTTTCATAAAATCGTCGAATACACCGAAATCAATTATTTTTATGACACAGTCAGCTATCAGGCATTATTGGCTGATTTCAGCGCCCAATTTCACGACTTACGTCATGTCGCCGGCTTCAAGGCCTGCCTAGACCCGAGCAGTTATGTGGCTTCGCAACAACTGGCGCAGCAGCTGCTGGAACAAGGCTCATTAGGTATTGTTTACCCTAGCGTCAGGCATGCTGGGGGTAACAATCTGGCCTGTTTTCGTCCTGCGCTGGTGGGCAACGTGCGCCGCGGCCCCGCCTACACCTTAAGTTGGGCCGGCGCGCCCGAACCCGTTTCTGTTTTATTGCAACCTCAAGCAAAAAACGCTAAATAAATCCCTTACAAATGGAGACCCCATGAGCCTGCACAAGCAACTTGAGCAACGCGCCGCCGCCAACAACCCGATACGAATAGGCCTGATCGGCGCCGGTAAATTTGGCTCTATGTATTTGGCGCAAATTCCCCGCACGCCCGGCGTGCATCTGGTGGGCATCGCCGACCTCAATCCCGATGCGGCGCGCGTCAATCTGGCACGTGTGGGCTGGCAGGCACAGCAGTATCAAGCCGAATCCGCCCAGGCCGCGCTGAAAACCGGGGCCACCTGGCTTACCGATAACTGGCAGGCTCTGGTTAATCTGCCAGAAATCGACGTCATCGTCGAATGCACAGGTAATCCGGTTGCTGCGGTAGAACACTGCCTCGCCGCCTTTGCACGGGGCAAGCATGTGGTCAATGTCACAGTCGAAGCCGATGCTTTTTGCGGGCCATTGCTGGGACGAAAGGCAGCACAGGCGGGGGTAGTTTATTCCATGGCCTTTGGCGACCAGCCGGCTTTAATATGCGACCTGGTTGATTGGGCACGTACCTGCGGCTTTCCCGTGGTGGCGGCAGGGCGCGGCCATAAATGGCTGCCTCATTTTTCCGAGTCCACGCCGCTCACAGTATGGGGCAATTATGGGCTTACGCCTGAACAAGCCGAGCGCGGCGGGCTCAACCCAAAAATGTTCAACAGCTTTCTTGATGGCTCCAAGCCTTCCATAGAAAGTTGTGCCGTGGCCAACGCAACAGGGCTTGCCGTGCCGTCCAATGGGCTGCTGTACCCACCCGCCAGCGTAGAAGACATTCCTTTCGTTACCCGGCCCATCAGCGAAGGCGGCGTGCTCGAACGCAAGGGCATGGTGGAAGTCGTATCGTCGCTGGAAGCCGATGGGCGCCGCATTCCCTACGATATACGCATGGGGGTCTGGGTTACCGTAGAGGCCGAAACTGATTACATCAAGAACTGCTTTGAAGAATACAACGCGCATACCGATCCCACGGGACGCTACTTTACTTTGTACAAGCGCTGGCATCTCATCGGCCTGGAAGTCGGCATGTCGGTGGCGTCGGTAGTGCTGCGGGGTGAAGCAACAGGGGTGGCCGATGGCTGGGTTGCCGATGTGGTTGCTACCGCCAAACGCGACCTGCAGGCGGGGGAAATACTCGACGGCGAGGGCGGCTACACCGTTTGGGGCAAGCTGCTGCCGGCCGCCACTTCCAGGCAAATGGGCGGTTTGCCGCTGGGGCTGGCACATAACGTCAAACTCTTGCGTCCGGTCAAAAAAGGCCAGTGCGTAGTGTGGGACGACGTCGCCATCGATACCAGCACCGATGCCTACCAGGTGCGCCGCCAAATGGAGGCCTTATTCCAGGCGTAAGTGCCGTAGGCGCCAGGTAAAGATTGTTCTGCCGGCCAGATAAAAAAAGCATAGAATTGTCTTACTTTATCAAGCAGGACTATTTTGAAATTGATTCGGCTGTTGTCTACATGCTGTTGCGCACTGCTTGCAGCGGGCGGTGTCGGCACAGCCTGGGCTGGCCCGTCCCTGGTTCAATGCAACGGTATCAAAGACCTGGTTTTCGTGCCGCACCAAGACGATGACTTGCTGTTCATGAACCCCGACATCGAGGCCAGCATCAATGCCGGCGCTTGCGTGCAAGTGGTCTACCTCACCGCCAGCGACAGAGGCGAGGGCGAAGGCTATATGCTGGGGCGCGAGCAGGGCGTTCGCGCCGCCTATGCCTATATGGCGCAAACCCCCAATATCTGGGCTGAAGACTTTGCCAATATAGGCAGGCGGCGCTTGGCCCGATTCACATTGAATGGCGACAATCGCATACAGTTGCTGCACATGCGCTTGCAAGATCCGTGGCTGGGCAAGGGCTGGGGCAGCTTGACTCCGTTAAGCCAGGCCGAATCCGTACCCGGCGCCACGGCCGAATCGCTGGGCCCGGCCGTAGAGCGCTATTCGCGCCCTGAACTGGTCGCCACCATAGAGCAAATCATTCAGGAATACCAGCCAACAACGGTACGACATATGGATGACAGCATTACGATACCGTATGCCGATCTGTGCTGGCGTTGTGCTGGCCACGACCACCCCGACCACATTGCCAGCGCCAGGCTGGTGAGCGACGCCATTGGCTATGAGCATGGCAATTACGCCGAAGTGGCTTATGTCGATTACCCCAGTCAGGAACGTGATACCAATTTGTCGGCTAGCGAAACCAGCCAGAAAACAGAAGCCTTCCGGCGTTACGCCTGGAGTGACTACCGTTATTGCACAGGCAGCCAGTTTTGCCAGGAGCCTGCCGGTCCGGCCGCCGCATGGGTGAGCCGTAGCTACTATGTATCTAAGAAAAATACCGCGCCCACTTTATTGCCTGGCCCGAAGGAAGGCGGCATATCCTTGTTTGCGGTAGGTGAGGCTAATGGCGCCGCTAATGTATGGCAAAGCGTTGGCGGGCGTTGGGCCAGCCTGGGTGGACGTACTTGCGACCCGCTTGTTGCCTTCGCTTTTCAGGCCGGACAAACCGGTGTTTTTGCGCGCGATGCAACCGGTTTGGTCTGGGCCAACAGCTACCAGGGAGCCGTTGGCTGGCAGGGCTGGAAAATGATACCTGGAGCTCGCTTGACGGCATTGCCGGCAGTTTCCAGGCAAGGTCAATTGCTGGCGGTTGCGATGGGCAATGACAGTTTTTTCCACTACACCAGGCCATCTGGCGTTGGAAACACGTGGACCGCCTGGCGTAATCTGCCGCCATTGCCCGGTGCGCTTCCACAGATAAGCATCACTACTGATGGCGCGGGCGCACCCACCCTGTTTGCAGTGGATAGCGGCGGCGCCTTGTGGACGACGTCATATGTGAATGTCAGGAATTCGTCGCAGACCGCCACGCCCATTCCCGATGAGGCCAGCAGCCTGCAGTTGGTGCACGCTGCCATGCTGGACAAGGCGACATGGTTGCCCTGGCACCGCTTGCTGGGTGGCGCATCGGGCGGCGGGTTGGCCGCCTCGCGCAATGGTGACGGTTTGATCGAATTGTACTTTCGTCATAAATCCAGCGGGCAACTACAGCGCATTGTCCAGTTATCCCAAGGCCATGCCTATGGCGCCTGGAGCCAGCCAGTCGATCTTGGCGTGCGGTATGCGGGTATGCCCGCCATTGCTCTGGATGAAAACGGCGCTGTTGTGGTTGCTGTAACAGAACGCAGCAGCGGAGCGTTATGGCTAATAGAGGCGGGGCAGGTAAGCCAGTTGGCGGAAAAAGTAGCCTCCGCACCAGCTTTGGACGTGGTTGATGGTGTTTTATACCTGGCCGCGCGCAGCATGCAGCCACATCAGACTTACCTGCTAAAGGCCAGAAGCCTTGGTGCATGGGTGCCTGCAGCGATGGTGGATGCACCGCCCGCAAACGGCGGCAGCGCTTTCAGCCCCATACCGCTGCATGCTTGGGCCTATACTCCACCGCTAAACGCAGCGTTGTTCGGCGCACCGCCGGATTAGCATCGCCAGACGCGGAAACAAGCACGCCGTAAAAGGCGGGCCTGGTTTATTTCTTGACTGGCGTATAGCCCGCGTCGCGTATGACGCCTTCGATGGCGTCGGCATCGGAGGCTCCGCTGACTCGAACGCGGTGATTATCCAGGTCGATATCTACTGTAGCGCCCGGTGCAGCGGCATTGAGCGCTTTGGTGATGGCCCCTACGCAATGTCCGCAGGTCATGTCGTTAACTTCGAATTCCAGCATTTGATGCTCCTTGGTTGGCAGGCTGAGTCAGGATGATAACAAGCTAGCATAAACCTTGCTACGATGGTAATGTCAAGCAAGAGCAGCACGATTTCATTTCATCCTGGAGCAATTTATGAACATAGGCCAAGCCGCATCAGGTTCGGGGGTAACAACGAAAATGATCCGATATTACGAAAGCATAGGCTTGATTGGTCAAGCCATGCGGACGGAATCGGGCTATCGCCAGTACTCAGAAAAAGATATACAGGCGTTGCGCTTCGTGAAGCGTTCGCGCGATCTCGGATTTTCGCTGGAGCGAATTAAAACACTGATGGGTTTATGGCAGGATACCAGCCGCAAAAGCGTTGACGTAAAGAAACTGGCTCGCCAGTATATTGACGAACTGAACGATGATATTTTAAAGCTGCAGTCAATACGAGACCAACTGGAACATTTGGCCGATTGCTGCCATGGCGATAACCGGCCTGATTGCCCGATACTTGCCGATCTGGCGCGTAATCCAACAAACAACGCCACAAAAGTAAGGTAACTCGACACCGGACAATGTAAAAAGCATCATACAAGGTTGCAGAGGCAATGCCACTATCAACCCTGGGCATGCCACCCAGATGCAATTATCGCCATACCCAGCAAGGTCACAGAGGCGCCTATCCAATCCAGGGCGCTTAGCTTTATGCCATCGACCAGCCACAACCACACCAATGCACTGGCGACGTACACGCCGCCGTAAGCCGCATATATCCTGCCGCTGGCCGCTGGATGCAAAGTCAGCAGCCAGACGAACAGCATCAGACAGGCTGCGGCGGGTATCAACAACCAGATTGGGCCGCCTTTACGCAACCATAAATAGGGCAGGTAGCAGCCCAAGATTTCCGCCAGCGCAGTCAGGCTAAACAGGGCCAGGGTTTTCAGTAGCATATGTTCACACTTTTCATTGTGAGTAAACCCATCTATTTTTGATTTGGCTCAATTCTGTATACCCTTGTTACTGATAAGGTTATAGCTTCATAGATATATACATGTTGTAGGCAGGAAAAACCGGCCAAACGACGTTATTGAGGCCCATATGCAGAAGAATAGTCCAGAAAACCTTCCACAGGCCAGCAAGCGCGGTTTTCTCAAAGAAATGCTTGGCCTGGGCGCGGCCGCCACCGTTATACCCATCATGCCTGTCCAGGCTATGGGCACGCAACCGCCGCGCCGACCCGGTGAGGCGGGCAAGCGCTACGCCATGGTGGTGGATCTGCGTAAATGCATAGGTTGCCAGGCATGTACAGTTAGCTGTTCCATGGAAAACTTGCCCCCGATAGGCCAGTTTCGCACTACCGTGCTGCAATACGAAGTTGACCTGCCCGGTGCCGATGCGCCGGCCATGTTCAGCCTGCCGCGCCTGTGTAACCATTGCGACACGCCTCCCTGTGTACCAGTATGCCCGGTACAGGCCACCTTCCAGCGCGAAGATGGCATCGTCCTGGTCGACAGCGACCGCTGCGTGGGCTGTGGTTACTGCGTACAGGCCTGTCCCTACGATGCACGCTTCATCAACAAAGAAACCCAAACTGCCGATAAATGCACATTCTGCGAGCACAGGCTGGAAGTGGGCTTGTTGCCGGCCTGCGTTGAAAGCTGTGTGGGCGGGGCGCGTGTTATCGGCGACCTGAACGATCCGGAAAGCACAATCTCCCAGCTTATCAAAGAAAATAGCGATGACATCAAGGTATTGAAACCAGATATGGCCACTGCTCCGCATGTGTTCTATATAGGTATGCCTGATGAGTTCGTCAACGAAATAGATGGGCAAGCCGGCGTACGCCTGGTTTCCGACCTATAACCATTGCAGCAAAGGTAATCATATGGAAATCATCGAGTTGCTGACTCCGGCCTATGAGGCGGCCTGGCTGCCCTGGGCGGTACAGTATTTCTTCCTTATCGGAATTTGCACCACAACCGCGCTAACCGCCGTAGCCTGCGCCTTTACAGGCCCGCATTCCAAATCTGCCCGACTGTTGCCGGCGCTGGTCGTCTTGCTGGCGAGCAGCGCCGTTGCGGCCCCGGTATCCCTGCTGGCCGACTTGCATCAGCCTGGTCGCTTCTGGCATTTTTACGCCCACTTTACGCCGTGGTCATGGATGTCGCTGGGTGCCTACCTGCTGCCGGTTTTCGTCACGCTGTCACTGGCGTTCTGCCTGTTGTGGTGGCTGGGGCGTTCCGGCTGGCTGCGTGTGGTCGCTGTCCTACTGGCATTTTCAGCGCTTTCCATTCTGGTTTATACCGGCATGGAGGTCATGGTGGTGCGCTCGCGCCCCTTGTGGAACACCATCTTCCTGCCCATTAATTTTGCACTGACTGGCTGGTTGGCTACGCTGGGCGGCATATTGCTGGTGGCGCGCTGGCTGCCTGGTGGCGTCAAGGCATTGCCTTTGCCGTTGCTGCGTCGCCTCGGCGTGGTGGCCGTCATAGCGCTGGCTCTCTGCACCAGTGCCTGGATAGTGATGGGCCTGATGGGACATGATCAGTCTTTTATCGCCGCCACACGCCTGTTCGATTCATTTCCTGCATGGCGTATGAGCTTTGCCGGCTCCGTGTTTACGGGCGCGGGGATAGTGGTGCTGTTGTCGCGCCCTCCACGTGTCCTGGGAGGCTCTCGGTATTCGCTGATGGCGGCGTTGGTCATGATGGCAGCGGCATGGATATTCCGCTGGATAGTATTCATGAGCGTTCAGGGTGTGCCTAAATACGGCGCAGGCCTGTACTTGTACAGCATGCCGTTGGGAGGCGATGGCCTGATGGGCATAGTGGGGGTTTTCGGACTGTGGGCCGCGCTGCTTGCTGTCCTGACCTACTTGCTCGAGCGTTACCCAACCCGCACATCGCGCTCCTATGCGCCACTGGCTGTCGCCGGCAATTGAACGAACAGGAAACACAAATCATGAGCAAGCAAGATAAAACCAACCTCGACCGGCGCAAACTGATGGTGCGCGGCGGCGTTGCCGCCGGCGGCCTGGCTGCCTTTGCGGCAGGCTATGGTGAAACTGTCAGCAGGGCTGTAAATGGCCTGGTCACAGGCACAGCGGGCATGCCGGTTGCCCACGCTGTGCGTGGCAATTCACTGACACCGGAATTTCGTATTGATCCCGCTACCGGAGTTTTATCGACTCAACCGGGGCAAGTCGTGAGCCCATCCAGTTGTCTGGGCTGCTGGACTCAATGCGGCGTACGTGTACGCATTGATACAGACAACAACCGTATTCTACGGGTAGCCG
The DNA here is from genome assembly GCA_013416445.1 of Alcaligenaceae bacterium. Classification (GTDB taxonomy): domain Bacteria; phylum Pseudomonadota; class Gammaproteobacteria; order Burkholderiales; family Burkholderiaceae_B; genus Pollutimonas. Next base: position 314,528 of record JACCER010000001.1, read on the forward strand.
GCAACCCTTATCACCCCCTGGCCACAACCAGCCCGGCTCCCATGGAAACGCCAGTGCGCGAAGTCTATGCCATGCTGGGCGGGGAAAATGGCCTGGAAGGGCGTGCCACGGCTTGTGCGCGTGGTTCAGCCATGCTCGAGCAGCAGCATAGCCCTTACCGCGTGCTTAAGCCGCTGAAACGCGTGGGCGCCCGGGGCGAAGGCAAATGGGAAAGCATTTCCTTCGAACAGCTTATTACCGAAGTATGCGAAGGCGGCAATCTGTTTGGCGAAGGCCAGGTCGATGGCTTGCGCGCCATATTCGACAACAAGACACTGATTGACGCGGAAAACCCCGAATATGGGCCGCTGTCCAACCAATTATTGGTCACCGACGCTGGCAACGAAGGACGTACTCAGTTACTGAGACGTTTCTCCGAGCAGTCTTTCGGCTCGGTCAACTTCAGTAATCACGGTTCGTACTGTGGTCAGTCTTTCCGGGTCGGCGCAGGCGCGGCCCTGGCCGATACACGCAGCATGCCGCACGGCAAGCCCGACTGGACCAACGCCAGCTTTGGCCTTTTCATAGGTGCGGCGCCGGCGCAAGCGGGCAACCCGTTCCAAAGACAGGGCAGGGAACTTGCCGAGGCACGCGCCCGCAAAGAAAACACCTTCCGGTATATTGTGGTTTCGCCTATTTTACCGACTTCATCCAGCCTGGCTGCCGGTTCGGGCAACCGCTGGCAGCCTGTGTTGCCTGGCACCGATCTGGCCCTGGTCATGGGCATGATACGGTGGATCATCGACAACGAGCGCTACGACGCCAACGCTCTGGCTCAGCCAGGCCCGGCAGCCATGAAGGCAGTGGGTGAGGCCTCATGGACCAACTCCACCCACCTGGTTATTGCTGATAAACAGCACCCAAGATACGGTTCCTTCTTGCGCGGCGCCGACCTGGGCTGGGAAAAGGCAGGTGACGAAAAAGAACCCGATGTCTATGTGGTGCAAGACGCCAACGGGCAATTGCTGGCGCATACTCATGCCGGGCCAGCCGCTTTGTTTGTCGATACCACGGTATCGCTGGCGGGGCAGGCCGACGGTGGCGCACCGGTACGCGTCTGTTCTTCGCTGGCTCTGCTGCGGGCCGAAGCACAAAGCAAAACCCTGCCAGAATACGCTGAGCTTTGCGGCGTTCCCGAAGCCGACATGATATCCATGGCGACAGAATTTACCAGCCACGGCAAGCGCGCAGTCGCTGATGCCCATGGCGGCACCATGAATGGTTCAGGCTTTTATACCGCCTATGCCATTGCGATGCTTAACACGCTGATAGGCAATCTGAATGTGGAAGGCGGGCTGGTGCTGGACGCCGGGCCCTTCGGGCCTTTCGGACCTGGCCCACGCTACAACTTCGCCAAGTTCGAAGGCAAAGTCGCGCCCAAGGGCGTGACCTTGTCGCGCAACCGCTACGCCTATGAAAAAACCAGCGAATACCGTCGTAAAAAAGAAGCTGGCGCATCGCCTTACCCGGCCGAAGCACCCTGGTATCCGGCGGTGGGGGGCTTAAGCAGCGAAATGATAGTCTCGGGCATGCAGGGTTATCCTTATCGTGCCAAAGTGTGGATCAACCACATGGCCAATCCTGTCTACGGTATACCAGGCTTCAAGAGCCTGGCCCTAGACATGCTGAAAGACCCCAAGGCTTTGCCGCTGTCAATTTCCATCAACCCTTTCATCAATGAAACCAACGCCTTGGCCGACTATATCGTACCGGATACAGTTACCTACGAAAGCTGGGGTATTTCCGCACCCTGGGCCGACGTTATCGCCAAGTCATCGACCGTGCGCTGGCCTACGGTTACGCCGGAAGTAGCCCAGACAGCGAACGGCGAGCCAGTCAACCTGGAAGCCTTCTTGATCGCTGTGGCCAAACGTCTGAACATGCCTGGTTTTGGCGACAATGTCATTACCGACAAAGATGGCGGCAAGCATGGCTTGAACAGCGCCGCCGACTTCTATTTGCGCGGCATGGCGAATATTGCTTACTTTGCCGGCAAGCCGGTGGGCGAGGCCAGCGACGACGATCTCGAGATCACCGGCGTAGATAAATACGCAACGCTGTTGCAAGGTAAGCTCAAGCCTGAAGAGTGGCGCCAAGTCGCTATGCTGTTGACGCGCGGCGGGCGCTTTGATCGCATTGAGCAAGCCTGGGAAGGCAAGCATTTACGCAAGGCCTACCCCAAGCCACTGCAAATCTGGAATGAAGATATTGCGGCCATACGCCACTCCATGACGGGCGAGCATTTCAGTGGCTGTCCCACCTGGTATCCCACTCGGTTGGCCGATGGCAGCGACATGCGTGCCAGTTTTGATAAGAAAGAATGGCCGCTATTGTTGACATCGTACAAATCGAATCTGATGAGTACGATGTCCATAGGCATAGATCGCCTGCGCCAGGTGCACCCGCATAATCCTGTGTCGGTCAATCGACAAGACGCGCAACGCTTGGGTATCGTCAATGGCGATATGGTAAAAATCACTACGCCGGGCGGTTCTGTAAAGGGTGTTGCTGTGGTGCGTGATGGGGTAATTTCCGGCGCCGCGGCGATCGAACATGGTTACGGCCATACCGAATTGGGTGCGCGCAGCCACAGCGTTAATGGTCAGGCCATGGCGCACAATCCAGCTTTGGCGGCAGGGGTGAACCTGAATGACCTGGGGTTTACCGATACCACACGTGGTTCTGCAGCGCAAAACGTCTGGATAGACTGGGTATCGGGCGCAACGGTGCGGCAAGGCTTGCCCGCCCGTATTGAAAAAGCCTGAGCGTGGTGGGGTGATGGGTATCGGATTACGCGCCTGACGGCGCTAATCCGACCCAAGAACTCAACAAAACATGTTTGACGGATACGGCGCCACAGGCTATCTTTTGTGATCGGTTACTGACTTTACCGCTACCAGGAGAGCCTCATGCAGGCAGTCTGTTACAGGAACAAGGTTTTATTACTCACACTCCTGCCTGCCAGCGTTCCCATGGCATGGGCACAAAGCACACCGCAGGTTCTTGCTCCCGTCGTGGTTACCACCACCCGCATGGATACTTCCGTCCTGGATACACCCGCATCCATTTCGGTCATCGACGGCTTCGACATGCGCGACGCCAAGCTGCAAATCAATTTGTCGGAAAGCATGATGGGCGTGCCTGGCCTGCAAATACAAAACCGCCAGAACTACGCCCAAGACTTGCAGGTGTCCATACGCGGCTTCGGGGCCAGATCCAGCTTTGGCGTGCGAGGTGTGCGCTTATATGTCGATGGCATACCTGCCACCATGCCCGACGGGCAAGGCCAAACATCCAATATCGATATTGCCTCAATAGACTATGTCGAAGTCTTGCGCGGGCCGTTTTCGGCGCTATATGGCAATTCTTCAGGTGGCGTCATCCAGATTTTTACCGAAGACGGTGCTGAGCCACCGACGCTCTCCGCCGGATTTGCAGCGGGCAGCTATGGCACTTATCGCTATGGGGCCCAGGCCAGTGGCGCGACAAGCCTGGGGGAGACCAAGCTTGATTACCTGCTAAGCGCCACACGCTTCACCACGCAAGGCTACCGTGACCACAGCGGAGCGCGTAAAAATCTGGGCAACATGAAGCTGGGTCTGCAACTGAATGACAGCAGCAAGCTGACCCTGATTGCCAATAGCGTTGACTTGAAGGCTGATGACCCTTTGGGCTTGAGTCGCGAAGATTACGAAAAAGCGCCACGCAGCGCCGAACGTGCGCAAGAATTCAATACGCGCAAGACAGTAAAGCAAACCCAGGGCGGATTGATCTACAACAAGCAAGTCAATGCCGACCATGCCTTGCGACTTATGTTGTATTACGGGCAGCGCGATACCGTGCAGTTTCAATCCATTCCGCCGGGTCCTCAGGCAACTGCTGGGCATGCCGGTGGCGTTATCGATCTTAAACGCGAATACGGTGGAGCCGACCTGCGCTGGACATCGAAGTGGTCTTTGGGCGGCCAGCCGCTGACGCTAGTGGGCGGGCTGTCTTATGACGAGATGCAGGAACAGCGCAAAGGCTATGAAAACTTCATGGGCTCCCAACTGGGCGTGCAGGGCGCACTACGGCGCAATGAAACCAATAAAAGTTCAAGCATTGATCCCTATGTCCAGGCTTCATGGCAGTTTGCGGAAAAATGGACGCTGGATGCTGGCTTGCGCTACAGCACCGTGCGTTTCAGTTCGCATGATCACTATATCACCGACAAGAATGGCAACGACAGCGGCGATGCGCGTTATCGCAAGGCCTTGCCTGTGGCATCGCTACGTTATGCAGCTACGCCAGATGTCAGCTTGTATGCGTCCATAGGCAGGGGGTTTGAAACCCCCACGTTCAACGAGGTTTCGTATCAGGCTAACAGTCAGGCCGGCTTGAATTTCTCGCTGCAGCCGTCGGTCAGCACCAGCATCGAGGTCGGGACAAAAGCCACCGTGGCCAATGGTTTGCTTACCGCCGCCTTATTCCAGACGCTGACTGAAGACGAAATTGTTGCGGCCAATAGCGCTGGGGGTCGCACTACGTATCAAAATGCGGGGCGTACCCGCCGCACTGGTTTTGAACTTGGCTGGAGCGGGAAATTCGCGCGCCACTGGCGCACCGACCTGGCCTATACCTGGATAGATGCCAAGTACCGCGACAATTGCCTGACAAGTGCGTGTACATCCAGCCCTGATAAGCGTCTGCAGGCGGGCAACCGTATTCCAGGCATTGCTCAGCAGGCGCTCTATGCCGCCATTGCCTGGGCACCGCCCACAGGATGGCGAGCTGGCATAGAAGGGCGTTATCTCGGCAAAATCTACGTCAACGACGGCAACACCGATACTGCGCCAGCATATTTTATTGCAGCGCTAAATACGGGCTATGTGTGGCGTACGGGGCCTTGGGAATTGAGCACGTTTGCGCGTGTCGATAACGTGTTTGACCGAAAATATGCGGGTTCGGTTATCGTCAACGAAGGGAATCAGCGTTACTTTGAACCCGCACCTGGCCGTAACTGGAGTGCGGGCGCCAATATTAGTTATACGTTTTAAGCAAACCTCATCCCTTCAACGCCTTTTCCAGCAAAGCACCCACAATTTCATTGACCCCCGTATTTTGCGCGCTTGCCTGAGCGCGAATTTCGTCGGCCAGTGCTTGCCTGATTTTCACGGGGAATGAAATCAATCCCAAAGCCTGATCCAGCTTGCGCTGTTCGCGACGGTCAAGCAGACCATTCGCCGAATCGGTAGAAAATCGATCGGGAGTACCGTTTTTTTTCATTTTTTCCATTATTTTAATGGCTTTGTTCTTTTCCAGATCAGTTCTCTTCATGAGGTTCCATAGCAGGGTTCAATGGCAAGCAAGACGCGCCAAGGCCTTGATTATACGGTGTCAGATGGGTAGCACTTTCCACAGAATTGGGTGTAAGCTTCAACAATCCGCAAATGAATGCGCGGGTATAAAAATATCTACTAATCGGAGACAGCACATGAACGTTCCAATTCGTGTATCAGCGCTTGTAGTAGGTCTTGCTTGCGGCGCTTTGGCGGGCGGCGCAATAGCTCAAGACAATGTTCAAAAACTAATGAACATGGGTACTACGGGCGCATCCCTGGATATTGAATCTGTACCGCAAACAGGCGCGGCCGCCGATGCCGTCAAGCACAACCTGGAAAGCATAAAGTTGCCACCTGGCTTCAAGATCGCACTGTATGCCATGGTGCCTGATGCTCGTCATATGGCTGTTGGCCCATCTACAGGCGTGGTATTTGCCGGAACCCGGAAAACCAAAATATGGTCGGTTACCGACAGGACTAAAAGCCGTGTCGCCGACGACGTTAAGCGTTTTGCACCCTCGGTCACCATGAAAGTGCCCAATGGGGTTTGTTTTTCCCGCGACGGCATGCTGTATAGCGTCGAACATAATCGCGTACTGGTTTATCCCGCAGCCGAATTCTTCTACGAAGGCCCTGATGTTGCGGCTGGCGTCGTAGTCCCCCAAGGTGAACTGATACCGGTCAAAGAAGAAAGCTTCAACCATGGTGCGCGCACCTGCCGGATCGGGCCTGATAACAAGCTTTACATTACCCTGGGCAACCCGTTTAACGTACCGCCCAAAGACAAGCTCGATCTTTACGCCAAAACCGGCATGATGGGCATCATTCGCATGGATGTCGACGGCAAGAACCGCGAGGTCTATGCCCATGGCGTACGTAATTCAGTAGGTATGGACTTCAACCCCAAGGACAAGACCTTGTGGTTTACCGACAACCAGGTCGACGGCATGGGTGATGATATTCCGCCTGGCGAACTGAACCGCGCAACTGAAATGGGCCAAGACTTCGGCTTTCCCTATTATGGCGGTGGAAAAATCAGGACGATCGAATACAAAGATGCCCAAGCGCCCGCAAACGCTGTCTTTCCTCAAGTCGAAATGGCTGCCCACGCGGCCGACCTCGGCATGATGTTCTACACCGGCCAGATGTTCCCCGAGCAATACCGTGGCGGTATTTTTTCAGCGCAGCATGGTTCCTGGAATCGCACCACGCCGGTGGGTGCACGTGTCATGTTCACCAGCCTGAAAGAAGATGGCACGGCCGATAAAACCGAAGTTTTCGCCGATGGCTGGCTAACTGCCAATAACGAATACCTGGGCCGCCCGGTTGACGTTGCCATGTTGCCAGATGGGTCGTTGCTGGTGTCTGACGATTATGTCGGCGCCATCTACAGAATATCGTATGCCGGCAAGTAAGTGGCGTCTGATGGCTGCAGGAAGCAAGCTACTGGGGTTGTTGTTGTGCGCCTGGCTGCCGTTATCAGCGGCCCAGGCTGCCGATGTGGCGGCGGGGAAAGCCAAGTCTATGCAATGCGCCGTTTGCCACGGCCCCCAAGGCATTGCAATATCGCCTGATGCTCCCAATTTGGCCGGGCAAAATCCCATCTATCTGGTCAAGGCCCTGAACGACTTCAAATCAGGGGCAAGAAAAGACGAAACCATGTCATTGATGGCAGCAAGCCTGTCAGATGCTGATATTGAAAACCTGGCGGCGTTTTATGCAAGCCTGGGAAATAAACCGTAGGCCTTGGTTGTGTTGTATGGTCTGTCGGATTACGCGCCTGGCGGCGTTAATCCGACAAACAACGCCGCAACATTACGAAACCACCACTTTTGAACCATCTTCCATAAGAAACCAGGCTTTCACGCCCAGCTTCTTGATGACTTGTTCCGCGTCGGGCAAGCTCATGGTTGAGAATGCGGTTGAAAGCGCATCGGCGGTGGTTGCGTTCGCTGCGGTCACAGAAACACTGCGGTAGCGCGGCTGGCTCAGACCCGTCTTGGGGTCGAAAATATGTGTGAATCGGCCGGCAGTATCCAGGTGCGTGCCATAGCCACCTGATGTGGCCAGGGCCTGATTGCGGATTTCTACCGTATCGAACACCTTCTTCGGGTCATCCGGGTCGGCCAAGCCGACTTTCCAGGGTTCGGCGCCATCCAGCTTATTTAAGCCCTGGATTTCACCCATGTCGATCAGTGCTCGATCCAGCCCGGCGTTGCGCAGCAATTGCGTGACGCGATCGGTAATATAGCCTTGGGCAATGCCGTTCAATGTCATCGCCATATCGGGGCGCAAGTAGCGGATATATGCGGGGTCGAGTTCCAGCGCGCTGTAGTCCACCAGCGATAAGGCCTGCGTAACGGCCGCTATGCCTGGGCCATCAGGGTCGGCCTGTGCTGTGGAAAAATGCCCGGCATATAGCTTCCATAGCGGTTGCACCGTTGGGTCGAACGCACCACCGGTAAGCTGGCTGAAGTGCTGGCTTTCGGCCAGCAAACGCAGTAAATCGGCTGGCGGGCTATTGATGAATCCTTGGCGATTCAGCAAGGAAAGCGCGCTGTCCTCCTGGTACAGGCTGAATATTTTTTCCAGCCTATGTACTTCAGCCACCGATTGATCTATCAGCTTTTGCGCAATGACAGGGTCAGGATGATAAATACGCAGTTCCGCATCGGCCCCCAACGCCACGCCGCGCCAAATGACCGGTTGTACAGCAGGGGCATAAGACGCCCTGGCTTGCCGCAAGGCTAAAGGCACCATGGCCAGGCCAGAGGCTGCGGCAATAATACCGATAAACCGGCGACGCGTCTGAATGGTTTGCTTCATGTTCAATGTGCTCCTGCAGGTGGTTGGCCCGCTGCAATCCCCTGGGCTGCGTCTTCGTGATTCAAGACATAGTTTTCGGGTATGTCGGCAAAAACCGCTACGCGGCCCCCGTGCTTTTTGGCAAACTCCTGCGCCTTGGCTTCTTCACCAAAGGGCAGGGCGTCTTCGGCACCCATACCGCCGATAAACTGGCTTTCTATGACATAAAAAGCCTTGCGAGCATCTATCCAGCTACCATCTTCGGGCTGGTCCCAGTTGGTGGCCCGGCCCATGTCGTGTACGTAAATAGCGGCAATGCCTTTGGGTTCATCGGGCAATATCGTATAGGCAAATACCTGTTTGATGGTGGTAAACCATACTGGTTTATCGCGTCCATTGACGAATATCTGCCCTTTGGGGCCAGCATGTTCGACTAGGTTCATGCCGCAATAATGCCCCACTGCATCAAAGGTGACTTCCTGAGCGACCGGGGCAACAGCCAGCGCCTTGTCCTCGCCTGAACAACCTGACAGCGCTATGGCGATGAGCGCAGCTACGGCAAAATGACGTAAATTCATGCTTATATCTGCCTTTTTTTGAAGAATGCCGCAGCCAAGGAAAATGGCACGGCTATCCACAACAACTGTGCAGCCATTAGCACTGGCATGCTTAATCCCGCCTGCCCGCTCAAGCCCGCCATGCCAGCGAACATGGAAATATTCTCATAGCCGGTCAGGTTGAGCAACCGATAGATATCGGACGGGTTGAACAGCAACAGGGTATTGAGCAGCGATGCGGTGATGTAGCGCCCCTGGTCGGCAACCAACACGCCCAGCAGGGCCATATCGTAGATCACCACGAAAAACAGCCAGACGCCTATGGCGATACCGGCAGCGGTGGCGCGTTCGCGCACCAGGGAGCTGATCATATAGCCCATGGCCAGAAAGCTTGCCCCCAGCAAAACGCTAGCCAGAATCAGGAAGGCAAAGGGCTGCCATGCGCTGAGGTCGCCAGTGCCATGCACCCATTGCAATGCGACACCCGCGGTGCCATAGCCGACCGTGGTAGCCAGGGTCAGCACTGCCAAATGGCCCACAAACTTGCCCACTACAATTTGCCAGCGCGATACCGGATAGCTAAGCAGCAAGGCCATGGTTCCACGGTCGATTTCGCCAACGATGGCATCGTAGGCCAGCAGCATGGCGATCAGAGGCACCAGGAAAATGGAAAGGCTGGAAAGGCTGACGACGGTAACCGTGAGTGGATCAACCTTGACTGCGCCTGTAGGCGAGCTGCCCAGAAAACCCAAAGATAAAGCCAACATGGCCAGTAGCAGCGCGGTAGCAAGCACCCAGCGATTGCGCAGGCCGTCTCGGATTTCCTTGCCAACAATAATGTATACAGCGTTCATGCGTCTTCTCGTCTCAGGAAGTGAGCGTACATATCATCCAGGGTGGGCGTATGGATTTCGATATCGTCTATGGGCAGGCCTATGGCGCCTATGCTTTGTATGGCGGCGACTTTGCCTTGTTCAGAGCAAGCCAGTTCAAATTGCGTTTCATTGATGCGCTGCCAGGCATCAGGCAATTGACCAGGTGCCGACGAACCCGCCGCCAGCCTCAAGCGTATGCGTATGGGCAGATCGGCGCTATGGCGTAGCTGCGACATGGAGCCATCAGCGATCTTGTGGCCGTTTTTCATGACCACGATGCGATCAGTATGGCCGTCGAGTTCAGACAAGGCGTGTGTGCTGAGCAATACGGTAGAGCCATTGTTGCGTAGTTCGCGCACAATTTCGTAGAACATCAGGCGCGATGCCGGGTCCAGCCCAGTAGTAGGTTCATCGAACAGCAAGACTTTGGGCGCACCCAGCAAGGCCTGGGCCAATGCCAGCCTTTGTCGCATTCCCTTGGAATAACCGCCCACTCTGCGCTTGGCCGCCTGCGCTATCCCTACGCGCGCGAGCAGGGCGGTGTTGCCTGATAATGGCTGGCGTTTCAGGCGGGCATAAAAGGCCAAGGTTTCAGCGCCAGTAAGGGATGGATGCAGCGCTACGGTTTCAGGCAAGTAGCCGACATGGTTGCGCATATCAACTGCCGCGCGGCTGGACGCTTCCTGGCCTAGCAGCAACACTTGCCCGGCGCTGGGGCGTATCAGGCCTAATATGAGCTTGATCAGTGTGCTTTTGCCTGCACCATTATGCCCGGCCAGGGCGACGCATTCGCCGGGGCGAAGCTTAAGGTCTACATCGTTGACGGCGCGCTGAGGGCCGTAATCTTTCGTGGCGCCTGATAGCGCCACATGAAACGTCGTCATTCAAATTCCTTGTATTTCTTAAGCGCTGGCGGCTGCGGCGCCTTCATGAGCGGCGCGCTGTCGATGACCCCTCCGGGCAAGATGGCCGGAAACTGCGACTGGGCCCAGCGTACGATGGATACAGCCGGGCTGTTAAGCAAGACCCGGGCGGCGGGCGCACGCCACACCACCTGGTCGATGACATCGTTGGGTCGGTAGGCAGTGTCAGCGATGCCGTCGCCATTCAGATCGAAAGCGCTGTTATCGCTCCAGTAGTTGCCGCGGCCATTTTTAGACCAATCCAGGTAGCGCGTACCGACGTACTTGACCTGATTCTGGTTGTTGACAAAAGCATTGTTGGCCATCTCGTTACCTTCGGAGCCTGCTGTGAAATGGATGCCCATGTCGCAGGCCTCAAAGTGATTGTTGTCAAATTTATTGCTGTTGGCGTTATAGATGAATACGCATTTTTCGCCGCCTATGACAACGTTGCCTTCAATGTTTGAGTCATTGGCGTAGTTCAGCATCAGGCCTTGATCGCGGCTGCGCACAGCTATGTTGTCTTTGACGATGAGTCTGTGCGAAAACATGATGGCATAGGCGATATCGTTGCCTACCGACACATTGCCGCTGACTTCGCTATCGTTGGCGTACATATAGTGCACGGCATAGCGCAGATGGCTGAAACGATTGTTGATAAAGGCGTTACGCTTGCTGGTGTTCACAAAAACACCGTCGCGGCCTTGGGAGATATCGTTGCCGATAACGCGCGAACCAGGGGTATTCCATAGGGTTACGCCATTGCCACGTTCGGCCAGTCTTAGTTCGGTATTACCCACAATATGGTTGCCCTGCACCAGGGCATTGTGCGGTCCCCAAACATATACGCCCACTGAATTATCGTAGACATTATTGTTTTCGATCAGGGCGTTATGGGCGGGTTTGTCAAGGAATATGCCGGCGTCCATGTCAGACAGGCTAAGGCCGGAATTTTTGACGGTTAAGCTGCGTACCGTTACATCGGGCGCCTGTACCCATACAGAACGACCTTTGCGTTCGCCGATAATGAAGGCGGAACGGTCGGCTGGCCCTTCTAGTACCAGCGGTTTGTCAATAACAATATTGCCCGGGTAGTCGCCCGGAGCAAGGTGTAGAACATCACCAGGCGCGGCCGTATTGATAGCTTGCTGCAGGCTTGCGCCTGCAGCGACCTGCAGCGTCGCGGCGAATACAGCATTAGAAAGGCCCAGGCCGATCAGCATCAGGCTGATCGGCGCCAGCCGCTTTCCAATTGGATACGCGGACAGTTTCATACTGGTTTACGCGGACTTCTTGGGGTTCACAAGCATACGGCCTGACATTTCCATATGCAGCGCGTGGCAGAACCACTGGCAATAATACCAGTGCACGCCAGGACGACCTGCTGTGAAGGTGATGGACGCCGTGGCCTGTGGTCCGATTTCCATAGCGACACCATGGCCTTCCAGGGTAAAGCCGTGGGTCAGGTCGTCAATGACTTCCATGTTGGTCACGATGACGGTGACTTCGTCGCCTTCGTTGACTTCAAACTTCTGCAGGCTGAACATGGGGGCTACGGCGATCATGTAGACACGCACTTTATTGCCATCACGAATGACATTGGCTGCGCCTTCCAGCGTAACCTTGTCTTTTTCGGCCATTTTGCGTACGTCTTCCCACATGGGGTCGTCGCGCTTCCAGCTGTTATCTGGGTTCACCTTGGAACGGTGCACCAACAGCATGTCGTGCGGTTCGGCAAAGCTGGGGCCGTCGTGTACCAGTTTCATCTCATCGCCAGAAATATCGATCAATTGATCGTTTTCTGGCTTCAAGGGGCCAACGTTCAGGAAACGGTCTTTCGAGAACTTGTTCAAGGAAACCAGCCACTTGCCATCGGCTTCTTTGGTTTCGCCCATGGTAGTGTGGTTATGGCCAGGCTGATAGTGCACATCGAGCTTCTGGATGATGGGGTCGACTTTTTCGCCGGCGTAGGCACGCTTGGCTTTGTCGAGGCTCCATTTGACCATTTGGCTGTCGATAAACAGCGTGGTGTAGGCGTTGCCACGGCCGTCAAAGGCGGTGTGCAGTGGGCCCAGGCCCAATTGCGGTTCGGCCACTACACAATCGCGCGGCTTGATTTTGTCGGCGAACAAGTCGTCGAGTTTGCGTACGTCGATGACGGTAACTGTGGGTGATAGCTTGCCGTTCAAGACCAGATGTATGCCATCGGGTGCGGCGTTACAACCGTGCGGCGAGTTGGGCACGGGAATGTAGCGTGTGTACTTCGAGCCATGACGTCCGTCGATGACAGGCACGCCGCCCATTTCTTTGAAGTCGCCTTTTTTGACAGCTTCTTCGATCAGCGCGATGTTGAATACGACAACCCAGTCTTGCTCGTTCGCCGAGATTTCTTCAACCGTAACCCCTTTTTCAGAGTTGTAGCAGGTGGCGAAGGAGTATTTGCCCTGATAGTCGGCGTCGCCGTTATCCAGGTTGCCATCGACTTGAACCTGCCACGCCACCTTCATGGTGTCGCCGTCAATCGCGGTGTAGATCGCCCAATAGTTGTTCTTGGGGTCATCCATCTTGCTGCCGTCATTGTTCAGCGGGACGATGTGTTCGCCATTGGCAAATACGTAGCCGGTGCGGGGGTAGCGCTGAGGACGCAGGCCGTGCACGCCCGAAACGTTGGGCAGTTCGGTGATTTTGTCGGTTTTCATCACGTCGCAGCGTATACGTGCAACGCGGTTATTCGCCTTGTCGTTAATGAAAACGTAGCGGCCGTCGTAGGTCTGGTCGGTAAACGACATGTGCGGATGGTGCGCATCGCCATTCAGGAATACATTGCCTTCGCCCAGATATTTCTTGGTTTCAGGTGTCAGGCCTTCGGTCAGGATCTTGATGCTTTCGTTGGTACGGCCCCAACCTGTTGCGCTGCAATGGTTGAAAACGGGTATGCGCATCAGTTCGCGCATGGATGGCACGCCCAAAATGCGGACTTCACCGGATTGACCACCCGAGTTGAATGCATAGTACTCGTCAAGATCACCTGGGCCTACCTCGGCCGACAAGCCTTTAGGGCCCTTTTTATCGTTTTTGGCGAAAGCAGGCATATGGGTTCCGCCAACCAGCCCGGCAGCGCCAGAAAGGGCTGCCGTTCCCAGAAAGCCTCGGCGGCTGAGTACGGTTTTATCGGACTTTTGATCAGACATGAAAAACTCCTAAAGTTAAATGGCGTCCGCGTACGAGCCATCGGATGACGGCGCCATTGTGAAGTTACGGCTGTTGAAAACGGTGCGTGTGCAAATTCAGGAATCAGATTCGATAGGGCGAGGCCTTACTGTTGGCTTGCTCGGTATGAATCGGACTACGGTTTCCCCTGGTATAGGGTTGGGTGGCGGTGGCGCCTTGCCCTGTTTTTGCCGCTTGGCATTTTTCTGGATCAGGTGAGGGCACTTCTGATCGTGGTGATACAGCATCTGGCAATGCAGGCACTGTATGCATTCATTGGGGTTGATATCGCCTTCAGGGTTGATGGCCTGTACAGGGCATTCGATATTGCAGCGCTGGCAAGGGTTGCCGCAGGTGCGGTAGCGCTTGAGCCAGTTGAAAATACGCAGCTTTGCAGGTATGGCCAGGGCCGCGCCCAAGGGACACAGATAGCGGCAGAAGAAGCGTTCAATAAACAGGCCAGCCACCAGCAGCAATACCGCAAACAGTACAAACGGCCAGTACCGCATGAACTTCAGGATAATGACGGTTTTGAAAGGCTCGATTTCAGCCAGTTGTTCGGCTACCGAAAGTTCGTACAATGAGAATCCGAACAGCACGATAAAAATAACGTACTTAAGGCCGGAAAGGCGCGTGTGGACGCCTTGTGGCACGTTTATTTGCTTCACGCCCATGCGTTTTGCAATACGGTTGGTGAGTTCTTGCAGGGCGCCAAAGGGGCACAGCCAGCCGCAGAACGCGCCGCGATTCCAGAACACCATGGATATGGCAGTGGCGCACCACAAAATGAACACAACGGGATCCATCAGGAAGTATTCCCAACGGAAGTCAGTGCGCAATGCCGAAGTAAAGGTCAGGACGTTGACGACCGATAACTGCGCCTGGCCATACCAGCCCAGCCAGAACAGGCTGAAAGTCAGGAACACCAGGCGGAAGCGGTCGTAGAAAATGGGTCGACTGGCTAACTGATCTTGGAAGAAGAACACGCCAACCAGTAGCAGCAAGGCAGCAAGCACGGCAGCAACCTGACCTGTTTTAGCGCGCCAGATTTGCTTCCAAATAGGCGGGGCAGCATCGAATGCCGCTTCGGCGGCAGCGATGTCGGCGGCAGCCGCAGCATCGGCAGCGGAAAGCGCTACAGGCTGGGCGGCGACTGGCGCAGCCGGATCGACCTTAGTGTAAATAGAGGGGAGTTGGTATTCAATATCGAAAGTAACAAAGGCCTTTTCTTTGACGCTGATAATACGCTGCACCATCAGTTGCAAGCGCCACGGATCGGTGGGCTTGAACACGGCATCTTCAGGAACTACGAATAGTGCAACTTCTTTGAAACGGGGCGAGCCTTCAGCTGCCAGGTCGGCCAGGCGCTTATGGTGGCGATCGGTGAACCGGAAGCTGTGTTCTTCCTGTATGACTTCGATGCGGTCAAAAATACCGCCGCGCACATAACCCGAACCTTTGAAAGAGTAGGGGCCGTTGCCCGCCACGATAATGGCTTGCTGGCCGGGCTTTAAGCTGTCTTGCAGCCTTTTCCATTCGCTTTCATGAAGCAGGCTGCGCCCGATAGATGGCGCGCTGACCTGCGCCACGTACATATCAATGAACTGGTCGTCGGGTTCGCCGGGTTCGGGGTGGTCGATAGCACTTTGCCGCCCGGTGGCTTCAAAGCCTTTGTTGACATCTGCGACAGTCAGGTGAAAATTGCGCACGGCGCCGTTTTCAAGAAGCTGGTCCCAAGACTGGATATCAGTTTTATCGGGATCGATAAGACGGCTTACGGGGGCTGGCGCGGCCTTGTCCGCCGCCATTTTACCTATACCATAAGC
Source organism: Alcaligenaceae bacterium (assembly GCA_013416445.1). Lineage (GTDB taxonomy): Bacteria > Pseudomonadota > Gammaproteobacteria > Burkholderiales > Burkholderiaceae_B > Pollutimonas. Next base: position 330,063 of record JACCER010000001.1, read on the forward strand.
ACGGGCGACACCTATTGCCGAACGGGTAATGCTGTCGCCTATAACCATTAAGGTAACGGTGGCGCCGCTGATGATGTCAACCGGCGTGGGTGTGCCTGTGCGGGGAGGGGTTTCGATGAAGTTCAGGCCGACATAGCCTTGTATGAAGTGATTGACCTTGGATTCGGGGATGCCGATAAGCACGATAGGCTCATGGTGCTGCACCAGCTTGGCACCCATGATTTCGCCGGCATTTGAAATAGCGACCAGGGTATCAATGGGTTTGCTGGAATACCCGCGCGTATTGACGACATCGGTGGTCAGGTAGACGTAGCCTAGTTGACGCTGGCCGGCATAAGCGCGGGCGACCATGGGCTTGCCTTCGGGCGGGCCGTAACGATCGGCACCAGGGAAGATGTCGCCAGCGCTGACCGTATCGAGAAATTCAGGCAACCGCTGAGCTTGCGCTGAAAAGCTGCCAAACACGCCTACGAATAAAATGATCAGGGCTATAACTTGCAGGGCTCGAGCGAATTCGTTACGAGCGTGGGCCAGGCTGGGCATGCGGCAACTCTTTTGATGAACTTAGGTTGATGCTACGCATAAGTCGGCGGCTTTGTCTTGACATAAGTCAATCCTAGACGTGGTAGATTGTTTGTTTATCGGATTTGTAATCGAATAAACAGGCCACAACCATGCAAACCGCAGATGCAATCTGATATCAATCATGGACATGACTAGCATGGATAATGCCTTATGCAAAAGAGCCTCAAAAGAGGCTCTTTTCAGCGGCACTTATGTGCTGTGGTGCAGCCAAAGACCAGTGCACAGGTCGGATTAGCTGAAGGCGTAATCCGACCGCAGACTAATTAGCTGCTTAGCTTCAAGGTGCCCGTCATGATGGCCCAGTGGCCAGGGAAAGAGCAGAAGAAGGCATAGTTTTCGCCAGCGGCCAGCTTCGAAACATCGAAGGTGACGGAATCGGATTCACCGCCGCCTATTACTTTGGTATGCGCAATGACACGGTCGTCGCCGGGCTTGACGTAATCTTTATCCAGGCCAGCTGTCATGCCTTCAGTGGCCACAGCTTGTTTGTCGGCGGCTTTGGTCAGTACCCAGTTGTGACCCATGGCAGCCTTGGCCAATTTGCCCGAGTGAGTCAGTTTGACGGTGAACTTTTCGCAGGTTTTGTCAACGATTATTTCTTTGGTGTTGAACTGCATGGCATCGGTCGAGTCGACAGTGAGTTCGCAATTGGCGGCCAATGCGGGCAGGCTCATGACGGACAGTAGCGCGGCAATAGTGACTTTAGCTAACATAAAAATTAATCTCCAGTGACAAAAACAGTAAAGGCGGCAAAAGTGGTAAAGACTTCGTATGTTGTTATTTAAACCTAAAAAGCTTGGATGAGTCTTGATCGGCATCAAGTTTGCGTGAGCTTTATCAAAAAAGAAACAAGTCTCATTTTAAGCACAAAATAGGTATCTGGCCTGGAACAGGCCTGGCTTCAAGCAACGAACTGTCAAAGACTCTGATTCCGATCAAGGTTTTCATAGAAATCTCATTGCCGTACAAAAAGAAACAAGTAAAAATGTTTGGTTGTGCCGGCTAGGCTTCTTTGTAAGAAAGGGTTCTACATGCGTGTTAACTTACCTGTTACTCAGCACGAGTATGTATTTCCTGCTGATGCAACCCTGATGTCCGTTACTGATGTCAAGGGTCGCATCACCTACGCCAACTCAGCGTTCATCAAAACTAGCGGCTATAGTCACGACGAACTATATGGCAAGGCCCACAACTTGGTCCGCCACCCTGATATGCCCCCTGAAGCCTTCTCTGACTTATGGCGCACCTTGCAGCAAGGCCACTCGTGGACGGCACTCATCAAAAATCGTCGTAAAAATGGCGATTATTATTGGGTCAGGGCGAATGTGGCGCCAGTGGTACGCCGCAACGAACTCATAGGCTATATGTCGGTACGCACACGTCCCACACAAGATGAAATCACCGAAGCACAGGTCTTGTACGCTCGTTTCCGCCAGGGCAGGCAAGGCAGGCGCAACTTCCATCATGGCATCCTGGTGCTTACGGGCTGGCAAAAAAGCTGGTCTTGCCTGAAAACGATATCGGTACGTACACGCCATGTTGCGGGCGTGGCCACAGCCTTTGTGCTGGGTCTGGCACCGATCCCCTTTCTGGGCCTGACTCTCGGTCAAATCCTGCTGCTGGCTGGCACACAATTCGCGCTGGCTGCGTTGCTCATCATCTGGCTTGAAACACAAGTGGGCCGTCGTTTGCAAACAGTACTCAGGCAGGCGCAACAACTGGCTGCAGGGCAGCTAGAGTCGCAAAGCCCTGCTACCCGGGTCGATGAAATCGGCCATCTGCTGCGCGCAGTCAATCAGGCCAGCCTGAACCTGAAAGCGCTTACCGACGACATCGGCGAGCAGGCTGGCGGCGTATGGCACGCCAGCCAAGACATAGCAAGGCGCAACGACCAATTAAGCACTCGCACTGGGCAGGCGGCTGTCAGCCTTGAACAAACCGCCAGTTCGCTGGAAGATCTCACGTCTCATGTGGAAACCAGCGCCCAGACGGCAGCCCAAGTCGCGGAGCTTGCAGCCACCGCCAGCCTGACGGCAACCGAAGGCAGCAAGGCGGTAAAACAAGCCATGAACACCATGGAAACCATCGCTGCATCAAGTAGCCAGGTCAGCGCCATCATCGGGGTCATCGACAGCATTGCCTTCCAGACCAACATACTTGCTCTCAATGCTGCCGTCGAAGCGGTTCGCGCCGGCGAACAAGGGCGTGGTTTTGCCGTTGTCGCGGCCGAGATTCGCAGTCTGGCTTTGCGCAGCGCCGATTCAGCCAAAGAAATCAAGGCACTGATAGACGACAGTGCCATGCAGATCAAGACAGGGCAAGCCCTGGTTGGTCAGGCTGGCGGCATTATGCACAATGTTGTCGAGCAGGCCAGCCAAGTCTCCGATTTTGTCGCTGCCATCAGCCAGGCCGCAGCAGCGCAGTCCAGCGGAATAGGGCAGATCAACGCAGCAGTAAGCGAATTGGGCCAAGCCACGCAGCGCAACGCTGTTATGGTGGCCGAATCCGCCACCACATCAGACCTGTTGCATAAACAGGCCGAAAGCCTCGGCCAGGCAATTACCTTGTTCAATCGCAAGCCTATATCCTTGCAAACCGTTTAATGTGCAAGGCCTTTTTCATCGTCAGGGGTGGTTGCAGCCATGGCTGTTGGCGTTTCCATTTCCAAATCAAATGCGTACTTTGTCGGATGACGGCATTGTTCAGTTGCTTGCGCCCATGTTGCGCTCGACCACTCGCGAACTCCATGACAGCACCGTCGCAATCAGCAAATAAACCGCAAACATGAATACATAGACTTCGTAGAGCTGATTGGAATGCTGCGGATTGGACAACACCACTTGCCCGGCGCGCACGAACTCGGTCAGGCCAATAATAAACAGCAATGGCACATTGTTGAAAATATCCAGCACATTGCCGACCAGACCAGGCAGCACTGACCTTATCGCCTGAGGCAAAATAATGTAGTAAAGCGTATGGAACTTGCGCAGGCCCAACGAACGCGCCGCATTCCATTGCCCCTCGGAAACCCCTTGCAAGCCGCCGCGTATGTATTCAGCCACGTAGGCGGCATAAAACAAAGTGAATCCCACGGCGCCGCGCACCAGGTCGTTAATGCGAAGATCACCGGGCAATATCAGGGGAACTACCATCCACGCCCAATACAATATAGAAATCAGCGGCAGGGACCGTATCAGTTCGATATAGCCTGCGCAGGTCATGCGCACGCCAGGCAGCCTGCTGGTGCGTCCTAATGCAAGCAATACGCCCAGGGGGAAGCTGGCAATCGCGGCGACCAGCGTGATCAGCACCCCCAGCAATAAGCCGCCTATGGCACGCCCATCGCTGGGCACCAGTACATTCCACATAATGACGGTGCCGGCCAACCAACCCAGGCTCAGCCAGGCGCTCCCGAATAAAAAGCGTGCGCCCAGCCACCAGCCGCAAGCCATCGCAAGCAATAAGGCGGTACTTAGCGCAACAAAGGGAAAATCTATCAGCCATAATCCCGGTACCGTCAGGCCAAGCAAGACTACAACCCACAGCAAGGCCCGGTTAGTTCGGCTTTGGGCAATCCTGACCAGGCTCAGCCCCAACAGAAAAAAGAACAGCGTACTGGCCATCCAGGCACGCCACAGCTCGGTAATATTGAGCGCGCCCGCCATCATGAAGCGCAGGCTGTTGCCAATTACGCTCCAGTCGGCCTGGACCATCGCCCAGTGAGCAAAAGCATAGAACAGCGCCGCCACGACAGAAATGATCGCCACGGACAACAGGCCGTCCAGCCAGCTGGGAAAGAGGTTATTCCGGATGACTTCCAGGGCTTTGGTGCTCATTACCGCAGCCCCTTGGCCAGCAGGCGCCGGTTATATATATTCATAAGCAGGCTGATCAGCCAATTCAATAGCAGGTAGGCCACCATCACGATCAATATGCCTTCCATGCTGCGGCCGGTCTGATTGGCAATGGTGCCATAAATATTGAACAAATCAGGAAACCCAATGGCAATCGCCAAAGAAGTATTTTTGGCCAGGTTCAGATATTGGTTCACCAAGGGCGGTATCAATATCCGGAAGGCCTGCGGCAAAATAACATAGACCATGGCCTGCCAGCGTTTCAAGCCTAGCGCAAACGCAGCCATCCATTGGCGGTTGGTAATGGATTCAATCGAGCCACGAACGATCTCTGCAATAAAGGCAGCGGTATAAACGACAAGCGCCAGTAAAATGGCGGCAAATTCAGGGCTGAAGGCTATCCCGCCGCTAGCCCGAAACCGAGAGGCTACCGGGAAATCCATCTGCAGTGGCTTGCCTAGGCTCAGCATCGCAGACAGCCATCCCAAGATGACCAGCCCCATTATGACCAGACACGGCACACGCCGCTTACCACGGCCGGCAACGGCAAACACCAACACCAAGAGAGCCAGGCTAATCAGTACCGCCCACCAGAAGAAGGGCCATGCCGGCTCGATAATGATGCTCGGTATATACAGACCTTGTCTGCTGGCAATGGCCCCATAGAATACCGATGCGCTGCGTAGCGCCGGCAACTGCAAGATCACCGCAAAATACCAGAAAAACAGTTGTATCAACAATGGCGTATTCCGTATCAGGTCCACAAACCCTAAAGCAACCCGATTCAGCATCCAGTTCTGGGAAACACGGCCGGCACCTACCAGCAAGCCCAGCAAGGTACTGAAAACGATACCGATCAAAGCGACTTTCAGCGTGTTGTAAAGCCCCAGGATCAAGGCCTGCATATTGCTATCGTTGGAATTGAAGTCTTGCAGGCTCAAGCCTTCGGACCAGTTCAAGGTGAGGCCTTCAGTCAGGTGCAGCCCTGATTTCTGCCATAAAAAAGCAAAGTTGATGGGAATGTTATGTGCGGCAAGCCCGTAGTAAATCCCGCCGCCCAAGCCCAGCACAATGACGATTGCCCCTGCGACCACGCCAATTTGCAAAAGGTGGTCAGACAGGGTGTATCGTTCGTGACTACCGCTGGTACGCATCGGCGGCCTCCCGGTACCTGCTCGGGCTTAGCGAAATGGAGGGGAATACATCAAGCCGCCGCGCGTCCACAGGTCGTTCAGGCTAGCTTTGCGCACAATGCCGTAAGGGGTGTCTGGCCCTATATTGCGATCATAGGCTTCCCCATAGTTACCGACGGCGGCAATGATTTTCTGGGTAAAGTCGGGGGCCAGCCCCAGGTTTTTACCCACGTCTCCGTCCAGGCCCAAAAACCGCTGTATATCGGGATTACTGCTTTTGCGCATTTCAGCCAGATTTTTCGAGGTAATGCCAAATTCTTCGGCCTGGGACAGCGCATAGACTATCCAGGTCAGCGCGGTCTGCCATTGCTGGTCGTCTTGACGCACAAACCCGGCTAAAGGCTCTTTTGATATGGTTTCCGCCAGTACATCGAAATCATCGGGCTTGGGCGCATTGCCTTTCCACCCGACCAGTGCCGATTTATCGGTGGTCATGGCATTGCAGCGACCGCTGTTAAGAGCGGCGAAGAGCTTGTCCAGATCCTGATAGGTAAGCACCTGGGTAGTAGACTGCCATTTATGGCTTTTGATATAGTCGGCCCACACCGCTTCTGTGGTGGAACCCTGGGTGGTGCATATTGTGCCGCCATCAAGATCGGATATGGACTTGATCTTGTCAGCCTTTTTAACCAACACGCCAGTGCCGTCGTAAAAATTGACAGGCAAGAAAGCAGCGCCCACTACAGTGGCTCGGGTGGCGGTAATGGTAGTGTGGAAAAACACCACATCGACCTCGCCGTTTTGCAGGGCATTGAAGCGATTCTTATCGGTCAAGGCCACCATTTTTACTTTAGTACTGTCGCCCAAAACGCCCGCTGCCACCGCACGGCAATAGTCGGCGTCAAAACCTTCCAGTTTGCCGGTTTTTGGATTCATATAGCCAAACCCCGGCTTGGTGTTGTCTGTACCGCAAATGAGTTCACCACGCTTAATGACCGTATCAAGCTTTGAGGTTTGCGCGCTGACCGGAGCGGCGGCCAATGCCGTCAGTAGCAGGGCGCTGGCATATCCAGCGCCAATAAGACCTTGTTTCATGTCGTCTCCTTGATGGTGTAGACCTTGTCTCCCTAGTTTCTTATATAGTGCAGCTTGGTAAAATGATGGCGATAGTCACTGACTTGTTGTGCCAGCGTTGGTGATACTGAATTGGCCCCAAGGGCTTCGCTAATGAACTGGGCAAGCATGGGCATGTCGTCGGGCTGCATGCCGAAACGCACTATTTCCGGGGTTCCTATGCGCAAGCCATTGACATCGTTGGCTAGTTCCGGCCCAGGCAGGCCTATGCCGCAAGTCAGGATATTGGCCTGGCGCAGTTTTTTGGCAGCGGTTTGCCCGCCCCCAAAAGCATGAGCTTCCAAGGCAAATTGATGTGATTGGGTAAAGCCCCGATCTGCCGCAAAAACAGGCAGACCGGTTTCATGCAGGGCTAGTGCCAAGGCCTTCGCCGTGGCAGCCATCATTGCGGCATACTGGCGCCCGAAAACCAGCCAATCCAGCAAGCCTATGGCCAAGGCAGCCGATTTACCGACATCAAAATTGGCAGTTAGCCCTGGATAGGCAATGGCATCCAGTTTTTTCGCCATATCGGCGTCATTCGTCAGGACGAGGCCGCCAGCCGGTCCGCCCAGGCTTTTATAGGTGCTCATGGTGATCAAGTGCGCGCCTTCTTCCAAAGGCTGCTGCCAAGCATGGCCCGCGATCATCCCGGACATATGCGCTGCGTCGAACAGCACCTTGGCACCGACCTCGTCGGCAATGGCGCGGATCTCACGGATGGGATGTGCGAACAGGTTCAGGCTGCCGCCTATGGTAATCAGGCTGGGCCGCAAATGGCGGGCGTCTTTCCATAAGCGGTCCAGGTCTACGGTATAACCCTGAGCATTGACAGCGGCGCTGTGTATATTCAAGCCATACAGGCCTGCAGCACCCGCCTTGTGATGAGTAATATGGCCACCTATGGTAGCGGGCGGCACGATAATGGTATCGCCGGGCGAACAAGTGGCCATGAATGCGTACAAGTTGGCCAGTGCACCCGATCCGACACGAATTTCGGCGTATCGGGCGCCAAAAACCTGTGCCGCCAGTTGTGCGGCGATCACTTCGATTTCCTGTATGGCTTCAAGCCCCATTTCGTATTTGTCGCCGGGGTAGCCCAGCGATGGACGTTCGCTCAGGCCCTGGGCCAGAGCGGCTTCAGCCTTGGGGTTGATGACATTGGTGGCGGGATTGAGGTTGAAACAGTCGATCTCGTGGATTTTTTTATTGTCTTTGATCAACGCGCCAATACGGTGCTCGATATCGTCGGGAGACGAGGCCACCGTGCGTTGAGCAATGACCGCAATGTACTTTTCGACAAAGTCAGGCACCCATGTTCTGTGTGTGAGCATGACTCACCTCGCTTCAGCAATGATGAACAGGTCTAAGGTCTGATTTTCTTGTTTCCTTATGTTAGGTGCGTATCGGCGTGGCGGGCAAATACTTTATTGTAAAGAAAACCAAACGGCGCCCCTGGACGGGATAGCAATTGTTCGAGGACAAAATGTAATATTTGTTAATATGTTTTACACCTTTCATTTCCTGGGTAACCGGGCTGCCCACGGCAAGGCATGCTCACTTTTCGGCGGAACCACAATGACTCAAGATCGCGACACTGTCGCTGCAATACAGGCTGATAGCGTTCTTATTTTAAAACTCCAGTATGAAATAGCCAGCATGCTGGCCCAGTCTGGAAGCGTGCAGGGCGCCTTGCTGCAGGTACTCGAGAAAATCGCCCTGAGCGGAGGCTGGGACACCGGTATTGCCTGGCTGCTCAATGACCAGCACTTTGATTATCAATGCGAATGGCATAAGCCCGCCATCGACAACACCGATCTGCTCAGCCAAAGTCGTACTGCGGCCTTCGCCAATGGCACGCTTTTGTGCCGCACGGTTCTCAATAGCGGTAAGCTGGTTTGGGTCGACGACATTTCCGCCAACAAACGCTTTCCAAAAAACGATGCCGCCATCAGGCTGAAAATGCGCAACGCCATGGCGTTCCCTCTGCGCTATAGCGATAATACCTACGGCGTAATAGAGCTGTTTCGAGGCTCCGCGCACCGTCTTGACGACGACGCCCAGGAGGTATTTACCGCGCTGGGCGATGACATCGGGCAATTTCTGGAAGCGCGTCGCCTGTACGAAGAGCGCCTGGAACAATTTGCCTTGCACGATGCGCTTACCGGCCTGGCCAATCGCATCCTGCTCACCGAACGAGGCAACCGGGCGCTTTTGCGCGCAGAACGCAATGGTGACAGCATAGCCGTGCTGTATACCGATCTGGATCACTTCAAGGCCATCAACGACCAGCATGGTTTTGTCATTGGCGACCAGGTACTGAGGCTGGTTGCAGAGCGCCTGGGTTCCGTCGTGCGCAATTCCGACACCGTTGCGCGTTTTGGCGGAGACGAATTCGTTATTTTGCTGCCGGAAGTCGCCGATGCCGATCACGCCGCCATTGTCGCGCAAAAAATTCTGGCCAATATGGCCAAGCCATTTTTGATAGGCAAGCTTGAATTTCGCATCGACATCAGCATAGGCATTTCCCGCTATCCGCACGATGGCCACGATATGCCCACTTTGTTGCGCCGCGCGGACGAAAGCCTGTATCGGGTGAAACAATCGGGCCGCAACAACTACGCTGTGTGCGACGACATCAACTGAAATCGCCGGATTACGCCTGCGGCTAATTCGACCTGCATATAAAAATAGGAGTAGGATAAAAAGACAACATCAAACCCTGCACGCTTTCGGAAACAGCGTCCTGAAAGCGCCGTCTTTTCAGGAGGTGCCATCCATGGTCGAGTTTTTCGAAACATTAAGCTGGGCTACTGTATTGCAGATCATTCTGGTCGATATTTTACTGGGCGGCGACAACGCAGTGGTCATTGCCCTGGCTTGCCGGAATCTGCCACCCGAACGACGCATGAAAGGCATACTATGGGGGACGGCAGGTGCAATCGCCCTACGAGTCGTGCTTATCGCCTTTGCGCTTACGTTATTGGTGTTGCCCTATGTCAAGGTCATTGGCGGCTTGCTGCTGTTATGGATAGGCATCAAGCTTATGGTCCCAGAAGGCGAGAATGCCAACATCCAAGGCAGCGATACGCTGCTATCGGCAATCAAGACCATCATCATCGCCGATTTTGTCATGAGCCTGGATAATATCGTGGCCATCGCGGGCGCGGCGCAAAGCGCGCATGCCGATCATCAAGTAGTCCTCGTCATTTTCGGCCTGCTTGTCAGCGTGCCCATCATCATTTGGGGCAGCACAATATTGCTCAAGCTTATCGACCGCTTTCCCTTGATCGTCACCTTCGGCGCCGGCTTGCTGGGCTGGATAGCGGCGGGCATGCTGGTCAGCGATGTAGCGGTTACCGAGCAATTTGGCGCACTCAGCGACAACGTAATATTGGCTCTTGAAGTGGCAGGTGCCTTGTTCGTTATATTGCTTGGCTATCTGATCGCCGGTCGCAAGGCCGCCAGCGCGACTACCGGACGGGAAGTGGCGTGAATTTTGCCTCTGACACGCCCTAAAAGGCAAGGGCACAAGATGCCGTTGAACTTCCTGCCCGATTAGCAGTCTTCTACCTATATAGCCATCGGAGGTTCACCCACCATGCATGCGCTCCCGTCCCCGCAAACCGGCCCTTGTTCCTCAACAAACCAGGGTCCGAATGGGGAAGGGCAGTCTGACAGCGCTCTTGTTGGGCCGGCACCAGCAACATGCCTGATGTCGAATGGGCGTTATCACGCTATGATTACCGATGCAGGCGGGGGTTACAGCCGCTGGAAAAACAATGTCCTGGTGCGCTGGCGCGAAGACCAGACACGTGATAACTGGGGCGCCATTTTGTGTCGCAAGCGGCCAGGTGGCGCCGATCCCGACGAGCCCTGGATGTTTCACATGCTGGTTGCTGAAGGCGTAACGACGGAAAAAATATCTTGCGAAACTGACCGGGCTGGTTTTATAGGTCGCGGCCATACCTTGGCCGATCCGCAAGCGATGCGGGAAAGCCGCCTGTCGGGCACGCAAGGTTCTGTGCTGGATCCCATTGTCGCCATACGCTGCCCGCTTAGCCTGAAGCCAGGCCAGTCAGTCACTGTTTACTATCTATTTGGTGTAGGCGACAGCAGGCAAGCCTGCCTGGTGCTCATGAAAAAATATGGAAATGGCTCACGAATAGATGATACTTTCCGGCGTGGGCAGTCGAGCTTGTGGGGCTTTGCCATTTCAGGCGATCTGCCCATAGTATTGCTGCAATTGGACGCGATCCCCGATCTTGATTTACTGCGCCAACTGCTGCAGGCCCATGCTTATTGGCGCAGGCAGGGGTTGTCGATTGACCTGGTGATATGTGCAAGCCCGAATATCGAGGCCGGACAAGCCGCCCAGGACGCAGTGCTGGCGCTAGTAGCCAGTGAACACCAGACTGAGCAGTTGAATCAGCCCGCAGGCGTGTTTGTGCGCATGCTGCCCGCCCTGACGCCCGAAGATCGTATTTTGTTGCAGGCGGTGGCGCGTATTGTCATTGACCAGTCGGCCGGAAGCCTGGCAGATCAGTGCGCCAGGCGTAGCGCTGCCAGAGGTAAAGCGCTAGTTGCGACGACTGGCGCCACGCCATCGCAACATGACACTGCAAATATCTGCGCCGCCACCACGCCAGTACTTGGACTGGCCAACGGGCTGGGTGGCTTCACGCCCGATGGATCTGAATATGTGATTACCTTGGGTGCCGGCCAGTGCACTCCAACGCCATGGGTCGATATACTGGCGAATCCCGATTTTGGCACACTGGTATCTGAAAGCGGTTGCGCCAGCACCTGGAGCGACAATGCACACGAGTTTCTACTTACGCCATGGTCTAACGACCCGGTGGGTGATTCAACGGGTGAAGCCATCTATATCCGGGATGATGACACCTACAGCTGCTGGTCACCTGTGCCATGGCCGTGCCGCGGACCAGGCCAATACATTTGCCACCACGGCTTTGGTTATAGCCGTTACACCCACGATCAGGACGGCATAACGTCTGAAATGCAGGTTTACGTGGCTATAGATGCACCGATCAAATTCGTAGTGCTCAAGCTGCACAACCATTCCGGCAGGACGAGACTCCTTTCTATCACCGGTTATGTCGAGTGGGTGCTGGGCGATCTGCGCCCCAGGAACATGATGCAAATTTGCACTCAGCTGGACTCCGCCAGCGGCACGGTCAGCGCTAGCAATGCCTATAGCATGGAATTTGGCTCGCGACTGGTGTTTTTCAGCGCCAGCGATGCCACCAGCACCCTTAGCGCCGATAGAACCGGGTTTATCGGACGCCACGGGGCACCCGAATCACCTGCTGCCATGCGCCAACCTGAACTGGACGGCAGGACGGGGGCCACGCTCGACCCTTGTGGCGCCATCCGCATTCCGTTTGAACTCGCCGCTGGCCAGGAACGTGAAGTCATTTTCAGGTTGGGGGCTGCACACGATCAGGCAGCAATGCAGTCGCTGACTGAACGCTATGCGTGTGCCGCAGCGGTTCACACCGCACTGGCCCAAGTCACCGACTACTGGCAGCGCACCTTGGGAGTCGTGCAAGTCGACACCCCTGACCAGTCGCTGAATTTCCTGGCCATGTGGCTGGCGCTGGCCACCAGCCGCTACATCAATACCACTGGCGACACAAAGGTGCTTGATACAAGCTTGCACTTTTTGACTGGGCGCCCGCTTAAGCCCGAGGAAGCATCGTATTACGAACTGCCTGGCGTATCCACTGATAGCGCCACGCTATACGAGCATTGCGTGCGGGCTATTCGACACGGGCTAGGCCTGGGCAAGCACGGCCTGCCACTGATGGGCACCGGCGACTGGAACGACGGCATGAACAAGGTCGGCGCACAAGGCAAGGGCGAAAGCACCTGGCTGGCATTTTTTCTGCACTACGTCATAGAGCAGTTCATGCCGCTTGCACAAGCCAGGGGCGACACGACATTTGCCCTTGAATGTGAGCAGCACTGCGCACTGCTGAGAAGCAGCATCGAACGTAGCGCCTGGGACGGATCCTGGTTTCGTCGTGCTTATTTCGACAATGGCACGCCGTTGGGCAGCGTTGAAAACACCGAATGCCAAATCGACTCCATTGCGCAGAGCTGGGCGGTACTTTCTGCAGCAGCAGACCCGCGTCATGCCCGCTTGGCCATGCAAGCCGTGGATGCCGGGCGAGGCAGCTGGACTTGGTATTCCGGTTCGGCGGGGTGGCTATACCGACTTATCGTTGAATCGATACTCGGTCTGCGGCGCCGTGCCAACACACTGGCCATTGACGCTTGCGTTCCACCCGGCTGGCGCTCTTTCGACATCCATTACCGCTACGGCAATTCAAATTACCAGATTCACGTCAATCTGCACGAAGGCAAGCAAGCCGGTGCAACCCAGCTGTCGGTGGATGGCATAGTGCAAGCCTCTACGCTGATAGCGCTGATCGACGACGGGCGGGAGCATGACGTACAAATGCAGATAACAGTCCTGCCTGCAGGCGTACAAACAAGCACCGTGGCGCAGGAGGTGAGGCAATGACTACTTATTCCTTTGCGCAGCCACAAGCACTAACAGCAAGCCCCGCCTGGAAGGCCTTGCAGGCGCACCACCGCAAGATATGCGCTACATCATTGCGCCAGCTATTCGCCGACGACCCCCAGCGCGGCGACCGGTTGGCCGCCGAGGGTGCTGGGCTTTATCTCGACTATGCTAAAAACCGCATCACTGACGAAACCCTGGATCTACTGGAAAAACTGGCCGAGCAATGTTGCCTGCGCCAACACAGGGACGCCATGTTCTCGGGCAAGAAAATCAATGTCACGGAAAAGCGTCCCGTATTGCATGTGGCTTTGCGCGCCGCCGCCAACGAGCAGATTTATGTTGATGGCAAAAACGTAGTGCCTGAAGTGCGCGCTACGCTGGCACGCATGGCGGAATTTGCCGAACAGGTACGCAGCGGAGCCTGGCTGGGCTATACCGGGAAACGAATCAGAAATGTCATCAATATCGGCATAGGAGGTTCCGCTCTGGGCCCGGTGATGGCCTATGAGGCATTACAGTACTACAGTCGACGTGATATCAATTTCCGCTTTGTCTCCAACATGGATGCCACTGATTTCATCGAAGCCACGCGTGGTCTGGATCCAGCCGAAACCTTGATTATCATTTGCTCGAAAACCTTCGGTACGCTCGAAACCTTGACCAACGCCCACGCAGCGCGCGACTGGTGCCTGGAAAAACTTATAGACAAACAAGCATTACGCAGGCACTTTGTAGCGATATCCACCAACGCCAAAGAGGTGTCCAGGTTTGGTATCGATACCACTGATATGTTCGGCTTCTGGGATTGGGTGGGTGGCCGCTACTCGCTGGATTCCGCCATAGGGCTATCGACCATGATAGCCATAGGAGCAGAGCGATTCAGCGAAATGCTGGATGGCTTTTACGCCATGGATCTGCATTTTCGTCATGCGCCCCTGCGCCAAAACCTGCCGGCCCTGATGGGGTTGCTGGCCATATGGAATACCAATTTCCTGGATGCGCGCACCGTGGCCGTGTTGCCATACGAACAGTATTTGGCACGCTTTCCGGCCTATCTGCAGCAATTGACCATGGAAAGCAACGGCAAGCACGTTACCCTTGGCGGCGCCAATGTCGATTATCAGACTGGCCCGATTTATTGGGGTGAGCCAGGCACCAACGGCCAACACTCTTTCTACCAATTGATACACCAGGGTACACACCTGATCCCCTGCGATTTCATTGGCTTTTGTCAAACGCTGAACCCCTTGGGCGACCAGCATGACGAACTCATGTCCAACCTGTTCGCCCAAACCGAGGCGCTGGCTTTCGGTAAATCCCTGGCACAGGTAAGCGCCGAGGGCATACCCGACTGGCAGGCTCCTCATCGAGTCTTCCAGGGCAATCGTCCCAGCAACACCATTTTGGCTGAACGGCTGACACCTTATTCGCTGGGAACACTGATTGCTCTTTATGAGCACAGTGTATTTACCCAAGGTGTTATCTGGAATATTGATTCGTTTGACCAATGGGGCGTAGAACTGGGCAAGCAATTGGCCAGACGCACTTCGCCCGAACTTGAAAGCTCAGACGAACCCAGGCTGGCACACGACAGTTCCACCAATGCCCTGATGCGGCGTTACCGCAGCTTGAAAAAGGAATAGTCATGAGTTCACAGGCACAACTTGATCGGCTTTGCGTCAACACCTTGCGCACGCTATCGATAGACGCAGTTGAACAAGCACAGTCAGGCCATCCTGGTACCCCCATGGGGGCAGCGCCCACTGTATATAGTCTTTGGCAGTATTTCTTGCATTACGACCCTGACCACCCGGATTGGCCCGATCGCGATCGTTTCGTGCTTTCCGCCGGCCATGCCTGTGCCTTGCTCTATAGCCTATTGCATCTTGCCGATGTCAAGACGGCCTCGGGTTCCAAGGCATTGGCGGTGCCCTTGGAACAGCTGAAAAATTTTCGCCAGCTAGGCAGCCTTTGTTCGGGGCATCCTGAATACGGCTTGACCACGGGTGTAGAAACCACCACGGGGCCTTTGGGGCAGGGTATAGCCACCAGCGTGGGCAGCGAAGCGGCATCACTGGCAGGCCACCTCAAACTGGCCGGGCTGCGCGCCATGCCCAATATGATGGTGATACGTCCAGCCGACGCCAATGTAGTACTCAGCGCCTGGCGCGTCATCATGAAAACCACCCAAGGCCCTGTGTCGCTGGTATTGACGCGGCAAGCCCTGCCTACTCTGGATCGCATTCGGTATGCGTCGGCCGATGGCCTGGCGCAGGGCGCCTATGCGCTGGCCGATGCGCCAGATGGCCAGCCTGACATCTTGCTGCTGGCCACGGGCAGCGAGGTCGCACTGTGCGTAGCGGCTTATGAGCAACTCACACTCGAAGGCGTCAAGGCGCGCGTCGTCAGCATGCCCTCGTGGGAATTATTCGAAAGTCAGATCCAGGCTTATCGCGATAGCGTACTTCCGCCCACCATCACGGCCCGTGTAGCGGTTGAAGCCGCGTCCCCTTTTGGGTGGGAACGCTATACCAGCTTGCATGGCACCATCCTGGCCATGCACACATTTGGCATATCCGCACCCGGCAAGCAAGTCGCCAGCCATTTCGGTTTCGAGCCGGAAGATGTCATTCGGGCGGCACGTGCCCAATTGACCACGCAAGGAAAGCAGCCATGACCGACTCCAGCAGCGCAAGCATGGCCATCAGTCCTCTGGCCGGCAATACAGCACCTGATTTTTTGCTTGTCGATATACCCAGGTTGATTACCTGCTACTACACGGGTACGCCTGATATGTCGGTGGCCGCGCAGCGGGTGGCTTTTGGCACATCGGGCCATAGGGGCAGCGCCTTTGACTACACGTTCAACGAGTGGCATGTACTGGCAATTACCCAGGCCATCTGCGACTATCGCAAGCGCAATCATGTCGGCGGCCCACTTTTTTTAGGTATTGACACCCATGCTTTGTCCATACCTGCAACAGCCAGCGCCATCGAGGTCTTCGCTGCCAACGGTGTAGACATTATGATGACGCAAAACAACGAACCTACGCCTACCCCAGCCGTTTCCCACGCCATATTGGCTTACAACCGTGGGCGACGCAACGGCCTGGCGGACGGCATCGTCATGACGCCATCGCATAACCCCCCCGATAATGGCGGCTACAAATACAACGCCAGCAACGGCGGGCCGGCTGAGGTCAATATCACACAATGGATACAGGCGCGCGCCAACGCCTTGCTTGAAGACGGCCTGAAGGGCGTGCAACGCTGGCCCTACAAACGCGCACTGCTGGCCAACACTACGCATAGCCATGATTTCCTGGCTGCCTATGTGAACGACCTGGGCAATGTCGTCAACATGAACGTCATACACGCCAGTGGACTACGCATGGGGGTGGATCCCTTGGGTGGAGCGGGGGTGCATTACTGGTCAAGAATCACTGAACGCTACCACCTGGACTTGACCGTGGTCAGCGACGAGATTGATCCCAGGTTTGGTTTCATGTCAGTGGACTGGGATGGAAAAATCCGCATGGACCCTTCATCGCCTTACGCCATGCAACGACTGATCAAACTCAAAGACAGCTTCGATATTGCCTTTGGTTGTGATACCGACTATGACCGCCATGGCATCGTCACGAAAAGCGCAGGCCTGTTGCCACCCAATCATTATCTTGCCGTCGCCATAGACTATCTGTTCAGCCACCGACCACAATGGAATCCAGGCGCTGGCGTAGGCAAGACAGTAGTCAGCAGCCAAATCATCGACCGCGTGGCGGCACGCCTGGGTCGCAAGCTGTTCGAGGTGCCGGTCGGCTTCAAGTGGTTTGTGGATGGATTATTTGATGGCACATTGGGTTTTGGCGGCGAAGAAAGCGCGGGAGCCTCGTTTTTGCGTATCGATGGTTCGGTCTGGACGACCGACAAAGACGGTATGACGGCGGCGCTGTTGGCAGCCGAGATAACCGCCAGAACCGGGCGTGATCCGGGCCAGGCATATGCCGAACTGACATCCAGTCTGGGAACACCGCTATTCAAACGCTTCGAGGCCAGCGCAACCCCGTCGCAAAAAAACCAGTTGGCCAGGCTATCAACGCAATCGGTACATACTTTGCAACTCGCAGGTGAGCCCATAACGAAAATAACAACCCAGGCGCCTGGCAACGCTGCGGCCATAGGTGGCCTGAAAGTAACTGCAGCCAACGGGTGGTTTGCGGCGCGTCCGTCCGGCACCGAAGATATATACAAAATCTATGCGGAAAGCTTCCAGGACGAAGAACACTTGCAACGCATTTTGATTGAAGCGCAAGGCATAGTCGATGCAGCGCTAAAGGCAGAGAGTTCGTAGATCGGATTAGAAGGATGAAGCATGAGTGGCACCAAGCTACAAGGCGAAGCTGAACTTGAACAGCTGCAACATCTATCGTTCAGCTACTTCAAGCACGAAACCAACCCAGACAACGGCCTGGTGATAGATAAAAGCGCGCCCGACTGGCCGGCCAGCATAGCTGCTACCGGCTTGGCGCTAAGCGCTTATCCCATTGCCGTTGAGCGCGGCCTGATGACACATAAGGCCGCGCTTGAACGCTCCCTCGCCACTTTACGTTTTTTTTGGAACAGCCCGCAAGGAACCCAAGCTGATGCCACCGGCTATAAAGGCTTTTATTATCACTTCCTGGACATGGAAACCGGCCGCCGGGCCTGGCAGTGTGAACTATCCACCATAGACACGGCCTTGCTTCTGGCTGGAGTTCTCACCGCCGCCGCCTATTTTGATGCCGACAACGGCAACGAAAAAGAGATTCGCAGTCTGGCCGAGGCACTATTTCTTCGGGCCGACTGGCAATGGGCACTGAATGGCGGCGAAAAGCTCACCCACGGATGGAAGCCAGAAAGCGGCTTTTTGCCCTATCACTGGGAAGGTTACGACGAGGCCTTGCTGCTATATGTATTGGCGCTGGGTTCCTCCAGTCATCCCATACCGGCTGGCTGCTATGACGCATGGTTAAGCACTTACCGCTGGGAAAACTACCACGGTCATGAGTATGTCTATGCCGGCCCGCTGTTTACCCATCAACTTTCGCACTGCTGGATAGATTTCCGTGGCATTCAAGACCGCTATATGCGCGAAAAGGGCATCGATTACTTCGAGAACAGCGTTCGCGCAACTTATGCTCAACGGCAATATGCAATTAACAATCACTTAGGTTTTTCTGGTTATGGCGCGGATTGCTGGGGGATAAGCGCCAGCGATGGCCCTGGCCCAAAAACGGTCAAAATCAATGGCGTTCTGCGACAGTTTTTGGACTATGCCGGACGCGGCATCCCGTACGGCCCAGACGACGGCACATTAGCGCCTTGGGCCGCGGTGGCTTCATTGCCATTTGCCCCTGAAATTGTGCTGCCGCTGATAGACCACTACATCAATTCGCTGAAACTGACACTACGCAACCCTTATGGTTTCAAAGCCACGTTCAATCCCACCTATTTAAACGACAAGGGCAAGCCTTGCGGCTGGGTTTCAAAATGGCATTTCGGAATCAATCAAGGCCCCATCGTACTGATGATAGAAAATTACCGCAGCGGTTTTTTGTGGACCCTGATGCGAGACTGTCCTTACCTTGTCAATGGCCTACGACAGGCTGGTTTTAATGGCGGCTGGCTGACTGAAAAAAAGAAATGATTAGTATTAAGGAATTGCGCAGACTAGTGCCAATTTCCTATATGAGCAAAGGTCACAGGACTCGTACACTGTACCTATTGCAATTTCAAATCAAGCTTGAATGCGAAGGGGAAGGGCATGCTGAAAACTTCACGCTTGGGCCTGTTTTGTTTGGCTGTGGCGGCCAGCGCAATGGCACAAGGGCAGGGTGGCGAAGCACTACTGGCGCGTGGTAATTACCTGGTCAATGGCCCGGTGGCCTGTGCGAACTGTCACACCCCTCGTGGTGATCAGGGCCAACCACTTTATAAAAAGGGACTTTCGGGCGGCATGCGTATCGACGACCCTTTGTTTACTGCCTATGCTCCCAACATTACCCCCGACACTAAAACCGGAATAGGGCTATGGACCAACACCCAACTAGCCAAGGCCATACGAGAAGGCGTTCGACCAGACGGCAGCATAATAGGGCCGCCCATGCCAATCACGTTTTATCGGAATATTTCCGATGCTGACCTGGCCGCCATCATTGCGTATATCAAAGCACAGCCTGCGATTGAGCACGTTGTGAAAAAGTCTGTCTACAAGATGCCGCTGCCGCCTAACTACGGGCCGCCGGTGCACGGAATCCAGACGCCACCACCAAGCGATACCCTGATATATGGCCAGTATCTGGCCAATATTTCCCACTGCATGGATTGCCATACGCCGCGCAACAGCCAAGGCGTGCTGGAGCATGCCTACGAAGGGGCGGGCGGGCAGATTTTTATCGGTCCCTGGGGGGAAAGCGTAGCGCGCAATCTTACGCAAGATAAAAGCGGCCTGAAAAACTGGACTGGCGCCCAAATTGTCAATGCCATTCGCCATGGTGTCGATAGGGACGGAGCACATTACAAACCGCCCATGGCTTTTGACTGGTATAAAAACATTAATGATACAGACATGGCCGCACTATTAGCCTATCTGCAATCTTTGCCGCCGCAACCGTTTGGCGGTAAAAAGTAGGGGATGTCAGGGCTCTTAGGGTGCTGAATCAACTAACACCACTTCAGCGTCCTCAAGCGCCGTAACCCGTATCGACTGGACATCACGAATAGCTGCGCCATCACGTGCTTCCAATTCCAGGTCATTGATTCTTACTTTGCCTTTGGCGGATACAAGATAACCATAGCGCTGATCTCCAAACGTATACTCAGCGGTATCACCGCGTTTTAACGCCGCACCCAATACGCGTGCATCGGTGCGAATAGGTAGCGCATCATCATCACCGGCCATGCCGCTGGCCAATGCCACAAAACGGCCCGAACGATCCCCCTTGGGGAAGGGTTTGGCACCCCAGGCTGGCGCTTGCCCTTGACTGCCAGGCATGATCCATATCTGAAAAATCTGTGTTGTTTTGGCTTCCCGGTTGTATTCCGAATGCCGAATGCCGGTGCCTGCGCTCATGACCTGTACGTCACCGCTTTCGGTACGGCCACTGTTGCCCATGCTGTCTTGGTGTGTAATAGCACCTTCACGCACATAGGTGACAATTTCCATATCAGCATGTGAATGCGGCGGAAAACCTGTATTGGGCGCAATGGTGTCGTCATTCCAGACACGCAACGCTCCCCAACCCATACGAGCAGGGTCGTAGTACCCGGCAAAGGAAAAATGATGCTTGGCATTTAACCAGCCATGATCTTCACCGCCTAAAGTATTGAAAGGTCTGTGTTCTATCATTGCGTGTTACTCCTTAAAATCTATTGCTGATGCTTTAGTTTAAGCCTCTTGCTTATGATGCAGCTTATTTAACTTCTCGCTTTCCTGCGCTAGCCCTCTATACAACTTTAATATTAATGAGACATGTCTAATATTCAAACAAATGCACTGGATGCATCTTCTGGCTCACCAGCAGCAGATAGTGCGCGCATGCTCACCATAGCGCTTGGTATTGGCCAAATATGTGCATGGGGATCGCTGTATTACAGCTTTCCCTTGATCGCCGAAGCGATGATGGCTGAGCTGGGCTGGTCCAAGGTTGATGTATATGGCGCCGCCACGACGGGCCTGGTACTGGCGGGGTTCTTGACCTACCCAGTTGGCATTGCTGTCGATAAAGGATATGGCAAGGTACTTATGGGCGCAGCCTCGCTCATGGCAGCCGTATTGCTGGGCCTTTGGTCACAGGTCAATAGCCTATTGGGATTTTATCTGCTTGTTGCCGGCTTGGGCGCTTTGCAGGCCGCCGCCTTATACGAACCGGCATTTGCGGTGATGGCTCGCAGGGTGGGGCCAAGCAAGGCCAGGGCAGGCATTACCGCCATAACGCTGTGGGGTGGATTTGCCGGCACTGTATTCATTCCCCTTGTGCAGTTCTTGCTAGACCACTGGGGATGGCGCGATGCCTTGCTCGTACTGGCATTGATCAATGGCTTGATTTGCACGACCGCCTATTTGGGTTTCATCCGCCCAGAAAAAGATGCAATTCAATCTGGTGGCTCTGACAATGCAACTACGCCTACAACAGATAAGGAAGAGGTCAAAGCCGCTTTTCACAAGCCGGTTTTCTGGTTATTAATGCTGGCTCTGACTGCTTATACGGCCACATTGACCACTTTCCTGTTTCACATATACCCAATGCTGCTTGAAGGCGGCTTGTCTACCAGCGATGTAGTTTGGGCTATCGCCATCATAGGTCCCGCTCAAGTGGGGGGTCGGATCCTGATCAGTGTGTTCGGTTCGAGAATGTCCATGCAACGCATTGGAAGCTTTGCGGTGGCTGTGTATCTCTTGGTGTTTACCATTATGACACTGCGACCTTCGAGCATGTGGGTGATAACGATGCTCTTTATTGTTTTTGGCATCAGTAACGGTATTTTTACTATTGTGCGTGGGCTGGTTGTACCCGAGATGCTCAGTCGACGGGCCTATGGCGCCATCAACGGCTTATTGATTTTCCCCAGCACGCTGACCAGGGCTTTTGCGCCCGTTGCCGCTGCATTGCTTTGGTCCAGCACCATGTCTTACGACGCAGTGGTTTGGGCTATGGCTGCTAGCGCTGCCGTATTGGCCCTTAGTTTTTGGTTGGCAGCTTGGGCTAGCAATTCCGTAACCCAGCCCCAAGAGGTGGTCTAATCTAATGCTGTAAGGTCTGTTTCATCATATTGATGTGTTTTATCTGCATTGCCACTCATATTGCATTTAAGCGCAGTACGAGTGCAGCAAGGGTAATAAGCAAAACAGGCAAAGTCAGAACGATACCGACTCGAAAGTAATATCCCCACGTGATTGTCATGCCTTTGCGGGCCAGCACATGCAGCCACAAAAGCGTAGCCAGGCTGCCGATGGGGGTGATTTTGGGGCCAAGGTCGCTACCGATTACATTGGCATAGATCATCGCTTCTTTGATAACGCCTGTTGCTTGACTGGCGTCAATAGAAAGGGCGCCCACTAACACCGTAGGCAGATTATTCATGATGGACGAGAGCAGGGCGGTCAGCAAGCCCGTACCCAAGGTGGCTGCCCATAAGCCATGGCTAGCCAGATAATCGAGGAAGGCGGCGATCATTTCCGTGAGCCCGGCATTGCGTAGCCCATAAACGACCAAGTACATGCCTAAAGAAAAAACAACGATGGGCCAGGGCGCTTCCCGTATGACTTTACGTGTGCTGATCACATGTCCGCGTCCTGCAACGATAAGCAGTGCCAGCGCACCTAGTGTCGCGATGGCGCTAATCGGTATGCCCACGCTCTCGAGAGTAAAGAAGCTGACGAGCAACAAGCCCAGCACCATCCAGCCCGCACGAAACGTCGCCAAATCGCGAATCGCCGCTTTAGGCTGTTTGAGCTGGCTGTCGTCATAGCGAATCGGAACACAGCGATAAAAGTAAAGCATCAGCACCAGCAAGGTGCTTACCACCGACACCAAATTGACCGGAACCATGATCGCGGCATAGCGTGCAAAGCTGATATTGAAAAAATCGGCAGAAACAATATTGACCAGGTTGGACACGATGAGGGGCAAGCTGGCGGTGTCTGCAATAAAGCCGGCTGCCATGACGAAAGCCAGTGTTGCAGCAGGCGTAAACCCCAGTGCCAGCAGCATCGCCATCACGATAGGCGTCAGTATCAAGGCTGCCCCGTCATTGGCAAAGAAAGCGGATACGGCTGCTCCCAGCAAGATAATTAGCGCAAATAACAGCCGACCGTGCCCGCCACCCCACCTGGCGACGTGCAAGGCTGTCCATTCGAAAAAGCCGGCTTCATCCAATAACAGGCTGATAATGATGATAGCCACAAAGGTAGCGGTTGCATTCCAGACAATTTGCCACACAACGGGTATGTCGCTTAGGCTAACTGCACCGAAAGCCAGTGCCAGCGCCGCACCAATCAAGGCGCTCCAGCCTATATTCAAGCCACGTGGTTGCCAAATGACCAAGGTAATGGTGACAATAAATATCAATAGCGCTGCAAGCACTTAGGGCCTCTCTTTACAACAAGGTTCATTTCGCATACGAAGTAATATACTTCGCATACCAAATAACCACCGATCCACGCGTATAAATAAAACAACACAACTAGGAGAACTTATGACTCAGCACGTAACCGTCGATTCCAGCCAGGGAGTCCTGACCCTCACTCTGAACAGGCCAGAGAAGATGAACGCGTTAACTAACGGGATGTATGCGATCTTGGCCTATGCTATCGCTGGTGCTGAGAAGCGAGCCCCCGATTTCACGAAAATTACCCAGTAACGACAACGCTTGCAGCAGGGCTGGTATCCAGGCGCCAGAAAAGCCATTCACCGTTAAAGCGGCTAAAAGCACTATCTTTTGGTACGCTGCACGAGCCTTTAAATGAGATCGGCATGCGATTTCATCGTGCAGGTCATATATTAGGAGCGTCCATCGTCGAAATACAGTGGAAGGGGCGCAATATTGTTTTTTCCGGAGACCTGGGCCGCTACAACGATCCGCTCATGGCCGATCCTGCCGCAGTCAGTGATGCTGATTATCTGGTATTGGAGTCAACCTACGGAGACCGCCGTCATGCCCAAGAAAATCCGGAAAACAAACTGGAAGAGATCATTCGCCGCACAACAGCACGCGGAGGTACGGTAGTCATTCCTGCTTTTGCAGTTGGGCGTGCTCAGCTACTGCTTTGGTATTTGTATCGGCTTAAGCAACAGGGGCGGTTGCCCGGCAACTTGCCTATCTACCTGGATAGTCCAATGTCGGTCAATGCCGTAGATATTTATCGTGGCCATCCCGAAGACTTGCGCTTAAACGAAGCAGATTATGCAACTGCTTTCAATGTCGCTCGCTATGTTCGCGATGTCGAAGAGTCCAAAGCGCTGGATACCACCCCCATGCCCAAAGTGATTATTTCTGCTAGCGGGATGGCTACTGGAGGCCGGGTTCTGCACCATTTAAAGCGATATGCGCCCGACCCGCGTTCATCCATATTGTTCGCCGGCTTTCAGGCGGCAGGCACGCGAGGCGCCAAAATGCTGCATGGCGCAGAAACGGTCAAAATCCATGGCGAATATATTCCCATACGGGCTGAACTACACAACTTATCGATGCTGTCTGCCCATGCGGACTCTGATGAAATCATGCGGTGGCTAGGCAACTTTAAAAAACCACCCAAAGAAACTTTTTTGGTGCATGGCGAACCAGAAGCTGCAGACACCTTGCGGTTGCGGATTAAAGATGAATTAGGCTGGTCATGCCGTGTGGCCGCAGATCTTGAAAAGCTTAGTCTGCGTTGAAACGCTCGTGCTGCAGCAGGGTACTGGCATGAGTCATGAAGTACGACATCCATCAACTTAAGTTGATATTTCCTTGAATCCGTCGCCATCATGCAATACGAATAAGGCGTCCATGCCGCGTGTCTGCGCCAGTTCGATTCCGGCCTCTTCACCCAAGACCAGCAAGGCGGTCGCCCAGGCATCAGCCAATATGCAGCTCGACGCCACCACGCTGACCGACGCAAGCCGATTGCGTAATGGTTCCCGCAAGGCGCTGTTCATGGTGTGGGCGTAGTGCTCACCCTGGAACTCGGTCCAATGGCGATAGTCCCCCGAGGTCGCAATAGCGGCGTCGCCAAGCTCCATTACCCCCATCACTTCACGTTGATCTCGAACGGGTTTTTCAATGGCAATCGACCAAGGCCGATCATCGGGCTTCGTACCGCGCGCCCGCATTTCACCATCGATCCCAACCAGATAGCGCGTAATGCCAAAGGTATCAAGGCAGTGAGCCAATTGATCAACACCGTAGCCCTTGGCAATGCCGGAAAGATCCAGCGTAATGGACGCCCGCTTGCGAACCCGGCATTGCACGACATCAATATCCAGGACGTCGGTTGCAAGCCAGCGTTCTTGTGATTTGAGCGCGTTGATCTGCTGTTCGTTGATCTGTTGTGCATTGGGGCCAAATCCCCAGGTGTTGACCAGGTCGCCGACGCCGATATCGAATGCGCCCCGAGATTGTCGGCTAACGCGCAAGGCGGCTGTCAGCACGAAAATCAACGCTTCAGGTACCTTTTGCCAGTGATGCTCGGGAGCCCTGTTCAGGCAGCTCAGGTCGGAATTGGATTTCCAGGTGGACATCTGCTGGTCCACTTTGTCGACTGCGGCAAATAAGCCAGCGCCAATCGCCGCCTCATCAATGTCTGGTGCAGCAAAGAATATTGCGCTGTACCGCGTACCCATGGTTTCGCCATGCAGGCTATAGCGCTGCAAGGCGATGGCGGCTGGATCTTGTTGCTCAGAATACGTCTTCACGGTAGCGTCCTTGTAGTTTCAGCGTTTCGACGTCCAAACCCAAAGGGGTGAGGATTTCATTGATGGCCTGCGTAATACTGACCGCCATGGCGCGGCTGCCACACACGAGAATTTGCGCACCACTTCTTATTAGCTCGCGCATTTGCTGGGCATCTCCTGTAACACGGTCCTGTACATAGGTGCCTTCCTTGACGCGTGAAAAGGCGGCGTGCAGTTGAGTCAGCCTGTGATCGGCCAAATACCCTTCGAGCTCCGGCTCGTACAGAAAGTCCGAATCAGGGTCGCGCCCGCCCCAGTACAGGTACATCGGGTATTTGCCCTTGTTGTTGCGAATAAAACCTGCCAGCGGACCAATGCCGGTGCCTGCGCCGATCAGGATAACGGACGATTTTCCGGATGCAGGGCGGAAATTGGGATTGGGCTGAATAAACGCGTCAATGTGTTCACCAGGCTGCAAGTCGTGCAGCATCTGGGAACACAGCCCTTGAGGCTGGCGGCGTACGCAGATCTCCAGGAAGCCATCTTTTGACCCGCTGGCCAGCGAATAAAAGCGCGGCACAGGACTGCCGGGCGGGACGATTCCGACCAGGTCGCCGGCTTCAAAATGAGGTAAGCCGCCGTATCCAATCAGGCGCTTGAACTGGCTGGTGATACTTTTGGGCGCGACGGCGGCAAATCGCAAGATGCTGGTGGGCGCTCCGACTTGTGCGCCGTAGTCGACCCGGCTGATCAGTTCGAGGGCATAGGTTCGTGGATGCTGGGGCGTGTACCGCAGCGTCAGTTCCCGATCGAACAGCCTGCCGACGGCCTCACCCCATCGGGAAAACTCTTGCGTCGACTGCTGGTTTATGGTGTCCAGATCCAGGAGCTGACGCCACCCGCGAGCAACGAGAGCGTCCTGGGTATCCTTGGCGAATTGGCAGAACTTAGGAAATTGGCGATCGCCAAAGCCCAGAACGGCGAAATCCAGTCGGCAGGTATCGGCCACCTTGTCAAGGCGCACAAGGAATTGGTCTGCCGACGCAGGCGCATTGCCATCGCCGTACGTCGATGTCAGGATAAACAGATGCTGAGCCTTGCGATACTCTGTTGCCAATAGATTCATGGGCGCCGTGTGCACGCGTTGACCGATCTGTAGCAAAGCATCGTGCAGGGTCTTTGCAAAACCCCAGGTGCTGTTGTTTTCGCTACCGACCAGGATGATGGTATCGGCTGATTGCGGCCCGCTGTTGTTGATCATTTTGGGCATAGAGCGGCGGCGTTGCCACCACATTACAAACCCGGTGGCGCTCATCACAGGCACGCTCAACGCGCATAGCCCCAGCAACAGGCCCAGCCACCATAGACCTTCGCCCGTGTGCAAACGGTAGATCAGTTCGTAGACACTGCGGACGCCATCATGGGCCTGATAAGATAATAGTGTGCCGGTTGCCTGGTCGATATAGCCATCGCCCTGCGCGGTGCGCAAGGAATAAACATCTTCGGGGCTGCCTGGGCGGGGGTATACCAGCTCGCGCAAGTCATTCACATCGGTGGTGAGCAGCGCTGGCAAGGTCGCTATGGGGGCGGTGGGGCCCGCCGTGACCTGAGTCGGGAAATCAGGCTCGCTCTTCATGCCATCAGGCATCAAGCCGAAGGTTGCCGCAGACATATACATGCCGGTCAGTGCGGACAATAGCAATCCAAATATCGTGATACGTCCCAGTTCCGCATGCCAGCGCTGGCTGAAATTACCAGGCAGCGGACGCGCCATATGCCGCCAGCCTCCTTGCCGTTTAGCCAACAATGCCACGCCCGACAAACACAGCACGAGCAGGGCCAGGGCCGTCATCCCAGCCACCGCGCGACCGGACGTTCCCGCGAGCAAAGACCGATGCAGGCTTTTCATCCAGCGTGAAAGGGCAGAGGGCACATAGGGTGTGATGCCTTGTCCGCTGACCGGATCGATATGGTCGGCTCCGATTCGGTCACCCTGGCTGTAATACACGATGATGGAACCCGATGGCGTGCGCTGGATCTGTTCAACATTGGGGTAGTGTTGCGCCACTCGATCGGCCAGCGCGGCGACACTGATCTGGCCATGGGCCGGAATGGTGGTCGCCAGCCTTTCCAGTGCGGGATAGCCTGAAAGAATGGCGCCACTGAGCGCCAGTGCCGCCAACAGTATGGCGGCGATCAGGCCGGGTAGGGAGTGAAGCTGGCGCAGCATGGTGGGGTGTGCTCCTGTGATGGCTACGACTACATGTCGTAGCGGAAGGACTGGATATAACCACGCCCCGTAGCTGGCTTGCCAGCCCCAGCGGTAGTCAGCGGCACGCGCACCTCTGCAGGGTTGTCGCGCCCGTCTTCAACGGCGGAGTCCACGCGTATTTCGTAGCCCGCATCAATGAGCGCATCGGCCAGATCGACAGTGACCGTCAAGGTACGTCCGCTACCGACGCTTGCACCACTGATACCGTCGAATTCGCTGGGCTTCAAGCCGCTGGCACGAGCCCAGTCGCGCAGATTCTTGTAATACTTCGCCTTTTTGCCAGACACCCATAGCGTTTTCTGATACTGGCCTTTGGCGTCGGTGACGTAAAACGCCAGATAGGCGCCATCGCCTCCATAGTTTTTAAGCTGGGTGGTCAAGGTCAGCGATTTGGCCTGGGCAAGGCCGGGCAGTGCGATCACGCTGGCAAGACAGAGCGACAGAGTGGTTTTCTTCATGATGGTTCTCCGGATAGATACTAGTAATGTCTTATTCAGTAGGCTTTCTGGTCTTTGTCAAGATAGTCGGCCGCATCGCCGCCGTCTTTGAACTCAATTTCCAATTTTTGGATACGCAATGACGCTGGCGCATACTTGGCTTTGAACTTGTTGCCCTTTTTGTCCACGCCTTTGACTTCGTAGCAACCGTCATCAACCTTGATGCGCTGGATGGTCCAGTCGCGCTGTTCCAGTTGTTGGCGCAATACTTCGCGCGGTTGCCAGTCGGCGACCGGGTCAGTGCAGTCGTTGCCGGCAAGGGCCGCGCCGCTGACAAACAAGCTGGTTAGCACGGCGCTGGTAAGAATGGTAAGTTTCATGAATGTGCTCCTCGATGAGTAGGTAAGGCAGACTGTAGGGGTGCATGCTGACGCCTGCCTGAAGAGCTGGTCTTTTTCAGATTAAACTTGCGAAGTCACCATGCTTCGTGGCAAAGGACGATGGAATGCGGGTATTGCTGATTGAAGACACGGTAGGTTTGGGTGGGGCTATTCGTGAACAAATGGCCGATGACGGTCACGCCGTGGATTGGGTGCAGCGGCTCGATCATGCCGCCACCAGCGCCCAATCAACAGCCTATGACCTGATCCTGCTCGATTTGGCCTTGCCTGATGGGCATGGGCTGGATTTTTTGCGCAGGCGGCGAGCCGCTGGCGATGCCACCCCCGTCATTATTTTGACGGCGAGGGATCAGATATCGGACCGCATCGCAGGTCTGAACGCCGGGGCGGACGACTACTTGGTCAAGCCTTTCGATCTGTCTGAACTGTCTGCGCGAGTCGCTGCCGTTGCGCGACGCTACAGTGGTAACCCCAATCCGCATATCCAATTGGGTGAGCTGTACATTAACCGGGCCGATCGCACGATTCAACGCGCAGGCATACCCGTGGATTTAACGGCTCGCGAATGGGCAGTGTTTGAAGCATTCATTCAACGCCCCGGCGCTTTGCTGTCGAAAGCGCAGCTCGAAGAACGACTGTATGAGTTTGGCGCCGAGATCGAAAGCAACACGATCGAGGTCTATGTCAGCCGCCTGCGTAAGAAATTGGGGTTTCATGTTGTGGAGACGGTCAGAGGCGTAGGCTATCGTTTAGGTTCTGCATGAAAAAAACAATTAGCTTGCAGAAGTATCTGGTCTATGGCTTGACGCTGGGTATTGTTGTTCTTTGGCTGGTAGCCATGGGAATATCCGGGTTAGTCGTGCAGCACGAACTGAATGAAACCTTTGACAATGCCATGGAGGAAACCGCACAGCGGCTGCTGCCTTTGGCTGTCCTCGATATTCTGAATCGCGAAGACACCAGCACACCCCAAAGGGTTGCGCCGTTGAAAACACAGCAAACAGGGTTCACGTATTTGGTGCGCGATAATAAAGGCAATATTCTGCTGCAATCTTTTGGCGCTGATTTGGCGGTATTTGGTTCCCGGCCCATAGAAGGTTTTGCCAGCACGGCGACGCACCGGGTGTATGGCGCGAGTGCCTTGCGTGCAACCGTCTTTATCGATATCGCCGAGCCGCTGGCGCATCGTCGTGAAGTTATCCTGGATACGGTTGTCGCGCTGGTCCTGCCACTATTGTTTTTAATTCCTGTCAGCTTGTTCGGGATTTGGCTATTAGTGCGTATCAGCCTGCGCAGTATCTTGTCGTATGGTCGTGCTATCGAAGCGCGTGGCGCTGGCGATTTATCGCCCATCGTCTTGGAAAAATTGCCGACAGAAATCAACCCCATCGCCGATGCCGTCAATCGTCTTCTAGAGCGTTTAAGGCTTGCTCTGGAGTCTGAGAAAAGGTTTACGGCCAATAGCGCGCATGAACTGCGCACTCCCCTGGCGACCACGCTCGCTCAGGTCCAGCGTCTACGTCAAGCAGTTCCCGAGGGGCCTTTGCGGATGCGCACCGCAGAAATCGAGACCTCCCTCAAAGAGCTCTCGCGATTATCAGAAAAGCTGATGCAACTGGCCAAAGCGGAAGGAGGCGGGCTGCTGTTTAATGCGCCACAGGATCTGGCTATGCTCCTGGCTCACGTAGTACAGGATGTGCGCCGCACAGCCAGTGCGCCGATTGAGCTGACTTTGCCGCCGACCGAACCGGTATTGTCTATGATCGATCCGGACGCGTTTGCGATTCTTGTACGCAATCTGATCGAGAATGCCTTGAAGCATGGCGCCCCTGATAGCGCAATTGAAGTCAGTTTGTCCAGCGATGCGCTTTTGAAGGTCGTTAACGCGGGCGCCGTCGTAGACGCCATCAATTTGGCACAACTGACCCGGCGTTTCGTGCGCGGTGGCAGTCGGGCCGAGGGCTTTGGCCTGGGATTGGCCATTGCCTCCGCGATTGCCAGCGGAGTGGGCGCCGAGTGGACGCTTGCATCGCCCGCGACAGGCAAAACAGATGGGTTTGAAGTGTCTGTGCAATTTGTCCTCTGCACAAAATGAGGCAGAGCGAGTGCTTCAGCAGACATTCCTAATGTTATCGGCACATCAAAAATAAATGGGTTCGGGTCTGGACAGCACCTTGCTTGAGAACAGTGTGAGGGAAGGGCGCCGGACTTTTGCCAATATTCGCAAGTACATCATGATGGGCATCAATTGGGCTACTTTTTGCTCTACTTCGCCTGGATATCTTGATTACTGCCAATATTGCGCGCCACAGTTCGGATTGTCTTTGAATATTCTTCTACGCAAACACAATTCGATATCGAGATGCCCAGTCCGATTCGTTGTTTCCTGAGTATGGTTCGTATATGATTGTATTGGTCATTAGAGGCTGCTTTGAGCGCCTCTTTTGAACCCCAAATGCGGCTTACACTGAACTTCAGCGAGGTACGGTAATGGCTAGTGGCTCTACGTTTCGACCCGCTAAAACTGGGCAACACGCTACACAACAGGCTCGTCTTCAAGCTTACAGACCAATAGTCAAGTTGTTACATTGGCTAATTGCGTTTCTGGTTCTGGGTCAATTTGTCGTTGCTCTCTTGATGCCCAAGATTGGACGCGCAACGGTGCCCGAGCCGTTAATTAATCTGCATTTTTCACTGGGTGTGCTTATACTCGTCTTGATGGCAATTCGAGCGCTTTTGCGCGTACTAAATCCAGTGTTGCTGGACATGCCGGAAAGACCCGTATGGGAGCGCTGGGTTGCTATCGCTACGCACAGGGCCTTTTACTTCATTTTGTTGGTCGGACCCTTCCTTGGTTGGGCATCGGCTTCGGCGCACAAACTCCCTGTAAATGTATTTGGCCTATTTGTTTTGCCCAATATTGCAGCGCCCAAGGCTGCTTGGGCACTTGCTGCCGGAGATATTCACAGCCTGTTCATGTGGATTCTGCTTGCCCTCATCGGGCTACATATAGCAGGCGCGCTTTATCATTGCCTCTTTTTGCACGATCACATATTGCAACGCATGTTGCCTGTACGAGGCAAGTGAAAAGGTAATTAAACTGGCGCCAACGAATTTAATCACTCATCGCTTTCGCGCATAGCTCTTTGAGCACAAGCATCGCCAGCATTACAGTGAATATGCCCTGGGTTTGGCTGACGACTGATGCTAGCCCTGGAGGCATGTCATTGTCGTTTGAGATGGTCATTCTATTTCTCGGTGCTCAAAGTCAAGTTTGCTCACAAAGATGCAAAGCATAGATGTGGCAAATGTAGTTCTGATCGCTACGGCACGGTTAGATGTACAGTTTTAGTCCCAGAGTATTTGCAGTTTTAGTCTTTCAGGGGATGGACGAGAATATTGGTCTGTGCATTATCAATTCATTACTTTACATAATATACATTATGCGTTAATTATTATGGCTGAAATATACAAGCTTAAGTTGAATAAGCGCTCGGAACAGCCCTCGGAACTAAAGTCCCCACGGATTGCGAACTAAAGTCCTCACATTGAGGCTGATCGTCTTTGTGGGGACTTTAGTTCCATTACCTCCGCTTCTGGGACTAAAACTGTATCCGTCCGCGGATCTCTCCCCGTTCAAAGTCGTCGCTGTCGTCGCTCAGGCGCCTTCGTAGCTTGAGCTTTCTTTAAAAGCTGTTGTGTTTCTTCCCATTGACGGCGTAAGTCTTCTGCCTGACTCCGATACGACATCGTCTGAGCAGTGGAATCATTCAATTGTGCTTGAATTTGCTTGGTCTCAAGATTAGCGCGGTCAAGGCTTGTGGTGACGGCTTGTAGAGCACCCTCCAATTGCCCATTCTTTTGACGACTATCGCCCAGCGTTTGTTGCAGCGTATTGAACTCTTTCCTGTGCTGGATAGCTGCACGCAACGACTCGGCACCCAGAGCGTCAACCTCCTTTTGAAGCTTGGCTGTAGCAGTGCGCTCACGATCCATATCCAGCAGCATGCGCCTTTCAGTGGATCGTGAGCGCTCTTCGGCCAGTTGTGCTGCGGCGTGCAATTTGTCGAGCTCAGCGGCAAAGTCACGACGAGCCGCCTCAAGCTGTCGTTGTAATGCCGCATTGTTCTGTTTTGCCTCGTCAAGCCTGGTAAGCAGTGAAGAACTAGCCTCTTTTGTCGCAGCGAGTTCTTCACGCTGGATGCTTATCTGATCGCCAGCCACCTTAAGCTCACTTTTGAGGCTTTGCGCCGCGAGTCGTTCCGTATCCCGATCAGCGATTGCTGCAGCAGCCATCGCCTTTGCCTGGAGCACAAATTCCTGAGCTTCAGCGCGATGCGCTGCCAGTGACTCTTGGGCCGCCGCCTGAGCACTCGTCCATAGCGTGGCAACGAGCTCGCCTGCTAAATTTTTCAGCTCCTCCGGCAAGTCAGGATGCTCAATCCGCGTTCGGCTCTTTTCCCTTAGATCACCCCAGAACTTATTCAAGGCTTCAGCCGGCGCGCTCATGCTGCCTTTACGCACCAACTGGTAAAGCTTGTTAGCAGTGGGTGTGATGCCATACCGAAAGAACAGTAGCGCACAGACCTCACGATAAAGTTCTTGGGTATGGGTAAAGCGCTCGCGCAGCGCCTCGATATCTTGCGAAAGCACAGCATCATTGATGATAGTCATTGTATTATTCCATACGTTTATATAATAATACAACGTAATACGTTAAAAATAGAACTCATTTTTCAATTAATTTGACATTATTGATATAATGTCAAATTATCAAACAAGTACATCCCGCAATTTACGTCGAGCTTCTTATGGCCTCCAATCCCCAAACCTTCACAGCGCTGACTGAAGCCTCATCCTTCGGCGCCGTGCGTATTTCTCCGGAACTGGACGGGCGCGCCGGTACGAACCGCGCCACGGGCAATCGGCCGCAAATCGCTGCTACCACCGATATCGATGCCATCACAGCCTGGTTGGCGCGGTTCATGGACTCGCCCAACACGTTTAGTAACTACCGCAAAGAAGCTGAGCGCCTATTGCTGTGGTCTACCCTGGCACTGCACAAACCGGTGTCCTCGCTTACCCACGAAGACTTACTGGCATATCAGCATTTTTTGAGTGATCCCCAGCCCGCAGCCCAATGGATCATGCGCGCCGGTCGTAAGGTTGGTCGCACGCATACCGACTGGCGCCCCTTCGCCGGGCCCTTGGCCCCCACGAGCCGAAGACTAGCCATTACTATTCTGAATTCGATGTTTTCTTGGCTGGTGACGGCCGGCTATCTGGCTGGCAATCCGTTATCGCTCTCGCGCCAGCGTGCCCGAAAAGCCAAGCCGCGTATCACGCGTTATTTGGATGACGAGGCCTGGAGCGAGGTAAAGCTCGCTATCAATGCCCTGCCGCGCGACTCCGACCGTGAACGCGAGCATTACTTTCGGCTGCGCTGGCTGTTTTCCTTGCTTTACTTATCCGGGCTGCGTATTTCAGAAGTCACGAAAAACGACATGGGTAGTTTCTTTTGTCAGCGCGATAAAGACGGCGAGGAACGCTGGTGGTTGGAGGTTACCGGAAAAGGCGAAAAAACCCGGATCGTTCCGGCGACCAAAGAGCTTATGGCCGAGTTGGCGTGCTACCGGCGTGAGAAGGGCCTAGCGCCCTTCCCTAACCCCGACGAGACCACGCCACTGCTGCTGCCCATTGGTCGCCAAACACGTGCACTGACTCGTGCTGCGGTTCACACCATCGTCAAACAAGCCTTTAAGAGTGCGGCTAATCAAATCCGGGCGCGTGGCGACGACTTTGAATCAAAGGCGCAGCGCGTTGAACAGGCCTCTGCCCACTGGCTACGCCACACGGCGGGATCCCACATGGCCAACAATCAGGTAGATCTGCGCCATGTGCGCGACAACCTAGGCCATGAATCTATCAGCACGACCAACACCTACCTGCACTCTTCGGACAATCTGCGGCATCACGAAACCGAAGAGCACCATAAAATTCATTGGTAAATTTAAGCCATGCATAATGCTGATGGTTTGCATTAATTGAAATTGACATAGCTCATCAAACGATGACGTTTTCGATCTTCTATCAAAGCCAGGTCTTTGTAGCTCAGCGCTTATCAAGCATTGTGGGTTTGACCTCTGTATACACGGCCGCTGGTTCACTGAATTCTGGGGCAAAAATGTCAACCTCGCGGCTATCGACGAAATCGCCGCGCCTACATCGCATTTCAATGAGATGCAGCTTGAAGGCTTCGTGCTGAATCCATTTATTCAAGCTGTTTACAAGAACGCATGATGACGACAACCATAATCTGGATGTACCGGGCCAGCCCTGATTCGGTCTGGCTGCGCCGTGTGCCCTAGGTAGCCAAGTGGATGGCCCCATCCGATTCGCCGTCGGCCAGACGGTGCTGGGCAAGTTGCTCGTAGGCTGCAGCCAGCACCGTCGGCTGCCGGCCATGCGCAGTTTGCATGCCGCAGGCATATGCGGCCTGGAAGAGATTTAGTTTGAAAACCTTAAGTTACCTCTTCTACGCCAAAACCTGCTGGACCGATTTATTGAGGGGCAGCAGGCGCTTCAAGCTTATCGGCATACTTCATCATAATGTCACCCATGGCACGCATCATTTCGCCATGCATTTGCATCATCACTTTTCCGTTGAGCCCACTTTGTGCACCCATCATCATCGGGCAACCGCCCATCATCCCCATCATGCCGCCTTCTCTCATGCCGCGCTGCATCATGCGCCCCATGCCGGACGAACTTCCATCCTGTGCCTGAGCATGCATCATGCCCGGCTGATTTGGCATGGCCATGGTATTAGTGTCACTGGGATTGGCTGCCAGGCTTGCGCCGCCTACTCCCAATAAAAGTGCCGTAAGCGAACCAATAAGCACTACTTTTGTATTCATGTTCATCTCCTGAACTCAAAGAGCTGACCCATCGTCGACAAGGGTATCGTCTGCGAACCGCAAGGTTCTTTTATCAGCTCTATTGTTTTATAAGCCTTTCCGTTTTCTGTTGCAAGGTCTCAGGAGAGATTTCCCCGGCATGCAGGTCTATCATTACTCCATCATGAAAGAATAGCGTTATAGGTATCCCCACGGTGCGCAGCTCA
This sequence comes from Alcaligenaceae bacterium, assembly GCA_013416445.1. GTDB lineage: Bacteria > Pseudomonadota > Gammaproteobacteria > Burkholderiales > Burkholderiaceae_B > Pollutimonas. Next base: position 365,946 of record JACCER010000001.1, read on the forward strand.
CGCGCCAGTTCAGTGTTTGGGTCGTACAAGACGTGATCCAGCGAGAGCGATTGTTGTTGTAAATAAGCCTGCACAGTGGCCAAGTCTTCCGCCTGATTAACAAAAAGAAATGGAATGCTTGGGCTTGCCGCAGCCTGGGCCACCATTGCAGGCAACTCACGTCGACAAGGCGGGCACCATGTGGCCCATAAATTCACGACGACAGGACCGGAAGCGTAACTGCGCAACTTGATGTTTGCGCCAGTTGAGTCAGTCAAGGTCACATCTGGTAGTGGTACTGCGCCCTTGGCATCATCGAGTATGGCGCCTGCAACCATCCATACGAGTGCGCTTGCACCTAGTATCACAATTGCCACGCCCCGGCTGCGCCACGGACGAATAATGAAGAAAGCGGAAACACAGGCGGCGACCACGCCTGAGATCCACTCGAACCCGCCCTGCCACATCATCAGGACACGCACTGGGCTGCTGGAAAACGTAGCCCAATGAATCATTACGTAGACGGCTCTTGCCGTGAGCACCCCTGCTATCAAGGCAATGCTGGCCCAACGCTCCAGGCTTTGGTCTACTTTACGTGTGGCGACGGACACCAAAATGGTAAAACTTAAAAATGCCAGCAACCCCGCAAAAACACCATTTGGAAAAGCCAAAGGTCCGATAGCAACCATACCCATCAAATAACTTCCTGAAATAAGTATATTACCAAGCCGACCATGTAATTCGTCGAGAAGAACTTGTGTTGCCAATAGCCAATAACGTCAATGAATGTCGCCGACCCCGCTTTCAGATAGACATGAAAATGGGAATAGCCTGGCATTGTTGTCTTCAGTGTGTGTCGTTGAAGTGTAAATTACACGGTTGCCGCATACAATCCCCCATCATTTCGATTAACCCAACTCATTCTGACCATGAAGCGACTGCGTCTGCTATTCGACAACTTTACCCTGATACTTATTGCGGTAGTTACTGCCGCCACCCTGATTCCAGCACATGGCCAGGGCGCGGTCATATTCGACTGGGCCACAACCCTGGCCATTGCACTGCTATTCTTCCTGCATGGCGCCAAACTCTCTCGCGGCGCCGTCATTGCCGGCGCCACCCACTGGCGACTGCACCTGTTGGTATTTGCCTGCACCTTCGTCATGTTTCCACTGATCGGGTTAGCGCTTAAGCCAGTACTGGCGCCGTTGCTGGGAGAGCCCCTATATATAGGCGTATTCTATCTTTGCGTGCTGCCCGGAACCGTGCAGTCGGCCATCGCTTTCACAGCTATTGCGCGCGGCAATGTACCAGCGGCGGTATGCAGCGCTTCGGCGTCCAGCCTGATTGGTATTGCCCTGACGCCTTTGCTGCTGAAACTGCTGCTCGATGCCGACGCCGGCGCCAGCACAGCCTCTACCATGGATGCCGTCACGCACATCAGCGTCCAGTTGCTGCTGCCTTTTCTAAGCGGCCATTTCCTGCGTCCCTGGATAGGCGACTGGGTAGACCGCAATCGCCCATGGCTGGCCAGCGTCGACCAGACCTCTATTTTGCTGGTGGTATATACCGCGTTCAGCGCCTCGGTGATAGGCGGGCTGTGGCAAACCGTGCCAGTAGATGCCCTGCTTATCCTGACGATAATATGCTGCCTGCTGCTGGCCCTGGTGCTTTATGCCACGACTTGGCTCGCGCGCCGCTTCAACTTCAACAAAGAAGACGAAATCACCATTGTCTTTTGCGGTTCGAAGAAAAGCCTGGCCACCGGTGTGCCGATGGCGCAAGTGCTGTTCAGCAGCACTGCCATCGGCCCCGCCCTGCTGCCTCTGATCATCTTTCACCAGATCCAGTTGATGGTGTGTGCAGTACTGGCCCAGCATTATCTTAGAAGCAGGCAGCAACTGGTGGCTCAGCCGAGTCCGCAATAATGACGGATGTTTGCTGCGGCTGATTGGCGTCGCCAGGCGCGTAATCCAACAAGCCGCCCGGCCTGCGCCCTGCCAGCCCTAATACTTCAGGCTGACTGTCGCCCAAACGGTACGGCCAGGCTCGTTGATGGGCGTATTCGCTGGGTAACCGAAGCCAGCGTTACCAGCCAAGTTCAAATGCTCGTGATAAGTCTTGTTGAATAAATTATCCACGCCAACCGTAAAACGCACCCGCTTGCTGGCCGCATAACCGCCATTCAAGGAAAATATCCCGAATCCGGCACTGGGGCCGAAATCTTTGCTGACGACATTGCCCTGGCCCTGCGCATAACGTTTCTGCGCCGCTACAACACGCCACAAAGCACCGCCCGACCACCTGCCATCGTCGTATGCAACGCTGAACCTGGCCTCCAAAGGAGGGATTTGCGGCAAGGCCTCGCCGGTGCGACGATTCTTGCCCCAGGCATAGGCAGCCGTAGCACCCACAGACCAGGCTGGCGCCAACCGGTACGATGCGCCCAGCTCGCCTCCCAAAATACGAGCGCCCACGTTGCTGGCTCGAGTCGTAGCACCCATCATCCCAGCCGGCATATAGTTGAACAAGATAAAATCATCCACTTGCCCCGCATAAGCAGAGATCCAGGCCTCTAGGCTATTGCTTTTATATTGCGCGCCAATATCCAGCTGGGTGGTTTTCTCGGGTTTGATGCCATGAAAAGCATTGGGGGACCCTACGGGCCCCCTTGACGGCGAAAATAGCTCCCAATAGTCGGGGAAGCGCTGCACATGACCCAATCCCACGTACATGGTTGCAGGCAGCGCTTCCAAGTCGTGCTCGTAACGCAAAAAGCCGCTGGCCAGCGTGTCGGTGCGCCGCTCGCCAGCAGTCGGATTGGGCATGGTCATCATGCCGCTGCCAGTCCTTTGGCGGAAATCCTTGACCGACGCCTTGTCTGCGCGGGCCCCACCGATAATACGGTCGGATTCGCCAACATGCCAGGTGAGTTCAGCGAATGCCCCCATATTGCCAAAGGTGGCATCCTTCACCCAGGGTTGGCTACTGTATGACTGCATCCCCATCCCGCTGCGTTTGCGATGCCGACTTTCCTGGAAATCCATGCCGGCAACCAGGCCAAGCGCATCCGACCATTGCCAGCTCCCGGCGAAACGGCCACCCCAAGTGGCGCGATCTACATTGGATGCCATCGGCATATTCATGCCGCCACCTGGCTTGAATGGCCGCAGCGAATAATTATCCATCACATGGTCGGCATAGTTGTAATACACCTGAGCCTCCACTTTTTTTAGTGTCTCGCCCAGATTTTTCTTCTGGAAACGCAGCCCCAGACTTTCACGCTTGAACTGCGTGCCGTCCATGCCACGTCCGGCATATCGTGCCTCGCCATCCCCCAAACCGGCATTTAATTCAATCAGGGTGTCGGCATCGGGTGTAAAACCTAAGGCAATATCAGCGTTCCATTTATCCCAACGCGACGCCACGCGGTTGCCATCGCCATCTTTATAGTCTTGGGAATGCGAGCGATTGGCAGTCACGCGTGTGTAGACTTTGTCATTACCAGCAGCCAGATCAGCGCTCTGGTCATTGCGACCCCACGAGCCGCCGGTAAGGGCACCATCAAATAAAATTCCTGGTTCCGTAAACTGTGGCGGATTGCGATCGAAGCGTATGGTTCCCGCCGAAGCACCCGGCCCCCACAATACCGTCTGGGGACCTTTGATGACGGTGAGCTCATCGAAATTTTCGGGGGAAATATAAGAACTAGGCGAGTCCATGCGCGACGGGCAAGCCCCCGGCATGGAAGAACCATTGACCAGTATATTCAAGCGCGAACCGAACATGCCGCGCAACACCGGGTCGCCATTACTACCGCCATTACGTATGGCGGAAAACCCAGGGATGGTTTTCAGATAATCCGTACCGTCGCTAGCAGGCAGCGGTTGACGTGGTTGCTTGGGGTCGGTAACAAAGGTAAGCGGTGATTTTGGTGCAAGCCCTGTCACCACCACTGTTTCCAGCGTAGTAACTGCGGTGGCATGGGCCATTTGCGAACTGACCACGAACAAGTTGACAGACACGACGGCCCAAAAGCCAGGGCGAAGGAATAGAACATGTTTTGACATGATGGTGCTTCTTCTTTAGCGTAAATAATTGGCGCGCGCGCCCCATAAAACCAAGGGCACGCTTAGAAAACAGATACTTAGCTAAAGAAAAACGGAGGCGCGCGCGAACCCAGCGGCGGGCCGCGAGCTTCCCCTGTGGGCAAGGCTGTGTTGTCGAAAGCAGGCAATGGCCTGGAAAAAATACCCACAGGCAATACACGAACCGCCGGCAATACAGGCACGCCCAATGCCTGATGGCTTATTAAACTGAATGGGCACTCGTTGCCCGCAAGCACCGTTTCTGGTTGTTGGTCATCGGTGGCAAATAAGCCTGCCAACACCGCCGGAACAGCCAATGCATTACCTGGCGTGATACAAAACGTGATGATGATGCGGCCATCGCGCAAGGCCGTGGTATCGGGCATGTAGCCGACAGGGATAATGCTGCGTATCATCAGCGCAAGCAATATCAGGCAAGACACGCCATAGGCGCGCCAAGTGTTTACGTAATGATGATATTCAGTCAAGATCATATTGCAAAAATTATAAACAAACTTACAAGCTGTATTGATTGACTAAAATCAGTTTCTACCAACTTGGAACACCACATCGGCCGTATGCTGCGCCGGAACTATCATGCCCTTGTTAAAAACCCGCGACCCATCTATTGAAACCGTCAGCGCCTGGAGCGTCTTTTTTATCTTTCTTAGACTAGGGTTTATCTCTTTTGGGGGACCTGTGGCTCACCTGGGCTACTTCAGAGAAGAATTTGTCCATCGCCGCCGTTGGCTGGGCGATCGCAGCTACACAGATCTTGTCGCTCTTTGCCAGTTTTTGCCTGGTCCAGCCAGCAGTCAGGTCGGCCTGGCGTTAGGGCTATCCAGGGCGGGGTATTCCGGCGCACTGGCTGCATGGCTGGGATTCACCCTTCCTTCGGCGATTATCCTGATGCTCTTTGCGATCGGCATTTCCACTTGGGGAGACGCCATTCCAGCGGGAGTGCTGGAAGGTCTTAAAATCGCAGCGGTGGCTGTGGTGGCACAGGCTGTCTGGGGCATGGGCCGTAGCCTTTGCACGGACGCCTTGCGCGTAAGCCTCATGGCAGCCACAACATGTGTGGTTCTGGCCTGGCCTGGCGCCGGAGGCCAGGTGGGCATGATTTCAGCTGCAGGCCTGGCCGGCTTGTTCTTATTCAGACCCGCCCAAGAACTGGCACATGAAACGCTGATCATTTCCATACGCCGCCGTACCGGTGCAGTTTTTCTGGCCATATTTTTTATTTTTCTGATGACGCTGCCAATGCTTGTGCAACTATGGCCAACAAGCCAGGCATTAGCCATGACAGATGTGTTTTATAGGGCCGGATCCCTGGTTTTTGGCGGTGGGCACGTTATCTTGCCACTACTGCAAGCCGAAGTCGTATCCAACGGTTGGGTGGCTAACGATACTTTCCTGGCTGGCTATGGCGCGGCTCAGGCGGTGCCAGGTCCGCTATTTACTTTCGCCGCTTTCCTTGGCGCTTCAATGACGACACCTTTCAACAGTTGGCTGGGCGGAACGCTTTGCCTGGTGGCCATTTTTGCGCCGTCGTTTCTTATTGTGGCGGGCGCCCTGCCGTTCTGGGAACAACTGCGAACCAACCTGCGTATGCGTGCTGCCCTGATTGGCGTGAATGCGGCCGTGGTCGGCCTGCTGCTGGCTGCGCTTTACGACCCGGTCTGGACCAGTGCCATCCACCGCCCTGCCGACTTTGGCCTGGCCTTGGTTGCGCTTGTTGCCCTGATATTCTGGCGGATTCCGCCCTGGCTGGTGGTGTTGGGTAGCGGATTGGGCGGCTGGCTCTTGCACATTGCCACGTGAGCAAGGGGGTATTGGCCTGTCGTAAAGCGTGTTTGCAGCCGAATATTGTGTCGGATTACACGCTTCACGCTAACATTAATGCCAAAACAAACTTGCAAGGGCGGTTATAGCCACTCTTGCGGATCGACCCTGTAATAGTTCTTCAACTCCTGGAAAAGCTCAGGATGGTGTTCGGCCATTTGCGCCGGCATTTCAAAAAAGGTTTCGGTCGCCACGGCAAAGAATTCAGCTGGGCTGGTGGCGCCGTATTCGTCCAGCACTGTTGGATAGTGATGCAGGACATCAGATCGCAGGCTAGCGAATTCCCGCGACAGTACTGCCGCCCAGCCCGGATAATTCAGGCGGCTGGCCAATATCGGCGCACCATTCGCCCTGCCCGACTCTTCATCAAGTTGATGTGCGAACTCGTGCAGCACCACGTTGTGCCCATCGGTAAAATCGCGTGCGCCCCGCTGCACATCATCCCAGGACAGGATGACTCGGCCGTCTCCCCACGACTCGCCCAGCAAACTGTGTTCACGGTAAGTCACGACGCCGCCCTCGGACATTTCTGTGCTGGGCGCTATAAATGCCGATGGGTAAACCAGTATGGAGCGCAAGTCTGGGTAAACACGTGGGGCCCGATTCAACAACAGCAGACACGCTTGTCCGGCGATAGTAAGCCGCATTTCATCTGTGATTTCCAGCCCGCCGCAACCGTAAAATTCTTTCTGGTGCAGAAACTGCTTGATCAAATACTGTAATTGCGACTGCAACTCAGCCGGCATTTTCTGGTAGGCGGGAATGTTTTGCTTGAGCGTATGAAGATATTCATCAGGAAAACGCGCCCGTAGCGCACGCTTCAGGCGCCATGTTGGCAGATATTCCGCCAGCGCGAACGCCCCTACCACTATCACTACCAGCAACAAGGCATTCATAGGCGTAGTTCATCAGCCCGAGCATACTCATTACGGCGACCTATGCCCGGATTGAAAACCTTCTTAATTGTCATGGTTTTATTAGTTTACATTTAAAGATATTTGAACTCATGCCGTTAAGGTGCCAGCAGTAATCGCTTGGTTTTTTTAAATCATATCAAGACTTTCTGACAATCCCCCCAGTATCCGCTGTAACACGATACTCACCGCCAACCTTCCGTACCTAAAGAGTCACGGCCCAGGAGACGTAAATGAATTGGTTAATCAATCTGAAAGTCAGCACCAAACTAATTGGTGGTTTTCTAATCATCGCCCTTATTACGGCCATAGTGGGAACAATAGGTATTCGCTCGACCGGGCAAATCAATACCATGGCCTTTGTTATGTATGACCGGGACGTCCAAGGCTTGCGCCATGCAGCTGACGCCCGTGTCAACCTGCTTAGCGCCGAGCGCGCCATACGCAACGCCATGCTGGCGCCCACTACAGAAATCCGCGGGCAGCATATGCAGGCCATGCCCGATTTCCTGAACAAAACCAAATCCGACCTTGACAAGGCCACCAGCAAATTCAGCACCGAACAGGGCAAAGCGCTGGTGGTAGAAGCGCGTAACGCTCTCTTGCTCTACGAGGCCGGCCTCAGCAAGGTGGCTGCCGTCGTCCAGACCGAAGCCTTGGGCCAGACACAAGGCTCGGTTGCCATGCTGTCCGGAGAAGTTCGGCCTCTGGCCAATGCCGCTGGCGACTTGCTGCTCAAGCTCATAGAGCGCAAGCAAACAGACGCGGACACGCTGGATGGTCAAGCCGAAGCCCTCTATAAGGCTGAGTTCATGACTTTGCTTGTGCTGACCATTATCAGCGTACTGTCAGCCGGCATCATAGGTACCGTGATCACACGTGTCTTGACGCACCAATTGGGTGGCGAGCCGCGCGATGTTGCCAGTATCGCCAGCGCCATAGCCAGCGGCAACCTGATCACCCACATCGATATGTCGAAAGCGGCGAAAGGCAGCATAATTGAAGCCATCAACCTGATGCAGGTGTCATTGCGCAAGGTAGTCGCAGCGGTGCGCACTGGCAGCGACAATATCGCCAGCGGCTCCAGCCAGATAGCCATCGGCAACGCCGATCTTTCGCAACGCACGGAAGAACAGGCAGCCAATATCACTGAAACGGCAGCGGCCATGGAAGAACTATCCAGCACCGTCAAGAGCAATGCCGAAGTCGCGCAACAGGCCGCCCAACTGGCTTCCAGCGCAAGCACCGCCGCGGTCAAGGGCGGCGAGGTCGTCAATGGCGTGGTGACCACCATGGATGAAATCAATACGTCATCAAAGAAGATAGTTGAGATCATCGACGTCATTGACGGCATTGCGTTCCAGACTAATATCCTGGCGCTCAATGCCGCCGTCGAGGCAGCTCGTGCAGGCGAGCAAGGGCGCGGCTTTGCGGTGGTGGCCAGCGAAGTGCGTAGCCTGGCTCAACGCAGCGCCTCGGCAGCCAAAGACATCAAAGACCTTATCGACGATAGCGTCGGGAAAGTCAGCCAGGGCACGCAACTGGTGCACGATGCCGGTACTGCCATGAGCGGTATTGTTACCCAGGTTCAGCATGTCACTGATCTCATCAATGACATCAGCGCGGCAACCACCGAGCAAACCACTGGCCTAAGCCAGATCAACGAAGCTGTCGTACAGCTAAGCGATGTCACGCAGCAAAATGCCGCCCTGGTCGAACAGTCTGCGGCCGCTGCGGAAAGCTTGAATGATCAGGCCCGTCATCTGGTGGATGTGGTCAGGGTGTTCAAGCTGGACGACGGGGATTTCAGCGTTCAGTCTACACCTGTACTGGATCGCAGCCATTCCTCATCCCAGCCCGTGCGGCAAGCTCGAAAAATAGCGCATAGCGTGAAAAGGCCGGCCTCTGGTGCGCAACTGCCCTTGGGCGCCGCCATGGCTGTAGCCGGCTCCTCGGCAGGCGTCAATGATGATTGGGAAGAGTTTTAATCGAACCAGTCCGAGCAAACGGCTTCATCCTGCAGCGTTCCATTACTAGAACGTTGCAGGCAATTCTTGCTGTCTAGCGGGTGCTCGACCCAGCTTTTATGATGTTACTCATGATCTACAGGAGAACATCATGAAAAAGGTACTCGGTATTTATACCAGCCCTCAACAGCACTGGGTGGGCGATGGCTTCCCTGTGCGCTCGTTATTTTCCTACGATAATCTGGGCAAGCAAGCCAGCCCCTTCCTGCTGCTCGATTACGCCGGGCCCACCGACTTCACGCCAGCAAACCGGCCGCGCGGGGTTGGCCAGCACCCGCACCGTGGCTTTGAAACCGTGACCATCGTCTACAAGGGCGAGGTCGCACATAAGGACTCAACCGGTGCTGGCGGCCTGATAGGCCCAGGCGACGTGCAATGGATGACAGCGGCGTCGGGCATTTTGCACGAAGAATTCCATTCGCCCGAATTCACCCGCACCGGGGGCAGCCTTGAAATGGTGCAGCTGTGGGTAAACCTGCCAGCCAAAGACAAAATGGCCGCGCCCGGCTATCAGACCATACTCGACAGCAATATTCCGTCAGTTGACTTGGGCGAAGGCGCCGGACGTGTACGGGTCATTGCCGGCAGTTACCAAGGTCATCAAGGGCCAGCCAAAACCTTTACACCCATGAATGTCTGGGATTTGCGACTGCAGCAAGGCCGAGCCACCGAACTGGCGCTGCCGGCCGGCCATACTGCAGCCTTGGTCGTCTTGCGTGGCACACTGCAGGTTAATGGCGAACATATCGCCAGGGAAGCCCAACTGGTGTTGATGGACCGCGCCAACACCAGGCTGACCCTAGAGGCAAATAGCGACGCTGTGGTTTTGGTGCTGAGTGGCGAGCCCATAGACGAACCCATAGTCGGCTATGGCCCGTTTGTCATGAATACAGAGGCTGAAATTCGTACAGCCATCGCCGACTTCAATGCCGGCCATTTTGGAAGAATGCCACACTGATCTACATTCCATGCTGTGGCTTGCAACGTAATCGGAGGACCTCATGAACACAAGCAAACCCCAAGCTGCTGCGTCATCACCAGCTCTGACCTTGCAGGAAAATGGCGAAAACACCATACAACGCATCAGTGCACGCCATGCCGAAGTCGGTGGCATTCCCATCAATCGCCTGATGCCCTCCCGACAACGGCGCACAATAGGCGCCTGGTGCTTTCTAGACCATGCAGGCCCGGCCCAATTCGCGCCAGGGGCGGGGATGCGTGTCGGCCCGCATCCGCACATAGGCCTGCAAACCTTTACCTGGATGATCAAGGGCGAAGTCCTGCACCGCGACAGCCTGGGCAACGAGCAAATCATCCGTCCCGGCCAGGTCAACCTGATGACGGCTGGCCGTGGCATAGCCCATACTGAAGAGTCCTTGTCCACGGAAGATACCCTGCACGCGGCTCAACTCTGGATCGCCCTGCCTCCTGAAGCCAGCGCCTGTGCACCCGCCTTCGAGCATCACCCCAACTTACCCTCATGGAGCACAGACGGGTGCGACTTTACCCTGTTGGCAGGTAGTTACAATACGCACCACGCACCGGCCCGCCTGTATTCTCCTTTGGTGGGCATGGATTTGTTCAGCACCATGGGCGCCGATATTCACTTGCCCTTGAACCCAGAGTTCGAGTACGGGTTGCTCATGCTGGAAGGCCAAGCTGAAATCAACAAGCAAAGGTTTGCCATTGATGAGCTCGCTTATCTGGGGCACAGCAATACCCAACTGCATTTGCAGCTAAGCCCTGGCAGCCGGGCCATTTTGCTGGGCGGCGAACCCTGCACGGAAGAAATCCTGATCTGGTGGAATTTTGTTGGCCATAGCAAAGCGGAAATTGCCCAGGCCCAGCATGATTGGGAAGCCGGTAATGAACGTTTTGGTGCTATATCGGGCTATGACGGCCCTCGCCTGACGGCGCCACCCTTGCCCTGGTCGGGTTTGTAGTGGGATTTTGTCGGATTACGCGCAGCGCGTAATCCGACCGCCAAGCAATTTTTCTATTTTGGCTGCATCATGTTTTTGATTTCCTGCATGTTCTGGGTGGCCCGTTGCGTAATACTGGCCATGGCCGCCGCTTGTGACTTGCTGGCAATTTCGGCCATATCTTTCATGTCGGATAAGGTTTTTTCGCACGCTTTGCGGGCAAGTTCAGCCTGCTTGGCCGGATCGCTGACGCCGCCACCGGCAGCGCTTTGTATGCCTTCCACCGCCTGCCTGAGCATTTCAGCCTGCTTGTTCGCCAACGCCTGCAAGCCTTCATAGACCGCTTTATTGGCCTCGGCCAGCGCTTCCATATCTTTGCGCCGCGCTTCGGCAATAGCTGACATATCTACCCCGGGTACTTTGAACTGCTCGAACATTTTCATTAAATCGCCAAACGGGTTTGCCCCCGCCGCGCTGGTATCACTGCCTGGATTCTTTGACATACCGTATATCCTTTTTGGATAAAAAAACAAATGAACGTCGAAAGTAGCGATTAGCTTAGCACGCGATAAAGATCCTGTGGGCTTGCACAAGCTACATTACCCATCTTCATGGCTCAATTGTCTGGAATGCAAGAAGCTTTTATTATCAATGCCTCTTCCTTCAAACAACAAAACAGGCATGCAAGACTTAAACGATCTTTATTACTACGTCCAGGTTGTCGACCATGCCGGCTTCGCGCCTGCGGGGCGCGCGCTGAGCATACCCAAGTCCAAGCTAAGCCGCCGCATCGCCATACTGGAAGAAAGGCTGGGCGTGCGCCTGATCCAGCGCTCCACACGGCGCTTTTCGGTTACCGAAATAGGTCTGACATACTACGCCCACTGCAAAGCCATGCTGGTCGAGGCCGAAGCAGCACAGGAAGCTATCGAGGTCACACGCGCCGATCCACAAGGCATAGTGCGTATCACCTGCCCTATCGCCTTGCTGCATGCGGATGTCGCCGGCATGCTGGCCGATTTCATGATCGATAATCCGCGAGTAACCGTACACCTGGAAGCCACGAACCGCCGTGTCGACCCTGTGGGCGAAGCCATTGATATTGCCTTGCGGGTGCGCCCTCCACCCTTCGAAGATAGCGATTTGGTCATGCGCGTGCTGGCCAATCGAACACAATGCCTGGTAGCCAGCCCGATGCTGGTCGCCCTGCATGGCTTGCCCGAAGCCCCCGCCGATCTGGCGCAATGGCCCAGCCTGGGCTTGGGTCCGCCCCAGGGTAGGCATATATGGAGCCTGCTTGGCCCCGCCGGCGAACAAGCAGAGCTTTTCCACACACCGCGCTTTGTCACCGGCGATATGGCTGCCCTGCTAGGCGCAGCGCTCGCTGGCATCGGTGCGGTACAGTTGCCGACCATGATGATACGCGAGCAACTTGCATCGAGCTCTTTGGTCAGCTTGTTGCCTGGCTGGGCGCCCAAACCGGGAATAGTCCACGCCGTATTTCCATCCAGGCGCGGCCTGCTGCCGTCGGTACGTGCTTTAGTCGATTATCTTGCGCTGCGTTTTGAAAAAATTGGTGACGAATAAAATGCGGTTTTTTAATTGAGGCTTTGTCACGTCGAATGACGGGCTACACCCTAATCCGACATCAAGCATCCCAACCATGCACGCACAGCATAATCTGACACTCATCAGGCTTGACTCGGGAAAATTTCAAGCGCAATGTAGCTACAAGGACCTCTTTTCAAGGAGCTTCACATGTCATCCGAAAGCCATGCAGGAAAAGAAATTGTCGGCACCCACCCTGACGGCCATCGAGCAGTCGTTTTGCTCAAAACCAAAGGAAAAACCTATTACGAAGCATTCGGGCCCAACGGCTTGTCTTTAGGTGTGTATGATTTTGAAGATGAGGCCAAATCGGCGGCGCAGTGGGCATGGGATTTTCTGGAAGAAGAACCTGCAATCAGGCGGCTTACCCTTATGCAATTGATTATCGACAAGCTTGCCCTGCAATACCCCATGGACGCAGTTGCAACCACCATGAGCCTGAAAGGCTAAAACTGGGTTATGGCCCAAAGCGCACCACGGGTCTAAATCCACATCCTCTGGAAGACGCCATCTTTGTCAATGAGCAAATGCTTCAAGGCAGCCAGTATATGGATGCAGATCAGGCCCACAAGCAGCCAGGAAATGGCTACGTGCGCTGAAAAAAACACATCGGTAACGCTGCGGTCTCGGTCAACAAATAGCGCGGCTAATCCGACCTACGATCATCGACCTCTTGCTTAAATAAACGCTATTCGGATTAATCCGACAAACAAGCTCAGTCTTTGGAAAACGGCACGCCGTTGAAGTCGACAGTAACCAGATTGCCATCCAGCTTGCCCATGCCAGGCGAATTTACCGGCATACCCGGCGCCGCCACCCCTTTTATGCTGCGATTGGCCAGCATTTTGTCAACAGCTGTCGCGGGCACATGGCCTTCAACAATTTGTCCTGTCGATTCCATGACCGCCGTGTGACACGAAGCCAACTCAACAGGCACACCCAGTTTTTCCTTGACGCTTGCCATCTGGGAGGTTTTTATCGCTTTTACTGTAAACCCTGCCTCGCGCATGTGGTCGGCCCAGCCCGTGCAGCAGCCGCAATTGGGATCTTGGTATACGGTAATTGAGTCGGTTGCCGCTAGTGCGAAAGCAGAGGTAAACATAAGTGCAGCAGATAAAGCAATAACTTTCATTCTGGAAATCCTGGTTAATACAATAATGATGGCAAAAAAGTAAACTTCCCTAGCGCTGTGAGCGTTGGCCTTCTTCAGAGCGGCCACGGGAAGGAGCATTGCGTTGAGGCCGCTCTGAGCGTTGCATCTGTGGCCTGTCTTGACGCTCTGTGCGATCTGGGCGATCGGCACGCTGGAACTGTGGCCGCGCCTGACGCTCGGCACGCTCTACAGTTGGTCGGACAGCCTCGCTGCGTGACCTTTCCGCCCAAGGGCTAACAACAGGCTGCGAGCGGCCGCGTTCCATAGTTGGATTACGCTCCCTGGAACCGTTGTCAGGACGCACGCGCCCAGGCCTGCCCTGAGCCTCGGCACTGGGATTACGGATGCGTTCCGGCGCACGGGCACTGTCTGGATCACTGCTACGACTGGGAGTGCTTACACGACCAGGATTACGAATATTGCCAGGTACGGCTGCCGTCCCCTGATCCCGGCTATTGCGCAGCATGTTGCCTTTATCGCTTCTATCGCCCCTGTTGCGCTGGTCACCCCTGCTGCCTCTATCGGCTCTATCGGCTCTATCGGCTCTATCGCCTCTATCGGCCCTGTTGCCCGGCTCTGTGGATGGCGTTGGTCGGCCCTGGGAATTATAGTTTCCTGTCGCTTTATGACGATCGTAGTCCGGCCTGCCTTGGCCATTGAACTGCCGATTACCATACCCTGCATGGCTGCGGCGATAGTCTGCACTTGCATAACGCGTACGGTGGCGCCATTCGGAACTGGTGATGCGTGTACGATTGAAACTGTTGTACCGATTGACATTGATATACACATTTCTATGTCCCCAATCGTAACTGCTCCAAAGCGCCTGACCAACGATCAGGCCTGCGGAAAAGCCGAATATGCTCCCGCCTGCCACGTAGCTGGGTGGCTGCCAGTAATAAGGACGATAGTTGGGATAGGGCCAAACGCCGTACACCAGCAAGGGATTGTAAACCGGTACATAAATGACTTCGGTTTGCGCAGGCTCAATGACAATAACGGGCGGGCTGCCCGACACGACCACGTGCTGCTGTGGACCAGAAGCCAGGTGTCCCGCCTGCTGCGCCCTTAAGCGTAAACGTTGTACCGCGTCCATGACCTCGTTTTGCTGATCAAGGAAAGCATCGCCCAAGCGACCGGTCCAGTCTATTTTGTCGTCCATCATGACCAGCACATCCGGGAATGCCGCCACCGATTTCACGCTGGGATCCCAGGGCTTATCCTGAAGCAATGCCGATAACTGCTGGTCAGTCAGGGACCTGGACTGTCGTGCTCGCCAACGGGCGGCCTGAACGACATCAAGGGGATATGTTGCAGCCATTAACACTTGCGACAGCAAGGCGTCAGGATACAGCGCGATAGGCGCCACCATTTGTTCAATTTCTTGCGCGTTGTAGCGTTCTTGCGCATGCGAAGACGAATAGCCTAGCGCTAGGATAAGGCCGATAAGCACAGCCACAAGACGTGAATTAAAATAAGCCATGGTGTGCCCCAGTCTCTGGTGACTAGTCAGTGTAAACCGATAAGACAAGAACTTGCCTCGAAAGTTTGGTATTGGCCGTAACTGACTGGAAACAATTTGCCGAGCTATCTATGTGGTGCCGGCGACCTGCCTCTAATAATGAACAAGTTCCGTTGCGGTACTATCTTGTACTATGCTGCACATACACGATAACCTCAGTCTCGACGAACGCGATATCGAATTCACCATGATACGAGCCCAAGGCGCGGGCGGGCAAAATGTCAACAAGGTTTCAAGCGCGGTTCATCTGCGCTTCGATATAGGCCGTTCATCGCTACCCGAAGAATGCAAAACCGCGCTGCTGGCCTTATCTGACCGGCGCGTTTCAAAAGATGGCGTTATCATCATCAAGGCGCAATCATTTCGCAGCCAGGACAAGAATCGCGCCGATGCCATTGAACGCCTGCTGGCCCTGATACAAGCCGCGCTGCAGGAACGCCCCTTGCGCAAACCCACCCGACCGACACGCGCCTCGCAACGTCGGCGCGTACAGCGCAAAACATTGCATGGCGAAATCAAGCGCCTGCGCGCCAAAGTTGCCGATTTCCATTAAACGGCCAAACCGGGGCCGCCTTGTTGCAACAGAGTAAACCACCATGATCACAAGCGATACACATATACTTGCGGCAACACAGCATTGGCTGACTCGCGCCGTAATCGGACTCAACCTGTGCCCATTCGCAAAAAGCGTTTACGTAAAAAACCAGATCCGTTACGTGATCAGCCATTCGATGTCGCCTGCCGATGTGCTGACTGAACTGAATACCGAACTGCACTATCTGGCCGATGCCGACCCCGCGCAACTGGACACAACCCTGATGATCCTGCCTGATACCCTGGCCGATTTTTTGGATTACAACGATTTTCTAGGCCGTGCTGATCGCGTTCTGAAACGCGCTCGGTTAACCGGCGTATTGCAAATCGCCAGTTTCCATCCCGATTACCAATTCAGTGACAGCGAACCTGACGCCATAGAAAATTTCACGAATCGGGCACCCTACCCCATATTACATTTACTGCGCGAGGACAGCATAGCGCGCGCCGTAGCCGCCTTTCCTGATGCCGCCGCCATTTATGAACGCAACCAGGAAACCATGCGCCGTCTGGGCCACAAGGGTTGGAAAGCTTGGCTTGCAAGCGCGGGCGAGGATTCAACGAATTGATAAGGGCAGCGTAGAAAAGCCACCCGCCGGGTAAACCGCCAACACCGCTGGCTTGTCCTCGACAACAGCAATGTCGCTGGTCTGGACGAGAAGCTCACGGATGATGGTTGATAATTCCAACCGCGCCAGCGAAGCGCCGGGGCAGACATGAATGCCTGCGCCATACAGCAAATTCTGTGCCGGGTCGCGATCAAGCCGGAACTCGTCGGGGTCGCCGAAAACGTCTTCATCACGATTTGCCGATGCCCAGATTATGGACACACGATCGCCTGCCGCCAATTGCCGCCCACCCACATTGACAGACCGCGTGCTGATGCGTCGATTGGCGATCAGCGGCCCCTGTATGCGTAGAATCTCGTCGATGGCAAGCCCGAGCAACGCGGTATCTAGCCGCAACTGCTGCTGCAGCTTGGGTCGGCGCGCCAGATAATGCACAATAATGCCCACGCTGGAAGCCATCGTGCCCAGTTCACCTACCGTCCAGTTACGCAAGATGCTGACGATTTCGTCATCTGCCAGCGGGCGCCCTGCCACGCGTTCACCGAGCAGGCTGGTGGTGATGTCGCTGCTTGCCGATGCCCCGGCCTTACGGCGTACAGCCAACATATCTTTGATGTAACCGTCGAACTCGAAAGCAATGGCCGCCATGGCGGTTCTATCTTGTGCAAGTGTTGCCTGATGGTTTTTCTTGATCCAGAGCCGCAACGGCTCGTGTAGTTCTTGTGGCCAGCCCAAAAACGCGCTTTGCATTTCCAGGGCGAAAGCCTGCGCAAAATTGGCCATGAGTTCGACTTCAGTGCCTTTGGGCAAGCCAGCCACCAGGCGGGTGGCGATCTCTTGGCAAACAGGCGCAAACGCCTTGATGCGTTCAGCGGTGAAATAGCGGTCGATAATCCGCCGATACTCGTCGTGTACGGGTGGGTCCATACCGTTAGGTACGGAAATATGGCGGGAGACTGTGCTGCTGAAAGTTTGGTGGTCGTGCAGTATGCGTATAACGTCGGAATGACGGAACACAGACCAGTTCATGTAATCGCTGTGCGCGACCGGGCATGTTTGCCGCATGTGGTCATAGGTAGCGATTTGATCTTGCAACGCAGCTTTGGCCCTGGGGTCCCAATCGGACCCAGGGCCTGAGGGCATAACTTTTTTCACGGAAAACAGACCTTGGCTTTAAATTAATTATGGTGCTGAAAGAGCGGCACCATATCTTCAAGCCAATATAGACCTTCCTAGCCTGGCAAAGTCGTCAATATCATGATAAAGCATGATGCTTATCAATAATCAGTCAGTTTGGCAACAATTGCGATGGCGATGTTGAGCTATGTTTTTGTACGTCGATGCAGGTTGGATTAGCGTCGCCAGGCGCGTAATCCGACCGAACAAGTGACCAAAAGCCAAGCAATTTGCACCAACTACTTGAGCTTGCTGACTTTGGTGCCTTCCACGCTCAAATTGGCCATCAAGCCCTGATTGGTCATGACTATTGCATTGACTGGGCCCATAGCGGTAGAGGTATCAAGAACACCATTGGCACCAACCTTGATAAGGGCAACTGATGCATCAACACCGGCGGTCCAGCCTTCGCTGCCCATGAACTTATCCAGCGCTTGCTGCGTCATGAACAAAAAGATGACCGCCTTCGACTGGGCGCCAATTTGCAAGCCAAAAGAACCGGTAACCGTGCTGTAGTAATCAACACTACGGCCGCCCACGCGTAAAGCGCCTTCGCCGTACTGGCCTCCCACCACAAAACCGGCTGCCAGCACCGACGGAAAGACCAACACGCCACGCGCTTTATTGACGAGTTCATGCGAACCCGATACCGTGCTGTACAGCCGACTCAGGGTGGCGTTCACACCCGCGTCAATTTCTTTTTTCTTGGCTGCGCCCTTGGGGCTGCTAGACAGAGGGGTCGTAGTGCAACCCGACAATACCAATACAGCCGCGCCCAATGACAGGCCAGATGTAGCCAGGAACTCTCTTTTATTCATGATCTTCTCCATCAGAGTATTCGAGAACTTCATTGATGACAGGATCAGCGTGTGTCGGCATTATTTCAATAAGACAAACGGCTATCTCTGACACCGACGACACAGCAAACCTCATGCCCATCCTCGAAGTTTGCGCTATTGATGAAGATTTTTTTTCAAGCTTGTTACGATTGGCGTCATCTTTTCGAGAGCTTAGGCCGGAGCCCCGCATTTTTTCTCGATTCAACTAGCTGTCATGTTGCCTAATGTTGCACTTGATACAAGTACACTAGAACAACAATGCAGCTTAGGCGCTGGATCGGCACTGCGGGTTGTGATCCGGCGCCCATGCGAACTGGATGCGTTCAGTAGCCCCGATTACGCTCGACAACACCGGTTAGCGCGTCGCCGCGCAAATAGCTGTTTATTTTCTTCGCCACCTGGGTAATACTGGCCTCGCGCAAACTGGACGCCGCAACATGGGGCGTAATGGTAATACCCGGATGCGTCCAGAATGGGTGGTTTTGCGGCAAGGGTTCCTGGCAAAACACATCCAGGGTTGCACCCTGAACATGGCCGGAAGCCAGCAATGCCAGCAGGTCTTCCTCCACCAGATGCTGGCCGCGTGCCACATTGATTATGTACGCACCGGGCAATAACTGCCGCATGGTATCGCGACACAAAATGCCGCTGGTTGCGCTGGTCAGCGGCAATGTATTGATAAGCACCCTGGTGCGGGCCAGAAAGTCGGAAAAGGCGGCTTGTCCGGCAAAGGCTTGGACTCCGGGCAGGCTTTTACCACTACGCGACCATCCCGCCACGGGGTAATCCAGCCCCGCCAGCACCTGCGCCATGCGGGCACCCATGATGCCCATGCCCATGACGCCAACAGGCCATTTTTCCCTTTGAATGTCGGGCAACGGCCGCCAGAGAGCCTGTTCTTGCTGGCTTTGATATTGATCGAACTGACGCGACGCGCGCACCAGGGCGTAAACGGCGTACTCGGCCATTTGCGCCGACATGCCAGCGTCTTCCAGCCGCACGACCGGAACATCGTCTTTCAAACCCGGTAAACGGAACAAGGCGTCGACCCCGGCCCCCAGGTTGAAGACCGCCTGTATATCGGTTTCACGCATGAAGATATTGCGTGGCGGGTTCCATACCACCGCGATACGCGCGCCCACCGCCCTGCCGTCATCGACCCAAGCCTGGATTTCAACGTCTGGCAACAAGGCCTGCAAGGGAGTTATCCAGGCGTGAGGGTCTGTGTCGTGCGCCGAGGCGAAAATAATCTTCATCAATAAAACCCAAAAAGTGAAAAGACTGATTTCATATATGATAGATGATATTCCCAGCCCATCAGGAGCCTATATGTCTGGACTTTCCTCTGCTCAAAGCCGCGACATCGACTACCAACTGCACCCATACACCAATGCAGTTACACACAAAAAGATTGGGCCTCGCATTATTGAACGCGGCGAAGGCATATACGTGTACGACGATCAGGGCAATAAATATCTTGAAGCAATGGCTGGGCTCTGGAGCGTGGCAGTCGGATTCGGTGAACCTCGCGTGGTCGATGCAGCCACCCGACAAATGAAGAAGCTGCCCTTCTACCACACCTTCACGCACAAATCGCACACCCCCTCCATCGAGCTGGCTGCAAGGCTGGTGGGATACACACAAGGCCGTATGGCAACGGCATTCTTCACCAACTCGGGATCAGAAGCCAACGACACCGTCATCAAGCTGGTGTGGTACTACAACAATGCCTTGGGCCGCGCCCAAAAGAAAAAAATCATCGCCCGCAAGCGTGGCTATCATGGTGTTACGGTCGCTTCAGCCAGCCTCACTGGCCTGCCTGCCAATCACCGTGACTTCGATCTGCCCTTGCCACAAATGAAGCACACCACTTGCCCGCATTTTTACCGCGAAGGCCTGCCAGGGGAAACCGAACAAGATTTCGCCACACGCATGGCGGCCGACCTTGAAGCCTTGATCCTTCAAGAGGGGCCAGAGACCGTTGCCGCCTTTATCGGCGAGCCCGTCATGGGCGCAGGCGGCGTCATCATTCCCCCTAGTACTTACTGGGCCAAAATACAGGCCGTTTGCCGCAAATACGACCTGCTGGTCATTGCTGATGAAGTCATCACGGGCTTTGGCCGCCTGGGCACGATGTTCGGCTCTGATGCATTCGGCATAGAGCCCGACATCATGGTGCTGTCCAAGCAGCTCACGTCGTCTTATCAGCCACTGGCCGCCGTTTTGCTTAGCCCCGCAGTCTCATCGGTTATTTCCAACCATAGCGGCGAGCTGGGCACGTTCGGCCATGGCTACACCACCAGCGGCCACCCGGTGGCTACCGCAGTCGCCATCGAAAACCTGAACATCATCGAAGAGCGCGGCCTGGTTGAAAACGCGGCTAAAACCGGCGCCCTCATGCAGGCTTCCTTGCGCGAGCTGGCCGACCACCCCTTGGTTGGCGAAGTGCGCGGCATGGGGCTGATTGCCGGCGTAGAACTTGTGGCCGATAAAGCCACCCGGCGCCAATTCGATCCATTGGGGAAAATCGGCACCGCCATTTATGAACGGGCACACGACAACGGCCTAATCGTACGCGGCATACAAGACACCATCGCCTTTTGCCCACCGCTCATCATTACACCCGCGCAAGTAGGCAACATGATAGACCTCTTTCGCAAAACCCTGGACGAGGTTCACGCCACCCTGTAAGCACAGTGTTTGCCTGATTGCACTGCTACATATATGGTTGTGACGTTGTTTGTCGGATGACGCGCCTGACGGCGCTAATCCGACTTACTGCACGAGCGCTATTGACATCGCCGTCGGCTTGGTAAAGACTCTGGAAACAGCCTGCCTGTTTAGGGCAATACAGGAGCCTAGATGAAATACGTCGATTACTACAAAGTCTTGGGCGTTGAACACGACGCCACGCCAGCCGATATAAAAAAAGCCTACCGCAAGCTCGCTCACAAGTATCACCCCGATGTCGCCAAGGGTGCCGACAACGAGGAAAAATTCAAAGATATTTCGGTAGCTTACTCCACCCTGAAAGACCCCGAAAAACGTGCTGCCTACGATCAGCTTGGCCGCCATCCACAAGGCCAGGATTTCGTTCCGCCGCGCCAATGGCAAGAACAGTTTCACGAAAGCGGCGCCGACTTTGCCGATGTCGACCTGGCTGACCTGCTTGCCGCCTTTGCCGCGGCCCAACAAGGCGAACACCATGGCCGCCAGCCGCCACCCACACGCGGGCCCGACTACGAGCTGCCGGTTTCCATTTCGCTAGAGCAAGTCTATAACGGCGCGGAAACCGAAATCACTGTTACCTTGCCCGAATACGACGCCCATGGCTTGTTGCACCGTATTCCCAAGACCTTCCGCGTACATATTCCCAAAGGCGCCTCCGACGGGCAACGCCTGCGCCTGCCCGAAAAAGGCGGCGAGGGCCTGCCTGGGGGACGCGCCGGCGATCTCTATATCGTCATGAATATCCAGCCGCACCGATACTACCGGGTCAGCGGCCAAGACTTGTACCTAGACTTACCCCTGGCTCCCTGGGAAGCCGTGCTGGGCGCAAGCGTAGAAATCCCTACCCTGGGCGGCCCAGTCGAAATAACCATTCCACCTGGCTCCGTATCGGGGCGCAAACTGCGCCTGGGGAAACGGGGCCTGCCCGGACCAAACGGCACGCAAGGCGATTTATACGCGGTCGTGCACATCGAGGTGCCTAAAACCCCTAGCGATGCCGAGCACAAGTTGTTTTCAGAACTTGCCCAGGCCTCGCGCTTCAATCCCCGAGCGCAATTCACCCCAGGAGCCTAATCATGACTGTGCATATTACTGAAAGTGTATGGCTGAACACTTCCGATATCTGCTCATTTGAGCACTTGGTTCAGGTTTCCGGCCTGGCGCCCGACATTCTGCTCTCGCTGATAGACGCAGGCGTGCTTGAGCCTTCCAATCATGACCCGGCGAATTATTTTTTCTCTGTCGATTGCATTGTTACCGCCAGAACCGCCCGCAGGCTACGCGATGACTTCGAACTCGATGCGCAGGGGCTGGCTCTGGCCGTGAACCTGATACGACGCATCGACGCCCTGGAGTCAGAACTGCATCGCTTGCAGGCAACGCAGCAACTACGCCGATAAGCGCCAACACGCCAGCCCATCACGCTCATATGGTCATATCTGCTCGAAGTGGTCAAAATGACGTTCGGTAAATGCGTCGTGGCTGCTGACCTCATCAACGCGGGCATTCGGCGGGCCTACGTGCAGCCATGAAAGCATGCGGTCAACCTGATCATGCGGCCCTTGCAGCAATGCCTCGACCGATCCGTCGTTGGCATTGCGTACCCAGCCAGTAACACCCAGCATATGCGCATGGCGCACCGTGGCAATACGAAACCCCACCCCTTGTACTCGACCGCTTATCTGCACTGAAAGTGTCTCGACACGACTATTTTTATCTAACTTTTTCATATATTCAAAAACAAAATTACCAGCCGCGGTCAACGCAACAACCGGCTTGAGAAATCAATATCAAACTTGTCTGGAAAGACGTATTCGACTATCCATGTAAAATCAGCATGCCCTGAATTGCAACAAGGCACCCGAACAGAAGTAAATAACAAGGCCCATGACTACTCTTGATCTAGATCATGACGCCAATTGCTCTGTAATCTAATATAAAGCAGCTGCCCCTGTCGCGCCAACGGCGCCACCCAGACGGTATCTGCAGGCAACTTTCAACGAGGCTCCCATGAGAACCATACTTGTACCGGTAGACGGCTCTGAATCTTCCGCTCGCGCTGTAAAGGCCGCCATCAAGGCTGCCACCGAATTCGGCGGCAGCAAGCTGCTATTGCTTACCGTACAACCCCCCATCATTTCAGGCAACGTCACGCGTTTTTTCTCGACAGATGCCATACAAGACTACTATCAAGATGAAGGCCATAACGCTTTGCTGTCCGCCAAAGCCGTACTGGATGAAGCTGGCGTGCCCTATACCGAAGCTATCGAAGTCGGCCCGGTTGCCGCTACCATTGCCAATTACGCCAAGAACAACAATTGTGACATGATCATCATGGGTACGCGTGGCCTGGGCGCTGTCACGGGCTTTGTGCTGGGTTCGGTAACCACCAAAGTGCTCAGTATGGTCGATATGCCGGTAGCGCTAGTTAAGTAAACCTGCTTATGCCGGGCCGGGGTCATGCCAGCCGCCATAACCGGCGACCAAGGTATTTGCCTCTTCGGGCCCCCAACTGCCCGGCAAATAAGTAACGGCCTTGTGATGCTTGCTTAGTACCGGTTCAAGCACCGTCCAGGCGGCTTCAATAGCCCGTTCACTGGTAAACAAGGCCCTATCACCTGCCATCGCATCAGCCAGCAAGCGCTCGTAGGGCATATCGGCGGAAGGATCCATATCCAGCAGGTATAGCTCACGCTGCTGACCCACAAACTCTTTGCCTGGCCGTTTTACCCTGGCCGCCAGCGCCACCGCCGAACTGGGCGATAGCCTAAAGCGTATATAGTTGGCTCGCCCGTTAACAGGTTGCGAATCCGAAAACAACTGCTGCGGCGGCGCCTTCAGCTGGACCAGCACTTCGCCCGCATCAGTGGCCAGATGCTTCCCGGAACGCAAAAACCACGGCACACCCGACCATCTCCAGGAATCAATGAACAAGCGCAAGGCGCAAAACGTTTCAACATCGGAATGGGCATCGACATGAGGCTCGGTGCGATAGCCTTGATATTGCCCCCTGACCAGATCGTTCACATGCACCGGCCGCATTGCCTGGAAAACCTTGGCTTTTTCCGCATGCACCGCGGCGTAGCCTTGAAAAGCCGGTGGCTCCATGGCCAGCAAGGCCACAATCTGGAACAGGTGGTTCTGGACGACATCGCGCAAGCAACCTGCGCTTTCGTAGAATGAGCCGCGATTCCCTATGCCAAAACTTTCAGCCAGTGTGATTTGCACGCTGTCGACGTGATTGCGGTTCCAGATAGGTTCAAGAAAAGAATTGGCGAAACGGAAATAAAGAATGTTCATGATCGCTTCTTTGCCAAGGAAGTGGTCAATACGAAAAATAGCGTCTTCGGGAAAAACAGTGCTGGCCATCTGATTGAGCTGACGGGCGGATTCCAGATCGCGTCCAAAAGGTTTTTCGACGATAACCCGCGCGCCCGCCGCCAGACCGGCAGCAGACAAGCTTTGAATTACCGTGGCGAACAGGGACGGCGGGATGGCAAGATAATGGGCCGGATGAACCGCCCCGCCCAATGCCTGCTTCAGCCGGGCAAAAGTGTTGGGGTCGTTGTAGTCGCCATTGACATAACGGATCAGTTCGAACAAGCGTTCAAACGCGGGCTGATCATCGATTCCACCCGCCTGTCGCAGGCTTTGCTCGATGTGATCGCGAAGCTGGACTGTGCTTAGGGCTGATGACGCCACCCCTACTACAGGCACAGTCAGCACCCCGCTTTTGACCATGGCATATAGCGCTGGAAATATTTTTTTCCGGGCCAAGTCGCCCGTCATGCCAAACAACACCAAGGCGTCTGCCGCTGTAGATGGACGATAACCGGGATTCATGCAATAGGCCCTTCTTTTGGTTTTTCAATGTGGCCACCAAACTGTTTTCGCATGGCTGACAGCACACGATTGGCATAGTCGGCATTGCCGCGCGATTCAAAGCGTGAAAAAAGTGCGGCGCTAAGAACTGGCGTGGGAACCCCCTGATCGATCGCTGCCGCCAGAGCCCAGCGCCCTTCGCCTGAATCGGAGACATGACCGGTATAGTCGTCTAGACCCGGATCGCCCTGCAGCGCCGCCGCAGTCAGGTCGAGCAACCAGGAACCTATGACACTGCCGCGCCGCCACAGCTCAGTAATTTCAGGCAGGTCGAAATCATATTGATAATGCTCGGGATGGCGCAAAGGCGTGGTCTCGGCATCGGTTGCGCGCTTATGCTGCCCAATATCGGCATTATGCAAAATATTCATGCCTTCGGCATAGGCAGCCATGATGCCGTATTCGATGCCGTTATGCACCATCTTGACGAAATGCCCTGCTCCGTGGGGACCGCAATGCAAATAGCCCTGGTCAGCAGTGCCTGATGTACGGCCAGGTGTTGCTGACACGGCGTCCGCCCCAGGAGCCAGGGCGGCAAAAACTGGTTCCAAGTGCTGAAAGGTGCCGGCCTCGCCGCCTATCATCAGACAATAGCCGCGCTCTAGTCCAGCCACACCGCCGCTGGTCCCGACATCAAGATAATGCAGGCCTTTTTTTTCAAGTTCGGCGGCGCGGCGGATATCGTCGTGATAAGACGAGTTGCCACCGTCGATAATGATATCGCCCTTTTGCAGCAATGGCAGCAATTCGTCGAGCACCGTGTCGACGACAGCGGCCGGAACCATAAGCCAGATGGCACGCGGGGCCGACAGGCTGGCAACAAAGCTGTCCAGTGTCGAGCAGGCGGTGGCCCCCAGGGCGGCCAGGGGAGCCAGGGCGTCGGGATGGCTGTCGTACACCACGCAGTCCTGGCCATGTTTTAACAGGCGTTGCACCATGTTGTTGCCCATGCGACCTAAGCCCACCATCCCTATTTGCATTGTGTTTCTCCAAAAAAGCTGCAACCTTAACCCATAACGATCTAGACTATCTAATAGGGGCCAGGGTTCAATAAAAGCCCGTAAAAAAAAGCTAAGGCAATTGTCGCTGGCAAATTGCCTTGCTTCAGGGGCATGCACATGAATGATATCTCTTATGAACAGGCGCCGGACTTAAGCGTCAGCCTATGGCTTAACACCCCCAACGATATCTCGCTGACATCCTTGCGCGGCCGGGTCATTGTGCTGCACGCCTTCCAGATGCTGTGCCCCGCCTGCGTGTCGCATGCCCTGCCGCAAGCCAAGGCCATACACCAGGCTTTTCCACCCGACAGGCTGTGTGTCATTGGCCTGCATACCGTGTTCGAACACCACGACGCCATGACGCCAATAGCCCTGAAAGCTTTCATACACGAATATCGCCTGTCGTTTCCCATAGGAATAGACCAGGACGCGCCCGACAACCCTATCCCCATAACCATGCAGGCGTATCGTCTGCAGGGCACGCCTAGCCTGATCTTGATCGACAAAATCGGCAATATAAGGCTGCATCATTTCGGGCACCTGGACGACTTGCATGTCGGCGCAGCCATAGGTCAGCTGCTTACTGAAAAACCAGGCTGACGCCTAAGCCTTTTTACCCATCAACGATGACAGCAGGTCTACCGGTATCGGAAACACCAGCGTAGAGCTTTTATCGCCAGCAACCTGGGTCAGGGTCTGCAGATAGCGCAACTGCATGGCCGATGGCTGGGCGGCCAGGATCTCAGCTGCTTCCATCAGGGCCTGAGCCGCCTGCCTTTCCCCCTCAGCATGAATGACCTTGGCGCGGCGCTCACGTTCCGCTTCAGCCTGACGGGCAATGGCGCGCACCATGCTTTCGTTCAGGTCGATGTGCTTGATTTCAACGTTAGTCACCTTGATGCCCCAGGAGTCGGTTTGCGCGTCGAGAATTTGCTGTATGTCGAGGTTGAGTTTTTCGCGCTCTGACAGCATTTCGTCGAGTTCATGTTTACCCAGCACCGCCCGCAGCGTAGTCTGGGCCAACTGGCTGGTGGCTTCCAGGTAGCGCTCTACCTGGATAATTGCCTTTTCAGGTGCCACCACCCTGAAATACAACACCGCATTCACCTTCACCGAAACGTTGTCGCGCGAGATGACATCCTGGCTGGGTACATCCATGGTGACTACCCGCAAGTCTACGCGCACCATTTGCTGCAAAACCGGAATCACAAAAATCAGCCCCGGCCCTTTCACTTTGCTGAAACGCCCCAAGGTAAATATGACGCCACGCTGGTATTCGCGCAAAATCTTGATGGCGTTGAACGTAATCAGCAACAGCACGATAACGACAACGCTCAGGATAATATTGAATCCATAAAACATGATGCTTCCCCTTTTCAAGGCTGAACCGCAGCAGTTTGAACCATGCGTATTACTTGCAGAGTCAGACCATCCATAGCCACCACCCGCACCCGATCTCCCGGCGCCAATGGTTCGTTACATTTCACCCGCCAGCTTTCACCGCGTACATCGGCATAAGCCGTGCCCCCGGCCACGCTGGCCACCACCCCTTCCAGGCCCAGCATTTCTTCTTTGCCACTGACCACTTTCAATCTCCGGGAACGAAGCGCCATCATGCCGGTCAGGAAGATCAGAACCGCGCTGGCTACGGCAAGCCCCAGTAAAAAAGGAATAGACAAATCAAACTCCGCAATACCGGTGTTGGTCAGGAATACGCCCCCGAGCACAAAGGCGATGATTCCACCTACCCCAAGCACCCCGAAGCTGGGCAGAAAAGCCTCAGCTATCATCATGGTCGCTCCTGCTGCTATCAGGGCCACCCCCGCCCAATTGACGGGCAACATCTGGAAGGCATACAAGCCCAGCAAAAGACAAATAATGCCCGCCACCCCTGGCAAGGCGGCGCCAGGATTGGTCAATTCAAAGAACAAGCCATATATGCCCACCATCATGAGCACAAGCGCGACTTGCGGGTTGGCCAGCAAAGTCATGATGCTGGTGTGCCAGTCGGGTACGATACGAATCAGGCTGACGCCGGTGGTGTCCAGGCGCACCACTTTGCCGTTATCCAGCGTGATCGATCTGCCATTGATTTTTTTCAACAAATCTTGCACGTTGTTGGCGATCAAGTCTATGACACCCGCTTTCAGTGCTTCCTGGGCAGACATGCTACTTGCGTCATAGACCGCTTTTTCGGCAAAGTCGGCATTGCGGCCGCGCAACTGGGCCAGACTGCGAATATATGCGGCGGCGTCGTTAGTGACCTTGTCGGTCATGGTGTCGCCGCTGGTTTTTTTATCAGTGCCTGTCAGTGGCTTGTCGGTTGTACCGCCCACGCCTATGGATACCGGCGAGGCCGCCCCCAGGTTGCTTGCCGGGGTCATGGCGGCGATATGGCTGGCATACAAGATAAAGGTACCGGCACTGGCAGCGCGGGCGCCGCCCGGACTGACGAAGGTAGCCACTGGAATAGGCGAGGCAAGTATTTGCGTAACGATGGAACGCATGGAGGTGTCAAGCCCCCCAGGGGTGTCCATTTCAATGACAAGCAATTCAGCATTTTCCTGGACAGCACGCGCCAGGCCGCGTTCGAAAAAGTCAGAGGACGCCGGGCTGATCACACCATGCAACTGTAGCACCACCACCGTGGGCGTTGCTGCAAAAGCCGGACCGAGCCACGCTCCGAAAAAAGCCAGTAAGCACAGCAACAGGCTGCCAGCCCATGTTCTTGCCTTGCTCATGTTGACCCTCCTTGAGCGGCCCAAGGCCCTGGGAGCGAGCCTTTTGCCAT
Organism: Alcaligenaceae bacterium; assembly: GCA_013416445.1. Classification (GTDB taxonomy): domain Bacteria; phylum Pseudomonadota; class Gammaproteobacteria; order Burkholderiales; family Burkholderiaceae_B; genus Pollutimonas. The sequence continues at coordinate 394,583 of JACCER010000001.1, forward strand.
GCTGTTGCCCTAGCGCCAGCGGTCATCCTGCTGCCTGCGCGGCACCTGCCGAGCAGGCCGGACACCAATTCAGTATAGGCCGTTTATTTCGTTTGCCAAGATCAAGGCGTGGTTATGCTTGATGTCTTTGGCGGCATACACCAGGGTAATGGGTTTGCCCTTGGCTGCTGCAATTAGGTCTTGCATGCGCTTTTTTTGTTCAGGCGTATGCAGTTCTTGTTGATAACTATCGCCAAAGCCTTTCCAGTTTTCCACCTTGTGCCCAAACCACGTACGCAACGCTGGACTGGGCGCCAGTTCTTTATTCCATTCGTCAAACTGGAAGTCTTCTTTGGCAACTCCGCGCGGCCAGAGTCGGTCAACGAAAACGCGGTAGCCATCATCAGCTTCAGGCGCATCGTAAGCGCGCTTTATGCGCACATGCAAAGGCTGGTCAGCAATTTTCGAGGTCATGATGTTCCCCTTTTTTCAAATGCCTGTTTACGTGTTCATGCACGTAGATACACTACTTACTTTAGGCTCAAGCCGCGTTGCTTGCAATCCCTTTCTGGCTATCGTTGTAGGCTGTAGATCGGATTAGTGAAGCGTAGAAAGAATGTCTGGATCATATTCAACGCAAATATTTACAGCACATGGCGGCATTGTCGGGCTTTGGCGACGGCGCCTGGTTCTGGTGACGCTATCGGTTTCTTATGACGTTGTCGGTTTCTTATGACGTTGTCTGGGGTGGGTGAAGCTCAGTGCGGCACGGCGTGCTTGTTTCCGCGTCTGCCTCGTACAGCCGGGCGTCGGCCGAACTCGCTGCGCTCAAACAACGGCCGCCGACAGCCCCCGGCTTCCCTTCGTCAGCACGCGGCGCACGCCTACCGCCGCACTGAGCTTCACCCACCCCAGACAACTGCGTAACAGAAAATTGGCCGGCCTGACGGCCTTGCAGCCTGAAAAGCTGGTTTTACTGGCACGGCTGGTCGATGATGTAGTGCTGATTCAAATATCGCTGATGCAAAAAGTCGGGTGTGTCGGGGGCTGTGCAGGCGCCTTGCGCAAGCCGTTACGGTCAGCGCCATCGAGGAGGCAAGGCCGCGGCTGTCCGAGCCCGGCGGGGGTCGGACCACTGGTCCGACCGGGCGAGTTCCGCGGACGCCTCGATGGCGCTGATCGTAACGGGAACCCCGCCAGGGGCGCAGCGCGTGAAGCCGAAACAGCCCCCGACACACCCGACTTTCGCAAGAACGAAAAAACGCAGGCCAATGACTCCCGTTACGAAGGCATAACCATATCAGGTATGCGTCATATCCATGGGTACTATCCATGTGTCATATTGCCTGGCCGTAACATACCCCAAAGCCAGCGCCGCCTCACGCAACGTGGTTTGCTCTTTCTGGGCTTTCTTGGCAATGGCGGCCGCCTTGTCATAGCCTATATGCCGATTCAAGGCGGTTACCAGCATCAGGTTCTTTTCCAGGTTTTCGGCTATGCGCTCCCGATTCGGCTCAAGGCCCACGGCGCAGTGGTCGTTGAACGCCAGACACGCATCGCTAAGCAATTCTATGCTTTCCAGCACATTATGAACCATGACTGGCTTGTATACATTCAACTGGAAATTACCCTGCGAACCCGCAAAAGCCGTGGCTGCATCATTGCCAAACACCTGTACGCACACCATGGTCATCGCCTCGCACTGCGTGGGGTTGACCTTGCCCGGCATAATCGACGAACCCGGCTCGTTATCAGGTATGTGCAGTTCACCTATGCCGCAACGCGGCCCGCTGGCCAGCCAGCGTACATCGTTGGCCATTTTCATTAGCCCTCCCGCGAGTGTGCGTAACGATGCCGATAAATTAACCAGCGCATCGTGGGCCGACAAGGCAAAAAATTTGTTATCGGCCGACCGGAAAGGCAAACCAGTAATCTGAGCAATATTCGCGGCCGCCACAACGCCAAAACGCGGATGCGAATTTAGGCCAGTGCCCACCGCCGTCCCGCCTATGGCTAAATCGTAGATGCCTGGAAGGTCGGACTGTATGCCATCGAGGGCGAAATCAATTTGTGCCACCCAGCCGCCAATTTCCTGACCCAGCGTAATGGGGGTGGCGTCTTGCAGGTGCGTGCGCCCCGTCTTGACGATGTCATTGAATTCATCCGCCTTTTGCGCCAGCGTGGTACGCAGTTTTCCTACAGATGGAAATAATTTGGCGGCTAATTCCTGAGCCACGGCAATATGCATGGCTGTGGGAAAAGTATCGTTCGAAGACTGGCCCCGGTTGACATGGTCGTTGGGGTGCACCGGCTGCTTGCTGCCTACCTCGCCGCCGGCCAGCTCTATGGCGCGATTGGCAATGACTTCGTTGGCATTCATGTTCGACTGCGTGCCTGAGCCTGTCTGAAAAACCACCAGGGGGAATTCGCCATCCAGCTTGCCGTTGATCACTTCATCGGCCGCCTGCGTTATGAGGTTGGCGATATCAGTGGGCAGTTCGCCGAGTTCGGCATTGGCCTGCGCTGCCGCCTTTTTCAAGGTGCCCAAGGCAGATATGACGGGCGCCTGCCACTTGAAGCGCGCCACGCCTATTGGGAAATTTTCGATAGAGCGCTGGGTTTGTGCCCCCCAATAGTGCGCGGCAGGAACTGCAATCTCGCCCATGGAATCGGTTTCTATACGGGTAGCTGGCATATTGTGCTCCTTGTGCCTGATTGTCGAAAAAGCGAATACCTGATCCAACTATACGCCTGTGCAGGCGGCAAGCTTGTTGCAGCACGGTTCCTGGGCGGTTATGCCTATAGCTAGAACGATGCCTCTAGAAGCGTTCCGACCAGACCCGAGCGACATCCAGCATGCGGTTGGCGAAGCCCCATTCGTTATCGAACCACACAAAGACATTGGCGAAGCCGTCTCCGTTGGTGCGGGTCTGGCTACCGTCGATAATGGCTGAATGCGGATTATGGTTGAAGTCTATGGAAGCATGCGGATTATTGGAATAAGCCAGCAGGCCGGGCTGATGGTTGGCGGATTCGATCAGCAAGGCGTTGAGTTCTTGCGCACTGATATCACGCCCCAGCTTGACCATGAGGTCGATGGCCGACACATTCAGTATGGGCACGCGTATGGCCTTGGCCTGCACCTTGCCCGCCAGTTGCGGCAACAGGCGCTCTACCCCCTGCGCCAGCCCGGTTGCAACAGGCACAATAGATTGCATGGCAGAGCGCGTGCGACGCAGGTCGGCGTGGTGATAGCCGTCGATAAGAGGTTGATCGTTCATGACCGAGTGCAGTGTCGTCAGGAAAGTATGGTCAACACCATAGGCCTCGTTCAAAATGGACAACACCGGAACAATGGCGTTAGTGGTGCAGGAGGCGTTTGAGACTATGCTTTCCTGACCAGACAAACCCGTATCGTTGATGCCGAACACAACGGTATAGTCGACATCGGCGGCACTATTGCCAGGATGGGACACCAGTACACGCGGGCACCCGGCATCAATGAAACGCTGGATATCGTTGCGTGTGCTGTAGTGGCCGGAGCATTCCAGCAACATATCTATATTGAGGCTCTTCCAGTCTACGTCTTCAGGCGTGCGCGCATGGCTGACCTTGACCTCTTTGCCGTTAACAATTAAACAGTCAACACCTTGTTCCACCTTGCCCGGAAAGATCCCATGGGTGGAGTCGAATTGCGACAGGTAAGCCATGGTCGCCAGGTCGGCGGGTTCGTTGATAGCGACAATTTGAAAACGATCTTTTAAAGGAGACTCGTAAAGCGCCCGCAAAACACAACGGCCAATGCGGCCATAGCCGTTAATTGCAAGACGTAAGGGGCGACTCATGTGGGACTCTCGGGATATTAAAAAAGTCAAAGGTGAAGCGTAAAGCTGGGACAAGGTATTACTGTATATGAAATTGGCATTGCAGGGTTGGGGTCGGATTATGCGTAGCCACACAAACAATGCGGCCTGTCCATTATGCTATGAACAGGCCGCATTTATCGTTAAAACACTTTACATCGTAGGCATAATGAACTCATTGCCTTTACTGATGTTTTCGGGCCAGCGCTGCATGATGGATTTTTGCTTGGTGTAGAAACGCACGCCTTCTTCGCCATAGGCGTGTGTATCACCGAACAGGCTGCGCTTCCAGCCGCCAAAGCCATGCCACGACATAGGTACGGGAATAGGCACGTTCACGCCTACCATACCCACCTGAATACGGCGTGCAAATTCGCGGGCGGTGTGGCCGTCGCTGGTGAAGCAAGACACGCCATTGCCAAACTCATGACGATTGACGAGGTCTACCGCCGCGCCCAGGTCGCCGACATGTACGCAGACAAGAACCGGCCCGAAAATTTCTTCTTTGTAGATACGCATTTCTGGCGTGACGTTGTCGAACAAGGTGCCGCCCACGTAAAAACCGTTATCGTGCCCTTGCACCTTGTAGCCACGGCCATCGACCAGCAAGTCGGCGCCTTGCTCTACCCCTATGGCAATGTAGTTTTCAATGCGCTGCAGGGCTTCCTTGGTAATGACAGGCCCCATTTCAGCATCGAGATGCATGCCGTCTTTGATTTTCAGCGTTTTGGTACGTTCTATCAGGGCAGGAACGATTTTCTTGCCCACGTCGCCCACCAGCACCGCCACGGAAATGGCCATGCAGCGTTCGCCCGCTGAACCATAGGCAGCTCCCACCAGCGCATCGACCGTGCGATCGATATCGGCATCCTGCATGATGATCATGTGATTCTTGGCGCCGCCCAAAGCCTGCACCCGCTTGCCGAAGTGGGCGCCTCGTTCGTAGATGTACTGGGCAATGGGTGTGGAGCCCACAAAGCTGATCGCTGCGACATCAGGGTGTTCTAGCAAGCCATCGACTACGACCTTGTCGCCTTGTATGACGTTGAACACGCCATCTGGCAGGCCAGCTTCCTTAAACAGTTTGGCCATGAAAATGGCAACACTGGGATCGCGCTCGCTGGGCTTGAGGATAAACGTATTGCCTGTGGCAATCGCCATCGGGAACATCCAGCAAGGCACCATGCACGGAAAGTTAAAGGGTGTAATACCTGCCACTACCCCCAAAGGCTGGCGCATGGTCCAGTTATCGATGCCGCTAGAAACTTGCTCGGTGTAGTCGCCCTTCAGCAACTGCGGGATGCCGCAGGCAAACTCGATAACGTCAATACCGCGCGCCACTTCGCCTTGCGCGTCGGTGAGCACCTTGCCATGCTCGGCGGTGATCATGGCGGCCATGGCGTCAGTGTTTTCGTTCATCAGTTGCAAAAACCTGTTCATGACGCGCGCCCGCCTTATTGGGGGCGTATCTGCCCAGGCATGCGCAGCCGCCTTGGCAGCGGCCACCACGGCGCTCACGTCATCGCTGGAAGACAATGCCACCTGACGCGAGACGGCGCCCGTAGACGGGTTGTAAACATCCTGCTTGCGCCCGCCCGTAGCGACAACTACCTGCCCATTGATGAAATTGACGACATCAGCATTATCGGTATATGCCGCTGGCGCGTTGTTTTGATCTTTCATTGCTGTCTCTTTTAAAGTGTATGTGGATGAAAAAAGTATAGGCAGTGCAAGGCGCTCCCACAAGCCCATATCACTGGATACATTGTTTAATTTAATAGACAATGATTTATCAGGAACAGGGGAAGCAATGAAAGAGCGTAAAAAAGAACTGATGTGGTCGCATATCTATTGGCTGGGCATGCTGGGCGACGCCGGCAGTTACACCGCCGCCGCGCAGCGCTTGGGCGTAAGCAAGGGGGCGGTAAGCCTGCGCATAGCTGAACTTGAACAGGTATCGGGCGTTGCCCTGGTGCAGCGCACCACTCGCAGCGTACGCCTGACCGATGCTGGCCGCAGCCTAGTGGCCAATACCAGGCAGGCTTTCCAGCTTATCGAACAGGGTTTCGACAGCATACGCGACTTGGCCCAGGTTCCGCGCGGCGCCGTCCGGGTCACGGCTCCGGTCGCTTTAGGCAGGCAAAAAATCATTCCATTAATAGCCGGGTTCTTGCAGGCCTGCCCCGAGGTACGCATAGAAATTGAATTGTCAGATCATTTAAGTTCGCTGGCCCAGGAAGGCCATGACCTGGCCATACGACACACCAGCAGTGTGCCCGAAACCCATGTCGCCTGGTTATTGCGCCCATCGAAAACCTTGCTGACTGCCACCCCCGCTTACCTTAACAGGCATGGCACGCCAAAAACGCCTAACGATCTGGCCACGCATAACTGCCTGTACTACTTGCGCTCGGCAGCCTCGCCCGCCTGGAGCTTCGCCCCGGTAAAGCGCGAAAGCGAACGATACAGCGTAGCAATCAAGGGCAATTTTTGCGCCAATAACAGTGAAGCCTTGCGGGAACTGGTCATGGCCGATCAGGGCATAGCGCTATTGCCCGACTTCACCGCTCAGGCGGATGTCGATGCTGGGCGGCTACGCTTGTTGCTGCCAGGCTGGAAGCCAGTGGGCGTATTCGGCGACGCCATCTACGCCATCCGGCCATACAGCGCCTACGTACCCAGGGCGGTCAGGGCTTTTGTAGCGTATTTGAAAGCCGAATTGGGGGTCGAAGTTCGCAAGCAGGATTAGCATCGTCAAACGCGTAATCCGACAAACAGTGCCACAGCCACATTAAAAGCTTATATCATGCACAGACATGGCATAAACATAAAATCACAGCTTGATCCATTAACAACATCAACTATTGGCGGTGACACAGCATGCGTATCGGCTTCATTGGGCTTGGTCAGATGGGTTTTCCGATGTTCGGCAATTTGTCCAAGACACAAACAAATCTTGCAGGATTCGATGGCTCTCCCGAGCACAATGAAAAACTAAGGCAGCAGGCAAAACACCTCAAACTGAACATTGCCGCATCCCTGCACGAGCTACAGGGTTCAGATGTCATCATCACAATGCTGCCACATGGCAAAGCCGTTCGTTCCAGCCTCTTTGACAGCGCAAGCAATCAGCCATTGGTAGATACACTGGCAAAAAACGCGATGGTGGTCGACATGAGCTCCAGCTCTCCGTTGGACACCATTGCGCTCGCCAACGACTTGAAGCAGCGTGGCATCAACCTGATCGATGCCCCCGTTTCGGGCAGCGTACCAAAAGCGAAAGCCGCCACTTTGTCAATTATGGTGGGGGGCGACGACGACATCATCGAACCCATCAAGCCTCTTTTTCAAGCCATGGGCAGCACCATCATCAGAACCGGCAAGACAGGCTCAGCTCACGGGATGAAAGCCATCAACAACTACGTATATGCCGCAGGGCTCTTGGCGGCAAGCGAGGCCATGCTGCTTGGCAAAGCCCTGGACCTGAACCTGGACACGCTTATTGATGTTTTGAATGCGTCTAGTGGTCGCAACGTGGCAACAGAAACCAAGCTCAAGCAGCATATGCTGGAAGGCGGCGACTTCAAGGCCGGCTTCGGGCTGCATTTAATGGCCAAAGACCTGAATATTGCCTACGGCCTGAACCAGCATGCAGGTTTTGTCCCTCCGCAGCTCGCACTTTGCCACGCATTATGGCAAGAAGCCCGCCAAGAACTGCCACCCACCTCGGACAATACAGAAATCTATCGATTTCTTGAAAAAAAACTCCATACGACCGACTGAAATTTGCTTTAAGCAAAAGGCTGAAAACAGACATGAAAATCACAATACGCAAAAAAGCCCTCACCGTCGAAACCTTATACAACGACGGCGGCCCCGCTGCAGAAACTCCGCTGCTCAGCGCCATGGCCTACGCCGTCGTTCAAAATCCTTATGCGGGAAAATACGAACCGAATCTTATCGACTTCATGAAGGCCTTGCGCTCTGTAGGCCTGGAGCTGGCGACACAACTCGTCCAGACTCTGGGCAAAGATCAAGTAGAGGCCTATGGCAAAGCCGCAATCGTCGGCATCAATGGCGAAGCGGAACACGGTGCGGTATGGCACGAGGCCGGTGGATGGGCAATGCGCGAGGTGCTGGGCAACCCGAAAGCCATGGTTCCTGCGTCACAAGTCACGGCATCGGCCGGTTTTCGCCTTATCATGCCGCTGCACTATATTCACGCCTCGTATGTACGCAGCCATTTCAATTCCATCGAAGTCGGGGCAGTAGACTCACCTCGTCCAGACGAACTGCTGTTTGCCCTAGGGATGGCGACAGGCGGCCGTTTGCACTCGCGACTGGGCGGCCTGCTGAAAGAAGAAGTTGCCATTAACGACGGGCAACGTTAAGCGCGTTCTTGCCCTGGTTTTATTAGAATGTAATCGAAAACCCGCCATCAACAACCAGTACATGGCCATTCACATATGACGCTGATGGCGAGGCCAGGAACACGGCGGCACCCGCGATTTCATCGGGCCTGGCCCAGCGCCCCAGCGGGTTACGGCCCAAGACAACAGGGCCCTTCACGGGGTCGTTGGCCAGACTGGCGTTGGTTTCAGTCGCAAACGTACCGGGGGCAATACCATTGCTGGTAATACCCCTGGCTCCGTATTCCACCGCCAGGGCCCGTATCATGCCGCTCAGGCCTTGCTTGGCGATGGGATAAATAGCATCACCTCGCCTAGCCAGCTCGCCCGCTATCGAAGTCAGGGTAATGATGCGCCCTTGCAGATTGCCATCGACCATGGCGCCGGCCACGAGCTTGGACAATTGCACAGCGGCGACCAGATCAACATTGATAAGCTCAAGTATCTCTTCCAGTGAAGCCTGCGCCAAGGACTTGCGTATACGGATACCCACATTGTTGACCAGAATATCGGGTGTGCCGACATCTTTGCATAGCAGTTGGAAGGCAGCCTCTTGGTCGTGCAGGTCGCCGATGTCTTTCACATAGGCATGCGCGCGATGACCTTGCGCGGCCAGTTCATCGACAGCCAAGGCTACCCGGTCGGATTTTCGTCCATTAATGATGACGCGAGCGCCACAAGCGGCGTAAGCCTTGGCAATGGCCAGGCCCAGTCCCTGGGTGGATCCGGTGATTAGTGCAAGCTTGCCTTGCAGGGAAAAGTCAGGTGCATAAGCGGTATTCATTGTGTATTTCCTTTAGCAACGGTTGTCATGGCCTGCTGCCGTCCTGCCAGCCACAGGCGGATGCAATCGCCTGCCCGCTGGCGTAAATAAGCGGGAGCGTGCTGGCAGGCCTGCTCTAGAGCAAGCGGCCCGGGGGCCAGGCTGAAGGCGGCGGTTATGCCTGCCGGGTACAGGGCTTCGTAGCCTTCTCCCAAAGAACCGACCAGGGCGATAACCGGAATATTATGCCGGGCTGCATAACGGGCGACTCCGGCCGGCGTCTTGCCAAGCAGGGTCTGAGCATCCATGCGGCCTTCGCCAGTAAAGACCAGGTCGGTTCCCCGCATGGCTAGCTCCAGGCCGGAAAGCTCGGCAATAAGCTCGACACCCGGCCTGAAGCTGGCATCAAAGCAAGTCTTAACCGCGAAGCCCAAGCCTCCGGCTGCCCCCATCCCAGGCAAATGCTGTTCGTCTTTGTGCAATTGTTCGCGGCAGATGCGGGCAAAATGAGCCAGCGCGTCGTCAAGCAGCGCCACATCGGCAACAGACGCCCCTTTTTGAGGACCAAAGATGGCTGAAGCCCCACGCGGGCCGCACAGGGGGTTGTCGACATCGACTGCAATTTCAAACTTGACGTTTTTCAGGCGTAGGTCCAGGCCATCGAGAGAAATGCTGGCCAATTGCTGCAGTGCTGCCCCCCCCAGGCCCAGCTCATTGCCTTGGGCATCGCACAGGCTGGCGCCCAGCGCCTGTATCAGGCCGGCTCCGGCGTCGTTGCTGGCACTGCCACCCAGGCCCAGAACAATATGCTCGGCCCCGGCGTCCAGGGCCTGGAGTATCAGTTGCCCGACCCCATAGCTGGTAGCCTGCAGTGGCTGGCGCTGCCCTGGCGGAATCTGCTCTAGTCCGGCCGCCGCTGCCATTTCTATGAAAGCGCTGCCTTTTCCCAGCCATGCCCAACTTGCATCGCAAGCTTGATTATTGGCATTTTGCACGCGCGCCTGACGCCGCTCGCCACCAGTGGCGGCCAATACGGCGTCCAGCGACCCCTCGCCGCCATCTGCCATGGGCAGGCACACAATATCAGCATCGGGAATGACATCGCGTACGCCGCTGGCGATGGCTAGCGCCACGCCCCATGCGCTCAGGCTTTCTTTGAACGAATCAGGAGCAATCACAACACGCATACCGTCTATACCTTGAAACATGAAAATACTAAATAAGCCCGCAGGCGTGGGGTTGCGTGTAGTTGTCGGATTAGGGCCGCCAGGCCCGTAACCCGACAAAGCAAGATCAAAAATAACGTCAAATTACTTGAGGCGCACCAACTACATTGCGCGGAGCCCCTTGAAAATAGGCTTCGATATTGTTGATCAACTGATCAGCCAGCCCCTGCACCGCCTCATCGCTGGCCCAACCCACATGAGGGGTAAGAATGAAATTCGGCAGCGCCAGCAGTTGCACCAGGGGATGCTGATTATCGGGTGGTTCGGGCGTAGTAACATCGAAGCCCGCACCGGTAAGCTGGCAGCTATGCAAGGCCAGTGCCAGCGCTGCTTCGTTCACCAACCCGCCCCTGGCGGTATTGATCAGTATCGGCTTGCGTTTCATTAGGGCAAATTCAGGCGTGTCTATCAGGTTGCGGGTTTGCTCGGTAAGCGGGCAATGCAAGGTGATGACATCGCTTTGCGCCATCAGTTGCTCAAAAGGCGTGTACAAGCTGCCTGGCTTTTGTGCCCCTTTACGCGCGGCAAACAAGACCTGCATGCCCAGAGCCCTGCCTATCGTGGCAACAGCCTGGCCCAGCGTGCCCTCGCCCACTATGCCCAGGGTTGAGCCGGCCAGATCCTTGATGGGGTAATCAAAATAGCAAAACTGCTGGGCTTCGTGCCAGCGCCCCGCCTTGACCGATTCGCGATACGCCACAATATTGCGGCGCAGGGCAAAAATAAGCGCAAAGACATGTTCGGGCACTGTATTGACGGCATAGCCGCGTATGTTGGAAACAACAATGCCCCTGGAGGCACAGGCGACCAGGTCGATATTGTCAGTGCCGGTGGCGGCAACGGCCACCATCTTCAAACGGCTGGCGTCTTCTAGCGCATCGGCGCGCAATGCCACCTTGTTGGTAATGACGATATCGGCATTGGCGATACGCTCGCGCACTTGGTCGGGGCTGGTGCGACCATAAACGGTAAGCACATGCTCAAACGACAAGGGCCGCAACACCGTTTGCGGAGAAATGGTTTCGCGGTCCAGAAAAACGACTTGCAAGGGGCGTTCAGCCATAAGACATCCTTTAAATATTCAGGTTGATACACCAGAGGCAGGCTATCCGATATAGTAATGGGATTCTGCACCACAAATGAAAAGTCTAGTGCAATCCGCCCTACAGGATACCCATATATGCTTACCAACCGACTGGCCCGCCTGATCTCTGGCCGCCTGCCTCTAACGGGCGATACCCCCGCCGCAAGCCATCTGCCGCAAATCTATCCCATCAAAGACTTTTTCCGCAATCCTGATCGCGGCTACTTTCGCTTGGCCGACAACGGCGCCTGGCTAGGTTTCATGCAACCCGTCAGCGTCAATGGGCAAGCGCCGCGCATGAATGTGTTTGTGCAAGCGCTACAAGGCAGTACACCCATAGGCGAAGCACGCCAGCTGACATACGAAAGCGAGCGCGATATCAGCCAGTATTTCTGGAAGGGCAGCAACACCATCATCTACGAAAAAGACTTTAATGGTGACGAAAACTTCCACGTGCTGGCAGTGAATGCGCAAGATGGCAAACTGGCCGACTTGACTCCATTTCCGGGGGTGCGCGCCAGCATCGAAGACGACTTGCAAGACGACCCCGACCACCTGCTCATCAGCCATAACCAGCGCAACCCAGAGGTCTTTGATGTTTACCGAGCCAATATACATACCGGTGAATTAACACTGGTTGCGGAAAACCCAGGCAATATCGTAGGCTGGCAAACCGACCACCTGGGCCGGGTGCGGGCCGGCATAGCCAGCGATGGCCTGGACAGCACCCTGCTGTACCGCGACACCGAAACAGACAGCTTCCAGCCCATTATCAGCACTGACTTTCGCACCGTGGTCAGCCCTGAATTCTTCACTTTCGATAACCAGAAACTGTATGCACTAAGCAATCGGGGGCGCGACTGCCTGGCGCTGGTCGTCATAGACCCAGCCCAGCCCGAACTCGAGGAACTGGTCCTGGGCATAGACAAGGCCGACCTGGATGGCGTGGGCTATTCGCACTTGCGCAAAGTACTTACGGCGGCGGTATATCAAACCGACAAGCCCAAGTATCATTTCTTTGATGATATCAGCGCAAAACGCTATGCTCGGGTCGCCGAAAAACTGCCTGGCTATGAAATCTCACTGCAAAGCGGCACCCGCGACGAAAGCAAATTCATTGTTGCCGCCTACAACGACCGCACACCAGGCAGTCGCTATATCTATGATGCAGTAGCCAACACCCTGGACAAGCTTGCAGATATCAACCCGGCCTTGCCAGAACACGATATGGCGCCCATGCAGCCCATACATTACACCTCACGCGACGGCCTGACCATACACGGCTACCTCACACTGCCAGTTGGCCGTGATCCCAAAAATCTGCCCTGCATCATCAACCCCCATGGCGGTCCATGGGCGCGTGACAGCTGGGGCTTCAATCCCGAAGTGCAGTTCCTGGCCAATCGAGGCTACTGCATCCTGCAAATGAATTTTCGCGGCTCTACCGGCTACGGGCGCGAGTTCTGGGAAGCCAGCTTCGGGCAGTGGGGCCTGAGCATGCAGGACGACATCACCGATGGTGTGCAATGGCTGATAGCGCAAGGCATTGCCAACCCAGATCGCATCGCCATCTATGGTGGCAGCTACGGCGGCTATGCGACCTTGGCTGGCATTACCTATACACCCGACCTCTATGCGGCAGCGGTCGATTACGTGGGGGTCTCCAACCTGCTCACCTTCATGAACACCATACCTCCCTACTGGAAGCCCATGCTGACCAAAATGTACAGCATGGTGGGCGACCCCGCCGTCGATCACGATCGCCTGGTGGCCACTTCACCCGCCCTGAACGCCGAAAAAATCAGGACGCCGCTATTTATCGCCCAAGGCGCTCACGACCCACGCGTAAATAAAGACGAGAGCGATCAAATGGTTGCTGCCCTGCGTGCTCGCGGTGTAGACGTAGAATATATGGTCAAAGACAACGAAGGGCATGGCTTTCACAACGACGAAAACAAGTTTGAGTTTTACGAAAGCATGGAAGCTTTCCTCAGGCAACACTTGAACCCTTAACGTTGTTCTACGCCATCGGCGTACACGGCTGGCAGGCGTTTATTTATTCTACTTACGGAGATAGCAATGATGAAATTATATTATCTACCTGGCGCCTGCCCACTGGCTTCGCATATTGTGCTCGAATGGATAGGCAAGCCTTATGAAACCCAACTCATGAAGCGCGATGAACTCAAGCAGCCACCCTACCTGGCCCTGAATCCCACAGGCGCCGTCCCCACCCTGGTCGACGGCGACTTCGTGCTTACTCAAAGCGCAGCCATTCTGGAATACTTGGCGGAACTGAACCCGCAAACCGGACTGATGCCCGACGACCTGCGTGAACGTGCCGAAGTGCGCCGCTGGCTGGGCTTTTGCAATGCTGACCTGCACCGCACTTTCGCCCTGATATTTGGTGTTGCCTACTATACCGACGATGCGGAAATTCAAGAGCAGCTAATAACCAAGACAGCAGCCCGGATGGTCCAACTGTTTGCTATCGTCGACAAGCAACTGGAAGGAAAGCAATGGGTAACCGGTACACGGTCTGTTGTCGACCCGTATCTGTATACGCTGCTGCGGTGGGCCAAGGCCAAGCAGCTTGATATCGCCGACCAGAAAAATCTGCAGGCGTTTTATCAGAACATGGAGGCCGACAAGGGAGTGCAGGCAGCGCTCAAGGCGCAGGGGTTGTCGTAGAAGTGCTTGCTGTTTTCACCATCATGGACTGTTGTGACGTTGTCTGGTTCTGATGACGTTGTCTGATTCTTATGACGTTGTCTGATTCTTATGACGTTGTCTGATTCTTATGACGTTGTCTGATTCTTATGACGTTGTCCGGGGTGGGTGAAGCTCAGTGCGGCACGGCGTGCTTGTTTCCGCGTCTGCCTCGTACAGCCGGGCGTCGGCCGAACTCGCTGCGCTCAAACAGCGGCCGACGACACCCCCCGGCTTCCCTTCGTCAGCACGCGGCGCACGCCTACCGCCGCACTGAGCTTCACCCACCCCAGACAACTGCGTAACAGAAAATTGACCGGCCTTACGGCCTGCATTACAGGTTTTACTGGCACAGCTGGTTGGTATTGAAGGGGCTGATTCAAATATCGCTGATGCAAAAAGTCGGGTGTGTCGGGGGCTGTGCAGGCGCCTTGCGCAAGCCGTTACGGTCAGCGCCATCGAGGGGGCAAGGCCGCGGCTGTCTGAGCCCGGCGGGGGTCGGACCACTGGTCCGACCGGGCGAGTTCCGCGGACGCCTCGATGGTGCTGACCGTAACGGGAACCCCGTCAGGGGCGCAGCGCGTGAAGCCGAAACAGGCCTCGACACACCCGGCTTTCGCAAGAACAAAAAAGCCGTACACAACACACACCCGACTTTCGCAAGAACGAAAATACCACCCACAACACACGCCTGGCGGCGCTAATTCAACCTACGAGCCTCAGGCGCCCAGATACGCCTTGCGCACTTCATCATTGACCAGCAAATTGGCGCCGGTATCAGCCAGTACCACCTTGCCTGTTTCCAGCACATAACCCCGGTCAGCCACCTGCAAAGCCTTGTTGGCGTTCTGTTCGACCAAGAACACAGTTACGCCCTCTTCGCGTATCGTCCTGATGATATCGAAAATTTGCGCAATGATAAGCGGCGCCAGGCCTAGCGTGGGTTCATCAAGCAGCAGCAATTTCGGCTTGGTCATAAGCGCTCGCCCTATGGCCAGCATTTGCTGCTCGCCCCCCGACATGGTACCCGCCCTCTGGCTTGCCCTTTCCTTCAGACGTGGAAACAAAGTATATATATGATCTACGCCCTCTTCGATTTCCCGCGTATTCAGGAAAAACCCGCCCATCTTCAGGTTTTCAACCACCGTCAGGTCGGGAAACACACGCCGCCCTTCAGGTGAAATGGCTATGCCCCGACGCATGATGGTATGCGTTTCGGCTTGCGTGATATCTTCACCTTCAAAGAACACCGTTCCGCTGCGCGCGCGAGGCGAACCGCACACCGTCATGAGCAAGGTGGTTTTGCCTGCGCCATTCGCGCCGATAAGCGTAACGATTTCACCCTGATTGACTTCAACCGATACATCGTTGAGCGCCTGTATGGCGCCATAGTAAGTATGTACATTTTGGAGCTTGAGCACTTATTCTTCCCCCAAGTAAGCTTTGATGACACGAGGGTCGACGCGCACTTCGGCAGGCAAACCGGTAGTAATCGGCTTGCCATGCTCCATGACCATAATACGATCCGATACGCCCATGACCAGGCTCATGTCGTGCTCGATCAGCAATACCGCCACACCGTACTCTTTGCGCAGCTGGTCTATTAATTGCTGGAGATCGCGCTTTTCTTGCGGGTTGAGACCCGCTGCAGGCTCATCGAGCATCAGCAGGCGCGGCTTGGTGATCATGCAGCGGGCAATTTCAAGGCGGCGCTGGTGACCATAAGCCAGGTTTCCGGCTTCACGATTGGCATACTGCCGGATGCCCATGAAATCCAGCCACTCGCTGGCGCGCTTCAAGGCAGCTTCTTCTGATTTACGATATGAAGGCAGCTTCAGCAGCCCCGGCAACAAACGGGTCTGGATATGTGTATGCTGCGCCACCAGCAGGTTTTCAAGCACGGTAAGGCTCTTAAAAAGCCGCACGTTTTGAAAGGTGCGCACCAGGCCATGCTGGGCGACCTTATGACTGGGCAAGCCATTAATGCTTTTGCCATCCATGGTGATAACGCCCGAAGACGGCTTGTAAAAGCCCCCTACGCAGTTGAACACCGTTGTCTTGCCGGCACCGTTGGGCCCGATAATGGCAAACACCTCGTCACGCCTGACTTCGAACTCGACTTGATCCACAGCCAGCAAGCCGCCAAACCGCATGGTAAGACCAGATACCTTGAGTAATGCCTGGCTCATGCTTGCAGCTCCACTTGTGGACGCTTGACTGGCAGCAGCCCTTGCGGACGCCATATCATCATCAATACCATCACCAATCCAAAAATCAACATTCGATACTCTGCGAATTCACGCGCAATTTCGGGCACGACAGTAAGTACGATAGCCGCCAGGATCACGCCTACCTGGGACCCCATGCCGCCAAGCACGACAATGGCCAGGATCAGGGCCGACTCCATGAAAGTGAAAGACTCGGGATTGACCAGCCCCTGGCGAGCGGCGAAAAATGCCCCGCCCAGGCCGGCAAACATCGCCCCCATGGTAAAAGCCGACAACTTGATGCTGGTGGGATTCAGGCCCAGCGAACGGCAGGCGATTTCATCTTCGCGCAAGGCTTCCCAGGCGCGCCCTATGGGCATGCGTATAACCCGGTTCGACACAAACAGGGCGAACAAAGCCAGGCACAGAGCCATCAGGTAGAGATAAACAATGACGTCTTGATTGGAAAAGTTCCAGCCGACTAGTTCATGAAAGGTGGTCTGGCCTTCAGCGGCACGCCGGGCCATGGGAAAACCAAACACCGTAGGCTTGGGAATGCCGGAAATACCATCCGGGCCGCCCGTAAAGGAGTACAGATTGATAAGCAGCAGCCGTATGATTTCACCAAAACCCAGGGTGACAATGGCCAGGTAGTCGCCACGCAGGCGCAACACGGGAAAACCCAGAAGAAAACCGAACAGCGCCGACATGGCCCCGGCCAGTGGCAGCGCTTCCCAGAAGCCCCAGCCCGCCCAATGATAGAGCAAGGCATAGGTATAGGCGCCCACGGCATAAAAGCCCACAAAACCCAGATCCAGCAAGCCGGCAAAACCCACAACGATATTCAAGCCCAGACCCAGCATGATGTAGATCAGGACTAGCGTGGCAATATCAACGTGCGCGCGTCCGGTGAAAAACGGAAATATGACAGCAATGGCCACCAGCAGGAATATCAGCCCGCGCCTGGCGGAATCGGAGAGCGTCGGTAAAGCCCGCGCGGCGCCTTTCTTGGCAAAAAGGCGCGCCAGGAAGGGGCGCACCAGCGCCTGGAACACAAACACAATGGCCATGCCGGCGACGATCATGCCCCATTCGGGTTTCAAGTGAGTCTGCATACCGACCCGCACTATCTGCAAACCAAAAATAGGAGCAATAATGACGCCCGCCATAAAGGCGGCGATCAGCGCATTTTTTACGTGATTACCCATCACACTTTTTCCACTTCGGGTTTACCCAGCAGGCCGGTGGGGCGGAACAGCAAAATAAATACCAATAGGCCGAAGGCGACAATGTCTTTATATTGCGACGAGATATAAGCAGCTGCAAAGGTTTCTGCCAGCCCCAGCAAAACCCCGCCGAGCATCGCACCCGGTATGCTGCCGATACCGCCCAGCACCGCTGCGGTAAACGCCTTGATGCCGGCCAGAAAACCGATAAAAGGATTCAGTTTGCCAATGGCCAGGGCAATAAGCACACCGCCTACCGCCGCCAGCATGGCGCCGATGATGAAAGTGAATGAAATGATGCGGTTGGTGTCTATGCCCAGCAGGTTGGCCATGCGCAGATCTTGCGAACAAGCCCTGGAAGCGCGGCCCAAGCGGGAATACTTGATGAACAAAGTCAACGCAATCATGAGCAACACCGTAACCACGATGATCATGATGCGTGAATACGGCGCGGTAATGACGAAATCACTGCCCAACTGAAACTGCACTGAACCAGTGACCAGCGCTGGCACTGCCATATCGCGCGCGCCTTGGCCGATGGCGACCCAGTTCTGTAAAAAGATAGACATGCCAATAGCTGAAATCAGCGGCACCAGGCGTGGCCCGCCGCGCAAAGGTGCATAGGCGACCTTTTCGGTGGCATAACCGTATACACCAGTAACAAGCACAGCCACGATCAGCATCAGCAATATGATGACAGGCAAAGGCAAGCCGCTGTTGACCCCAATAGCCGATAAGGTCACCAGGCCTACATAGGCGCCGATCATGTAGATTTCACCGTGCGCGAAGTTGATCATGCCGATGATGCCATAGACCATGGTGTAGCCAATGGCGATAAGCGCGTAAATAGCGCCCAGCGACAAGCCATTGAATAGCTGTTGCGTAAGTTGGGGTATGAGGTCAGACATAAAGCAAGATTTCCGGTGCGTCAGCCTGGCAGGTAAGCGCAAGCTGGCCGAATAAGAAAAGAAATGCTCCAGCCCACGAAGGCTGGAGCATACTGTATTGCAATTAGAACTTCAGTTGCTCCATGTTGCCGGCTTTATCCCACTTGAATACGGCGAATTCAAATTCTTTCAGGTCGCCTTTGGCATCGTATTCGACTTTACCAATGGCGGTATTGAAAGCGTTGGCATGCATGTAGTCGGCGACCTTGGCAGGGTCGGTGCCGACGGCATTGATGCTGTCAGCCAGAATTTGCACGGCGGCGTAAGCGGTGAGCGTAAAGGCGCCATCGGGACTGCGCTTGGCGTTCTTGAAGTTTTCAAGCACTTTTTCGTTGCCTGGCAACTTGGTGAAGTCGGATGGCAGCGTGACCAGCAAGCCTTCAATGGCAGGGCCGGCAATAGCGACGAGGTCTTTGTTGGCAACGCCTTCAGGCCCCATGAACTGGGTAGCCAACCCCTGCTCGCGAGCCTGGCGCAACAGCAGGCCAAGTTCAGCATGATAGCCGCCGAAATAGATCAGGTCGGGCTTGAGCGACTTGAGCTTGGTGATGACAGCCGAGTAGTCGCTGTCGCCCACGTTGATGCCTTCGAAAATGCTGATATCGACCTTGTCTTTGAGCAGGTTATCGCGAACCTGCGATGCCACGCCCGAGCCATAGGTTTGCTTGTCGTGCAGGATGGCCACGGTTTTGGGCTTGACCTGCTTGACAATATAGCCTGCGGCAAAAGGCCCTTGCTGGTCGTCGCGGCCTATGGTGCGGAAGAAGTAATGCGGCTTGATGGTGTCAGTGACCAAAGGCGAAGTGGCCCCTGGGGTGATGGCTACGATGCCTTCTTGTTCGTACACATTGACAGCGGGAACCGTGGTGCCCGAGCAGGCATGGGCTACGGCGAATTTCGCACCCGAGTTGATGACCCGGTTGGCGGCAGGCACGGCCTGCTTGGGCTCACAGCCGTCGTCTATCAGCAGGCCTTCCAGCTTCTGGCCTTTGACACCGCCAGCGGCGTTGATGGCTTCGATGGCGGTTAGCGCGCCGGCCTGGATTTGATCGCCATATTGGGTGGCGGGGCCGGTCATGGGTTGAGGAATACCGATTTTAATGTTGCCGGCCGCGTACACGCTGCCGGCAAACGCCATGGCACTGATTGCCACTACTAAGGGCGATACTTTTTTCAAAAACTTCATGCCTACAGATCTCCGGTTTAGTCCGCCGCAACCAGATTCAAGAATGTTTACGCTTTGTTGCGACGCACCATGTTTTTATCTTCCGCCTTGAACGGCTAGCGTATTCTGACGACTAGCCTGGCCGCTGTCACTACGGATAAGCCCTTACAAGCTTATTGCGATGACTCGTTCGAGAGCTCGGCTGCGCGATCTGCGGCGGCCTGCATGGCTGACTGCACAATGGATGAAAACTGCCGCTCTTGGAACACCGCCAGCGCGGCGGCGGTGGTGCCGCCTTTTGACGTAACCCTTTCGCGCAGGACAGCCAGGCTTTCGTGCGACAACGCCGCCAGCTCGGTTGCGCCGGTCAGGGTAGCCAGGGCCAGGCTGCGCGCCTGCTCTGGGGCCAGCCCCTGCTTGACGCCGCCAGCTATCAGGGATTCAAGAAACAAAAACACATAGGCCGGGCCACTGCCCGACAGCGAGGTGACGATGTCGATTTCGTGGTCGCTGTCAACCCAGACTACCTCGCCGACCGCCCGCATAAGCTGCTGGGCCACCGTTTTATCGTCTTCCGAGACCCCGGGCCCGGCCATGAGGCCGCTGGCGCCGGCGCCAATCAGCGCGGGCGTGTTGGGCATGCAACGAATCAGGCGCGTCCAGGGCTGCTGAGGAGTACCCAGCCATAGCCCCAGCGTGGTGCTGGATATGCCAGCCGCGATGCTGATGACTAGTGTGTCGTCCTGCAAGTAAGGACGGCAGTTTTGCACGGCCTCTTTCATGTACTGAGGTTTGACGGCGAAAATCCAGATGCGGCGACGGGCCAGCGTATCGTCGGGCGCCGGGGCAACCGTTGTGCCCTGCTGCTTCCAGTGCCCGAGCACATCGGGATTGACATCGACGACATGCACATCGTGCGCGCCACAACGCTTGCCGATCAGGCCGGCGCCCAGGGCGGTAGCCATATTGCCCCCGCCAATAAATGCGATAGTGAGTTCTTTAGTCATAAGGTCGGTATTGTACGATTTCTGGAGCGAAGCTGCGGGTATATTTGAATTGACCCACGAGCTCGATTGTCGTTACAGTCACGCCAATATAATAAACATGTTTTAGACTACGCTACATGCTTGGCCCACCATGTTGAGCAGGCCGGGCAGTCTCAGGAGAAGCAATCATGCGAGCCAAGTTTTTTGCATTATCCCTTGCCGGTGCCATTGCCAGCATGGGCGCCGCCAACGCCGCCACCGAAATCAACTTCTGGCATTCCATGGAAGGCGCTTTGGGTGACCGCGTCAATACGCTGGTGGGCGAATTCAACAAAAGCCAGTCCGACTACATCGTCAATGCCATCTACAAAGGCACTTACGGCGAATCCATGAACGCAGGCATTGCCGCCTTCCGCGCCGGCAACGCCCCCGACATTCTGCAGGTATTCGAAGTGGGCACCGCCACCATGATGTACGCCAAAGGCGCCATCCAGCCCGTAGAAGAAATGTCGGAAAAAGTCGGCGACCCAATCGATCACAAGGACTTCCTGGGCGCAGTCGCCAGCTATTACTCGTCTCCTGAAGGCAAGCTGGTATCCATGCCCTTCAATAGTTCCACCCCTGTTTTCTACTACAACAAAGATGCCTTCAAAAAAGCCGGCCTCGACCCTGAAAGCCCGCCAAGAACCTGGGAGGAAGTCGCTGAGGCCGGTAAAAAGCTGCGTGCCGCAGGGCAGGAATGCGGTTACACCACCTCCTGGCCGGCCTGGATTCAGCTGGAAACCTTCGCCGCCTGGCACAACACGCCTTATGCCTCGAAAGATAATGGCTTTGGAGGCCTCGATGCCCGCCTGGAAGTCACCGCTCCCTTGTTCGTCAAGCACATGACCTTCCTGGCCAATATGGCCAAAACCGGCACCTTCACCTACGGTGGGCGGGGCGATGCGCCCAACTCGCTGTTCACCACCGGCAAATGCGGCATGTTCACTGGCTCCAGCGGCAACCGCGCGAACATCATCAAGACCGGCCAGTTTGCATTTGGCACATCCACCCTGCCCTATTATTCCGACGTCAAGGGCGCACCCCAGAACTCCATCATTGGCGGCGCATCGTTGTGGGTCTTCGCCAAGAAATCCCCCGAAATCTACAAAGGCGTGACCAAGTTCTTCAAATTCATTTCCAGCCCGGAAAAAGCCGCTGAATGGCACCAAAACACAGGCTACGTGCCAGTCACCAAGGCGGGTTACGAACTTACCCAGAAGTCGGGTTTCTATGCCAAGAACCCGGGGTCCGACGTAGCAGTCAAGCAGCTTGACGCCACCACTACCGAAAACTCACGCGGCATACGCCTGGGCTACCTGCCGCAAATCCGCGAGATCGAAGACGGCGAAATGGAGAAAATCTTCGCGGGTTCAGTTACCCCCGAAGCGGGTCTGGCCAACATGGTCAAACGCGGCAACGAACTTCTTGAGCGTTTCGAAAAAAGCGTCAAGTAAGCGCTGCTGATTGACTTGCTCTAAAATCGCTACCGTAAGCAGGCGCCCCATCAGGCGGGCGCCTCTTGCGGTTTTTGCATTATGCGACAATAGCGTCCTTTTTTCTTAACCACGCTCTCTTGGGCCCAGCGCATCACAGCCCTCAACAGCAATTAAAGACTGATTCCACCATGGAAAAACGCGTTGTTTTTAGCCATAAAACGCTGCCGTATCTGCTGCTGGCGCCACAATTGCTTATTACGATTGTATTTTTCTTCCTGCCCGCCGGCCAGGCGCTGTGGCAGTCTTTTCGCCTTGAAGACCCATTTGGCTTGTCTTCCCAGTTTGTCGGGCTAAGCAACTTCGTCGAATTGTTCGCCAACGAAGACTATATGAACTCATTCAAGGTTACCGCCGTATTTTCCGTGCTGGTAGCTGTGCTGGGGCTGAGCATCTCGCTGGTGCTGGCCGTTATCGCCAATCGCGTCGTGCGCGCAGCCGGCATCTACAAAACCTTGCTGATCTGGCCTTATGCCGTGGCAACCGCGGTAGCCGGCGTCTTGTGGTTATTCTTGTTTTCGCCTTCGGTGGGCGTGCTGGCGGTTTACCTGACCCAGGCCGGCTTTAGCTGGAATCCCCGCCTCAACGGCAACGACGCCATGATACTAGTGGTGCTGGCTTCGGTCTGGAAGCAAATTTCCTACAATTTCCTGTTTTTCCTGGCCGGCTTGCAATCGATACCTCGCTCGCTGATAGAAGCGGCCGCCATCGACGGCGCCAGCCCCATGCGCCGCTTCTGGAGCATCGTTTTCCCTTTACTTTCCCCGACCACTTTCTTCTTGCTGGTCGTTAACGTTATCTATGCCTTTTTCGACACCTTTGCCGTCATCGACATCATGACCCAGGGCGGGCCGGGCACCAGCACGTCGATTCTGGTCTACAAAGTCTATAACGCTGGCTTCAAGGGACTGGATCTTGGCTCCTCGGCAGCACAATCTGTCATTCTCATGGTCATTGTCGTGCTGCTCACCGTAGTACAGTTCCGTTACGTCGACCGCAAGGTCAATTACTAAGGCATCCCTCGCGCATCTGCCAAGGCCACACATGATAGAACGTCGTCCCTACCTGGATATTCTTTCCCATATCATCCTGATACTCGGCGTGGCAGTGATCGCCTTTCCGCTCTACATTACAGTGATCGCATCCACGCAAACCGCCCAAGAAGTCGCGCAAGCCCCAATGTCGTTGCTGCCCGGCAGCCATTTCCTGGAAAACTACAGTGCCGTGCTGTTCGGCACCGGAGGCAATACGCCGCCCGTGGCCCGCATGATGTGGGTCAGCACGGTCATGGCGCTGGTCATAGCCATAGGCAAGATTGGCATTTCCATGCTGTCGGCCTTTGCCGTTGTTTATTTTCGCTTTCGTTTCCGGATGTTCTTTTTCTGGATGATCTTCGTCACCCTGATGCTGCCCGTCGAAGTACGTATCGCACCTACTTATCAGGTAGTGGCCGATCTGGGCATGCTCAACAGCTACGCTGGCCTGACCTTACCGCTTATCGCGTCGGCGACAGCCACTTTTTTATTCCGGCAGTTCTTCCTGACGGTACCTGACGAACTTATCGAAGCTGCCCGCATAGACGGCGCCGGCCCCTTGCGGTTCTTCAAAGACATATTGCTGCCCTTGTCGCGCACCACCATTGCCGCACTGTTTGTCATTCAGTTCATTTACGGCTGGAATCAGTATCTGTGGCCGCTGATCATTACTACCCAAGAAAACATGTACCCAGTCGTCATCGGCATCAAGCGCATGATTGCCGGCGGCGATAGCGTCACCGAATGGAACCTGGTCATGGCCACCGCCCTGCTGGCCATGGCGCCACCCGCCGCCGTGGTTATTTTCATGCAAAGATGGTTTGTAAAAGGCCTGATCGACGCCGAAAAATAAACCGCGCCCACTTTCACACAATATTTATTCCATACAGACGCAAGGCAAGCCCACAAAATACGCGCTTGATATGGAATGGAATCGAATCTTGCCCCGCCCTGCATAGCAATTTTGGAATCAAGCACATGGCCACACTCAGTTTTCGTAACGTAAGCAAAACGTACCCAGGAAACATTGCCGTCATACACGGTATAGACATGGACGTTGCGGATGGCGAGTTCATTGTCATTGTCGGGCCTTCGGGTTGCGGGAAATCCACCCTGATGCGGATGGTTGCAGGGCTGGAAAGCATTACCGGCGGCGAAATCAGCATTGATGGCAAGGTGGTCAACACCCTGGAGCCAGCAGAACGCGATATTGCCATGGTGTTCCAGAACTATGCGCTGTACCCGCACATGACGGTCTTTGAAAACATGGCTTATGGCCTGAAAATACGCAAGCTCGACAAAGCTGAAATTCAAAGCCGTGTAGACAAGGCCGCCAAGATACTGGAACTTTCACATTTGCTCGACCGACGCCCTCGCCAGTTGTCGGGCGGCCAGCGCCAACGTGTCGCCATGGGGCGAGCCATCGTGCGCGATCCCAAGGTGTTCCTGTTCGACGAACCCTTATCCAATCTCGACGCCAAGTTGCGCGTGCAGATGCGCCTTGAAATTCAAAAGCTGCACCATCGCCTGAAAACAACCAGCCTGTATGTTACGCATGATCAAGTCGAGGCCATGACTCTGGCGCAGCGTATGGTGGTCATGAACAAGGGAATCCCCGAACAAATCGGCACTCCCATAGAAGTATTCGAAAAACCGGCGTCTGTTTTCGTAGCCAGTTTCATTGGCGCTCCGCCCATGAATCTGGTGCCTGTGCATATCGATGCGCAGCGCCAAGTCAAAGATGAAAACGGAGCCGTGCTGCAAATTGATGCTGACCTCGTTCCCGCAGCGGTGACAAACCAGAAGGTATTCATGGGAATACGCCCTGAACACATCAAACTGCATGCGCCTGGCATTCCCATTGATATCGAAATGGTGGAAATCCTGGGGTCGGAACAACTGGTGCATGGCCGCCACGGCGACACGCCCATAGTCTTGCGCTGCGCTGTGGGCTTGACCAAGGATTTCCCGCTGCAAATAGGCGAGACAGTACAAATAGGCACCGACGGTGTGCACCCCTTGCACTGGTTCAACGTGGAAACCGGCAAGCGTATCGACGCTTGAGGCGCTAGGGCATTGTCGGTTCAGGTGTCTGTCTATATACCTAGATCGTCAGTATCACTGACCCCTGCCGCGACCTGGATTCCAATTCGCGATGCGCTTGCGCTGCCTGGGCAAGGGGGAAGTTAGCGATATGATCAGGCTGCAAAACCCGGTCATTCAGCGCTTTAAAAAACGCGGCTGCTGCGGCATCCCGTTTCTCGGCCATTTCCAGGTGCTGGAATACGCTAGGCCGTGACAGAGAGTTCGACTTGGCGAACAAGGCCGACACTTCAAACGGCGGCACAGGGCCCGAGGCCTGCCCATAATTGGCCAAATGACCGCAAGGCGCCAAGCATGCCAACGACCCGAAAAAAGTGTCTTTGCCAACAGCATCGTATGCGACTTGCACCCCTTCACCGCCTGTAATGTCTTTAACCCGGGCGACAAAGTCCTCGTGCCTGTACTGAATGACATGGCTGCAGCCGTACCGCTGTGCGAGTTCGACTTTAGGCTCGGAACCTACCGTGCCTATGACCCGGGCGCCCAAGTGGCTGGCCCATTGGCTTAGCAGCGAACCAACACCCCCTGCGGCTGCGTGGACAAGCACCCAGTCTCCGGGTTTAACGGCGTAAACCTCGTGCACCAGGACCCATGCGGTAAGACCTTTGAGCAAGGTGGCAGCGACAACCTGATCGTCGATACCGGCCGGCAAATGAATTGCTGCCTCGGCAGGCAAGGTTCGTTCTTCCGCATAAGCGCCATAGCCTTTATAAATGTATGCGACGCGGTCGCCGACGCTTAAGTGCTGGACTTCGCTTCCCAGTTCGGTGATGATACCGACCCCTTCGATACCTGGAGTACCTGGCAACGCGAGCGTTTGATATAAACCCGAACGAACGTAAACATCGTGGAAATTCACGCCAACAGCGGTCTGCCTGAGCCGGATCTCTCTGGGCAACAGAGCTTGAACGGTAATCGGTTCAAATTTAAGGTTCTCAGGCGGGCCGGCTTGATGCAGAACTATGGCTGAAGGCATGGCATTACGTGTCTCTGGTGCTTGTATGGTTGCGGGGAAGTTTTGTCGGATTAGGGCCTAGCCCGTAATCCGACAAACAAAACTAAGCAAGTGTCATTTCGGCCTGATCAGGCCCATGTACCTGGCTTACTTGAAAACGGTTTTGCTGCCGTCTTTATGCCACGTGAACACATCGAACTTGAAGTTATTCAGGTCGCCCTGCTTGTTCCAGGATATTTTCCCGATAGGTGTATCTATACTGTTTGCGTGCAGATAGGCTGCCACCTTGATGGGGTCGTCAACGCCTGCGCCCTTGATGCCATCGGCGATGGCTTTGGTGGCCGAATACGCAGTCAACTGGAATGCGCCGCCAGGGTCACGTTTTTTATCGGTGAACGCTTTGACGATAGCTGCATTGGCTGCGTCTTTGGTGAAATCGGCTGGCAAGGTAACCAGCATGCCTTCCACCGATGCGCCGGCAATGGCGTTGATATCGGGATTGCCTACGCCTTCGGGCCCCATGAACTTGGTTTTCAGGCCTTGCTCGGCACCCTGGCGCAACAACAGACCCATTTCCGGATGATAGCCGCCGTAATAGACGAAATCAGCACCTGTGGTTTTCAGCTTGGTGATGACGGCGGAGTAATCGCTGTCGCCAGCATTGATGCCTTCAAAGAGCACCACCTTGATGCCGGCCTTTTCGAGCTCGCTTTTTACCGAGCTGGCAATACCCTGGCCATACGATTGCTTGTCGTGCAGGACGGCTACTTTTTGCGGCTTGATGTCTTCGATGATGAACTTGGCTGCCGCAGGGCCCTGCTGATCGTCGCGCCCTATGGTGCGGAAGATCATGTCGTAGCCCTTGCCATCGGTAACAGCTGGCGAAGTGGCTGATGGCGTCACCATGACCACGCCTTCGTTGTTATAAATGCTGGTTGCAGCAATGGTGGCGCCCGAGCAGACATGCCCCACCACATAATGAATTTTGTCGTTGACCACGCGGTTGGCCACTACGGGGCCTTGCTTGGGTTCGCAGCCATCGTCGATGGTTACGGATTCAAGTTGCTTGCCCAGCACGCCACCCGCAGCGTTGATTTGTTCTATCGCGGTATCGACGCCCTCTTTGACCATGGTGCCATACTGGGTCAGAGAGCCGGTAAAAGGCCCGGCGATAGCGATTTTAATGGTATCGGCGGCACTGGCCGCTCCTGACATCAGCATGCCGGCGGCAAGGCCGATGGCGGCGGCAATGGGAGTAAAACGAATATTCATAAAAACCTCCTGAAAGTACGCGATAAAGCATACACCGAAAGAGTAGAGCCCGCGTATTCAGAGCCACAGGGTTTTCTCTATGGTTTCGAGCAAAAAAAAGCCCCGCTGAACGGGGACTTGAACAGTAGCAGTTTTACTGCAGCAAACTGCGCAGCATCCAGGCGTTTTTTTCGTGGATGTCAAGGCGCTGCGTAAGCAGGTCTGCCGTGGGCTGATCGTCGGCGCCGTCCGCCTTTTTGAACGCGGCGCGCGCCGTTTTAGCGACGGCTTCGTTACCCTTGACCAATAGCTGTATCATTTCCTCGGCGCTGGGCACCGAGCTGGGTTCGGCTATGGAAGAAAGCTTGGCGTATTCGGCATAGGTGCCAGGCGCGTAATGGCCTAGTGCGCGTATACGTTCGGCAATGGCGTCGAGTGCTTGCCATTCCTCGGTGTACTGTGTCATGAACATGAGGTGCAGCGTATTGAACAAAGGCCCTGTCACGTTCCAGTGGAAGTTGTGCGTCATGAGATACAGTGTATAGGAATCGGCCAACATCTTGGACAGCTCACCCGCCACAATAGCCCTGTTTTTTTCTGAAATACCAATATCGATAGGTAAGCCTTTATCGCTCATTTTTGTTGTTTTATTATTTAGTTTAGCCGCTGTTGCCATAAGAGAACCTCCGGGTTGATTGCGAGCAAATTCATTCACAAAGAGGATACCATGCTGCCAAGCAGGGTGCCCTGGAAATATAACGTCAACAAGGCTTGTTCAGGCTTTGGCCAATGCGCTTGCAGGCGCGTCATCAAGGTAGTTTACACCCGGTAAATGGCAGTCGCGTATGGCTGCGATCAAGGCCTCGATGGCACTGGAACGCGGAAAGCTTTTGCGCCAGACCAACACCACGCGGCGATCAGGCACTGGCTTTTTAAATGGGATGTATTCCAGAAGATTGTTTTCGAGGCCAGGCATGGAGAGCGCACTGGTAGGCAATACCGTAACGCCTATGCCAGCCGCCACCATATGCCGTATGGTTTCCAGCGAAGAACCTTCAAACGTGCGCTGTATCCCTTCGCTGGTCGCCGAGAATCGCGAAAGCTCGGGGCAGACCTCAAGAACCTGATCTCGGAAGCAATGCCCTGCGCCCAACAAGAGCATGGTTTCCTTTTTTAAATCGGCAGCATCGATCTCTTTCAACTTGGTCCATGGATGGTGCGTAGGCACGGCAACCAAAAAGGGTTCGTCATAGAGTTCGTGCACCATCAGGCCGGACTCAGGCAATGGCAGCGCCACGATGGCGCAATCAATTTCGCCCTGGCGCAGCAACTCAAGCAGGCGCACGGTAAAGTTCTCTTGCAACAACAGCGGCATTTGCGGCGTGGCGGCAATTTGTGTGGGCACCAGCCGTGGCAATAGATACGGCCCTATGGTGTGAATCACGCCCACTCGCAAAGGGCCGGCTAGCGGGTCATGCCCCTGGCGTGCTATTTCACGCAAATTGGCGCACTCTTCAAGCACGCGCTGGGCCTGGGCGACAACGCGCAGGCCTATCGAAGTAACGCCAACCTCGGTGCCCCCGCGCTCGAACAATACAATACCCAGCTCATCTTCCAGCTTGCGTATGGCCACTGACAAAGTGGGCTGACTGACAAAGCAGGCTTCGGCCGCCCGCCCGAAATGCCTTTCGCGCGCCACCGCCACAATATATTTCAGTTCAGTCAGTGTCATGAAGGGTCTCGTAAATTTAAAATAGCCAGGCCTGCGCTAACTGCGCAGGAAATCCTGTTTGCCACGCATCCACCTTTGCAAATGAGCGTGTACATGTTGGGGATAACGGTCGCGCAGTTCGCGCGCGGCCTCTTGTGCCTGTTCCACAATTTGAGCATCGGTCTCGATGCTGGCAAAACGCAGCAGTTCTTGGCCCGACTGGCGCACGCCCAGGAACTCGCCGGGGCCGCGCTGTTCAAGATCGCGTCGGGCAATTTCAAAGCCATCGGCTGTTTCGTACATGGCCCGCAAGCGCTGACGCGCCACCGCCGACAAAGGCCGTTGATACATCAGCACACATACCGACTGCTGGATGCCACGCCCCACGCGCCCCCGTAACTGATGCAGTTGCGCCAGCCCAAAGCGCTCGGCATGTTCGATGATCATCAACGAAGCGTTAGGCACGTCGACACCCACCTCTATTACCGTGGTTGCCACCAGCAGGTCTAACTGACCAGTACGAAACGCCTGCATGACTTGCTGCTTTTCCGCAGCAGCCAGCCGGCCGTGTATCAAACCCACCCGCACATCGGGCAAGGCCTGCTCCAGCCAGGTATGGGTGTCTACCGCGGTTTGCAGTTGCAATGCCTCGCTTTCTTCAACCAGTGGACAGACCCAGTAGGCCTGCCGGCCTTGCCTGACTTCGGCAATCACATGGCCAAGTACTTCGTCGCGTCGCGAGTCAGCCACCAGCTTGGTCAGCACCGGGCTACGTCCCGGCGGCAGCTCGTCAATGACTGAGACGTCCAGGTCAGCAAAAAAGGTCATCGCCAGAGTGCGCGGTATGGGCGTGGCGCTCATGCTTAAATGATGCGGAATAAACGCCTGACTGCCCAGGGAATCTTCCCCCTTGCGGCTGAGCTCAAGGCGTTGCCCAACGCCAAAACGATGCTGCTCGTCAAGAATGACCAAGCCCAGATTGGCAAAATTGACTTTATCCTGAATAAGCGCCTGCGTGCCAATGATCAGTTGCGCCTGCCCTGATTCTATCAATGCTGCTGCCGCCTTGCGCGCCTTGCTGGCAAGACTGCCAGTCAGCCAGGCCACCGTAACGCCCAAGGGCTCGAGCCAGCCCACCAGCTTCTGGAAATGTTGTTCAGCCAGGATTTCCGTGGGTGCCATAATGGCCACTTGGCTATTGCTGGAAATGGCCTGCGCTGCAGCAAACGCAGCAACAATGGTTTTGCCGCTGCCCACATCGCCCTGCAATAAGCGGTGCATGGGGAAAGAGCGGGTCAAGTCATGCGAAATTTCGGTAACGACACGCTGCTGCGCCGCCGTCAAGGAAAAAGGCAGGCTGGCCAGCAAAGCCTTGGTCAGCCTGCCCTGCCCACCATCAAGTGGATGAGCGCGCTGGCTGCGACGTGCCGCCCGCGCTGCGGCCAACGACAATTGCTGCGCCAACAACTCGTCAAACTTAATGCGGGTCCAGGCCGGATGACCACGTTCTATAAGCTGATGATATGAAATGCTGGCGGGTGGGTGATGCAACACACGTATCGCCTCGACAAAAGACATCAAGCCGTAGCGCTCGCAGATTTCTTGAGGCAGGGTATCGGACAAATCAGCCACGGCCAGGGCCTGGTCTATGGCTTTGCGCAAACTGGCCTGAGAGAGGCCATCGGTAGTGGGGTAGATAGGTGTCAGGGCATCAGGCAGCGCTGTGCCTGTCACCGTGACTTTGGGGTGCACCATTTCATGGCCGCCAAAGCCGCTGCGCACGTCACCCCGCACCCGCACTCGCTTGCCTGCAGCCACCTGTTTTTGCTGGCTGGGGTAAAAATTCAGCCAGCGTAAAGTCAGTGCGCCGGTACCGTCGTCGAGCACAGCGACCAGTTGCCGCCTGGGCCGTAACTGCACTTCGCTGCGCACGATCTCGCCTTCGACCTGCGCGGGCGCGCCGGGGTACGCCGACGATATAGGTACGACTTGGGTTTCGTCTTCGTAGCGTATAGGCAGGTGCACCACGAAATCAGACGGTTGCCGCAGGCCCAAATGCTGCAGTTTGCGCTCGACCAGAGTGCCCGGCGCGGCGGCGGCCTGCTTGGCAGACCCACCCGCCCTGTTGCCGGACATGGCTACGACAACCACAAAGGTGCCTGTTTACACAACAATAATGGCTTCGACTTCAAACTGCGCGCCTTTAGGCAAACTGGCCACGCCCAGCGTTGAACGGGCAGGAAAAGGCTGGGGAATGATATCGGCCATGATCGCATTAGCGCTGGCGAACTTGCTGAGGTCGGTCAGGAACAACGTAAGCTTGACGATATTATCTAGTTTGCCTCCGGCAGCCTCGATAACTGCCTGCATATTGGCAAACGATTGCCTCACCTGGCCTTCGAAGTTTTCAGAAACCAATTCGCCTGTGCCCGGTTCCAGGCCTATTTGTCCCGACAGGTAAACTGTTTTGCCAGGCCCCGCCGCTACGGCTTGGGAGTAAGGCCCGACAGCGGCAGGCGCCGCATCGGTATGAATAATTTGCTTGGCCATAAAGATAACTCCTGTGAAATAAACAAAACAACTATCAGAGTTTAATCATCTATAGCCTAAATTAACAAGCCCCCCCGTGTGGGAACGCTACTTACTTGGCCTATTCGTAGATCGGATTAGCACCGCCAGGCGCATAACCCGCTATTACCGCTTTTGCCCAGCCTTCGATTTTTGCCTTGACCTGTGCCTGAGCGGTCGTGCTAGCTAGGCCCCAAGCGCTTCACCGACTTGCGCGCCGGCTTGCCTGGCATCAGCCCCAATGTGCTCACCCAGCGCCTGGGTGAGCTGGAAGCTGCCCAAGTGCTCGGGCGCCGTCAACTGCCCATGCCTGCCAGCGCTTGGGTCTATGAAATTACCCACTGGGGCTGGCAACTGGAACCTGTGTTATTGCAATTGGCACACTGGGGGGTGCAGTCGCCCACCTTTATTCGTCCCACCGGCCTGGGCATCGATGCCGTCATGTTATCGCTGCGCACCATGTTCAACCCAGCTGCCGCCAATGGCTATACGGCAATTCTGGAAATCAGCCTGGGAACAGAAGCATTCACCGTCCGTGTCGTCCACAACACCATCGAACTGGCTCGCGAACGCGCCCCCGAAGCCGCTACCAAGCTGTATACCGACCCCGACACTCTGGTCATGCTGGCCTATGGCAAGGCCGACCTTGATCAGGCCATGCAGGCTGGCGTCCTGACCTTATTGGGAAATAAAACTGTACTTCAGGGCTTTTTGCGTTTATTCAGCCTGCCGGAGCGTATTCCCAAAGAAGCCTAGCTTCCTGCTTGATTCCATTGTCAAATGAAATACTAGCGCCTGGATGACAACACTATGCCGCTTACGATCAGGACAAAGGCAGCAGCATGGTAGGCATGTGGCATTTCACCCAGAAAAGCCGATGACATCAGGGCGGCGAACAAAGGGGTCAGGTTACTGAAAAACCCAGCCGTTGTCGGGCCGGCCCGTTGCACCCCCAGGCCCCAGCAGCGAAAGGCAATAATTGCGGGGCCCACCGCCACATAGGCCAGAGCTATCGCCAGCGGCCAACCCCACTGAATCTGGTGGCTGGATAAGGTCCATTCTCCAGCGGCAAAAGCCCCCGACCACACCACCCCGAAAGATACTTGGGCCAGTAAAAAAGTAGCCCAGTTACGGCGCACCTCGGCGGAATCCTGGGACTGTACCAGGGACCAGCTATAAAAAGCCCATACTATAGAGGCGACGATCATGAACAGGTCGCCAATGACGAATTTCATAGCCATCAACTGACGCCATTCGCCATGACTCAGCACAATGAACACCCCAGCCATCGACAGCATGGCCCCCAACACCTGTTTGTTGGCAACTTGAGCACGGTAAAATAAAAAACCAACCAGCAGCATCCAGATCGGCATGCTGGCGCCGACGAGTGTCACGTTAATGGGCGTGGAACTCTGCAGCGCCATGTATTGCAAAGCGTTGTACAAGCCTATGCCCAACAGACCCAGCAATGCGTAGCGCTTGCGGTTTTGCCACAGCCCACTGCCCTTGCGGAATATGGAATAGCCTAGTGGCAGCAGAATAATGAAAGCAATGGCCCAGCGCAGGAAGTTCAGCGTGATGGGCGGAACCAGGTCGCTGACGACACGCCCTACGACAGCATTACCCGCCCACAATAGCGGGGGTATGATAAGCAGAAATGCGGTTGACGGAGTAAGTTTATGATCCATGCGGGCAAGGCGACGACGGCAAAAGACAAGGCGCTATCGTAACGTACCTATGCAGTGGCTGCGGATTGCTTAATTTTGACTGGCTATAGTGTGATGTTTTTTTGTCGGACTACGCTGCACCCACCGGACCTATGCATCAATAAAGGGCTGGATCAACTGGGTTGCCAACTGCAGGTGTTCTGCGTCTACCATCAGGGTTTGGGCGTTAAGGCTATTGGTGACGGGGCCTGGATACATGGAACTGAACGCCGCGCCTTGCATCAGGAAAGCAATGCCATACGCCTGCATCAAAGAAGTAATAACAGCCGCTTCAGATTCTGATTTTGGAGAATAGATTGGTATCATACTTGTCCCCCTTATATAAGGCTTGCTACGATCTTAACGTGTTGATCCCGAATCCGCTACGAACACCGTGTTTCTGGTTCAAAACTTCTCGTCCAAGCCGGAGAAAAGCATTTTCATGGCCGTTTTCAATATCACCCCGATAGTTTCATCCCTGCACGCCATACGCCAGGAATGGCGCGGTTCCCAGGGGCGTTCGCTCGAACACGGCGGGCGCGAATTTCCATCACCGCAGGCCATCGCCACCATACTCGATGATCTAAAAGGCATACTTTTCCCCATGCGCCTGGGGCCTTTGGATTTACGCCAGGAAAGCGAAGACTTCTACATTGGCCATACGCTGGACTCTGCCCTGCACGCCCTGCTGCACCAGGTCAAGCTGGAACTGCACTACCAGGCGCGGCACCACAAACATAACGATGCCAACATCGAAAAACAAGCGGTATCCGCCGTCCAGGCGTTTGCATCGGCGCTGCCCGACATACGCCGCTTGCTCGACACCGATGTACTTGCCGCCTACCACGGTGACCCCGCTGCCCGCAGCGTAGACGAGGTCTTGCTGTGCTATCCGGGCGTACTGGCCATGATCCACCACCGTATTGCACACCAGCTCTACCAACAAAACCTGCCGCTGCTGGCGCGTATGTCATCGGAACAGGCTCATTCGCTCACCGGCATCGATATCCACCCTGGTGCAAGAATCGGCGCCAGCTTCTTTATCGATCACGGTACAGGTGTCGTCATTGGAGAAACCTCCATCATCGGCGAACGTGTACGCATCTACCAGGCAGTCACGCTGGGGGCCAAGCGCTTCCCCACTGATGGCAATGGAAAACTGGAAAAAGGCCTGCCGCGCCACCCTATCGTAGAAGACGACGTGGTCATTTATGCCGGCGCCACGATTCTGGGCAGGGTTACGTTGGGGAAGGGTTGTACTGTAGGCGGCAATGTATGGCTGATCGACGACGTCCCCGCCGGCGGTCACGTCACCCAGGCCGATTCACAAGGCATGCAAAGCTGTGACCCTGCGGTAGAAGCGTAATTACCTTGGTGTACTAGGCATTTGCGGTTCTAGTGTTTGCGGTGCTAATCCAACCTACAAACAATAAAACTACGGTCTGTCTAGGCCGTGGTATTCACGGTTGGGGATCATGTCGATTCCTATTGCCATGCGATTCGACATATTGAAAAAGGCCACGGTATCGGCCAGGTCAAAAATATCTTCGGCACTTAATCCCACTGTCCTCAATTGCTTGCGGTCTTCCTCGGTGACCAGTTCTGGCGTACTGGTCAGCTTCCAGGCGAAGTCCAGCATGGTGCGCTGGCGGGCATCAAGCTTGGCTACGCGATAATTCATGACCAACATTTCACCCAGTTCTGGGTCACCCGACAGCTTGCGCACCGCCTGTCCATGCGCAACCAAACAGTAATAGCAATGGTTGACACTGGAAACCACCACGGCGATCATTTCACGCTCTAGTTTGCTCAAGCCTGATGGCGCGAGCATGAGTTCGTTATACAGCGCCATGAAGTTGCGCAGCTTATTAGGGCGCAAGCTATAGGCAGCAAGTACATTGGGAACAAAGCCCAGTTTTTCCACGCATTTCTGAAATACTTCTTGAAGGTCGCTGTCCAGCGTACTGACGGCGGGGACACCCAAGGCGGAGACGTGATCGGGTTGCGGCATAAGTAGCTTCCTGTTTGTAAGGACAAAGGCAGTAAAAATAGCCTGGCAAGCTTAAAATGATACAGTCTAAACGCAATGACACTGACTTTGCATTGTTTTGTCAGATTATCCAAAACAAAGCGCCAAGCTTGCTGGCGCAAGGCAAGCAAAGCCAACAAAATGCACGTTTGATATAAAAACGAAATTAATCAGCTTTTTTCAAAAGGCGGCGCCATGAGCACAACATTTCCGGGTTTTTCCGGTCCAGCGGCCAGCACCGAAGCCCCGCTCGAAATGCTTGCTGCCTGCCACATTCGCGTACAGCGCCAATGCGCCACACTGCAACGCCTGGTCGCACACCTGCAAGCACACGGCAGCAACCAGGAAGCCAGCGTAGCTGCCACCAATATCATGCGCTATTTTGACACCGCGGCCATACAACACCATGCCGACGAAGAGGCCGACCTTTTCCCCGCCTTGCTCGAATCCATGGCTGGGTCGGATCCGGTTTGCATACGTGAAATAACCGAAGGCCTGATCGCCGATCATCGCCAGCTGGAAGCGCTATGGCGAGACCTGAAGCAAACCTTGGAATTGGTTGCTACTGGCCAACCCGCGCTTTTATCTTCTGAATTGGTAGCGTCTTTTGTTCGCCTGTACGAACGCCACATCCAGATCGAAGAAAACGAACTGCTGCCCATGGCGGCCCGATTGCTAAGCGACGGCGACATCACCCGCATAGGCCGCGCCATGCGCGAGCGTCGCGGCATTCCGGAACAGTGAACACCGCCACCCTCAATGGCAATCGGTCACCGTCTGGTCCAGGTAAACCTCGAACGCGATATCGTTGACGGCAGCCTTAATGGTTTTCTGGAAATAATCACTTTTGGCCCAATCTTTCACCACACGCTTTAAGTAGCCCACCGATTCGCCGTCTCTGGAAGCGACCACAAAAGCCAACGGCGTCAATGCTTGCACCGGCAGGCGTGCGGAGAACTTCTTCCATTCGGGTAGCTTGATCAGTTCGGTCAGCATGGCGCTGTCGTGCACAGCCGCATCGCAGCCTCCGATTCTGAGCGTCAGCAAGGAATCAGCGGGCGCTGGGTATATTTTTTCGATCGCGCCATATTTGGCCGCCATTTGGCCCACATAGCGCCCCCCTTGCGCCAGGCATACGGTACGCCCTTGCAATTGCCGCCACTGCTTGATATCGGTGTCGGAACGCATAATGGCCATAGCCCCGGCAGCATAGCCTGTAGGAATGACTGCCACCGACGCGGCAACCGCATTGGCATCGGCTATTGGCGCCAGCACCACCCCTGCCCGCCCTTCATCCAACAAACGGCCTGGGCCAGCGCCATCCAGGGCTGTGGTTTGAACTGCCGCCAACAGGCGCCGCCCCAGTTCATCGGCCACCATGGTATCGACGCCTTCAGGCGTACGCACCTTGGCGCCAGCGACAAAAGCCGGGACCACATATTCAAGCCCAACCGTCAGTTTGCCTTCGGCCAACAGCCTGGGGCCGGGCCCCGCATGCGCAGCGCCTACCCACAGGCCCGCACACGCCAACGCACCAATAGCGAACCCGTATCGTGTCTTTTCAATATCGCAAAAAACAGAAAGAAACTTCATACTGTGCTCCGGGAAGTCTGGGCGCCCAAACCCAGGACAACAACATACTCACGCCATTTCCAGATCAAACATATTGATAACGCAACAAGTGGCGCTTCAGGTTTTCCAGAATGACTTGATCGATCAGGGTTGCCAGTATGGCAATGGTTAGAATATTGGCCATTACGCCCACCATGTCGGCGGTTTCACCCGCGTAGGCCAGCGAACGGCCCAGGCCGTGGCCAAAACCTATCAGCATTTCCGCCGAAATCAATGCCCGCCAAGCGTTGCCAAAAGCCAATTGCGCGCCCGTGATCAGTTCCGGCATGACAGCAGGCAGATATACCCGCTTGAGCATGTCCCAGCGGCTGGCGCCCATGACCCGCGCGGCCGACACATGTACATTTTGCACGCTTTCCGTGGCATTCATGACCGACAAGGCCGCGGGGAAGAATGCCGCCAGCGCAATCACCACGATGATGGGCATATTTCCGAAACCCATCATGATCAAAAACAGCGGCACCCAGGCAATAGAGGGAATCGACTGCAAAATGATGATGGCTGACTTGAGCACTTCGCGAAAAAAGAACAACACGCCGCCCAGCAGGCCAAAGCCTATGCCAAACAGCAAGGCGAAGCCGTAGCCAAACCCCAACCGCGTCAGGCTGCCCGCCAAGACCCGGCGAAACTCAGTCGACTGTATGTCTTCGAACAGGCGAGCCATAACAGTAGGCACGCCCGGCATAAGAAAGTCGGGAAGAAACCAGGCGGCGGTCTGCCAAAATAATAATATGGCGGCGATGGCCACCACCATTGCGAACTTCTTTTTGTAACCGGTAAGGCGAATCTGGGTGCTCATGCAACAACTTCAAAAAGGGAAAGCGTATTTTTTATTTAACGGCGGGAGGGGTGGCTTGTTGTTATGCTGCGCTTGTGTGTGGGGGCGACCTTGTTTTCATATGGCTGGTTGTAGCGCCGTTTGTCGGATTAGGCGCGCCAGCGCCGTAACCCGACAACCAACATTACGATTTCTGCGTGTTCTGCCACTCCAGGTCAATAATGCTTTTCACATCAAATTTTGAACCATCTTTCGTCTTGAGCACGCCCTGCTCTTGCATGATATTGGCGATTTCCTGCATGCGATCCACTTCTTTGGGCGTCAGCACCCAGCTGAAGGTCTGGCTTTTGATCGCGTCGCGAATTACATTTTCACGGGGCACTTCGCCGTGCTTCAATGTTTTCAAGGTAGGTTCGGCAATAAAATAACTGGCGATCAGCTTGGCCGCCTCTTCAGGCTTGTTCTGCATCAGCTCTATGGCTTCGCGCTGGGCATCCAATGATTTCCAGACCCCTTCCTTGTTATTGGCCAGTGTTTTACCCGAGGTAATTACCACCATGCAGGGAAAAGGCCAGACCTCGCCGATTTCATAGATTTGCTTAACCGGTGCAATCAATTGCGCAATACTGGCCTGTGGCTCGAACAAGAAGGCGGCATCGACCCGCTTGCCCACCAGCGACTGCACTGCCACCTGAGGGCTCACACCCATAATGGTCAAGTCGTCAGGCGTAAGACCAGCGTCTTTCAGCACCACGCCCCGCAATACGGTATCGGCGGTGCTGCCCTCTTTTTGCGAGGCCAGCGTATGGCCCTTGAGCCCAGCCACATCATTGATGTTCACGTCGTCGCGCACCACAATCGCATGAAAACCATGCTGCGCGCCGCCCACCACTTTCAGGTCGGCGCCCTTGGAAGACCACGACGCAGCATTGGTAAAGCCCAATACGCCCGTATCAAGTTGGCCGCCCACAATGGCTTTGATCAGATCAGTGCCCGACTTGAACTCAACCAGTTCCACATCGAGGCCATGCTTCTTGTATAAGCCTCCTTCATAAGCTGCGATGGCTTGGGCGTCATCCATGACGCGCAAATAGCCTACCTTGAATTTTTCAGCGGCAAAAGCCTGCCCGGCCAGCGTCAGCGCGACCAGCGCGGGTATCAATAAACGTGACAGCTTCATGCTTCAACTTCCTCTGTTAATGTTGCTAGCGCATCCTGCTCGGCATGTATCCCCAGCAATCCTAGAATTTCGCGGCGCATCGCGGAAAATTCCGATAAGTCGTGTGTTTTTTCGCGGTGCGACAAGGTGAATTCCTTCAGCACAGTCGCAGGGCGGGCGCTAAACACTAAAATACGATCAGCCAGGAACAAAGCCTCGTCTACATCGTGCGTCACCAGCAACACGGTAGGCCCGGCTTCGCGTATCAATTCGCGCAAGACATCTTGCAGCGTCATGCGGGTCAGGGCGTCAAGGGCGCCGAAAGGTTCGTCAAGCAGCAAGGCCTTGGGGTGCGAAATAAAAGCCCGCGCCAGCGCGGCGCGTTGACGCATGCCGCCAGACACCTGATGTGGAAAATACTTTTCAAAACCTTGCAGATTGACCTTTTTCAGCCATTCGCGAGCCAGTTTGCGTGCATCCTGCTTATCGCTGCGCTGGAACTCGAGCGCCAGCGCTACGTTTTGTTCCAGGGTCAGCCAGGGATACAGCGCATTTTCCTGAAACATCAGCATGCGTTCGGGATGCGGTCCCTGCAAAGGCAGGCCATCGGCCAGCATGACCCCGCCGCTGGGCTTTTCAAGCCCGGCAGCAATATGCAGCAAGGTAGACTTGCCGCAACCCGACGGCCCCACCAGGGCAACGAGTTCGCCATCTTCTATGTCGCGACTGAAATTATCTATGACCTTAAGGCCAGAGAACTGCTTTTCTATATTCTTGAAGGACAGCTTCATGGGTTCTTCTTGCGGTTAAACGATACTGCACTGTACCGACCCGCTTGGCACGCAACAAGAACTTATATTGTCTTTACTTATGCAATCAGGAAATATGCCCTAGGCGAACACAGCGTAAAATCACATATTCTTTATCCACCACCATCATGACTTCGCCACAAAAATGCTGCAGATTCTTTCTATCACGGCGCCGATATTCATACTGATAGCGCTAGGATTCATTGCAGCCATGACCAAACTGCTTACCCGGGAACAAACCCGCGGCATGGGAAGTTTCGTCATTACCCTGGCCCTTCCTGCCCTTATCGTCAAGGGCATGGCAGGCCACACCCTCGGCACCATCGTCAACCCCGAGTTCCTGATCGCCTACACCGCCGGCTCACTCGCTTCATTCAGCCTGGGTTTTATCGTTTTTCGCAAGCGCCTGAAACAAGACCTGAGCGGCAGCGCCATGGCGGCGCTAGGCGTATCAGCCTCGAATACCGGGTTCATCGGCTACCCTGTAGCGGCCATGGTCATAGGCCCATCAGCAGCCGTTGGTGTTGCCATGGCCATCATGGTGGAAACCA
Source organism: Alcaligenaceae bacterium (assembly GCA_013416445.1). Lineage (GTDB taxonomy): Bacteria > Pseudomonadota > Gammaproteobacteria > Burkholderiales > Burkholderiaceae_B > Pollutimonas. The sequence goes on from JACCER010000001.1 coordinate 434,968, forward strand.
TCGTCATGATCCCACTGGCCCAGGCACTGGCCGATGCGGGACAAAGCCAAAGCAAAACCAAGCTGAAAACTGTAGCCCAGACCACTCGAAGGCTGGTCAAAAGTCCGCTTATCATTGCCATTGCAAGCGGACTGCTGCTGTCACTGCTTGGCCTGCAACTACCCGCCATACCCATGCAAGTCATCGATATGCTGGCTGTTGCTTCGGCCCCCGTTGCCCTATTCGTTATCGGCGGCACGCTATATGGCTTGAAAGCGCGGGGCCTGATGGCAGAAGTCACCCTCATTACGGTCGGCAAGCTTATCGTGCATCCGCTGGCCATCGCACTGGCGTTCCTACTGGCTCCATCCCTGGAACCCAGCCTGAAAATTGCCGGCGTCTTATTCGCCAGCGCTCCCATGCTCAGCATTTACCCCATATTCGGACAGCGCTACGGCCTGGAACAACGTAGCGCTGCGGCCCTGCTGGTAACGACCGTAGTGTCGTTTGTGAGCATCAGCATAGTGATAGGTTTGGTGACGTAGCGGGACTTTTGCAAGAACGAAAAACCGCACATGGCACACGCCCGCCACCACAGCTTATATACAACAATATTTTCACAACATAAGCACATTCATTTCAGCCCCAAACACACTACGGGCCACATCCGCCAAATGATCGTGATGGCTCAGGAAAATCACCTGCGTTTGTTCAGACAATGCCGCCAACGCCTGCAGCCCCGCCCTGGCCCTTGCATCATCGTAATTAATAAACAAGTCATCTGCGATGAAAGGCAAAGGCGCCGCTTGCCCCAAATGCAACTCCAAAGCCGCCAAACGCAACGCCAGATACAACTGATCCCGCGTCCCGTCGCTAAGCCCTCCTATGCCCACCTTCGCGCCATCCGCCCGCAACCCTTCCAGCACCATGGGATCCCGATCAAAATCCACCGCCAAACGCTCAAACGACCCCAGTGTCAACTGCGAAAAAACAGCACCCGCCCGCGCCAGCATAGGCCCCTGTTTCTCTTCCCTATAGCGGTCAATAGACCAGCGCAACAAACGCGCCGCCGTAAACACCTTCACATACCGCTCGGCCGCATCCGCCATCCCCGACAACGCCTCCTGACGCTGCGATTCAGCCCTGGCCGCCGCATCCGTGCCGCTAATCCCGTCCAGCCTGCGCACCGCATCAGCCAGCTCAACCGCCACACGCGTCTGTTCAGCCGTTGCAAAGTTAATATCAGCATGCAACGCATCGAGTTCTGCCGCCAACTGCGCCAGATCAGCCTCATCGATTTCAGCCTGTATCTGCTCCCGCGTATAGCCATCACCATCTTTCAGCAGCTCGGCCTGAACCGACGCTATCGCCTGCGCCAACTCTCTGTGCCTATCGGAACACACAATAGCTGGCCTTAACTGATCTTTTTCCGCCACCCCCGCTTGTTGCATCAAAGGCTGCAAACTGGCCCCTGCAAGTTGAATAGCCTCGTGCGCCAACCGCAACTGAGACTGCACATGCGCCAACTCTTGCCCGACATCTGCCGCTTGCTTCTGAGCCTGACGCGCCGACAACAAGCGTGCGCTCAAGTCGTGGCTGATTTGCGCCGCATCGCCCACAGGCTCGCCACCATACAGCGCCCGCGCCAATCGCCCCGCCATCGCTGCAAAACCGTCCAGCTCACTACGCATCACGTCAATATGTTCGACACGCCTTTGCCGTATCAACTGCAACTTTTCGGCAACGACTTCCATCAGCGCCAGCGCCCCTTGCACCACGGCTATCTCGGTGTCTGCCGGCAAACCCGCACGCTCCAGCGCCAGCGCCCAATCTCGGCTCCAGCTATCCAGGCGCTCTTGTGTGCTATCTGCGGCCTGTTCCAAAGCTGCCAATATCGGCTGCGCTTCGGACAACTGGTCAGACAAGGCCGTGCGCAACACCTTGGCCTTTTCCGCCTCGCTGACATAATCACTAGCCTGCATACGCAAAGCCGATAAGCTACTGGCTTCATCGACGGCCAAGCCCGCTGCCTGTAAGGCCTGACGCAAATCGCTGACAAGCTGCGCGTGCCTGGCGGCCAAACCGCCCTGATCCCGCTGCGCGCTGGCCAAACTGCTGGCGGCACTCAGGACGCGGTCTTTTTGCGCCAGCCAATCAGCCAACTGTTCCAGAGACATGGCTGGCAAGCCCAGGCCCTGGCAAAGCTCAGTCCAATGCGCTTCGAATTCTTGCAGTTTGGCGGCCTGAGCCAAGCACAAGACCTGTGCATGATCACGCCTCTGCATTTCATTTTCCAGTTGATGCTGGCGATTTTGCAGCTCGGCGGCCTCTTGTACATTATCGAGTCGTGCATCAGCAAGTTGATCGGCTCGACCTAGGCTTTGCTCAAATACCTGCGCTCCGACTGCCAGCGTCACCTCGCCACTATATATAGCGCCCCAAGCCTGGTCACGTTGTTCACGGACCTGCAAGACATCATTACGGGTAATCGGGTGATGCAACTGTTTATATTGAAGTATGGCCAGCTCTTTTTCTTGGACAGCCCCCGTCAATTCATTGTGCCGTGTCTGGGCCATTTTCAAATCGGCCTGCAATTCCTGACGTTGCGCCGTCAGGCGAGACAAGGCTGGTACCGATGGCACACGCAAAGCAATCAGTTCGGCCACCGTTTTACCCGCAACACCCAGGCCTGCCATGGCATGTTCAAGTTCAGCCTGCGCTTTATTGACTACCGCGCTGGCCTTGTCGGCAGCAGTCTCGGGGTTGCCCAAGGCAATGGCTTGTTCCAGCGTGACGCGCAAAGCAGGCTGCGGGTGTATAACCGGCAGCGCAGCCAACCTGGCTTTAACGGTATCTATTTCCGCCTGCCGGCTTAGCATAGCCTTGGCGCTATTTTGCACAGCCTGGACCAGACCACTGTGATCGCTAAGCAACTGTTTTATGTGGCGCCGCACTGGCAAGGCTGGCAAGCGTTCTTGCATAGCGGAAAGTACCGATTCGACCTGCGTCGCATCGGCTGTCAAGCCCTGCTCAGGCACAGGCCAGCCCAGTTGCAATGCGGCATCAGTGGCGTCTTTCCAGAGCGAGGCGGCCTCGCCTTGATAGCGCTCGATATTTTGCGCATGCATGCCATACCGATGGCGCAAGGCTTCGAGCGATTCAATATCAGCCGCAAGCGCAAGCAAGGCATCATCTATATGGATGTCGGCCAGCGCCTGCTTCAATCTACCCTCTTCCAGGCCATGAATAGCCAGCCTTTGCTCGGCCCTGGCCAATTCCAGTTCCGCCTTGGACAACATGGCCAAAGCATCAACCGGCAATTCCGTTACCGGCCCCAATGCTTGCAGCGAATTTTCGCTTTCCGCCAACTCTGTTGCCTTCGGAGCCAACCGCCGTATACGTTCAAGCTTGGTCCGCCGGGCCAACAGTTGCATGTGCTGCTCGCGCAACGCGTGCGCCGCGTCTTGCGAGTCTTGCACTTGCTTATGCGCCTCGGCCCACTCGCGGGTACGCACGGTTACTGCCTTTAACGCAGCGTTGGCCTCATCAAGCTGCGTCTGGGCCACATACCACTGGCGATCCTTAGACTTTTTAGGCGCCCATAATAAAGCGGCTTCAGCCTGCAAAGCTTCATATACCCTGCCCAGGCTGGCCACCCCGGCAGCGGCCTGAAACAAAACCTGGCCGACGTCATCCTGTGCCTTGAGCATGTCATTACCGCCCTGCACCAGACGCGGATGATCCAGCCCGAACATTTTGTCAAAGAAAATACCGGTAGCCGTGCCTAGGTAGGGGTCAAGCACGGTATCAGGCAACGGCGTGTTATCCATATCGCGCAAGGTATTTTTATTGCCCTTGGTGCGGTGGAATTCCAGTGACTCGCCTGCGTGTTCCAGCCAAGCGCCCAGGCGCATTTCATTTTTTGGATGCAGAAAATCTAGCGGTGTGCGCACCGGAAAGCCAAACAACAAGTCGGATACTGCTTGCCTTAAGGTGGACTTGCCCGCCTCGTTGGGGCCTACCACCATATGAAAATCACGACGCGCTTGCGGGAACTCCAGCCGCCTATCGGTAAATTTGCCATAACGGACCAGGTCAAAATACTTGAATCGCATGGCTTTACTCTACCTTGGCCAAATGGGCAATTAAAGACGGCCTGATTTCACGCAGCAACGGCGCCAGGTCGCCATTCTTGATATCGTCAAAATGCGGCATCAGTGCCTTCAGTTCCAGTGGCGCCTTGCTTATCAGGCCAGACAAGTCGTCGCGCAGGCTGTCAAGAAACTCCTGATCGGTCTCGGCGCTTTCCAGCAAGTCTTGCAAGTCGGCCAGGGCATCGGCACGCTGGCGCAATGCCTCGCCGTCATCTAGCGGCCGCGTTTCCAGCCTGACCTTTTCCAGCCATAGCTTGTCGTTGCCCAACACCGCAATGGACGCCAGCACTTCCAGGCGCAGTTGCGCTTCCATGCCAAATAAATCGCCATGAGCCGGTGTTTGACCAGTAACCAGCACCCTGACCGCCAGCGGCATAGCCGTATGGGTATCGGCCAGCAACCCTTCCAGCGCATTGCCTATACTGCGTGCCGCCTGCTCGAATGACTGGCAGCTGGATACATCGACTTCCAGACGGTGCCAGCGCAAGACATCAACATAGACGCGTTCAACATCAAGACTGCCTGCGACATCACTACTGACCAGCACCGCTCCGCGCGGCCCTGTTTCACGTATATGCCGCCCCTGCAAATTACCGGGAAACACCACGACAGACTCGCCTCGCCAAATGGCATAGTCGTGCACGTGCCCCAAAGCCCAATATTGATACCCCTTGGCGTGCAGTTCGGCCAGGCTGCATGGTGCATAGTTGGCATGCGCCGCATTGCCTTCCAGCGCCGTATGCAAGACCCCGATATTGACCAGGCCCTTCACCGGTTCAGGGTAGCTGGCGGCCAGGTTTTCCACTGTGGCCGCGTCCTTGAAACTGCGGCCATGCAGCGCCACGCCCAGACGATCCAGCAAGAAGGTGCTGGGCTTGCGGCTGTCGAACACAAACACGTTATCTGGCAGCAGCAGCCTTTTTGTCATCTCGTTTTCGGCGTCGTGGTTGCCGTACAGCAAATAGACCGGTATATCTGCCTTCTTCAAGCGCCCCATTGCCTGGGAAAAATAAAGGCCGGTGTTGTGATCCTTCCAGTTACCGTCGTACAGGTCGCCGGCGATCACCATGAAATCAACCTGCTCTTCAATAGCGAGGTTAACCAAATTGGTAAAGGCATCGCGCGTAGCAGTACGCAACATCTCGACCGGCGCGTCGGCATAAGCACTTAAACCAACCAGCGGACTATCGAGGTGGATATCGGCGGCGTGAATGAATCGCACTTGAACCATCCTTACAAGCATTGAAACGTGGAAAGGGGTATTATCGCCCACCCATTCGGGGCACCGACATGGCTACCCGGAATTGAGCAGAAAGCTTTGACTAGAACTAGCCATACCAGTACAGTGCTGTTACAACCCGAAAAACAGTTAAAACTATCTCCAGGAGACCTATTTTGAATCTAAGCTCAACCAGAATCCTGACTATTCTTGGCAGCAGCATTGCCTTGGCGTTTTCTGCCAATGCCCTTGCACAGCAGCCCATCACCATCAAATTCAGCCACGTCGTGGCCGATGCCACACCCAAGGGTCAAGGGGCTATCAAGTTCAAGGAAGTTGCCGAAAAACTACTTCCCGGCAAGGTAAACGTACAGGTTTTCCCTAATTCGCAGCTGTTTGGCGACGCCAAAGAACTCGAAGCCGTACTGCTGGGCGACGTCCAGTTCATTGCGCCATCGCTATCCAAATTCGACCGCTACACCAAAAAAGTGCAGTTGTTCGACCTGCCCTTCCTGTTTGACGACATGGCCGCCGTTGATCGCTTCCAGCACAGCGAGCATGGCAAGGCCTTGCTAAATTCCATGACCAACCGCGGCCTCAAGGGCCTGGCGTACTGGCACAACGGCATGAAACAGTTGGCCACCAACAAAGACAAGCTAACCCGCCCCGAAGACATCAAAGGCCTGAAGTTCCGCATCCAGGCCTCCGATGTGCTTGAAGCGCAGTTCCGCCAGCTAGGCGCCAACCCGCAAAAACTGGCCTTCAGTGAAGTCTATCAAGCCTTGCAAACCGGCGTGGTCGATGGCCAGGAAAACACCTGGTCAAATATGTATTCGCAAAAATTCCACGAAGTTCAAAAAACCATTGCAAATACCAACCACGGCGTAATCGACTACATGGTTGTCACCAACGCCAAGTGGTGGGACGGCCTGCCTGCCGATATCCGCACTGGTCTTGAAACCGCAATGCAAGAAGCCACTGTCTTCGCCAACAATCTGGCGGCTGAACTCAACGAACGCGACCGCAAGCGCATTATCGAAGCCGATAAAGCCAAAGTCCAAGAGCTCACCAAAGAAGACGTAGCCGTATGGCGCAAGTCTATGGAACCCGTCTGGAAAAAATTCGAAGGCCCCATTGGCACTGACCTGATACAGGCAGCGCTCAAGTCGAATAACTAAATGCAAGCGTGGCGGCGGCTTGCAAGCCGCCGCCGCATTCATACTGCATACGGAATAAAACCATGAAATATGTCTGGCTTGAAAGGCTGGAAGAAGGCCTGATCGCTTTTTTCCTGGCCGCGATGACGCTCGTCACCTTTGGCCAGGTAGTCGCCCGCTACATGTTCAACTACAGCTTTGTATGGGCGCTGGAATTGACTACCTATTTATTTGGCGGCCTGATCTTCCTGGGCATATCTTATGGCGTACGGGTCGGCGCACACATAGGCGTTGACGCCTTGGTGAAAATCCTGCCTAAAGGGGTGGCGCACAAACTGGGCATTGTGGCAACCCTGCTATGCCTGCTGTACGCCGCCATCGTCTTCGTGGGCGGCTGGATCTACGTCAGCAAAATGTACGATATCGGCATTCTTGCTCAAGACATACCCATACCTCAATGGGTACCGCGTCTGGTCATGCCAGTTGGCTTTGCCCTGCTGTTTTTCCGCTTCTCCCAGGTTTTATACAACATGTTGCGTGGCCACGACGCCAACCTGCTGGGTGATGAAGTCGAAGACGCCCTTAAATACCGCAGCGAAAGCGACTTACCCGGAGAGCAAAAATGACAACAGCAGCACTCCTTGCCATGCTCTTTGTATTCATGTTCATGGGCATGCCCGTGGCTGTGTCTCTCGGGCTTTCCTCGATACTGACCATATTTCTGTTCGGCCACGACTCGCTGGCCTCGCTGTCGCTGAAAATGTTCGAAACCTCAGAACATTTCACCCTGATGGCGATTCCCTTCTTTGTACTGGCAGGCGCCTTCATGACCACCGGCGGCGTGGCCAAGCGCATGATCCGCTTCGCCATTGCCAGCGTTGGCCATTTGCACGGCGGGCTGGCCATTGCTTCTGTGCTGGCCTGCTGCCTGTTTGCGGCGGTTTCGGGTTCTTCACCCGCCACTGTCGTTGCCGTGGGTTCCATTGTCATTGCCGGCATGGTGCGCGCAGGCTATCCCCAGGCTTTTGCCGCAGGCATTATCTGTAACGCGGGCACGCTGGGCATTCTTATCCCTCCGTCCATCGTCATGGTGGTATATGGCGCCGCTACCGAAACCTCGGTGGGCAGCCTGTTCATGGCCGGTGTCGTGCCGGGGCTGCTGTTGGGCCTGATGCTGATGATCGCCATTTACATCATCGCCAGGGTCAAAGACCTGCCTCGCCAGCCACGCGCTTCTGCCAAAGAAACCTTTACCGCCGCCAAAGATTCTTTCTGGGGCCTGATGCTGATCGTCATTATTCTTGGCGGTATCTACGGCGGTATTTTCACGCCTACCGAAGCGGCCGCTGTGGCTGCGGTATATGCCTTTTTCGTTGCGGTTTTTGTATACCGCGACATAGGCATGCGCCAGGTGCCTGAAGTGCTGATGGACGCCTCCAAGGTCACCATCATGCTGATGTTCATCATTGTGAACGCCTTGCTTTTCGCCCACGTACTCACTACCGAACGCATTCCCCAAGCAATCGCCGAACAAATCATCGCCTGGGACATGGCGGCCTGGCAATTCCTGATCGTGGTGAATATTTTGCTGCTGGTGGCAGGGATGTTCATGGAACCCACCGGCATCATCCTGATCCTGGCGCCCATCTTGTTCCCTATCGCCATGGAACTGGGCATTGACCCTGTTCACCTTGGCATTATCTTCGTGGTGAATCTGGAAATAGGCATGGTGACCCCCCCCATAGGCTTGAACCTGTTTGTTACGGCGGGCATTACCAAAATGTCCATAGGCCAAGTCATGCGCGCAGCATCGCCGTGGCTGATACTGTTGCTCAGCTTTCTGGCCTTGGTTACTTACGTACCGATCATCTCGCTATGGCTGCCGGGGCTCAATTTCTTCTAGGTCGGATTAGGCTGACTGGTACTTGTGGCGAAGCTGTCTGGTTCTTGTGACGTTGTCCGGGGTGGGTGGCAGGTCAGTGCGGCACGGCGTGCTTGTTTCCGCGTCTGCCTCGTCCAGCCGGGCGTCGGCCGAACTCGCTGCCGCTCAGACAGCGGCCGACGACAGCCCCCGGCTTCCCTTCGTCAGCACGCGGCGCACGCCTACCGCCGCACTGACCTGCCACCCACCCCGGACAACTGCGTAACAGAAAATTGGCCGGCCTCACAGCCTGCGTTGCTGGTTTTACTGGTGCGGCTGACCGGTGGCAAATGGGCTGATCCGAGCTTCGCTTATGCAAAAAGTCGGGTGTGTCGGGGGCTGTGCAGGCGCCTTGCGCAAGCCGTTACGGTCAGCGCCATCGAGGAGGCAAGGCCGCGGCTGTCTGAGCCCGGCGGGGGTCGGACCACGGGTCCGACCGGGCAAGTTCCGCGGACGCCTCGATGGCGCTGACCATAACGGGAACCCCGCCAGGGGCGTAGCGCGTGAAGCCGAAACAGCCCCCGACACACCCGACTTTCGCAAGAACGAAAAAACCGCACTATAACTTGCCTTGGAAAACTGCAGCCCGAATCAACTGATGCAGACGGCTTTGCAAACCTTTCCCGGACGCTCGCAAATGCGCCAGCAAATCAGGATCCATACGCATCGTCACTGCTTGCCGCCTGACTGGCGCTTTAGGCCGCCCAGGTCTTCGGACCGTTACTTTTGCACCGTTCAGGCATCAACGGCGCAGGCAAGCCTAACCCGCCCTACGAATCAAAGTTACCCACACTGTGTGTATTAATCCAATAAACGTTGTTGCCCACGCCACTACGGCGGCGTAAAAGAAGGCCACAGGCACCCACTGCAGGAAATCGAAGCCCATGGCCGCGTTCATTTGCCAGGTGCTGGCGGCATACATGCCCAGCGGGAAGACTGCCCCCCAGTACAAGGGGTCGTAGCGAAAAGGAAAGCGTTTATATACATAGCGCCACAGCCCCAACACCAGCAGCATCGGTATCCACCACGTTCCCGTCGCCCAATAAAAAATCGTAAAGCCCTTGATGAAAGGCAGCAGCGAAACCAGGTACGGCGCATCGGGCGAATTCACAATAAGCAAAGACCCGGCCAGGGTGGAAATGGCCATGGCGCCCATATTGATCCAGTAAGGCGGCGTCAAATCATCAGGCGACAGGCGAAAATAAGTGTAGCGATAAAAAATCAGCGACATCATCCATATATAAAGCATGCCGCCCCACAGCCACATCGACAAGGCCAGGAAATTCAGTTCCAGCCGATAAGGCTGCGGGCTGACAGTAGCCAATAAGGCACTGGACACTGCTATCGACTGCGTCGCCACCACCGCCAGGAGCCAACCGCCGTTAATACCGCGGTCCAGCGAGGGCTTTTCACGCTTGATCGTAAACGCCGCAAATATCGTGTAGATCAGGCCCAGCCACAATGCCACCGCCAAGCCCCACAACACCAAACCAGCACGGGTATTGCCTGCAAGTATCATGAACTGGCAAGCCAGAATCCCCGTTGCTGCCACCTTGGTGAAAAAACCCGGCCCGCGCAAATGGTCGACCATATCACCAAAAAAATAGGCTGAATAACGCACGACACGCAGCAGCGTCAACAGGCATAACACGGCATACAGCGCCGCATTCAGCACGAACAAGCCATGCGCAATCACATTGTGTCCCAGCAAATCTGCCGCCAGCGACACAATGCCAGTAGCCATCACCATGCCAAAATTGGCTGGCGACATACCACGCAACCCACCAGCGGGCCCAGCCGGCACTACCGGCAGCCCTTCATGGCTAGACTGATCGTTATGCGATATAAATGCACTCATGATTTCCAAACTAATTCTGCACGTCCAGTACGCATGCGGCATTCTACGCCGTACACAGGTTAAAATGCTTGGTTAACTCAAGAAATGCGGCGCATACACGCCACTATATACATTCAGGAATACTTATGGAAGCCGAACGCCAAAACCTACTTGCAGCCCGCCTGGAAGACTACGCGGATCGCCAAATGGCTCTTCGGAGGTATCTTTGACTACGATGCCAAGTCTGAACGCCTGCACGTCGTCAATGCCGAACTGGAAAACCCCGAAGTCTGGAACGACCCCAAGCATGCTCAAGACCTAGGCCGCGAGAAAAAAGCGCTCGAAACCGTCGTCCACACGTTGACCCTAATAGGCGTCGGCTTGTCTGATGCCCAAGAATTGTTCGACATGGCCGCTGACGACGACGACGAAGCCACGCTGCTCGCCATCGAACACGATATTACCGAACTGGGCAAACGCCTCGAAGAACTCGAGTTCCGGCGTATGTTCTCCAACCCTGCCGACCCGCTCAACTGCTTCATGGACATCCAGGCCGGCGCTGGCGGCACCGAGGCCCAGGACTGGGCCTCCATCCTGCTGCGCCAATACTTGCGCTATTGTGAACGCAAAGACTTCAAAGCCGAAATCCTTGAGGAATCCGATGGCGACGTGGCTGGCATCAAGTCGGCTACCATCAAGATCCAGGGCGAATACGCCTTTGGCTTCTTGCGCACCGAAACCGGCGTACATCGCCTGGTGCGCAAAAGTCCCTTCGATTCCGCACATGGCCGCCACACTTCGTTTGCCAGCGTTTTTGTATACCCCGAAATCGACGACTCCTTCGAAATCGAAGTCAACCCCGCCGACCTGCGCGTCGACACCTACCGGGCCAGCGGCGCCGGCGGCCAGCACATCAACAAAACCGATTCGGCTGTGCGTTTAACCCACATGCCCACCGGCATCGTAGTGCAATGCCAAAACGACCGTTCGCAGCACCGCAACCGCGCCGAAGCCATGCAAATGCTTAGATCACGACTGTACGAACTGGAAATGCGCAACCGTATGGCCGAACAACAAAAAATGGAAGACTCCAAGACCGATGTGGGCTGGGGCCACCAAATACGCTCTTATGTGCTGGACCAAAGCCGCATCAAAGACCTGCGCACCAACCTTGAAATTTCCAATACACAAAAAGTGCTGGATGGTGATCTCGACCCATTCATTCAAGCCAGCCTGAAACAAGGGGTATAAAAATGGATATATCGACTGTTGCCATTATTACTGGGGCATCACGGGGCCTGGGCCACGCCCTGGCGCTGGGCCTGTTGCAACCCGGCGCTCAGCTTATTACCATCGCCCGGAGCCACGATGCCGCACTTGAACAACAAGCCGCCAGCGCAGGCTGCCTGCTGCAACAGGTGCAGGCCGATTTATCCGACCCAGCAGCGGCAGGCGCTTGCGCTGCAAAAGTCATGGCCAGCCTGCCTCAAGGCGCCCAGCGTTATCTGCTCATCAACAACGCCGGCACCGTCGCCCCCATCAAACAGGCTGCCGACCTGACCGACGCCAACGCCATTGCCGCCGCGTTCAATCTGAACGTAACCAGCCTCATCGCGCTTAGCTCGGCATTTTTGCACGCCACGCAGGGCGCCACCGACCGGCGCATACTTAACATTTCGTCTGGCGCGGGCCGCAACCCTATGCCGGGCTGGGGCGTTTACTGCGCCACCAAGGCCGCCGTCGACCTCTACTCGCAAGTGGTGCACGCCGAAAACCACGGTGTGCGCATTGTTTCACTTGCCCCTGGCGTCATCGACACCGGCATGCAAAAACAAATTCGCAGCAGCGACGCCGCCAGTTTCCCCAATGTAGAACGCTTTGCGCAAATGCACGAGGAGGGCCAGTTGGCCACCCCTGCCGCCGTCGCCCAAAAAATACTGCACTACATCGCGCACGACAGCTTTGGCTCTACCGTACTCGACGACATCAGAAATCACGCTTAACCAACAAAGAACATGAACGAACCTACGCCCTCCAGCCCTGTCATCGACGAAAATCACCTTATAGCCGAACGCCGCGGCAAACTCGCAAAAATGCGCGCTGCCGGCATCGCCTACCCTAACGATTACCGCCCTGACAGCACCGCCGCCGACCTGCACGCCAGCTACGACAACCTCGATAAAGAAGCGCTGGCCCAAGTCGCCAAACAGGTAAAAATAGCCGGGCGCATGATGCTCAAACGCGTCATGGGCAAAGCCAGCTTCGGCACGCTGCAAGACAGCACTGGCCGTATCCAGATTTTCCTTGACAGGAACAACGTGGGCGAAGAACTGTACGCTCAGTTCAAAACCTGGGATATCGGCGACATCATCGCTGTAGAAGGCACGGTGTTCAAGACCAACAAGGGCGAACTCTCCGTACATGCCGCCACAATACGGCTGTTGGCCAAATCGCTGCGCCCCTTGCCCGACAAATTCCACGGCGTGGCCGACCAAGAACTGCGCTACCGCCAGCGCTATGTCGATCTCATCATGACCGAAGACACGCGCCGCACGTTTTTAGCGCGCAGCAAGGCCATGGGCAGCATCCGCCAGTTCATGCTGAATGCGGGCTTTCTGGAAGTGGAAACCCCCATGTTGCACCCCATACCAGGCGGTGCAGCGGCCAAACCGTTTGTCACCCACCACAACGCGCTCGACATGGAAATGTTCCTGCGCATCGCACCCGAGCTGTATTTGAAACGCCTGGTGGTAGGTGGCTTTGACCGCGTATTCGAAGTCAACCGCAACTTTCGCAACGAAGGCGTCAGCCCGCGCCATAATCCGGAATTCACCATGATGGAATTCTACGCGGCCTACACCGACTACCGTTGGCTCATGGACTTTACCGAATCGCTGATTCGCGAAGCCGCCATCGCCGCTACGGGCAGTGCTGTACTGACCTACCAGGAGAAATCTCTGGACCTTAGCCAACCCTTCGACCGCCTGACCATAGTTCAGGCCATCATGAAGTACGCACCTGGCTATACCGAAGAAAAGCTAGGTGATGAAGCATTTTTACGGAACGAACTGAAACGTGTCGGTGCTGACATCAACGGCCCGGTACTGGCGCGCGCAGGCATAGGCGGCCTGCAACTGGCTTTGTTTGAAGAAACCGCCGAAGCCAAGCTGTGGAACCCGACTTATATCATTGATTACCCAATCGAAGTTTCGCCGCTCGCGCGTGCTTCCGATACGCAGGAAGGTGTGACTGAGCGTTTTGAATTATTCATGACGGGTCGTGAAATTGCCAATGGGTTTTCTGAATTGAATGACCCAGAAGACCAGGCAGCCAGGTTTCTTGCCCAGGTTGAAGCCAAAGATGCCGGCGACGAAGAGGCCATGTACTACGATGCCGATTACATACGGGCCCTGGAATACGGCATGCCTCCCACGGGCGGTTGTGGAATTGGCATCGACCGCCTGGTTATGTTATTGACTGATAGCCCAAGCATTCGCGACGTAATTCTATTCCCGCATTTGCGCAAGGAAGATTAAGGGCTAGTTCAAATCATTAAGTGAAGCGTATTGAGGTTAGACCCGTTTTCCATGCCCACACAGGAATCATTAACGCGGGTTTAAATAAACGTATCCTCAATACGCTGAGCATCTAGCATACTCAGCGACCAGGCTGCCACTTGTTCGGCGCTGGCCAGAGATAACCGGGCTTGATAGTGCTGTGGCACGAGGCCGAACTTGTGCTCCAGCATACGTAGCAAAACGTGACGTTGTTGCTCCAAGCCTGCTTCTCGTCCTTCTTCCCGCCCTTCTTCCCGCCCTTCTTCCCGTCCTTTTTCTCGCCCTTCGTTCTGAGCATAGTCCAGGATGTCTTGGGTATCTACTAGCGCCTGCGCCCGGCGCTCTGCCAATAGGCGTAGTTCCTCGTCAGAATACAAGACTTCCAGATGCAATAACGCTTCTTTGACGGGTTCGTGAGTGATTTCGTTCATGACGGCCTCATCCAGGTTGTGCAACAGGCAAGCAATCCAGGCCACGAGCGGCTGGGGCAGTTTACCCAGCGTTTCGGCCTTGTGTAGTTCGATTATATGCATTTGCAACACTTCGCCCAACTGTACTTGCGCCAGTTGCGTGTCGCGCAAAGTAAAGTGCCAATCGGCCTTGGCCGGGTAATCGGCAAAAAGATTATGCGTTAGCAGGCTGATGCCAATAACTGGTTGCAAGTTGCGATAATCTTCTCCGGCCAGCAACTGCCCGGCCAAGCTGCGGGCCACGCCATACACGCTACGCTGTGCCCAGTGGCGAAAGCGCTGCAACTGCATCTCAATGGCGATGCGTTGCCCACTTTCATCTTCGGCCAAGATATCCAGAATGATGTCCTTGCCCTCCAGGTCTTGCGGCAAAACACTGGGGTTCAGGATGCGCACAACCGTAATCGGGGCGGCCGGATAGATCACGGCATTGATTAGGTCGGACAACAGATGGGGGTGACGACAAAACAAGGCCTTGAAGACCACATCATTGCATAGCGACAAGCTGCGTAGACCTTGCGCCGCAGTATGGCCAAGCTGCGGCTGAATATCGTGCTTCACCGCAGCAGCAAGTGGCGCGGGCCTAAAAGAGGGGTTAGAGGAAGACATACCAGCTAATCCTAAAAGTTGGCCAGCACCCACTCTAGAATAAACCGGCAGAAATGACGATTAGACAGTTTTATCCCGATGGACAACAGCATGTCGGACAGATCGAATTAACATGAACAGCATCTACTTGGTATGTTCGTAGGTCGGATTAACAGCAGTAGCATCATCACCCGAGCCGATCGTATAGATAAATAGCTCATCTTCCTATACCATTCACTCCAATAAAATCTTATTCATACACATAAATTGAATAAGCTCTATATATCCGAACAGGCTGCATGATTGGCTACGTTAACAAAACAATTCCAACTCATGTGTGTCGTCAGTTTCTTGTACAAAATTTGGAGCAAACCATGAGAATAGCCATAGCCGGGTTCCAGCATGAAACAAACACTTTTTCCCCTCACCCCACCACGTTCGACGACTTTGTCAAAGGTGGCTCACGACCAAGCGTGCTGCGAGGCCAAGAGCTTTTAGATCAGCTTGATGGCAAACCCTTCCCCTGCGCAGGCGCCATCCGTTGCGCCAAGCAATATGGCGATCAACTCTTCCCACTTATTTGGGGGTTTGCCACACCTTCAGGCGCGGTAGAGCAAAGCGCGTTTGAACGCTTTTCAACCGAAATTATCGAAGGGCTACGGCAAGCATCGCCCCTGGACGGCATATTCCTGGAACTGCACGGTGCCATGGTCGCCGAAGAATCACTGGACGCTGAAGGCGAACTGCTGGAAAGGATACGCAACGAGTTTGGCAACGAGATCCCCATCTCAGTTAGCCTGGACTGGCACGCCAATGTATCTGAGCGCATGGTAAAACACGCCACCTATGTCACAGGTTACAGATCCTACCCCCACATAGACATGGCAGCTACCGGCGAAAAGGCATATCAAGCGCTACGCAAGCTTATTCAGAGCGCTTCACGACCAGCGGTGGCCTTCCGACAAGTGCCCTATCTCATACCACTATGCATTCAGAATGACGATAGGCCGGCCATACACGACCTGTTGTCCGTCATGCGCGCTGCAGAAGCCGATTATGGCGTCGATGTGTCTTTCTTCCCTGGCTTCCCTGCGTCTGACTTCCTGGACTGCGGGCCTTCTATCGTTGTCTATAGCGATGACACGCAGCTTGCCAACACTGTTGCCTCCCAGCTTTATGACCAGGTCCTGGCTGCAGAGCCCACATTGCAAGTACCTTTACTAGACGCTGCGGCAGCTGTTCAGTACGCCATCAAGGCAAGCCAGCATGCCAACGAACCCGTAGTCATTGCCGATACACAAGATAACCCCGGTGCAGGTGGTACCTCGGACACCACTGGCTTACTGAAAGAACTAGTTCGCCAAAATGCCAAAGATGCAGTGATAGGCTTAATGTTCGACCCTGACGCAGCCAAGCTGGCCCATCAGGCAGGCCTCGGCCAAACCATAACGCTCAGTTTGGGGGGGCGTTCACAAGCGCCGGGCGACTCTCCATTTGTAGCGGACTTTACCGTTGAATACTTGTCAGACGGCCAATTAGAGTGTAGCGGAGCCTTTCGTAAAGGCCTGCACATGAATTTAGGCCCTTCATGCCTGCTGCGTATTGGGGATGTTCGAATCGCTGTGTCCAGTGCGCAATCACAATTGGCTGACTTGGAACAACTTAGGTATCTGTCAGTTGAACCAACCAAACAAAAGATTATCGGCGTTAAAAGCTCTGCTCATTTCCGAGCTGCCTTTCAGCCCATAGCCAGTGAAGTCATTATCTGCATTGCGCCGGGGCTGATGGTAACTGACCCGTCCACGCTACCCTGGAAGCGGTTACGGCCAAATGTTCGGCTGTCGCCTCTTGGTCCGTGCATTCTTAATCAAATCTAACAGACTCTTGCCACTGAAAATGAAAAAGGGGGATTACCAGCTTTTTGGTTGCTTATGAAAGTCGGGTGTGGCAGGGGCTGTTCCGGCTTCACGCGCTACGCCTGGCTATTTACAGTAGCAAAAATTGAACGAATTTACTAAGCATTGCTATATCGTAATGAACTAGTGTCGGAGCAAGACATTAGTGTGGACAAGGCGTGGAACGATTGACCAGTACATGTAAAACCAGCAATTCAAGGCCACTAGGCCGGCAGGCTTCTTATTGCGTAGTTGTCTGGGCTGGGCCCCACCCACACCAGACAACATCACAAGAACCCAATTACGCCACGCTAGAGCCAAACAACGCCACCTGAGCCACTACCAGCAGCGTTCAAGAAAAACACCAGCTAACGTGTACATAGAGCGCTGAAGCACTACACCGTAAAAGACTCCCCGCAACCGCAAGTGGCCTTTTCGTTAGGATTGGTAAACTTGAACCCTTCGTTCAAGCCCTCGCGCCCGTAGTCTAACTGCGTGCCTTCAAGGTATTGCAGACTTTTAGGGTCAATAAACACCTTGACACCTAATTGTTCAAATACCTGGTCTTCGACAGCAGGTTCATCAACGTACTCTAGCTTATAAGCCATGCCTGAGCAGCCCGTGGTACGGACACCCAGGCGCAAGCCTAAGCCTTTGCCGCGTTTTTCGAGATAACGGCTGATATGGTCAGCCGCTTGTTGTGTAAGCGTAATTCCCATGATTAGTCCTGATGCTTTTCCTTGTAATTCTGGACAGCCGCCTTGATGACGTCTTCGGCCAGAATGGAGCAGTGAAATTTTACTGGTGGCAAATCGAGTTCTTGAACAATTTGCGTATTGCGAATGCCCAAGGCCTGGTCTAGTGTTTTACCTTTGACCCACTCGGTTACCAAAGAGCTTGTTGCTATCGCCGCGCCGCAACCGTAAGTTTTAAAGCATGCATCTTCAATGATACCCGATTCATTGACCTTGATTTGCAATTTCATGACGTCGCCCAAGGCCGGAGCGCCCACCATGCCTGTGCCCACACTACGAGCTGACTTATCGAATGCGCCGACATTACGCGGATTTTCGTAGTGGTCGAGTATTTTGTTGCTGTAAATCATTCTGCTTGCCATCTTTTATTTTACTGCACAGCCCATTGAACCGAACTGACGTCAATGCCTTCTTGGGCCATTTCCCATAGAGGCGACATGTTGCGCAACTTGCCCACTTGCCTGGTCAGCAACTGAACGGCGAAGTCGATATCAGCTTCAGTGGTATAGCGGCCCAGCGTAAAACGAATGGAACTGTGCGCGAGTTCGTCACTGCGGCCCAGAGCCCGCAATACATATGAAGGTTCAAGGCTGGCCGATGTGCAGGCCGACCCGCTGGACACGGCTAGTTCTTTAAGCCCCATGATGAGCGATTCGCCTTCAATGTAGTTGAAGCTGACATTCAGGGTATGCGCAACGCGTTGATCGGCATCGCCATTCAGGTAGACGGCTTCGATTTTTTGAAGGCCATCCCAAAGGCGGTCACGCAATAAGCGTATGCGCTGGCTTTCGGCGACCATTTCAAGACTGGCCAACTTAAAGGCAGCCCCCATGCCCACGATCTGGTGAGTAGCCAGTGTGCCAGAGCGAAAGCCCCGTTCGTGGCCACCACCATGCATTTGCGCTTCGAGGCGTATGCGCGGCTTGCGGGATATGTATAAAGCCCCCACGCCTTTGGGGCCGTAGGTTTTATGCGCCGAAAACGACATGAGGTCGACCTTGAGCGCTTGCAGGTCGACCAGGACCTTGCCCGTAGCCTGCGCGGCATCAACGTGAAATACCACGCCCTTGTTGCGGCAGATTTCGCCCAATGCGGCAATGTCCTGGATAACGCCGATTTCGTTATTGACGAACATGACGGAAGCCAGGATGGTATCGGGGCGCAATGCCGCTACGAATACGTTCAGGTCCAGCAAACCATTGCTCTGCACATCAAGGTAGCTGACCTCAAAGCCCTGGCGTTCGAGTTCGCGGCAGGTGTCAAGGACCGCTTTATGCTCGGTTTTTAGCGTAACAATATGCTTGCCCCGCCCTGAATAAAATTGAGCCGCCCCTTTCAGGGCCAGGTTATTTGATTCGGTTGCCCCGGATGTCCAGACGATTTCCCGTGGATCGGCATTGACCAGCCCGGCAACTTCGGCCCGGGCCAATTCGACTGCTTCTTCGGCGCTCCAGCCATAGGCGTGGCTGTTCGACGCCGGGTTGCCGAATTGTTCGTATAGCCAAGGCACCATCTTTTCAACCACCCGCGGGTCTACTGGCGTAGTTGCGGAATAGTCGAAATACACGGGACGAGATAACATCAAAGAGTTCCTTTAGACCGACGCGGTAGTCTTGATAGCCACTTTAGGCACCTGATTCATGCGTATTGCCGTTTGGGCCTGGGTAGCTTCGTGCAGTTGGCGCATGCGTTGCTGGTCGACCAAGTCTTGCAGGGAAACGGAATCCAGGTAATCTACCATTTTACGATTAAGCGTAGACCATAGTTCGTGGGTCATGCATTTTCCGGTGCTGCCATTACGGCCAATATTGCAATTTTCTTTGCCGCCACAACTGGTGGCGTCGAGGGGTTCGTCGACGGCGAAGATAATATCGGCGACTGTAATATTACGCGCCAGACGGGCTAATGTATAGCCGCCACCAGGCCCACGTATGCTGTCGACGAGTTCGTGCCGACGCAGCTTGCCAAACAATTGCTCGAGGTAAGACAACGAGATATTCTGGCGTTGGCTGATGGCTGCCAGGGTGACGGGACCACTTTGTTGCCGCAACGCCAGATCAATCATGGCGGTCACCGCAAAACGCCCTTTAGTCGTTAAACGCATGGTGATTTCCTTGCCAAAGCCTGTTACTGGAAGAATGACATTAGCCAGCGACTTTATACCCGACTAATTAAGTCAAGTATAACAAAATCCCGAGTAAATTAGTATGGAAATAAGCGAAATAGTTACAGTGTCGTCGTTTGCTTACGCGTCGCGCAATCAAAAAAACCGTGCGGAATACGCACGGTTAAGGTTATGCACTGAACACGGCGCGCTTGCATGTGAATGCGCCGAGCGGTATGTATATGAGACTTACGCAGCCTGGTATTGGGTAACGCGCTTGCGGACCAGTTCCATGACGCCCTGACAGGCGTCTTCCAGGTAATCGAGCACTTTGCCAAAGCCTTCGGGGCCACCGTAGTACGGGTCGGGCACAGTGGCCTCTTCGAACTCGTTGGCGAAGCGCATTAAAAGCATCAGCTTGTGCTGATATACTTTAGGGCATTGCTGTTGCAAGGCAGACAGGTTTTCCCAGTCCATGGACAGGATCAAGTCGAATTCCCGGAAGTCATCGGCAGTAATTTGCCGCGCCACACAATGAGACAATTCGTAGCCGCGTTTACGCGCGGCCGCCTGTGCACGGGCGTCGGGCGCCTCGCCTATGTGAAAGCTGTGGGTGCCAGCCGAATCCACGCCCACAACATCAGAGAGCCCCGCTTCGTCAATTAGACGGCGAAAAACACCCTCTGCGCTTGGTGAGCGGCAGATATTACCCATGCAAACGAAAAGTACCTTAGTCATCATAAGCGAGAGTGTGAGGGAAAACCCGCAATAAGGCAAGAGTTTTTGCAAGCCTTTATTCGTGAAGCTGCCTGAATTGACAAAAACTAAAATGTAAACTCGACAGTTCGTTAGATGCCCCAAGGGTTCAAAAAGGGCGTTGCTGATCACCGTAAAAGCCATGCAAAACACTGATATTCGTGCGCTGCAGCACATTATTGATGGCGGATAAAAGAGATCGATTCTCAGTCCTTTTTCAATCAGAAAAAACACGCATAAACACTTGAATCGAGACAATAAAAATTTGTGTCAATAGTCAAAAACCAATGAGGTTGTTGGAATTTTCCAACAAGTCGGATTGTGATGGTTGGATCAGGTGTTTTACGGCCGCATCAGTTATGCATGCTACAACCAAGGTTCGCAGGTCGAATTAGCGCCGCCAGGCGCGTAATCCAGCAAACAACGCCACAAAAAAAACGTATCGCCCTCACACCATCAGGAAAACAAGGCTTTCTGCTTCAAGCGATTCAAGGCATCACGCGCAGCAGCCGCCTGCTCGAATTCCAGGTTCTTGGCGTGATCCATCATCAGCTTTTCCAGACGCCTGATTTCCTTGGCCAGCGATTTGTCATCATGCAGGATATCGGGCGAAATATCGTCTGCGGCCGATTTTTCTACGGGCGTCACCATAACGCCGTCTATCATTTCGCGTACAGCCTTGCTGACCCCGCGCGCAGTAATACCGTGCTCTTTGTTGAATTCCAATTGCTTGGCGCGACGCCTTTCGGTTTCACCCATGGCCCTGCTCATGGAATCGGTAATCCGGTCTGCGTACAAGATGACATGGCCATTGATGTTGCGAGCGGCGCGGCCCATGGTCTGGATCAGACTGCGCTCGGAACGCAAGAAACCTTCTTTGTCGGCGTCCAGGATGGCGACCAGGGACACCTCGGGAATATCCAGCCCCTCGCGCAGCAGGTTGATACCCACCAGGACGTCAAACACGCCCAACCTTAAATCGCGGATAATTTCCACCCGCTCGACGGTGTCGATATCAGAGTGCAGATAGCGCACCTTCAGGCCGCTTTCTGTAAGATAATCGGTCAGGTCTTCAGACATCCGCTTGGTCAGCGTGGTAACCAGCACGCGCTCTTGTACAGCAATACGTTTTTTGATTTCCCCAAGCAGGTCGTCAACCTGGGTAATCGCCGGGCGCACTTCAACTTCAGGGTCGACTAAACCGGTAGGCCGCACCACTTGCTCGATGACATTGTCGGAATGCTCTTTTTCGTAATTGGACGGCGTGGCCGATACGAAAATACACTGGCGCATGCGTTGCTCGAACTCTTCGAACTTCAAGGGGCGGTTATCGATGGCCGAGGGAAGACGGAACCCAAACTGCACCAAGGTCGTCTTGCGTGAGCGGTCGCCCAGGTACATACCGCTAAGCTGCCCCAGCGTAACGTGACTTTCGTCGATGAACATCAGGGCATCGGCGGGAAGATAATCGATGAGCGTAGGCGGTGGTTCGCCGGGCGCGGCGCCCGATAAATGACGGGAATAGTTTTCAATGCCCTTGCAAAAGCCCAGTTCCTGCAGCATTTCAAGGTCGAAGCGGGTGCGCTGTTCCAGGCGCTGGGCCTCGACCAGCTTGCCATCGGCCACCAGAAATGCCACGCGCTCGCGCAATTCGACCTTGATGGTTTCGATGGCGCGCAGTACGGTATCGCGCGGCGTAACATAGTGCGAGCTGGGGAAGACAGTAAAACGGGGGATCTTCTGCCTGATTTTGCCAGTGAGCGGGTCAAACATTTCCAGTGACTCGACCTCGTCGTCGAACAAGGTAATACGTATAGCCAGTTCAGCATGCTCGGCCGGGAAGACATCAATGATTTCACCACGTGCCCGAAAGGTGCCGCGCACGAACTCGACATCATTGCGCTCGTACTGCATGGCGACCAGTCGACCCAACAATTCTTGGCGCCCGATGCGATCACCGGTACGCAGCATGAGGACCATGGCGTGGTAATCGCCCGGATTGCCTATACCGTAAATACAGGAAACCGTACCCACAATAATGGTATCGCGCCTTTCCAGCAGGCTTTTGGTTGCCGACAGGCGCATTTGTTCGATGTGCTCGTTGATGGACGAGTCTTTTTCTATGAACAGGTCGCGCGCCGCCACATAGGCTTCTGGCTGGTAGTAGTCGTAATACGAGACAAAATACTCGACGGCGTTATTTGGGAAAAAGTCGCGCATTTCAGCATAAAGCTGCGCCGCCAGGGTTTTGTTGGGGGCCAGCACAATAGCCGGCCTTCCTGTGCGCGCAATCACATTGGCCATGGTATAAGTTTTACCCGACCCTGTTACACCAAGCAAAGTCTGGAACATAAGGCCGTCATCCAGCCCCTCGACCAGCGCGTCAATTGCGGCTGGCTGATCGCCGGCAGGAGGAAATGGCCGGTACAGTTGAAACGGACTATCTACGTATTCAACGAAACCTGGCGCAGGAGCATTCATATACTAGACACCTTAGGGTAAACCCCTTATTATCACACTATTACCTTTTTTTCCCTATCTATCCCTTATTGCGCCCTTTCCCACTCAAAATGAACTCACTATTCGAAACTGTCGAACTCGCTCCGCGCGACCCAATTCTTGGCCTGAACGAGCAATATAACGCTGATCCCCGTACCGGCAAAGTCAACCTGGGTGTGGGGGTTTATTACGATGACGAAGGCCGCCTGCCTTTGCTAAAGGCTGTGCGCAAGGCTGAAATAGCCCGCATCGAAGCGGCCTCGGCGCGCGGCTACTTGCCCATTGAAGGCATTGCCGGCTACAACAAGGGTGCGCAAACCCTATTGTTCGGCGCCGATTCCGCCCTGATGGCATCGGGCCGCGCACTTACCGCACAAGCATTGGGCGGCACGGGCGCACTAAAACTGGGCGCCGACTTCCTGAAGCAGTTGCTGCCCGCTTCCAAAGTGGTCATCAGCAACCCAAGCTGGGAAAACCACCGCGCCCTATTCGAGCGCGCAGGCTTTACCGTTGACACCTATCCTTATTACGACGCCGCCAGCCACGGGCTGAATTTCGCCGGTATGCTTGCTGGCCTGAAAGCGCTGCCTGAACAAACCATAGTCGTATTGCACGCCTGCTGCCACAACCCCACTGGCGTCGACCCCAGCCTTGAACAATGGCAGCAAATTGTACAAGTCGTCAAAGAAAACAACCTGGTGCCTTTCCTAGATATTGCCTACCAAGGATTCGGCGACGGCCTGGAAGAAGACGCGGCTGTAGTGCGCCTGTTTGCCGAGCACGACCTTACCATGCTGATCAGTTCGTCGTTTTCGAAATCATTTTCGCTCTATGGCGAACGTGTAGGCGCCCTGACACTGGTGTCTTCCAGCCAAGACGAAACGGCCCGTGTTCTTAGCCAGCTTAAGCGCGTTATCCGCACCAACTACTCCAACCCGCCCACTCATGGCGGCACCGTCGTATCCATGGTGCTCAACACCCCTGAACTGTACACGCTCTGGTCCACCGAACTCGCCAGCATGCGCGAACGCATCCGCAACATGCGCATCCAGTTGGTCGCCAAGCTGAAAGAACACGGCATCAAGCAAAACTTTGACTTTATCCTGAAGCAGCGCGGCATGTTTTCCTATTCCGGCCTTACTGCTGCGCAAGTCGACCGCCTGCGCGACGAATTCGGCGTGTACGCTGTCAGCAGCGGCCGCATCTGCGTAGCGGCCCTGAATAACGGCAATATCGACTACGTTGCTGAATCTATCGCTAAAGTTCTGGCATAAGGCTTGATCTTTTAGCTAATATGCTGCAAAATCCAGACTGTATAAAAACACAGTCTGGATTCCCATGGCCGTTAAACTCACCGAGCGTCAGCAACAAATTCTCGACCTTATCCGCAGCGAAATCGTGCGTACAGGCTTTCCGCCCACACGTGCAGAAATCGCCCGGGCACTAGGCTTCAAATCGGCCAACGCTGCCGAAGACCACCTTAAAGCACTGGCAAGAAAAGGCGCTATCGAACTTACTGCGGGCGCTTCACGCGGCATCCGTCTTAACGACGCCCATGCCGGCAATACCATTGCCAACGCACTGGAACACACCGTCCAGGCCTTGAATCAGCTACTGGTTCCTCTCGTGGGCCATGTTGCCGCCGGCAGTCCTATACTGGCCGCCGAGCACGTCGAACGCGAAATCGGCATAGAACCAGCCCTGTTTTCCCAAGCACCCGACTATCTTTTGCGTGTACGTGGTTTAAGCATGCGCGATGTGGGTATTTTAGACGGCGACTTGTTAGCGGTTAAAAAAACACCTGATGCCCGCAATGGCCAAATCGTTGTGGCTCGTATAGGCGATGAAGTCACGGTAAAAAGGTTGTCAAAATCAGGCAACCGCATAGAACTATTGCCTGAAAACCCTGATTTTGATCCTATTGTTGTTACGCCTGACGACGAATTTTCGCTCGAAGGTATCGCGGTGGGGTTGATCAGGACTTCAGGTATACATTAAGGTTTGAGGCTGGCTGCCTCTTGGGAAGGGCGCGGTGTTTCTTGTCGGGCTACACTGCGCTAATCCTATCCACGAACACGTCATTGACCATAGGTCGGATTAGCACAGCGTAATCCGACAATAATGAAATAAAAAAAGGTCCGGGTTTTACGCCGAACCTTTTTCAGACTAACACCAACAAATTAGTGCTTCATCAAGCCGCCGGAACTATCTTCCGAGCGTTTGGCGTTGGCGACCGATTCGGCGGCCAGGCGGGCGACTTCTTCGTCGGACAATGGCGTAGGCATATGCTGCAAGGCTACCTCGAGCACACGATCGATCCAGCGTACCGGAATGATCTCAAGATGATTCTTGACGTTATCCGGGATCTCGGCCAAGTCCTTCACGTTTTCTTCTGGAATCATTACCACTTTAATCCCACCACGATGTGCGGCAAGCAGTTTTTCTTTCAGGCCGCCTATGCCTAGAACTTCGCCGCGCAAAGTGATTTCACCCGTCATGGCTACGTCGGCACGCACAGGAATGCCTGTAAGCGCTGACACCATTGCAGTGGTGATGGCAATACCCGCCGACGGGCCGTCTTTGGGCGTGGCGCCCTCAGGAAAGTGCACGTGCAGGTCGCGCTTTTCGAAAGCCGTGTTAGGAATGCCCCATTTCTGCGAACGCGCACGAACTACCGTACGCGCCGCCTCGACGGATTCCTTCATGACATCGCCCAGCGAACCGGTGCGTAGAACCGCGCCCTTGCCTGGCATATCGGCCACTTCTATGGTCAGCAAGTCGCCGCCCACTTCCGTCCAGGCCAGACCGGTCACCTGACCTACTTTGTTTTCCTTTTCGGCCATGCCAAAGCTGAAGCGGCGCACGCCCAGGAAATCGGCCAGGTTCTCGGAGTTGACTAGCATGCGGTCTGCAACAGCTACGGGCGCCGAGGTTTTTTTACCGCGCGAACGGACAACCGGATGCGTTGCCAGCATTTTTTTGACCACCTTGCGGCAGATCTTGCTGATTTCGCGTTCGAGAGCACGCACGCCTGCTTCACGCGTGTAATAGCGCACGATATCGCGGACGGCTGATTCGTCGATGTTGACTTCGCCTTCCTGCACGCCATTGTTCTTCATGAGCTTGGGCAGCAAGTGGTCGAAAGCGATGTGCACCTTTTCGTCTTCGGTGTAGCCAGACAAGCGTATGACTTCCATGCGGTCCAACAGGGCCGGAGGAATGTTGAGCGTGTTGCTGGTTGCCACGAACATGACGTCGGACAAATCGAAATCAACCTCGATGTAGTGATCTTGGAAGGTGTGATTTTGTTCAGGGTCGAGCACCTCGAGCAAGGCCGATGACGGATCACCACGGAAGTCGGCGCCCATTTTGTCGATTTCATCGAGCAGGAATAGCGGGTTGCGCACCCCTACCTTGCTCATGTTTTGTAGAATTTTGCCAGGCATGGAGCCGATATAAGTGCGGCGGTGGCCACGAATTTCAGCTTCGTCGCGCACGCCACCCAGCGCCATGCGCACAAACTTGCGGTTGGTGGCACGGGCTATGGACTGCCCCAAAGACGTTTTACCAACGCCGGGAGGCCCAACCAGGCACAGGATAGGGGCTTTTAATTTATCGACGCGCTGCTGTACGGCCAAGTATTCGATGATGCGTTCCTTGACTTTTTCAAGGCCATAGTGATCAGCATCGAGCACGCCTTCAGCGTTCGGAATCGAATTATTAATACGATTTTTCTTGCGCCAAGGCAAACCAATTAGCGTATCAATGTAATTGCGCACCACGGTGGCTTCCGCCGACATGGGCGACATCAATTTAAGCTTTTTGAGTTCGGAATCAGCCTTTTTCTGTGCTTCTTTGGGCAACTGAGCAGCGGCGATTTTCTTTTCGAGCTCTTCGATATCAGCGCCCTCTTCGCCTTCGCCCAGTTCTTTCTGGATGGCCTTGACTTGCTCATTCAGATAGTAATCGCGCTGGCTTTTTTCCATTTGCTTCTTGACCCGGCCGCGTATGCGCTTCTCGACCTGAAGGATGTCGATTTCGGATTCAAGCTGGGTCAGCAGATTTTCAAGGCGCTCGGCGGTGCCGGTGACTTCGAGCATTTGCTGTTTTTGTTCTAGCTTGAGTGGCAAATGCGCAGAAATGGTGTCGGCCAGCCGGCCGGCCTCGTCGATACCACTAAGCGAGGTAAGGATTTCTTGGGGAATTTTTTTATTCAGTTTGACGTATTGTTCAAACTGAGCCATTACGGCGCGACGCAAGGCTTCCGACTCGGCGCCTTCCGTGGCTTCGGGCTCGACAGCCACCACTTGCGCCGTAAAATGGGTTTCGGCATCGGTTACCTGCTGTATGCGGGCGCGCTGCAGGCCTTCGACCAAGACCTTGACCGTGCCATCGGGCAGCTTGAGCATTTGCAAAATGCTGGCGGCGCAACCGATTTCGTAGAGGTCTTCGGGGGTGGGATCATCTTTGCTGGCCGACTTCTGGGCCACCAGCATAATGTTGTTGCCTGACTCCATGGCCAGTTCTAGCGCCTTGATGGAACGTGGGCGCCCAACAAACAAGGGAATCACCATGTGCGGAAATACCACCACGTCGCGCAAAGGCAACAGCGGCAAGTCCGTGGGGTCTGAAGAAAGAATCTGGCTCGCAGACATAGTAAGTTCCTTAAAATTGACTGCTAGATGCAAAAGGGAAGCTAGGGCCTCCCTTTTGTAGTGCTACCTGTTGTACTAGTATGTAGTGACGATCGCCAGGTTTTCAAGTAGACCAGCCCGAATACTTACTTTAACCCGAATGGTGGCTGCTTAACGCAAGAATTGTCGAATTACCTTGCGTTTACACGCATGGCTTGCAACGCCGCTTGCCGGATTACGCACAGCGCATAATTCGACAAGCAAAAACTTTAAGCAGCAGCGCCTTTCAATTTTTTAGGCGCCTCTTCGTTGCCTTCAGGGCCGGGTTCAGTGCCGTCTTGGTAAATGAGCAACGGCGTACCCTTTCCGGTGACCGCATTTTCATCAACCACTACTTTTTTGACGTTCTTTTGCGACGGAAGTTCATACATGGTGCCCAGCAAGGCCTGTTCGACGATAGAACGCAGGCCGCGCGCGCCGGTGCGACGCTTGATGGCGCGCTTGGCAATGGCAGCCAAGGCTTCGGGCCGCACTTCAAGTTCGACCTCTTCCATTTCGAACAGTTTCTGGAACTGCTTGAGCAAGGAGTTTTTGGGTTCGGTCAGGATACGGATAAGGGTGTCTTCCTGGAGCTCTTCCAGGGTGGCCACGACCGGCAAGCGCCCGACCAGTTCAGGAATAAGGCCAAACTTGATCAAGTCTTCGGGTTCGACTTCGGCAAAGAGTTCACCAACGCCACGCTCGGACTTGGCGCGCACCGACGCCGAAAACCCAATGCCTGAGCGTTCGGTGCGGTCGCGAATGACTTTTTCAAGACCATCGAAGGCGCCGCCCACAATGAACAGCACATTGGTGGTGTCGACCTGGACGAAATCTTGATTGGGATGCTTGCGCCCGCCCTGCGGCGGCACCGAGGCGACCGTGCCTTCAATAAGCTTGAGCAAGGCTTGCTGCACGCCCTCGCCGGAGACGTCGCGGGTAATGGACGGATTATCGGCCTTGCGCGAGATTTTATCGATTTCATCGATGTAGATAATGGCGCGCTGCGCCTTTTCGACATCGTAATTGCAATTTTGCAGCAGCTTCTGAACGATATTTTCAACGTCCTCACCCACGTAACCGGCTTCGGTCAGCGTGGTGGCGTCAGCCATGACAAAGGGAACGTCAAGCATGCGGGCCAGGGTCTGGGCCAACAGCGTTTTGCCCGAGCCAGTGGGCCCTATAAGCAAAATATTGCTTTTGGACAGCTCGACGTCATCGCCTTTGACTTTGCCATAGCGTATACGCTTGTAGTGGTTGTAAACCGCAACGGCCAGCGTGCGCTTGGGGGTATCTTGCCCAATGACATAGCCATCGAGAAAACCCTTTATTTCCTGAGGCGTAGGCAGTTCGTTGCGGACCGCATCGCGAGCCGCTTCTTGCGTTTCCTCAAGAATGATATCGTTGCAAAGATCGATGCATTCGTCGCAAATAAAAACCGAGGGTCCGGCGATAAGCTTGCGAACCTCGTGCTGATTTTTGTTGCAAAACGAGCACTGCAATAGCTTATCGTCCGCCGATCCTTTTTTTTCGGGCATAAAACTCTTCGTTCAGTTCAGTGGACAGGGATTTCGCCCCCGTCGAGTAATAACCGGTGAACGCGCGATGCGTTCACCGACCGGCTGGCCTTCTTATACCTTGTCGGTGCGCGAGACCAGTACTTTATCTACCAAACCATACGATACCGCATCTTCGGCCGACATGAAATTATCACGTTCGGTGTCTTCGGCAATGCGCTCGACGGGTTGGCCTGTGCTGTTGGCCAGGATGGTGTTCAGGCGTTCACGCAGGCTGAGAATCTCGCGAGCCTGGATTTGAATATCAGATGCCTGGCCCTGGGCGCCACCCGAAGGTTGGTGGATCATGATGCGGGAATTGGGCAAGGTGTAACGCTTGCCCTTGGTGCCAGCCGCCAGCAAGAATGCGCCCATGCTGGCTGCGATACCTGTGCACAAGGTGGAGACATCGGGCTTGACGAACTGCATGGTGTCGTAAATGGCCAGACCCGCATACACCGAACCGCCCGGCGAATTGATATACAGCGAAATATCTTTGTCGGGGTTTTCGGATTCCAGGAACAACAACTGCGCCACCACCAGATTGGCGGACTGGTCGTTGACCGGCCCGACAAAAAAGATGATGCGCTCGCGCAATAAACGCGAATAGATGTCGTAGGAGCGCTCGCCACGGCCAGATTGTTCTATCACGATGGGCACATAGCCCAACCCTGAAGGGGTCACCGAATCACCCCCATACATCGAGGCGTAAAAATCGGTAAAACGCGACATTTAGTTGGTCCCCATGAGTTCGTCGAACGCGACGTCCTCGTCGGTAACCTGGGCCTTGGACAACACATGTTCCACAACGTTGTCTTCAAGCACAATGGCTTCGATTTCGGCGCGACGCTGGCGGTCGGAAAGGTAATAGGCTACCACTTGGGCAGGTTGTTCGTAGTTTTGAGCGAATTCTTCGATGCGGGCACGCACTTGTTCGGGCTTGGCTTGAAGGTCGTCGTTTTGCACGAGTTCGGACACCAGCAGGCCCAAACGCACGCGGCGCTCGGATTCGGCGGTGAAGGCTTCGGCCGGAATAGGCATGGAGTCGGCATTGGGCACACCGCGCTGCTTCAGTTCTTCGCGCGCGGCAACCACACGGCCTTCTGTGTCGTTTTCAACCAGTGACTTGGGCACATCGAAGGTGCAAGCGGCAATCAGGGCGTCCATGACGCTGCTTTTGGTGCGAGCCTGGGCGCGTGACTTGACTTCGCGCTCGATGTTGGCGCGCACGTCGGCCAGCAGCTTTTCGACATCGCCTTCAGCCTGGCCCAGCGACTTGGCGAATTCGTTATCGAGCTCGGGCAAGACGGGTTCGGCGACTTCAGTAACCGTAATTTTGAATTCGGCGGTTTTGCCGGCTACTTCTTTGCTGCCGTATTCTTCGGGGAAGGTCAGCGGGAAGGTTTTGGTTTCGCCCGCTTTCATACCGCGCAATGCGGTTTCGAATTCAGGCAGCATGCGGCCTTGCCCCAACACAAAGGGAAATTTTTCAGCAGTGCCGCCATCGAAAGCCACGCCATCAATAGTGCCGACGAAATCAAGCGTAATGCGATCATCGTCTTGGGCTTCACGGCCTTCGCGCGCTTCGTGCGTGGCGCGCTGCTTGCGCAGGATATCGATGGTGCGCTGCACTTCGGCATCACCCACTTCGACTTTGGCGCGCTTGATTTGCAAGGTAGCGAGATCGGGAACAGCGACTTCAGGATAGACCTCGAAGGTGGCCGAAAAAGCCATGGAGCCTTCTTCGACGCCTTCGGTTTTGGGTTCGAGAGTAGGTGTGCCGGCAATGCGCAACTTGGTCTCGCCTATGACCTTGTCAAGCGAGCGACCAACTTCAGAATTGATGACGTCGTAGCGTATGCCAGGCCCATGGCTGCGCTCGATCAGGGATAGTGGAGCTTTCCCTGGGCGAAAACCCTG
The DNA here is from genome assembly GCA_013416445.1 of Alcaligenaceae bacterium. Taxonomy (GTDB): domain Bacteria; phylum Pseudomonadota; class Gammaproteobacteria; order Burkholderiales; family Burkholderiaceae_B; genus Pollutimonas. The sequence goes on from JACCER010000001.1 coordinate 466,008, forward strand.
GACTTTGGCTGTGCGTGCGACGCGCTTGAGTTGTGCCTGGACTTCTTTTTCGACGTCGGCCAGCGACACGACCAGATCAACACGGCGCTCCAGGCCGGACAATTTTTCAACCACGGGCTGCATTAGGGACCTATATATAAATGAGTAATTAAACAAATAAGCAGGACATTTTACCGGAAACTGGCGGCTTCGATGTAACGGCTCCTGTCTGGAACTATAGCCTGATTTAATGCAGGACCATATTTAGACCGTGAAAACGCGTCTTGCATAGGCTGCACACGGCCGCGTGTTAGCATAAAGAGCTTAATGGCGCGCCCGCTAATTAGCGTCTACTTACCTTAGCCTGGGGCAATAGCAAGCTCTGCCCCCCTCCATGAAAAACAAAATACAAAAAAAATTGATAACAGGCCTGCTGCGCACGCTGTCGGTGCTGCCATACGGACTGGTTGCCCGAACCGGCGAAGCACTGGGTTCGTTGCTGTATTTGATACCTGGAAAACGCAAACATATACTGCACACCAACCTGCGGCTATGCTTTCCGGAACACACCCCGGCTCAGCGTGAACAGTTGGCGCGTTCAACCTTCCGCCATGTGATACGCAGCTACTTTGAGCGTGGCATTCAGTGGTACGGCAGCGCCCAGGCCTTGGCCAAACTGGTTGAACTGCACAGCGCGATCGAGCTGCACGACAACTACGAGCAGCCGACTATTTTCCTGGGCTTTCATTTTGCAGGCATAGAGGCGGGGTGCATGCACTATTCGACCTTGCACCCGGTAGCGTCAATATATACCCCCATGTCGGACCAGGCCACCGACGAGATTTCGCGTACCCAGCGTGCCCGTTTCGGTACGGAAATGATACCAAGAAATGGCAGCGCTCGCGAAATATTGAAAGTGCTCAAGTCAGGCAAGCCCATCATGCTGGCGGCTGATATGGACTTCGGCCTGCGGGACTCGGTGTTCGTGCCTTTCTTTGGTGTGCAGGCCTGTACATTGACCGCCGTATCGCGGCTGGCGCAACTAGGGCGCGCACGAGTCATTCCGTTTGTTACTGAAGTGGCGCCTGGCTACCGAGGTTATAAGTTATCGATATTCAAGGCGCTGGAAAACTTCCCTTGCGGAGACCCCTCCGCTGACGCCCTGCACATCAACCAGTTCCTGGAAGAGCAAATACGGCTGATGCCCGATCAGTATTATTGGGTGCACCGACGCTTCAAGCGCCGCCCAGAGGGCGAGGCGCCTGTTTATTAACTGTGCTGGTCATAAATACAAGCCCCCCCGATTTGCGTTATTCAATTTCAGGCCTTATACTTACTGGCTTCCTTACATGCGAACGTGGCGGAATTGGTAGACGCACCAGATTTAGGTTCTGGCGCCGAGAGGTGTGAGAGTTCGAGTCTCTCCGTTCGCACCACTGAATGGCTTAAACACTAGCTTTCAGATGGTTTGTGGGGCTTTTTTTGGGGCCATTTACTAATGACCGCCTACGGAGCCAGGAAGAATATAAAGCAGCCCACCCTAAACGGTGGGCTTTTTTGCGCGCGCCGGCAACTGCAAATGCCAGCTGGATGATGCGAGCGCGCCCATTGGTTGAGAAGATCGATATCAGACGTATTGAAAGCTAATGGAGGAGGGCAACGCGATCAAGAGCGCGAATGTCAGGCTGAAAGATTTGCAGCAGGCCTGTGCGGAGAAAGGCTGCACGAAGGCGTAAGGCTCCGCATGCGCGGCGCTAGAATTTAAGCCTGATGTGGGTTTCAAGGAATATTGGAGCGAGTGATGGAAAGCAATAACGGCAGTGCTACGTTGGTCTTAAAAGATTGCACAGTGCTTGGCTCCAGTGGCTTCCCATTTTCATCAGGAGAAACCATCGCCGTAGCTTTTAACAACAATACCGTCAACTGTCGAAGCAGCAATCATCTGGCCAAATTCTCACTTCTTGAGCTGGCAGAAATTTCTATCACAGGTCCGGGCACAGTAGTTACGGGTGGCGGCTTTATTGGCGGCGGCTTTGGAATTGAAGAGGCGGCAGAAGCTCAACGATTATTGGACGAAAAAATGTATTCTACTGGTCCAATGGGACTCTGCCCTAATTGCGAAAAAACAATCCAATTACATAGCGAAACTTGCCGGTACTGCAAAGCAAACTTCGGGCAGTACTCGTCCTGGCAGGTCATTCCGATTGGCTAATTAAATTGATACGGGCGACCACTGGCGTCCGCCAGTCGGGTTGCTGACTGGTGCGCTTCGGAGTTTTTAACGCCAGAATCTGATACTGGCCCATCCCTTGCCAGGTTTGATCTGGCTCACGCGGCAAAGCTAAAGCCTTATTGAAAGGCATCAATGGCCTCAATAATCTATAGGGCAAAATCCTTGGGGCGCCTTACGGATAGCGAAGTTGTCAACGTGTAGATCAGCCCCTTCGATAGAGCTTTTTTTACTTCTTTACACCCGGTGCGTCCTCAGCCAGTCCCGCAGGGCATGATTCATACGCGTCTGCCAGCCGTCTCCGCCTGCCTTGAAGGCTTCGATGATATCGGCATCGTAGCGCACCGTCAGCGATACTTTCGGGGATACGCTGGGCGGACGCCCTACTCGCTTCAATTGCTTGAACTCTGCCTTATTTAGCTCATAGGTATCAGGATCAGCGGCAATGCCGGCATTAATCGCCGCGTCCTCTGCCTCGGTAGGCATGATCAATTTACGTTTGCTCGACATAGCTCTGTACCTCACGTCTGTTTGCCTTACGTAGGCTAATGATATGCATATGGTCGTTTCGCTGCGTAAACACCACACAATACAGACGGCTATCGATTACGCCATAACCGATTTCGCGCAGCTCGCCGTAATCACGCCGGGTATCTGACTTAACCATTACCTCTGGCCAATCCAGCTCGGTAGCCAGTTCAAGCGAAACACCGTGCTTTGTTTGGTTGGCCTTGTCTTTAGCCGGATCAAATGTGATTTCCATGCAATTATTGTAGTTACGAAAATTATCAACGTCAATACATTTTTTCATAACAATCATCTTTCTCGCCCAGCCTCTAACGGGGCTTTTCTGCGGAGCCTTACCGAATACCCGTCCGCAGCACTGGAGGAAGATGCCCCCAGCCCTTTTCCTCGCTGCGCTCTCCGATGTTGCCAAAGCTCGCGGCATGATCAAAATGGCCAAAGATGCTGGCCTTGGTCGTGAGAGCCTGTGCATGCTCAAAAACAGCCTACCGAAGTGGGCCAGCCTTGAGAGCAAAACAAGCCTTTTTTCCTGGAACGCCAACCCCTTAAAATCCCGATCCGTCCGGCCATCAGGAGTGATCACCAGTAAAGTGATTACTATCGGATCGCACCGTGCTAGGAACGCTCTTGGGCTCATTCTGTTTAGGTAGTCCGAACCCGCTCACGACCTCAAATTTGTATGTCGGTGGAGTTGCAGCAGGCGGCGCCCATGCAAATTCAATTTGCCCGTCTTCCGTTAAATTGACGCCAAATGGTAGAAGCATTTTTTGAATTTGCTCCCATTCGTTCTTAAATGGTCGAGGATCCTCCCAGCGTCTACCGAAGACAATGTCCCGCACCCGGTACGCCGCAGTAACAGCGGATTGTCGGCCCTGCTCGCCACCGAGATCTTCGGCAGCCCAGATCACGTAGCGCCAGGCGATGACGCGCTGCTTCTGCAGTTCCGCACAGGCGGCGAAATCGGGCTGCGCCGTGATAATGGCCTCGACGTGGCCGATTAGCGCTTGCGCAAGTTCCAGCGCCCGCTCACCGCCAAGCTGACTGGCAGCAGAGGTTGCTATGCCCCAGGCAATGACGCGCTGCTTCTGCAACCCGGCATGGGCGACAAAATCGGGTTGTGCCGTGACAATGGCCTCGACCCGGCCAGCTAGCGCCTGCGCAAGTTCCAGTGCCCGCTCACCACCGAGTGCGCTGGCGGCATAGGTCGCACCGCACCAAGCAACGGCGCGCTGCTCCTGCAGCCTGGCATCAGTAGCGAAGTCAGGTTGCGCCGTAACAATAGCCTCGACTCGGCTAGCCAGCGCTTGCGTGAGTTCCAGTGTCCGCTCACCGCCAAGTTGGCCAGCGGCGTAGCTCACGTAGCACAACGCAACCGTGCGTATGACCCTGCCTCGTTTCCACGTACAGCAAGAAGGTGGTAGTTTCTTGTTAACGGAGAATGGAAATGAAAGAACGCAACGTGCCCAAGCGGCAATATACGCAGGAATATAAGTTAGAGTCAGCGCGCT